>NZ_JBVIPU010000011.1:0-291830 GCF_055577645.1 Streptomyces sp. NPDC033180 | reverse complement strand
CGCAATCGTCGCCAGCGCGTCAGCGTCATCCTGCGTCGGACACGCCACCCGCACGATCTGGCAACCCGACGCGGTCAACTCCGCGATCTGCTGCAGCGTCGCCCCGATATCGGACGTACGCGTCGTCGTCATCGACTGCACCGACACCGGTGCGTCCCCGCCGACGGCGACCGTACCGACCTGGATCTTGCGGCTGACGCGGCGGTCGGCGAGCTTGGTCGGTACGGACGGGATTCCGAGAGAAACGGCAGTCATCTGGCGTGCATCCCCAAGGTGTGGATCAAGGTCCCGAGATCGGCGGGCTCCAGGCTTCGAGATTACGGCACCCCACAGGGCCCGAGCACATCCCGCCCCCAAGTCCACCCAATGGTGGGCGGCCGGACACATAGAGTGCCCGGCCGCCGCAAACTTCACGTGATCAGGAGATTCTGACCGGGTTAACGACGTCCGCGATCAGGACGAGGATCGTGAAGCAGATGAAGATTCCGGCCACCACATAGGCGACGGGCATCAGCTTCGCGACATCGAAGGGGCCCGGGTCGGGCCGCTTCAGGAGCTTGGCCGACTTGCGCCGCACCGACTCCCACAGCGCTCCCGCGATGTGCCCGCCGTCCAGTGGCAGCAGCGGGAGCATGTTGAACAGGAACAGGGAGAGGTTGAAGCCCGCCACCAGGAACAGCATCATCGCGATCTGGTTCTCCGGCGGGATGTCAAGCGTGAAGACCTCGCCGCCCACGCGGGCCGCGCCGACGACACCCATCGGGGAGTCCTGCTTGCGGTCGCCGTCTCCGAAGGCCGCGTCCCACAGGTCGGGGATCTTGGACGGCAGCGCGATGAGCGACTCGACGCCGTTCTCCATCATGTCGCCCATGCGGCTCACGGAGTCGCCGAAGCCCTGCTGGACGACGCCGGTGGCGGGGGTGAAGCCGAGGAAGCCCGCGGAGACGTACTTGCCCTCCACATAGCCGCCCTCACCGTCGGTCTTGCTGACCTGGTTCTTGATGAGGTTGGCGTGCAGGTCGACCTGCTTGCCGTCGCGCTCGACCGTGATGGTGGCCGGGCCGATCGTCTCGCGGATCTTGCCCTGGAGCGCGGACCAGTCGTCGATGGGCTGCCCCTGGAAGCCGACGATCTTGTCGCCGAGCTTCAGGCCCGCCGCCTTGGCGGGCGCGACCGTGTCGCCCTTCTCGCACTTCGTGCGGTTCTCGCTCTGCTGGATGACGCAGTCGGACACCTTGCCGACCGTCGTCGTCTGCGTGCTGATGCCGAAGGTCATCATCACGCCGAGGAAGATCACCACGGCCAGGATCAGGTTCATGAACGGACCGGCGAACATCACGATCACGCGCTTCCACGGCTTGCGCGTGTAGAAGAGCCGCGTCTCGTCGCCGGGCTTGAGCTCCTCGAAGGCGGCCGACCGCGCGTCCTCGATCATGCCGCGCCAGGGAGACGTCGAGCGTGCCTCCATACGCCCGTCCGGTCCTGGCGGGAACATGCCGATCATGCGGATGTACCCACCGAGGGGGATGGCCTTGATGCCGTACTCGGTGTCGCCCTTCTTGCGCGAGAAGATCGTCGGGCCGAAGCCGACCATGTACTGCGGCACGCGGATGCCGAACAGCTTGGCGGTCGACAGGTGACCCAGCTCGTGCCAGGCGATCGAGAACAGCAGCCCGACCGCGAAGACGACTATGCCGAGGATCATCATCAAGGTCGTCATGCGCGAGCCTCCGCGGTCGCCTTCGCCGTCAGTTCACGGGCCCGGGCGCGCGCCCAGGTCTCCGCCTCGAGGACGTCCGCGACGGTCAGGGAAGTTCCCGCAGACGGTGTGCCGTGTTCGGCGACGACCTTCGTGACAGTTTCCATGATTCCGTTGAAGGGCAGGGCGCCGTTCAAGAACGCGTCCACGCACTCCTCGTTTGCGGCATTGAACACCGCCGGGGCCGTGCCCGCGAGCTTCCCCACATGCCGGGCGAGCCCGACCGAGGGGAAGGCGTCGTTGTCGAGAGGGAAGAACTCCCAGCTCGACGCCTTCGTCCAGTCGAAGGCGGGCGCCGCGTCCGGCACGCGCTCGGGCCAGCCGATGCCGATGGCGATCGGGCCACGCATGTCGGGCGGCGTGGCCTGGGCCAGCGTCGATCCGTCGGTGAACTCGACCATGGAGTGCACGTAGGACTGCGGGTGGACGACGACCTCGATGCGTTCGAAGGGGATGTCGTAGAGGAGGTGGGCCTCGATGACTTCCAGGCCCTTGTTGACGAGCGTCGCGGAGTTGACCGTGATGACCGGGCCCATGGCCCAGGTGGGGTGCGCGAGCGCGTCCTGTGGCGTGACGTTCGCCAGATCGGCTTTGGTCCGTCCGCGGAACGGGCCGCCGGACGCCGTGACGACCAGCTTGCGCACATCGGCGCGGGTGCCCGATGCGAGTGCCTGGAAGAGCGCGGCGTGTTCGGAGTCGACGGGGATGATCTGCCCCGGCTTCGCGAGCGCCTTCACCAGGGGGCCGCCGACGATCAGCGACTCCTTGTTGGCGAGCGCGAGGGTACGCCCCGCTTCGAGCGCCGCGAGGGTGGGCGCGAGCCCGATGGATCCTGTGATGCCGTTCAGGACGGTGTGGCACGCGGACCCGGCGAGCTGCGTGGCCGCCTCGGGCCCGGCGAGGATCTCGGGCAGCGGCTCGTCGCCGTACTGCCCCTTGAGCGCCTCGCGCAGCGCCGGTACGACGTCCTCGCGGGCCACGGCCACGGTCCGCACCCGCAGCAGCCTCGCCTGCTCGGCGAGCAGTCCGACGCGGCCGCCGGCGGCGGAGAGCGCCGTGACGCGGAAGCGACGGGGGTTGCGCAGGACGAGATCGATGGCCTGGGTGCCGATCGACCCGGTCGAGCCGAGGATGACGATGTCCCGCGGACCGTCCGTGTCGACTGGGTCGAAGACGAGATGCGGGTCGGCGAGGGGGGCTGGGCTATCGCTCATCCCCCCATTCTTGCCTGGGCAGCGGCGTGAGGAGACACTGCGCCCCGATCCGGTCGGTGAAAATCGCGTTCCGGGGCGTTGCCGTGGGAGAAAACGCCGTGTTCCGGGGCGTTCCCGCGGGAGGAGACGCCCCGGAAAGCCGTCAGCGGATCGGCCGGTGCACGTTCTCCCGTGTGCTCGGGCCCGGTGTCGCGTCAGCGATCCAGGGGCCTTCGCCGCTGGGGTCGACGACGCCCGACTCCAGCCAGGTGTACATGCCGTTCAGGACTCCCTTGACCACCTTGCGGTCGATGTCGTCCGTGTTGGTCCACAGGCGGTCGAAGAGCTCTTCGACGCGGATGCGGGACTGGCGGCAGAACGTGTCGGCCAGTTGGTAGGCCTCGCGGCCGTGGTCCTCCGTCGTCCGCAGGAGCTCGGCCCGCACGCATGCCGCGCTCATCGCGAAGAGTTCGGCGCCGATGTCGACCACGCGCCCCAGGAAGCCCTGCTTGGTCTCCATCTTTCCCTGCCAGCGCGACATCGCGTAGAAGGTCGAGCGGGCCAGCCTGCGGGCATTGCGTTCCACGTAGCGCAGGTGCGGGGAGAGGTCCGTGTGGCCACTGGGGTGGAACTCTGCGTACGAGCGCGGGAGTTGGCCCGGACCCGTGACCAGTTTCGGCAGCCAGCGGGCGTAGAAGCCGCCTGCCTTCGCGCCCGCCTTCGCCTTGTCGGTCAGGGACTTGTCCGGGTCGATCAGGTCGCCCGCCACCTTCAGGTGGGCGTCCACCGCCTCGCGGGCGATCAGCAGGTGCATGATCTCCGTCGAGCCCTCGAAGATGCGGTTGATGCGCAGGTCGCGCAGGACCTGTTCCGCCGGTACCGCGCGTTCGCCGCGGGCGGCGAGGGACTCCGCGGTCTCGAAGCCGCGGCCGCCGCGGATCTGCACCAGCTCGTCCGCCATCAGACAGCCCATCTCGGAGCCGTACAGCTTGGCGAGCGCCGCCTCGATGCGGATGTCGTTGCGGTCCTCGTCGGCCATCTGGGACGACAGGTCGAGTACGGCTTCCAGGGCGAAGGTCGTCGCCGCGATGAAGGAGATCTTCGCGCCGACCGCCTCGTGCAGCGCGACCGGCTTGCCCCACTGCTCCCGCGCGCCCGACCACTCACGGGCGATCTTCAGGCACCACTTGCCGGCGCCGACGCACATCGCGGGCAGCGAGAGGCGGCCGGTGTTGAGGGTCGTCAGGGCGATCTTCAGGCCCGCGCCCTCCGGGCCGATGCGGTGCGCGGCCGGTACGCGGACCTGGTGGAAGCGGGTCACGCCGTTCTCCAGGCCGCGCAGGCCCATGAAGGCGTTGCGGTTCTCGACGGTGATGCCCTCCGCCGAAGCCTCCACCACGAAGGCCGTGATGCCGCCCTTGTGGCCATCGGACTTCGGTACGCGCGCCATGACGACCAGGAGATCCGCGACGACGCCGTTCGTGGTCCAGAGCTTCACGCCGTCCAGGACGTACGAGTCGCCGTCCGGCACCGCCATGGTGGCAAGGCGCGCGGGGTCGGAGCCGACGTCCGGCTCGGTCAGGAGGAACGCGCTGATGTCGGTGCGGGCGCAGCGCGGCAGGAACTCGTCCTTCTGCTCCTGGGTGCCGAACTGCTTGAGCGGCTGCGGTACGCCGATCGACTGGTGGGCGGAGAGCAGCGCGCCGATCGACGGGTTCGCGGAGCCGACGAGGGCCAGGGCCTTGTTGTAGTAGACCTGCGTGAGGCCGAGCCCGCCGTACTTGGTGTCGATCTTCATGCCGAGCGCGCCGAGCTCCTTGAGCCCGTTGATCACCTCGTCGGGGATCTTCGCCTCGCGCTCGATGCGCGCCGAGTCGATCTTCGTCTCGCAGAAGTCGCGGAGCTTGGCGAGGAACTCCTCGCCGCGCCGGGCGTCCTCGTCGGCGGGCATGGGATGCGGGTGGATCAGGTCGAGCCGGAAGCGGCCGAGGAAGAGTTCCTTGGCGAAGCTGGGCTTGCGCCAGTCCTGTTCACGGGCGGCCTCGGCGACCTGCCGGGCCTCGCGTTCGCTGACGGACGCCCCGGAAGGGGGTGTGGGTTGTGCGGGCATTGAGGAGCTCACCTCGCCGCGGAGTGGGGCCGATCGGCTCCGAATGACCCGATCTTGACCCGGTCGGTTACTGACTGGTGCTACTCGATCGTATGGATCGTATGTACCCGATCCGCCCTGAGCCCACCAGTCCTCGCGCAGCGTTCGGCGCAGCGCGGTCTGCCACCCGTCTCGCGCACGAGAACGGCCGGAGCCCCCGCACAGTGGGCTCCGGCCGTCCGGTTCGTGGTCCTACGGTGACCGCCTTACAGGGCGAGGCCCGTCAGGACCATGACGCGCTCGTAGGTGTAGTCGTCCATCGCGAAGCGGACGCCCTCGCGGCCCACGCCGGACTGCTTGACGCCGCCGTACGGCATCTGGTCGGCGCGGTAGGAGGGGGCGTCGCCGATGACCACGCCGCCGACCTCCAGGTCGCGGTGGGCGCGGAAGGCGGTCTGCAGGTCGTGCGTGAAGACGCCCGCCTGGAGGCCGTACTTGGAGTCGTTGACGGCGGCGAACGCCTCCGCCTCGCCGTCCACCTTCTTGATGGTGAGGACCGGTCCGAAGACCTCCTCGCAGGCGATGGTCACATCGGCCGGTACGTCGGCGAGCACGGTCGGCGCGTACGAGGCGCCGTCGCGCTTGCCGCCCGCGAGCAGCTGGGCGCCCGCCTGGACGGCCTCGTCGACCCAGGACTCCACACGCTTGGCGGCGTCCTCGCTGACGAGCGGACCGACATCGGTCTTCGGGTCGGACGGGTCGCCGGTGACCTGGCCCTCGATGGCCTTGAGCACGCGCGGCACGAGCCGGTCGTACACGGAGGCGTCGGCGATGACGCGCTGCACCGAGATGCAGGACTGGCCGCCCTGGTAGTTGGAGAACGTCGCGATGCGCGAGGCCGCCCAGTCCAGGTCCTCGTCGGAGGAGAAGTCGGACAGGACGACGGCGGCGCCGTTTCCACCGAGCTCCAGGGTGCAGTGCTTGCGCGGCACCGAGTCCAGGATCGCGTAGCCGACCGCCTCCGAGCCCGTGAAGGAGATGACGGGAAGGCGCTCGTCCTGCACGAGGGCGGGCATCTTCTCGTTCGCGACCGGAAGGACCGACCAGGACCCGGCGGGCAGCTCGGTCTCGGCGAGCAGCTCGCCGATGAGGAGGCCGGAGAGCGGGGTCGCGGGCGCCGGCTTGAGGATGATCGGCGTGCCGGACGCGATGGCCGGGGCGATCTTGTGGGCGCAGAGGTTCAGCGGGAAGTTGAACGGCGCGATGCCCAGGACGACACCCTTGGAGAAGCGTCGGGTGAAGGCGAGACGCCCCTGGCCACCGGCGTCCGTGTCGAGGCGCTGGGCCTCTCCGCCGTTGAACCGGCGGGCTTCCTCCGCGGCGAAGCGGAAGACGGAGACGGCACGGCCGACCTCGCCACGGGCCCACTTGATCGGCTTGCCGTTCTCGGCGGAGATGAGCTGGGCGATCTCTTCCGTCCGCTCGACGAGCCTGCGGCTCACGTGGTCGAGGGCGGCGGCCCGCACGTGCGCCGGCGTCGCGGAGAACTCGTCGCGCACGGCGTACGCGGCGGCGACGGCCTCCTCGACCTGGGCGTCGGTCGGGACGGCCGCCTTGCCGACGATCCGCCCGTCCCAGGGCGAAGTGACGTCGAGGGTGGTCTCACCGGTGGTCTGGCGACCGGCGAGCCAGAAGGCGTGGATGGAAGTCATGTCGATTCCCGGCCCTTCCGCGAAGGTGTGTCTTGGGGGGTACGTCCCCCACCGTAGGGGCGGTATGGGCGCGGGACGTTTGTCCGACTCGGAGTACTGCTCTCCGGGGCCACGCCTCTTTGGCAGGGGAACAATTCCGCCAGAGTCAGGCCGTACCGCTCGACAGTCAGTCCGTAACACTCGGCAGTCAGTCCGTGCCGCTCGACGTCGCCTTCAACGACAGCCACAGCTCCATCCGGACGTCCGGGTCGTCCAGGGAGCGGCCCAGGATCTCCTCGACCCTGCGCATGCGGTAGCGCAGCGTGTGGCGGTGGACGCCGAGGTCGGCGGCAGCCGCGTCCCACTGGCCGTGGCGCGAGAGCCAGGCGCGCAGGGAGGCGATCAGGTCGCCGCGGCCGGTGGCGTCGTGCTCGTACAGGGCGCGCAGCAGACCGTCGGCGAAGGCGCGCACGGCGTCGTCGGCGAGCAGCGGCAGAACCGATCCCGCCGCGAGGTCCTCGTGCTCGACCATGGCCCGGCCCCTGCGCCGGGCGATGGACAGCGCCTGGTCGGCCTGCTTGTACGCGGTGGCGGCCGCGATCGGTCCCGCGGGTGCGGAGAGGCCGAGGAGGAGAGCGGCCCCGTCGCCCACGCCGGTCTCGGGCGCCTCGGAGTGCGCTGCTTCCAGCGTCCGCGCGTACGCGACACAGGCCGCCGCGCCCGCGCCACCGTCCACGACGAGCAGCACGAGGCGCTCGCCGTAGGGGACGACGAGGAGTGCCTCGCCGGCGCGCGCCGCGGCCGACTCGACGGCGTCGGTGAGCTCGGCGAAGGGGTCGGCCTCCTCGGGGGCCGCGGAGCCCGGTACTTCCGCCACCACCAGACGGAACGGCGCGTCCAGCAGGCTGCCGTACAACTCCCCCGCCACCGTGCGGGCGTGGTCCGGCTCCCCGGCGAGCAGCATCCGGAGCACCGCGGAACCGACGCGGGCCTCGGCGGCCTGCAGCGAGCGGTTCCGCTCCGTGGTGAGGGTCAGCAGCGCTATGGCCGAGTGCAGCGCGTACCGCTCCGCGGTGCCGAGGGTGGATGCCGTGCCGACGGCGAGGGCGGCGCGGGGCCGCCGTCCCGTACCGATCGAGTGCAGCTCCACCCGGTCCTCCGTGCCCGCGACGACGGCGCTGGCGGGCGCGGCACGCTCGCGCAGGCGCTCCACGTCGGAGGTGAGCCTCGCGGCCCTGCGGGACGCCCACTCGGGCGCCGTGGCGACGACGGCGCCGGACGCGTCGTACAGCGCTGCCCAGCCGTCCACCTGTCCGGCGAGCGCGCCGAGCAGCCCCTCGGGGCCGTCGCTCAGCGCCTGCTTGGTCAGCTCTCGCTGGGCCGCGAAGCCCGCTGTCACGGCGCGGTACTGGTCGGCGGCGATGGCCGCGGACACGGCCTTGCTGATGGCGAGGAAGGGGGTGCGGCGCGGCACTTCGAGGAGCGGGAGCCCCTCGTCCGCGGCGGCCGCCACCAGCGCGTCCGGGATGTCCTTGTAATGCACCCCGACCGCGAACCCGAGCCCGACGACACCCGCCGCCGCGAGCCGCTTCACATAGCGGCGCATGGCTTCGGGATCCTCCGCGTCCAACTTGAGCGCGGTGATCAAAAGGAGCTCGCCGCCCTCCATGTAGGGCACGGGGTCGGTGAGCTCACTGGCATGCGCCCAGCGCACGGGCGCGTCCAGATGGTCCTCACCCGCGCGCACGGTGAGCTTGAGTGCGGAGTGGTGGACGAGGGAGGCGAGCGTGGGCGGCATGGGACCTTCAGGTCTGGTCAGCAGGTCAGGGCGGCAGGTCTGGCAGCGACGTTCGAGGCACGCGCCCCGGTCGGCCATTGAATCCCGGACGAGATGTGGATCTTTTGGCCGGTACGTATGAACGACCTGTGCCGATTCTGCCTCACCGTACGGTACGTAGGGGACCGAATACCCCGTATGTGCGTCCCTACCGGTGGCCCGCCGACTATCCCCGCAGATCCACCAGCAGCGGTGGCGCGTGCTCACCCCGTACGTCCGTCAGGGAGAGCACGGCGTGACCGGGTGGCAGGGAGTGGGCGAGGTCGGACGCGGACCAGCGTTCGCGCTCGACCTTGCGCACGGTGACGGCGTCGGTCGTGACCGCCTTGCCGGTGACGAGCTTGCGCAGCGAGTGCAGCGCTCGCGTCATGGGCTGATCGGCGAAGACGGTGTGCTGGGCGACTTCCTTGGTCTCGATCCACTCGGTGCCCCAGGCCTCGGTGAAGCGGCGCCCGTCCCAGGTCGTCACGCCGGAGAAGGCCATCCGGCAGCCGACCGCCGCGTAGAGCGGCCCCTGGAGCGGCTCCGGCACCTCGCCGATGGTGCGCAGGCCGAGCACGACGCCGGCGTTCAGCGACCGCAGCCGCTGGATGGCGCGCACGCTCTCGGTGGTGAGGGTGCGCGCGGCGTCGTCCAGGATCAGGCAGGTGAAGTGCGGCCGCCGGGCACGGCCGCGCACGACGTACGCGAACTGGGCGAGCAGCAGCCGGGCGAGGAGCCTGGACGCCTCCTCGTGGCCGTGCTCCGGCAGGTCCACCCGGACCCTGAGCGGGTGGTGGACGACGGCGCGCATCGAGAAGGGGTGTCCGTCGCCGCCGGGGTCGAAGAAGTCGGCGAAGGCGGGCCGGTCGAGCAGACCGAGCCGGTCGGCCAGGGCGGGGCCCGGGTCGTTGGGGGTGCCGGACTGCCGGATACGGGCGTCCAGTTCGCGGCGCATGGCGGTGTGTTCGCCCGCGGCGAGGCCTGTCTGGAGGTCGGCGAGGCCCGTGGGGTCCCCTTCGAGCAGTTCGCGAAGGACGGGAACGGAGGGGAAGCGTCCGTGGAGGAGGCGGTAGGGGCCGAGGAGTTGGGCGAGGGTGGTGGCGGCACGCCGCGTGTCGACGGCTTCGAGGTCGCCGATCAGACCTTCGGCGAGGAAGGCCGCGGCCTCGTCCGCGTCGGCGCAGTCCGCGTACAGGTCGAGGTCGTGCACGGACGCCGGATCGCCCGGCTTGACCACGACGTCGTACGCGTCGTCGGTGCCGAGCGCGGCGCCCACGGCGACGACGGCGCACTGCCCGGTGAGGGCGCCCAGGGCGAGCGACTCGGCCACCGGGCGCATGAGCCGTCCGGTCTTGCCCGCGCCTGAGGGGCCCACCGCGAGCAGCGAGGTGCCGAGCACGGCGGGGTCGAGGGCGGCCTCGGCGTTGCGTACGGCGTAGGGGTTGCGGTCGTCCTTCGCGTACCGGCCGATCCTGACCTGGCCGACGAGCAGGTCGTGGACGGCGGTGCGAGCGGGCAGGTCGCGCTGGCCGGAGGGGTGGGCCCAGGCGGCGCAGCCGTGCCGGGCGACAGTGTCCACGAAGGTGGCGAGCGCTCCCGGGTCGGGGGCCGCCGTGCGCCAGGCGTGGTCCACGCGGGCGCAGTCGACGTCGTTCATGCGTCCGCTGACCAGCTCGGCGGAGAGCAGGTCTGCGGCCTTGTTCTGGCCCGCCGCGCGCAGTTCGGGCCAGTGGGCGCGCGCGGGGGCGCCGGCGGGGCGCGGAGGGGTGACGCGCGGCCGGGCCGCCGCGGCCTTGCGGTCGCGGACCGCCTCCCACCACCCGCCGATCCGGGCGAAGGGCCACAGCACCGCGAGGGTGATCAGGACGTACAGGACATCGGTGAGCACGCGCGATTCGAAGACTTCGTAGCCGCCCGCGACGAGCGCGATCAGAGAGAAGACGGGGTCGGCGACCGGCAGCGGCCGCGCGTCGAGCCCGAGGGCGCTCGGCCAGACGTAGACCAGGGCCGCCACCGCCCCTACCGAGGCGAGCACGGCGCGGGACGGCTGGGGACGCCGGGTCACGAAGTGCCGGATCGCGTCGGGCCATGCACCGAGCCGTCCGACGGTGTACACCACCGCGCCGAAGACCACACCGTCGTAGACGACCCGGGCGTCCTCGGCCTGCCGCTCCTTTGGCTGGGCGCTGCCGCCCCACCACCACTCGCCCGGCGTGAACAGCTTCAGGGGGGCCCACTGATAGGGGATGCTGCCTTGCCGCCACAGCGACCAGAACAGCAGACCGAGCACGGTGGAGATCGCCATCCCGACGATCAGGCGCCGATCAGCGCCTTCGGTCGCGGCCTCGGGCTCGGGGGGCCGGTAGCCGTAGCGCCAGATGCCCGGCGCCGTCTCGGGCCGCGGCGCGGCGAACCAGTCGGCGACGGACGAGGCGCTGTCGCCGCCCGGTGCCCGGCGGGGCATCGGTGGCGCCGCGGGGACGGCGGGCGCCGCCGGACGCGGCACCGGTGTGGCGTGCGTGCCGCGAGCGTCGTGCGTGCCTTCGGAGTCCATGGCCCTTGCCCCCTGACCTGCCGGTCTGTCGGTTCAGCCGTCAATCTAGTGCCCCCACAGGGGTAGTTCACCGGATACGCGGCCGGGACCTGCGGCAATAGCGCGGTGCGGGGCCGGTGAACCGGGTGGGACACGGCTTCCTTGCTCCGCACTCCGATCCACCGCCCTCGGTCGCTATGTCCACCACGGACAAACCGCCACACCCAACAACTCCCCCGTGGAGCATGCCCGCGTCCGCCCTGCGCCCCTAACCTGCGAAAGAAAGAGCATCGAAAGCAAGCATCGAGCGTCCGCCTCGCCCCACCCCCAGGAGCACCCCATGACCGCACTTCCGCAGGAGCGCCGCGTCGTCACCGCCATTCCCGGGCCGAAGTCCCAGGAGCTGCAGGCCCGCCGTACCGCCACGGTCGCCGGCGGCGTGGGTTCCGTGCTGCCTGTCTTCGCGGCGCGCGCGGGTGGCGGCATCATCGAGGACGTCGACGGCAACCGCTTCATCGACTTCGGCTCCGGCATCGCCGTGACGTCGGTGGGCGCCAGCGCCGAGGCCGTCGTACGCCGTGCGACCGCGCAGCTCGCCGACTTCACCCACACCTGCTTCATGGTCACGCCGTACGAGGGGTACGTCGCCGTCGCCGAGCAGCTCGCGGAGCTGACGCCGGGTGACCACGAGAAGAAGTCCGCGCTCTTCAACTCCGGCGCCGAGGCCGTCGAGAACGCCGTCAAGATCGCCCGTGCGCACACCAAGCGCCAGGCCGTCGTCGTCTTCGACCACGGCTACCACGGCCGTACGAACCTCACGATGGCGCTGACCAGCAAGAACATGCCGTACAAGAACGGCTTCGGGCCGTTCGCGCCCGAGGTCTACCGCGTCCCGGTCGCGTACGGCTACCGCTGGCCGACGGGCGAGGAGAACGCCGGACCCGAGGCCGCCAAGCAGGCCATCGACCAGATCAGCAAGCAGGTCGGCGCGGAGAACGTGGCCGCGATCATCATCGAGCCGGTGCTCGGCGAGGGCGGCTTCATCGAGCCCGCGAAGGGCTTCCTGCCCGCGATCGTGGAGTTCGCCCATGACAACGGCATCGTCTTCGTCGCGGACGAGATCCAGTCCGGCTTCTGCCGTACGGGGCAGTGGTTCGCGTGTGAGGACGAGGGCATCGTCCCCGACCTGATCACGACGGCCAAGGGCATCGCGGGCGGCCTGCCGCTCGCCGCCGTCACGGGCCGCGCCGAGATCATGGACGCCGCGCACTCCGGCGGCCTCGGCGGCACCTACGGCGGTAACCCGGTGGCCTGCGCCGGTGCGCTCGGGTCCATCGAGACCATGAAGGAGCTCGACCTCAACGGCAAGGCGAAGGCCATCGAGGCGACGATGAAGGCCCGCCTGAACGCCATCGCGGAGAAGTACGACATCGTCGGCGACGTCCGCGGCCGTGGCGCGATGATCGCCATCGAGCTGGTCAAGGACCGCGCCACGAAGGAGCCGAACCCCGAGGCGACGGCCGCGCTGGCCAAGGCCTGCCACGCGGAGGGGCTGCTCGTCCTCACCTGCGGCACGTACGGCAACGTCCTGCGCTTCCTGCCGCCGCTGGTCATCGGCGACGACCTCCTGAACGAGGGCCTGGACATCATCGAGGCCGCGTTCGCGCGCGTCTGATCACATCCGAGCAGTAGCGCTCACGGGAGCCGGGATCACCCCAAAGGGGGAAGATCCCGGCTCCGTATGTATCCGCACATGCCCTGACGTGTGTGTACAGCGGGCGGTGGCAGGCCCGTGACCTGGGGTGACCGTCAGGGCCTGTGAAGAACGTGTGCGGGACCCATGCCGGGTTGCCGTTCCGCCTGTCGGCCCGACACCACCTGACGTACGGTTTCTGCAGATGAGAGAAACACCCCGCCCACAGGGGACTGTGGGCGACACCGGGACGGAGCCTCCCCAGCCCCGTCCTGGTCGTGCCCTCGCGCACACACCCGGAGCTTCTGGCTTCGGAACTCCTCACCGATCGGATGGCCGCCCGCCCCAAACCCCCCGGGGCGCGCGGCACACCGGTCAGGACGGCCGCCTCGGAACTACCCCCCCTGTTCCGGGGCGGCCGACCGTTTTCCTCTTCTGCCTCTGCGCGCTGCTCTTCGCGCTCATCACCTGGCAAGTGCTCGCCGACGGCCCCCTCCGCCACGCGGACGAGCGGCTCGGCCCCTGGATCACCGGAAGCCGCCTGCCGGACGGCGCCGCCGAACTCCTCGCCGATCTGGGCGGGGTCGCCGTCGCCGCGCCGTTCCTCGCCGTCGCCATCGCCTACGCGGGATGGCGCGGCCACCGGGCCGGTAGGTTCCGCTGGTGGCTGGCCCCGGTCACCGCCGCCGTGGCCTTGGCCGCGGTCCCGGTGCTCGTGATCCCGCTCAAGGAGCTCATCGGCCGCACGGGTCCCCCCGGCATGGACGGCACCGGCTACTACCCGTCGGGGCACACCGCCACCGCCATGGTCGCCTACGGCGGGGCCGCGCTGCTCCTGCTGCCGTACCTGCGCGGCACGTACGCACGGCGTGAACTGGTCATCGCCTGCGCCCTGTTGAACTTCGGGGTCGGGCTCGGCCTCGTGCGCCGCGGGTATCACTGGCCGCTGGATGTGGTGGCCAGTTGGTGTCTGTTCGGGATGGTGCTGCAGGTGGTGGTGCTGGTCGTGGCGCGGTACGGCCGCCGCCCCGACTCTCCGGACTCGACGGACGCGACGGACGCGGCGGACATGGCGGTAGGCCCGCAATCGGAAAGTCCCCCTCAGTGATAGCGACCTGCGCGTTCCCGGTTCGTCTCCCGCGCAGGCCACGGTTTCTCCACGCTGCGTCTGCTCAGGTCTGACCGTTTCACCGGCTGCGTGCTCCGAGCCGGGCCAGTGCGGCGGCGCTCGGCCTGTCCGGTTCAGCCTGGTACATGACCAACCGCAGAGCGGTTCCCGGCAGCAGCAGGGTTTGGCGGATCACCTCCAGGTCGCCCAGTTCGGGGTGGCGCACCACATTGCGCAGCGTGGGTACCGGTCGTTACGTCGTGATCGCGCCAGCCGGCCGCGAATTCCACGCTGTGGGCGGCGAGTTCGTTGATCAGCTCGCCGAGCATGCGGTCGGCGGGGTATCGGACGCCGGACGCCCGCAGCTGCGCGGCGAACTGCCGGGCGAACTCCCCTTCCACGCCCTGCGCCGCCCAGCGCCCACACCCGCACCCGCACCCGCACCCGCACCCGCTGGGCGAACGGATCCGTCGGCACGGCTGCCTGCTCACCGGACCGAGGGCACTGAGTCACGCGGACGCGGCGGCGACCATCGCCACCGGCGCTGGCCGACCGGGGCGGCACCGACGTACTGGGCCTGACCGGCCGCCCGCCGCGCACGTTCACCGCATTCGTCCACCAGCATGCGCGGGAGTGGGCGGTGGCTCAGCCGAAGTAGCCGTCGAAGTTCTTCGAGAACTCCCAGTTGTTGTACCGGTCCCAGTTGATCGACCAGGTCATCAGGCCGCGCAGGCCCGGCCAGGTGCCGTGCGTCGTGTACGAGCCGCAGTTGGCGTTCTTCGTCAGGCAGTCCAGGGCCTTGTCGACCTCGGTCGTGGGGACGTGGCCGTTGCCCGCGTTCGTGGAGGCGGGCATGCCGATGGCCACCTTCTGCGGAGGCAGCGCGGGGAAGACGTTGTTCGCGTCGCCCGCCACCGGGAAGCCGGTGAGCAGCATGTCGGTCATCGCGATGTGGAAGTCCGCGCCGCCCATCGAGTGGTACTGGTTGTCGAGGCCCATGATCGGTCCCGAGTTGTAGTCCTGTACGTGCAACAGCGTGAGGTCGTCGCGCAGGGCGTGGATCACCGGCAGGTAGGCGCCGGCGCGGGGGTCCTGGCCGCCCCACTTGCCGGTCCCGTAGAACTGGTAGCCGAGCTGCACGAAGAAGGTCTCGGGGGCCATCGTGAGCGTGAAGCCGCTGCCGTACTTGGACTTGAGGGTCTGGACGGCCGAGATGAGGTTCACGATCGACGGGGTCTTCGGGTTCTTGAAGTCCGTGTCGTCGGCGTTCAGCGACAGGGAGTGGCCCTCGAAGTCGATGTCCAGGCCGTCGAGTCCGTACTCGTCGATGATCGCGGAGACGGACCGTACGAAGGTGTCGCGGGCCTGCGTCGTCGTCAGCTGGACCTGGCCGTTCTGACCGCCGATGGAGATCAGGACCTTCTTGCCGGCCGCCTGCTTGGCCTGGACCGCGGCCTTGAACTCCTCCTTGGTCTCGACGCCGGGGCATTCGGACTGCGGACAGAGGCTGAAGCGGATGTCGCCGGAGGTGGCGGAGGTCGGTTCGCCGAAGGCGAGGTCGATGATGTCCCAGCTGTCGGGGACGTCCGCGAGCCGGGTGTACCCGGACCCGTTGGCGAAGCTGGTGTGCAGATAGCCGACGAGGGTGTGATCGGCGGCTGCCTGCCGCGCGGACCCCGTAGCGGGACCCGTCGAAGGGCCCGCCGATGCTTCGGTGGCGAGCGGGCCGGACGCTGCGAGCGCGCAGGCCGTGACCACGGCCACGGGAAAGCGCCTCAGGTAACGCGACAAGGAACGGTCCACAACTGCCTCCGGACATGGGGGATGGAGGGTGGATCGCTCAATTTGGTCCAGACCAATCGGCTTGTCAAGGCCCCGTCAAGAATCGGGTGAGTCTCACGAGTCTCCGTCCCGCGGAGGAGCCAGTTGCGCCGCCGCCTCGTGCATCGCGAGTTCCAGAAGTGCCGGATCCGTCAGCGTTCCCGACCCGTCGGGCGGGACGAGCCAGCGGACCCCGCCCGTGGAACGCCCCGGGTAGGGGACCACGATCCACGTGCCGCTCCCCGCGCCCCGTACGCCCGTGCCGATCCAGCGGGCCACCGTGCCCGCCGGGACGAAGAACCCCATGCGGGAGTCGCCGAAGTCCGCGAGCACCGGACCGGGACGGTCGACGCAGCGGGTCAGGACGTCGAGCGTGGGGTAGCCGAGATCGCCGGGAAGGATGAGTACGTCCCAGAGCCTGCCCGCGGGAAGGAGCGCGACCCCCAGGGGATTGCGCTCCCACTCCCAGCGACAGGCCTCCGGATCCGGTGCCACCAACACCAGCCATTCGACCGCGGACCTCGCTCCCGAACCCGAGCCAGCCATGGCGGGACCTCCCTCTCTCCTGTGTTGCGGCTGTGCCTGTCACAGGAGAGAGGGCGTTCGGTCCCGAGCGTTACGCGGGTTCCGGGAACTTGTTGACGAATCGTCGACAGGGGCCCGTTTCAGCCCCGGAGCAGGTCAGCTGTCGAAGCCGAGGCCCAGCTTGTCCATGGTCTTCAGCCACAGATTGCGCCTGCCGCCGTTCTCATCCGCGCGGGCCAGGGACCACTTGGTAAGTGCCACACCCGTCCACGCGAACGGCTCGGGCGGGAACGGCAGCGGCTTCGTGCGCACCATCTCCAGGGACGTGCGCTCGGTGCGCTCGCCGGAGAGCAGGTCCAGCATGACGTCGGCGCCGAAGCGCGTCGCCCCGACACCGAGCCCGGTGTAACCCGCCGCGTACGCGACGCGCCCCGCGTGGGCCGTACCGAAGAACGCCGAGAAGCGCGAGCACGTGTCGATCGCGCCGCCCCACGCGTGCGAGAAGCGGACACCCTCCAACTGCGGGAAACAGGTGAAGAAGTGGCCCGCGAGCTTCGCGTACGTTTCGGGACGGTCGTCGTGCTCGGCGCGCAGCTTGCCGCCGAAGGGGTAGATCGCGTCGTAACCGCCCCACAGGATGCGGTTGTCGGCGGAGAGCCGGAAGTAGTGGAACTGGTTGGCGCTGTCGCCGAGCCCCTGGCGGTTCTTCCAGCCGATGGACTCCAGCTGCTCCTCGGTCAGCGGCTCCGTCATGAGCGCGTAGTCGTAGACCGGGACGGTGTAGGAGCGGATGCGCTTGACCAGCGACGGGAAGATGTTCGTGGCGAGTGCGACCTGGCGGGCGCGGATGCGGCCGTACGGGGTTCTCACGGCCATCCCGGCGCCGGACGAGACGAGTTGGAGCGCGGGCGTGTGCTCGTAGACGCGTACGCCCTTCTCCAGGCAGGCGCGCTTGAGACCCCAGGCGAGCTTCGCCGGGTGGAGCATGGCGACGCCCTCGCGGTCCCAGAGGCCGCCGAGGAAGGTCGGCGAGTCGACGTGCGCGCGCAGGGCGTCCGCGTCGAGCAGCTCGGAGCCGCCCGCGAGGCCGTGCTCCGCCATCTCCTCGTACATCTCGTGCAGTTCGGCGAGCTGGTGCGGCTGCGTTGCCACGTCGATCTCGCCGGTGCGCTCGAAGTCGCAGTCGATGGAGTAGCGCCTGACGGCCGCCTCGATCTCGTCGAGGTTGCGGGCGCCGAGCTCCTCCAGCTTGCCGATCTCGTCGGGCCAGCGGGACAGGCCGTTCGAGATGCCGTGCGTGAGGGACGCGGCGCAGAAGCCGCCGTTGCGGCCGGAGGCGGCCCAGCCCGCCTCCCGGCCCTCGACCAGGACCACATCGCGGTCCGGGTTCCGTTCCTTGGCGATCAGCGCGGTCCACAGGCCGCTGTAGCCACCGCCGACCACGAGCAGATCGCACTGCTCGTCGGCGGTGAGGGCGGGCTCGGCGCGGGGTTTGCCCGGGTCGTCCAGCCAGTACGAGACCGGCTGGGCGTCGGAGAGAGACGTGGTCCAACGGGTCATGGCGCTCGGGGCCATGATTTCCACTCCTTCAGAAACGTAAAGGCGTTACTACGCCTGCTTGTTGCGGCGCTTTCCGACGATCATGCCGCCGAGCACCAGGAGAACGGCGACAAGGAACATCGCCGTACCGATCACATTGATCTGAACGGGCGTACCGCGCTGTGCCGATCCCCAGACGAACATGGGGAAGGTCACGGTGGAGCCCGCGTTGAAATTCGTGATGATGAAATCGTCGAAGGAGAGCGCGAAGGCGAGCAGTGCGCCCGCCGCGATGCCCGGCGCGGCGATCGGCAGCGTGACCCGGACGAAAGTCTGCACGGGGCCCGCGTAGAGGTCCTGCGCGGCCTGCTCAAGGCGCGGGTCCATGGACATCACGCGCGCCTTGACGGCCGTCACCACGAAGCTGAGGCAGAACATGATGTGGGCGATGAGAATCGTCCAGAAGCCGAGCTGCGCGCCCATGTTGAGGAAGAGCGTGAGCAGCGAGGCGGCCATGACGACCTCGGGCATCGCCATCGGCAGGAAGATCAGCGAGCTGACCGAGCCGCGCGCCCGGAAGCGGTAGCGGACCAGCGCGAAGGCGATCATCGTGCCGAGCACGGTCGCGCCGATCGTCGCCCAGGCCGCGATCTGCAGGCTCAGGCTGAGCGAGCCGCACATGTCGGCGACCCCGCAGGGGTCCTTCCAGGCGTCGAGCGAGAAGTCCTGCCAGGCGTAATTGAAGCGCCCCTTCGGCTTGTTGAAGGAGAACACCGTCACGACGACGTTGGGCAGCAGCAGATACGCGAGCGTGAGCAGACCCGCGATCACGACGAATTTGCCGCGGAGCCAGCGGAAGAAGGCAGCCATCAGACGAGATCCTCCGTCCCGGACTTACGGATGTAGACGGTGACCATGACGAGGATCGCCGCCATGAGGATGAAGGAAAGGGCCGCGGCCGTCGGGTAATCCAGAATGCGCAGGAACTGCGTCTGGATGACGTTGCCGACCATGCGGGTGTCGGTGGAGCCGAGCAGATCCGCGTTCACGTAGTCGCCCGCCGCCGGAATGAACGTGAGCAGCGTGCCGGAGACGACACCTGGCATGGAGAGCGGGAAGGTCACCTTGCGGAAGGTCGTGGACGGCTTCGCGTAGAGGTCCCCCGCCGCTTCGTGCAGCCGGCCGTCGATGCGCTCGAGGGACGTGTAGAGCGGCAGGATCATGAACGGCAGGAAGTTGTACGTGAGTCCGCAGATCACCGCGAGGGGTGTGGCGAGGAGCCGGTCGCCCTCCGTCCAGCCGAGCCAGCTGGTGACATCCAGGACGTGCAGCGAGTTCAGGGCGCCCACCAGGGGCCCGCCGTCCGCGAGGATCGTCTTCCACGCCAGCGTACGGATGAGGAAGCTGGTGAAGAACGGCGCGATGACCAGGACGAGGATGAGATTGCGCCAGCGGCCCGCCCGGAACGCGATCAGATACGCGAGCGGATAACCGAGCAGTAGACAAAGAATCGTGGCGGCGCCCGCGTACAGGACCGAGCGCAGGAACTGCGGGTAGTAGTCGCTCAGCGCGTCCCAGTAGGTGGCGAAGTGCCAGGTGACCTTGAAGCCGTCTTCCAGAGAGCCCGTCTGGACGGACGTCGATGCCTGGTAGACCAGCGGCAGCGCGAAGAAGACGACGAGCCACAGGATGCCGGGGAGCAGCAGCCAGTAGGGGACGAGACGGCCGCGCTTGCGGACCTTGCGCGGCGGTGCGTCCGGATCTTTCGTCGGCGGCGCGTCGGTGAGGGTGGTGGTCATGCGGAGGCGTCCTCCTCGACCTTCTCGACGCCCGCTTCGATGTCCTGGGCGGCGTCCAGGCCGAAGGTGTGCGCGGGGTTCCAGTGCAGGACGACGTCGACGCCGGGGACCAGGCGGGTGTCGCGCTCGATGTTCTGGGCGTAGACCTCGAACTCGTCGCAGATCGGGCTGTTGACGACGTACTGCGTCGACACCCCGATGAAGCTGCTGTCGGCGATGCGGCCCGTGATGCGGTTGCGGCCCTCGGGGATCTGCCCCGCGTCGTCGGCGTGCGTGAGGGAGATCTTCTCGGGGCGTACGCCGAGGATGACCTTGCCGCCGGTGGTGGTGGGCGCCGTACATCGCGCGGCGGGCAGGGTGAGCTTGCCGTCGCCCGCCTTGAGGGTGAGGTCGTCGCCGCTGCGGCCCGCGATCTCGGCCTCGATGAAGTTCGACGTGCCGAGGAAGTTGGCGACGAAGGTGGTGCGGGGGTTCTCGTAGAGGTCGGCGGGGGCGCCGAGCTGCTCGACCTGGCCCGCGTTCATCACGGCGACCTGGTCGGCCATCGTCATGGCCTCCTCCTGGTCGTGCGTGACGTGGATGAAGGTGATGCCCACCTCGGTCTGGATGCGCTTGAGTTCGAGCTGCATCTGGCGGCGCAGCTTGAGGTCGAGGGCGCCGAGCGGCTCGTCGAGGAGCAGCACCTTGGGGTGGTTGATCAGGGCGCGGGCGACGGCGACGCGCTGCTGCTGGCCGCCGGAGAGCTGGTGCGGCTTCTTGCGGGCCTGCTCGCCGAGCTGGACGAGGTCGAGCATGTCGCCGACCTTGCCCTTCACGGACTTGATGCCGCGGCGGCGCAGGCCGAAGGCGACGTTCTCGAAGATGTCGAGGTGCGGGAAGAGCGCGTACGACTGGAAGACCGTGTTGACGGGCCGCTTGTACGGCGGCAGCGCCGTGACGTCCTGCTCGCCCAGGTGGACGGTGCCCGTGCTGGGCTCCTCAAGTCCCGCGATCATGCGGAGCGTGGTGGTCTTGCCACAGCCGGACGCGCCGAGCAGCGCGAAGAAGGAGCCCTGCGGCACGGTGAGGTCGAGCGGGCGGACGGCCTTGAAGGAGCCGTACGTCTTGCTGATCCCGGTGAGGCGGACGTCGCCGCCGTGTTCTGTAGCAGTCGTCATGGTGCGTCCAGGGGGTCGAGGGGAGACAGGGGGACTACGAAGGGGCGTGGGAGCGCCGCCTAGGAACCGGTCAGCTTGGCGAACTTCTCCTCGTACGCCGTCTCTTCCTTCGGCGTCAGCGAGCGGAACCCGCGGGACTTCGCGGCCATCTCCTTGTCCGGGAGGATCAGCGGGTTGTCCGCGGCGTCCTTGTCGAGCTTCGCGAGCTCGGGGCGCACACCGTCCACGGGGCACACGTAGTTGATGTACGCGGCGAGGCGCGCGGCGGGCTCGGGCTCGTAGTAGTAGTCGATGAGCCGTTCGGCGTTGCGCTTGTGGCGTGCCTTGTTCGGGACGAGCAGGTTGTCCGTGGACGTGATGTAGCCCTGGTCCGGGATGTGGAAGGCGATGTCGGGGTTGTCGGCCTGGAGCTGGACGATGTCGCCCGCCCAGCCGAGGCATGCCGCGATGTCGCCCTTGGAGAGGTCCGCCGTGTAGTCGTTGCCCGTGAAGCGGCGGATCTGCTTCTTGTCGACGGCCTTCTGGAGGCGGGCGATGGCCGCGTCGAAGTCGTCGTCGGTGAACTTCGAGGGGTCCTTGCCCATGTCGATGAGCGTCATGCCGACGGTGTCGCGCATCTCGGAGAGGAACCCGACGCGCCCCTTGAGCTTGGGGTTGTCCAGGAGCTGCGAGACCGAGGTGATGTCCTCGCCGTCGGTCGCCTTCTTGTTGTACGCGATGACGGTGGAGATGCCGGTCCAGGGATACGAGTAGGCCCGCCCCGGGTCCCAGTCCGGGTTGCGGAACTGGGCGGCCAGGTTGGTGTACGCGTGCGGCAGGTTGGCCGGGTCCAGTTTCTGGACCCAGCCGAAACGGATGAGCCTGGCCGCGAGCCAGTCCGTGACGCAGATGAGGTCGCGTCCGGTGTCCTGGCCCGCCGCGAGCTGCGGCTTGAGCTTCCCGAAGAACTCGACGTTGTCGTTGATGTCCTCGGTGTACTTGACCGTGATCCCGGTGCGCTTGGTGAAGGCGTCCAGGGTGGGGCGACGTTCGTCGTCGTCGACGTCCATGTACTCGGTCCAGTTGGAGAAGGTGATCCGCTTCTCCTTGTCCGAGTGGTCGTCGGACGACACGTCGCCCTGACCCTTGCTCGCTGCCGGGATCCCGCAGGCGCTGAGGGCGCCGAGACCGCCGACGGCGAACGCCCCACTCGTGCCGGCTCGCAGCAGAGAGCGGCGGGTGAGGGAGGCCCTGCCGTTCCTGAGGCTGCGGTGCATGGCGGCCAGTTGGGCCGGGGACTGGGGGTCGGGCTCGTACTGCTCCATGCGCTTGGTTGCCCTTTCGGGAGGATGGGCGGCCACTGGTCGGGCGGCCTTCCAGCTGTCGGCTATCGGTCCCCGAAGACGGTGCGGTGCCAGTCCTTGCGGACGACCGCGGTGTTGTCGAACATGACGTGCTTGATCTGGGTGTACTCGTCGAAGGAGTAGGCGGACATGTCCTTTCCGTAGCCGGATGCCTTGTATCCGCCGTGCGGCATCTCGCTGAGGATCGGGATGTGGTCGTTGACCCACACGCAGCCCGCCTTGATCTCACGCGTTGCGCGGTTCGCGCGGAACACGTCGCGGCTCCAGGCGGAGGCGGCGAGTCCGTAGGGGGTGTCGTTGGCGAGCCTGATCCCTTCGTCGTCGGAGTCGAACGGCAGCACCACGAGAACGGGCCCGAAGATCTCGGCCTGCACGATCTCGCTGTCCTGGGCGGCGTCGGCGATCAGGGTGGGCTTGTAGAACGCCCCGGGGTGTGCGAGGGCCTCACCGCCGGTGACCACGCGCGCGTAGGTGCGTGCCCGGTCGACGAAACCGGCGACGCGGTCGCGGTGGACGTGCGAGATGAGCGGCCCGAGGTCGGTGTCGTCGGCGAAGGGATCACCGAGTCGCACGCTTTCCATGAGCTCGGCGACGCCCTCCACGAAGGCGTCGTACAGCGGCCGCTGCACGTACGCGCGCGTGGCGGCCGTGCAGTCCTGCCCGGTGTTGATGAGCGCGCCGGCGACCGCGCCGTGCACGGCTGCTTCCAGGTCGGCGTCGTCGAAGACGACGAAGGGCGCCTTGCCGCCGAGCTCAAGGTGCAGGCGCTTCACGGTGGAGGTGGCGATCTCGGCGACGCGCTTGCCGACGCCGGTGGACCCGGTGAAGGAGGTCATGGCGACGTCGGGATGCCCGACGAGCCGCTCTCCGGCATCCCGCCCGGCCCCGCTGATGATGTTGACGACACCGTCCGGGATGCCCGCATCGGTGGCCGCCTGCGCGAACAGGAGCGAGGTGAAGGGGGTGAGCTCGGCGGGCTTGAGGACGATCGTGTTGCCCGCGGCGATGGCGGGAAGCACCTTCCACGCGGCCATCTGGAGGGGGTAGTTCCAGGGGGCGATGGAGCCGACGACGCCGATGGGCTCACGCCGTACGTAAGAGGTGTGGTCGCCGCTGTACTCCCCGGCCGACTGGCCCTGGAGGTGGCGGGCGGCTCCCGCGAAGAAGGCGACGTTGTCGATGCTGCCCGGTACGTCGAACTCCCGGCTGAGCTTGATGGGCTTGCCGCACTGGAGCGACTCGGCCTGCGCGAACTCCTCGGCGCGCTCGGCCAGTACGCCGGCGAAGCGGTGCATGGCGTCGGAACGCTCGCCGGGGGTCGCGCCCGCCCACTCGGGGAAGGCCTGCGCGGCGGCGGCGACAGCGGCGTCGACGTCCTGCTCGCCCGCGAGTTGATAGCGGTGGACCTCGTCGCCGGTGGCCGGGTCGACGACGGCGTGAGAGCGCCCTGAGGTGCCCTCGGTCAATCGTCCCGCGATGTACTGCGCGCCTTCCGCGAAGTGGTCCTGCGCCTGGAAGTTGTGCATGACGCTCTCCTCCGCCGTCGTCCCCGTCCCAGGGGGTCGGCGTAGCTCCAGATCGATTTGAGTGCCGATCCTGGCAGAGCGGTGGTACTCCAACAAGTGATTCCGTTGTTGCCTTTTGGTTACGCGACGGAATCTGTCGACCAGGTGTCGAGTCCTCCTGGAAAACCCAGGACGAAGTGTCAGTGGTGCGTGCCAGACTCGCGTGCATGGAGAAGATCGACTCGGTGAACACGCTGGTCGCGGCGGTCCGGGCGGGCGAGCGCGTGAAGTACCTGCACTTCTGGGGCCACCGGCCCCGGCGGGACGGGACGCTCGGTTCGAGCTGCCTGAGTCAGTGGTGGCTGTCGCCCTTCACCGTGGCCGGTGTGGAGTACGGGACGGCTGAGCACTGGATGATGGCCGCCAAGGCCCGCCTCTTCTCCGACGCGGAGGCGGAGGCCGCGGTCCTCGCCGCACGTACGCCCGCGGAGGCGAAGAACGCGGGGCGCCTGGTGCGGGGCTTCGACGAGGCGATATGGGAGCGCGAGCGCTTCGGGATCGTGGTCGAGGGCAGCGTCCACAAGTTCGCGTCGACCGAAGCACTGCGCTCGTTCCTGGCCGGCACGGGGTCGCGGGTCCTGGTCGAGGCGAGCCCGATGGACCGCATCTGGGGGATCGGCCTGGCGGCCGACGACGAGCGCGCGCAGGATCCGGAGAAGTGGCTCGGGCCGAACCTGCTGGGCTTCGCGCTGATGGAGGCCAGGGAAAGGCTCCGCTAGTTGCGGGCTTTGCGGGCCTCCACGCCACCTTGAGCGGCGCCACGCGTGTGCACGTCGCTCACCCCCGGCACCGCCGGGCCATCAGGTGGGTGGGCGGGGAACATCCGCCGCGAAGCGGCGGCTCAGGACTCCGGAGGAAGGCGCCCCCTCCCGGCGAAAGCAGCTCAGTGGCCCGCGGCCACGGAGGCCGAATAGCTGCCGCCCTCCGAAGCCGACCCGTCCTCCTCGAACACGTCGTCCGGCACCACGATCAGCACCACCAGCAGGGCCACGCCCAGGACGATGCCCGCGATCCCGCAGATGATCCCGGCCAGCGCCTGGCCGGGGTTCGTCGCCTCCCCGCGCCGCGCCCTGCTGCGCCCGATCGCCCCGAAGATGACCGCCAGGATGCCGAGCACGATCGCCACGGGCCACAGACAGAAGACGACGGCCGCGATGATCCCGAGGACCAGCGCGGTCACGCCCATTCCGTTGGCGGGGGCCATCGGCATCGCGGGCCAGCCGTATCCGGGCGGGCCCTGCCCCTGGTAGCCCGGGTAGCCGGGATATCCGGGATGACCCTGGTGCCCGGGGTGCCCCTGGGGCCCGGCATGCCCCTGGTACCCGGGGTGCCCCTGCGGCCCGGGGTATCCGTACGGCACCTGCCCAGGCCCTTCGGGCCCGATCGGAGGCGGCGGCACCGGCTCCCCCGAAGCAGCCGCACCCGACGGCGGCGGCGACTGAGGCGCCGCCCACGGGTCCCGCTTCTCCAACGGGACGGGCGCCCCCTGCGGGCCTTGCGAGCCGTACGGTCCCTGCGAAACCTGCGAGCCGTACGGACCCGGCGCCCCATGCGGGGCCGCGTCCTCGGGCGCCGCCCAGGGGTCCCGCTTCTCCGACGGAGCAGACGCCCCCGACGCGCCCTGGGCCCCTTGCGGTCCCTGGGCCCCGTGCCAGCCCTGCGGGCCGTGCGGTCCCTGCACCCCGCTCGCTCCCTGCGCCCCCTGCGCTCCCTGCGACCCCCGCGGAGCCACGTCCTCAGGTGGTGGCGCCCACGGGTCCCGTTCGGGATGGGCGTCCGGTGCGGGCCCCTCGGACTGGGACATGGCGGGTCACCTCTTTTCTACGTTCCGTCATGCTACGGCCCCCGCCCTCGGCCGAGGGCCCGCAGCCTACGATGATTCCGACCCACCCGATCAGCCGATCAATTCCGTTCCTGGGGAGGAAACCGTGACCGACCACCGCACCGCAGAGCAGCCACGCGACCCGCATGCCTTCATCGCAGGACTGCCCAAGGCAGAACTGCACGTGCACCACGTCGGCTCGGCGTCTCCCCGCATCGTCTCGGCCCTCTCCGCCCGCCACCCCGACTCCAAGGTGCCCACGGACGTCGAGGCCCTCGTGGACTTCTTCCAGTTCACGGACTTCGCCCACTTCATCCAGGTGTATCTGTCGGTCGTCGACCTGGTCCGCACTCCGGACGACGTACGCCTACTCACGTACGAGATCGCCCGCGACATGGCCCGGCAGAACATCCGCTACGCCGAGCTGACGGTCACCCCCTACAGCTCCGTGCGCCGCGGCATCGACGACCGCGCCTTCATGGACGCCATCGAGGACGCCCGCAAGTCCGCCGAGGCAGACCTCGGTGTCGTACTGCGCTGGTGCTTCGACATCCCCGGCGAGGCGGGGCTCGAATCCGCCGAGGAGACGGCCCGGCTCGCGACCACCGACAAGCTGCGCCCCGAAGGCCTGGTCTCCTTCGGGCTCGGCGGCCCGGAGATCGGCGTACCGCGGCCGCAGTTCAAGCCGTACTTCGACCGCGCGATCGCGGCGGGCCTGCACTCCGTCCCGCACGCGGGCGAGACCACCGGGCCCGGCACCATCTGGGACGCCCTCACCGACCTGCGCGCCGAGCGCATCGGCCACGGCACGAGCGCCGCCCAGGACCCGGAGCTCCTCGCCCATCTCGCAGAGCACCGCATCCCGCTCGAGGTCTGCCCGACGTCGAACATCGCGACGCGCGCCGTCGCCACCCTCGACGAGCACCCGATCAAGCAGTTCGTCGCCGCCGGGGTCCCGGTCACCATCAACTCCGACGACCCGCCCATGTTCGGCACCGACCTCAACAACGAGTACGCGGTCGCGGCCCGTCTCCTCGACCTCGACGAGCGGGGCATCGCGGCCCTGGCGAAGAACGGCGTCGAGGCGTCGTTCCTCGACCCGGCGGGCAAGGCGAAGATCGTCGCGGAGATCGACACGTACACGCGGACCTGGCTCGCCCCCTAGCGCGGCACCACAATGGGCTCATGCGCACCGTGACAGCCGTGGCCCACCGAGGCGATCCCTACCGCGTCCGCGAGAACACCCTCCCGTCCCTGCGCTCCGCGCTCGACCGGGGCGCGGACGCGGTGGAGATCGACGTCCGGCTCAGCCGTGACGGCGTCCCCGTCCTGCTGCACGACGCGACTCTCAAACGTCTGTGGGAACTCGACCGCCCCTTGGCCGCGCTCTCCGCGGACGAGGTACGCGGCCTCACCGACGGCGGCG
This sequence comes from Streptomyces sp. NPDC033180, assembly GCF_055577645.1. Classification (NCBI taxonomy): domain Bacteria; kingdom Bacillati; phylum Actinomycetota; class Actinomycetes; order Kitasatosporales; family Streptomycetaceae; genus Streptomyces; species Streptomyces sp. NPDC033180. Next base: position 264,948 of record NZ_JBVIPU010000011.1, on the reverse strand, counting down.
TACCCACGCTCGAAGAGGCCATCGCGGCGACCGGAGGACACCGCCTCATGGTGGATCTGCCGGGCGCCACACCGGAGTCCGTACGCGCGGTCGTCGGCGCCATCGCCGACTGCGGGGCTTCGGAGCGGGCGTACTACTGCGCCGGCGCCCGGACCATGCTCACGGTGCGCGCGGCGGACCCCGCCGCCGAGATCGCCCTGACCTGGACGACCCTGGCCCCGCCGCGCCACGCCGTGCTCGAGGCGATCAGGCCCCGCTGGCTCAACTACCGCTTCTCGCTGCTCCGGCGCGAACTGGTCGCGCAGGTACAGCGCCAAGGACTGCTCGTCTCGGCCTGGACCCCGGACACCAAGCGCTCGATGCGCCGCCTCATCGACATCGGCGTCGACTCGATCACGACCAACCGCGTAGACACACTGCACTCCCTCAGGGCGGAGGCCGACGGCGCACTCTCGTAGCCGGGCGCCCCCTCAACTAGCTTGTGGTGCATGGGGAACAGCGACGACGACAAGCGGGAAGAGCCGCTCTTCGTGTACGAACGCGACGAACGGGGCTACCGCGGCCACCGCTTCAATCCGCGGCATCCCGTCGGCCGCATGCTGACCATCGCGCTCCTGGTCGGCATCGTGCTGGTCATCCTGCTGATGGCGAAGTGACGGACCCGGCCCGAGGGGCACCCGCGGCATGGGCGAACGGTGGCGCGATGGCCTGCGCGTCCCCCTCCTCGCCCACCCAGAGCCCGATGAACAGCGCCGCTGTCGCCTCCACCAGACCGGCCCGCTCCAGGCCACCCGCGGCAAACAGCACACACCCGACGTCCTTCACCCGTTGCCGTACGACATCGAGCGCGCCCTCGTCGTCCCCACACACCGGGACCGCGAGCGGCCGGCCGTCGAAGACCGGTGGGTCCATCCGCCACACGTCCTCGTGGCAGAGGTTGAACGCCTTGACGACATGCGCTCCGGGAGCCGCGTCGGCAAGCCGCCGTGCGGCCGACGGCCCGCCCCGCCGCACCCATCCGCACGGCGAGCTCCGCCGCCCGGCCCCCGCCGCGCCCCCCGATCAGCACCTCGTGCCCCGCGCGCGCCCAGTGCGTGCCGAGCGCGCCCGCCATGCCGCCCGTACCGATGCCGCCTATACGCATGTGTGTCTCCTTCTCGTCCCATGCCCCGGCCACCGGGGTACGGGAGGACAGTAGGAAAGCGCTCGGGCACCATTCGGTACGTGCCGAACGACGACCTGCTCGCCGACAGCTGGAACGCGGTGGCGCTCTGGGCCCTGCGGCACGGCCCGCGCCGCCCGGGTGAATGCGCGGCCAGATCGACGGCATCAGCCCCGCCTCGCGTCGAGTACGAACTCACCGACCTGGGACGTACGTTGCTCGCCCCGATCGAAGCCTTCGGGGCGTGGGCGTTCGACCACGGCGACGAGGTGATGGCCGCACAGGAGCACGCCGACCGCGCGGCCGCCGACGCCCCCTAGGGGGAAACCCGTCAACGCCCCTGATGCGCAGGGGTTCTGGTCCCTCAGGGAACACCGGGACCCCATCCTCCCCAGTGAGGATCCACCCCCGCAGGCAAGGTCACCAGGATGGGCAGCACCTCTTCCGTCCCGCATCCCACCTGGAGTCGCGCCGTGCGCTTTCCCGCCCGTACCTCTCTCGCCGCCGCCCTCGTCATCGGCCTCACCGGCGCAGCGACCGTTCCCGCCCTCGCGGATGCGCACGCCCCTGCCGTCGCGGTTTCCACTCAGGGCTCCGCGCCGAACGGCAAGGCACTGCGCGCCGCGATCAAGGGGCTGCCGAACGCCGACGCGACCGCCGCCCTGGTCCGCGTCGGCGGCACGGACGGGACCTGGCGCGGCAGTTCCGGCGTACACGACCTGGTCACGGGGCGTAAGGCCGACCCGCACGGGCGCTTCCGCGCCGGGTCGACGACCAAGATCGTGACCGCGGCCGTGGCGCTGCAACTGGCTGCCGAGGGTGACCTGGACCTCGACAAGCCGGTGCAGCACTACATGCCGGAACTGTTCCCCAGGCAGGAGCGGGATCCGAAGAAGAGGTTCGAGCCGATACCCGTCCGCAGCCTCCTCAACTACACCAGCGGGCTGCGGTCGGGCGACGGCTTCGACGACGAATTCGCCCACCGCTACGACACGTTGGACTACCGGAAGGTCGTCGCTTCGGCCATCTCCAAGGGGCCCGAGCACGACCCCGGCGACCAGCAGCACTACCGCAACATCGGCTACACCGTGCTCGGCATGCTGATCGAGCGGCTCACCGGGGACTCGTACGCCCATCAGGCCGAGCGGCGGATCTTCCGGCCGCTCGGCATGCGCGACACGTACTTCCCCGGCGCCGACCTCCGCATCCGCGGTCCGCACAACCGCGGCTACCAGAGCGTGAAGCAGCCGGACGGGACCACGCGGCTTGTCGACGTCACCGAGTGGAACCAGTACGACCGCTTCGCGGCGGGCGACATGATCTCCTCCACCGCCGACCTGGAGGTCTTCACGCAGGCGCTGTTCGGCGGAGAGGTCGTGCCCCGGCCCCAGTTGAAGGAGATGTTCACCCTGCCGAAGCTGGCACCGGACGTCCCGGAAGCTGTCTTCGGAGCGGGCCTCCAGCGGATGCAGCTGGACGACGACACCGTGGTCTGGCTCAAGACCGGCTCCCGCTACGGCTACACGAACATGATCGCCTCCACCGAGAACGGCTCCCGGACTCTCGCCTACTCGGTCAACGCGACCGACGCCAAGGGGAAGGACATGAACCCGATCGCCGAGCGGATCGCTCTGACGGCCATGGACCGGGGCTGAGGCGGAGCTGAGGCGGGGCTGAGGCGGGGCTGGGTGCCGCGCTTACGCGACGCCCGTCATGCTCGCGAAGACCGTGACGTTGTTGGGGTAGTAGTTGCGGTCCGCGTCGAACTCCCCGCCGCAGGTGATCAGGCGCAGCCCCGCGTGATCGATGTTCTTGTACACGTCCAGGGTGGGGAACTCCTTCTTCGGGTACTCCTCGACACGGTCCACCGCGAAGGTGGCCGTCTTCCCGTCCTCGCGCGTCACCTCGATCGTGTCCCCGGCCTTCATCGTCTTCAGCTTCTTGAAGACGGCGTCCGCGCCGTTCCAGGTGACGTGTCCGGCGATCACCGCCGGGCCCTTGGAGCCGGGGGTGGGGCCCGGCTCGTACCAGCCCGCCAGATCGGGATCCTTCGGCGTCGTCATCGCCCCGTCCCCGCCCTGCCCCAGCGTCTCCAACGCGCTCGACATGCCGAGGGAGGGAATGGCGATCCGCTGCGGGACGGACCGGCCCAGGGGCGCGTCGGCCTGGCCCGCTCCCGTCTCCGTCTCCGTCTCCGCCCCCGTCTCCGGTGGCCGGCTGTCCGCCGTCCCGTCCTGCGCCGCGCTCTGCCGGGGGGCCGCCTGCGAGGCAGCGGTACTGTCCTGACCCGCGCATCCAGCCACCATCAGAGCCGCCGCGACGGCCGCGATCGCAGCGGCGGACGCACGCCTGACCCCGGCCCACGCTCCCCGGACCGAGCGGCTCACGCGGCGCTCCCGGTCTTCACGGTCACGGCACCGGACGCCATCCGCCGACGTGCGAGAACGAGCACACCGGCGGCGGCCGCGGCGGCAGTCCCGGCAGCACCGACCACGACCCCGGAAGGCGTGCCGTCCTCGGCGCCGCCGCTGCCGGTCTCGACCCCGCCGATGGGCACGGACCCGACGGCCGCGCCCTTGACCACACCGCAGTTGGTCGGAGCGGTGGCCTCCTGGGGCAGCTTCGGGTCGAGTTCGCTCTTGCCCGCGCCCTCGAAGTCGTACTTGCCGTTGTCGTTGGGGTCGATGCCGTGCTGCACGATGTGCAGGTCCTTGATGTGCTCGACCACGTCCTGCCCCACGGTGATGGTCCGCTTGTAGGAGACCTTGCCCTGCGCGTCGGCCACCGGCATCCGGTCCACGGCGAGGCCACTGCCCGCGTCGGTGCCGCCGGACTCGGTCAGTGAGATGTTGATGTCCCCGTAGTGGACGGTGGCCTCGGTGTTGTCGAGGATGCCGTCGCCGTTGGTGTCGTCACCGTCGTCGGGGCACTGGAAGTCGTGCCCGTCGGTGGACCCGTGCAGGTGCTGCGCCGATGGCTGTCCCGGCACCATGCCCTCGGACTTGATCCACACGGTCAGGGCGTTGCCGCGCAGGCTCAGGAGGGCCGTTCCCGTGGAGCCGGAGTCGTTCAGCGGCGCCAGGTCGATCTGGTAGGCCGGAGGGTCCGCCGCGAACACCGGGGACGAGACGACCACGGTGAGGAGAGCGGCGGGCAGAGCGGCGAACGCCGCGAGAAGGCCGATTCGCTTGGGCATCACGTTCGTTCCTTTCGGTTACCCATGAAACGCAACGAGACTCGTGGGTGTTCAAATGGAGCACGGAGAGCGGAAAGGGAGCGTGGTCGTGACGACCGGGTGGGACTGGAGCCGCGGCGAGACCCTGCTGCGCGTCGACGACCCCGCCGACTGGGACGCCGCGTACGAACGCGCTGAGTCGCGTCTCGGCACCGCAGCCATCGGGCTGGCTTTCAACTGCCCGCTGGCAGACGCCTCGCCGCGCATCGTCAGGGCGATGCGGCTGGCGGACCGCGGCCAGCGCGGGTTCGCGTTCACCGCGGCGGGCACGGCGGCCCGCCTCAACGGCGAACTGACGCCAGAGCTGTACGCCGCGCTCCGCGCCGAAGGCCACCGCGGCCTCGCCGAGACCGCTGTCGACGACACCCTGACCTTCGTGCCGTTCCAAAAGCTGCCGCTGTGGTTCAAGTGGCGGAAGGTCGCGTCGAAGGTGCGGGACAAGCTGAAGACCTGGCGGCTGAACGTCACGTACGCGATCGAGGACGCCCGGAACTCCCTGCGTCGACGCCGGTCCTGAACACAAGCCCCGCTACAACCCCGCGATCGCGTTCCACCGCTTCGCGAACTCCGTGCGCTCCTCCGACGTGATGTCCCGCGCGATCGCGAGCCGCTTCCGCATCGCGTCGTCCGGGAAGATCAGCGGGTCCTCCGCGAGGGCCGCCAGTTCCTTGTCCTTCGACGAGGCGAGGATGTCGCGGGCCGCGGGGACCGGGCAGACGTAGTTCACCCAGGCGGCGAGCTCAGCGGCCACCTCGGGCTCGTAGTAGTAGTCGATGAGCCGTTCCGCGTTCCGCTTGTGGCGGGCCAGGTTGGGGATCATCAGGGATTCCGCCCACAGTTCGGCGCCCTCCTGCGGCACCACGAACTCGATGTCCGGGTCGTCGGCCTGGAGCTGGATCACGTCGCCGCTGTAGGCCTGGCAGGCCAGGACGTCGCCGCTCGACAGGTCCTTGATGTAGTCGTTGCCGGTGAAGCGGCGGATGTGCTTCGACGCCACCAGCTTCTCCACCCGGTCGCACACCGCGTGGAAGTCGTCGGCCTTCCACTGGGTGATGTCGACCCCGTCGCCCTGCATGAGCAGCGCGAACGACTCGTCGAGCCCGGAGAGCAGCGTGACCCGGCCCTTGAGGTCGTCGGCCCACAGATCGGACACGTGCTTGATCTCCCGGCCGAGCCTGCGCTTGTTGTACGCGATGCCGGTGATGCCGGACTGCCAGGGGACGGTGTGCCCCCGGCCCGGGTCGAAGTGGGGCGAACGCAGCAGCGGGTCCAGGTACCTGGTCACGTTGGGCTGGTGCGCGCGGTCCATTTCCTGGACCCAGCCCAGCCCCACGAAGCGGGCACACATCCAGTCGCTGATGACGATGAGGTCGCGGCCGGTCTCCTGGTGGTTCATCAGGGACGGGCTGATCTTGCCGAAGAACTCGTCGTTGTCGTTGATCTCCTCCGTGTAGCGGACGTCGATGCCGGTCCGCTTCTCGAAGGCGTCGAGCGAGGGCCGCTTCGTCGAGTCATCGTCGTCGGTGTCGATGTACAGCGGCCAGTTGGCGAAGGCCAGCGTCCTGTCCTGCCGGGAGCGGTCCGCGGCGGCGCGCTCGCCGGGGCCTATGTACGCGGCGGGCACGCCACAGCCCGCGAGCGCGCTGACGGCCGCGCCGCCGCCGATGGCACGCAGCAGGGACCGGCGGGAGACTCGGGAGACTGAGGAGGCACTGGGGTTCGCTCGCACTCCGGCAGCATGCGCCTGCGTGTCCCGTACAGGCAATGGACGCTGCGTCGAGCCGAGCGGTCGGGAAGCGACACCCTGTCGATCGCACCTGGCCAACCCGCTGCCGGTCACCCCGGCTCCAGCCACCCCGCCAGGTCCCCCGCGGTGATCCGCTCCAGCGGCGAGGCGTCGACAGGCCCCGGGTAGAGCCGGTACACCGTGCCGGACGCGACAGCCTCCGCGCCCTCCAACTCACCGTGCAGGAGCGCCAGAAGAGAACGGCGGCCCGCGAGCTCCGGCTCGGCCCGCAGCTCGTCCGGCTGCCAGCCGTCGCGGACGCGCAGCGCGAAGTCGGCGCGCGGCTCGTCATCGGCACGGCGGTAGCCCCACAGGACATGGCCACGGCCGCGCACGTACACGGGTCCTTCGGTGCGGGCGGCCGCCGTCCAGCAGGCGAGGTCCCACAGGGTGGCCCGGCCGCACGGCTGGAAGGTGTCGAGCAGGTCGTTGCCCATGCGGCCGAGCTGCTTGCGGTAACGCCACACGTCGTGGTTGCCGTCGCCCGTGGCGAGGGTGACGTCGGCCCACCAGGCGCGGCGCGTCCGCAGGTCGACGATCATCGGCACGCGCAGCGCGGCGTCACCGGCGAGGTCGAAACGCTGACGGACCGTGCGCGGCTCGTACACGGCCCGCTTCGTGCCCTGCACCGCCATGAACCCCGCGAAGGCGTCCGGGAGTTCATCGAAGGGCACGTTGTTGTACGAGAGGACCGCGGGCACCACGAAGCGCACCCCCACGTGGGCAAGACGCGGCAGGTCCAGGTCCAGGTACTCGGTGGCGCCGTTCGGGGCGGGCGCCGATGTCAGGTCCCCGGAGTGCCGGGCGCCGCCCGCGTACGTCAGGTGCGTGTAGTCGCACAGGCCGACGAAGCGCCACAGGTCGTCGTAGAGCGCGACGGACAGGTCGAGGTCGACGCGCACACCCTTGGGCTGCAGCCAGTGCAGGAAGAGCCGCACGGTCTCGCTGTCCGCGGGCATGGGCAGCGAGCTGCCGCGCGGCACCGCGACCAGCGAGGCCGCGGACGCGCGCTCGGCGAACGGCACCGGCAGGTCGGCCAGCGAGGCGTCCAGGACGGCCACGTCGTACCGCTCGCCCTCCGGTTCCCGAGCGGCGAGCCGCCGCACGGCCTCCGCCTCGATCAGCTCACCGGCCCGTCCCGCCACCCGGTACGGCAGCGGCGGCCGCTCGTCGTCGACCGCGTAGGCCTTGGTGACGCGCCCGCGCGGGAAGAAGACTCGGCGGTGCCCCGGCACCGCACGCACCTTCATGCGGCCGTACGCACCGAGCAGCGGTCCGGGACCGGAGCGGGGCAGGACCTCGGCAAGCGCCTCGCCCACGGCCTCCGGCAGGGTCGTCGAACCCGAGCGGGCCAGCAACACGTCGAGCCGGCGCAGGAGTTCACCGGGGCGCTCGCGCAGCAGCCCCGCCGCGGCCGTGGTGTCCCAGCGGCCGATGGCCTCCTCGACGCGCCCCTGCCAAGTGGAGATCCGCAGCCGGTCGCCTTCGATACGGACGTCCTCGTGGCGTGCGGCTTCGGCGAGCAGCACCTCGGAGAGCGTGCTGTCGTCGATGCGGGTCCCGCGCAGGACGGCGAAGGCGAGCGCCACGCGCGCGTGGCGGTGGGCCTGCTCGAAGGGGTGCAGGATCTCACCGACCCGCTTCCAGGCGCGCGGGTTGCGGGCCATGTCCTCGGTGAGGCGTCGCAGGTCGAACCCGTCGAGCAGGGCGAGGAGTTCACGGCGTACGGGACGCGAGAGCCCGCGCAGACGCGGCAGTTCGAGCAGGTCGGGGTCGCCGCCGGACCGTACGACGAGGATGCGCAGCACGTCGGTCGCGGTATCGGCGTGCCGCGTGACCAGCGGGCGCACGTCAGGCACGTCGAGCAGCGGCGCGAGGGCGAGCGCCTTGCTCTCGCGCAGGGGAATCGCGTCCGGAAGCCAGTCGGCGGCGTCGGCCGGGTCCAGCTGCCCCAGAAGCAGCACCAGGTCGTCGTGGTCCTGGGGGTTCAGAGGCGTACGGCGGGCGAGCAGGGCGGCGAGCTCGGCGGCGGCGTCACCCGGCGCCGCCAGGCTCAGCGCGCGCAGGATCTCGCCGCCGTCGCCGCCGAGCCCCGCGCCGGTGTCGAGCCAGGGGTCGGTGGGCCCGTCGGTCTCGTAGCGGTTCTCGCAGATGGCGCAGGCGTACCAGACGCAGCAGTCGTCGCAGCAGCCGTAGTCCTCCTTCTTGCGGTGGCAGTCGTCGCACAGCAGATGCGCGCACGGCGAGAGCGCACGGACGCGGACCTTGGTCCCCGCGCAGTTCATGCAGGGCTGGTGCGGCTGGGCGGCGAGATGCGCGACGACGACGGAGGTGTAGCGGTCGTACGCGTGTTGGTACGGGATCTCGTCGGGGAAGCGCCGGAACAGCGGGGCATGGTGGCGGTCGGAGCCCATCAGCGCGTCGACATCGGCGAGGAGCCGCATGCCGGTCGCGGCGAGGTCGCCGACGGAGAGCGCGGTGAGCGCGCGGCGCAGCGGGGCGGTCAACAGGTGTCCGCGGTCGGCGAGTTCGGCTTCGAGGACGACCACGGCGGCGCCGGTCACAGCGGCGTCGGTTGCGGCGGACCTCGGGGCGCCGGAGGGGACGTACACACTCTGCCGGCGGCGCAGCAGCAGCCCGGCGAGGTCGTCAGCCGTCGTCATCATCAGGTCCCACCCCCGTAGGTACAGAAAAGGCGGGGGCGGAGAGTGCGTGCGCTACGGATCTTTTGCAGAGAAGAGAAAGAAGGAAGCACACAACGGAGCCGCCCCCGCGTACCTGACAGTACGCGGGGGCGGCGGGGCCGGGCATCCCAATTAGCCCGGGGGCGAGGAGACTCAGCCCTCGATCGACGTCATGACGTGCTTGATGCGCGTGTAGTCGTCGAAGCCGTAGGCCGAGAGGTCCTTGCCGTAGCCGGACTTCTTGAAGCCGCCGTGCGGCATCTCCGCTACCAGCGGGATGTGCGTGTTGATCCAGACGCAGCCGAAGTCGAGGACCTTGGCCATGCGCATCGCACGCGCGTGGTTCTGGGTCCAGACCGAGGAGGCCAGGGCGTAGTCCACGCCGTTCGCGTACGACACGGCCTGCGCCTCGTCCGTGAAGGACTGGACGGTGATGACCGGGCCGAAGACCTCGTTCTGGATGATCTCGTCGTCCTGCTTGAGGCCCGAGACGACGGTCGGGGCGTAGAAGAAGCCCTTCTCGCCGACCCGCTGGCCGCCCGCCTCGACCTTGGCGTGCGCCGGAAGGCGGTCGATGAAGCCGGAGACCTGCTTCAGCTGGTTGGCGTTGTTGAGCGGGCCGAAGAGCACGTCCTCGTCGTCCGGCTGGCCGGTCTTCGTGTCGGCCGCGGCCTTGGCGAGCGCGGTCACGAACTCGTCGTGGATGGACTCGTGAACGAGCACGCGCGTGGCCGCCGTACAGTCCTGGCCGGCGTTGAAGAAGCCCGCCACCGAGATGTCCTCGACGGCCTTGGCGATGTCGGCGTCGTCGAAGACGACGACCGGCGCCTTGCCGCCCAGCTCCAGGTGGACCCGCTTGAGGTCCTTGGACGCGGACTCGGCGACCTGCATGCCGGCGCGCACGGAGCCGGTGATGGAGGCCATCGCCGGGGTGTGGTGCTCGACCATCGCGCGGCCGGTGTCACGGTCGCCGCAGACGACGTTGAAGACGCCCTTGGGGACGATCGAGCCGATGATCTCGGCCATCAGGACGGTCGACGCGGGGGTCGTGTCCGAGGGCTTGAGGACGACGGTGTTGCCCGCGGCGAGCGCCGGGGCGAACTTCCATACGCCCATCATCATCGGGTAGTTCCAGGGCGCGACCTGCGCGCAGACGCCGATCGGCTCGCGGCGGATGATGGAGGTCAGACCCTCCATGTACTCGCCGGCCGCGCGGCCTTCGAGCATCCGGGCCGCGCCCGCGAAGAAGCGGATCTGGTCGACCATGGGCGGGATTTCCTCGGACCGGGTGAGCCCGGTCGGCTTGCCCGTGTTCTCGACCTCGGCCGCGATGAGCTCCTCGGCGCGCTCCTCGAAGGCGTCGGCGATCTTCAGCAGGGCCTTCTGACGCTCGGCGGGCGTCAGGTCGCGCCAGGCGGGGAACGCGGCGGCGGCCGCGTCCATGGCGGCATCGACGTCGGCCTGCCCCGACAGGGGCGCGGTGGCGTAGGACTCGCCCGTGGCGGGGTTGACCACCTCGGTGGTCCGCCCGTCGGCGGCGTCCCGGAATTCGCCGTTGATGTAGTTACGCAGACGGCGCAGCTCGGTGGTCACTTCCGGCCCTCCAGTCAGATGTCCAGTGGATGAGACACCCACCCTAGTCGTTGTACCGACGCTTTCAACATACCCGGAGGCCCATAACTGCGAAATCCGTGACGTTCGAAGCTCCAGACAACGAATTTCATCGATCTGACCTTGCGGAACTGTCGAGTCCTGTGCACCATGGGGTCGTGGCCAGTCGCAGCGCAGATTCCAGCAGTTCCCGACACGGGAACGGTTCTTCGTCCATCGACGCCGTCTCCCTGGCGATCATCGAACAGCTTCAGGAGGACGGACGCCGTCCGTACGCCGCCATCGGCAAGGCCGTGGGCCTGTCCGAAGCGGCCGTGCGGCAACGCGTCCAGAAGCTGCTCGACCAGGGCGTGATGCAGATCGTCGCCGTCACCGACCCGCTCACCGTGGGTTTCCGACGCCAGGCGATGGTCGGCATCAACGTCGAGGGCGATCTGGATCCCGTCGCGGAGGCGCTGACGGCCATGGCCGAGTGTGAGTACGTGGTGATGACCGCGGGCTCCTTCGACCTGATGGTGGAGGTCGTCTGCGAGGACGACGACCACCTTCTCGACGTGATCAACAAGCGCATCCGCGCCCTCCCCGGCGTGCGCTCCACCGAGAGCTTCGTCTATCTGAAGCTCAAGAAGCAGACCTATATGTGGGGAACCCGATAGCCGTGAGCAAGGACCTCAGCCGAACCGCGTACGACCACTTGTGGATGCACTTCACCCGCATGTCGGACTACGAGAACGCACCCGTGCCCACCATCGTGCGTGGCGAAGGCACCTACATCTACGACGACAAGGGCAAGAGGTACCTCGACGGCCTCTCCGGCCTGTTCGTGGTCAACGCCGGACACGGTCGTCACGAGCTCGCCGAGACCGCCTACAAGCAGGCTCAGGAGCTGGCCTTCTTCCCGGTGTGGAGCTACGCCCACCCGAAGGCCGTCCAGCTCGCGGAGCGCCTCGCGGACTACGCGCCCGGCGACCTCAACAAGGTCTTCTTCACCACCGGTGGCGGCGAGGCCGTCGAGACCGCGTGGAAGCTGACGAAGCAGTACCACAAGCTCACCGGCAACCACACGAAGTACAAGGTCATCTCCCGCGCGGTCGCCTACCACGGCACCCCGCAGGGCGCCCTGTCCATCACCGGCCTGCCCGCGCTCAAGGCCCCCTTCGAGCCGCTCGTCCCGGGCGCGCACAAGGTGCCGAACACGAACATCTACCGCGCCCCGATCCACGGCGACGACCCCGAGGCCTTCGGCCGCTGGGCCGCCGACCAGATCGAGCAGGAGATCCTCTTCGAGGGTCCCGAGACGGTCGCGGCCGTGTTCCTCGAGCCGGTGCAGAACGCCGGTGGCTGCTTCCCGCCGCCGCCCGGGTACTTCCAGCGCGTGCGCGAGATCTGCGACAAGTACGACGTGCTGCTCGTCTCTGACGAGGTCATCTGCGCCTTCGGCCGCCTCGGCACGATGTTCGCCTGTGACAAGTTCGGCTACGTCCCGGACATGATCACCTGCGCCAAGGGCATGACGTCGGGCTACTCCCCGATAGGCGCCTGCATCATCTCGGACAAGCTCGCCGAGCCGTTCTACAAGGGTGACAACACCTTCCTGCACGGCTACACCTTCGGCGGCCACCCCGTGTCCGCCGCTGTCGGCCTCGCCAACATCGACATCTTCGAGAAGGAGGGCCTGAACCAGCACGTCCTCGACAACGAGGACGCGTTCTACCAGACCCTCCGCAAGCTGCACGACCTGCCGATCGTCGGCGACGTCCGCGGCAACGGCTTCTTCTACGGCATCGAGCTCGTGAAGGACAAGGCCACCAAGGAGACGTTCAACGACGAGGAGACCGAGCGCGTCCTGTACGGCTTCCTCTCCAAGGCGCTGTACGAGAACGGTCTGTACTGCCGCGCCGACGACCGTGGCGACCCGGTCGTCCAGCTCGCCCCGCCGCTGATCTCCACCCAGGAGACCTTCGACGAGATCGAGGGCATCCTGCGCCAGGTCCTCACGGAGGCCTGGACGAAGCTCTGATCCGCAGGGCTCTGATCCCCAGAGCCCATAGTGTGATCGAGTGATCAACACCGGCCCCGGGGGCGCCCGTTCGAGTGAGAACGGGCGCCCCCGGGCCGCGTCGTTTCCAGGCAGCGCGGCCTGGATCCCTAGCGTGCCCAGTGACCGATCGGCCCCGCCTTCGTTCCCCCGTACGGGGGAGGCAAACTGATCTGAACCGAGGTGTACGTGATGGTGGCCCCGCCGGACAACGACGTGCTGTGGGCACGCGCCCTCCACGTGACACACAACGGCTCGCCCGCGCTCACCGGCGTATCGCTCGGTGTCCGCGAGGGCGAGATCCTCGCCGTCACCGGCCCGCGCGGCAGCGGCAAAACGACTCTCCTGCGCTGTCTGTCCGGACAGCTCCTGCCCCACGAGGGCGAGGTCTGGTTCAACAGCACGCCGGTGCACACGATGGGCCCCGTGATCCGCGAACGCCTGCGCCGCGACCGCTTCGGCTGGATCGACCCGGAGCCGCACCTCGTGCCCGAGCTCACTGGCTGGGAGAACGTCGCGATGCCGCTGATGCTGCGCGGCGCCTCGCACCGCGTCGCCAAGACCACGGCCCAGGAATGGCTCGACCGGCTCGACATCGGTGACTGCGCCCGCAAGCGGCCGCACGCGCTGCTCCAGGCCCAGCGCCAGCGCATCGCCATCGCCCGCGCCCTGGTCACCATGCCGTCCGTGATCTTCGCCGACGAGCCGACCGCCCCGCTGCACCGCGCCGACCGCGCCCACGTCCTTCGTACGCTGACGACCGCGGCCCACTCCCACGGCATCACCGTGCTCCTCGCCACGCATGACGCGGAGGTCGCCGCCCTCGCCGACCGGACGGTCACGCTGCTCGACGGGAGGCGCGTGAACACGGTGCATCTGCCGGGGACGGACGAGATCGCGTCGGCGGAGGGTGGCGCGGACACCCCCGAGGCCCCGGGCCCTGCCTCGGCCGAGGGCTCCGGCAAAGCGGCCACCGAGGGCGATTCCGACGATGCGGAAGGCCGGGCCGCGTGCTCGCTCTCCGTCTAGCCCGCGGGGCCCATCCCCTGGTCCAGCTGCGCAGGCTGCTCGTCGCCGCGGCCTCGGCCGGCACCGGCTTCCTGCTCCTGTGCACGCTGGGGTACGCGATGAGCCACCCGGACGCGTCCGGCGGAGCCGTGCTGCGCCTCTCCTGGTGCGTCGCGCCGATCGCCGCCACCGTGTACTTCGCCGTCACCGTCGCGCGCACCGACCCGGGCACCCGGCCGCGCTCCGGGCTCTCCGCGGTAGGGCTCGGTCCTGCCAGGCTCACCGTGCTCGCGACGATCTCCACAGCCGTGGCGTGCACGCTCGGCTCGATGATCGCGCTCCTGCTCTTCCTGCACCTGCGCGGCGACCTGACGGGCCTGCCCTTCGACGGCGCCTCGACCGAACTGCTCGCCGCCGGGCAGCCGTTGCCCCTCCCCGCGGCGCTCACCCTGCTCGCCCTGGTCCCGCTGACCGCCTCCGCGGCCAGCGCTGCCGTACTGCGGCCCCGGACCGCGAAGCCCGGTGGCAAGCGCGGCACCGAACAGAAAGAACCGGCGGACCCGAACGCACCGGCCGCCCCGCCGAGCGGGCTGCCCTGGGGGGTCGCGCTCCTCGCGGCGGGCCTCGCCGTCGAGACGTACGCGAGCCGCTCCCCCGGCACTTCGGACCTGCGAATGCCGGGCGGTCTGACCGGCAGCCCCGCGGGTGTGCTCGCCGGGTGGGCACTCACGGCGCTCGGCCTCGCCATCGCCGGGCCCGGCCTCACGTATCTGTGCGGGCGGATCCTGCAGGCGGCCAGGCCCGGCGCGATGCGGCTCCTGGCCGGGCGGGGGCTGCAGGAGGAGGCCCGGCGGATCGGACGGCCGCTCGGGGTGCTCTGTGTGGTGGGCTCCGGGGCGTACGCGGCGCTCACCCTCTACTCCGGTGACCGGCCCGGGGTCGGCCCGCTGACCACGCTCGGCTCGCTGCTCGTCGCGGGCTGCGCGGTCCTCACCCTGGCCACGGCCGCGATCGAGGCCAAGCACGCGCGCTCGGACACGACGTCGGCGCTGCTCCAGCTCGGGGCACCGGCGTCGATGCTGCGCGGCACCGCCGTACTGCGGGCAGGCGCGCTCGCGGCCGTGTTCGGTCCGCTGACCTGGATCGTCGCGGAGCTGGCCGCGGTGCCGCTCGCCGGCTGAGGAGCCCTCGTCGGACGCCGCGGAAAATCTTCCGCGAGGGGCGATGAGTTCTGCGTCGAACGTGCGTCTACCCCTCCGTAAGCCGCGGAACGCACGCGCCACGCAGAACTCACGCAGGACTCACAGCATCGGGAGACGTTTCATGTACCAGCAGATGATCTTCGTGAACCTCGCCGTGAACGACGTCGACAGCTCGAAGAAGTTCTTCACGGAGCTCGGCTACACGATCAATCCCCAGTTCTCGACGGACGACTGCGCCTGCGTCGTAATCAGCGACACGATCGTCGCGATGCTGCTGAGCAGGCCGCGCTACCAGGACTTCACGAAGAAGCAGATCGCGGACTCGACGACGACCAGCGAGACGCTGCTCTGTCTGAGCGCCGAGAGCCGCGAGAAGGTCGACGAGCTGGTCGACAAGGCCGTGGCGGCCGGCGCCACGGCGGGCAGGACGCAGGACTACGGCATGATGTACGGCCGCGCCTTCGACGACCTGGACGGCCACACCTGGGAAATCATGTGGATGGACGAGTCCGAGGTCCAGGGCTGAGGGTCCGAGGGGTCGGGGGCGGGTCCGAGGGGTCGGGGGCGGGTCCGAGGGGTCGGGGGCGGGCCCGAAGGGGGTCGGGGTGGCGGGCCCGAAGGGTCGGGGCTGAGGCGGCCAAGGGGCTGATTGACGAGCCCGAGGGGGCGGGGTGAGGGGCCCGAGGGTTCAAGGCGCGCGGTCAAGCGACCGGCTGACGAGCCCGAGGGGCGGGGTGACGAGCCCGACGGCCCAGGGCTGACAGGCCCGAGGGACCGGCCTGACAAGCCCGCCGACCCAGGGCTGACAGGCCCGAGGGCCCGGGGTGACAAGCCCGCCGACCCCGGGCCGACGGGTCCGAGAAACCGGGGTGACAAGCCCGACGGCCCAGGGCTGACAGGCCCGAGGGCCCGGGGTGACAAGCCCGCCGACCCCGGGCCGACGGGTCCGAGAAACCGGGGTGACAAGCCCGCCGACCCCGGGCCGACGCGACCGAATGACCGGCCTGACAAGCCCGCCGACCCCGGGCCGACGCGACCGAATGACCGGTCTCACAAGCCCGCCGACCCCGGGCCGACGCGACCGAATGACCGGTCTCACAAGCCCGCCGACCCCGGGCCGACGCGACCGAATGACCGGCCTGACAAGCCCGCCGACCCCGGGCCGACGGGTCCGAGGTCAAGGGCTGACGGCCGACGCCCCGCTCCCGGCTCCCGGCTCCCGGCTCCCGGCTCCCGGCTCCCGGCTCAGCCTGCTTAGCATGGGCGGATGCAGCCGACTCCCGAACCCGCATCCGCCCCCAGGCCCTCACCCCGACTCCCGGGCGGCGACCGCGAGATCGAGTCGCTCGACGAGTTCGACGCGATCGCGGCGAGCGGCTCACTCGCCGGGTGCCGCGTCCAGTCCATAGACCTGACGGCTCGTACGTCCGCGTTGCGGGCCTGCGACGCCACGGGGACGGTGTTCCTCGGTTGCCTCATGGAGCCGAGCGCGGCGGACGCGATGCGGGCCGCAGGGGCGCTGGTGTTCCCACCCGTCCCCGGCCTGCCGTTCGACCCGTACCGCGGTCTTCTCCACACGCCGGAAGAACTTTTCGCGGGACTCAACGAGGGTGGCTACGAGGCGACTCCTGACGCCCGTGCGTACGAGTGGTTCCAGGAGACCAAGGCCGACGGCGACGTCTTCTCCTCGATGCTCCGCGCGATCCACGACGACTCGATCTCGGACGCCCTCGACGAACTGCTCGTCAGCGCACGGGTGGTGGGCGTGATGGGCGGCCACGCGATGGCCCGCGGCACTCAGGCGTACGAGGGCGCGGCCCGGCTCGGCCGCTCGCTCGCCCGAGCCGGGTTCACGGTCGCCACAGGGGGCGGCCCCGGCGCGATGGAGGCGGCGAACCTGGGCGCGTACGCGTCCGTGTTCCGTGACGAGATGCTGGACGAGGCGCTCGAACTCCTCGCCAAGGCACCGTCGTTCACCCCGTCGGTCACCGAGTGGGCACGGGCGGCGTTCGACGTGCGCGAGCGCTGGCCGGCCGGCGGCGCGTCGGTGGGCATCCCCACGTGGTTCTACGGCCACGAGCCGCCGAACGCCTTCGCCACCCACCTGGCCAAGTACTTCGCCAACGCCACCCGCGAAGACGGCCTCCTGGCCCGCTCGAACGCGGGCGTGATCTTCCTCCCGGGCGCGGCGGGCACGCTCCAGGAGATCTTCGACGCGGCCACCCCGAACTACTACGAGTCCCGCGGCGAACCGGCCCCCATGATCCTGGTGAACCGCGAACACTGGACGGAACGCCTTCCGGCATGGCCGCTGCTGCAGGCGCTCGCGCGGGGCCGCTCGATGGAGTCGAGGATCGCGCTGGTGGACGGGGTGGAGGAGGCCCCGGACACACTGCACGGCTTCAGCACGTCCGGCGCCTGAGGACGAACTCGGCGGAGCCGGTGACCACAGGGCGTACGAGGCCCGGCGCACCACCCAACCCGTCCAGCGCCTCAGGACGAACTCGGCGAAGCCGGTGATGACGGCACGCAAGGCAAGGCTTCGGCGCACCGGCACCCACCCGACACACACCCCCGCACCCCCACCCAGCCCGAGGCTCCGGCGCAGCCGGTTTTCGGGAAGGGGCGGGTTTGGGGAAAGATCACGCAAACGAAGCCCGCTCCAGCCAGAAGTCCAGCAACTCCCGCTCCCCCAGCACCTCCACGGCCCCACCGTCCAACGGCCGCCGCCGATAGAACGCGAGCAGCACCTCGGTCAGCGGCCCCCGCAGAGCAACCGTCGCCTTCTCATGCCCCCGCCGCCAGCTGAAGCCTTCCTCACCGAACTCGATGAGCCACTCGGCGTTCAGCTCCGAAGGCGCATCAGTCGCGTGGAGATGAATGCTCCGCCCCGCCCCGCGCAACTCGGCGGCACTGTCCCCGGGGTCGGACCGCTGCACGTACCGCACGATCTCCAGCCACTCGTCAATCGCGTCGGCGGCGACATCCGGCGCAACCACATACGGAACGCCCGCGGCAATCGCCGCGTCCGCCCGATGCACCGCCACCTCATGCGTCATGCGCCGCGCCCAGAACCCGGCGTCGTGACGATCGGACCAGGACCACACCGACGTACCGGCCTGCGCTCCAACCATCGTCCCCACAAAGAGCTCGGCAGTCTCCGCCAGCCACGCGTCGAGGTCCGCGGGATCGTCCCCCTCCGGACCACGGATTCCGGGGACCTCCTCCTCCGGGATGTCCCCCGTGGCCCGCGTGCCCACCAGCCGCTCGGCCCAGCGCACGGCGCCACCCACATGCCGGGCGAGGTAGCCAAGGGTCCACTCCGGGCACGTCGGCACGGTGGCCGTCAGGTCGGCCCCGACCAGCGTTTCCCTCAAGAGGCCCAGCTGGAGAGCGACTTCGGCGCGGTGGCGGTCGTACTCCAATGTCGTCATGGGCGAAACCCTAGGCAGAACCCCGGGCCACCCACACCTCAATTACACGCGGCCCACGCCGGACCAGAACCGTGTCTGCCCGGAAAGACGTCAGCCCAGCACCACAACATCCCCCACATCAAACGCGACCCCCACCGTCTCCCCCACCCCAGGCGCATCCCGCAGCGCACAGGCCGCCTCGAGCCGCGGCCCCACCCCAGGCTCCAGATGAACGGCGACATGCGTACCCCGGAAGGTACGCGCCGTCACCACGCACGGCAGCCCCTCATCAGCGGGCACGAGCCGCACCCCGGCCGGCCGCACCAGGAGCCGGCACCGCCCGTCCGCCGCGCCCCCAGCCGCGCCCCCAGCGCCCTCCGACACCGGAACCTTGCCCCAGGCGGTGTCGGCCACGTCGCCGGCCACCATCGCGTCGACGATGTTGTCGAAGCCGAGGAACCGCGCGACGAACTCGTCCACCGGCTGCCGCCAGACCTCAAGTGGCGTACCGGACTGGGCGATTCGCCCCTCCCGCATCACCACCACCCGGTCCGCGAGCGCGAACGCCTCGCCCTGGTCGTGCGTGACCGCGAGCACCGTCGTACCCAACTCGTCGAAGAGCTCACGGAGTTCGACGACAAGGCGCTCCCGCAGCGAACGGTCGAGCTGCCCGAGCGGCTCGTCCAGCATGAGCAGGCGCGGCCTCGGCGCGAGCGCACGCGCGAGGGCGACCCGCTGTTGCTCGCCGCCCGAGAGCGAGGCGACGGCCCGGCGGTGCGCACCCGGAAGGCCCACGAGTTCGAGCAACTCGGCCACCCGGTTGGCCTGTTCACCCCGCGAAGCGCCGTGCATCCGCAGCCCGAAGGCGACATTGCCCGCCACGTCGCGCTGCGGGAAAAGCTGGTGGTCCTGGAACATCAGACCGACCCCACGCTTGTGCGCGGGCACACCACGCTGATCCTTCCCGCCAAGGAGGACCTGCCCGCCGTCGAGATCCTGGAGCCCGGCGACCGCACGCAGCAGTGTCGACTTGCCGCTGCCGCTCGGCCCGAGCACGCACAGGATCTCGTGCTCCTCGACCTCCAGAGCGACACCGTCGAGGACGGCCCGCGCCCCGAACCGCACGGTCGCATCCGCCAGCGTCAGCAAGGCCATCAGAACTCCCCAGTCGTGCGATCGGTACGGAGACGTTCGAGCAGCAGCAGCGACACCGCGCACACCACCATCAAGATCGTCGAAAGTGCCATCGCCTGCCCGTAGTTGAGCTCCCCGGCCCGCCCCAGGAGCCGTGCCACCGCGACCGGAAGCGTCGGGTTGTCCGGCCGCGCGATGAACACGGTCGCGCCGAACTCCCCCAGGGACACGGCGAAGGCGAACCCGGCGGCGATCAGCAGCGCGCGCCGCACCATCGGCAGGTCGACCTCCCGCCACGCCCGCAGCGGCGACGCCCCGAGCACGGCGGCCGCCTCGCGCAGGCGTCCGTCCACCGCGCGCAGGACGGGAAGCATGGTGCGTACGACGAAGGGCACGCCCACCAGAGCTTGTGCGAGCGGCACCAGAATCCACGTCGAGCGCAGGTCGAGCGGCGGCTTGTCCAGCGTGATCAGGAACCCGAAGCCGACCGTCACCGCTGACACCCCGAGCGGCAGCATCATGAGCGCGTCGAAGCCGCGCACCAGACGGCCGGCCTTCCGGGTGAGCGCCGCGGCGGCGAGACCGCCGATCACCAGGGCGATGGCGGTGGCGGCGAGCGCGTACTGGAGCGAATTCCAGACCGCCTCGATCGGCGGGACGAGGAACGCCCCGCCCTCCGCCGATGTCAGCTCCCTGTAGTACGTGAAGCCGTAGCCGTCGAAGCCGCTCAACGATCGCTCGATCAGCACTCCGAGCGGCAGCAGTATCAGCACGGCGATCGTGATCATGACCCCGCCGAGGAGCGACCACTGCCCCGCGCCGCGCGGGCGCCGCGCGACCGCCGAGGCGTCGACCAGCTTCAGCGCGGTCTCCCCGCGGCGCACGGTCCACGCGTGCACGGCGAGGATCGCGCCGACCGCCGCGAACTGCACGATCGTCAGGACAGCGGCCGTCGACAGGTCGAGAAGCTGGGCGGTCTGCCGGTAGATCTCCACTTCGAGTGTCGAGTACGCGGGTCCGCCGAGGATCTGCACGACGCCGAAGGAGGTGAACGTGAACAGGAAGACCATGAGGCACGCCGCGGCGACCGCGGGGCCGAGCGCGGGCAGCGTCACGGTCCGCCAGGCGGTCCACCGCGAGGCGCCGAGCATCCGCGCGGCCTCCTCCTGACGCGGGTCGAGCTGCGACCAGAGTCCGCCCACGGTCCGTACGACGACGGCGTAGTTGAAGAAGACGTGCGCGAGCAGGATCGCCCACACGGTCGTGTCGAGCCGCACGCCCCACATCTCGTCGAGCAGCCCGCCACGGCCGAGCAGCGCGAGGAACGCCGTTCCGACGACGACCGTCGGCAGCACGAACGGCACCGTGACGGCCGCGCGGAGAACCTGCTTGCCCCTGAACTCGAAGCGCGCGAAGACGTACGCGCCGGGGAGCGCGACAAGGAGCGTGAGCGCCGTCGACGCGAGCGCCTGCCAGGTGGTGAACCACAGCACGTGCCGGACGTCGGACTGCCCGACGACGTCCGCGATCCGCCCGAACTGCCACTGGCCGCCGGCCTTCAGGCCGCGCGCGACGATCGCGGCGACCGGATAGGCGAAGAAGACCGCGAAGAACGCGACGGGCACGGCCATGAGACCGAGCCGCGTCGCGCTCCCGCGCGAGAGCCCCTTACGGGACTTCCCTACTTCAGTACGAGCGAGGTCCACGACTTGACCCACTGCTCGCGGTTGTCGGCGATCTTCTTCGGAGCCATGGTCTCCGGCTTGTCGACCGTCACGCCGTGCTCGGTGAACAGCTCGGGCAGCTTGCTGCCCTCACGCACCGGGTTCACGAACATGTTCAGCGGCATGTCCTCCTGGAACTCGGCACTGATCAGGAAGTCGAGGAGCGCCTTGCCGCCCTTCTCGTTCTTGGCGTTGCCGAGCAGACCCGCGTACTCGACCTGCCGGAAGCAGGTGCCGGTCGCGACGCCGGTCGGCGCCTCCTTGGGCTGCGGCTTGGCGTAGAGCACCTCGACGGGCGGCGACGAGGCGTAGGAGACGACGAGCGGCCGGTCCCCCTTGGCCTTCTTGCCCCCGGCGGACCCGGAGAACTCCTCGTTGTAGGCCTGCTCCCAGCCGTCGACGACCTTGACGCCGTTGTCCTTGAGCTTCTTCCAGTAGCCCTGCCAGCCCCCATCGCCGTACTGGGCGGCGGTGCCGAGCAGGAAGCCGAGGCCGGGCGACGAGGTCGAGGCGTTCTCGGTGACCAACAGATCCTTGTACGCGGGCTTGGTCAGATCCGCGAAGGACTTCGGCGGCGCCAGCTTCTTGTCGGCGAAGTACTTCTTGTCGTAGTTGACGCAGATGTCGCCGCTGTCGACGGGCGTGACCCGGTGCTTTTCCTGATCAACGCGGAACTGCGAGGCGACCTTGTCCGAGCCCTCGGCCTCGTACGACTGGAAGAGCCCGTTGTCGAGCGCACGCGACAGAAGCGTGTTGTCGACGCCGAAGAAGACGTCACCCTGTGGGTTGTCCTTCGACAGGATCGCCTTGTTCACGGCGGCACCGGCGTCCCCGTCCTTGAGGACGTCGACCTTGTAGCCGGAGCTCTTCTCGAACGCCTTCAGTACGTCCTTGGAGACATTGAAGGAGTCATGGCTGACGAGCGTCACGCTCTTGGAATCGGCCTTGTCGCCGCTGTCGGACGAGCTACCGCACGCGGAGAGCGCGACAAGCCCGATGGCCGCCGCGACCGCGGTGACCGTGACCTTCTTGGTGGTGCTCACTGAGTTCATTCCTCCTGGAGTGACCAGGAAGAGACGCGGCCCTGCCCGCAGGACCGGAGGGTCCGCGGGCAGGGCGCAACAGCTTGAGTGGTGTCCGAACTTCCTACCCGGAATGACCCGGGCAAGGTTCAGAGGGTCTGCGGCCAACCTGTCCTTGGCTGCCGCACTCTCAGCGCTGTGGCGCTCCCCTGTCGGAATATGAAGATGTGTTCCGTCCATGCAGTTGTGCACTGCCTGTGAAGTTGTGTTTCGGCCAGCCTAACGCTCTGCCGCGGCGAGCTGACCGCACGCCCCGTCGATCTCCTGGCCACGGGTGTCACGAACCGTGACAGGCACCCCATGAGCGGCGATGGCGTTCACGAAGGCCTTTTCGTCCTCCGGCCGCGATGCCGTCCACTTCGAGCCAGGCGTCGGGTTCAGCGGGATCAGGTTCACGTGCACGGGCTTGTTCTTGAGCAGCCGCCCGAGCCGGTCACCGCGCCACGCGTGGTCGTTGATGTCCCGGATCAGCGCGTACTCGATGGACAGGCGGCGCCCCGACTTGGCGGCGTACTCCCAGCCCGCGTCGAGGACCTCACGCACGTTCCAGCGCGTATTGACGGGTACGAGGGTGTCGCGGAGCTCGTCGTCGGGCGCGTGCAGCGAGATGGCGAGGCGGCACTTGAAGCCCTCGTCGGCGAACCGGTGGATGGCGGGCACCAGACCGACGGTCGACACGGTGATGCCACGCTGCGAGAGGCCCACCCCGTCCGGCTCGGGGTCGGTCAGCCTGCGAATGGCACCGGTCACACGGTTGTAGTTGGCGAGCGGCTCACCCATCCCCATGAAGACGATGTTGGAGAGCCGAGCGGGCCCACCCGGGATCTCGCCGTCCCTGAGCGCCCGCATCCCGTCCACGATCTGGTGGACGATCTCGGCGGTCGACAGATTCCGGTCGAGACCGGCCTGCCCCGTCGCGCAGAACGGGCAGTTCATCCCGCAACCGGCCTGCGACGAGATGCACATCGTCACGCGGTCCGGATAGCGCATGAGCACGGATTCGACGAGCGTCCCGTCGAAGAGGCGCCACAGCGTCTTGCGCGTGGTGTCGTCGTCACAGCTGATGTGCCGCACCACGGACATCAGCTCGGGAAGCAACGCCTCCTGGAGCTTCCCGCGGGACCCGGCAGGAATGTCGGTCCACTGCTCCGGATCGTGCGCGTACCGCGCGAAGTAGTGCTGCGAGAGCTGCTTGGCGCGAAACGGTTTCTCGCCGGCGGCGACGACGGCTTCCTTGCGCTCGGCGGGCGTGAGGTCGGCGAGATGCCGCGGCGGCTTCTTGGCTCCGCGGGGCGCGACGAAGGTGAGTTCTCCGGGTACAGGCATGGTTCTTCCAGTGTCGCAGACGACAGGAGTGCCACCTGGTCGGCGTCCGTAGGCGGCGGTGGCCCTTGATCCGGCGGTCTGCCGATCTGTCGAAGTCGGTCGACAGGGCCTATCACAGTGCGCCATCATGTGGTCACACAAGGTAAAAGCAGAGTGTCGATCGACTTCCCGGCGAGGGGGCCCAGTGGAACCGTCCGACGCACCCATCGCCCTCGACCGCGATGTGTTCATGCGCAGCCTCATCCGTGAACTGGCACGCGTCCTTGAGGACGTGGTCGGCCTGGAGGAAGCGGCGGGCTACGTCAGCCTTGTCAGTCAGACCATCGGCGACGACATCAACAGCCAGTACACCAAGGCGCTCTCGGTCGACCGTCTCGACCGTACGCAGGTGGCGCAGGTCATGGTCGATCTCAAGAAACGGCTCGGCGGGGGCTTCTTCGTCGTCGAGGAGAACGACCGGCGCATCGTCCTCGGGAACCGCGTCTGCCCGTTCGGAGAGAAGGTTCTGGGCCGTCCCTCCATGTGCATGATGACGTCGAACATCTTCGGGACCATCGCCGCGGGCAACCTCGGCTACGCCCGCGTGGAGCTGGAGAAGACCATCGCCCGCTGGGACGTGGGCTGCCGCGTCGTGGTGCACCTCCGCCCGCCTTCCGAATCGGAACAGACCACAGGGCGTGAGTACTACGGCGATGCCCTGTGACCGCCGATGACCCCCTGACGCTCTTCCGGAAGATCACTGGTCTGCTCACGGAGCCCGTGCTGCTCATCTCAGCCGATACGCGCGTGCTGGCCGCGAATCCCTCGGCGGTCCGGATGCTTCCGGGTGTCGAGGACGACATACCCCTGAGCGCGATGGTCTCCGAAGCCGCCGAGGATGTCGCCAAGTACGTCCGGCAGTGGCTGCGCACCGGCCATCCGACACCGGCCGGCCTCACCCTGCACGGCTACGACGGCGCACGCGTCCGCTGCCGCTGCTTCGGCGCCCGTGCCCAGTGGATGCCCACCCTCGCCGTGCATCTACGGGCCGTCCGCATCGACCCCGGCGACCGCTTCCTGACCGTCAAGGAGCGCGTCAACGCCCTTGAGCGCGAGCGCACGTTCCGCTTCCGCGCCACCGAGGACCGCATGCGGCTCACCGCGTCCCTGACCGCCGCCCACGCCCGGTTCGACCACCTGCACGCGCTCGTCCGGTCGGTCGCCACGTCCAGCACGACAGCGGCCCTGGCCCAGTCGGTGGCCAAGCACGTACCCCCGGCCCTCGGCTGCACGGAAGCCGCTCTGCACCTCACCCCTGTGGCGCGCGATCGCGTCCGCCTCCACGTCCCCGTCGAGCCGCACGCCACCCTCGTCCTCACCACGGACCACCCGCCCCCGGCGGAACACCTGGAGTCGGTGACGGCACTGATCGGCGGCGCGCTCAGGTCCTTCGCGGGCGCGTAGACCCTCCAGTTCCGGACACGGAAAAGGGCCCGCCGCCCCACGGGCAGCGAGCCCCTCACGTACAGCAGCGCGCAGGTCAGCCGGACCCCACGAAGATGACGAGCAGCAGCCAGACCACCGGCGCCGTGGGCAGCAGCGAGTCGAGGCGATCCATGATGCCGCCGTGACCCGGCAGCAGCGTGCCCATGTCCTTGATGCCGAGGTCACGCTTGATCATCGACTCACCGAGGTCCCCGAGCGTCGCGCTCGCGGCAACCGCGAGGCCGATGAGCAGCCCCTGCCACCACGTGCCGCCGTCGATCAGGAACTCCATGCACAGCGCGCCCGCGGCCATCGCGAACGTCACCGCGCCGACCAGGCCCTCGCGGGTCTTGCCGGGGCTGATGCGCGGGGCCAGCTTGTGCTTGCCGAAGCGCCAGCCGATCGCGTACGCCCCGGTGTCGCTGACCACCGTCAGGAGCAGGAACGTGAGCACCCGCATCGAGCCGTCGTCCGCGGTGAGCATCAACGCCACGAACGTGGCGAGGAACGGGACGTAGAACGCCGCGAAGACGCCCGCCGTGACGTCCTTCAGATAGCCCTCGGGCGGCTCGGTCATCCGCCAGACGAGCACCGCGAGCGCGGTGAGCGCCATGGCGACCCAGGCGCCCTCGGGCCCGCGGACGTACCCGGCGACGACCATCGCGGCGCCGCCCACCGCGAGCGGGACCAGCGGCGCCTTGATGCCCTTGCGCTCCTGGAGCCGTGAGGTGAGCTCCCAGAGACCGACCACAACGGCGACCGCTATGACGCCGATGAAGACGGCCTTCACGATGAAGAGCGACGCGACGATCACCGCGCCGAGCCCCACGCCGACTCCTATGGCCGCCCCGAGGTCACGGCCCGCGCTCTTCTTCTGCGGCGCCTTGGGCGCTTGAGGCGCTTGAGGCGTCTGAGGCGTGCGCGGCGCCTCGGGGGCGGGCTGTGATGCGCTGGGCATGGGCTCCCGGGGTACTTCAGGCATGTCAGGCACGATGGGCATGGGCTGCGTCTCTGCTGGATACAGGGCGTCATGCGCATCGTACGCGGGACCTGCCGGGGCAGCCCCTTGAGCAGGGCCCTGGTCGGACGGCCCCCAGTACCCGGCTCTGGGAGGCGCCCCCCAGGAAGAGTCGTTCACGGATC
Organism: Streptomyces sp. NPDC033180; assembly: GCF_055577645.1. NCBI lineage: Bacteria > Bacillati > Actinomycetota > Actinomycetes > Kitasatosporales > Streptomycetaceae > Streptomyces > Streptomyces sp. NPDC033180. The sequence continues at coordinate 238,936 of NZ_JBVIPU010000011.1, read as the reverse complement.
GGATTCCTCAGTCCTCAGACTTCGAGCCCTCAGACCTCGAGCAGCTCGGCTTCCTTGTGCTTGAGCAGCTCGTCCACCTGAGCGACGTACTTCGCGGTGGTGTCGTCGAGCTCCTTCTCCGCGCGACGGCCCTCGTCCTCGCCGATGTCGCCGTCCTTGATCGCCTTGTCGATCGCTTCCTTGGCCTTGCGGCGGATGGAGCGGATCGAGATCTTGGAGTCCTCGGCCTTGGTCTTGGCGACCTTGATGAACTCCTTGCGGCGGTCCTGCGTCAGCTCGGGGAACGTCACCCGGATGATGTTTCCATCATTGCTGGGGTTGACGCCGAGGTCGGAGTCGCGGATCGCCTGCTCGATGTTGCGCAGCGCGCTCTTGTCGAACGGGGTCACCACGGCCATCCGCGGCTCGGGCACCGAGAACGAGGCCAGCTGATTGATCGGCGTAAGGGCGCCGTAGTAGTCGGCCACGATCTTGTTGAACATCGCCGGGTGCGCACGGCCTGTGCGAATCGCGGCGAAGTCCTCCTTGGCGACCACGACGGCCTTCTCCATCTTCTCCTCGGCCTCGAGGAGGGTCTCTTCGATCACCACTTGCTCCTGGTGTTGTGAGTGGGCTGGGGGCGCCCCCACACGGTGAAGTAGGGGGAGTCCATGGGGCGTCGGCTGCGTCGCGTCTCTTTCCCTGCACCGTGTCCGACCGGCAGGGCTTTGTCCATCCCTCGTGGCCCTCGGGGGGCCGTCCCCGAGGTCAGGAGCGGGTGCCCTCGTCGCCCACGAGCGTGCCGATCTTCTCACCCTTGACGGCACGCGCGATATTGCCGGTGGAGAGCAACTCGAAGACCAGGATGGGCAGCTTGTTGTCGCGGCACAGCGTGATCGCGGTCATGTCGGCGACCTTCAGGTCGCGGGTGATGACCTCGCCGTAGCCGAGCGCGTCGTACTTCACCGCGTCCGGGTTGGTCTTGGGGTCGGAGTCGTAGACCCCGTCGACACCGTTCTTGCCCATGAGCAGGGCCTCGGCGTCGATCTCCAGGGCGCGCTGCGCCGCGGTCGTGTCGGTGGAGAAGTACGGCATGCCCATGCCGGCGCCGAAGATGACCACGCGGCCCTTCTCCAGGTGCCGGACGGCGCGCAGCGGGATGTACGGCTCGGCGACCTGGCCCATCGTGATGGCGGTCTGCACGCGGCACTCGATGCCTTCCTTCTCCAGGAAGTCCTGCAGGGCGAGGCAGTTCATGACCGTGCCGAGCATGCCCATGTAGTCGGAGCGGGCCCGGTCCATGCCGCGCTGCTGGAGCTCGGCGCCGCGGAAGAAGTTGCCGCCACCGATGACGGCCGCGATCTGGGCGCCGTCACGGACGACCGCGGCGATCTCCTTGGCGATCGCGTGCACCACGTCAGGGTCGACGCCAAGGCCGCCCCCGCCGGCGAACGCCTCACCGGAGAGCTTCAGCAGGAAACGACCGGGGACTTTATCGTCGCCACTGTTTGTGTCGGCCTTGGTGGTCATGGAGTACTCGCTTCTTTTTGCTCGGCGCACATACGAAGAAGGCCACTGCCGGTGGGGTGTTGTTCGCATCCCATGCTCGGCAATGGCCTCCTCGTCAGATCCTGCGGTCGTACGTCGCGTACGGGTGTGTACGCGGGCGACCGCTGTCGACCCTAGCGGGGTCTACCGTCGATCGCGGTACGGACTCAGATGCCGACCTTGATGCGCGAGAAGCGCTTCAGGGTGACACCGGCCTCGTCCAGGACCTTCTGAACGGACTTCTTGTTGTCGAGCGCGTACGGCTGACCGAGGAGGGTGGCCTCCTTGAAGAAGCCGTTGACGCGACCCTCGACGATCTTGGGCAGCGCGGCCTCGGGCTTGCCCTCGGCGCGGGTGGTCTCCTCGGCGACGCGACGCTCGGACTCGACGACCTCGGCCGGGACGTCCTCGCGGGAGAGGTACTTCGGCGCGAAGGCGGCGATGTGCTGGGCGATGCCCTTGGCCAGGTCGGCGTCGGCCTTGTCCAGCTCGACCAGAACACCGATCTGCGGGGGCAGGTCGGGCATGGTGCGGTGCATGTACGCGGTGACGTACGTGCCCGCGAACTGGGCGAAGCGGTCCAGGACGATCTTCTCGCCGAGGTTGGCGTTGGCCTCGTCGACGTACGCCTGGACGGTCTTGCCGGCCTCGATCTCGGACGCGAGCAGCGCCTCGAGGTCGGCCGGGGACGTCTTGGCGACGTGGGCGGCGAGCGAGTTGGCGACGGCCTGGAACTTCTCGCCCTTGGCGACGAAGTCCGTCTCGCACTTCAGCTCGACGATCACGCCGGAGGTGTTGTCGTCGGCGATGAGGGAGACCACGGCACCGTTCTCGGCGGAGCGGCCCTCGCGCTTGGCGACGCCCTTCTGGCCCTTGATGCGCAGGGCCTCGACGGCCTTGTCGACGCTGCCGTCGGCCTCGTCGAGCGCCTTCTTGCAGTCCATCATGCCGGCGCCCGTGAGCTCACGGAGCTTCTTGACGTCAGCGGCGGTGTAGTTCGCCATGATCCTGAAATTCTCTTTCGGAGGTCTGAAAGATCTACGGGTGAACGGCGGGGGCCTGTGGGCCCCCGCCGTCAACTACCGAACCTGTGAAGGTCAGGCCTGCTCGGTCTCCGCGGCGGGGGCCTCGGCGGCGGCAACCTCGGCGGGGGCCTCGGCCTGCTCGGCGTCGGCGGCCTTCTCCGTCTCGGCGGACTTCTGAACCTCGGCCTCGACGGCCTTCGGCTCATCGGCCGTGGGCTCGTCGGCCTTGGGCTCGTCGGCCTTCTTCTCGCCCTCGAGCAGGTCGCGCTCCCACTCGGCGAGCGGCTCGCCGGCGGTCTTCTCGCCCGGCTTCTGGTCGCCCGTGGCGACGCCGGAACGGGCGATGAGGCCCTCGGCGACGGCGTCGGCGATCACGCGGGTGAGCAGGGTGACGGAGCGGATCGCGTCGTCGTTGCCCGGGATCTTGTAGTCGACCTCGTCGGGGTCACAGTTGGTGTCGAGGATGGCGACGACCGGGATGTTGAGCTTCCGGGCCTCGCCGACCGCGATGTGCTCCTTCTTGGTGTCCACGATCCAGACGGCGCTGGGCACCTTGGACATCTCGCGGATACCACCGAGGGTCTTCTCCAGCTTGGCCTTCTCACGCGAGAGGACCAGGAGCTCCTTCTTGGTGAGGCCGGACGCGGCCACATCCTCGAAGTCGATCTGCTCGAGCTCCTTGAGGCGCTGCAGACGCTTGTAGACGGTCGAGAAGTTGGTGAGCATGCCGCCCAGCCAGCGCTGGTTCACGTAGGGCATGCCGACGCGGGTCGCCTGCTCGGCGATGGCCTCCTGCGCCTGCTTCTTCGTGCCGACGAACATGACCGTGCCGCCGTGGGCGACGGTCTCCTTGACGAACTCGTAGGCGCGGTCGATGTACGACAGCGACTGGAGCAGGTCGATGATGTAGATGCCGTTGCGCTCCGTGAAGATGAAGCGCTTCATCTTCGGGTTCCAACGACGGGTCTGGTGACCGAAGTGGACGCCGCTTTCCAGCAGCTCCCGCATCGTGACGACGGCCATGGCCGTACTCCTTGGTGTTCTCGGTTGTGCCGCGTCCGCCGGATGGCAGTCGCGCCTGACGCCCGCGATGCGCCGTGCCACAAAGGACCGAGAGGCGCTGGCACCTGGCTTTTCATGGCCTGGTGTCGGGGCGTGCGAAGTCGACCCGGTGACCCGGATCGCCACAAGAAGTGTACGGGACCCGCGAGGCCGCGGGTGACGCCGATGTCCACAAGCGGCTGGTCATCCACAGATCCGCGCCATGATCCCCGCGGTCCTGCCCGACGCGGGACGGTTCTGGCATGTCTCACATGCGACGAAAGCTGAGCCTGGCCCTTTTGACCGTGGCGCTGATCACGGCGGTGGTGCTGCCCGCGGGCGCCCTCGACAGGCCGGGGGCGCAGGCGACCGGCGGACCGCCGGTGCCGAAGGTGGGAGGTGCGTGGCCCGTGGGGGCGCGGCCTCCTGTCATACGGGGCTGGGAGCCCCCGGCGACGGAGTACGGCCGGGGCCACCGGGGTGTGGACCTCGCTGCGCCGCCGGGAGCGGTGGTCCGGGCGGCGGCTGCGGGCAGGGTCTCCTTCGCGGGCCGCGTGGCGGGCCGCGGGGTGGTCGCGGTGGAGCTGACGGGCACGGGCACCCCTCCCCTGCGCACGACGTACGAGCCGGTGCGGGCCACGCTCAAGAAGGGCGCCGAGGTTTCGGCGGGCGGAGCACTGGGGGTGCTGGAACTGCCCAGGGCCCACTGCCCGAGCAGCTGCCTCCACTGGGGGCTACTGAGGGGCGACACATATCTCGACCCCCTGTCGCTACTGCCCCCGTGGCTACTGCGGCACGGGGCGTCCCGCTTACTGCCGGTGATCGACGTGCCGAGGCCGCGGGTACTCGCGCCTGGGAGGGGGGTGCTGGTGCTCGCGGCGCGGAGGGGGGAGCTCGCACCGCGTCCGGGGGTGTTGGTGCTCGCGGGGCGGATTGTTCGCACCGCGTCCGGGGGTGCTGGTGCTCGCGGGGCGGACGGGTTATTGGCACCGCGTCCGGGGGTACTGGTGCTCGCGGGGCGGAGGGGGGAGCTCGCCGCGCAGAGGGGAGAGCTCGCGCCGGACGAGCTCGCCGCGCAGAGGGGAGAGCTCGCCCCGGACGGGAATGCCCGCCGCGCTGATGGGGTGGTCACGGCCCGGAAGGGGTGGTCGCGGCTCGGAAGGGGGAGCTCGCGGCCCGGACGAGGGAGCTCGCCGCACAGACAGGAGACCTCGCGCCCCGGACGGGAATGCCCGCCGCGCTCACGGGGCGGTCGCGCCCCGTACCGGGGAGCTCGCGGCCCGGAAGGGAACGCCCGCCGCACAGACAGGAGACCTCGCGCCCCGGACGGGAATGCCCGCCGCGCTGACGGGGTGGTCGCGCCCCGGTAGGGGGAGCTCGCGGCCCGGGAGGGAGAGCTCGCCCCGGACGAGAATGCCCGCCGCACAGACAGGAGTGCTCGCGCCTCGGACGGGAATTTCGCCGCACAGACAGGGGAGCTCGGCCCTGGACGGGAATGGCTGCCGCGCGGACGGGCGTGCTTGCGGCACAGACGGGGGCGTTCGTGGCGCGGACGGGCCTTGCGCCGCCGACTGTCGGCGGCTGGGTCCTCAGCCCCGCACGCCCCGCAGCGCCATGGCGACCGCTGCCTCCGTGATGGCGGTCGGCTCCTCGGCGACACCGAGCTCGATCCGCCGCACCGCGGCGTCGACGATGCCCTGCAGCAGCATCGCCGCCATGCGGGGCTGCTCGTGCCCCAACGTCTCGAGCGCCTCAACGATGATGGCGATCAGACCCCCGTGGGCGGCACGGATCTTCTCCCTCGCCCCGGCGTCCAGCTCACTGGCCGAGATGGCGACCACCGCGCGGTGCCGCCGGTCCCCGACCAGGGCCAGTTGCCGCCGGACATACGCCTCGACCTTGCCCTCGGCGGAGTCGGCCCCCTCCATCGCGGCGGAGACCTCCGCCGCCCAGACGGGGAAGTCGACCTCGCACAGCTCCTCCACGACCGCGGCACGCGACCGGAAGTACTCGTACACGGATGACCGTGCGAGCCCCGTGCGTTCAGCGAGGGCGGGGAAGGTCAACGCCTCCGTACCGCCCTCGGACAACAGGGACCGGGCAGCGTCCAGCAGGGCGCCGCGCTGCATCGACCGGTGCTCGGCCACAGAGGCCGCTCGAATCCTTGGCACGCCCTCCACTCTACGGACGTGACCGCCAGGACGGGAGTCGATACACCGCCGAGAACCGCGAGCCCGGACCGCGCGGCGGGGGACGGGGGCAGGGACGATTCAGCGGGCTCAGCGGCCGAAACTCGCCAGCTTCGCGCGCAGCTGGAGCACGGATTTCGTATGGATCTGACTCACCCGGCTCTCCGTCACCCCGAGCACGTTGCCGATCTCGGCGAGCGTGAGACCTTCGTAGTAGTAAAGCGTGACGACCGTCTTCTCCCGCTCCGGCAGCGTGTTGATCGCGCGCGCGAGCAGCCGCCGCAGCTCGCGGTCCTCGGCGACCTCCACGGGGTTGTCCGCCGCGGTGTCCTCGAGCGTGTCCATCAGGCTCAGCCGGTTGCCGCCCTCACCGCCGACGTGCAGCAGCTCCTCCAGGGCCACCACGTTCGCCAGCGACAACTGGCTGAAAATGGCGTGCAGTTCCTCAGTCGCGATCCCCATCTCGTGGGCGACCTCGTTCTCCGACGGCGTGCGCCGCAGCTGCGCCTCGAGCGTGGCGTAGGCCCGCTCGACGTTGCGGGCCTTCTGCCGCACGGACCGGGGAATCCAGTCGAGCGCCCGGAGTTCGTCGATCATCGCGCCACGGATACGGGTGATCGCGTACGTCTCGAACTTGATCGACCGCTCGATGTCGAACTTCTCGATCGCGTCGATGAGACCGAACACCCCGGACGACACGAAGTCCGCCTGCTCGACATTGGGCGGAAGCCCGACGCTGACCCGGCCCGCGACGTACTTCACCAGCGGCGAGTAGTGCAGGATCAACTGCTCGCGCAGCCGCCCGTCCCCCGTGTCCTTGTACGACCGCCACAGCTCGTCCAGCGACGAGGGTGCGGGGGGCCGCTCCCGCTCGCCGCTACGGGCGGCGGGGGGAACCGCCGCCCGATCGGACCCTGAGGTGTGCTGGGGCATTTGTTGCCTTGAGCCGTTCTGCCGTGAACCGGTGGTGTCGTGCGAGCCGACGGATGGGTCCGCGCCCGCGAGGTGGTGAGTTTGCGTGAAGTGAATGAGGTTGTCCGTCTGCTTGCCTGTGGTTGCCTGTCCGCGTCGGAATCCTTGTGAGCGTAGCGTGACTGAAGTGTCGCAGTGTGCGAACAGTAGGGGATCCCGCGTACGCAGATACGTTCCGCTGGGCGCCCCGCCGAGTACCCCTCGTCGCCGTGCGTGACGACCGCGAAGCGTCAACTGCGGCCATTCCCAAGGCCGTCGGGGGTTCATCCAGACGGCCGAACACGGTCGGTCACGAACTGTCTCCCTTCGGCAAGACCGACACAATCGCCTGGCGTGTCAACTGCCAGCCGTCGCCGTGTCGTTCGACGAACCCCAGAGAGCGCAACTCGTACAGCCGACCGATCGCCGCGTCCACCACCGTGCCGGCGCCGAGTGCGATCTCCCGAGGTGACGCGCTGCCCCGGCCGGGCAGCGCCGCCAGGACGCGGGCGGCGTCCGGGGCGAGCAGATCCCGCGGCACGACGGGGCCGCGCCGCTCCGGGGCCAGCTCGCCCATGTCGCCCACCAGCTCGACGATTTCCGCCGCGTCGGTCACCAGAACTCCGTCACGTCGAAGGAGTTCGTGCACCCCCGCCGAGAGCCCGCTCGTCGCGGGTCCGGGCACCCCCATCGTGAACCGTCCGAGCTCCCGCGCACTGCGCGCCGTGGCGAGCGCCCCGCTGCGGTACGCGGCCTCGACGACGACACTCCCCCGGGTGAGAGCGGCGATCACGCGGTTACGGAGGATGAATCTGCTCGGTGTGGGATGGTCCCCGGGCGGCAACTCCCCCACCAGGAGACCCTGTTCCGCGATCCTCCTGAGCAACTCGGCGTGTCCTCGCGGGTAGGCCCGGTCGACTCCGCACGCGAGCACCGCGACCGTGGCCCCGCCGGCGCCCAGCGCTCCCCTGTGCGCGGCCCCGTCCACCCCATACGCACCGCCCGACACGACCACCCAGCCCCGCTCGGCCAACCCCGCGCCCAGACCGGCCGCCATGTGCGCGCCGTACTCCGTGCAGGCCCGCGAGCCGACCACGGCCACCGACCGCAGGGCCCATATCCGCAGGCTGGGCTGTCCCCGCACCCACAGCCCCACGGGCCGTGCGTCCCCGAGGTCGTCCAACTGGACGGGCCACTCCGCCTCCCCCGGGCACACGAACCGCACCCCCGCATCCAGCGCCACCGCCAGGTCCCGCTCGGGCCGCGCCTTGTCAGCCCGCGCCCGCAGCCCTTCCCACCGGGCCGGTGTCACCCCGCCGAGGCGCTCCTCCCCCTCCGCAAGCCGCCGCACCACTTCGGCGGCCCCTGTCTCGCGCAACCACCGCCCGCCCACCTCGTCCCCCGGTTCGAGAATCCGGGTCAGGGCTGCCCTCGCCAGCCGCTCTTCCTCCGGGGCGGCGCCCGGGGCCGAGGTCATGTCAGCGCCCCGATCGCCATCGGAGCACCCCTCGCCACCCCCGTACGCAACTGCAGAGCCAGGGCGACGTCCTGCGCCGCAGGCCGGTCACGGCCGGCGAGGTCCGCGACCGTCCAAGCGACCCGCAGGACACGGTCGAGCCCTCGGGCGGTCAGGAAGCCGCGCTCCAGGTCGAGCTCGGCTGCGTCCAGGGCACCCGGCTCGGCGGGCCACCGCGTGCGCAGGGCGTGTCCCGGCACTTCGCTGTTCGTCCGCCAGCCGGTGCCGGCCAGCCTGGCCGCCGCCCGCTCCCTGGCGGCGCGCACCCGGTCGGCGACCGTCTGCGTGGAGTCCCCCGGAGTGCCGTACCCGGCCAGTTCGGATCGCGTGACGGGCTCCACCTCGACCTTCAGGTCGACCCTGTCGAGCAGCGGGCCCGAGAGCCGCGCCTGGTAGCGGCGGATGGCGGACGCCGGGCATTCGCAGCCTTCACCCAGCAGTGTGTGGCGACCGCACGGACAGGGGTTGGCCGCGAGCACCATCAGGAACTTCGCGGGCAGGCGCACCACTCCCGCGCTGCGAGCGATCACCACATGGCCCGATTCCAAGGGCTGTCGCAAGGAGTCCAGGGTCTGGCTGCTGAACTCCGGCGCCTCGTCGAGGAAAAGCACTCCCCGATGAGCCAACGAAACTGCCCCCGGCCGGGCGATTCCCTTGCCGCCGCCCACCAGCGACTGCATCGTCGCGGAGTGGTGCGGCGCGCAGTACGGCGCTGCGTCCACCAACGGCTTGCCCGGTGGCAGCATGCCCGCCACGGAGTGGACGGCCGTCACCTCCAAGGACTCCTCCCGGGTCAGCCGGGGAAGGATCGCCGGCAGCCGCTCCGCGAGCATCGTCTTTCCCGCGCCCGGCGGTCCCTGCAGAAAGAGGTGATGCCCACCCGTCGCCGCCACTTCCACCGCGGTCCGGGCCGAGGCCTGTCCGACGACATCGGCGAGGTCCAGGGCAAGGGCGTCGTCCGTGCCGCCGCTGAGCCCCGTGCCCACGCCGGTCCCGGGCACACAGAGCCCCGCGAGCATCGGGTCGGGCCGCCCCGGTTCGTCCGGCTCCTCCTCGGGCACCGGCTCATCGGTCAGCACGGCGACCAGCTGGCGCAGACTGCGCACCCCGAGCACCGAGACCCCCGGCACCAGCGTGGCCTCGGCTGCCGTGCACTCCGGGACGACGACCTGCTCATAGCCCGCGTCCGCCGCCGCGAGCACCGCGGGCAGCACTCCCCTGACCGGTCGCACCCGCCCGTCGAGCCCCAGTTCACCGATCATCACGATGTCGGTGAGAGTCCGCGGATCGATCCGCTCCGCCGCCCCGAGCACCGCGCAGGCGATCGCGAGATCGAAGCCGCTGCCACTCTTGGGCACCGATGCGGGGCTGAGGCCCACCGTGAGCTTCTTCTGGGGCCATTCCCCGCCGGAGTTGACCACCGCGGCCCTGACCCGGTCCTTGCTCTCCGTCAGGCTCTTGTCCGGGAGCCCGACCAGTGTGAACGCCGCGACGCCGGGCTCCAGATCGGCCTGCACCTCGACGACCACGCCCTCGACGCCCACCAGCGCCACGGAACACGTACGTGCGAAACCCATCAGGCCACCCCCCGCGCGTGCTCCACGACGGGGGCGCCGCGGCGCGGGACCAGCACGCCGACGAGGTCGATCCGCACTCCGCCCGGCGGTGGGCCTCCGCGTTCCTCGATCCAGCGTTCGGCCAGGCGCCGCAGCCGCTCCGCCTTGGTCCGGCCCACGGCGGCCATCGGATGCTGATAGATCCCCGAGCCGACCAGACCGGCTCGCCGCGTCTTGACCTCACAGACGACCAGCGCTTCGCCGTCCATGGCCACAATGTCGATCTCGCCGGTTCTGCCACCGCGCCAATTGCGCTCCAGAACCGTCATGCCGGCTTCGCCCAGCCGCCGTGCGGCCAGATCTTCGCCGTACCGCCCGAGTGCCCCACGTGCGTTCATGTCGGAACCACCTCCGACACCCACACTGGGGCTCAGCCCCGAGCGTTGTGGATCTTGGTGGACGACTCACGCGTTGTGGATAACTCGCTCACCCGTGACGGTGAAGGAGACGGGAAGCTGGCAGCCCGAGGCGGTGAACTCAGCCTCCCGGCAGCTCGAGATCGCTCTTGTTGAGCTCCTCGATATTCACGTCCTTGAACGTGAGGACACGCACCTGCTTCACGAACCGTGCGGGCCTGTACATGTCCCACACCCAGGCGTCCGCCATGGACACCTCGAAGAAAACCTCACCCTGGACGGAGTGCACCTGCATCTCGTAGTCGTTGGTGAGGTAGAAGCGCCGTTCGGTCTCGATCACGTATTTGAACAGACCGACGACATCGCGGTACTCCCGGTAGAGCTTCAGCTCCATCTCGGTCTCGTACTTCTCGAGGTCCTCGGCGCTCATGGCATGTTCCCCTTCAGCCGTGCGTCCCCCTATTGTGCGTCAGCCCCTGGAGCCTCTACACGATTTCCGTGTCGAGGGTCTCGGGCCGGCTCGGAGGACCCTCGTCGAGCAGCTTGCGAAGCAACTCGGCGAGCCTGGTCGGATACACCGTCTCATGTGCCTCGGTCAGTTCCTGGCACGTCCACCAACGCGCTCCCGCGACACTCCGTCGTTCCAGCTCCGTCAGCCCTGCGGCCCGCGAGAACGTCTGTGACGTACGCGCCAGGAAGTACCGCTCGTCCTGGTCCCAGCGCCGTCCGGCGAAGGGGAAGGAGCAGAACCTCTGCCACAGGGCGGGACCGAGCTCGACCTCGGTGATGCCCGTCTCTTCCATCAGTTCACGCAGCGCGGCCTGTTCATGCGTCTCGTCGCCCTCCAGACCGCCGCCGGGCGTGAACCACCAGTCGTCCCCCACATCCTCCGGCTCATGGCCGTGCAGCAGGAGAATCCGGTCCTGCGGGTCCAGCAGCACCACCCGCGCGACCCTCCGCGGCGCTTCCGGCTCCGACTCCCCCGAGGGCTCGGACTGCGGCTGCGGCCGCGGCTCAGCCGACATGAGCCGTCGCCCCCGAGCGGTCACGACTCTGCGGGCGCTCACGTCCGCGCCGCATCCGCCTGGCCACCGGGCCGTACGCGGCGCCGCCCAAGACGAGGGCCGCGCCGGCCACCACCGACCACACCATGAGCCGCAGGGGCCCGGGGGCGGAGATGCCGCCCGTCATGTCCGCGAAGCCGTCAGGGCGCTCCAGCGTCCCGAACCTCTCCGCCGGCCAGGCCACCGCGTCGACCCTGCCCTCCACCGCACTGCGCGGCACGGAGCCGTGGTTGGAGTCGCCCAGGTGCACGCTGGAGTCCAGGGACCCACTGCGCTCGTCACCGAGCAGGAAGAGATTCCCCTCGGGGACCGTGGTGGCCGGGATTCCGGTGGCCGCGGCACCCTCGCCCGCCAGAAGATACGGTTCTGCGACGGGCTTGCCGTTGACCATCAGCTTGCCGTCCGTGCAGCAGGAGATCCGGTCGCCGCCGACGCCGACCACGCGCTTGACCATCGGCAGGTCGCCCCAGCTGGCCTGCCGGAAGACGACGACGTCACCACGGCGCACCTCGCCACCGTCCATCCGCTCGGCCAGGACCCGGTCGCCCGCGCCGATCGTCGGCGTCATCGACCCGGTGGGAACGGTGTACGGCTGGTACACGACGGCGCCCCAGACGAAGCCCCCCAGGAAGAGCACACAGCCAAGGGCCACGGCCAGTCCCGACAGCACGCTGCCGAGCCGTCCGCGGCCCTCGTCCGTACGTTGTGTCCTGCTCATCCCAGTTGCTCCCCCATATCGGAGACGACCCCGCGCCGCTACGAACAGGAGCGCGGAAGATCGGCGATCTGGGACGGCACCCTACCCGGCGGTACCTCCACCAGAAACCCTCGCGGCCTGCGCATCGGCCACCGTGAGCCGACGCCTGCGCCAGAGCACGACCGGCACCGCACCCGCGAGCCCGAGGGCCGCGGGCGCCGCGCTCATCGCGACGTTGATGCCCTGCTGGTCGAAGGTGTCCGGCTTGGGCAGCGTCGCCCAGCGGGTGGGCGGCCAGGCGATCACGATGGCGCGGCCCACGACGTTGTCCACGGGGACGGCGCCGCCGCCGGGCTGGTTCTGGTGGTAGCGGGAGTCCAGCGAGTTCTGCCGGTGGTCACCCATGACCCAGATTTTGCCCGGGGGAACAGTCTCCTTGAACTGGCCGCCCTGGTCGTCGACGCTGCACGGGGTATTGCCCTCGAAGACGTACGGCTCGTTCAGCGCCTTGCCGTTGACCTTCACCGGTCCCGTGCCCTTGCACTCCACCGTGTCGCCACCGACCGCGATGACCCGCTTGATCAGGTCCTTCTCGTCGGCGGACGGCATCAGGCCGACCCAGCCGAGGACCCGCTGGATCGCGTTCGGGTCGGGCGTCGGCTCACCGTCCAGCCAGTGACCGGGGTCCCTGAAGACGACGACCTCGCCGCGCTCGGGCTCCGAGCCGAACCACGGCGTCAGCTTGTCGACCAGGACACGGTCGCCCTTCTGGAGCGTGTTCTGCATCGAGTCCGAGGGAATCGAGAACGCCTGCACCAGGAAAGTCTTGATCACCAGCGCCAGGATCAGCGCGATGCCGATGAGGAGCGGCAGCTCCTTCCAGAAGGCTCGGGGCTTCTTCGCCCCCTTGGCCGGCTTCCCGTCCGTCTCACTGGGCGCGGGCTTGGCGCCCGCGGCGTCACTGCCGGGGTTCACGCCGTCCCCCGTGGCCTCGGCCTCCGGCTCGTCTGATCGCCCTGGCTGCTCCTCGGGCCCACCGTGTCCGGACCGTGCGCCGACCGCCACATCCCCCACATCCACTCCTCAGTCCGTGCCGCTGCCCGCTCCTGATGCGATGCAGGCCCACCACTCCCATAACGAGCGGGAGTTCCGCAGGGGTCGGGAGTCCGGTCAATCCGTATCGATCGCCGTGTGCCACCCTATGCGACGGTCCGAGGGCCGTGTCCGACCCCGCACGCGCGTCGGGCACCGACGCGTACGTCTCGGGCTCCTCCAGCTTGCGCCAGTGGTCGAAGGGCCAGGCGATGACGAGCGCACGCCCGACCACGCTCTCCTCGGAGACGGTGCCGCTGAACTTCTCGGTGCGGTGGAAGCGGGAGTCGGCCGAGTCGGAGCGGTGGTCGCCCATGACGAAGAGGCGCCCTTCGGGGACCTTCACCTCGAACGCGAACGACGAGGGCTCATCACCCGGGTTGATGTACGGCTCGGTGAGGGGGACTCCGTTGACCGTGAGCTTCTTGTTCTTGTCACAGCACTTCACGGTGTCGCCGCCGACGCCGACCACGCGCTTGATCAGATCGCGTTCATTGTCGGAGGGCAGGAGTCCGATGAAGGAGAGGCCCTCCTTGACCTGCTTGACGACTACGGGGTCGTCCTTCTTCTTGGTCTGTTCGTCCTCGAGCCAGTTGCCCGGGTCCTCGAAAACGACGACGTCGCCGCGCTCGGGCTTGGCGCCGAACCACGGGGTGAGCTTGTCGACAAGGACGCGGTCGCCGATCTTGATCGTCTGCTCCATCGAGCCCGAGGGGATCACGAAGGCCTGCACCAGGAAGGTCTTCAGGACCAGGGCTATCAGCAGCGCGACGCCTATGAGGAGGGGTATCTCCTTGATCGCCGAGCGCCGCCTGCGCCGCTTGACCTTCCGCGCGAGCTTGCGCCGCTCGGCCCTTCCGGGCAGTACGGGACCGGTGGTGGGCCGGGAGCCGGTGGGCAGCCGGGTGTCGGAGCGGTGACTGGCGGCGCGTGTCCGTCCGCGGTTACCCATGCGCGCCGCCTGGTGCCGGCACGCGCGCGTAGCTGTCGGGCCGCTCCAGGGAGGTCCAGTGCCCGATGGGCCAGGCGATCCAGTCGGCTCTGCCGATCACGGATTCGACGGGGATCATGCCGCCGCCGGGCTGCCCGAGGTGGTCGCGGGAGTCACGGGAGTCGCTGCGGTGGTCGCCGAGGAGGAACAGGCTGCCTTCGGGGACGACCGCGACGAAGCGTGCCTTCGAGGGAGCGTCCCCCGGGTACAGATACGGCTCGTCGACGGGCTCGCCGTTCACCTTGATCCTCCCCCGCTCGTCGCAGCAGACCACTCGGTCTCCCCCTACCCCTGCGACCCGCTTGATGTAGTCGGCATCTCCGAAGTAGCCGCTGCCGTCGAAGACGACCGCGTCACCTCGCTGCGGCTCGGAACCGAAACGGTACGCCAACTTGTTGACGAGTACGCGGTCTCCGACCCGGAACGCGGGCTCCATGGAGCCGCTCGGGATCTGGAACGGCTGCATCACGAAGGTGCTGACGAGCAGCAGGGACACCATGCAGATGAGCAGCGTCAGGGTGGCTCTGCCACCGGGCACCCAGGACACGAACGACACAAAAGCGGAGCGCGACCGGTCCTCCGCCCCCGCGGACTCTCCCTCGCGCTCGGCGCTCGGGGAATCGGTGGGTGGGGAGGAGCGGTCGCGCTCCGTGTGCTGTGCTTCGGTGTCCATCGGGGCCAGATGCTATCCGGCTCCGCTGTGGACCCGTGCGCGAGCTCAGTTGTCGCGCTTCTCCTTGATCTTCGCGGCCTTGCCGCGCAGCTCACGGAGGTAGTACAGCTTCGCGCGGCGCACGGCGCCGCGGGAGACGAGCTCGATCTTCTCGACGATCGGCGTGTGCACCGGGAAGGTGCGCTCGACGCCGACGGAGAAGGAGACCTTGCGGACCGTGAAGGTCTCGCGCACGCCGGCACCCTGGCGGCGGATGACTACGCCCTTGAACTGCTGCACACGGGAGCGGTTGCCCTCGATGACGCGCACGTGGACGTTGACGGTGTCACCCGGGCGGAAGGCCGGGATGTCGGTGCGCAGCGAAGCGCTGTCGACGGAGTCGAGCAGGTTAGCCATGATCGTCTGCTTTCTTCACTGATGCCACAGGTCATCAGCGGGAGATTCGTGATGAGGATTCGATAGCTGTTCGCGTCGGGCGGGCGTCGTTCCCCCTGTGGCAGGGGCGCACGCTGGACGTACAGCAGCGGCCTATTGTTCCACGGCCTCGGGGTCTCGCCCAAATCGGCCGTCGGGACCCGGACGCCACCCCAGGATCGAGAGCATCTCGCGGTCCCTCTTGTCGAAGGCGGCGGGGTCGCAACGCTCGATCAGGTCGGGCCTGTTGCGGACCGTGCGCCGCAGCGCCTCGTCCCTGCGCCAGCGCGCGATCTTGCCGTGGTGGCCGCTGATCAGCACGTCCGGGATGCCGTGACCGCGCCACTCGGGTGGCTTGGTGTAGACGGGACCTTCGAGGAGGTTCGCCATGGCGCCGGGCGCGAAGGAGTCGTCGCGGTGGGACTCGGCGTTGCCGAGGACTCCGGGCAGGAGCCGGGCCACGGCCTCGGTGACGACCAGGACAGCCGCCTCGCCGCCCGCGAGGACGTAGTCGCCGATCGACACTTCGTAGACCGGCATCCGGGTCGCGTACTCGTCCATGACGCGGCGGTCGATGCCCTCGTAACGCGCGGGTGTGAAGACCAGCCAGGGCCGCTCGGAGAGCTCGACGGCGAGCTCCTGGGTGAAGGGCCGCCCGCTGGGCGTGGGGACGACCAGGACGGGCCCGTGGGCCCCGGCCTCGAACCCATCGGCGAGCACGTCGTCGAGTGCGGCGCCCCAGGGGTCGGTCTTCATGACCATGCCGGGGCCGCCGCCGTAGGGGGTGTCGTCGACCGTGTTGTGCCGGTCGTACGTCCACTCCCTGAGGTCGTGCACGTTCACGTCGAGCTGTCCACGCGCGCGTGCCTTGCCGACGAGGGAGACGTTCAGGGGTTCCAGGTACTCGGGGAAGATCGTGACGACGTCGAGCCGCATCAGGCGTCGTCCCCCGATGGCCTCTCGTCCGAAGGCTCCTCGTCGTCCCTGGCCGAGGCGCTGTGTCCATCAGCGACTTCGTCGCGGGCCGCGCGGTCGTCGATCAGGCCGGGCGGCGGGTCGATGATCGCCCGCTGCTCCTCCAGGTCGATCTCGGTGACGATCGCCTCCACGAAGGGGATCATCACCTCGCTGCCGTCGGGCCGCTCCACGATGAACAGGTCCTGCGACGGCAGGTGCGAGATCTCGGTGATCCGGCCGACCTCGATGCCGTCCTTGGTGACGATGTCGAGGTCCATCAGCTGGTGGTCGTAGTACTCGTCCTCTTCCTCAGGAAGCTCCTGAGGGTCGATCTCCGCGATCAGGAGCGTGTTGCGCAGCGCCTCGGCGCCCGTGCGGTCGCGTACGCCCTCGAAGCGCAGCAGCAGACGGCCGCTGTGCACACGGCCGGTCTCGATGGTCAGCGGCCCCGTGGAGGCGGGGTCGGTGGCGAGGACGGCGCCGGGTCCGAGCCGCAGCTCCGGCTCGTCGGTACGCACCTCGACGGTGACCTCACCCTTGATGCCATGGGCGCGGCCGATCCGCGCGACTACCAGCTGCACTGCTCTCTCTCCTGTCGTGTGCCTACGGAAGGGGGCCCGTAAGCGCCTACAGACGACTACGGGCCGAGGAAGGCCCAGAAGCCCTCCCCGGCCCGTGCCGGTGCTACCTGTGGTTCAGTGAACCTGGTCCACGTCGACGAGGTCGACGCGGACACCGCGGCCGCCGATGGCGCCCACGACGGTCCGCAGAGCGCGCGCGGTCCGGCCGTTGCGGCCGATCACCTTGCCGAGGTCGTCCGGGTGGACCCGGACCTCGAGCACACGCCCCCGGCGCAGGTTGCGCGAGGCGACCTGCACGTCGTCGGGGTTGTCGACAATGCCCTTCACGAGGTGCTCGAGAGCCTCCTCGAGCATGCTCAGGCCTCGGTCGACTCGGTGGACTCGGCCTTGGCCTCGTCCGCCTTCTTGTCAGCCTTCTTGGCCTTCTGGGTGATGGCCTCACCCTTCGCCTCGTCGCCCTCGAGGCCCTTGGTGAAGGCCTCGAACGCGGCGCGCTTGTCCTTGGGCTCGGCGACGAGCAGCGGCGCGGGGGCCGGAAGGCCCTTGTGCGCCTGCCAGTCACCGGTGAGCTTCAGGATCGCCATGACCGGCTCGGTCGGCTGAGCGCCGACGGAGAGCCAGTACTGCGCGCGCTCCGAGTCGACCTCGATGCGCGAGGGGTTCTGCACCGGGTGGTACAGACCGATCTCCTCGATGGCCCGCCCATCACGGCGGGTACGGGAGTCGGCGACGACGATGCGGTAGTGAGGCGAACGGATCTTGCCCAGACGCTTCAGCTTGATCTTGACTGCCACTGGAGTGGTGTCTCCTGGTCTTGACGTGGTTGGGCACAACGAGATGCCACGTGGGGTTGCGGTACTCGGGGTGCCCGATGGACGCGTCAGCCGGAGGCGAGAGGGTTCCTATGCGGCTGTCGAGTACAGCTAGCCATTGTGCCATACGTCGCCGGGGCGTCCGTAACCAGTGCCGGCGCCCCGGCCCACGCAGCTCCAGCTCAGCCCGTCAGCCCGTCACGGCACCGACCGCTTCCGGGATGCGGAAGGGCTTGCCGCAGCCGCCGCAGACGATGGGCGCCTGGGCGAGCACCGAGGGGACCACGCGGACGTTGCGTCCGCAGTCGCAGACCGCCTTGACGCGGACGCCGCCCCCGGAGGAGCCGTGCCGGGCGGCGGGGCCCCGGAAGCTGCGTGCCGTGTCGGCGGCGGTCGCCGCGGTGTGCGCCTTGAGGGCGCGCTGGAGGCGCTCGATCGTCGGGCGGTAGCGCTTGCGTGCCTCGGGGTTGAGCGTGACCAGCGAGAAGCCGCTGCTGGGGTGCGGCTCCTCGGGGTGGTCGAGGCCCAGCTCCTCGGCGATCGCGAGGAATCTGCGGTTGTGATAGCGGCCCGCGCGTGAGGTGTCGCGTACGCCGCGTGACGCGGCGATGCCATGGACTGCCTCATGAAGCAGTCGCTCGAAGGAGAGTTCGGCGCCGCAGGCGGACGACGACTCTCCGATCAGGGATTCGGGCGCGGCAAGATCGGGCAGCTCGGGGTGGTGCCGCTGAATATCGGCCCACGCCTGTGCCAGCTCTGCGGCGAGAACAGGTGGTGTCGTGCTCACGTCGTGAACAACGAGCCGGGATGCCCAGGGGTTCCATTCCGGGGCATCCCAAATAATTTGCACGTACCCGTCAGTTGCCATTGATGCGTCCGGACGAGGGCGGGTGCGCTGATCTGCGCAGAAGCCTCGCGTCTCGTGCCAAGCCGGTACGTAGCGGCGCGTACGCCCCGGCGCGTAGAACAACCGCTCACACCACCGGGGCTCGTGTTGCCCGGCCTGGCGTACGGGCCGAGAACCTGCGCGCGGGTACCGGAGGCGCGCTCGTCAGTAAGCGCGAGCCACCACAGCGACGTTACCCGGGGTCTCATCGGCGTCCGGCACCGCCCCGTCCTCCGTGACCAGACACCGTACGGATACGGAGTGCTCGGCGAGGTCCGCCTCGCCCTCCGGGCCGAGCGTGGCCCAGGGGATGCGTGCCCAGCCGCCGTCCGCCGTGGCCTCCACGGCCTGGTCGACGGTGGTGACGTCCGAGGTGCGGGACTCCCTGCGCTCGCGGGCCTGGTCGAGGAGCAGCTTCTGGTCCTCTTCGAGGACGGCGGGCAGCAGCGCTGCCAGGGAGTCGAACGCGACCGGCTCCTTGCCTCCTCTGATGCGGCGGGCCAGCATCGCGGTGCCGTTCTCCAGGTCGCGCGGCCCGACCTCGACGCGGACCGGCACTCCCTTGAGCTCCCAGTCGACGGCGCGGCGACCGAAGGGGGTGTCCGTGCGGTCGTCGACCTGGACGCGCACGCCCGCGGCCCGGAGGCGGTCCCCGATCTCGCGGACCTTGGCGAGCACCGCGTCGTCGCCCTTGATCGCGAGGACGACGGCCTGGATCGGCGCGAGGCGCGGCGGGACCCGCAGGCCGCTGTCGTCGCCGTGCATCATCACCAGGGCGCCGATCATCCGCGTCGTGCTGCCCCAGGAGGTCTGCCAGACGAGCTCCTGCTTGCCTTCCTTGGAGAGGTACTGGGTGTGGAAGGCCTTGGCGAAGTTCTGGCCGAGTTCGTGGCTCGTGCCGAGTTGGAGGGCCTTGCCGTCGCCCATCATGCCTTCGAGGGTGAGGGTGTTGATGGCGCCCGCGAAGCGCTCCCGGGCGGTCTTGCGGCCCAGTACGAAGTCCATCGCGAGGACGTCCCGCATGAAGGCCCCGTAGACGTCCTGGTGGACGCGGGAGGCGAAGTCGCGTGCTTCCTCGTACGTCGCGTGGGCCGTGTGGCCCTCCTGCCAGAGGAACTCCGACGTCCGCAGGAAGAGGCGGGGCCGCAGCTCCCAACGGACCACGTTCGCCCACTGGTTGATCAGGAGCGGTAGGTCGCGGTAGCTCTGCACCCACTTGGAGAAGTACTCGTTGATGATCGTCTCGGAGGTGGGGCGGATGACGGCCGGCTCTTCGAGCTCCTTGCCCCCGCCGTGCGTGACGACGGCCAGTTCGGGGGCGAAGCCTTCGACGTGCTCGGCCTCCCTGGTCAGGTACGACTGCGGGATGAGGAGGGGGAAGTACGCGTTCTGGGTACCCGTCTCCTTGATGCGGGCGTCCATGTCCTGCTGCATGCGTTCCCACAGGCCGTAGCCGTACGGCCGGATCACCATGGTGCCGCGCACCGGGCCGTTGTCGGCCAGCTCGGCCTTGTTGATCAGGTCCTGGTACCAGCGCGGGAAGTCTTCCGCCCGGGGCGTGAGAACGGGTGCCTTAGCCATGGCGCGCATGGTACGGCGGGCCGCCGGAGAGCGTGAATTGAATTCCTCGCGGGTTCCTCCAGGGGGCGCACAACGGTGGCACGCAAGCATTGCCCCACAACCTCTGGACGCCGCGACGGATGCGGAGTTCTCTGGCATACGGGGGGAGTGCGAGCGCACTGCACGGGGGCGGACGAACCGTTTGAATACGACACTCCAGCAACTCTCGGCGGATTGGGGCGCTTTCGATGACACCAACACTCGCGCAGCCGCACCTCCCCCGCGCGGGCACGACCCCGCGCGGTGTGGACCGGTGCGCACGCGCGCGTGACTGGGCGGAGATCCAGGAACGGATGCTGGTCCCGCTCTATGAAGCGGTGTACGAACGACTCGACGTGGACAGCGGAACACGGCTTCTCGGTCTTGGCTGCGGCTCCGGGCTCGCCCTCCTGATGGCGGCGTCCCGGGGCGCGTCGGTCACCGGCGTCGACCCCTCGGCACCCGAACGGCTGGCGCTGGCGCGCGAGCGCCTGTTGCCCGACGCGGGCTCGGACGCACGGCCGCGCGGTGACACCCGGCTCGTGGAGGGCGGCCCCGACGAAGTCTCGGGGCCGGACGTGCCCGCCTTCGACATGGTGACCGCGTTCCAGCCGATCGGCTGTGTGGCGGGCGACTCCGAAGGCCTGTCCGGCCTCCTGGAGTCCACCGTCAGGCTGACCGGGCGCGGCACCCCCGTGGTCCTCGCCGGTTGGGGTCCTCCGGAGCGGTGCGCGACCTCTTCTGTACTGAAGGTGGCGACCAAGCTCGCCGAACCGCTCCGCAGTACGGGCAGTTGGCGCCCCGCGCTCCGTGACGACCTGGAGGAGGTCGCCCAGCGGGCGGGCCTCAAGCCGGACGGCTCGGGACGCGTCGCATGCCCCTTCGGGTACGCGGACACGGACAGCGCGGTCCGCGGTCTGCTCTCCACGGGGCTGTTCGACGCGGCGGTGGGCGCGACGGATCAGGTCCAGGTCGACAAGGAGCTGACGGAGGCCCTGCACCCGCACAAGCGGCGGGACGGGACCGTGTGGATGCCGAACGTGTTCCGGTACTTGATCGCGCGCACGCGGTAGCCCGGGCTAGCTTCGGCCCAGGGCTGTCCGCAGCCGGTCGAGGAGCACCCTCGCCGCCGGGCTCGCGGGCCCGTCCGTGCGCCAGGTCAGGGCGATCCTGCCTCTGGCAGGGGGATCGGTGATCTCCAGTGTCCGCAGCCCGTAGGCGGCCGCCGTACGGGGTTCGAGCGCTGGCAGGACGGCCACGCCGAGACCGCGGACGACGAGTTGCACGAGGACCTGCGGTGCCGCTGCCTCGAAGGCGATGCGGGGCCGGATGCCCGCCTGCGCGCAGGCACGGTCGAGCACGCCGCGTACGCCGGTGCCGCGCGGCAGGCTGATCAGCGGGCGGTCGCGGAGTTCGGCCAGCGGAATCGTCGTACGCCCCTGGGGTGAGAGAGCCGTAGGCCCCTGGGGCATGAGAAGGGCGTCGCCCGGGAGCACGACGGCCACCAGGGGCTCGTCGATGACCGTCTGGAGGGAGACTCCCGGCGGGGGCTCCTCGTCCATCAGGCCGAGGAGGGCGATGTCGAGTTCGCCGCCGCGCACGGCGGCCAGCATCCGGTCCGAGCTGTCCTCGGTGAGGGCGATCTCGACTCCGGGGTGGTCGTCGTGGAAGTCGGCGAGGACGGAGACCACGTCGAACTCGTGAGTGGCGGCGCCGGAGACCAGACCGAGCGCGATCTGACCACGGAGCAGTCCGGTGAACTCGTCCACGGTCTGCCCCACACCCTCGACTGCGGCGAGCGCGGCCCGCGCGAACGGCAGGACGGCCTCGCCCACCTCCGTCAGCGTCACCGAACGCCCCGAGCGGTCCAGGAGCTGCTGTCCGAGCTCCTTCTCCAGCTGCCGGACCTGGGCGCTCACGCCCGGCTGGGCGAGGTGCAGGCGGGCCGCGGCGCGGGTGAAGTTGGCCTCCTCCGCGACGGCGACGAAGTACTGAAGCTGCCGGAGTTCCATAACCAGGCATGCTAGCCGCGAGAAGATCCAGCTCTTGGACTTATCGCGAGGTCCTCGACACGCTTGCGGAGTGGACACAAGAACCGCGATCGCCGCCGAACGACATGACCTCGCCGCCCTCCTCGACGATCTGTCGCCCGCTCAGTGGGAGACGCCAACTCTGTGCGCGGGGTGGCGGGTTCGGGAGGTGGCGGCTCATATGTCGCTGGGCTTCCGGTACTCCCTCCCCAAGACGCTGGCCGAACTCGTCAAGGCCCGGGGGAGTCTTCACCGGATGACCGACCGGTGCGCCCGCAAGGACGCCGCCGCCCACTCCACGGGGCAGCTCGCCGCGTTCCTCAGGGACAACGCCGGCCACCCCTGGCAGCCGCCCATGGCCGGCATCGAGGGAGCGTTGGGCCACGACGTGGTGCACGGCCTGGACATCTCGGTGGCCCTGGGGCTCGAACGCAGGGTTCCCCTGGACCGCGTCAGCATCCTTCTTAAGAAGGTCACGCCCAAGAGCACCAAGTTCTTCGGAGCGGACGTCGCCGGCGTCGAACTGCGCGCCGACGACCTCGACTGGAGTTACGGCACGGGCACCCCGCTGACCGGCGCCGCGCAGGACCTTCTCCTCGTCCTGTACGGCAGGAAGCTCCCCCCGGGCCGCCTCCGAGGGGAGCCGCGGGGCCGCTTCCTCACCGAACCGGCCGGCTAGTCGACGTCCTTGGTGAGCCGCGTGATGCCGACGACCCGGTACGCCGCCTCCTCCTCCAGGGTCTCGTTCTCCAGGAGCGCCGCCGCCAGGGCGTCCAACTGGCCCCGGTGGTCCCTCAGCTGACGGCAGGCGCTCTCGTAGCACTCGTCGACGATCCGGCGCATCTCGTGGTCGATCACGTCGAGGGTGCCGGGGGCGGCCGAGAGCCCGTAGGCCTGCTGGGCGTCGTTCGGCAGCGCGGAGAGCCGGCCCACGCGCTCGCTCATGCCCCAGCGGCCGACCATGCCGCGGGCGATGTTGGTGACCTGTTCGAGGTCGCTCTCCGCGCCCGTGGTGATGACTTCGAAGACCACGTGCTCGGCCGCCATGCCGCCGAGGGCGCCGACGATCCGGCCGCGCAGATACTCCTCCGTGTACGCGTACTTGTCGGAGTCCGGCGTCGACAGTGTGACGCCGAGCGCGCGCCCCCGGGGCACGATGGTGATCTTCCGGACCGGGTCGGCGCCGGGCTGCAGCATGCCGAGGAGGGCGTGTCCGCTCTCGTGGTACGCCGTGCGCCGCCGCTCCTCGTCGGGCATCACCAGCGGCCGCTCGGCACCGAGCTGGACCTTCTCGAGCGCCTCGGAGAGATCGGACTGCGTCACTTCCTTCTGCCCCCGCTTGACGGCAAGGAGAGCGGCTTCGTTGGCGAGGTTGGCGAGTTCGGCGCCGGTCATCCCCGGTGTCGTACGGGCGACTTGGGCGAGGTCGATGTCGCTCGCCATCGGGATCTCACGGGTGTGGATCTTGAGGATGGCCTCGCGTCCGCCCCGGTCGGGCGGGCTGACGGTGACGACCCGGTCGAAGCGTCCGGGGCGGGTCAGGGCGGGGTCGAGGATGTCGGCGCGGTTGGTGGCCGCGAGGACAATGACGCCTTCGGAGCCCGAGAAACCATCCATCTCGGTGAGAATCTGGTTCAGGGTCTGCTCACGTTCGTCGTGCCCGCCCATCCCGCCGCCGCCACGCGCCCGCCCGATGGTGTCGATCTCGTCGATGAAGATGATGGACGGCGCGACTTTCCTGGCCTCGGCGAAGAGTTCACGTACGCGCGACGCTCCGACGCCCACGATCATCTCGATGAACTCCGAGGCGGACGCCGAGAAGAAGGGCACCCCGGCCTCGCCGGCGACGGCCCGTGCGAGCAGCGTCTTGCCGGTGCCGGGCAGGCCGGCGAGCAGCACGCCCCCCGGCATCTTGGCGCCCATGTCGCGGTAGGCGGCGGGGTTCTTCAGGAAGTCGACGACATCACTGAGCTCGCCCTCGACCTCGTCGATGCCCGCCACGTCCTCGAAGGTGGTGCGCTTGTCGCCGGGTTCGATCTCCACCGGCTTCGGCGGCGCCTTGCGGCCCAGCATGCCGCCCGCGCCGCCGCCCATGCCCGAGCTCATCCGCCGGGCGATGAAGATCCACAGGAAGACCAGGAGCAGCATCGGGGCGAGCGAGATGAGCAGATTGGAGAGGAAGCTGCGCTCCTGGACGACGGGCTCCGCGGTGACGGTGACGTCGTGCTTGGTGAGGTCGTCCCAGAGCTTGTCGTCCGCGAAGGCGGGCCGCTGGGTGGTGAACTTGGTGTACTTCCCCTTCTCGTCGCCCGGCTTCTCCTGCTCCTTCTTGAGCTGTCCCTGGATCGCGTCGCCCTTGGAGTAGATCTTCGTGACGTTCCCGGAGTCGACCTGCTTGCTGAACTCCGTGTACGAGATCGTCGGCTCGTCGCCCTCGTTGAGGAAGGAGAGGACGAGGTTGGCGATGAGATAGACGATGAGCGCGGTGAGGATGAGGCGACCCCATCCGCCCGGCATCTTCTTCTTCGGCGACGGCTTGGGCTCGGGCGGGGGAGCGCCCTCGGAGCGCCATGGCTGGTCGGGCGCCCGGCGCGGCGGCACAGGGTTGCTCATATCCGGACGTTACGACACAAACATGGGCAGGGCACCTGCGCCGAAAACGCCTGGGGCGCCCCTCTCGGCAGAGGGGCGCCCCAGGCGGCGTACGTAAAACAGGGCCTCAGCCCATGAACTTCTTGAACTCGTCCGGCAGCTCGAAGTCCTGCGCCTGCTGCCCCGCGGGGAGACCGAAGGCGCCGCCTTCCTGCGACGCCTGCTCGCGGCGGGCGGCGGCCTCCTGCTCCTCCTGCTTGCGCTTCATCGGGTTGCCCGACTTCCGCTTGCCCTTGGCCTGCTTCTGCTTCTTCTTCTGCTTGCCGGGGCCACCGCCCATGCCGGGCATCCCGGGCATACCCGGCATGCCGCCGCCCTGGGCCATCCGCGACATCATCTTGCGGGCCTCGAAGAAGCGCTCGACCAGGTTCTTGACGGCGCTGACCTCGACACCGGAACCCTTGGCGATACGAGAGCGACGCGAGCCGTTGATGATGGTCGGCTCGTGGCGCTCGCCCGGCGTCATCGACTTGATGATGGCGGCGGTGCGGTCGACGTCCCGCTCGTCCAGGTTGTTGATCTGGTCCTTGATCTGCCCCATGCCGGGCATCATCCCGAGCAGCTTGCTGATGCTGCCCATCTTGCGAACCTGCTCCATCTGGGCCAGGAAGTCGTCGAGCGTGAAGTCCTTGCCCTTGCTGCTCGCCAGCTTGGAGGCCATCTGCTCGGCCTCTTGCTGGGAGAAGGTCTGCTCGGCCTTCTCGATCAGCGTGAGCATGTCGCCCATGCCGAGGATGCGGGACGCCATGCGGTCCGGGTGGAACGCGTCGAAGTCGTCCAGCTTCTCGCCGTTCGAGGCGAACATGATCTGGCGGCCTGTGACCTGCGCGATCGAAAGCGCGGCACCACCGCGGGCGTCACCGTCGAGCTTCGACAGGACCACGCCGTCGAAGCCGACGCCGTCGCGGAAGGACTCCGCCGTGTTGACGGCGTCCTGACCGATCATGGCGTCGACGACGAAGAGGACCTCGTCCGGGCTGACGGCGTCGCGGATGTCCGCGGCCTGCTGCATCAGCTCCTGGTCGATGCCGAGGCGGCCCGCGGTGTCGACGATGACGACGTCGTACTGCTTGGTCTTGGCGAACTCGATCGAGTCCTTGGCGACCTTGACCGGGTCGCCGACGCCGTTGCCCGGCTCGGGGGCGTAGACACCGACGCCCGCGCGCTCGGCGACGACGGACAGCTGGTTCACGGCGTTGGGGCGCTGCAGGTCGCACGCCACCAGGAGCGGCGAGTGGCCCTGCCCCTTCAGCCAGAGTCCGAGCTTTCCGGCGAGGGTGGTCTTACCGGCACCCTGCAGACCGGCGAGCATGATGACGCTCGGCGGGTTCTTGGCGAACCGCAGGCGTCGCGTCTCGCCGCCGAGGATGCCGATGAGCTCCTCGTTGACGATCTTGATGACCTGCTGGGCGGGGTTCAGGGCCTGGGAGACCTCGGCCCCGGTCGCGCGCTCCTTGATCT
Organism: Streptomyces sp. NPDC033180; assembly: GCF_055577645.1. Classification (NCBI taxonomy): domain Bacteria; kingdom Bacillati; phylum Actinomycetota; class Actinomycetes; order Kitasatosporales; family Streptomycetaceae; genus Streptomyces; species Streptomyces sp. NPDC033180. The sequence goes on along the minus strand of NZ_JBVIPU010000011.1, from coordinate 212,806 downwards.
GCTTGATGAAGGCCCGGACGACGGGAAGGGCGACGTCCGCCTCGAGCAGCGCGATGCGGATCTCGCGCGCCGTGGCGTCGATGTCCGCCTCGGACAGGCGGCCCTTGCCCCGGAGGTTCTTGAATGTCGCTGCGAGGCGGTCGGAGAGAGTGTCGAACACGGCGGTCGCGAATCCTCGGGTCGAAGGGGCCCCGCTCGCGCGGAGCCGAGCGTGGGGCGGGCGGATGGGTCGCCCTCCAGGGTATCCGCACCGTCACGGCGCTGTGCCCTGCCGGGTGGGCGGGGGTTGTCGGGGCGGCCTCGGGCCCGCCGAGGTCTGCCGGCGCACTGGGCGTACGACTGGCTCACCGGCGCCCCGAAGCGGGGTTCCGGCCTGCGCCCGGGTCGACGTCCGGCTCACCAGCACCCAGCAGCTTCGGGCTGTACCCACCCGTCCCGCCTTGCGGAACGCCTGCCCACAGCGCTACCCCCGCAACCCCTCCTCCACGGCCCTGGCGACCCCCGCGGCGCGCTCCCCCGACAGCGGCCCGGCGTCCGACTCCGACCCCGTCACGTAGAACGCGTCCACCGCGTTCGCCCCCAGCGTCGACACGTGTGCGCTGCGCACCTCCACCCCCGCCGACTCCAGCGCCCTGCCGATCCGGTGCAGCAGGCCCGGAGCGTCCTGGGCCCGCACCTCGATCACCGTCGCGAGGCGCGAACCCGCCGAAGCCACGGTCACCCGGGGCGGCGGCGCGACAGCCCCCCGCCGCCGGGGGTACGCGGCATCCCGCTCCGCCAGCCGCGCCGCGATGTCCAGTGAGCCGTCCAGGGCCCGCACCAGGTCAGCCCGCAGCCGCGCCGCCTGCGGCAGAGAGCCGTACTCCGCGGCGACCCGCCAGTTCAGAAGCAGGACCGAGTCCTCGATTCCGGACGGCAGAGCGACCCCCCGCAGCTCCGCCGTCCGCACCGCGAGCCGGTGCACGGCGAGCACCCCCGCGACGGCGGAGAGCACGCCGGGCTGGTCCGGCACCGCGATGACCAGTTCCACGCCCAGTGGCTCGGGATTCCCGGCAGCGTCTTCGGCTCCCTCCGTCTGCGCCCGCAGCGCGAGGACCGGCCCACCCGTACGGAACGCCTCCACCGCCAACCGCTCCTGCTCGGCGGTCGGAGCGACGTCCTCCACCGCCTCGGGCTCCTCCCCCGACAGCACCGCCCCCACCCGCTTCACCAGGTCGGCGACGAGCGAACCCCGCCAGGCGGACCAGGCCGCCGGGCCGGTGGCCAGCGCGTCCGCCTCCGTCAGCGCGTGCAACAGCGCCAGCGTCCCCTGCGATCCCACCGCGTCCGCGACGGCCCGCACCGTGGCCGGGTCGTCGAGGTCCCGCCGCGTGGCCGTCTCGATCAGCAGCAGGTGATGCCGTACCAGGGTCGCGAGGACCGCCACGTCCGCCCGGTCGAATCCGATCCGGGCTGCGACGTCCCTGGCGATGATCTCCCCGGCCTCGGAGTGATCTCCCGGCCAGCCCTTCCCGATGTCGTGCAGCAGTCCGGCCACCAGGAGCAGGTCGGGCCGTCCCACGCGCCGGGTCAGCTCCGAGGCCCGCACCGCCGTCTCCACCAGATGCCGGTCGACGGTCCAGGTGTGCACGGCGTTTCGCTGCGGCCGGCACCGTACCCGCTCCCAGTCCGGCAGCAGCCGGGTGATCATCCCCTCGGCCTCCAGCGCCTCCCACACCTCTACCGTGGGCCGCCCGGCTCCCAGGAGCGTCACCAGCTGCTCCCTGGCCTCCGCGGGCCAGGGTGTGGGCAGGGGCCGCACCGCAGCGGCCATCCTGCGGACCGCGTGCAGCGACAGAGGCAGCCCCGACTGGGCCGCGGCAGCGGCGGCCCGCAGCGGCAGCACGGGATCCCGCTCGGGCCGTGCCGCCCGGGCAAGGACGACCTCCCCGTCCTGCTCCACGACTCCCTCGGCCAGCGGCGACCGCTCGGCCGCCGCCCCCTTGCCGCCGCCCAGCATGGCCCGCAGCCGGGGCCGCACGGACCGGGACCGCAGCACCCTGCCCACCTCGCGCCACGTCACGTCGCTCGCGTACGAGACGGTGCGCGCGGCCTCGTACACCTGGCGGAGCAGCGTGTCGGCATCCAACAGGCCCAGTTCCGCAGCGACTTGGTCCTGCTCCTGCAACGCGAGTCGGTCCGTGGCCCTCCCCGTCGTCAGATGCAGCGCGTCCCGCACGTCGAGGAGCCGCCGCCGGGCATCGGAGAGCCCTTCGCGAGGCGCGTCCGCCAGCCAGGAGGCTGCGACGGCCCGCAGAGCGGTCGCGTCCCTCAGACCGCCCCGGGCCTCCTTCAGGTCCGGCTCCAGGAGATAGCTCAACTCCCCCTGCCGCTCGGCCCGTTCCTCGCACAGCTCGCGCAGCTCGGGCAGCCGCTTCGGCGCGAGGTTGCGCCAGTCGGCGAGCACCGTCGTACGCAGCCCCGCGGTCAGACCGAGATCCCCCACGACGTGCCGCGCGTCGAGCAGCCCCAGCTGCACCTTGAGGTCCTCGCCCGCCGTCTTGCGCGCCTCCGCGGGCGTCCGCACGGAGTGGTCGAGCGCGAGGCCGAGATCCCAGATGGGGTACCAGATACGGTCCGCGAGGGCCGCCACCTCGCCGGCGTCCGCGCTGCCGTCGTGCAGCAACACCAGATCGAGGTCGCTGCGCGGCGAGAGCTCCCCCCGGCCGTACCCGCCCACGGCCACCAGTGCGGCCCCCCGTGGCGCACCCGCGGCCGTGAAAAGGCCGGTCAGCCAGTCGTCAGTGAGGTCGGCGAGCGCCGAACGGCGCGGCGGCCCGGACCGCGCCTCCCCTTGCAGGAGGCGCAGCCGGGCCGCCGCATAGCCGCTGGGTCCGGAGTCTTCCGATTCCGATTCAGTCGTCACGTCCACACTCGTCACCCAGCAGCTCCTGTCGTCCCGCTCAGTTCCGCTCAGTTCAGCTCAGTTCTGTCAGCTCAGCCTGCCCAGCCCTGCCGACCGGGCTCACAGCGCATCCGGCCCGCGTTCGCCGGTCCGCACCCGCACCGCCGTGTCGACCGGGACGCTCCAGACCTTGCCGTCCCCGATCTTGCCGGTGCGGGCGGCCTTCACCACGACATCCACGAGCTGTTCGGCGTCGTCGTCCTCGACCAGGACCTCGATCCGGATCTTCGGCACGAGGTCGACGGTGTACTCCGCGCCGCGATAGACCTCGGTGTGGCCGCGCTGGCGGCCGTAGCCGCTGGCCTCGGTGACGGTCAGGCCCTGCACGCCGAAGGCCTGGAGGGCCTCCTTGATCTCGTCGAGCCGGTGCGGCTTGACGACCGCGGTGATGAGCTTCATGCGTCCACCCTCTTGTTCTTCTCGTTCGCAGCCTTGCCGGCCTCCTGGACCGGGCCGGGCACAGCGGCGGTACGGGGCGCCGCGCCACCGCCCGCGCCACTGAAGTCGTACGCGGTCTCGGCGTGCTGCACCTGGTCGATGCCCGCGACCTCCTCGTCCTCGCCGACCCGCATCCCGATGGTCTTGTCGACCAGGAAGGCGAGGATCGCGGAGGCGATCATGGAGTACGCGAGGACGGCGCCGACACCGGCGGCCTGCTTGCCCAGCTGTTCCAGCCCGCCGCCGTAGAAGAGGCCCTTGGCGTCGGACTGCACGCCACCGGTGGCGAAGAAGCCGACGAGCAGCGAGCCCGCGACACCGCCGACGAGGTGGACACCGACGACGTCGAGGGAGTCGTCGTAGCCGAACTTGAACTTCAGTCCGACGGCCATGGCGCACAGCAGACCGGCGATGGCACCGATGGCGATCGCGCCGAGCGGCGAGCAGGAGCCGCCGGACGGGGTGATCGCGACGAGACCGGCGACGGCGCCCGACGCGGCACCGAGCGTGGTGAACGCGCCGTGCCGGATCTTCTCGTAGGCGAGCCAGGCCAGCATGGCCGCGGCGGTGGCGACCTGCGTGTTCAGGAACATCATCGCGCCGACGCCGTCGTCGTTGCCCAGCCACGATCCGGCGTTGAAGCCGAACCAGCCGAACCACAGGAGCGCTGCGCCGAGCATGACGAGCGGCAGGCTGTGCGGCCGCATCGGGTCCTTCTTGAAGCCGACGCGCTTGCCGATGACCAGGATCACGCCGAGCGCGGCGGCGCCCGCGTTGATGTGCACGGCCGTACCACCGGCGAAGTCGATCACGCCCAGCTCGAAGGCCCAGCCGCCCGTGCCCCACACCCAGTGCGCGACCGGGAAGTAGACGACCGTGGCCCAGAGCGCGACGAACAGCGCCCAGGCGGTGAACTTCACGCGGTCGGCGAGCGCACCGCTGATCAGCGCGGGCGTGATGATCGCGAACATCAGCTGGAACACCGCGAAGACATAGACCGGGATGGTGTAGCCGTCCCACAGCTCGGTGAGCCCGATGCCGCTCAGTCCTACGTAGTCGGAGGACCAGCCGAAGAGGCTGCCGTGGTCGGTGCCGAACGCGATGGAGAAGCCGTACAGCACCCAGAGGATGGTGACGATCCCCAGACTGATGAAGCTCATCATCAGCATGTTCAGCGTGCTCTTGACGCGGACCATGCCTCCGTAGAAGAAGGCGAGTCCCGGCGTCATGAGCATCACCAGGGCGGAACAGATGAGCATGAACCCTGTGTTGGCGGCAGACAACTGCGGGGCGTCTGCGGCGATCGTGATGCCTGGGGGCATCGGCGTCTCCTCGTCGTCGTATGCGGCCCGTGCGGGCGGGGCTTGAGGGGGTGGGCCGACCGTTATGTGCCATGAGATTGGCCCAGCGCCGTTTCAGGGGGTGCCCCTCGATGTTTCGCCGCAGTGACGAACAGGTCGTGCGTGTTACGCGTCCATGAACTGCCGGGTCGGGCGGGGCGCGCTTTCCTACCCTGCGCACACGGCGCAGACCGGCCGCGGCGGCCATCCGGTTGACCTGGCGTGGGGGAGCCGAGTCGGGCGGTTCGGGATGGGCCGGCCGCGGCCGGAGTTCTGGTGGGGCGCCGTCAGACCGCCTCCGCGGTCTCCGGCATGTCGACGGCGAGCTGGTCGGTGAGCTGCACGACCTCGGCGATGTCACCGAAGTCCCGTACCGCGGTGTCCACGGTCTTGCGCAGGCGGGTGTTGACCCGCTCGGAGCGGACCTTCTTGGCGATGGTGAGGGCCTGGCCCGCGAGGACCGTGCTCTGCTCGGGCTCGCGCCGGAGCAGGTGGACCGTGGCCATCCCGATGAGGTTCAGTGCGTACGAACGCTGGTGCTCGGAGTCCTTGCCGAAGAGGTCGACGGCGCGCTCCATGACGGGCTCGGCGAGCGAGGCGTACGTGGGGCTGCGGCCCGCCACATAGGCCAGGTCGCGGAACGAGTGGGCGTTCTCGCCGTTCAGCTCGGCCTCGGAGAAGAAGCGGATCCAGTCGGGCTCGGGCTCGTCGAACTCGTCGGCGTCGGCGAAGGTGTCCTCGGCCATGCGCACGGCCCGCTTGCACTTGCCGGGCTGGCCCATGCTGGCGTAGGCACGGGCCTCCATCGCATACAGCATGGCCTGGGTGCGCGGGCTCGCGCAGTCCCGGCTTCCGTACTGCGCGAGGTGGATGAGTTCGAGGGCGTCGTCGGGCCGCCCGAGGTGGATCATCTGGCGGCTCATGCTGGAGAGGATGTACGAACCCAGCGGCTTCTCGCCGGCTTCCTTCGCGGCGTGCAGGGCGAGCACGAAGTACTTCTGGGCGGTGGGTTGCAGGCCTACGTCGTAGCTCATCCAGCCGGCCAGCTCGGCCAGCTCGCCCGCGACCTTGAAGAGGCGCTTGGACGTGGCCTCCGGCTGGGGCTCCTGCAACAGGTCCGTCACCTCGTGCAGTTGGCCGACGACCGCCTTGCGCCGCAGCCCGCCACCGCACTGCGCGTCCCACTGCCGGAACATCACGGTCGTGGACTCCAGGAGGTCGAGCTCCGGTTTGGAGAGCCGGCCGGGCCTGCGGGACGGGGTGGGCGGCTCCGGGTCGCCGACCGGGGTCGTCGGCCCCGGGACCAGCCAGCGCTGCATGGGCTCGATGAGGGAGGGCCCCGCGGAGAGCGCGAGCGAGGTGCCGAGGAAGCCGCGCCGGGCCAGCATCAGGTCGCTGCGCGAGAACTCACTGATGAGCGCGACGGTCTGGGGCCCGGTCCAGGGCAGGTCGACGCCCGAGACGGAGGGCGACTGGTGCGCGGCACGCAGCCCGAGGTCCTCGACCGCGACGACACAGCCGAACCGCTCGGAGAACAGCTCGGAGAGGATGCGCGGGATGGGCTCGCGGGGGTTCTCGCCGTCCAGCCAGCGCCGCACGCGGGAGGTGTCGGTGGAGATGTGGTGCGCACCCAACTGCCGTGCTCTGCGGTTCACTTGGCGGGCCAGCTCGCCCTTCGACCAGCCACTGCGCACGAACCAGGAATTGAGCAGTTCGTTGGGGCGCTTCTCAGCGTTCGCACCACTTCCGCCATTGCCGCCCACTGGAACGCCCCCATCCCTCAAGCCACTTGCACGCGGTCTCACGCCAAGCCCTACCAGAATGCCGCGCATTGCGGCTCTCCGTCCGGAGAACGTCACCCATCGAACAGGAAACCGACTTGCCTCCGGCATACCCACGAGTGCACAACACTCAGGGGCCGTGCACTGAAAGTAATCCTACGATCACCCCTCCGGCGAGGGCGATCGCGGAAACGCCACCATTCGCCACCCCTTCGAATGAACTCCCGGCCCGCTACAAGCGATTGACTTGACAGTGGACGACCGAAGGTGGGCGGAAGGGAGCACTTGGGGGCGCGCATGACAGCGCACACACCCCTGCGGCCATCGAGCGCCACACAGAAGCACAGGGTCACGATCCGATTCCGTCACGTAACCACACTGCGCTCGACCCGTTGGAGGGGGCATGGGCTTCACGATCGGCGGCATCCGGGGGACCGACAAGCCTCGCACCGGTTCACGGCGGCGTGGCCGCGCGTCGGACGGCACCGCGGTGGCGGAGTACACCGGCCTGTGGGGGTGGGCCGCGGTCCCCGGCGCCCGCGCCCTGGACGGCCGCTGCTCCTGCGGCGCGGCCGACTGCGCGGCCCCCGGCGCCCACCCCCTGGAGTTCGCTCCCGAGGTCCCCGCAGGTGCGACGCTCGACGAAGTGACCGAGGCCTGGGCGCAGTTCCCGGGCGCCGCCGTACTGCTGCCCGTGGGGCGTGCCTTCGACGTCATCGAGGTGGCGGAGGCGGCCGGACGCAGGGCACTGGTCCGCCTGGAGCGCATGGGCCTGCCGCTCGGCCCGGTGGCCGCCACCCCGGAGGGCCGCGCGCACTTCTTCGTCGCCCCCGGCGCCGCCGCGGAACTCCCCCAGCTGCTCTACCGCATGGGCTGGGACGACGCCGGCATCGACCTGCACGGCCTGGGTCCGGGCACGCACATCACGGCCCCGCCCTCCGACCGCGCGGGCCTCGGCCCGGTCCGCTGGCTCCGCCCGCCGGACCTGGACTCGGCGACGCATCCGCCGCAGGCAAGGCTCGTCCTCGGGACATTGGCGTACGTGGCGCATCGCTCGCCCGCCTAGCCACGCGACCCGCACACGGAAATGCCCCACCCCGGCTGCACCCCGGGGTGGGGCATTTCTTTCGTACGTGCGGCTCCGCAGCGCCCCGTAACGGGCGCGGGGAGCTGCGCGACCGGCCACAACGCGCCCGCGGGTGAAGTCCGAACGACCCACCGCCGAAGCGCTAGTCGCCGATGAGCGCGTCCACGAAGGCCTCGGGCTCGAACGGCGCCAGATCGTCCGCACCCTCGCCGAGCCCGACCAGCTTCACCGGCACGCCCAGCTCGCGCTGGACCGCGACGACGATGCCGCCCTTGGCCGTGCCGTCCAACTTCGTCAGGACGATGCCGGTGATGTCCACGACCTCGGCGAAGACCCGCGCCTGCACCAGGCCGTTCTGCCCGGTCGTGGCGTCCAGGACGAGCAGCACCTCGTCCAGCGGCGCGTGCTTCTCGACGACGCGCTTGACCTTGCCGAGCTCGTCCATCAGGCCGGTCTTGGTGTGCAGGCGCCCCGCGGTGTCGATCAGGACGACGTCGGCGCCCTCCGCGATGCCTTCCTTGACCGCGTCGAAGGCGATCGAGGCGGGGTCGCCGCCCTCGGGGCCGCGGACCGTGCGCGCCCCGACGCGCTCGCCCCAGGTCTGCAGCTGGTCGGCGGCGGCGGCGCGGAACGTGTCGGCGGCGCCGAGCACCACGGAGCGGCCGTCGGCGACGAGGACGCGGGCGAGCTTGCCGGTGGTGGTGGTCTTGCCGGTGCCGTTCACGCCGACGACCATCACGATGCCGGGCGTCTCCAGGCCCGACTCGGTCTTGACCGTGCGGTCGAAGTCCGGGCCGACCAGGGTGATGAGTTCCTCGCGCAGCAGGTTGCGCAGGTCGTCGGGGGTACGGGTGCCGAGCACGCGGACGCGTTCGCGCAGCCGCTCGACCAGCTCCTGGGTGGGGGCGACACCGACGTCGGCGGTGAGGAGCGTGTCCTCGATCTCCTCCCACGTGTCCTCGTCCAGGTGCTCGCGGGAGAGGAGCGTGAGCAGCCCCTTGCCGAGTGCGTTCTGCGAGCGCGAGAGCCGCGAGCGCAGACGGACCAGGCGACCTGCCGTGGGCTCCGGGGTCTCGACCTCCGGGGCGGCCGGCTCCTCGATGACGACGGGGGCCGACGCCGTCGGCTCGGCGAGCGGGAGTTCCACCTCCTCGATCGTGCGGCGCGGTTCGTCGCGCGGCGTCTCGGCCTCGTCGCCGACATGCGGCTCGGCCGGAGGGGCGGTGATGGTGGGCGTGGACGACGGAGCCTGCGGCGGCAGCTGCTTCTTCTTGCGGCTGCCGATCACGAGCCCGCCGAGCGCGCCGATCACGACCACGGCGATGACTACAGCAAGGATGACGATTTCCATAACTCACCCAGTATCAGCCATGAAAGGTGAGGAATCGCAGAAGGTGCGAACCCGTGACGGTGCGCGTATGAGCCATCACGACCCGGCTGAGTCCGCCTGGCATATCCGCCTCTGAGCTGCGCATCTTGTTCAACCAGAGGTGTTTGTGCACGTCAGCGCAGACCCACAGCTGCCCCTTCAGCCTCACTCCACCCAATGTGGTGGCCGTGCGTGTCCTTGCCCTGACCAGCCTCGTTCGCAGAACATGCGAATTCTTCGCGAGCTATGCGAGGCGGCCCATGGTGCCCATTGACGGATCGGCTCGCCTGCATCTGGCGGCCGGTGTACCCCTGCTGCACCCGGAAGATCAGGTCTTCCAGGCGATGCTGGACGGCTGGCGTAACCAGCAGCTGGCCCGCAATCTCAGCTTCGGCACGGTCGAGCAGCGGGAAGCCCTCATCCGGCGTTTCCGGTCTTTCACCGGTGCCGACCCGTGGCTTTGGACGGCCGCGCACGTAGACGAGTTCACCACCGAGGCTCGAGGGGTCCGGCGGAACAGCCGCTCGACGGTGCTCGGCTACCAGACCGGGATCAGGCTCTTCATGGGCTATCTCACCGATCCTGCTTATGGCTGGTCAACCGAGTGCGAGACAAGGTTCGGCACGCATCCCGTGCAGATCTGCCACGAGTGGAACACGGCCCGACACACCCAGGAATCCCAGGCCGGGCCCGGCAAGCGAGCCCTCACCCACAACGAACTGCAGGCTCTGTTCGACCACGCCGACGAGCGAGCAGTGGCCGCGCAATCCTCCGGCCGCAAGGGGTGGCTCACCGCCTTCCGCGATGCAACATTGCTGAAGGTCGCATACGGCTGGGGCTTGCGCCGCAACGAGGTCCGGCATCTCGAACTGTGCGATCTGGGCAGCAATCCCAAGGCGCCCGAGTTCGGCAGCTACGGCATCGTCCATGTCCGCTTCGGGAAAGCCATGCGCGGTTCACCGCCCAAACGGCGGGCCGTGCTGACGGTCCCGTTGTTCGACTGGGCGACGGACGCCCTCGGGCAGTGGGTCGAGGAGGTCCGCCCGTTGCTCGCAGAGGCCGACTCCCCCGCGCTCTGGCCCTCGGAACGGGGGAGGTTCCTGAGTCTCTCCTCCGTGACGTCCCTGTTCACGCGCTGCCGGCATGAACTGGGGCTAGCGGAAGGGCTGGACTTCCACTCGTTGCGGAGGTCGTACGTTTCCCATCTCATCGAGGCTGGCTACGACTCTCTGTTCGTACAGCAGCAGGTCGGCCACGAACACGCGTCGACCACCACGATCTACACGCATGTTTCCCCCGACTACCGGGCCCGCACCGTGCGGGCAGCCCTCGACCGCATCGGTCACCGAGTCACTGCGGGAGAGGTCGCCCCGTGAACCGTTCCGTGACGTACTCCTGGCGCCTTCGGGAGATCATGGCCGCCCGCGGCCTCAACAACATCTCCGACCTGATCCCGCTACTCAAGGACCGAGGCATCGACCTCTCGGCCTCACAGATCTACCGCTTGGTCGGTCAGCGTCCGGAACGCCTGTCGCTGGCCCTGCTCGGCGCCCTCTGCGACGCGCTGGAGTGCAGCGTCGAGGACCTGTGCCGATTCGAAGTCCGGACCGCTCAGCAACCCCGCCGAGCCGTCTCCGGCGGGCCCACGGTCGTCGACCTGAACAGCACCATCCGCCCGCGACGTGCACGAGTACGGCGGACTGACTGACATGCCCCGCTGCAAGAAACCCTGCGTACGCTGCGGTGTCACCAACGCCCGCTACGGCGTCGCCAAATGGCCCGAGGGGTTCGTCTGCGGCCGCTGCTATTACCGCGCCATGCAGTGCCGCGGCGCCTGCCCAGGCTGCGGCGTCGAACGACTGCTGCCCGGCCTCGACGCAGACCGTTCCCCCATCTGCCGCAATTGCGCGGGCATCCCCCGTGACTTCCACTGCACACGCTGTGGAGAAGAAGCCGACCGCGGCCGTCGAGGCCTCTGCCACCGCTGCTGCCTCCGGGACGACCTGGCGGCCCTACTCGATGACGGCACAGGGCAGATCGCGCCGCCGCTGCGACCACTCGGTCGATGCGTTGGTTACCCAGGATCGACCAGTCAGCGCCCGGTTATGGACCCGGTTCCCACACGTCAAGACGCTCTTGCACGGACTTGCGGACGGCAGCCTGCCCCTCAATCACGAGACCTTCGACAACTCCCCACGGCAGGCCGCGGAGCACACACGCGAGCTTCTCGTCACTACCGGCGTCCTGGCAGAACGCAACCGGGCCGAGGCGGAGTTTCTACGGTGGCTGGAGTGGAAGATGCCGCAGATCACCGACCCCGAGGATCAGCAGCTCGTTCGCCACCTGGCACCACCTGCGGCGTCTGCGTGAGCTCGACGCCCGAGGGGCGATCGCACCGACCACCGTGGCCCGAGCCCGCGCAGACGTCCGCGCCGGAGCCGACTTTCTGACCTGGCTGCGGAAGCGCGGCCAGACTCCCATGACCTGCACACAAGGCCACGTGGACGAATGGCTTGCCACCGGCACAGGCACTCGCCGCACTGCGGCGACCTTCGTGCACTGGGCTGTTCGCACCCGCGTGATGGCCCCGGTCGACTTCCCCTGGATCCGCTCGGCCCAGCTCGATTCCATCGGCCAGAGCGAACGACTGGACATCCTCCGACGCATCGCCGAGGACAGCTCCATCCGCCTCGAAACCCGAGTCCTCGGGCTACTCGTCCTGCTCTTCGCTCAGCCAGTGACACGGATCTCGCGCATGAGCATCGACGACATCGAGATCACCGACGAGGACGTCACCGTTCACCTCACCGGCGGGGAACCCGTCCCTGTCCCCCGCCCCTTTGACCAGCTCTTTCGCGACTATCTGCCGCAGCGACGCCACACAACCACTGCCCGCAACAACCGCACCCGCTGGCTCTTCCCCGGCACCATCCCGGGGCAGCCAATGGCACCCGCGACCCTCCACAAAGGCCTGTGGGACAGCGGCATCCCTATCCGTCGCGGGCGAAACTCGGCCCTGCGCGATCTCGTCCTGGAGATGCCGCCGGCACTGGTAGCCAAGGCCCTCGGCTACAGCCCCCTCGCCACCGAACTGCACGCCGCACAGGCAGGACGCCCATGGGCCGGATACGCATCCATTCGCCGCTACCACGGCAAACAGCTCCCGATCTTCTGAGACTGAGCTTGTTCCTCAAGGTGTCGCACGGAACAAGCTCAGTCAGCGAGTAGCGCGCGCAGCCACTGATCTTCACGTTGCTCGATGTATTCGGTGTCGCTTCGCCAGACATCGCCGTGGCCCTCGGTCCACAGCCTGACCCATGGCTGCACGCCGCGGGCGGCCTGGTCGTGCAGAAAGTCGTGCATGGAACGCGTTCGGCGGCCCAGCATCGGAATCAGACGACGGCGTTCAGCTTCATCGAGACCGTAGGCGTCGACGAAGCCGCGCATTCGCTCTGCCGCATCGGGGCGCTGCCAGTGCGGATCGGCGGACAGCGGAATGAAGCCGTGAATCGCGTACGCGACGTCCCACAGGCGAGAACCGGGACCTGCACCGTCCCAGTCGATGAAGGCCCACTGGGCATCGTCTCCGACCACAAGGTTCCACGGAGCCAGGTCATGATGGGCGATGATGTCGCTGCCCTCGGCGGGGATCAGCCCCTGCCAGCGCGCGTCAGGCGGCGGCGTGAAGTCCTGCACGGCATCGTGGAATTCCCGGATCAGCCGTGCGACGCGAGCCAGCTGCTCAGCGGGTTCCAACAGCGAGAACTGGTCGGGCCAGACCACTTGCCCCGACATGAAGGTCAGGATCTCGCGCCCCTCGTCGTCGATGCCCAGCGGGCGAGGCGCCGCGCGGAATCCCACCTCGTGCAGGTGAGTGAGCAGGGCATGGACCGCAGGGGTCCACGGTCCGGCGGAACGGCGGACTGTGTCGCCAATCCGGACGGCGCCCTCGTTGACATTGCCTCCAGCCAACGGCTGTTCCTCGGCGTGCGGCATCAGGCCAGTATGCCGAAGCGGCGTGCCGTGCTCACCGCAATATGGGTGAGTACCCAGAGGCGAGGGTTAAGGAACAAAACTGAGACCGCCGCCGGGCGAGAACTCACGACGCCTCAATATGCGACGTCATCAGTCGGGGCAACAGCGGCTCAGGATGTAGCTTCCTCCAAAGAACATAAGCTCATAGAGGGCACTACTCGGACTAAAGTACGATGGAGCTCTCCGCATCAACGCGCGTAGAGTCCAACGCGATCACCCCCACGGACGGATCGCGGCGTTGCGATCCGAGCGAGAGGCACGGACCCCACCCCATGAGCACCACCGCCGAAACCGAAGGCGCCCTGGAGACACGCGGCCTCGAGCCCGTCCCCGACTCCGAGCGCACGGGCCGGACCCGCGAGCTGTTCCCCACCTGGGTGGCGGCCAACATCAGCGTCCTGCTGCTCACCATGGGCGCGGGGCTCATCGTGACCAACGGCCTCAACTTCTGGCAGGCCCTGGTCGTCGCCCTCGTCTCACCCGTCCTGAGTTACGGCATGGTCGGTCTGATCTCCATCTCCGGCAAGCGCGGCGGCTCCCCCGGCATGACGCTCTCGCGCGCGGTCTTCGGCCAGCGCGGCAACCTCTTCCCGGGCTCGCTCATCTGGGTCGCCCGCTGGGGCTGGGAGACGATCAACGCGGTGACGGGCGCGTACGCGATCATCACCGTCCTGGACATCTGCTTCGGCGTGGAGTCCAGCACGTGGCTCACCGTCGTGACGCTGATCGCCTTCGTCGCCTGCACGTTCGTGATCAGCGGTCTGGGCCGCAAGGTCCTGCACATCTGCAACACGTGGGCGACGTACCTCTTCGGCGCGTTCAGCGTCCTCGTCCTGGTCTACCTGGTGGCCAACACCCCCTGGTCGGATGTCTTCTCGCAGTCCGCGGGCTCCACGTCGGCGATGGTCGCGGGCGTCGGCGTGATCGCCGCCGGCGGCATCAGCTGGGTCCCCACCGGCCCGGACTTCACGCGCTACCTCCCGCGCAAGGCCTCCAACAAGGCCCTGGTGGGCAACGCCATCGGCGGCGCCGGCATCGTCGTCGTACCGATGGTCCTGATGGGCGCGGTCATGGCGGTCAGCACGCCGAGCCTGTCGAAGGCCTCGGACCCGGTCTCCTTCCTCGGCCAGCTGCTTCCCACGTGGATCGCGGTGCCGTACCTGCTGATGGCCCTGATCGGCATGCTCCTGATCAACTCGATGTCGATGTACTCCGCGGGCTTCACCGCCATGACGCTCGGCATCAAGGTCCCGCGCACGTGGGCGGTGTCCATCAACGCCATCATCAGCCTGATCTTCGGTTACCTCCTGATGAACGTGGCCACCAGCTTCATCAGTTCGTTCATCTCCTTCCTGACCCTGCTCGCAGTCGCCTTCTCCGCCTGGATCGGCGTCTTCGGCATCGACATGCTGCGCAGGAAGACGTACGACGGTGAAGCACTGATGGACACCAAGCGCACCAGCGCCTACTGGTACAAGGCGGGCTTCGCCTGGCAGGCCATGACCGCGTGGGCGATCGCCCTGGTGGTGGGCCTGCTCTTCACGAAGGTCGACTGGTTCAGCGGTCCGCTCGCCACGTCCTGGATCGGCCGCAACGGCCTGGGCTGGCTGGCCACGATCCTCATCGCCGCCGTGCTGTACGCGGTGCTTCCGAGGACCCCGGCCGTCGAGGCACCCGAAGGCAGGGGCGAGGGCGAGAGCGAGCTGGTCTCGGCCTGACACCGCTCTGCGTCCGATCCTGATCAACTGCCCCCGGGCACTGTTCATCTGACACCGCGTCATCTAACGTCCCTCTTCGCCCGCCCACGGTGAAGGGGGACGTTTTCCATGCCCGTCACAGTCGTACGCTTCAACCTCGTCGATCCGGACGCGACACCCGCCTCGTTGAGCGAGCGCTACAAGGCCGCCCTGGAGATGGCCACGTACGCCGACGACCGGGGCATCTCCACCGTGCAGACCGAGGAACACCACGGCGTCACCAACAACTGGCTGCCCTCGCCCCTCACTTTCGCCGGCGCGGTCTTCGGCGCGACCCGGCGCATCGCGGTCACGGTCTCCGCGATCATCGGCCCGCTGCACGATCCGCTGCGGCTCGCCGAGGACATCGCCGTACTGGACCTGCTCAGCGGCGGCCGCCTGGTCACGGTGGCGGGGATCGGCTACCGGCCCGAGGAGTACGCGGCCTTCGGTGTCGACTGGAAGCGGCGCGGCAAGCTCCAGGACGAGCTCCTGGAGACCCTGTTGCAGGCGTGGACCGGCGAGCCCTTCGAGTTCCGGGGCCGCACCGCGCGCGTCACCCCGCGCCCGTTCACGCAGCCCCATCCGATGCTTCTGGTCGGCGGTTCCTCCGAGGCGGCGGCCCGCCGCGCGGCCCGGCTCGGGCTGCCGTTCTTCCCCAGCGCCCATCTGCCGGACCTGGAGGCGTACTACAACCAGCGCCTCGCGGAGTACGGCACCGAGGGCTGGACGATGATGCCCGCCGCCGAGACCCCGCTCCTGCACATAGCCGACGACCCGGACCGCACCTGGGCCGAGCACGGCGAGCACTTCCTGCACGAGGCGCGCACCTACGCCTCCTGGCAGTCCAGGGACATCCGCTCGGCGGTGAAGTCGGGCGCCACCACGGTCGAGGAGTTGCGCGCCGAGGGGGTCTACCGCGTCCTCACGCCCGACGAGTGCGTGGCGTACGTGCAGGGCGGCGCCGCCAACCTCGTACTGCATCCGCTCTCCGGCGGGATGCCGGTCGACGAGGGATGGCGCAGCCTGCACCACTTCTGCGAAAACGTACTGCCCCGGCTCAAGGAATAGGTCCTTGAACCGGGGCAGCTTCCTCAGAGGAGGGGCAGCGGGGATTAGCCCATCTCCTCCAGGGTCTTGCCCTTCGTCTCCTTGACGAACTTCATGACGAAGGGGATCGAGATCACGGCGAAGGCGCCGTAGATGATGTACGAGCCGGTCAGGCTCCACTCGGACATGCTCGGGAACGTCTTGGTGATCGCGAAGTTGGCGAGCCACTGGGCCGACGCGGCCACACCGAGGGCCGCGGCGCGGAGCCGGTTCGGGAAGATCTCACCGAGCAGCACCCAGACCACCACGCCCCAGGAGAGGGCGAAGAAGAGCACGAAGAAGTTGGCGGCGATGATCGCCGTCAGGCCCTGCGCGTCCGGCAGCGAGACGTTCTCGCCGGTGCCGGTGCGGTACGAGAACGCCCAGGCGCAGGTGAAGAGCGCGAGCGCCATACCGGCGGAGCCGATGATCGCCAGCGGCTTGCGGCCGATGCGGTCCACGAAGACCATCGCGATGACCGTGCCGACGATGTTCACGATCGACGTCTCGAACGAGTACAGGAACGAGCTGCTCGGGTCCTTGCCGATCGACTGCCACAGCTGGTTCGAGTAGTAGAAGATCACGTTGATGCCGACGAGCTGCTGGAACACCGAGAGTCCGATGCCGATCCAGACGATCGGCAGGAAGCCGACCTTGCCGAGCAGGTCCTTGAACGAGGACTTGTGCTCGCGGCGCATGCCCTCCTCGATCTCGCCGACGCGCGCGTCCAGGTCGATCTTGGTGCCCTCGACCTCGCCGAGCACCTTCTTCGCTTCCTCGTTGCGGCCCACGGAGATCAGGAAGCGCGGCGACTCGGGGATGGCGAAGGAGAGCAGGCCGTAGAGGACGGCGGGGATGACCATGACACCGAGCATCAGCTGCCAGGCCTCCAGGCCCATCAGCTTGCCCCGCTGGTCACCGTCCGCCATGTTCAGGATGCCCCAGTTGACCAGCTGGGAGACGGCGATGCCGATGACGATCGCGGCCTGCTGGAACGAGGCGAGGCGGCCTCGGTACGCGGGCGGGGCGACCTCGGCGATGTAGGCGGGGCCGATGACGGAGGCCATGCCGATGCCGATACCGCCGATGAAGCGCCACATCGTCAGGTCCCATGCCGCGAACGGCAGGGCGGAACCGACGGCGCTCGCCGCGAAGAGGACGGCGGCGATCTGCATGCAGCGGATGCGGCCGATGCGGTCGGCGATGCGCCCGGCGATCGCGGCACCGACGGCGCAGCCGAGCAGCGCCGTGGCGATGATCCAGCCGAGCATGTTCGCGTCGACGTCGAAGCGGTGCTGGATGGCGACGGTGGCGCCATTGATCACCGAGCTGTCATAGCCGAAGAGGAAGCCGCCCATCGCGGCGGCTGCCGTAATGAAGATGACATGGCCGAGATGGTCGGGGTGGGCCTCTCTGCCTTCGGGCTGCGGCGCCTTCGTTGTGCTGGTCACATGGACTCCTCGGGCCACCGGCAACATCGCCGGGGGTGGGGGTGAGCACTTCAAGTGGCGCACAACTTCACGCCGCCCACCACCTGAAGGTAAAAGCAACGTTGCAGAGACTATGCCTTCAAGTTTCGAAGTCAATACCTGGGTTCCTGTGAATTTCAGGAGCTGACGAGGTGAGGTTCGTTCAAGACTTGAAGTTATGGAGAGGTTATGAAGGGGAGGGGGATTGCGGGCCCGTGAAGAGCTAACGGAGCCGCTGGCTGATCACCTTCGAGACGCCGTCGCCCTGCATGGAGACGCCGTACAGGGCGTCGGCGACCTCCATCGTGCGCTTCTGGTGCGTGATCACGATGAGCTGCGAGGCCTCCTGCAGCTCCTCCATGATCCGGATGAGCCGCTGCAGGTTGGTGTCGTCGAGCGCGGCCTCGACCTCGTCCATCACGTAGAACGGACTCGGGCGTGCCTTGAAGATCGAAACGAGCAGCGCGACGGCGGTCAGCGAGCGCTCACCACCGGAGAGCAGCGAGAGCCGCTTGACCTTCTTGCCGGGCGGGCGTGCCTCGACGTCGACTCCGGTGGCGAGCATGTTGTCGGGATCGGTCAGGATGAGCCGCCCCTCGCCGCCCGGGAAGAGCCGCGAGAAGACGCCCTCGAACTCACGGGCGGTGTCGCGATAGGCCTCGGTGAAGACCTGCTCGACCCGCTCGTCGACCTCCTTCACCACTTGCAGGAGATCGGCCCGCGTCTTCTTCAGGTCCTCCAGCTGCTCGCTCAGGAACTTGTGACGCTCCTCCAGAGCGGCGAACTCCTCCAGGGCCAGCGGATTCACTTTCCCGAGCTGCTGGTACGCCCGTTCGGCTGACCTCAGCCGCTTCTCCTGCTCACCGCGGACGTACGGCACGGGCCTGTTGCGCGGGTGCTGCGGGTCCTCGGGCAGCTCCTCGTCCTCGGCCGCGGGGGAGGGCGGCACGAGCTGGTCGGGGCCGTAGTCGGACACGAGTCCTGCCGGTTCCACACCGAGTTCCTCCAGTGCCTTGGACTCCAGCTGCTCGATCCGCAGCCGCTTCTCGGCACCGAGTACCTCGCCGCGGTGGACTGAATCCGTCAACTTGTCGAGCTCCGCCTTGAGGTCGCGCCCCTGGCCCCGCTCGGCGGTCAGATCCCGCTCCCGCACCTCCTTGGCGCGCTCGGCGGCGGCACGCTCCTCCTGCGCCCGTACGAGGGAGACCTCGACGTGCGCGAGCAGTTGCCGCGCACCACGGGCGACGGCTTCGGCGACGGCGGCCTCGTGCCGCATCCGGGCCTTGCGCTGCTCGGCACGCGCGCGTGCCTCGCGTTCGGCGCGCGCGGCCCGGTCGAGCGAGTCGGCACGTCCCGCGAGCCCCTTCACCCGCTCCTCGTGCGTACGCACCTGGAGCCTGGCCTCCATTTCGGTCTGCCGGGCATTGGCCCCATCGGCGGCGAGCCGGTCGCGTACGGAGGTGTCGGGCTCCTCCTCGACCGGAGCCTCCTGAGCCACGGCGAGACGCTCGGCCAACTCCTCCGCGTCCTCGACGGCCCTCTCAAGGGCCTCCTGTGCCTTGGCCGCGGCGGCCGCACTGCGCTCCGCCTCACCAGCGGCGCCACGCGCCTGCCCGGCGAGTGCGCCAAGCTGCTGGGCCACGGCGGACTTCTCCCGGTCGGCGGCCCGCCTGCGCTCCCCCAACTCCTCGACGAGCGCGGCCACCTCCTTGCGCCGCTCACCCGCATCCTGCTGGGTGCGTGCCAACTCATCGCACTGCTCGGCGAGTTGTTCCAGCTCGGCCGCCGCCTCGTCGACGGATGCCTGTACTTCGAGAAGGCTCGGCGCCCCGGCGGAGCCGCCCTGCGCGAAGTGCGCCCCGAGCAGGTCTCCTTCGGTGGTGACGGCGGTGAGCTCCGGGTGCGCGTAGACGAAGTCCTCGGCGTCCTCCAGCGTGCCGACGGCGACCATCCCCCGCAGCAACCGCCGTACCGCGGGCATCAACTCAGCTGGCCCGCGCACCAGTTCGGCCACCAGGGGCGGCCCTTCGGAGCCCGCCGGCCGTACGTCACCGGGGGCGCCGTCCTCCGGTGACCCCGCCAGCAGCAATGCTGCCCGCCCCGCGTCCTGCTTGCGCAGCAGCCGGATGGCCTCCGCCGCCGATGCCGGTGTGGTCACCGCGATCGCGTCCGCCGCGGCGCCGAAGCCCGCCGCGACCGCGACCTCGTACCCCGGAGCGATCGAGAGCAGCTCGGCCGCAGGACCGAGCAGCCCCGTGAGGCGGTCCTTGGCGGCGAGCAGCGCCCCCGTCCCGTCCTTGCGGCGCAGGCCGAGCGCGAGCGCCTCGTGCCGGGCGGCGACCGCGGCCCGCTTGCGTTCGGCGGCGGTCGCCGCCTCCCTGGCCGAGGTCAGCGCCCCCTCGGCCTCCGCGAGGGAACGCTTCGCCTCGTCATGCCGCTCGCCGAGCTCCACGTCACCGGCGTCAAGGCCGTCGACCTCCGCCTTCAGCTGCTCGTACTCCTCCTGGGCGGCGACCGCGCGCTCCCCCGCCTCGTCACGCGCCAGGGCGAGCCGGTCGATCTCGGCCTGCGCGGAGCCCGCCCGCGAGCGCGCCGCGTTGACCTGGCCGGTCAGCCGCGCGAGCCCTTCGCGCCGGTCGGCGATGGCCCGCGCCACGTCCTTGAGGCGGCGCTCCTCGACCGCGAGCTCCCGCTCAAGATCGGCCCGGTGGCCGACCGTGTCCTCGAGCGCGTGCTCCGCGGCCTCGAGAGCGGCTTCGAGCTCCGCCTCCTGCTCGCGGATCCGCGCGGCCTCGCGCTCCATGTCCTCGGGGTCACGGCCACGCCGCTCCTCGGGCGGTGCGGCGGTCG
The DNA here is from genome assembly GCF_055577645.1 of Streptomyces sp. NPDC033180. Taxonomy (NCBI): domain Bacteria; kingdom Bacillati; phylum Actinomycetota; class Actinomycetes; order Kitasatosporales; family Streptomycetaceae; genus Streptomyces; species Streptomyces sp. NPDC033180. Next base: position 192,668 of record NZ_JBVIPU010000011.1, on the reverse strand, counting down.
CACTCTTCACGCGCGCGTCGGCGAGCGACACCGTGCCCCGCACCCGCTCGGCCAGCTGCGAAAGCTCGTACCACGTCTGCTGCGCCCGCTGGAGCCGCGGCGTGAGGCGGCGCACCTCGTCCTCAAGATCCCCCTCCCGCTGGAGCGCCTTCTTCAGCTCGGCCTCTGCGGTGTCCTTACGGCGCTTCAGCTCCGCCTCGTCGGCCACCTCGGTCCGCAGCGCGTCCCGCATCCGTACGAGGTCGTCGGCGAGGAGCCGCAGGCGGGCATCGCGCAGATCGGCCTGGATGACGGCGGCCCTGCGCGCCACGGCGGCCTGCCGGCCGAGCGGCTTGAGCTGGCGCCGCAGTTCGTCGGTCAGGTCCTGGACGCGCGCGAGGTTGGCCTGCATCGCGTCCAGCTTGCGCAGCGCCTTCTCTTTGCGCTTGCGGTGCTTGAGGACGCCCGCGGCCTCCTCGATGAAGGCGCGGCGCCCCATGGGGTCGGCGTGCAGGACGCCGTCGAGCTGGCCCTGGCCGACGATGACGTGCATCTCGCGCCCGATGCCGGAGTCGGAGAGCAGTTCCTGGATGTCGAGCAGCCGGCAGGTGTCCCCGTTGATCTGGTACTCGCTGCCGCCGTTGCGGAACATGATCCGCGTGATGGTGACTTCGGCGTACTCGATGGGCAGGGCGCCGTCGGAGTTGTCGATGGTGAGGGAGACCTCTGCGCGGCCGAGCGGCGGCCGCCCGGTGGTGCCGGCGAAGATGACGTCTTCCATCTTCCCGCCGCGCAGCGACTTGGCACCCTGCTCGCCCATGACCCAGGACAGCGCGTCCACGACATTGGACTTGCCGGAGCCGTTCGGTCCGACGACGCAGGTGATGCCCGGCTCGAACTTCAGCGTCGTGGCCGACGCGAAGGATTTGAAACCGCGCAGTGTCAGGGCCTTGAGGTGCACGCCGCCGGACTCTACCTCCCACCCGTCTCCCGCCACCGCCCTTCCAGCGGGGCGCTGCGCGCCGCACCTTCCTTTTCACCGTTTCACCCAGGAACATGCAGGGCACATCAGGTGTAACGGAAACGGGCCACGCGGCGGCAAGAAAGAAGGGACGCCGAAGCGTCCCTTGCAGATCTGGACAAGCGGCTGACATGGGCAGCCCGACCACGTGCGTTAACAGGCAACTCGCAGACCGAGGAACGCGTGACGCGATCAAGTGTTACGCGAGGTCGTGCGAGGTGAGCGCCTTACTGAAGGTGGTGGTCAGGTGAGCGCAGGCTCCGCCTGGGGTACGTCGATGCTCTCCAGGAGCGATTCGTGAGAAGCGGCAGCCGCGAGCGCGTCGTTCTCGGCCTGGATCTTCGTGAGCTCAGATTCCAGGTCCTGGACGCGCTGCTGGAGCCGTCGCATCTCGGCGAGAAGTCGCGGGTCGGAACCGCCGACGTAACCGAGAAGCGCCTTTGCCATGATGGATGGTCCTCCACAATGAGTGACCGACCGAAGCGGTGTGGGTCGTGAGGGAATCGCACCCGCGGTGCTTGGCACTCGTTGTTCTTGCTGGGTCTTGCTGGCCGTTCTCACATGCCAAACAGCTAAGGTGCGCGGGGCTTCCAGAGTCTCACCAAAAAGTTTGACGGTCAACACGATCACGCCCCGTATTGGCGGGCGACCCGGGGGCCTGCGGCCGTTAGAACGGCGGCGCTGCCTCTGCTGCGGGGCCCTGGGGGCGTGTCGATCATCCTTCACCTGGGAGCCTGCCACGGCGGGCCGTTCTTGGCAACCACCAGGCCTTTCCTGCCCCGGGCGGTTGCCAGAACCACGCCGGAGCGGGTCCGCCCGGCAACTCGCCGTCAGCGAATCGCGAAGGTGTCGTAGATGCCGCGCGGAGTGTCCCAGATCTCAGTGACGCCGTCGACGCGGCCGGGTGTGTCGCCCTCGCGCAGCCAGTCGAGCAGCCCCTGGGCGCCCGCGCGGGGGCCTTCGGCGACGACTTGCACGCGGCCGTCCTCCAGATTGAGAGCAAAACCACTCAGGCCGCCGATCTCCAGAGCCTTGGCCCGCGTGAACCAGCGGAAACCCACGCCTTGCACCCGGCCACGCACCCAGGCCGTGACTCTGACTTCTTCGTTCATGGGTGCACGCTAACCGGCCAATTGCTCTCGGAGCACTTCGTCCCCATGCGCCATCGCGTACAGTCCCGACTCGATGAGCCTCACTCGTATGGGTGAGTCACGTTGACCGCTGAGGACGAGGAAGGCCAGGAGATGGGACGCCACCGACGCTCCGGCGCAGGGGCAGCCGCCGCCGGCCGCGCCACTGGGGTCTCCGACACGTACGCGGGCGATCACGCCGGCGCCCCGGAGCCCCGCCCCGCCACCGTGTCGCACCGCCACCGTGGCCGCCGCGCCACGCCGGTGCGCACCGGCCTGCTCGGGGTGTCCGCAGCTGTGGCGATGGGCGCCGTGGCCTTCACCACCGGCCTGCTCCCGGGCGCCGAGAACTACTCCCTCGGCGGAGGCGACGACCCGAACAAGGTCCGTGCCGCCACCACTCCCAGCGAGGTCACGCCGCAGGGCGGCGACACCGGTACCGCCGAGCGCGAGTCGGCCCCGCCGAGCCGCGACTCCGAACGCCCCGACGCTCCGGCCCCCTCCCCCTCGCAGTCCACCGAGAAGCCCTCGGCCGAGCCGTCGAAGAAGCCGTCGTCCAAGGCGCCGCCCGCGCCCGAGACCGACGAGAAGCAGAAGACGACGCCCCCGAGCCCCTCGCGCACCCCCTCCGAGAAGCCGAAGGCCCCGCCGGCCGCCGAACCGAAGACGCCGTCCGCCGAGAGCGCGGCCGAGGCGGATGTGCTCACCCTGGTCAACCAGGAGCGGGCCAAGGTGGGCTGCTCCCCCCTGAACGGCGACGCCGCCCTGGCCTCGCTCGCCGGGGACTTCAGCGCGGACATGGCCGAGCGCGACTTCTTCGACCACACCGACCCGGACGGCGCGACTCCGTGGGACCGCGCCGAGAAGGCCGGGATATCGGATCTGGGCGGCGAGAACATCGCCCGGGGCCAGGCCAATGCCCAGTCCGTGATGGACGCCTGGATGAACAGCGCCGGCCACCGGGCCAACATCCTCAACTGCGACTACAAGACCCTGGGCGTCGGCGCGCACTTCGGGCCGGGCGGCCCCTGGTGGACGCAGGACTTCGGCTTCTAGAAGCGCACTAACCCCCGCACAGCGCCACCCGCGAGGTGGCGCTGTGCGGGAGTACGCTGGGGGTATGGATGCCACCACTCCGGCCGAAGACACCTCGGACATGGCGTATGACGTGTTCTCCAAGCTCTGCCCCTCGCGCGGCACCCTGGAGCACATCACCGGACGCTGGGGCGCACTCACCCTGGGCGCACTGCACGACGGCACGTTCCGTTTCAACGAACTGCGCCGCCGGGTCGACGGCGTGAGCGAGAAGATGCTGTCCCAGACGCTGCACGCCCTGGAGCGCGACGGCCTGGTCCACCGTGACGCGCAGCCCACCAATCCGCCGCGCGTGGATTATCAACTGACCCCCCTTGGCCGGGAGGTCACCGACCGCCTGATGGGCCTCATCCACTTCGTGGAGGGCAGGATGGACGGCGTGCTCGAAGCTCGCGAGCGCTACGACAAGGGGGCGGCCGGCGGCCGCTGGCAGCGCGGGCAGAAGTAGCTGGAGCGGTTCATCCAGGGACGTCGGCGCATCGGCGTACCGCAGCGGCGGCACGGCTCGTCCTCACGTCCATAGGCGTCGAGCGACCGCTCGAAGTACCCGGACTCACCGTTCACATTCACGTACAGGCTGTCGAAGCTCGTGCCGCCGACGGCGAGCGCGGCGTTCATCACGTCCCGTACGTGGCCCAGGAGTTGAGCCGTGCGCGGGCGCGTGAACGTGGCGGTGGGGCGCTCGTAGTGCAGCTTCGCCCGCCAAAGGGCCTCGTCCGCGTAGATGTTGCCGACTCCGCTGATCAACGACTGGTCGAGCAGGGCTCGTTTGATCGTCGTACGACGGCGGCGCAGCGCGGCGTGGAAAGCCGCGTCGTCGAACTTCTCGTCGAGCGGGTCGCGTGCGATGTGCGCGATGACGTCCGGCAGTCCGTCCGGGGTGTTCTCGTGCAGCGAGAGTCCGCCGAAGGTCCGCTGGTCGACGAAGCGCAGCTCGGTGCCGAGCGCGTCGGCGAACCGCACCCGAATCCTCAAGTGCTTCTCGTCAGGGGCCTCTTGGGGCTGCACGAGCAGCTGCCCGCTCATGCCTAGGTGGGCGAGGATCGAGGTGCTGCTGTCCTCGACGGGCAGCCAGAGATACTTGCCGCGCCGCATCGCCGTACCGACCCGGTGGCCCCTGAGGCGGAGCCCGAAATCGTCGCCGCCCGCGAGATGCCGCCGCACGGCGCGCGGATGCAGCACCTCGACATCGGCGACGGTGCGATGGGCCACCCAGCGCTCGAGTCCACGCCGAACGACTTCGACCTCGGGCAGCTCGGGCATTTCGACTACTCCGGGGCAATCGGGTGGGTGGGCGGGAAGAATGCCGTGAAGCGGCGAAAAGGCTGGTGCCGGCCACCCCAAGGGGCGACCGGCACCAACAGTAAAGCGCTTGTCAGGCAGACGGGGCTTCGGCGCCCCCGTCGACCTCCGCGGTAGCGGGAGCCGCCGCGGCGATCTCCGCCGCCTTGATCCGCTCATCCGCAGCGGAGCGAATTTCGCGCCACGCGGACTCCGCGGCCTGCTGCTCCGCTTCCTTCTTGCTGCGGCCGGTGCCGGTGCCGTACGAGACGCCTCCGACGCGGGCGGCAGCAGTAAAGGTCTTCTCGTGGTCCGGGCCGTCCTCCGTGACCAGATACTCGGGAACCCCGAGGCTCTCGGTCGCGGTGAGCTCCTGGAGGCTGGTTTTCCAGTCCAGGCCCGCGCCCAGGTTCGAGGACTTCTCGATCAGCGGGTCGAAGAGCCGGTGCACCAGCTCGCCCGCCGCGTCCAGACCCTGGTCCAGATAGACCGCGCCGATCACCGCTTCAAGGGTGTCGGCGAGGATGGATGCCTTGTCCCGGCCACCCGTGCCCTCTTCGCCCCGGCCGAGCCGGATGAAGAGACCGAGTTCGAGGCCTCGACTGACCTCCGCCAGCGCACGCGAATTGACCACCGCGGCCCGCAACTTGGCCAGCTGGCCTTCGGGCAGGTCGGGGTGGGTGCGATAGAGCGTGTCCGTGACGACGAGTCCCAGCACCGAGTCCCCGAGGAACTCGAGCCGTTCATTCGTCGGCAGACCGCCGTTCTCGTACGCGTACGAACGGTGGGTCAGTGCACGCACCAGAAGGGCGGACTCGAGTTTGTACCCGAGCCGCCCTTCCAAAAGCGTGTGGGACGAGGCCGTGTTTTCCGCCTGCTTCTTGGCGTTCGCAGCCTTTTCAGCGTTGGCGTCTTCCGCCATCTTGTGGCTAGACACGGTGCCTCTCACCAGCCGCTCAGACCTCGAGGACCTGGCGCTTGTTGTACGTGCCGCAGCTCGGGCACGCGATGTGCTGCTGCTTCGGCTCGTGGCAGCGCTCGCACGCAACCAGGGTGGGGACCGCAGCCTTCCACTGCGACCGGCGGTGGCGCGTGTTGCTGCGCGACATCTTCCGCTTCGGAACAGCCACGGCTACTTCTCCTGCTTCTCGTCGACGCCGGCTTCGGCGCCGCTCACGTCGTCCTTCTCGCCGTCCTGGATGGTCCCGGCGAGTCCCTGCAATGCCGCCCAACGAATGTCGACGGCGTCATGGTGGTGCTCCGGGTCGTCCGCGAGCCGTGCTCCGCACTGGGAACACAGGCCCGGACAGTCGTCCCGGCACACCGGCTGCATCGGCAGTGCGAGCACTACCGCGTCACGCAGCACAGGCTCGAGGTCGAACAAGCCGTCCTCGAGATAGAGCCTGTCCTCGTCGTCCTCGGCGTCGTCGGCCGGTTCCGCTGCGCGGCCCCGGTCGTCGGCGTCAGGGTACGAGAACATCTCCTGGAAGTCCGCTTCCACCTCAAGCTTCAGCGGCTCCAGACACCTTACGCACTCCCCCTCGGCCGACGCACGGGCGGTGCCTGTGACAAGCACCCCTTCCATGACCGACTCAAGACGGATCTCCAGCTCGACCGGGGCGCCTTGCGGCACTCCGATGACCCCGTCGATACCGAGGACATCCGGCGAACCGGGGGCCTCGATGGAACGGGTCAGCCGCTGCAGCGCACCGGGACGCCGACCCAGCTCGTGCGTGTCGAACACGAGTGGGTTGCGGTGGTCAAGGCGAGCACTCAGGGCTTTTCCTGCTTTCGAATCCTGGAAGTTCAAGGAGGGCCGCCCCCGTCGTGAGCTTGGCTCACTAGCCAGGCAGCCTGGATCGCGGACGTACGCGCGACCGAAGAGCCAGGATACTGGACCTTTCGCTCTCGACCCAATCCGGTCCCGGAAGGACCGCGGACCGGGAGCTAGCGGCCCTGTTCGTACTGGCGCAGCTGCTCCGCCGTGATCATGCCGGTGTCGAAGAGGCTGGCCTCGTCAAGGACACCGGGGGCCTGGTGATGCTGCTGCTGATGCGGCTCTCCGTACCCCTGCTGCTGGGTCTGGTCGTATCCCTGCTGCGGGTACCCGTACGGATCCTGCTGCTGGTAGCCGTACGGGTCCTGCTGGGCGTACTGCTGCTGGTAGGCGTACTGATCCTGCTGCTGGTAGGCGTACGGGTCCGGCTCCTGCTGGGGCGGGGCGTACGGCTGCTGTGCGGGGATCTGCGGGGGCGCCTGGGGAGGCTGCGGGGCCGCTGCCGGGACGGGAGCCGGCGGCGCCGTGGGGTCGGTGAGGCCCGCGAGGTACTCGGCGTCCGTGGTGTGCGCCTGGGACCCGAGGCCGTCGGCGAGGCCCGCGAGGTCGTCGGCGGGCGCACGGCCGTGCAGGGTCTGACGGCCGCGGCCGACCGCCTCCAGGGTCTTGGCCAGGACCGCCTCGAAGGCGCCGAGCTTGGCGTCGACGTACGCGTCCGCGTCCCGGCGCAGCGTCTCGGGGTCGTGGCTGCGCTGCGGGGCGTCCTCGTCCTCGTAACCCTGCTCGTCGAGGCCGGGTCCGGTGCCGAGGAGCTTCTCGCGGCCGCGGCCGACGGAGCCGAGGGTCTTGGTGAGGACGACCTCGAAGTTGGCCAGCTTGCTGTCCACGTAGTCGTCGGCCTCGACGCGGACCTCGTCGGCGGCCTGCCGGGCCTCGGCGAGGATGCGCTCGGCCTCGCCCTGCGAGTTGCGGGCGACCTCCGTGTCGGAGATCAGCGAACCGCGCTCGGCGTGCGCCGTCTCGATGATCCGGTCCGCCTCCTGGCGGGCCTGCTCGACCAGCTGCTCGCGGCCGCCGATGAGCTCCTGGGCCTGCGCGAGGGAGCCCGGCAGCGCCTGGCGCACCTCTTCGAGCATCGACAGCAGATCGGCGCGGTTGACCACGCACGAGGCCGACATCGGCATGGACCGGGCACTGCCGACCGCGTCGACGATCTCGTCGATCTTCTTCTGCACGTCCACCGTGTGCTCGCCACTCTCTACAGCTGGTTGGAGACGGACGGCACGACTGTAAGGCCAGTCGGCGGCCGTCCGACACCGGGTGACGGACTGTCAGTTCGTCCGGCCGTCCGTCACTTCTTGCCGATGCGCTCCGCCAGCGCCTCGTGGACCACCGGCGGCAGCAGATGGGCGACGTCGCCGCCCCAGGCGGCCACTTCCTTGACCAGCGAGGAGGACAGGAAGCTGTAGGTGGGGTTGGTGGGCACGAAGAGGGTCTCGACGCCCGAGAGGCCGTTGTTCATCTGGGCCATCTGCAGTTCGTAGTCGAAGTCGCTGACCGCTCGCAGGCCCTTGACGATGGCCGGGATGTCGCGCTGCTTGCAGAAGTCGACGAGCAGGCCGTGGAAGGACTCGACCTCGACGTTCCCGAAGTCGGCGGTGACCTCGCGGATCAGCTCGATCCGCTCGTCGACGGTGAACAGGCCCTTCTTCGACTGATTGATCATCACCGCGACGTGCACCACGTCGTAGAGCCTGGAGGCGCGGGCGATGATGTCGAGGTGTCCGTTGGTGATGGGGTCGAACGACCCCGGACAGACGGCGCGGCGCAACGTGAGTCCCTCGCTCTCCGGTCCGGTCATGGCGCGATCACTGAGTCGTCGCACGTAGAGGCGGCGCGACCGTACCAAAACGTGCCTTCGCCGTAGCGACGGGACCTCAGCGCTTCGAAGCCGTCGGGCCAGCCGAATTCTCCGCCTCTTGTACTGCGTTCAACGGTGACGAGCGCATCGTCCGTGAGCCAGCCCTCCGCGCGGAGTGTGAGCAGAATCTCGCGAAGATCGTCATCGGTGACGACATACGGAGGGTCGAGAAAGACCAGGTCGTAAGGGGTGGTCGGGGCGCCGCCCTGGACGATCTGGGTCGCTTTGCCCGCCCTGACCTCCGCGCCGGGCAGGCCGATCGCCTTGACGTTCTCCCTGATGGTGCGCACCGCGCGGGCGTCGGTCTCGACGAGCAGGGCGTGGCCCGCCCCCCGCGAGAGCGCTTCGAGGCCGATGGCTCCGGACCCGGCGTACAGGTCGAGGACGCGTGCCCGGTCCAGCGTGCCCTGCAGGGCCTGCCAGGTGGAGAACAGGCCCTCGCGTGCGCGGTCGGTCGTGGGCCGTGTGCCGTTCCCTGGCGGGACGGCGAGGCGACGTCCGCCGGCCACACCGGCGATCACGCGGGTCATCTGAGTCCTTGTCGGTGAACGAACGAGCGGGAAGATCCTGTCCCAGTCTCTCAGCCCCCGCGCCGCTCCTGCCTGTCAGCCCTTGTCGCCCCCCTGGTCATCCCCTGGTCATCCCTTGTCGAGGTACTGCTCGCGCTCGTCGTCCAGGAGGGCGTCCAGAGCCGTGCGCAGCTCCGGCAGGTGCTCCAGCTCCGGGTCGGCGGAGACCACCGCGACGGCCTCCTCACGGGCCTCGGCGATGATCTCCTCGTCCTCGATGACGGCGAGCATGCGCAGGCTGGAACGGACACCGGACTGCGCCTGGCCCAGTACGTCGCCCTCGCGGCGCTGCTCCAGGTCGATCCGGGAGAGCTCGAATCCGTCGAGCGTCGCGGCCACGGCTGCGAGGCGGGCGCGGGCGGGGCTCGCCTCGGGCATGTCGGTGACCAGAAGGCAGAGGCCGGGGGCCGAGCCGCGGCCGACGCGGCCGCGCAGCTGGTGCAGCTGCGATACGCCGAAGCGGTCCGCGTCCATGATCACCATGGCGGTGGCGTTCGGGACGTTCACGCCGACCTCGATGACCGTCGTCGCGACCAGGACCTGGGTCTCGCCCGCGGCGAAGCGGCGCATCACCGCGTCCTTGTCGTCCGGCTGCATGCGGCCGTGCAGGACCTCGACCTTGAGGCCGCTCAGCGGACCGCGGGCGAGTTGCTCGGCGACCTCGATGACGGCGAGCGGCGGCCGCTTCTCGGCGGTGGCCTCCTCCTCGGCCTTCTTCTTGGCCTTCTTCGGATCGTCCTCCTCGTCGCCGATCCGGGGGCAGACCACGTACGCCTGGTGGCCGTTCTCGACCTCCTCGCGCACGCGCTCCCACGCGCGTGCCAGGAAGTGCGGCTTGTCCTCGGCGGGCACGACGTGGCTGGCGATCGGCGAACGGCCGGCGGGGAGCTGGTCGAGGACCGAGGTCTCCAGGTCACCGAAGACCGTCATCGCGACCGTGCGCGGGATGGGCGTGGCCGTCATGACGAGGAGGTGCGGGGGCTGCTTGCCCTTGCCGCGCAGGGCGTCGCGCTGCTCGACTCCGAAGCGGTGCTGTTCGTCGACGACGACCAGGCCCAGGTCGTGGAACTGGACCTTGTCCTCGATCAGCGCGTGCGTACCGATGACGATCCCGGCTTCGCCGGTGACCAGGTCGAGCAGGGCCTGTCGGCGGCCTGCCACACCCATGGAGCCGGTGAGCAGCGTGACCTTGGTGCCCTGGTCCGAGCCGCCGAGCATGCCACCCTCGGCGAGCTCGCCCATCATCTCGGTGATCGAGCGGTGGTGCTGCTGGGCGAGCACTTCGGTGGGCGCGAGCATCGCGGCCTGCCCACCCGCGTCCACGACGGCGAGCATGGCGCGCAGGGCCACCATGGTCTTGCCCGATCCCACCTCTCCCTGGAGCAGGCGGTGCATCGGGTGTTCGGTGGCCAGGTCGTCGAAGATCTCCTTGGAGACCTTCTCCTGGCCCTCGGTGAGGGTGAAGGGCAGCTTCGCGTCGAAGGCGTCGAGCAGGCCGCCCTCGCGGGGGCGGCGGGCGATCGCGGGGAGCTGCGCGTCGGCGTACCTACGGCGGGCCAGGGCTACCTGGAGGACGAAGGCCTCGTCCCACTTCAGGCGGTCGCGGGCGGATGCGATGTCCGCCTTGGTGTGCGGGCGGTGGATCTTCAGGAGCGCTTCGGGGAGCGGGATCAGCCCACGGCCGTCGCGCAGGCTCGGCGGCAGCGGGTCGACGGCCTCCTGGGCGCTGGGCAGGACCGCGTCGACGGATTTGGCGATCTTCCAGGACTCCAGCTTGGCGGTGGCCGGATAGAGGGGGATGAGGGCGCCTGCCCAGGAGTCGACCGCATCGTCGGCGTTGTCGGAGTCGCCCTTGAGGAGTTCGTACGCCGGGTGTGCGAGCTGCATCTTGCGGTTGAAGACGGACGCCTTGCCCGCGAACATCGCGCGCGTGCCGGGCAGCAGGTCCTTGTGCGGCTTGTGGATGCCCCGGCCGAAGAAGACCAGCTGGAGCTGGCCGCTGCCGTCGGTGATCGTCACTTCGAGGCGCTGGCCCCTGCCGCCGTTGAACGTCAGGATGCGTGCCGTCGCGACCTGGGCGACCACCGTGACGTGCTCGTCCAGCGGCAGGTCGGCGAGGCGGGTGAGCTCGCCCCGCTCCGCGTACCGCCGCGGGTAGTGGTGCAGCAGGTCGCCGACGGTGTGCAGGTCCAGGTGCTCGGCCATCACCTTCGCGGTGGCGGGACCGACCACTTTCTTCAGGGGTTCTTCGAGCGCGGGCACGAGATCCATTGCACACCACGCCACTGACAATTCGGCGTACGTCCCTGAAATCCGCTGGTCAGGAATGCTGGTCAAGGGCGCCGAAGGCGGCTGTCACTCCACGCCGATCAGGAGCAGGGCCGACTGGCGTCCCCCGCGGTAGACCACCGTGTCGACCGCCAGATGCTGCTCGCGCACATGCTTCTCCAGGTCATCGCCGAGGCTGTCCGGCACGTCGTCGCCGAGCACCAGCGTGACCATCTCGCCGCCCGCGGCCAGCATCCGGTCGAGGACGGAGCGTGCGGCGCGCGTGGTGTCGTCGCCGATCAGCGCGACATCGCCGTCGATCAGGCCGAGGACGTCCCCTGCCTGGCAGATGCCCGCCATGGTCCACGACTGCCGCTCGGCGACGGCCAGTTCGGCGTACCGCGTCGCACCGGCCGCCGAGGTCATCGCGACGACGTCCTCGTCGAAGCGGCGGTCCGGCTCGTGCACGGCGAGCGCCGCGATGCCCTGGACCGCGGACCGGGTCGGGATCAGCGCGACCCGCACCCCTTCGGTGCGGGCCTGTTCCGCCGCGGCGGCGGCGGTGTGGCGCAGCTCCGCGTCGTTCGGCAGGAGCACCACCTCGCGCGCGTGGGCCCGCCGGATCGCGTCGACGAGCTCGCCGCTGGCGGGCGGCTCCCCGGGGCGGGTGGGCACGGTGGTCGCACCGGCGTCGGCGTAGAGACCGGCGAGCCCCTCCCCCGGTACGACGGCGACGATCCCGCGCTGCACCCGCTCGCGGGGCGGCGGGGTGACGCCCGCGGTGTGTGCGTCGCCCACTCCGAAGTGGGTGATGCGGATGCGGTGGGGCCGCCCGGCCTCGACGCCCGCCTCGACGGCGGCGCCCGCGTCGTCGACGTGCACGTGGACGTTCCACAGGCCGTCGCCGCCGACGACGACAAGGGAGTCGCCGAGCCCGTCCAGCCGTGTCCGCAGCCGTGCGACGGCGGTGTCATCGGCCTCCAGGAGGTAGATCACCTCGAAGGCGGGGGCCGTGGCGTCGGCCGGGGTGTCCTGGCACTCGACGGCGTCCGCCGCGTCGTACGAGGCCCCCACGCGCGCGTGGGGGCCCGAACCCGAAACCGTCTTCAGGAGCACCGTCTCGCCCGACAGCGCCCCCACGAGCGCCCCGAGCACCGCCACGAGCCCGCGCCCCCCGGCATCCACCACTCCCGCACGGCCGAGCACCGCGAGCTGCTCCGGCGTCGCGTCCAGCGCCAGGCACGCACCGTCGTACGCGGCCCGCGCCACCGCCCCGCAGTCCCCGCCGGCGCCGTCGCCGGAAGCCGCCGCGGTAGCCGCCTCGGCAGCGGCGGCGGCCACCGTCAGGACCGTGCCCTCGACGGGGTGCGCCACCGCTTGGTAGGCCGACTCGGCGGCCCGCCCCAGCGCGAGCGCCAGTGCCCGGCCGTCGGCGTGATCAGTGTCACGGTCGGCGCCGATGACCTGCGCCATCCCCCGCAGCAGCTGCGACAGGATCGTGCCCGAGTTCCCGCGAGCCCCGATCAGCGCGCCGTGCGCCATCGCCCGCACGGCCTCGGCCAGCGAGGGGCGGGCGGGCTCCAGGCCGGTGAAAACCGCGTCGACCGCCTGGGAGGCCGACTCCACAGTCAGATAGAGGTTCGTTCCGGTGTCCCCGTCCGCGACCGGATAGACGTTGATCGCGTCGATCTCCTCGCGGGCCCGCCCCAGGGCGTCCAGAGCGAGGCCGCACCAGGCGCGCACCGCGACGGCGTCGAGGTTCTGCGGCACCTGCTCGCCTCCTAAGGGCATCCGGAATGGACGCAGCGTAGACCGGAAAGGGCGAAAGGCCCGGGGCGGGGCCGGGGCGAGACATGGTAGTTTCGTTCTACCGAAGCAGTCGTTGTATGCTGCTCCGGTTGCCCGATACCCATCGGGACATTCCTCCTGGCAACGCCACCCACGATCATTGCACTGATCCCGGCATGCCGGGATTAACCGTAAGTGCATCTGAAGTCTTGGAGTGACCCGTGGCTGCCAACTGCGACGTCTGCGGCAAGGGGCCGAGCTTCGGCAACAACATCTCGCACTCTCACCGCCGTACGTCCCGTCGCTGGAACCCGAACATCCAGCGCGTTCGTGCCGTGGTCAGCGGGACGCCGAAGCGGCTCAACGCCTGCACCTCGTGCATCAAGGCCGGCAAGGTCTCGCGCTGACGCATGTAAGCGCGGCCACCTAGCTGGTTGCTGAAAGAGCCGGTCCCCCTCGGGGGACCGGCTCTTTCGTCTGTGCGTGCTCTTCCGTATGCGCGTGCTCTTCCGTATGCGCGTGACCGCCGGTGATCAGTAGTCGATCAGCGGTCCCTGAACCGCCACCCGTGATCCACGGGCCCGATCCCGCCACCGAGGGCGAACCCGGCCGCGATCGCCCCGGTCACGTACTCCTTCGCCGCCGCGACGGCCTCCGGCACCGGCAGGCCCTTGGCCAGGTGCGAGGCGATGGCGCTCGCGAGGGTGCAGCCCGTGCCGTGCGTGTGGCGGTTGTCGTGGCGGGGCGCGCGCAGCCAGTGCTCGTCCGAACCGTCGGTGAGCAGGTCCACCGCGTCACCCCGAAGGTGGCCGCCCTTGATGAGCGCCCACCGCGGGCCGAACGCGAGGAGGGCCGCCGCGGCCCGCCGCATTCCGTCCTCGGACTCGACCTGGACGCCCGTGAGCTGTGCGACCTCGTCGAGGTTCGGGGTCGCGACCGTGGCCACGGGGAGCAGCTTCGTACGGACCGAGTCGAGCGCCGAGGCGGCCAGGAGCGAGTCGCCGTGCTTGGAGACACCCACCGGGTCGACGACCGAGGGGGCGTCCGTGTCCGCGATCAACTCGGCCACCGTCTCGACCAGTTCGGCCGAGGCCAGCATGCCGGTCTTGACGGCCTGGACACCGATGTCGTCGACGACGCTGCGGTACTGCGCGCGCACCGCCTCCACCGGCAGCTCCCAAAAGCCTTGTACACCCAGGGAGTTCTGCGCGGTGACCGCCGTGACGGCGCTCATGCCGTGGGTGCCGAGCGCCAGCATCGTCTTCAAGTCGGCCTGGATTCCCGCGCCGCCGCCGGAGTCGGATCCTGCGACGGTCAGGACGCGGGGCGGTGCGGTACTCACTCGACGTCTCCGTTGTCGCCGAAGTGGTCCCAACCCTTGCTGGTCCAGGGCGCTCCGTCCACCGTCACCTGCGGCAGGGCCGAGGGGTTGAGGACCTCGCCGATGACCTTCCAGCGGGCGGGCAGCTTCACGTCCGGCGGGAACGTCGCCACGATCGCGTGGTCCTCGCCGCCGTTGAGCACCCACTGCAGCGGGTCGACGCCGACGGCCTGGCCGATGTCGTTCATCTGGGAGGGCACGTCGACGTCTCCGGAGCGGATGTCGATGCGCACCTTGCTCGAATCGGCGATGTGGCCGAGGTCGGCGATGAGGCCGTCGCTCACGTCCGTCATCGAGGTGGCGCCGAGGCCGGCGGCCGCGGGGCCCGCGTGGTACGGCGGTTCGGGCCTGCGGTGGGCCTCCACGAAGGCGCGGGGAGAACGGAAGCCGCGCGAGAGCACGGCGTGCCCGGCGGCGGACCAGCCCAACCAGCCGGTGACGGCGACGACATCGCCTGGCTGGGCACCGGCGCGGGTGACCGGCTCGTGGTTGCGCAGATCGCCGAGCGCGGTGATCGCGACGGTGATCGTGTCCCCCCGTACGACATCACCGCCCACGACGGCCGCTCCCGCGACCTGGCATTCGTCCCGCAGGCCGTCCATGAGCTCCGTGGGCCAGCTCGCGGGGAGTTCGGCGGGCACGACCAGGCCGAGGAGGAGCGCGGTCGGTACGGCTCCCATGGCGGCGATGTCCGCGAGGTTCTGCGCGGCGGCCTTGCGGCCCACGTCGTACGCGGTCGACCAGTCGCGGCGGAAGTGCCGCCCCTCGAGGAGGATGTCGGTGCTCGCCACGACCCGTCGGTCGGGAGCCGACACGACGGCGGCGTCATCGCCCGGCCCGAGCCGGACGGCCGGGGTGGAGGTGAGCCGGGAGGTGAGTTCCCTGATGAGCCCGAACTCCCCCAACTCGCCGACGGTTCCCTTCACCGGGACTCACCATGCCCTTTCACGCTGCTCGGCTTGCGGTCGCGAGCCGTCACTGTCATAGGTACGGTCGATATGACCGTCAACTTCTGTTGCCCGTCCACCGCGATGTGCGCGCCACAGGTCCCCCGGGTCTCCCCGCGAGAAGCGGCGACGCGGTACCGTGGCGTCCCTTCTCCCCACATGATCCTCGTGGCCGCCCTGGAGGTTCCGTGGTACAGGCGTACATCCTGATCCAGACAGAGGTCGGCAAGGCGTCGACCGTCGCCGAGCTGATCGGCAAGATCGCAGGAGTGATCCAGGCCGAGGACGTGACCGGTCCCTACGATGTCATCGTGCGCGCCCAGGCGGACACGGTCGACGAACTCGGCCGCATGGTGGTCGCCAAGGTCCAGCAAGTGGACGGCATCACCCGGACCCTGACCTGCCCCGTCGTGCACTTGTAGCCCCCGTCTACCCTTGGCCGGTGAAGTTTTCCCGTCGCCGGCGCCGCTGCCTGGTCTCCGCCCCCGCCCTCGCACTGCTGATCGCGTCCGCGGGCTGCTCCTCAGCAGACGAAGCGGTGAAGGCCGCGGTTCCCACCCCGGACAGCAAGGGCACCGAACTGTGCCGGAACCTGCACAAGCGGCTGCCGGAGAAGGTGGACGGTCTCGGGCGCGTTGATCCCGAGCCGAAGTCGGAGCTGACCGCCGGGTGGGGAGACCCGGCGATCATACTGCGCTGCGGCGTCGAGAGACCGGCCGAGATGAACAACCCCGAGGCGGACGGCGTGACGGTCGACGGCGTCAACTGGCTGCTCGACGAGCAGGACGACGGTTCTTTCCGCTTCACCTCCACGCTGCGCAAGGCGTACGTGGAGGTGACGCTGCCCAAGGAGCGCGCGGGGGACGGCGTGAGCCCGCTGACGGACTTCGCCGCCCCCATCAAGAGGACCATCCCCAAGGGGATCGCCTAGTGCCCCTGAGGGCTAGCGCAGCCCCGTGGAGCGGTTGAGGGCCGCTTGGACGAGGCGGTCCACCAGCTCGGGGTAGGAGACACCGCTGGCCTCCCACATCTGCGGGTACATCGAGATGGGCGTGAAGCCCGGCATCGTGTTGATCTCGTTGATCACGAAGCCGTCCTCGGTGAGGAAGAAGTCCGCGCGCACCAGGCCCTCACACGACGTGGCCTCGAAGGCGTCGACCGCGAGTCGCTGGATTTCGGCGGTCTCATCGGGCGTCAGCGGGGCCGGCACGATTCCGGGCGTCGAGTCGATGTACTTCGCCTCGAAGTCGTAGTAGTCGTGCGACTGCACCGGCGGGATCTCGGCGGGCACGCTCGCGCGCGGCCCGTCCTCGAACTCCAGGACCCCGCACTCGATCTCGCGGCCGCGCAGGAGCGACTCGACGAGGATCTTGGGGTCGTGGCGGCGGGCTTCGTCGATCGCCTCGTCGAGGCCTTCGAAGGAGTCGACCTTCGTGATGCCCATCGAGGAGCCGCCGCGCGCGGGCTTGATGAACAGCGGCCAGCCGTGCTCGCCGGCGAACTCCGCGATCTTCTTGCGGGCGGTCTGCTGGTCGTTGTCCCACTCGCGCGGGCGGATCACCAGGTACGGGCCGACGGGGAGACCGAAGGAGGTGAAGACCCGCTTCATGTACTCCTTGTCCTGGCCGACGGCCGAGGCGAGCACTCCGGCGCCCACGTAGGGCACTCCGGAGAGCTCCAGGAGTCCCTGGAGGGTGCCGTCCTCGCCGTAGGGACCGTGCAGCATCGGGAAGACGACGTCGACTTCGCCGAGGGCCTTGGGCACGGAGCCGGGCTCGCTGTAGACGACCTCGCGGTTGCCCGGGTCCAAGGGCATCACGACGCCGCCGTCGGCCGACTCCGCGAGCGCGTCGACGTTGGGCACCTGCCGGTCGGTGATCGCCATGCGCTCGGGATCGTCGGCGGTCAGGGCCCAGCGGCCGTCCGTCGTGATGCCGATGGGCAGGACGTCGTACTTGGTGCGGTCGATGGCACGCAGCACGGCGCCCGCCGTGACGACCGAGATGCCGTGCTCCGAGCTGCGGCCGCCGAACACGACGGCCACACGCGGCTTACGGAGCGGCTCAGAGCTCTGCTCGGGGCGCGGCTCGGGGCTCTGGGGGAGGTTCTCGCTGCTCATATCGGCTTGAGGGTACCCGGTGGCCCTCGGAGAGTCAGCGGCGACAGTCAGCGGCGCTCGGGCTTGGCGCTGCGCGACATCAGCTCCTTGAGGGCGACCACCGGCGGCGTGCCCTCGTGCACGATGCCCACGACCGTCTCGGTGATGGGCATGTCGACGCCGTGCCTGCGGGCCAGATCCAGCACCGACTCACAGGACTTGACGCCCTCGGCGGTCTGCTTGGTGACCGCGATGGTCTCCTCCAGCGTCATGCCCTTGCCGAGGTTCGTGCCGAAGGTGTGGTTGCGCGACAGCGGCGACGAGCAGGTGGCCACCAGGTCGCCCAGGCCCGCGAGTCCGGAGAACGTCAGCGGATCCGCGCCCATCGCCAGGCCCAGGCGGGTGGTCTCGGCGAGGCCGCGGGTGATGAGCGAGCCCTTGGCGTTGTCGCCGAGGCCCATGCCGTCCGCGATGCCGACGGCGAGACCGATGACGTTCTTGACGGCGCCGCCGAGTTCGCAGCCGACGACGTCCGTGTTCGTGTACGGGCGGAAGTACGGGGTGTGGCAGGCGGTCTGCAGGCGTTGCGCGATCGATTCGTCGCGGCAGGCGACCACGGCGGCAGCGGGCTGCCTGGCGGCGATCTCGCGGGCGAGGTTGGGTCCTGTGACGACGGCGATACGGTCGGCGGCGACCTTCGTGACGTCCTCGATGACCTCGCTCATCCGCATGGCGGAGCCCAGTTCGACGCCCTTCATGAGGGAGACGAGCACGGTGTCGGGGGCGAGCAGCGGCGCCCACTCGGCGAGGTTCGCGCGCAGCGTCTGCGAGGGCACGGCGAGCACGGTGAAGTCGGCGCCTGCCGCGGCCTCTGCCGGGTCGGTGGTCGCTTCGAGGTTCCCCGGGAGCTCGACACCGGGGAGGTAGTCCGGGTTGCTGTGCGATGAGTTGACCGCGTCGGCGAGTTCGGCGCGACGCCCCCACAGGGTGACGTCGCACCCGGCGTCGGCGAGCACCATGCCGAAGGCGGTACCCCAAGAGCCCGTTCCGAAGACGGCGGCCTTCACCGGGTTCGTCACTTGCTGTCCTCCGTGGTGCTCTCGGGAGTGTTCTGGGGGACGCCGCGACCGCTCCGGTCCGCCGCCTTGCGGCGTTGCGCGAGCCGCGCCTTGCGCGGGTCGTACGGGGAGCCTGGGGCCTTCTCCTGCCGGATCTCCTCCAGGAGTTCGGTGACCGCGGCCATGATGGTCTCGGTCACCTCCCGCAGGATCTCGGGGGTGGGCTCCTTGTCGTAGAAGCGCGAGAGGTCAACCGGACTGCCCGCGAGCACCTGGAGCTTCTTGCGCGGGAAGAGGCTGAGCTTCTTGCTGTACGGGGGAAGCGCGAGGTTGGCGCCCCACTGCGCGACAGGGACGACCGGGCACTTGGTCCGCAGGGCGACCCGCGCGGCACCGGACTTGGCCGTCATCGGCCACATCTCGGGGTCCCTGGTGAGGGTGCCTTCGGGGTAGAACGCCACGCACTCGCCGCGCTCGATCGCGTCGACCGCGGCACGGAAGGCGTCGAGCGCGTTCGTGGTCTCGCGGTAGACCGGGATCTGGCCGGTGCCCTTCATGACCTTGCCGACGAACCCGTCCTTGAAAAGGCCGTCCTTTGCCAGGAAACGAGGCACTCGTCCGGTGTTGTACTGAAAATGCGCGTACGAGAGCGGGTCGATATACGAGTTGTGATTCACCGCCGTGATGAATCCACCGTCGGCCGGAATGTGTTCCATTCCTCGCCAGTCCCGCTTGAAGAAAACCACCAGAGGCGGTTTGGCGATGACCGCCGCCAGGCGGTACCAGAAGCCGATTCTGCGGCGGGACACTCGGACACCTTCCTCCATGAACCTGGTCGGCCGCACAAAGTGTCGCCCCAGGCTGCCTGTCTGTCGAGAACACCGTACGCCCGCCCCCGCGGCCCGGCCCCGGTAGTGCCCCGCCAGCAGGTCACAATGGGCGCGACGCGAAGGACGGAGCCGCCACCCGTGCAGTGGACCCTGGTGATACCCCTGAAACCGCTGGAGCGCGCCAAGAGCAGGCTCACCGCCACCACCGGCGACACCCTGCGTCCCGGCCTCGCCCTCGCCTTCGCGCAGGACACCGTGGCCGCCGCGCTGGCCTGCCCGGCGATACGGGATGTGGTGGTCGTCACGGACGACGGCCTCGCCGGACGCGAGCTCGCGGCTCTGGGGGCCGGGATCATCCGCGACGAGCCCGCGGGGGGCCTCAACGCGGCGCTGGCGCACGGAGCGGCCGCCGTGCGCGCGGGGCGGCCCGAAACGGCACTCGCGGCGCTGAATGCCGATCTCCCCGCGCTGCGTCCTCTGGAATTGGCCCGGGTACTCGACAGCGCGGCCCGATTTTCCCGTTCTTTCCTCGCGGATGCCGCCGGAATAGGTACGACACTGCTCTGCGCGGCTCCCGGCACGGAATTGCGCCCGGCATTCGGCACGGCGTCCCGTTCCCGGCACGCGGCCTCCGGGGCGGTGGAACTTCCGCTCGACGGCGTCGATTCCGTACGCCAGGACGTGGACACCGGCGACGACCTGCGGGCCGCGCTCGCGCTGGGCGTCGGGCCGCGCACGGCGACGGCTGCCGCGAGGCTCCTGATCGCCGACTGAGTACGCTTCCCCCATGCAGGCGACCGCGTACACGTACGACTCCGAGACCCGCAGCGGCAGCGTGCTGCTCGACGACGGCACTCCGGTGCCCTTCGACCCCCCGGCGTTCGACGCGGGCGGCCTGCGGCTCCTGCGGCCCGGCCAGCGGGTGCGGATCGAGGTCGAGGGAGAGGGCGAGCAGCGGCGCATCACCCTGGTGACGCTGCAGACGTTCTGAGCACCAGGGCTCTGTCTCAGGCCCCGTACGGCCCCCACACACGCCGCGGGCCGGGCTCCCGGTTGGGAGCCCGGCCCGGCGCGTGAGTGCCCTCGTGCCCTTACTTCTTGCGGGCGGTGGCCTTCTTGGCGGTGGTCTTGCGCGCCGTCGACTTCTTGGCGGGAGCGGTCTTCTTCGCGGTGGCCTTCTTGGTGGCCGGCGCGGTCTTCTTGGCGGTGGCCTTCTTGGCGGGGCTGGCCTTCTTGGCCGTCGCCTTCTTGGCCGTGGCCGCCTTCTTGGCCGTCGCCGACGTCTTCTTGGCGGTGGTCTTCTTGGCGGTCGCCTTCTTCGCCGTCGCCGTCGTCTTCTTGGCGGTGGCCTTCTTGGCGGTGGCGGCCTTCTTCGCCGTCGCCTTCTTGGCCGTGGCCTTCTTGGCCGCTGCCTTCTTGACGGTCGCCGAAGCACCGCCGCCCGAAAGGCTGCCCTTGGGCGCCTTCTTGACCGCGACGTCGTTCTTCGGGAGCTTCTTCGAGCCGCTCACCAGGTCCTTGAAGCCCTGTCCGGCGCGGAAGCGCGGCACCGAGGTCTTCTTGACCCGAACGCGCTCCCCGGTCTGCGGGTTGCGGGCGTAACGGGCCGGGCGGTCGACCTTCTCGAACGAGCCGAACCCGGTGACCGAAACACGGTCTCCGCTGACCACGGCACGGACAACTGCGTCCAGAACCGCGTCCACGGCGTCGGCGGCCTGCTGGCGGCCGCCCACCTTGTCGGCAATCGCTTCTACGAGCTGCGCCTTGTTCACGTCTTCCCCTTCGGAGACCTCGCCCGAGCGTATTCGCCAGGCTTTTTCGCACGTTAGGCAGATATATACCGCAAATCAAACACGAAACGGGCTAATCACCCTTGTGCCGCAACGAACTCGACTGTCCATGAGTTCCTCGAAGGTTCCTCGAAGGGTCGTTTGAGCCTTGTGGCTCAGGTGTCTTCGGGGAATCGGCCCTCGTCAGCTTCCTCGAGGTCCGCCATCAATCGCTCCAGACGCCTTGCCGCATCGGCGAGATCGTGTTTGGCCGCGGCCGTAATGACCAGCAGCTTCCGGGTCAGCGCCATCCGTACGCCCTCCGGGACTTGCAGTGCACGCACCTTTGAGTGCGCTTCCTTCAGTTGGTCCGCAACAAGCCCGTAGAGCTCGAGTTGGCTGTCACGTTCCATGCACCGATTGTGCCATCTGGGGCGAGTTGTCGCCTCCGCAGGGGGTAACTACCCACATCCGGCGCCCTCCTGAGGGTACCCGCTCCGACCGAGTACAAGGGGATTTCAAGCCTCTTCTGCCGTCCGAATCAAGGGAGTTGATACCACCCGTTCAGGTCATCGGGCACCCCGAAAGGCCCGGACACAGATGTACCCCCAACCGTCCACGATTGGGGGTACACCAGGGTGTTGCGGGGGTGTCAGACCTGCACCGTCCGCGGCTTGTGCGAGCGTCGGCCCGACTCGTACGCGGCGATGTCCGGCTCGTTCTGGAGCGTGATGCTGATGTCGTCCAGACCGTTCAGGAGACGCCAGCGGGCGTTCTCGTCGAGTTCGAAGTCTGCGGTGACGCCCTCGGCGCGAACTTGGCGATCCTGCAGGTCAACGGTGATTTCGGCCTGCGGGTCGTTCTCGGTCAGCGCCCAGAGCGCGTCCACCACCTTCTGGTCGAGCACGACGGTGAGCAGGCCGTTCTTCAGCGAGTTGCCGCGGAAGATGTCGGCGAAGCGCGAGGAGATGACCGTCTTGAAGCCGAAGTTCTGCAGTGCCCACACGGCGTGCTCGCGCGAGGAGCCCGTACCGAAGTCGGGTCCTGCGACCAGGACCGTTGCCCCCTGGCGCTCGGGCTTGTTCAGGACGAACTCGCCGTCCTTGCGCCAGGCCTCGAAGAGCCCGTCCTCAAATCCGTCCCTGGTGACCTTCTTCAGCCAGTGGGCGGGGATGATCTGGTCGGTGTCGACGTTGCTGCGGCGCAGCGGAACGGCCCGGCCGGTGTGCGTGGTGAATGCTTCCATGGCTCTCAGACTCCGGCGGTGACGGGGGCGTCGGTCAGATCGGCGGGCGAGGCCAGGTGGCCCGTCACCGCGGTGGCGGCGGCGACCTGGGGCGACACCAGATGGGTGCGGCCGCCCTTGCCCTGCCTGCCCTCGAAGTTGCGGTTGGAGGTCGACGCGGAGCGCTCGCCGGGCGCCAGTTGGTCGGGGTTCATGCCCAGGCACATCGAGCAGCCCGCGTGCCGCCATTCGGCGCCCGCCGCGATGAAGACCTTGTCCAGGCCCTCCGCGACGGCCTCCAGAGCGACCCGCACCGAACCGGGGACGACCAGCATCCGTACGCCGTCGGCGACTTTGCGCCCCTCGACGATGGAGGCCGCCGCACGCAGGTCCTCGATGCGGCCGTTGGTGCACGAACCTACGAAGACGGTGTCGACCTTGATGTCGCGCAGCGCCTGCCCCGCGGTCAACCCCATGTATTCCAGGGCCTTTTCGGCGGCGTACCGCTCCGACGCGTCTTCGTACGAAGCGGGATCGGGGACCTGCGCCGAGAGCGGCGCTCCCTGGCCCGGGTTGGTGCCCCAGGTGACGAACGGCGCGAGCTGGGTGGCGTCGATGTAGACCTCGGCGTCGAAGACCGCGTCGTCGTCCGTCTTCAGGGTCTTCCAGTACGCGACAGCCGCGTCCCACTCCTCGCCCTTCGGGGCGTGGTCGCGGCCCTCGATGTAGTCGAAGGTGGTGGCGTCGGGGGCGATCATGCCCGCGCGGGCACCGGCCTCGATCGACATGTTGCAGATGGTCATGCGGGCTTCCATCGAGAGTTTCTCGATGGCGGAGCCTCGGTACTCCAGGACGTAGCCCTGGCCGCCGCCGGTGCCGATCTTGGCGATGATGGCGAGGATCAGGTCCTTGGCCGTGACGTCGTCGGGCAGTTCGCCGTCGACCGTGATGGCCATGGTCTTCGGCGGGGCCATCGGCAGCGTCTGCGTCGCCAGGACGTGCTCGACCTGGGAGGTGCCGATGCCGAACGCCAGCGCGCCGAAAGCGCCGTGCGTGGAGGTGTGGGAGTCGCCGCAGACCACGGTGGTGCCGGGCTGGGTCAGGCCCAGCTGGGGGCCCACCACGTGGACGACGCCCTGCTCGACGTCGCCCAGCGAGTGCAGACGTACGCCGAACTCGGCGCAGTTCTTGCGCAGCGTCTCCAACTGCGCCCGCGAGACCGGGTCCGCGATGGGCTTGTCGATGTCGAGGGTCGGGGTGTTGTGATCCTCGGTGGCGATGGTGAGGTCGAGGCGCCGCACCGGGCGGCCGGCCTGCCTCAGGCCGTCGAAGGCCTGCGGGCTCGTCACCTCGTGCAGCAGGTGCAGATCGATGAAGAGGAGGTCGGGCTCGCCTTCGGCGTGCCGGACGACGTGGTCGTCCCAGACCTTCTCCGCGAGTGTCCTACCCATCGCTTTCCCTCCGACCGGCTGTGTTGGGCCGGCCCAACTAGAGAATTGTTCGTCCACGCCCGTACCCCTCGTGCCGCGCGTTGACCGCTATCCGTTGGTCCGCGGATCGCACGTCCCAGGGTGACGTGTTCCATCGAAAATTGAACTTGCGTTTCACAGAGTGAGACGCGAGTATCGACGCATGGACAACTCTAGCGGCGTCGGCGTTCTCGACAAGGCGGCTCTCGTCTTGAGCGCCCTGGAGTCCGGTCCGGCCACCCTCGCGGGGCTGGTCGCGGCCACCGGACTCGCACGACCCACGGCACACCGCCTCGCCGTGGCACTGGAACACCACCGGATGGTGGCGCGCGACATGCAGGGCCGTTTCATTCTCGGCCCGCGGCTCGCGGAACTCGCGGCGGCGGCCGGCGAGGACCGTCTGCTCGCCACGGCGGGCCCGGTCCTCACGCACCTGCGTGACGTGACGGGCGAGAGCGCGCAGCTCTACCGCCGGCAGGGCGACATGCGCATCTGCGTGGCCGCCGCCGAGCGCCTCTCGGGCCTGCGGGACACGGTCCCGGTGGGCTCGACGCTCACGATGAAGGCGGGCTCTTCCGCGCAGATCCTGATGGCCTGGGAGGAGCCGGAGCGCCTGCACCGCGGCCTCCAGGGCGCCCGCTTCACGGCCACGGCCCTTTCGGGCGTACGCCGCCGGGGCTGGGCCCAGTCGATCGGCGAGCGGGAGCCGGGCGTCGCGTCCGTCTCCGCCCCCGTGCGCGGCCCCTCGAACCGCGTCGTCGCCGCCGTCTCGGTCTCCGGGCCGATCGAGCGCCTGACCCGTCACCCGGGCCGGATGCACGCCCAGGCCATCATCGACGCCGCCGGGCGCCTCTCCGAGGCCCTGCGCCGCACGGGCTGACCCGGACGGGCTCGCCGCCGCGGGCCGAGCCACACCACCCGCAGACAGCACACAGAACGCCCGAGGAGCCGCCTCAACGCCGCGGCGGCCCCTCGGGCGTTTTCCTGTGCGCTCCCGGGGCTCCCGGGACGCCCTCAGGCCGCCTTGAGCCGGTCGGCGGCCCTGTCCCCGCGCCTGCCGACCGGGACCACGCCGATGGCCTTGCCCAGGCCGAACTCCGGCATGTTGACGTACACCGCCTCGTGGGCGCCCGGCGGCACGACATACGTCTCGTGCCAGAAGCCGACCTTTCCCTTGCCCTCCCGCATCCGCCGGTTGAAGGCGGCCCAGGCGGGCCGGTGCTCCTTGCCCTGATCGGACGCGTAGGCGAGGAGCTTCTCCGACGACTCCCAGTACTGCACGACGTACAGCACCCGCGGCCCGCCGAGCAGGAGCTGGTAGCCGAGCATGCCGCTCCCCCGGTCCGTGGACAGCTCCCTGAGCATCCGCGGCATCGCACGGAAGACGGGCCACCAGCTGCGCACGGCACGGAAGTTGTTGATGCGCATCCCGATGTTGAAGACGGTGATGCCGCCCTGCGCGTCGGCGGTCATGCGCCCTTCGATCGGCTGGGTGCTCACGATGGTTCCCCCTTCAGAGAGCGTTGGATAGTTTCGCTATCCATGATTGGATAGTGCCACTCCCCAAGTGGATGCGCAAGAGGAAAGAGGAGAAGTGAGCCGATGAGACTGGCGGAGCTCAGTACGCGCAGCGGGGTCGCGACGGCCACGATCAAGTACTACCTGCGCGAGGGTCTGCTTCCGCCCGGCCGCCGCGTGACGGCGACGCAGGCCGAGTACGACGAGAAACACCTGCGGCGGCTGCGCCTCGTCCGGGCGCTCATCCAGGTGGGGCGGGTACCGATCGCCTCCGCCCGGGAGGTGCTCGCCGCCCTGGAGGACGACTCCCTGGACCACAACTCCCGCCTGGGCGTGGCTGTTTGGGCGCTCCCTCACGGCCGCGAGACCGCCGAGGACGACACGCACGCACAGGCGGCGCGGCGCACCGTCGACGCGCTGCTCGAACGGCTCGGCTGGGAGTACGCCCAGGCGTACGGGGCCGCCTCGCCGGCGTACGGGATGCTCGCGACCGCGGTCGGTACCCTCGCCCGGCTCGGATATCCGTGCACCGTCGACGACTTGACGCCCTACGCGCGGGCGGGACGCCAACTGGCCGTCGCCGACCTGGACTTGATCGAGCGGTACGAGTCGTCGGAAGAACAGTTGCAGGCGGCTGTCGCGCTCACCGTGCTGTACGAGCCCGTGCTGCTCGCGCTGCGCAGGATCGCGCAGGCGGAGGAGTCCAACCACCGCTTCGGGCAGGGGACTTCGGAGTAACGACGAAGGGGCCCTCCCTTACGGGAAGGCCCCTTCTCCTGTACCCCCGACCGGATTCGAACCGGCGCTACCGCCTTGAGAGGGCGGCGTGCTAGGCCGCTACACAACGGGGGCTAGCTTGTCCTGCTGTACTGCTTCGTCCTGCCGTACTGCGCTGGGCTACCAGGACTCGAACCTAGAACAACGGAACCAGAAACCGTCGTGTTGCCAATTACACCATAGCCCACTGTGGTCTAGACCAGCTAGACCCTGCGTACCCCCGACCGGATTCGAACCGGCGCTACCGCCTTGAGAGGGCGGCGTGCTAGGCCGCTACACAACGGGGGCCCTAGCGATCCTGCATCGGTAGCAGTGGGTGCGACCCTGACTGCTTCCATGGGAAGGATCTGTACCCCCGACCGGATTCGAACCGGCGCTACCGCCTTGAGAGGGCGGCGTGCTAGGCCGCTACACAACGGGGGCGTTGCAGATAAGCTCTGCGAGCTGGCCTACCAGGACTCGAACCTAGACTAACGGAACCAGAAACCGTCGTGCTGCCAATTACACCATAGGCCATCGATACGCAACCCCTAGCAGGAGTTTTGCTTCGACTTACGCCTCCCTGTCCGGACCTTTCGGCCTTCTCGGGCGGCGCAGGAAGAACATTACCCGAAGGTGGACGGCGCTCCAAAACGGGTATCGGCGCGGAGCAGCGGCGGCAGCTCGGTGAGACGCGTGATGCGGTGCACCCCCGACGGGCCTTCCTGGGCAGCGCTGTTGCGGTCCAGCCAGATCCCGAGAAGACCCGCGTCCCGGGCGCCTCTGGCGTCGATCTCCGGCTGGTCCCCCACGTAGGCGATCTCGTCCGGCCGCAGCCCCATCGCCGTGCACACCGCGAGGAAGGCCTCGGCCACGGGCTTGGAGACGCCGAGGTCCGCTGCGCACAGGACGGCCTCGAAGCGGTCGCGGACGCAGAGGACGCGCAGCTCCGCCGGTTCCCGGAAGCGGATGCCTCGCCTGGCTCGGGTGACTTAGCGTAGGTGGACCGACGAGTGAGAGACCGAGCCCCACCCATGACCGATTACCGCGTCCAGTTCACTGTTGAGGCCCGCGCGGCGTACGACGCCTTCCCCGGCGAGCGGCAGGGCCAGCTGGACAAGGCTCTGCGCGTGCTGGCCCGTGACCCGTTCCACAAGACGGCAACCGCCCAGCTCGGCCCTGACGAGCACTTGCGCAAGGCGTACGTGGCCCCGGCGTTGTACTCGAATACATGGTGGCCGGGGCTGTCATGGTGATCGTTGTGCTGGAGATCTTCGACGAGAGCCACTATCTCGTCGACCACGCCTGAGCACGCCACAGACAGCACAGCAGAAAAGGACCCGGGAGCCGTGGTGGCTTGCGGGTCCTTCTCTGCTGTCATGCGTTCTTACGCGGCCAGCTTCGCCAGGGTCGCGTCGATGCGGGCCAGCGACTTCTCCTTGCCCAGGATCTCCAGGGACTCGAAGAGGGGCAGGCCGACCGTGCGGCCGGTGACGGCGACGCGGACCGGGGCCTGGGCCTTGCCGAGCTTCAGGCCGTGCTCCTCTCCGGCGGCCAGGACGGCCTCCTTGAGGGACTCGGGCGACGTCCAGTCGGCGGCGTCGAGCTTGGCGCGGGCCGTCGTCAGGAGCGCGGCGGGGTCGCCCTTGCCCATGGCCTTCGTCCAGGACGCCTCGTCATCGACGGGCTTGTCGAGGAAGAGGAAGTCCACGTTCTCCGTGATCTCGGAGAGGACCTTGATGCGGGTCTGGGCGTGCGGGGCGATGGCCTCCCAGGCCGCCTGGTCGAAGTCCTCGGGGGCCCAGTTGGCGTGCGGGGCCTTCAGCCACGGCTCGCAGGCCGCCGCGAACGCCTTCACGTCCAGCATGCGGATGTGGTCGGCGTTGATCGCCTCGGCCTTCTTCAGGTCGAAGCGGGCCGGGTTGGCGTTCACGTCCGCGAGGTCGAACTTGGCGACCATGTCGGGGATCGAGAAGACGTCCTGGTCCGCGGAGAACGACCAGCCCAGGAGGGACAGGTAGTTCAGCAGGCCCTCGGGGAGGAAGCCGCGCTCGCGGTAGAGGTTGAGCGAGGCCTGGGGGTCGCGCTTGCTCAGCTTCTTGTTGCCCTCGCCCATGACGTACGGGAGGTGGCCGAAGGCCGGGGTCTCCTTGGCGATGCCCAGGTCGGCCAGCGCGCCGTAGAGGGCGATCTGGCGCGGGGTCGAGGAGAGCAGGTCCTCGCCGCGCAGGACGTGGGTGATCTCCATCAGGGCGTCGTCGACCGGGTTCACCAGGGTGTAGAGCGGTGCTCCGTTGGCGCGGACGATGCCGTAGTCCGGGACGTTCTCCGGCTGGACGGTGATCTCGCCGCGGACCAGGTCCGTGAAGGTGATCGCCTCGTCGGGCATGCGGAAGCGGACGATGGGCTTGCGGCCCTCCGTCTCGTACGCGGCACGCTGCTCGGTGGTCAGGTCGCGGCAGTGGCCGTCGTAACCGGACGGCTTGCCGGCGGCGCGGGCGGCCTCGCGGCGGGTGTCGAGCTCCTCCGTGGAGCAGTAGCAGTAGTACGCGCGTCCCGCGTCCAGGAGCTTGGCGGCGACATCCTGGTAGATGTCCATGCGCTGCGACTGGCGGTACGGCGCGTGCGGGCCGCCGACCTCGGGGCCCTCGTCCCAGTCGAAGCCCAGCCAGCGCATCGCTTCCAGGAGCTGCTCGTACGACTCCTCCGAGTCGCGGGCCGCGTCGGTGTCCTCGATGCGGAAGACCAGGGAGCCCTCGTTGTGCCGGGCGTAGGCCCAGTTGAAGAGAGCGGTGCGGACCAGGCCCACGTGGGGGTTGCCGGTCGGCGAGGGACAGAACCGTACGCGTACGGGGGTCGCGTTAGCCACGCTTGATCACCTTGTTGGTGAGAGTGCCGATGCCTTCGATGGTGACGGCGACCTCGTCGCCGACGTTGAGCGGCCCGACGCCTGCCGGGGTGCCCGTGAGGATGACGTCGCCCGGGAGCAGCGTCATGGCCTCGGAGATGTGCACGATCAGGTCCTCGATGGAGCGGACCATCTCGGCCGTACGCCCCAGCTGGCGCTGTTCGCCGTTGACCGTGCACTGGATGGTGAGGTCGGAGGGGTCGAGCTCGGTCTCCACCCAGGGGCCGAGCGGGCACGAGGTGTCGAAGCCCTTGGCCCTGGCCCACTGCTTCTCGCGCTTCTGCACGTCACGCGCGGTGACGTCGTTCGCGCAGGTGTAGCCGAGGATGACGTCACGGGCGCGCTCGCGCGGGACCTCGCGGCACATGCGGCCGATGACCACGGCCAGCTCGGCCTCGTAGTGCACCTCCTGCGAGAAGGAGGGGTACGCGATGGAGTCGCCGGGGCCGATCACCGAGGTGGACGGCTTGAAGAAGGCGACGGGGACGTCCGGGACCTCGTTGCCGAGTTCCGCCGCGTGGTCCGCGTAGTTGCGGCCGATGCCCACGACCTTGTTGGGGAGCACCGGAGGCAGCAGCCTGACCTTGCTCAGCGGGACCTTCGTGCCGGAGAGCTCGAAGTCCGCGAACGGGATGCCCTTGATGATGTCGAGGACGAGCCCATCGGTCGTTCCGGGGGGACTCTCGCCCTCGACCGCGCCGAAGGCGACGTTGCCGTCGATGGAGAACCTGGCGATGCGCAAGAGCGGTGCCCTTTGCTGGAGGGAAAGTCTGACACCCCAGGCTAACGTGGCCGTGTGCCGCCAAGCCTCCTGTGACCCTGCGGCTTCGCCGCCCGTTGATCGCGCTGCGCGCTCGTCCTCACACGCCGGCCGGGCTGAAAGCCTCGGGGGCGTCCATCAGGACCGTGCGGCGGGGGTTGGCCGTCACCGTGGGGAGTTCCACGGCATGCTCCGGCTGGTCGGCGGCCGGCTGGACCTCGTCGGCATCCGTGAGGTGCGCGAGGGTGGTGCGGCGCGGGTTGGCTATGTTGCGGAACATCGCCGACTTCACAGTCTTCATCTGCTGTTCGGGCCCTGTCAGTTGAGGCGTCGCATGGCGGACGCGGGTTGTCGGATTCGCCATCCCTGTAAAGCGTCAGGCTAAACATCCAATTCCCGGCCAAAGCCAGGATGAGGCCTTGATCTTGATGTGAGTTTGCTCACGAGCTAGCGGGCAAATGGGTCAATTCAGGCCCGTGAAGGGCTTGTTGGAATCGGACATTGCGTCACTGAAGCCATCATTCCGCTCCCGATCATGAAGACTGGGACACCGCTTACCGCCGGCCCCCCTGGGCCCAATCAACCGTTTTGCCCCAGATCACTTTCTACGTCTCGTGACGCGCCACTCACGCCGTGTCACGGAGAGCCCGACCAGACACACGGGCCTTGTTGGAGATCCTGCACTGTGCTGGAATTCCCGGGACCGCCGCGGGATCGAACCGGCGCGCAGGGGCGCAACGAAGCGCCGAGTGGCGGCGGGAAAGGGGAGCCAGCGCCGGTCACTCACGACCACCATGGGGCGTTCTGCGCCCCACGACGCCGACACCGTCCCGCCGTTTGTGCGGAGGGACGCCTGGTCCAGAGGTTGCGACGCTAGTGCAGGGACGTTTCAAGAGGGATGGCAGCAGCGCTGCGGCGGAGCCGGAGCGCGGCGGGACAGACCGCGGCGCCTCGGCCCAGCACGCCCAGAACCCCGGGCAGGCACCGTCCGGCGACAACAGCACCGGAGCCACGCGCGGAGCCGGCGGCGTGAGCGTGCCCACCGCGGCATCGGGCAGTACGACGGGCACCGTGAAGTCGCCCACCGGCCCCGGCTCGCGAATAGCCCTGCGCAACTGGCGCATCTCCACCCGACTCGTCTCGCTGCTCGCGCTCCCCGTGATCACCGCGACCTCGCTCGGCGCGCTCCGCATCAACGAGTCCATGGACGAGATCCAGCAGCTCAACAACATGAAGCTGCTGACCGACATGACCAAGCGGGCCACGGAGCTGGCCTCCGCGCTCCAGGAGGAGCGCGACCGCTCGGCAGGTCCCCTCGCGCACGGTGCGAACTCCTCGGACTACGTGGTCAAGGGCTCCCGGCAGAAGACGGACCGCGCGTACAACCGCTTCCTCCAGGAGACGCAGGACCTCGACAACACGGACGGCGACAAGGGCCTCCTGGGCGTCCGCGCCAACACCGTCGAGATCACCCAGCAGCTCCAGCAGATCAACAAGGTCCGCAAGGACGCGTACAAGGACGAGAACTCCACCTCGCAGACGGTCGACGCCTACAGCCAGCTCATCGAGCAGCTGCTCACCCTGTCCTCGGACATGGCGCAGGCGACCAGCAACCCGGACATGATCCAGCGCACCCGCGCCCTGACGGCCTTCTCCTCCGCCAAGGAGTACGCCTCGGTGCAGCGCGCCGTGATCGCCGCCTCGCTTCCCGCGGGCGACAGCACGTTCGGCAAGATCTCCGAGACGGACCGGCGCTACGGCTTCTCCGCGCTCGACAAGGAGAACTCCAAGCTGGATGCCTTCAAGGGCATCTACGCGGGCAACGCCGACGAGGTCACCAAGCCCATCGACGGCGGCAAC
Source organism: Streptomyces sp. NPDC033180 (assembly GCF_055577645.1). Lineage (NCBI taxonomy): Bacteria > Bacillati > Actinomycetota > Actinomycetes > Kitasatosporales > Streptomycetaceae > Streptomyces > Streptomyces sp. NPDC033180. The sequence continues at coordinate 161,260 of NZ_JBVIPU010000011.1, read as the reverse complement.
TCCTCGATCAAGGGCGCCGACTCCTACGCCAAGCGCGTGCTCGGGCAGCAGGGCGGCATCAAGCTCCAGGACAAGCGCTCGTACAAGGACTGGGTGGACGCCGACACCACCAAGATCGACGCGATGTCCAAGATCGAGCTCACGCTGCTCAACGAGATGGAGCAGAAGGCCCGCGAGCTGCGCAACGAGTCCGAGCAGGCCGCCATCCTCAACGGTGCGCTGATCCTGCTCGTCCTCGGTGTCTCGCTCGTCGGCGCCTTCGTCGTGGCCCGGTCCATGATCCGCTCGCTGCGGCGCCTCCAGGACACCGCGACCAAGGTCGCCCAGGACCGGCTGCCCGAGCTCGTCAAGCAGCTCTCCGAGGCCGACCCGCAGGACGTCGACACCTCCGTCGAGTCCGTCGGTGTGCACTCCAGGGACGAGATCGGCCAGGTGGCCGCGGCCTTCGACGACGTGCACCGCGAGGCCGTCCGCCTCGCCGCCGAGCAGGCGCTGCTTCGAGGCAACGTCAACGCGATGTTCACCAACCTCTCGCGCCGTTCGCAGGGCCTCATCCAGCGCCAGCTCTCGCTCATCTCCGAGCTGGAGTCGCGCGAGGCCGACCCCGACCAGCTCTCCTCGCTGTTCAAGCTCGACCACCTCGCGACCCGCATGCGCCGTAACGGCGAGAACCTCCTCGTTCTCGCCGGTGAGGAGCCCGGCCGCCGCTGGACCCGGCCCGTTCCGCTCGTCGACGTGCTGCGTGCCGCCGCGTCCGAGGTGGAGCAGTACGAGCGCATCGAGCTCTCCGCGGTCCCGACGACCGAGGTCGCCGGACGCGTGGTCAACGACCTCGTGCACCTGCTCGCCGAGCTCCTGGAGAACGCGACGTCGTTCTCATCGCCGCAGACCAAGGTCAAGGTCACCGGTCACGCGCTGCCCGACGGGCGTGTGCTGATCGAGATCCACGACACGGGCATCGGCCTCTCGCCCGAGGACCTCGCGGCGATCAACGAGCGGCTCGCGTCGCCGCCCACCGTGGACGTCTCGGTCTCGCGCCGCATGGGTCTGTTCGTGGTCGGCCGTCTGTCGCAGCGCCACGGGATCCGCATCCAGCTCCGTCCTTCGGACTCCGGCGGCACGACCGCGCTCGTCATGTTGCCCATCGATGTCGCCCAGGGCGGCAAGAAGGCGCCGAACAAGCCCGGTGCGCCCGTGCCCGGCCAGGGCGGTGGCCCTGTCGCCGCGCAGGCCTCGGCGGGTGCCGCGGCAGCGCGTCGCGGAGTCGGCGCAGGGAACGGTGGCGGCAACGGTGCGCCCGGCTCCGCGGGTCCCGCGGGCTCCCAGGGCAGGCTCGGTGCCGGTCCGCCGCGCGGTCAGGTCACCGGCGCGGGACCGCGGGCCGCGCTGCCCTCGCGTGACGCGGGCCCGGGGCCGCGCAACGGTGCGCCCTCCGCTCCTGCGGGCCCGCAGTCCGGTCAGCAGCCTTCCCGTCAGGGCCCGCCCGGACAGGGCGCCGGCGCCCCGGGCACGTCCGGCGGCAGCCTCTTCGGAGGCGGGCAGGGCGGTGGCCGCGGTCAGGCGCCCGCGCCGCAGCCTCCCGTGCCCCAGCAGCGTACGAATCCGGTGAATCCCGCAGGGCCCGGCAACCCCTCCGGCTCCTCGAACCCCTCCGGCTCCGCGAACGACGCCGGGGGCCAGGGGCGCCGGCCGCAGCTGCCGCCGCGCGGTGGTCCGCGTGCCGAGCTCCCCGGGGGCAACCCGCAGCCGCGGGTGCCCAGTTGGAGCGACGAGAACGCGCAGCCGCAGATCTCGCGCGAGCCGTTCGACACCCCGCGTGGCCACGAGGAGCCGGAGTCCACCGGACAGTTCCCGCACCCCTCGGCCGGCGCCGCCGCCCAGGGCCCCGGTTCGACCGCCGAGTTCGCGCGGCCTGACTTCAACGGGCCGCCGCCCGGGACGGGTTCGCCGCAACAGGGTGGCCAGGGCCAGCAGGGCACCGGTCAGTTCGTCCGCCCGGACGTCTTCGGCGGTCAGGACTCCACCTCCGGTACGGGGCAGTTCCAGCGTCCCGGCACCAGCGCTCCCGGATACAACGACGGGACGCCTCGGCGCGGTCAGAACCCCGGTCAGGGCCAGGGTGCGCAGGGCCCGGGTCAGCAGGGCATCCCGCCGGTGCCGCAGCAGCCGTCGCAGCCGCAGCAGCCCGTGCAGCCGGAGGGCCTGCCGCCCGCCGGTCCCGGCGACGGCCGTACCCCGCTGTTCGACACGTTGGAGACCAACTGGTTCCAGCAACAGCAGCAGCAAGGGCATCAGGCGCCCCAGGGCAACGCCCCCGAGCAGCAGCAGCCCCAGCGCCCGCAGCGGCCGCAGTCCTCGTCGCCGTCGTCGCCGTCGTCGCCCTCGTCACCCCTCCCGTCGAGGCCGCAGGCACAGCAGCCGCAGAATCCGGCCGCGCCCCAGCGCCCGACCGGAGCCACCGCCCCCGCGTCCAACGGAACCGGCGGCGGGAACGGCAGCAACGTCACGAACGGCAGCGCCGCGTCCTGGCGCACCTCGCCGAACGACGAACTGGGCCGCCAGGCCGAGCGCGTCCGGCAGCCGTCCGCCGGTGGCGTCACCACATCCGGACTGCCGCGCCGCGTCCCGCGGGCCAACCTCGTCGCGGGGACCGCACAGCAGCAGCAGGACAGCACGGGCCCGCAGGTCTCGCGTGCGCCCGACGACGTGCGCGGCCGGCTGACGAATCTCCGTCGGGGCATCCAGCAGGGTCGCCAGGCCGGTACCGGCCAGACCGGCAGCTTCCCCACTCACCAGCAGGAGCGTTAGTTGAGTCCGAGCCAGGCGGCACAGAATCTGAACTGGTTGATCACGAACTTCGTGGACAACACCCCCGGGGTGTCCCACACGGTCGTGGTCTCCGCCGACGGCCTGCTTCTGGCGATGTCCGAGGGCTTCCCGCGTGACCGCGCCGACCAGCTGGCCGCGGTCGCGTCGGGTCTGACCTCCCTCACCGCCGGGGCCTCGCGGATCTTCGAGGGCGGCGCCGTCACCCAGACCGTGGTGGAAATGGAGCGGGGGTTCCTTTTCCTCATGTCGGTCTCCGACGGTTCGTCCCTGGCCGTGCTCGCGCACCCCGAGTGCGACATCGGCCTTGTCGGATACGAGATGGCGCTCCTCGTCGACCGCGCGGGCGCCGTCCTCACCCCGGACCTCCGCGCCGAACTGCAGGGCAGCCTGCTGCACTGACTCTCTCCATCGGCCGCCCCACCGACCGAACGTACTGACCACCGTCCGGCCAACCTGGTGCCCCCCACCGGCTCTATCAGACGGCTCGCAGACCACCTGCTGTCCCGCCCGGAGGATCCATGACCCCGCCCAACGCCTCTCACGACCCGTACGGCTCTCACGCGTCGTACGGCATTGAAGGCGACCAGCCGCTGGTGCGTCCCTACGCGATGACCGGCGGCCGGACCAGGCCCCGCTACCAGCTCGCGATAGAGGCGCTGGTGAGCACGACGGCCGACCCGGCCCAGCTGATGGGGCTGCTCCCGGAGCACCAGCGCATCTGCCACCTCTGCCGTGAGGTCAAGTCGGTGGCCGAGGTGTCGGCCCTGCTCTCCATGCCGCTCGGCGTGGCCCGGATCCTCGTGGCCGACCTGGCCGAGGCCGGGCTCGTCGCCATTCACCAGCCCGGCGGCGACGAGAACGCCGGCGGTCAGCCTGACGTGACACTGCTCGAAAGGGTGCTCAGTGGACTTCGCAAGCTCTAGCAGCGGCGGAGGCCGCTCCACCACTTCCGCGAAGATCGTGGTGGCGGGCGGCTTCGGCGTGGGCAAGACCACGTTCGTCGGAGCGGTCTCTGAGATCAACCCGCTGCGCACCGAGGCCGTCATGACGTCCGCGTCCGCGGGCATCGACGACCTCACCCACACCGGGGACAAGACGACGACGACCGTCGCCATGGACTTCGGCCGTATCACCCTGGACCAGGACCTGATCCTGTACCTCTTCGGTACACCGGGACAGGACCGCTTCTGGTTCATGTGGGACGACCTCGTACGCGGCGCGATCGGCGCCGTCGTGCTCGTGGACACCCGCCGTCTCGCCGACTGCTTTCCGGCCGTCGACTACTTCGAGAACAGCGGCCTGCCCTTCGTCATCGCCCTCAACGGCTTCGACGGCCACCAGCCGTACACCCCCGATGAAGTGCGCGAAGCTCTCCAGATCGGCCCCAACACGCCGATCATCACCACGGACGCGCGACACCGTGCGGACGCAAAGAGCGGCCTGATCACGCTGGTCGAGCACGCGCTCATGGCACGACTCAAGTAGACGAGGCAGTACGGCAGTTACCGTAGATTCCACAGTGCGGTCTGTGTCCTTTGACACGGATGACCGCTCTGTTCATAACGTTTCGACAGAGAATTCGCCGGGCGCCGCCACGCGTCGCGGTCATCCGGTGTCGCTGTGCGCACAAGAGCCCCGCCTTTTGGCGGGGCTCGCTCTATTTGACCGTTTTATCTGAGGCTTACACCACTCGGAACTTCCCCTTCCCACTGTTTGGTAGACGACGCCCTGACGTGCTGGAATGCGCTGAACTGCCCAGTAGCACGGGCCTTGGAGACGACAGCGGGACCGGTGTAGGTCCCGCCGCCGAGAGGTTGTTGGTCGAGTGAGGCGAAGCAAGACGAGCCCCGCACCGCCGCATACGCGGGACACGCGGGGCAACTTCACCCCGCCGCCGCGCGCAGCGGCGTCCCCCACCGATGTGCAGGGCATGGAGCCGCCGGCGCCCACCGGCGGCAGAATGTCGCCGCGCAACTGGCGCGTGCCGACCCGCCTGAACGCGATCCTCCTCATACCCGTGCTGGTCGGCCTCGTCATGGGCGGCTTCCAGGTCAAGGGCTCGATCGACACCTGGAGCGAAGCCCAGGACGCCGAGAGCACGGCCCGCCTCGTGCAGGCCTCGCTCAACTACGGCAACCGCCTCATCGAAGAGCGCGACATCTCCGCCGCTCCGCTGCTGCGCGGCGAGAAGAACGACCCGGCCGTCGTGAAGGCCCGCAAGGCCACCGACGCGGCAGCCGACGACTTCGACGCCGCCGCCGAGAACATGCCGCAGAAGGAAGGCCTCAAGCGCCGCCTCGACGGCTTCCACAAGGTGGAGCCGGGTCTCCAGTCGCTGCGCCAGGCCGCGTACACCTCCAAGCTCTCCGGCGCGCAGACCGAAGAGGGCTACGTCGCCATCCAGCACCCCCTGATGGAGTTCGCCAACGAGCTCGGTCTGGGCACCGGAAACATCACCAGCTACGGCCGCACGGTCTACGCCATCTCGCTGACCAAGGCCGCGCTCTCGCTCGAGCGCTCCATCGGCATGCACCTCCTCGTCAAGCCCGGCCCGACCGCGAGCAGCTTCGGCAAGCAGAAGGTCGCACTCTCCTCGTACGCCTACCTCGAGCGCATCGCCATCGAGGAGTACAGGGGCGGTGGCACTCCCGAGGACGTCGCCAAGCTCGAGGCCGCCAAGAAGAAGCTGACGGCCGACGGCGAGAAGCAGGCCAAGCAGGCCGCTGCCGCCGCCAAGGCCCAGGGCAAGACGTTCGTCCCGCCGCCGTCCGCGGAGGACATGGTCTCGGCCATCGCGACGCTGCCGAGCACGCAGCCCAGCGCCCGCGTCACGCTCGCCGGTAAGGGCGTCACCAAGGAAACCTGGTGGGCCACCACGTCCGCCAAGTTCGACGCGTACCGGACCATCGAGTCCGACCTCGCCGACAAGGCCGTGACCGAGGCGTCGGACATCGCCGCCAACGCCCAGCGCAACGCGTACATCACCGGCGCCATCGTCGTGGTCGCGCTGCTCGCCGCCTTCATCCTGGCCGGGATGATGGCCCGCCAGATGTCCAAGGCGATGCGTCAGCTGCGGACCGCCGCCTTCGGCATCGCCGAGCAGCGCCTGCCGATGCTGGTCGACCAGCTCTCGCGCACCGACCCCGGTCGCGTCGACACCCGCGTACAGCCCATTCCGATCTCCTCCACGGACGAGATCGGCGAGGTCGCCCGCGCCTTCGACCAGGTGCACCGCGAGGCCGTGCGGCTCGCCGCCGAGCAGGCCCTGCTCCGTGGCAACATCAACGCGATCTTCACCAACCTCTCGCGCCGCAACCAGTCCCTGATCGAGGGCCAGCTGACCCTCATCACCGACCTGGAGAACAACGAGGCCGACCCGGACCAGCTGGAGAGCCTCTTCCGCCTGGACCACCTGGCGACCCGTATGCGACGCAACGGCGAGAACCTCCTGGTCCTCTCCGGCGAGGAGCCGGGCCGCCGCTGGGACCAGCCGGTCCCGCTGGTCGACGTCCTGCGCGCCGCGTCCTCCGAGGTGGAGCAGTACGAGCGCATCGAGCTGTCCGGCGTCCCCGAGGCCGAGATCCACGGCCTCGCCGTGACCGACCTCGTGCACCTGCTCGCCGAGCTCCTGGAGAACGCCACCACGTTCTCCTCGCCGCAGACCAAGGTCCGCGTCACCGCGACCCGTCTTCCCGACGGCCGCGTCATGGTCGAGATCCACGACAAGGGCATCGGCCTCACCGCCGAGGACTTCGCGGACATCAACCACAAGCTGGCCAACCCGCCGACGGTGGACGCCGCGATCTCCCAGCGCATGGGTCTGTTCGTGGTCGGCCGACTGTCCGACCGGCACGGCATCCGCGTCCAGCTGCGCCCCTCGGGCGAGCAGGCGGGCACGACCTCGCTCGTCATGCTCCCCGACGGGATCACGCACGGCGGCGGCGGCGAACACCAGCTGCCCGAATCCGAGTTCACGGTCTCCTCGATCATGCCGGAGCAGCAGGCCCCGGAGCAGCCGGCCTTCAACCACCAGCCGATGCGTACGGCGGCCGAGCTGGGCTTCGACGACAGCCGCTACAACGGCGACGGCGTCGACTCCCCGGATCTCGACCCCGTGGGCCGCTCGCTGATGCGTGAGGAGCGGCGTGCCGCCCTGGAGGCGCAGGCGCAGTCCGGCGACGGCCGCCCGCTCTTCCGCGACGAGACGGACCCGCAGCAGGGCGGTTACGAGCCCGCGTACGACCAGCAGGCTCCGGTGTACGACGACTACAACCAGGGCCAGGTCGCGCAGCCGGCGTACGACGACGCGTACTACCCGGCGCAGGACGGCTACCAGGACGCCCCCTATACGGAGGCCGGTCACGACGATCACGCCGCTCGTACGGGTGCTGTCTCCGAGCCCTTCGTGGCCTACCCCGACCGCTCTCACCAGGACGACTGGCCGACGCGTGACGGATACGAGAACAACTCGGGCGCGTATCAGGCCGAGTACTCTCCGGAACCGGAATCTGGTCCGGCGGCTCCCGCGAACGGCGCCGAGCGCGTAGGCTTCGACCGTCCCGGGCCGGCCCCGTCCGCAGTACACGACACCACCGCTGCGGGTCTTCCGCGCCGCGGCGGAGCCGGTGCGACCGGCAGCGCCCCGGCCCCGACCGGTGACGCGTTCGGCAACAGCGTCGGCAACAGCGAGAGCAACTGGCGTGCGTCGCCCAATGACGACCGCTGGCAGCGCGCCGAGTCGCTGAAGGAGCCCAAGGCGGGTGGGATCACCCCGTCCGGTCTCCCGAAGCGGGTGCCCAAGGCCAACCTGGTCGAGGGCACGGCGGAACAGACCCCACAGGGAGGCCCCCAGGTCTCCCGCGACCCCGAGGACGTTCGGGGTCGGCTGAGCAACCTGCGCCGCGGCGTCCAGCGGGGACGCAGTGCAGGCAGTGACACCACGAATGGCCAGGGCCTCGGCCCTGACAGCACCTACAACCAGGAGCGTTAGTGTGAGCCCGATGAGCCAGGCGGCGCAGAACCTGAACTGGTTGATCACCAACTTCGTGGACAACACCCCTGGGGTGTCCCACACGGTGGTGGTCTCCGCCGACGGACTCCTTCTGGCGATGTCCGAAGGCTTCCCCCGCGACCGGGCCGACCAGCTCGCGGCCGTCGCATCCGGTCTGACCTCCCTCACCGCCGGGGCCTCCCGGATCTTCGAGGGCGGTTCCGTGACCCAGACCGTTGTGGAGATGGAGCGAGGATTTCTCTTCCTTATGTCCATCTCCGACGGCTCCTCGCTGGCCGTCCTCGCCCACCCGGATGCGGACATCGGTCTCATTGGGTACGAGATGGCACTTCTTGTCGACCGTGCCGGCACCGTGCTCACGCCCGACCTGCGTGCGGAGCTGCAGGGGAGCCTTCTCAACTAGTAGACGTACGGTGCGTTTTCGCGTCCCGTGGCCGTAAGGTTTCGGGACGCGGCTCCAGAGTGATGGTGCCCGGCACAGTCGGAGGAGGAGTACGTGGCAGGCTCAGGAACACCCCCGGACGGTTCGTCATCGGCCAACTGGTCGCCCGGCCACGGCCAGGGGCAGGGGCCGCACGACGGGGCGCCGAACCGATACAACTTCCCCTCCGCGCCCAGCCAGCACCGCAGGCCCTATCAGCAGCCGCAGCAGCCGGGCCCCCGCCAGAGCCCGTACGAGCAGCCTCACACCCCCAGGATCCAGCCAGTGCAACCACAGCGACGCGCGCCCGAGTCGGCGCCCGCTGCGAGCAACCCCCTGGTGCGCCCCTACGCCATGACGGGCGGCCGCACCAGGCCCCGCTACCAGCTCGCCATCGAGGCGTTGGTGCACACCACCGCCCAACCGCACCAGCTGCAGGGCCAGTTGCCCGAGCATCAGCGGATCTGCAATCTGTGCCGCGAGATCAAGTCAGTCGCTGAGATCTCGGCACTTCTCACCATTCCCCTCGGCGTCGCCCGGATCCTCGTAGCCGACCTGGCGGAGGCCGGACTTGTCGCCATCCACCAGCCCGGCGGCGACGAGTCCGCCGGCGGCCAGCCAGACGTGACACTGCTCGAAAGGGTGCTCAGTGGACTTCGCAAGCTCTAGCGGCGGAGCAACAGCCCGCTCCACCACCTCCGCGAAAATCGTGGTGGCGGGCGGCTTCGGCGTGGGCAAGACCACGTTCGTCGGAGCGGTCTCTGAGATCAACCCGCTGCGCACCGAGGCCGTCATGACGTCCGCGTCCGCGGGCATCGACGACCTCACCCACACCGGAGACAAGACCACCACCACGGTGGCCATGGACTTCGGCCGCATCACCCTGGACCAGGACCTGATCCTGTACCTCTTCGGTACACCGGGACAGGACCGCTTCTGGTTCATGTGGGACGACCTCGTACGCGGCGCGATCGGCGCCGTGGTCCTGGTCGACACCCGCCGTCTCGCCGACTGCTTCCCCGCCGTCGACTACTTCGAGAACTCGGGCCTGCCCTTCGTCATCGCCCTCAACGGCTTCGACGGCCACCAGCCGTACACGCCGGACGAGGTGCGCGAGGCGCTGCAGATCGGCCCGGACACTCCGATCATCACGACGGACGCGCGCCATCGCGCCGACGCGAAGAGCGCGCTGATCACGCTCGTGGAGCACGCGCTGATGGCGCGGCTGCGTTAGCGGTCCCTGCCTGTACGTCGTTGGGCCTCGCACCCTCAGGTGGGTGCGGGGCCCGTCGTGCATCCGCGTCCGGAAGCGCTAAGGCCCCGGAAGCGCGAAGGCCCCGGTACTCCTTGGAGTACCGGGGCCTTCGAGGTGTGCGTCTGGCGGCTGGGGCTCAGCCCTGCCAGCTGTGCGGGGCGCGGAAGCCCGGGGTGCGCTCCAGGCGGCGCCAGCCGGCCTTGTCGCGGCCTCGGCGGGGCGCGGGGGCCTGCGCGGTGGCGGCGGCGCTACGGGCCAGCAGGATCGCCGTGATGGCGGCGACCTCTTCGGGCTCGGCGTGGCCCTTCTCGACGCGGATGTCGGGAGTGTTCATGTGCAGCGTTCTCCTTGTGGGCTACTGCAGGATTACTGCGGGGGGTTGCCGTGCTTGCGGGACGGCAGGTCTGCGTGCTTGTTGCGGAGCATCGCGAGGGAGCTGATGAGCACCTCGCGGGTGGCGGCGGGGTCGATCACGTCGTCGACCAGACCGCGCTCGGCGGCGTAGTACGGGTGCATCAGCTCGGCCTTGTACTCCTTGACCATCTTCTGCCGCATGGCCTCGGGGTCCTCGGCATCCGCGATCTGCCGGCGGAAGATGACGTTGGCCGCGCCCTCGGCGCCCATCACGGCGATCTCGTTGGTCGGCCAGGCGTAGGTCAGGTCGGCGCCGATGGACTGGGAGTCCATGACGATGTACGCGCCGCCGTACGCCTTGCGCAGGATGAGGGAGATACGGGGGACCGTGGCGTTGCAGTACGCGTACAGGAGCTTCGCGCCGTGCCGGATGATCCCGCCGTGCTCCTGGTCCACGCCCGGCAGGAAGCCCGGGACGTCGAGGAGCGTGACGATCGGGATGTTGAAGGCGTCGCACATCTGGACGAAGCGGGCCGCCTTCTCGGAGGCCTCGATGTCCAGGACCCCGGCGAGCGACTGCGGCTGGTTGGCGACGATGCCGACGACCTTGCCGTCCAGGCGGGCCAGGGCGCAGATGATGTTGCGCGCCCAGCGCTCGTGGACCTCGAGGTAGTCGCCGTCGTCGACGAGCTCCTCGATGACCTTGGCCATGTCGTACGGACGGTTGCCGTCCGCCGGGACCAGATCGAGCAGGACGTCCGAGCGGCGGTCCGCCGGGTCGTCCGACTCGTGGGTGGGCGGGTTCTCGCGGTTGTTGGAGGGCAGCATCGCGATGAGGTAGCGGACCTCGGCGAGGCAGGTCTCCTCGTCGTCGTACGCGAAGTGGCACACGCCCGAGGTCTCGGCGTGCACGTCCGCGCCGCCCAGGCCGTTCTGGGAGATCTCCTCGCCGGTCACCGCGCGGACCACGTCCGGGCCGGTGATGAACATCTGCGAGGTCTCGCGGACCATGAAGACGAAGTCGGTCAGGGCCGGGCTGTAGGCCGCTCCCCCGGCACACGGGCCGAGCATCACGCTGATCTGCGGGATGACGCCCGAGGCCTTGGTGTTGCGCTGGAAGATGCCGCCGTACCCGGCGAGCGCGGAGACGCCCTCCTGGATACGGGCGCCGGCGCCGTCGTTCAGCGAGACCAGCGGGGCACCGGCCGCGATGGCCATGTCCATGATCTTGTGGATCTTCGTGGCGTGGGCCTCGCCGAGCGCGCCGCCGAAGATGCGGAAGTCGTGGGCGTACACGAAGACCGTGCGGCCCTCGACCGTTCCCCAGCCGGTGATGACACCGTCCGTGTACGGCTTCTTCGCCTCCAGGCCGAACCCGGTCGCCCGGTGTCGGCGCAGCTGCTCGACCTCCTGGAACGACCCGGCGTCAAGAAGCAGCTCGATCCGCTCGCGCGCGGTCAGCTTGCCCTTGGCGTGCTGGGCCTTCGTCGCCTTCTCACTGGGGCCACGCAGCGCCTCGGCACGAATCGCGTGCAGCTCGGCCACGCGCCCCCGCGCGTCGGTGGGCTCGCCGTCGGGAGAAGAAGCGGTGTCGTCCAAAACGGTCATGTAGTGACCTTACGAAGCGGGCCCAGGAAAACGGACCGTCGACTCTGAACAGTCTCCGGCCCGTTTTCCTGGCACCCCCGGACAGAAGCCCTCCGTTGTACGCGCGAAGTGACTGCTCAGAGCCGTCTCCGCCTGTAGGGATTCAACAAAGGACCGCGTGAGAGACACCTCACAGCGAGGCTCACCGCCGCCTGGCGGGCGCGCTTGTGAGGCGTGATCGCTTCGGCACGCTCCATCATAGGTTGAATGTTGAACTGAATGGCGTTAGAGTCGATCTCGTTGAACATTCAACAGACGTATCCCCTCCAGCTCACCAGCTCGCAGCTCGACTTTCCCGCTCGCAGCTCGTCCCCAAGGAGCAGTCATGGGTCTCTTCGGCCGCAAGAACGAAACCGTCACCACCACTTCCGCCACCGCCTCCGCCGCCGCCACTGCGGTCGCCCCGGTCAACGCGGACCTGGCCGCTCTGACCGGGGAGTACGCCATCGACCCCTCGCACACGTCGATCGGCTTCGTCGCCCGCCATGCCATGGTCACGAACGTCAAGGGCGCTTTCGCCGACGTCGCCGGCACGCTGCACCTGGACGGCACGAACCCGTCCGGCTCGACGGCTTCCATCGACGTCAGGATGGAGAGCATCGACACCGGCAGCGCCGACCGCGACGGTCACCTGAAGAGCGCGGACTTCTTCAAGATCGACGAGTTCCCGGAGATGACCTTCCGCTCCACGAAGGCGGAAGCCCTGGGCGGCGACGACTACCGCGTCACCGGTGACCTGACGATCCTCGGCACCACGAAGCCGCTGACCATCGACCTCGAGTTCAACGGCTCGGCCACGGACCCCTTCGGGAACGAGCGGGTCGGCTTCGAGGGCAGGGCGGAGATCCTCCGCTCGGAGTGGGGCCTCACGTGGAACGCCGCCCTGGAGACGGGCGGGGTGCTGGTCTCCGACAAGATCAAGCTGAGCTTCGACATCTCCGCGATCAAGTCCGGCTCCTGAGTCTTGGGCTCTTTCTGGGCCGCCGCTTCGCGGCGGATGCTTTCCCGCCCACCCACCCGATTGCCACGTAGCGCCAAAGGGGGGCGGGTGGGCGGCTTGGGTGATCTTGCGGGTGCCCGGGCTGGGTCGGGTCGGGCGGCCTTCGTTGAACGTTTCCATCCGGCCGGCCCCCGGCCGACCGCTCGATTCCTCCTATACCGTTCGGCCGTGTCGGACTTCATACAGCAACTGCCCGCCCTCATAGGCGTGATCGTCGGTGCGCTCGGTTCGTATCTGGCGATCACCCGAGGTGACCGGGCCCGGTTCCAGCGGGAGCAGGCTGCCCGTTGGGAGGAGCGGCGTCTCGCCGTCTACGGCGACTACGCCCGCGTGGTGAAACAGACGGTCACGCTCACCTACCGCGTCGCGGCCCACCTCGGCAACGACCCGCACCCCCATCCCCTGACCCCAGAGGAAGCGGCGCCCCACCTGGCGGAGGCCGCCATCGCGCGGGATCCGGCCGGTGAGGCGCTGTTGATGCTGGGCACGCCGGACGTGGTGGACAAGGCGCGGGTCTGGGTCCTCACCGTCATCGAGATGGAGCGCTTCCTGCGCGAGGACATCCGGGACCCCGACGCCTGGTCCGCCCTCCTGGAGCGTCAGCGGAGTTCGCGCGAGGGCTATTACCAGGCGGTGCGGCGCGACTTGGCGCTCCCGCCGGGGCATTCGGGCTCCTGGCCGGTCTCGTCGTCACCAGGCGCTTGAGGCGCACCTGTCTCTTGAAAGCACGGCTTGCCTTGGAGTGCGGTCCAGCTTCTAGCGTCACGCGCATGACCACACAGCAAGAGCGACAGCACAGGATCGGCAGCGGGTTCGGCGCGCTGAGCACGGCGGACGACGTGCTCGACGGGATCGACCTCTCGGGCAGGACGGCGCTGGTCACCGGCGGCTACTCGGGCCTCGGCCTGGAGATCACCCGGGCGCTCGCCCGGGCCGGCGCGCACGTCGTCGTCCCGGCACGCAGACCCCGTATCGCGGAGGAGGCGTTGCGCGGCGCGGACCTCGTGGAGGTGGGGGCGCTGGACCTGGCCGACCAGGAGAGCGTCCGGCTCTTCGCGGACCGTTTCCTCGCGACGCGCCGCGCCCTCGACATCCTCGTCAACAACGCGGGCGTGATGGCCTGCCCCGAGACCCGCGTCGGCCCGGACGGGACCTGGGAGTCCCACTTCGCGATCAATCACCTGGGCCACTTCGCCCTGGTCAACCACCTTTATCCGGCGCTGACTCGGGGCACGCTGGGTCGGGGCACCGCCGCACGCGTGGTGTCCGTGGCCTCCTCCGGTCACTTCCTCTCCGGCATCCGCTGGGCTGACCCGCACTTCCACGAGGGTTACGACCGCTGGCTCGCCTACGCCCAGTCCAAGACGGCGAACGCGCTCCTCGCCGTGCACCTCGACTCCCTGAGCGCGGCAGGCACCGGCCCGCGTGCCTTCGCCGTCCACCCCGGCAGCATCCTCACGCCCCTCCAGCGCCACATCCCCCGCGAGGAACAGATCGCGCAGGGCTGGTTCACCGCCGACGGCACACCGGCGCAGGGCTTCAAGACCCCCGCGCAGGGCGCGGCCACGGCGGTCTGGGCGGCGACGTCACCGCTGCTCGACGCCCACGGCGGCGCCTACTGCCAGGACTGCGATGTCGCGGAGCCCGCCCTGGCGGAGGACATGCTGACCGGCGGCGTCAAGCCATGGGCAACGGACCCCGAGGCGGCGGCCCGTCTCTGGCAACTGTCGGCAGAACTCACAGGGTTGGGGAGTCTGCGGCGGTGACCTGCCATCGCGGCCGGCATGGCAGCGGCTGGATGCCGGTCGCGACGGACGAGGTGTACTGGGACCACATGTGCGGCCCCGGCCCCGACGGCCACCGCGGCCGGGCTTGTGGCACGCGGGCGCCGAACGGTGCGGCTAGGGTCCGACGGATTCTGTGTGCGTCAGGATCGCTTTCGCGAGCGGGCCCTGTACCGCCGGGGGCAGTGCGTGTCCCATGCCCGGGATCTCCACGACGTGGGTGGTGCCAGCGCCGATGACCTGGGCCAGGTGGTGCGGGTGCGGGGGTGGGAAGACCGGCTCGGCCGGGGCGGAGATGACCAGCGTGGGGACCTTCGTGTCGGCCAGTTCGTCGGTACGGAGCATGTGGGAGTCGTCGGCTCGGGCGTGGGCCGTCGAGGCGACGTGGGTGCCGGTGTGGGCGATGATCCTGCGCTCCAGATCGCGGAAGTACGCGTCGTCCGCGTCGAGTTGGCGGCCGTTCAGGCCCCGCCAGTGCTCCACCCTGCGGTCGAGTTCGGCCTCCATCCCCGTGTCCTTGACCGGACGCGACCACATCTCCAGGACCTCCGGTGCGATGCCGGGGAGTTCCCCGACGGGGACTTCAGTTCCGTCCGGGGCCAGGTACGGGGTTTCGCTCAGCGCACAGGTGCCGATCAGCGTGGCGCTCAGGACGCGCTCGGGGTGGTCGGCGAGGACCAGTTGGGTCAGCATGCCGCCGAGGGACATACCGACCAGATGCGCCCGCTCGACCCCCAGGGCGTCCAGGACCGCGACGGCGTCCCGCGCCAAGTCGGTGATGGGGTACGGGTGTTGATCAAACTCAGCGGTGGAGCGCCCTGTGTCCCTGTGGTCGTAACGGATGACCTGAAACCGGGCGGCGAGCGCGTCGGCCAGGGCGTCGGGCCAGCCGAGGCCCGACGCCTGGGCGCCCATGATCAGGAGCAGGGCGGGGGCGTCGGGTGCACCACGCCGTTCCGTCCACAGGCGGACGCCGGGGGCGGCTTCGACGTACTGCTGCTGGGGCTGCTCCATGGGATGACCTTTCGTGGCAACGAGGCTTCACCAAGACGATACGTATCGTCTCTTAAAGCCCGTGCGCCGTCAACCCGCTAGAACCCGCCGCCCCCGAAGTCCCCGCCCCCGCCGAAGTCCCCGCCGCCCCCGAAGTCCCCGGGATTGAAGTCCGAGCCCGAGTAGTCACCGCCGTCGTACCCGGCGCCCCCGCCGCCTCCGAAGTCGCCGTACCCCGCCCCGTAATCGCCCGCGTACGCCGGGCTCGCCATCATTCCGCCGAGCATCGTGCCCACAAGGAGGCCCGGCAGCATGCCGCCGCCGAAATAGCCGCCGGCCCAGGGGCCGTAGGCCGGGCCGGCCTCCCAGTACGGGCGCCGCTCCCCCGATTCCGTGGCCACCGTCCGCGACATGGGCTCCTCGCCGTCCGCGAGGCGCGTCGCGTCCGCGAGGCACACCGGGACCGACCGCTCGGCCCCGCCCGGCGGCGCCCACTGGGCGTCCTTCACCGACGGGCCGTGGCGCGGGTCGAAGAAGCAGGGAGCGCGCCGCTCCGGCAGCGGGCGGCCCTCCCGGCGCGCGGCGAGCAGGGCGAGCGAGAAGCGGCCGTCCTCCAACGACTGGGTGACGGCCCGCACCTGCTCGGGCCGCTCCGCCGCCGCCATGAACGACTTCGCCTTCTCGTACGAGTCGAGGGCCCGTTCGTAGTCCGCGCGCATCATGTCGTCCGCTCCCGCCTCCCCGGGGTGGAAGTCGAGACGGTCCAACTCCTCGCCGTACGCCGTGATGTCCTCGTCCACCACGACCCGCAGCTTCTCCAGCGCGACCCGCTGCTCCTCGGCCCTGCGCCGCCGGTTCCGCCGGACCACCGCGTACGTGGCACCGCCGCCCGCGACGAGCACCGCGCCGACACCGATCAGCGCGCCCACGGGAGTGCCGCTGTCGGAACCGGCGTCCCAGGACGCGGGCGCCGAGCCGCGTGTGTCCTTCACCGCCTGGTCGACGAAGTCGTTGAGCTGGGTCTTGGTGTCGGCCACGTCCCCGTAGGTCGCGACGAGGTTCGAGACAGCCGCGTTGCTCAGGACCTGCCGGTCGGCCTTCGCGTCGAACGCGTCGCCGAGCCGGATGCCGTACACACCGGTCACGCCGGTCTCGGTGCGCAGCTTCTGGAAGAGGTCCTGCTTGGGGAAGTCGGCGGGCAGCACCGCCACGAACACAGGCTTGTCGGCGTCCTTGATCTTCTCCGCGAGCGCGTTCGCGTCAGCGTCGGGCAGCTGATCCGCGGCGTCCGGATCCACGTACACCGGGCTCTTCTCCCAGGCGTCGGCCACCGCGGGGACGCTGGTGGCGGCCGCAGCCCCGGGCGCCGCCGTGACCGACACGGCACCCAGGGACAGGAGCATCCCGGACAGCGCGACAATGAACCGCTTCGTCCCATTGCTCATACTTCGAAGCTAACTCAGTCGGGCCCCCGACGGAGGTCCGTGAGCGAGCCTATTTGCGGCGACTACTCCACCGGCTCGACGCCCGCGCGCAGCAGACCGAAGGTGTACGCGTCCTCCAGCGCCTGCCACGACGCCGCGATGACGTTCTCCGCCACACCCACCGTCGACCACTCACCGTCACCGTCACTGGTGGAGATCAGTACCCGGGTCGTGGACGACGTGCCGTGCTTGCCCTCCAGGATGCGGACCTTGTAGTCGACCAGCTCCATCTTGGCGAGCTGGGGGTAGATCCGCTCCAGGCCGACCCGCAGCGACCGGTCGAGCGCGTTGACCGGGCCGTTGCCCTCCGCCGTGGCGACGATGCGCTCGCCCTTGGCCCACAGCTTCACGGTCGCCTCGTTGGCGTGCGTGCCGTCGGGCCGGTCCTCGACGATGGCCCGCCAGGACTCGACGCGGAAGTAGCGGCGTGCGCGACCCTCGACCTCCTCGCGGAGCAGCAGCTCGAAGGACGCGTCGGCGGCCTCGTAGGTGTATCCGCTGAGCTCGCGCTCCTTGACCCGCTCGACGACCCGGCCCACCAGCTCCCGGTCGTCGCCCAGGTCGATCCCCAGTTCCTTGCCCTTGAGCTCGATGGAGGCGCGGCCCGCCATGTCGGAGACCAGCATCCGGATGCGGTTGCCCACCAGGTCGGGGTCGATGTGCTGGTAGAGATCCGGGTCGACCTTGATCGCGGAGGCGTGCAGGCCCGCCTTGTGGGCGAAGGCCGAGACGCCCACGTACGGCTGGTGCGTGGAGGGGGTCAGGTTCACGACCTCGGCGATGGCGTGCGATACGCGGGTCATCTCGCGCAAAGACCCCTCGGGCAGGACCTGCTTGCCGTACTTGAGCTCCAGGGCGCCGACCACGGGGAAGAGGTTGGCGTTGCCGACCCGCTCGCCGTAGCCGTTGGCGGTGCACTGCACATGCGTGGCGCCCGCGTCGACCGCGGCGAGGGTGTTGGCGACGGCGCACCCCGTGTCGTCCTGCGCGTGGATGCCGAGCCGGGCGCCGGTGTCGGCGATGACGGTGCCGACGATGGCCTTGACCTGGGCGGGGAGCATGCCGCCGTTGGTGTCGCACAGGACGACGACGTCGGCGCCCGCCTCCCAGGCCGTGCGGACGACGGATTTCGCGTACTCGGGATTGGCGCGGTACCCGTCGAAGAAGTGCTCGCAGTCGATGAAGACGCGGCGTCCCTGGGCGGTGAGGTAGGAGACGGTGTCGCGCACCATCTCCAGGTTCTCGTCCAGGGTCGTGCGCAGAGCGAGCTCGACGTGCCGGTCATGGGATTTGGCGACGAGCGTGATGACCGGGGCTCCGGACTCCAGCAGGGCGTTGACCTGCGGGTCCTTCGCCGCCGAGCCACCCGGGCGGCGCGTGGCGCCGAAGGCGACGAGCTGGGCGTGCCGGAAGGTGATCTCCTGCTGGGCGCGGGAGAAGAACTCGGTGTCGCGGGGGTTGGCGCCCGGCCAGCCGCCCTCGATGAAGCCCACGCCGAAGTCGTCCAGGTGCCGGGCGATGGTCAGCTTGTCCGCGACGGTCAGGTTGATTCCCTCACGCTGTGCGCCGTCGCGCAGCGTGGTGTCAAAGACGTGGAACGCATCGTCGGGTGTGCTGGTTTCCGTCATGCTGATCTGGCTCCTGTGTCGGATCTCGGTCTACCGGAATGACCGGCTCCACCACCTCAATGATCCCTCGCGCTCCGTGTCCGGCTGATGTTGGGCCAGGAAACGAAAAAACCCCTCGTGGGTACGAGAGGTTTGCGCGCGGGTCGAGAGACGACGGTGTCCGTCCGTACATGGTGGTACGAGACGGTCACTGCGGACCGGCGCGCCTGCTGCCAATAATCATGGCGAACGAGAGCACGGTGACAGCCTGCCACAGCCCGCACACGACGCGCCGCCCCGTCTCACGATGCGGGCGACGCGTGGGACGCGCCGCCCGCAGGCGTGACGTGCGGTGTCAGCGCATGTGACGTACGAAGGCGTCGTAGCCGTCATTGGTGTCGCCGCTCAGGAGCGACGCGTCACCGGAGAGGAAGGCGACCCTGCGGCCGTCCGCCGAGATTCCGCCGGGGGCGACCTTCGCCGTGGCCGTGCCGCCCGTGGTGTCCGGGGTGACGAGCGTGGTGCTGCCCTTCTTCAGGTCCCGCAGGTAGACGGGCCATTCCTTGCCGTACTCGGAGCCGGCTTCGGCGAGTTCCGACATGAACGTCAGGCGGCGGCCGTCGGCGCTGATCGCGGGCGCGCGGGTGTAGACCTCGCCGGGGCCGCCCTGGGTGCCGTGGATGCGCTGGTTCTCGCCGGACGCGATGTCGTGCACGAAGACGTTCCAGGCGACGTCGTCGTCGTTCGGCACGAGGTGCGTGTCGCGGGACTCGAAGACGACGGTGCGGCCGTTGCCGCTGATGGACGGGTCGAGGGACTCCTTCTCCGTCTTTGATCCGTCGTGCGAACGGTCGACCTCCGTCAGCTCACCGGTCCTGCGGTCCCGCAGCAGGACGTCGCTCCAGTCGTCGCCGCGCGGGCCGTTGAAGTAGTTGTACGCGTAGACGACACGGCTGCCGTCGTCGCTGACGGTGGCCCCGTGCGCGGTGCGGCCGTCCCTGGCCGGGTCGGCGTCGCTGATCCGCTCCGTCGTGCCGGTCTTCCGGTCGCGCAGGAAGACGATGTCGCCGGGGCCGCCCGCGCGCCGGCCGACGTTGAAGACGGCGTACCGGGCGTTCGGCGTCAGCGAGACGGTGCCCGCCCCGGCGGCACCGTCCGGCAGCTCGACGTCGAGCCGCTCGACCTTCTTGGTCCTGCGGTCGTAGAGCCGGACGTCGGCGTCCGAGAAGGAGTCCGCGGGGCTGGTGATCATCGCGACATAGCGCCCGTCGGCGCTCAGCGATGGGCTCCTGACGTCACGCCCTTCGAGGGCGATCCGCTCGGTCTTGCCGGTGCGCAGATCGCGTACGAAGACGTCGCTCAGTCCGTTGGTGTCGCCCGCGACCAGATCGGTGGCCTCGGAGTCGAAGGCCGCGAACCGGCTGTTTCGGCTGATCACGGACCCCGCGGAGCGGTCGTTGGCGGCCTTGCCCTCGGCCGTGACGCTGACGCCCTCGGTGCGGGACGCCTCGGGTGCCGCGGACGCGGCCGGCAGGGTGCCTGCCGTGACCGCGGCGACGAGTGCGGCGGCGGCCAGAGCGGCGCGGCGCTTGGTGCTGTGCATGGTCAAATCCCCCGTGATTGCTCGGTGTTCGGTGCGGATGCCGCCTTTGGTGCGACGCGGCGTTCCGTGCGTGCATTGTCTGTGATGCGCGAGATGCGCTGATGGTTGCGCTACTTGCGGAACTGTCAGCGCGGCGTCCACTTGAAGACGTCGCTCAGACCGTTCGTGTCGCCAGGCACGACATCCGCGTCCGCCGTGGAGAAGACGACACCGCGTCCCTTGTCCGCGATCCCGCCACCGGCGCCGTGGCCCACGGCGACCTGGTGGCCGCCGCGCAGGTTCCGCAGCCACAGCTTGGACTGGCCGTCACCGCTCAGGACTTGGCGCCCGTCGGGGCTGACGGCGCTGATGCGGCTATCCTCGACGCGCTGGATCCTCCCGGTCCGCAGGTCGCGTACGTAGGAGCCGTCCGCCCCTTCCATGACGGCCGTGCGGCCGTTGTCGCTGATCTGCGTCAGCGTGGACGGGGTACCGTCGTCGATGCGGGCGAGGCTGCCGGTCGTACGGTCGCGGAGCCGGACCTGGCCGATGCCCTTGTCCTCGTAGGCGACGTAGCGGCCGTCGCCACTGATGGACGGGTCCACCATGTCGCGGGCCGCGTCCGGGGGTCCGTCGCTGATGACCTCGCGGGTGTCGTTCTCGCGGTCGTAGACCTCGACCCGCTGCGGGTCCCCGGGATGCTGTGGCTGCAGGTCGTAGGCGACGTAGCGGCCGTTCGCGCTGATGTCCGGAGAGGACGCGCTGTACTTGAAGCCCCTGCCGTCGATCTGCTTGATCTGCCCCGTGCTCAGATCGGTGAGGAAGACGTTGATGCCGTGACTGCCCCAGCCGGTGTGGGCGGCGTACCGCCCGTCGTCACTGAGGGAGGGGGCGCCCATGGAGTTCTTGATCCGGGTGACCTCGCCGGTCTTCAGGTCGCGCACGTGCCCGTAGTCGTACGGCCCCTGGTAGGGATCCGGCGTCAGGGTCTCCGCGTCGCTCCAGAACGCGACGTACCGGCCGTCGCTCGTGATGGAGGCCGTCCTCGAAGGCCCGTCCCCCTCGGCCCCGTCGGCGGCGACGCTCACGCGCTCCACCTTCGGTGCCGGCGGCTTGTGCGGCGCGGCCCGCGCCGCGGCCGGTAACACGGTGGTGCCGAGCGCCGCGATCAGCAGGGCGCTCAAGGACACACGCCTGGCAGTGGACATGGCTTCCCCCAAAACCTGTCGTTCCCCCCGGCCCCGTACCGAAGGCCCACGGGGATACAAGCGCACCGCCAGGAAACACACAATCCGCAGGAACGCGTACAACCTAGACGGGGGTCACCGGGTCCTGGGGTCCGAAGACGAGCGCTCCGTCCAGGAACTCCCGTACGTGCGCGAGGATTTGGTCACGCCCCGTGCCGCGCAGGCCGATCGCCACGTGGATGGAGAACCCGTCGAGCAGCGCCCGCAGCCTGGCCGCGAACCGGTCGGGGTCCAGGGGCCCGAACTCGCCCCGTGACACGCCTTCGGCGAGCAGCGCCACCAGGTCGCGGTGCCAGGCGCTCTCGATGGCGACCTGGCGGTCGCGCTCGTCCTCGTCGGCGTTCAGGGAGCGGTTCCAGACCTCCAGCCAGAGCGTCCAGTGGGGGTCGCCGGGCGCGTCGGGGACGTACAGATCGACGTACGCGTCGAGCCGCTCGCGTGCCGTGCCCTGCCGGGCGAGCAGCCGGCCGCGCTCGGCGCCGAGCGCGGACTCGCTCCACTCCAGGGTGCGCAGGAGGAGCTCGTCCTTGGTGCGGAAGTAGTAGAGGAGGTGACCGCTGCTCATGCCGACCTCACGGCCGAGCGCGGCCATGGTCAGTTTCTCCAGGCCGCGCTCGGCGATCATCTCCATGGCAGCGGCAAGCACGTCCTCGCGCGGTGGTGCGTTCTTCCGGCGGGCGGCCTCGGCCACGGAAACTCCTGCGGTTGTTCGTCTGTCACCAGCTCTGGTGAGCTAGATCCTCGGCTGCTGCTGGGTGATGCAGTGGATGCCACCACCCCCGGCAAAGATCGTACGGGCGTCCACGAGCGTCACGGTCCGCTCCGGGAAGAGACGGCGGAAGATGCCCGCGGCGATCTCGTCGCGCGGGTCGTCGAAGGCGCACAGGACGACGCCGCCGTTGCAGAGGTAGTGGTTGATGTAGGAGTAGTCGACCCAGCCCTCGTCGTCGGTGAGGACGGTCGGCGCGGGCACCTCGACGATCTGCAGGGTGCGGCCCCGGGCGTCGGTCTGCCCGCGCAGAACCCCGATGATCTCCTTGCTGACCTCGAAGTCCGGGTGGGCGGGGTCCTGCTGCGAGTGCACGAGGACGATGCCGGGCGCCGCGAAGGCGGCGACGATGTCGACATGTCCCCGGGTGCCGAACTGGCCGTAGTCCCCGGTCAGGCCCTTCGGGAGCCAGATCGCCTTGCTCGTGCCGATGCGGGCGTGGATCGCCGCCTCGGCCTGCTCGCGCGTCAGCCCCGGATTGCGTCCCGGGTCGAGCTGGACCGTGTCGGTCAGCAGGACCGTGCCCTCGCCGTCGACGTGGATGCCGCCGCCCTCGTTGACCAGGGGCGAGGAGTGGACGGGTACCTGCGCCAGGTCGGCGACATGGCGGGCGATCTTCGCGTCGTGCTCCCAGCGGGCCCAGTCCTGGCCGCCCCAGCCGTTGAAGATCCAGTCCACGGCGGCCAGTTGGTCTCCGTCGCGTACGAAGGTGGGGCCGATGTCCCGCATCCACGCGTCGTCGAGATCGCGCTCGACGAGCTCGATGTCCGGGCCGAGGAGCGCGCGGGCCGACTCGCTCTGGCCGGTGCCGACGACCATCGTCACCGGTTCGAAGCGGCGTACGGCACGGGCGACGGCCGCCCAGGCTGCCCGGCCCTCGGCGAGCTCGCGCTCGTTGGTGAAGGTCGGGTTGGGGCCCGGCCAGGCCATCCAGGTGCGCTCGTGCGGGGCCCACTCGGCGGGCATGTGGAAGGTCATGGTGATCCCTATGGAAGGACTTCAAGGAGGACTGACGGGAGGACTGACGGGAGGACTGACGGGAGCGCTGCCGGAGGGACCGACGGAGGGAACTACAGGAAGTAGAGACGGTTGAGCGAGACCGAGTCGGCGGGCTCGGAGCGCACCGGGTCGCCGTCGAGCGTGACGAGGCCCGAGCGCTGGTCGACGTCGATGGAGCCGGTGCGGGAGTTGAGCCGCAGGTCGGCGGGGCCGATGCCCCGGGTGCCCCGCACGGCGACGCGGCGCCGCCGGGTCGGCATCTTGTCGTTTCCCTGGTCGACGGCGGCCTGCGCCACGAAGGCCACGGAGATGTCGGCGGGTGTCGCGCCGTACGAGCCGAACTGCGGCCCGAGGACGAGGGGTTCGCAGGTGTCGGTCGCGGCGTTCGGATCGCCCACGACGCCATAGGCCGGGAAGCCGGACTTCAGAACCAACTGCGGCTTGGCGCCGAAGTATTCGGGCCGCCAGAGCACGATGTCGGCCATCTTGCCGACCTCGATGGAGCCGACCTCGTGGGCGAGGCCGTGGGCGATGGCGGGGTTGATGGTCAGCTTGGCCATGTAGCGCAGGACGCGCGCGTTGTCGTCGGCCGCGCCGTCCCCGTCCATGGGGCCGAAGTCGGCCTTCATCTTCCCGGCCATCGCGAAGGTCCTGCGTACGGTCTCGCCCGCGCGCCCCATGCCCTGCGCGTCGGACGAGGTGATGCCGATGGCACCCAGGTCGTGCAGCACGTCCTCCGCGCCCATGGTGCCGGCGCGGATGCGGTCTCGGGCCATGGCCGCGTCGCCCGGCAGGTCGGTCTTCAGGTCGTGGACCGAGACGATCATGCCGTAGTGCTCGGCGACGGCGTCGCGCCCGAAGGGCAGCGTGGGGTTGGTGGAGGAGCCGATCACGTTCGGCACGCCCGCCATCTTCAGGACGTTCGGGACGTGACCGCCGCCGCACCCTTCGATGTGGAAGGCGTGGATGGTGCGGCCTTCGAGGACCTTCAGGGTGTCCTCGACGGAAAGACACTCGTTCAACCCGTCGCTGTGCAGGGCGACTTGGACGTCATGTTCCTCGGCGACGCGCAGCGCGGTGTCCAGGGCACGCGTGTGCGCGCCCATGTCCTCGTGCACCTTGAAGCCCGATGCGCCGCCCTCGGCGAGCGCCTCGATGAGCGGGGCGTCGTGCGAGGACGAACCCCGGCCGAGGAAGCCGATGTTGACCGGCCAGGCGTCGAAGGCGTTGAACGCGTGCTTCAGCGCCCAGGGCGAGTTGACGCCGACGCCCCACACGGGCCCGAACTCCTGCCCGATGATCGTGGTGACGCCTGAGGCGAGGGATGCCTCCATGATGCGCGGCGAGAGCAGGTGGACGTGGGTGTCCACGGCTCCGGCGGTGGCGATGAGCCCCTCGCCCGAGACGATGGACGTGCCGGTTCCGACGACGACGTCGACGCCGTCGAGGGTGTCGGGATTGCCGGCCCGCCCGATCGCGTGGATACGGCCTTCCCGGATCCCGATGGACACCTTGCGGATGCCCTGCACGGCGTCGATCACCAGCACATTGCTGATCACGACGTCACAGGTCTCACGGACGGCGGCGGCCTTCAGATGCAGACCGTCACGGGCGGTCTTGCCGAACCCGGCGAGGAACTCGTCGCCGTACCGCTGCGAGTCGGACTCGACGCGGACCGTGAGGCCCGAATCACCGAGCCGGACGTGGTCGCCGGCTCGGGGGCCGTGCGTGGCGGCGTACTCGTACGGGGTGAGGCGGCGTGGTTCCGCGGGGTGACCTCCGGGGCGGCTCATCGCTCGACCTCCTGCTCAGTGGTTTCCGGTATGCCGAGGTAGCCGCAGGCGGCGGCGCGGCGCAGGGCCTCTTCGCGGGCGCCCGGGGCGTCCAGCGGGCCGTCGACCAGGCCGGCGAAGCCGATCGCGATCCGTTCGCCACCGATCGGAAGCAGCCCGACCTCGGCGCTCTCGCCGGGCCCGAAGCGGACCGAGGACCCGGCGGGCACGGCAAGACGCAGGCCGTACGCGGCCGCCCGGTCGAAGTCGAGCCGGGGGTTGGCCTCGAAGAAGTGGAAGTGCGAGGTGACGGAGACGGGCACGGTGGCCGTGTTGCGCACCGTGAGCTTCAGGGCCGGCGCGAGGTCCTCGTGCTCGGGTCCGGGCAGCAGCGCCCCCGGAGCCTCGCTCCCCAGCCCCTCCCCGATCGGCTCCGCGACGACCGCGAGCCGGGATCCGTCGTCGAAGACGGCTTCCACATGCACCTCGGTCACCACGTCCGCGACGCCCGGCAGGACGTCGTCGGGCCCGAGCACCGAGCGCGCACGCTCGATCGCCTCGGCGAGCCTGGCGCCGTCGCGGGCCGCCTCGCACACCGTGTCCGCGATCAGCGCGGTCGCCTCGGGGACGTTCAGTCTCAGGCCGCGCGCCTTGCGGGCCCTGGCCAGCTCGGCCGCCCCGAAGAGCAGCAGCCGGTCGCGTTCCGTGGGAGTAAGCCGCACGCCACCACACCTCCATCGTTTGAACACCACTCTAACCATGAGATTCATCTGACGGAAACATTGACGTGCGACCTTGACTCAGGTCACATTGAGCGGCACTCAAACAGTCGGACGGCGGCCTGTGTGCGCAGGCGGCCACGATCGAGCGTCAGGGGCACCCTCATGCCGATAGAACAGCGCGGAGTCGACACCATCCCGGACGGGGAACGCACCAGCGGCCCCCGCGATCTCATCTCGATCCTGCTCGGCTCCAACCTCTGCCTCGGGGTGATCGTCTTCGGCTGGCTGCCGGTGTCGTTCGGCCTCGGCTGGTGGGCATCCGTGACGTCCGTGGTGGCGGGCACGGTGATCGGTACGGCTCTCACGGCGCCCCTGGCCCTGGTCTCGCTGCGCACGGGCACGAACCTCTCCACGTCCTCCGGCGCCCAGTTCGGTGTGCGGGGCCGCCTGGTCGGCTCGATCGTCGGCCTCCTGCTCTCCCTCGGATACACCGCGCTGACCATCTGGATCGGCGGCGACGTGATGGTGGGCGTCCTGCACCGCCTGACGGGACTCCCCTCCAGCGGCCTCTCGTACGGAGTCGTGTACGCGCTCCTCGCTGCCGCCACGATGACGGCGGCGGTGTACGGCTACCGGGTCCTGCTGCGCCTCTCGCGCGTCCTCGCGGTCGGCATGACGGCGCTGCTGATCCTCGGGGCGGTGGCCTACGCCCCCGACTTCACCACCTCCGCCCTCCCCGAGGCGGGCGGCTACCTCCTCGGCTCGTTCTGGCCGACGTGGCTGCTCGCCCTGGTGGCGGCGGGCCTCAGCGGCCCGATCGCGTTCATCACGCTGCTGGGCGACTACACGCGGTACGTCTCGCCCGCCCGGCACAGCTCGCGCACGGTGCTGAGGGCGTCATGGATCGGCCTGCTCGCCGGACTCCTGGTCCCCCAACTCTTCGGTACGTTCACGGCGTACGCGGCGGGTGCGGCGCTCGACTACGCGGGGCCGCTGGTCTCGGCGTCCCCCTCCTGGTACTTGACCCCCCTCCTGCTCGCCGCCTCCGCGGGCTCGGTCGGCAACGCGGGCCTGATGCTGTACTCGATGGGCCTCGACCTGGACGCGATCCTGCCGCGGGCTTCGCGGGCCCGCGCGACGTACACGGTGGCGGTGGTGGCCACGGGGTGCGTGTTCGTGGGCCACTACGCGTGGGAGGCGCAGGACGCGATGACGTCCTTCGTCCTCCTCCTCACGGCGATCGGTACGCCGTGGGCGGTGATCACCCTGATCGGCTTCGCGCGCTGCGGTGGCGTGTACGACGCGGAGGCGCTCCAGGTCTTCAACCGCCGTTCCAGGGGCGGGATCTACTGGTACCGGGGCGGCTGGAACGTCCCAGCGACGGTGAGCTGGGCGCTGGGTGCGGTGGTCGGGCTCGCGGCGGTCTCGCTCCCCTCCTACGAGGGGCCGCTGCTCTCCCTGACGGGTGGGGTGGACTGCAGTTTCCTGCTGTCGGGGGTGGTGGGGGGCGTGGCGTACGTGGCCCTTGAGCGGGGGCGGGCTCCGGAGCCTGTCGCTGCCGCTGGGGCTGGGGCTGGGGCTGCGGAGGAGGGCCCTGCGGTCAGCGTTGCCCCTTGATCAGCTCACCCGCGGCCTTACCTGCCCGAACGGGCCCTTCCCGCCCACCCACCCGATCACCCCGCATCCAACCCTGACCGAACAAACCTTTCCCGCCCACCCACCCGATCACCCCGCAGCGACAGGGGGTGGGCGGGCGGGGGTCGATGATCCGTCTAGTGGACGTGGCGGGCGGGGGTCGATGATCCGTCTAGTGGACGTGGCGGGCGGGGGGCGATGATCCGTCTAGTGGACGTGGCGGGCGGGGGGCGGGCCGCATGCACCCGCAGTCGGCAGCGCTCGGGAGGGGGCGTGCCGGTATGTCTGCCCGGAGCACGGCTCCCGAAGGCTCCGGAGCCGAAGCAGCCACGCGGCCACCGGACGATAGCGAGGACGGACATACCGGCGCGGCCCCGCACCCACACACGGGCCGCCCCCGCAGCACGCATGCACCCGCAGCACGCATGCACCCGCAGTCGGCAGCGCTCGCGAGGGGGCGTGCCGGTATGTCTGCCCGGAGCACGGCTCCCGAAGGCTCCGGAGCCGAAGCAGCCACGCGGCCACCGGACGCTAGCGAGGACGGACATACCGGCGCGGCCCCGCACCCAAGACGGCGGACCCGCGCCGATCCCCGCTCCAGCCCCGCAGGGAACCCTCAGCCGAGGTCGTGCATCCAGCCGTGCCGGTCCTCCGCCGTCCCGCGCTGGACGTCAAGCAGCGCCTCGCGCAGCTTCATCGTGACCGGGCCCGGCTCGCCGCCGCTCTGCGTCCACTCGCCCGAACGGCACTTGACCGTGCCCACGGGAGTGATCACCGCCGCGGTGCCGCACGCGAAGACCTCCGTCAGCGTGCCCTCGGAGGTGTCCGCCTGCCACTGGTCGATCGAGACCCGGGTCTCCTCCGACTTGTAGCCGAGGTCCTGGGCGACCGTGAGCAGCGAGTCACGGGTGATTCCGGCGAGCAGCGAACCGGTCAGAGTCGGCGTGACGATCTTGTCCCCGTACACGAAGTACAGGTTCATGCCGCCGAGCTCCTCGACCCACTTGTGCTCCACGGCGTCCAGGTAGGCGACCTGGTCGCAGCCCATCTCCGCCGCCTCGGCCTGCGCGAGCAGGGACGCCGCGTAGTTGCCGCCGGTCTTGGCATCGCCGACACCGCCGGGGACGGCGCGCACGCGGTCCTCCGACAGCCAGATCGAGACGGGCTTGACGCCGCCGGGGAAGTACGCGCCCGCGGGCGAGGCGATGACGATGAAGAGGTACTCGTTGGCGGGCTTCACGCCCAGACCGACCTCGCTCGCGATCATGAAGGGCCGCAGGTAGAGCGACTCCTCACCACCGTGCGCCGGCACCCACGCCTTGTCCTGCTTGACCAGCGCGTCGCACGCCTCGATGAACGTCTCGACCGGCAGCTCCGGCATCGCGAGGCGCCGCGCCGACCGCTGGAAGCGCTCCGCGTTGGCGTCGGGGCGGAAGGAGGCCACCGAGCCGTCGGGCTGACGGTAGGCCTTCAGGCCCTCGAAGATCTCCTGCGCGTAGTGCAGGACGTTGGTCGCCGGGTCGAGGGAGAGCGGGCCGTACGGCACGAGCTGGCCGTCGTGCCAGCCGCGCCCTTCCGTCCACTTGATCGTCACCATGTGATCGGTGAAGTGGCGACCGAACCCGGGGTTGGCCAAAATCGCCTCGCGCTCCGCCTTGGACAGCGGGCTCGAGGTGGGCTTGAGCTCGATCGTGGGTGTCGGCGTCGTCGTCATGAGTACTAGTCCTTCACGGTGTGATGGTGACGGACCGCGCTCACGCCTGTACTTCTCGTACTAGGACGTCCGAGTAACCCTGCATTCCGCGGCCCCACGTTCGATTATCGCTCGCGTGGCGCCGAGGAAGAAACAGCGTGAATGCGGCCCAGGGGTCGATGGTGGCACCCGGAGCCGCATACGAGAAGCCGCCGGGTCGTGTACCGGACCCGGCGGCTTCTGTGTCGTAAGGACGAGCTACCGGGTCAGCCCGCTACTCGTACGGCGAGCGCGTCGCCGATCTGCTCGGTCGTGCGGACCGTTTCGCCGCGCTCCACGAGGTCGGCCGATACGGCCGTCTCGATGCGCCCCGCCTCGTCCTCGTAACCGAGGTGGCGCAGGAGCAGGGCGACGGACAGGACGGTGGCCGACGGGTCGGCCTTGCCCTGGCCCGCGATGTCCGGCGCCGAGCCGTGCACGGGCTCGAACATCGAGGGGAACTCGCGGCTCGGGTTGATGTTGCCCGACGCCGCGACGCCGATGCCGCCGGAGACGGCAGCGGCGAGGTCGGTGATGATGTCGCCGAAGAGGTTGTCGGTGACGATCACGTCGAAGCGGGCCGGGTCGGTGACGAGGTAGATCGTCGCGGCGTCGACGTGGATGTAGTCGGTGGTGACGTCCGGGAACTCCTTGGCCACCTGGTTGAACACGTTCGTCCAGAGGTGACCCGCGTACGCGAGGACGTTGTTCTTGTGGACCAGCGTCAGCTTCTTGCGCGGGCGGGCCTGGGCGCGGGCGAACGCGTCACGGACCACGCGCTCCACACCGAACGCGGTGTTGACGGAGACCTCGGTGGCCACCTCGTGCGGGGTGCCGGTGCGGATCGAGCCTCCGTTGCCCGTGTACGGGCCCTCGGTTCCCTCGCGTACGACGATGAAGTCGATCTCGGGCTGGCCCTTGAGGGGGGTCGCCACACCCGGGAGCAGCTTGGAGGGCCGCAGGTTGACGTGGTGGTCGAAGAGGAAGCGGAGCTTCAGCAGGAAGCCGCGCTCCAGGACGCCGGACGGGACCGAGGGGTCGCCGATCGCGCCGAGGAGGATCGCGTCGTACTGCTTGAGGGCATCGGTGTCGGCGTCGGTTAGGGTCTCACCGGTCGCGTGGTACCGCTTGGCGCCGAAGTCGAACTCCTTGGTCTCCAGCTTCACATCCTGCGGGAGGACGGCATTGAGGACCTTGAGCCCCTGGGCCACGACTTCCTGGCCGATTCCATCACCGGGGATCACTGCGAGATTGATGCTGCGAGACATGCATGCACCCTACGCCCCGTCCCAGGGGATGACACAAGCAGTCCGGCATGCGGACACTCCTGGTCGCGCCATGGGGGCGCCACCACATGGCCACTCTCTCTTTACCCTCAGGTCTGGCGGGAGTTGCGCGTCACCGGGAAGTTCTATGGACATGGACACCCCCAACGTCGGCATACCGGAGCAGCTCGCGGCCGGGATGAGCATGCCCGAGCAGCACGAGTACCTGCGCAGGAAGTTCTCCCGCCGCAAGGTCCTCGCCAGTTCGTTCGCCACGGCCGGCACGGTCGGCGGCATAGGCCTGCTCGCCGGCAGCTCGGGCAGCGCCCACGGCGAGGGCACGTCGGCGTCGAGCCCGCTCACCGCGACGTCCGCGCCGTCCGCGACGTCCGCAACGTCCGCGCCCGTCAGGGTCGACGGAAAGCTGGTGGCCCCCTTCGCCCGGCATCTCGCCTTCGGCGCCGACCCGAAGACGCAGATGCGGGTCTCCTGGCAGGTGCCGTTCGCCGTCAAGTCCCCCTATCTGCGGGTGGGTTCGAAGCCCTGGGAGCTGAGCCGCAAAATCGAGGCGGAGGTGCGCGACCTGCACACCCCGTCCCTGTCGAAGAAGCTGCCCGCAGTCGAGCAGTACTACCTGCACGCGGCGCTCGACGGCCTGCAGCCCGGCACGACGTACTACTACGGCGTCGGCCACGACGGCTTCGACCCGGCCTCACCCGAGCGGATGGGGACCATCGGCTCCTTCCGCACGGCGCCCGCGACACCGGAGAAGTTCGTCTTCACGGCCTTCGGCGACCAGGGCGTGAGCTACGACGCGCTCGCCAACGACCAGCTGATCCTGGGCCAGAACCCGTCCTTCCATCTGCACGCGGGCGACATCTGCTACGCGGACAGCACCGGGCACGGCAAGGAGTCCGACACATACGACGCGCGCGTGTGGGACACCTTCCTCGCGCAGACGGAGTCCGTGGCGAAGTCGGTCCCGTGGATGGTGACGACCGGCAACCACGACATGGAGGCGTGGTACTCGCCGAACGGCTACGGCGGCCAGTCCGCGCGCTGGTCGCTCCCCGAGAACGGCTTCGACCCGAAGAGCGCGCCGGGCGTCTACTCCTTCACGTACGGCAATGTCGGCGTCGTCGCCCTCGACGCGAACGACGTCTCGTACGAGATCCCCGCCAACAAGGGCTACACGGACGGCAAGCAGACCGCCTGGCTGGACAGGCGCCTCGGCGCACTGCGGGCGGACGAGGCCATCGACTTCATCGTGGTCTTCTTCCACCACTGCATGTACTCGACGGCGACGCACGCCTCGGACGGCGGGGTGCGCGACGCGTGGCTGGACCTCTTCACCAAGCACCAGGTGGACCTGGTCGTCAACGGCCACAACCACGTCTACGAGCGCACGGACGCGATCAAGGGCGGTGAGGTCGGCAAGCCCGTGCCGGTCGGCGCGTCGACCGATCCGACGCGCGACGGCATCGTGTACGTCACCGCGGGCGGCGCGGGCAAGGACCTCTACGACTTCCCGACCGGCGTGAAGGACAGCTACGAGGGGAACGTCAACGACCGCGATTCGATCCTGTCGTTCCACTGGACGAAGTCACGCGTCGCCAACCCGGACACAGTGGATTGGTCACGGGTGCGGTACACCGGCTTCTCGTTCCTCGCGGTGGAGGTGACGGCCGGCGCGCACCCGAAGCTGACGGTCTCCGCGCTCGCCGAGAGCGGAGAGCGCGTGGACCACTTCGAGGTGGTGCGCGGCAAGTAGGGACTCAGGGGCGGGGCGGGTTTCTCAGTGACCCGTCTCGCCACCGTTGTCCCTGCGGTCGAGGGCGCGCTGCAAGGCCGCCGCGGCGTTCTTGCGCTCGGAATCGGTTGTACGGGAGGCGTGTCGGACTCGGCGTGCGGTCGTCTCGGCCATGGGAGATCCACTCCTTGAGGGAAGGGGGTATTTCGAGACGCCGGAGAGGCGGGGAGCGGCGGAGCCGCAGGGGTTGCCTGCGTGGGGCTCCGGCTCACGACCGCCATTCGCTTGATCGAGCGAGACGTTCGGCTCCTACAAAGCTAAGCGAGGACGGAGCGTCTGTCTCCACAATTACTCGGACTTCCTACTATCTGAGACGGGCTTCACTCCACGCCCCTCATCTGGCCGCTCTGAGCTCGCGGATCAGGGCGCGGACGGTGATGGTGGTGGCCCCGGGACGAAGGCTAGAAAATGTCCCCGTCGCGCCAGTCGACGAGCAGTTCGTGCACCGGATCGAGGTCGGCGCCCCAGAGCAGCGGGGGCTCCTCATCCGGCATGTGGACCACGCCCTCGGGGCCGAGGGCGCCGACCGCACCCTTCCACTCCTGCCAGCCGCGCGCGAGGTAGAGCCGCTGCCCCTCGTCCGACGCCGAGAGCGCGCCCAGGGCGTACGCCCGGTCGATCACCCGCTCCAGGGCGCCCATCACCCGGCCGCCGAGGCCCGCCCGCTGCCGGTCCGGGCGGACGGCGACCGCTTCGACGTAACCGATGCGCAGTGAACGGCCGTTGTGCAGGATCCGGCGCTGGACCACGGAGCCGTGCGCGAGGAGTAGGCCGGAGTCGTCGTGCACGAGGGCGTGCACGCCGCCGAGGCCGTGGTCCCAGTCCGTGTCGCTGAAGTCACCGTCGAACGCCTCGTCCATCAGGGCGCGGCCGGCGCGGAGTTCGGTGGGGTCGAGATCGCAGGTGTGGGCCGTACGCAACGTGGTCACCCCACCACCGTACTCAGGCCGAACTTGAGTACGCACGCCGATTTGCCCGCGGCCCCGGCGGCGGCAGAGTCAGTGCCATGAACGGCCTCTACGCTCTCAAGCCCTGGTACGCGGACCGGTTGTCCGGCGTACGCGGCGCGCTCGTCCGCCGCGAGGTGTCGCCCGACACCCTCACCGTGGCGGGGGTGCTCTGCGCGGCGGGCGCGGCGGCGGCACTCGCTTGGCTGCCGGTGCCGCTCGCCGCGCTCCCGGTGGCCGTGCTGCTCGCCGCCCGGCTCGCGTGCGCGAACCTCGACGGGGCGCTGGCCCGCGACACGGGCCGCACCACGCGCCGCGGGGCGCTCCTGAACGAACTGGGTGACCGGGCGGCCGACCTCGCCATGCTGGCGGGCTTCCTGACCCTGGCCCCGCTGTGGCTGGTGGCTACGGCGGGCCTCGCGGCGACGCTGCCTTCCTGGGTATCGCTCGCGGGCACGGCGGCGGGCGCACCCCGCCTGAACGGGGGCCCGGTGGGCAAGACGGAGCGCTGCGCCCTCGCGATCCTGGCGGCGGCCTCCGGCTGGGCCGTCTTGGTGCTCGTGGCGATCGCCGCGGGCTCGGTGCTCACGGCGGGGCTGCGACTGGCGCGGCTGTGGCGGGAGTTGGGCCCGACTCGGCCGGAGGGGCAGCGATGAGCGCCGCCTTCGTCGCCGGGGAAGGCGCCGGGGAAGTCGCCGGGCGGGCCGTGCCCATGGTCGTCTCGGTGCTCGGCGCGGGCTCGGCCGCGACCGCGACCGCGGTACCGCACCTCGCAGGCCTGCGCCCGGAGCCGCACATGGCTTCAACTCCCCTCTGGAGCAAGCGATGAGCGCCGCCTTCGTCGCCGGGGAAGTCGCCGGGCGCGCTGTGCCCGTCGTCGCCGGAGTGCTCGGTGTCGGTGGAGTGGCCGTGGCCGTCCTGCCCTCGCGGGTGCGGGTGCGGGGCGAGCTGCGCAAGCGGTGGCGGACCTGGGCGCTGGCCGCGCCGCTCTTCCTTGGGGCGTTCTTCCTCGGGCAGGCGGGGGCGTTCGCGCTCGCGGCAGGGCTGGGAGTGGTCGCCGTGGGCGAGTACGCGCGGATGGCGGGTCTGCCGCGGGGCGAGCGCGCGGTGCTCGGGGGCTCCGCCGTGGCGGTGCCGGGCATCGCCTGGGCCGCGCCCGGCGCCCTGGATCTGCGGACAGCGGGTGTGCTGCTCGTCGTCGCCGCCGGTGTGGCCCTCTTCTCCGGAGATGCCGCGCGGGGCTTCACGCGGGCGAGCCGGGCCGTGTTCGGGCTGCTCTGGATTCCCGTCCCGCTCAGCGGGCTGGTCCTGCTCGGCGACACTGCCGTGGCGGTGGGCGTCGCGGTGGCGTTCGGGGACGTGGGCGCGTGGTGCGGGGGTACGGCGCTCGGCCGCAGGGGGCTGCTGTCCCGGCCGCTCTCGCCCCTCTCCCCCAACAAGACCTGGGCGGGTGTGGTGGGCGCCGCCGCGGCGACCGCGGCGGCGCTGGCCGCGGTCGGCGCGTTCTCCCTCGTGCTGTGGGCCGCGGTACTCGTCGGCTGCGTACTCGGGGATCTTCTGGAGTCGATGGTCAAGCGCGAGGCGGGTGTGAAGGACGCGGGGAGCTGGCTGCCGGGGTTCGGCGGGCTGCTGGACCGGATCGACTCGCTGCTGGTTGCTCTGCTTCTGACGATGGTGGTGACGCTGTGAGGGTTCGTACGAGGACTCGCTCCACGGGGACTCGCTCCACGGGGACTCGGTCTACGAGGACTCGGTCTACGAGGACATCAGCCCGTCCGGCGTTTGAGGACGAACTCGGCGGAGCCGGTGACCGACGGCGCCCGAAGCGAGGGGCGGCCCGCCTGCGCCGTGCCCTCTGGTGGACCCTCCTCACCCTCACCGGCGGGGTCGAGCGGCGCGGTCAACTCCCGCCCGGTGGCTGCGTGGTCGTGGCGAACCACTCGTCCCACGCGGACACCGCCGCGCTCCTCGCGGCACTGGACGCCCGCCACGCTCCCGCGATAGGGGCCGCCGCCGACTACTGGTTCGCCTCCCCCTGGCGGAAGCGGATCTGCAGCCGCCTGGCCGCGGGGTTCCCCGTGCGCCGTACCGGAGGCGGCATGGACGACCTGCTGGCCAGGGCGGACGCCCTGCGCGCGGGCGCGGCCGTCGTCCTCTTCCCGGAGGGCACCCGTGCGCGCGAGGGCGAACTGGGCGCCTTCCACAAGGGCGCCCTGATCCTCGCCCGGCAGGCGGACGTACCCGTCGTCCCGGTCGCCATCGCGGGCACGGACCGCCTCCTGCCCAAGCACGGCAGGCTACGCCCCGCCCTGGTGCGGGTCGCCATCGGTGAGCCGCTACCCGCTTCGGCCACCCCCGGGGAGGCCCGCGACGCGGTGGCCGTGCTGCATCGCCGTACGACGGAAGAGCCCCTCGCCGACTCCTCGGCGCGCAAGCGGATCGCGGCGGTAGCGGCCTCCCGCTGGGGCCTCGCCGCAGGCTTCCTGTGGGCCTTCGCCGAGGCACTGAGCTGGCCCCTGATGCCGGAGCTGTTCCTGGCGATCGCCTGCGTGGCACTGCCGCGCCGGGCCCTGAAGCTGTCCCTCACGGCGCTCGCCGGCAGCCTGGCCGGCGGACTGCTCGCCCTCCAACTGGCCATATCCGGAGCCCAGTTGCCGCACCCGCTGACCACGGACCGGATGCGCGCGGAGGTCCGCGCCGAACTCGCCGCCGAGGGCGCGGCGGCCGTCCGCCATCAGCCCTGGAACGGCATCCCCTTCAAGGTGTACGCCCGCGAGGCGGGCCGTGCCGACATCGCTCCGCAGGACTGGCTGGCCCACTCCGCGCTCTCGCGCGGCTCCCGCACCCTCACGGTGGGCCTCACCTTCGGGGCCTTCGGATTCCTCGTACACCGGCTGCGCAGGTTCTACGGGCTGTATCTGGCCCTCTTGGGCGCCGGATTCACGATCGGGCTCTCGTTGATCGTGACGGGGTGGAGCTGACCGGGGCACACTCGTGAGCATGGCTGACGAGACCACAGAACGCCCCTGGACCCCCATCCACGGCGAGCCCTACCGCTCCGTGCCGTACCGCCCCGAGCGCATGCCCGAGTCCCAATCCCTCGCGCAGGCCGCGGAGTTGCGCACGCGGATGCGGGAGCGGCGCACGGTGCGGCAGTTCGCGCCGGACCCGGTGCCCCCGCAGGTCGTGCGGGACGCCATAGCGTGCGCGGCGACGGCGCCGTCCGGCGCGCACCAGCAGCCGTGGACGTTCGTCCTGGTCCAGGACCCGGAGATACGCCGCCGCATCCGCGAGGCCGCCGAGCACGAGGAGCAGATCTCGTACGACGGGCGCCTTGGCGAGGAGTGGCTCGCGGCCCTGCGTCCGCTCGGCACGGACGAGGTGAAGCCGCATCTGACGGACGCGCCCGCGCTGGTCGTCGTCTTCCAGCAGCGGTACTGGCTGGGCGATGACGGCACCAGGCACAAGCACTACTACGTGGACGAGTCGGTCGGCATCGCGGTGGGGATGCTGCTCTCCGCGCTGCACCTGTCGGGCCTGGCCGCGCTGATCCACACGCCGAGCCCGATGCGGTTCCTGTCGCAGGTGCTCGGCCGCCCGGAGAACGAGAAGGCGTTCGCGGTGATCCCCGTCGGCTATCCGGCGCCGGACTGCCGCGTCCCGGACCTCGTACGGAAGTCGCTGGATCAGGTACTGGTGGAGGTCTGAGCGGCGGCCACCAGTTCACGCTCCATGGACTCCATGGCGGGGTAGTCGGTGTACCCCTCGGCGCCATGGGTGTAGAGGTGCGCCTTGTCGATCTCCTGGAGCGGCGCGGCGGCCGCGAACCGCTCCGGCAGGTCGGGGTTGGAGATGAACGCCCGCCCGTACGAGACGAGGTCCGCAAGGCCTTCGGCGAGCACCGCTTCGCCCGCCTCGCGCGTCGTCGGATCGCCGTTCTCGCCGACGTTGCCGATGAGGGTGCCGTGCCAGTGGGGGCGCAGGTCGGTGAGGGCCGGGTAGCTGTCGTTGTCGGTGAGGTGGAGGTAGGCGAGGCCCAGACCGTCGATCTCGTCGAGCAGCGCGCGGTAGACGGGGCCGGGGTTCGCCTCCGCCATGCCGAACTGCGGGTTGCCCGGCGAGAGGCGCAGGCCGAGCCGTTCGGCGCCGATGGCGTCGGCGGCGGCGCGTACGACCTCGACGGCGAAGCGGATGTTGTCGGCGATCGATCCGCGGCCGTACGCGTCGGTGCGGAGGTTGGAGTTGTCCGCGAGGAACTGGTGGATCAAGTAGCTGTTGGCGCCGTGCAGTTCGACGCCGTCGAAACCCGCGGCGATGGCGTTGCGGGCGGCGTCCGCGAAGTCCTCGACCGCCGTGCGGATGTCGTCGGGGCTCATCTCGCGCGGGGTGACCGGGTCTGCCTTGGCTCCGTCGCGCACGTGGACGCGGCTCGGGTCGACGAGTACGGCGGAGGGCGCCGCGGGCACGTCCTCGTCGATCCGGGACAGCGGGTGTCCGTGCCGGCCGCCGTGCATCAACTGGGCGTAGATCCGCCCGCCGGCGGCGTGCACGGCTTCGGTGACCCGCCGCCACCCTTCGATGTGCGCGGCGGTCTGCAGGCCCGGGAATCTCCATCCGCTCTGGCCCCGGCTGCTGGGCCAGATGCCCTCGGTGACGATGAGGCCCGCGCTCGCGCGCTGGGCGTAGTGGTCGGCGACCACGGGCAGCGGGGTGCCGTCCTCGGTGGCGCGGTGGCGGCTCATGGGGGCCATCACGATGCGGTTGGGGAGGTGACCGAGGGGGCCCGCGGAATACGGTGCGAGAAGCGAAGTGTTCGTCATGCCGGAACGGTAGAAGCTGACACCGGTGTCAGATTCAAGTGCGGAGGTACTTGGGACATGAAGATCGGCGAGCTGGCGAAGCGTACCGCCGTGAGCGAGCGCTCCCTGCGCTACTACGAGAAGCAGGGCCTGCTGCACGCGGACCGCACACCGGGCGGCCACCGCGACTACCCGGAGGCGGCGGTCGACCGGGTCGTCCACATCCAGGAGCTGTTCGCGGCGGGCCTGTGCAGCGCGAAGATCGTGCAGCTGCTTCCGTGCCTGCGGGACCAGGACGGCGGCCCGTCGGAGACGGCGACACCGTGGCTGGTGGACCAGCTCTCGGTGGAGCGCGCCAGGATCGACGGCATGGTGGAGGAACTGCTGCGGGCACGGGAGGTACTGGACGAGGTGATCTCGGCGGCGTCCGGCACGAGCAGCTGAGCCCCCTCTCCACCCCCTAACCCTTCAATGCGCATTGACCAGTTATACATGCGCATGCTCTACTCATCTCGTCGCGCAACCACCAAAACGCACTTGAGGGGTTACGGATGAGCAACTCTCAGCAGGCCCGCACCTACCGCACCCACCACCGCTCCACCTCGGTCCGCGGCCACGAGATCTTCTACCGCGACGCGGGCCCCGTGGACGCCCCCGTCCTCCTCCTGCTGCACGGCTTCCCCACCAGCTCCCACATGTTCCGTGACCTCATCCCGCGCCTCGCCCACCGTTACCGCGTCATCGCCCCGGACCACATCGGCTTCGGCCGCTCCGCGGCTCCGTCCTCGGAGGACTTCCCGTACTCCTTCGCCGAACTCGCCGACATCACCGCCGAGTTCACCGAGCAGCTTGGCCTGACCCGCTTCGCGCTCTACATCCAGGACTACGGCGCCCCCATCGGCCTGCGCCTCGCGCTCGCGCACCCCGAGCGCGTCACCGCGATCGTCACGCAGAACGGCAACGCGTACGAGGAGGGCCTCGGCACCGAGGCGTGGGCGCCCGTGTTCGCCTACATCGACGACCCGAGCGAGAAGACCGCCGCGCCCGTACGGGAGATCCGCTCCCTGGAAGGCAACAAGTGGCAGTACACGCACGGGGTTACGGACCAGAGCCTGCTGAACCCGGACGCCTGGCACCACGACGCCGCGCTGATGGCCCGCGAGGGCCAGGACGGGATTCAGCTCTCCCTGATCGGCGACTACGGCAGCAACGTCAAGTTGTACGCCGAGTTCCAGGAGTACTTCCGCTCTTCACAGGTCCCGCTCCTCGCGGCCTGGGGCGCGCACGACCAGATCTTCGTGCCGGAAGGCGCGCTCGCCTTCCTGCGCGATCTGCCGGAGGCCGAAGTGCACCTGCTGCCCACCGGCCACTTCGCCCTGGAGACCCACGCGGCCCAGATCGGCGCCCTGATCGACGACTTCCTGACCCGGCGCCTGCCCTGAACCGGGAAACGACACCGCCTCCGACCGGGGTGGGGCCCAGGTCGGAGGCGGGGTTCGGAGGGGGCGTCGAGGCCCCGGGGGGCGTCAGCCCATGTGCGGGTACGGGTAGTCCGTCGGCGGGACCAGCGTCTCCTTGATGGCGCGGGTCAGCGTCCAGCGCTGCAGGTTCTGCGGGGCGCCCGCCTTGTCACAGGTGCCGGAGGAACGACCGCCGCCGAAGGGCTGCTGGCCGACGACGGCGCCGGTGGACTTGTCGTTGATGTAGAAGTTGCCCGCCGCGTAGCGGAGCTTCTCCATCGTGTCCGCCGCGGCGGCACGGTCGTTCGCGATGACCGAGCCGGTGAGGGCGTAGTCCGAGGCCGACTCCATCTGGGTCAGCATCTCCTCGTACTTGTCGTCCTCGTAGACGTGGATCGCGAGGAACGGGCCGAAGTACTCGGTCGTGAAGACCTCGTTGGCCGGGTCCGAGCACTCGACGACGGTCGGACGGACGAAGTAGCCGACCGAGTCGTCGTACGTGCCGCCCGCGACGACCGTGCAGGTGTCGTCCGCCTTGGCGCGGTCGATGGCCGCCTTGTTCTTGGCGAACGCGCGCTCGTCGATGACCGCTCCGATGAAGTTGGAGAGGTCCGTGACGTCGCCCATCTTGATGCCGTCGACCTCGGCCGCGAACTCCTCACGGAAGCCGTCGTTCCAGATCGAGGCGGGGACGTACGCACGCGAGGAGGCGCTGCACTTCTGGCCCTGGAACTCGAAGGAGCCACGGGTCAGGGCCGTCTTGAGGATCGCGCGGTCGGCGCTGGGGTGCGCGACGACGAAGTCCTTGCCGCCGGTCTCGCCGACCAGGCGCGGGTACGTGCGGTAGTTGGCGATGTTCTCGCCGACCGTCTTCCACAGGTGCTGGAAGGTCGGGGTCGAGCCGGTGAAGTGGATGCCCGCCAGGTCGCGGTGGGGCAGGGCCACCTCGGACACGGCCTTGCCGTCGCCCGTGACGAGGTTGATGACGCCCTTGGGCAGACCGGCCTCTTCCAGGAGCTGCATGAGCAGCACGGCGGCGTGCGTCTGCGTCGGGGACGGCTTCCACACGACCACGTTGCCCATGAGGGCCGGGGCGGTGGGGAGGTTGCCCGCGATGGCGGTGAAGTTGAACGGCGTGATCGCGTAGACGAAGCCCTCGAGCGGGCGGTGGTCCAGACGGTTCCAGACGCCGGTCGCGTTCGCCGGGGGCTGCTCCGCGAGCAGGTCACGGGCGTACTTGACGTTGAAGCGCCAGAAGTCGATGAGCTCGCAGGGGGTGTCGATCTCGGCCTGCTGGGCGGTCTTCGACTGGCCGAGCATCGTGGAGGCGGCCATGGTCTCGCGCCACGTCGTGGAGAGCAGCTCGGCGGCGCGCAGGATGATCGCGGCGCGGTCGTCGAACGCCATCGCGCGCCACGCCGGTGCGGCGGCGAGGGCCGCGTCGATCGCGTCCTGGGCGTCCTGCTGCGTGGCGCCGCGGCCGTTGCCGATGACGGACTTGTGGTTGTGCGGCTGCACGACCTGGAAGGGCTCACCGCCACCGAGGCGCTTGACGCCGCCGATGGTCATCGGCAGCTCGATGGGGTTCTCGGAGAGCTCCTTGAGCTTGGTCTCGAGGCGGGCACGCTCCGGGGAACCGGGGGCGTAGCCGTGCACCGGCTCGTTGACCGGCGCGGGGACCTGGGTGACGGCGTCCATGAGTTCCGTTCTCCTTAAGGGGGGTCGGGGGAAAGGGAGCTCAGCCCTTGGTGAGGATGGAGCGGGCGAAGAAGAGCAGGTTGGCCGGCTTCTCCGCGAGGCGGCGCATGAAGTATCCGTACCAGTCGGTGCCGTAGGCGGTGTAGACGCGCATCCGGTGGCCCTCGGCCGCGAGCCGCAGGTGCTCGTCGCTGCGGATGCCGTACAGCATCTGGAACTCGTACTCGTCCAGTTTGCGCCCCGCACGCCGCGCGAGCTCCTGTGCGATGGAGATCAGGCGCGGGTCGTGGGACCCGATCATCGGGTACCCGTCGCCCTCCATCAGGATGCGCATGATCCGGACGTACGCCTTGTCGATCTCCGCCTTGTCCTGGTACGCGACCTCGGCGGGCTCCTTGTAGGCACCCTTAACGATGCGTACGCGGCTGCCCGCGGCGGCCAGGCGGCGGGCGTCGTCCTCAGTGCGGAAGAGGTAGGACTGGATGACGCAGCCCGTCTGCGGGAAGTCCTTCCGCAGCTCCTCGTGGATGGCGAACATCGAGTCGAGGGTGGTGTGGTCCTCGGCGTCCAGGGTCACCGTGGTGCCGATCGCGGCGGCGGCGATGACGACCGGGCGGACGTTGGCGAGGGCGAGCTCGTGGCCGCCCTCCAGTGCCTGGCCGAACATGGACAGCTTCACGGACATCTCGGCCTTGGCCCCGAGGCCGAGGTCCTTGAGGCGCTCGACGAGCTCCAGGTAGGCGTCGCGCGCGCCGGCGGCCTGCTCGGGCGTGGTGATGTCCTCGCCGACGACGTCGAGGGTGACCTCGAGACCCTTGTCGGCGGCGTCCGTGATGATCGGCACGACCTGGTCCACGGTCTCACCGGCGATGAAGCGGCCGACGACCTGCTTGGTGCCCGGGGCCGCCGACACGAAACGGCGCATCTGGTCGCTGCGCGACGCGGCGAGGATCACGGGACCCAGCACGGGCACCTCCACGGAGAGTAGAAACAGGGCCGTACCTGGATATGCGTAACGAAGCGGTACGGCACGGAGAACCACTGTGAAACCTAAGGATCTCTCCGATCCGGTGCCATCGACAGCTGTCACGCATCCGTGCCCTGGATCTCAGACATCTGTCTGAAGGCGGGGGCGAACTACGTCAGAATGGACAGCGTGAAAGGCGATTACCAGGAACTGGTCGACGAGATCTCAGCCCTGCTCGGCGCCCCCGCGACGCTGGAGAACCGCGATTTCGAGCTGATCGCCTTCGGCGCGCACGACAGCGGCGGCGACAGCGACTTCGACGCGGCGGCCCTGGACCCCGTGCGCACCCGCTCGATCCTCACGCGCCGCTCCACGGCCGGGGTCCGCACCTGGTTCGAGAGCTTCGGCATCACGCGCGCGACGGCCCCGGTCCGCATTCCGCCCACCCCGGAGGCGGGCGTGCACCGCGGGCGGATCTGCCTGCCCGTACGGCATCGGGGGTTCTCCCTGGGTTACGTATGGCTGCTCGACGACGATCCCGGGCCGACGGACGCCCAGCTGGCCGCCGCCATGGAGGTCGCCACCCGCATCGGCGCCCTGCTCGCCGACGAGGTGCAGGCGGGCGCCGACCTGACCCGGGAGTTCCGGGCGGTCCTGACCGCCGAGCGCGGCTGGCAGCGGGACATGGCCGTGGCCGACCTCCGCACGGCGCTCGGCCCGCGGGGCGAGGGCCTGCACGCGGTCGTCTGCGTCGCCCCCTGGCCGTCCGCCGACCCGGACGACGCCCCTTCGGTCCGTACGGTGCAGGGGGCGACGGCGCTGTGCACGGTGCCCTGGGGCGCGGCGGGCCACAGCCTCGCGGTCCTGGTCCGGCTGCGCTCGGCGGACGTGCCCACCCCGGCGGTGTCGGCGGCCACGCGGCTCCTGGACGCCACGAAGAGCGCCTCGAAGGGCACGGCGGCGGCCGGCATCGCGAGCGCACGCCACGGCCTGGACGAGCTCGGCGCCGCCTGGTGGGAGGCGTCGACGGCGGCCCGCGCGGCCCGCGCCGAACCACGCTTCGCCCCCGTGGCCCAGTGGGCGGACGTGGGCCCCTACCGCCTGCTCACCTCGCTGCCCGCCGAGGCCGCCGAGGACCCGGTGGCCCGCGCGCTCCTCTCCCCCGCACACCGCGAACTCGCCCGCACCGCGGAGGTGTTCCTCGACTGCGCGGGCCAAGCGGGCCGCACGGCAGCGGAGTTGGGCATCCACCGCCAGACGCTCTACTACCGCCTCTCGCGCGTGGAGCAGCTCACGGGCCTCGACCTGGACGACGGCGAGGACCGGCTGCTGCTGCACATGGTCCTGAAGGCATCACGGCTGTAGCCGCCGCGTCAGCCCTCCGACGCTCGCCCCATGACACGCCTCATACCCTCGGTGAGCTGCTCGGCGGTGGTCGCCGACTCCGGGTCGAAGAGCCACTGCACCATCAGGCCGTTGAGCAGCGTCGTGTAGAAGCGGCCTTCTGTCTCGACCACATCGTCCGGGATGGCGCTCTCCTCGATCCCGGTGAACACCGCGGCGAGCCCGCTGCGCCCGTCCCGCTGCGTCCTGACCAGCAGGTCACGGACCCCGGCGAGACGCTCCCCCTGCGTGATGACCTCGAAGGTCAGCATCCAGATGGCCCGGGAATCGGGGAAGGTGCGCAGGACGTTCGCCCACACCTCCTCGAACCGCTCGATCGAGCCGCCCTCCGTGCCGTCCCCGCCGGCGGTCGTGTCGCCGAAGTCGCCCCCCGCCCGCTCGATCAGGGCGACGAACGCCTCCACGAGGAGCGCGTCCTTGGAGCCGTAGTGGTACCCGATGGACGCCAGGTTCGTCCCCGACTCCTTCACGATGTCGCGGGCCGTCGTCCGCACGAAACCCTTCTCCAGCAGGCAGTGCTTGGCGCCTTCGAGCAGATCCTCACGGTGTCCCATGCGGGGCAGGCTACTTCGGCCTACGACAAACGCCGGACGGGCTGGAGAGTATCCAGCCCGTCCGGGGATTCCCTGCTCCTCAGGAGCTTGGGGGAGTTCGAGGCGAGTTCGAGGCGAAGCCTCGAAAGGCCCTAGTCCGTGAGGTTGACCGCGCGTGCGGACTCCGCACCGATCTCCTCGGCCAGCTCGTTGAGCACCGTCTGCGGCACGGTGTCGTCCACCGTGAGGACGGCGAGCGCCTCCCCGCCGACGTCGGCGCGCGCCACCTGCATGCCGCCGATGTTGATGCCGGCCTCGCCGAGGACGCGGCCGACGGTGCCGACGACACCGGGACGGTCCGCGTACCGCAGGACGACCATGTGCTCGGCGAGCGCCAGGTCCACGTCGTACCCGCCGATGGCGACGATCTTCTGCAGGTGCTTCGGGCCGGCCAGCGTGCCGGAGACCGAGATCTCCTCGCCGCCGGTGAGCGTGCCGCGCACCGTCACGACGTTGCGGTGGTCCGGGGACTCCGAGCTCGTGGTGAGGCGGACCTCGACGCCACGCTCCTGGGCGAAGAGCGGCGCGTTCACGTAACTCACGGTCTCGTCGACGACGTCCTCGAACACGCCCTTGAGGGCGGACAGTTCGAGCACCTTCACGTCGTGCTGGGTGATCTCGCCGTACACCTCGACGTCGAGGCGGGCCGCCACCTCGCTCGCGAGGGCGGTGAAGATCCGGCCGAGCTTCTCGGCGAGCGGCAGACCGGGACGCACGTCCTCGGCGATGACGCCGCCCTGGACGTTCACGGCGTCCGGGACGAGCTCACCGGCGAGGGCCAGGCGGACGGACTTGGCGACGGAGACGCCGGCCTTCTCCTGCGCCTCGTCGGTCGAGG
Source organism: Streptomyces sp. NPDC033180 (assembly GCF_055577645.1). Lineage (NCBI taxonomy): Bacteria > Bacillati > Actinomycetota > Actinomycetes > Kitasatosporales > Streptomycetaceae > Streptomyces > Streptomyces sp. NPDC033180. Next base: position 116,636 of record NZ_JBVIPU010000011.1, on the reverse strand, counting down.
CGCCGAGGTGCGGCGTGCAGACGACCTGGTCGAACTGGAAGAGCGGGGAGTCCGTGCAGGGCTCCTTCGCGTACACGTCCAGTCCGGCACCCGCGACGCGGCCCTCCTTCAGCGCCGAGTACAGCGCCTCCTCGTCGACGATCCCGCCGCGCGCGGCGTTCACGATGCGGACGGCGGGCTTGACCTTGTGCAGGGCCTCGTCACCGATCAGACCGACCGTCTCGGGGGTCTTGGGCAGGTGCACGGTGATGAAGTCCGAGACCTCGAGCAGCTCGTCGAGCGTGAGGACCTTGACGCCCATCTGCGCGGCACGCGCGGGCTGCACGTACGGGTCGTACGCGACGACCTTCATGCCAAAAGCGCTCATGCGCTGGGCGACAAGAGCACCGATGCGGCCGAGGCCGACGACGCCGAGGGTCTTCTCGGCGAGCTCGACGCCGGTGTACTTGGAACGCTTCCACTCGCCGGCCTTCAGGGCCTGGCTGCCCTGGGGGATGTTGCGGGCGGTGGCGATGAGCAGGCCACAGGCGAGCTCGGCCGCGGTGACGATGTTCGAGGTGGGGGCGTTCACCACCATGACGCCGGCCTTCGTGGCGGCGGACACGTCCACGTTGTCCAGGCCCACGCCCGCGCGGGCGACGACCTTCAGCTTCCTGGCGGCCGCGATGGCCTCGGCGTCGACCTTGGTCGCGGAGCGGACCAGAATCGCGTCGACGTCGGCGATGGCGGGCAGCAGCTCGGCGCGGTCCGCGCCGTTGCACTGACGGATCTCGAAGTCCGGGCCCAAGGCGTCGACAGTGGCGGGCGACAGCTCTTCAGCGATGAGTACGACCGGTTTGCCGTTGGCAGCAGTGCTCACGTGAGTCCTCACAAGTCCAATGCGGACGGCCGTCCCGACGGCCGCATGCGGTGTCGCTTAGCCGCGTGGAAGACGCACGACGCTGTGGGCCCGACGCGAATGTTGAAAGCAGTCTAGTGGCGTAGTGACGAGTGTCTTACGCCTTGGTGGAAGGATCACTCGTCCGTGGCTGGACGGGGTGGACAACGACGTCGTCCGCGGCCCTTCCGGGGATCGACGTGAGGGCCGGGACTGCGGTCCCGGCCCTCGCGTCGTACGGCTTACGCCTCTTCGTTGACCCACGACATGAGCTTGCGGAGCTCCTTGCCGGTGGTCTCCAGGAGGTGGTTCTCGTCCTGGGACTTGTACTCGTTGTACTTCTTCAGACCGCCGTGGTACTCGTCCATCCAGTTCTTGGCGAACGTGCCGTCCTGGATCTCGGTGAGGACCTTCTTCATCTCGGCCTTGGTGGCGTCCGTGATGATGCGCGGACCGGTGACGTAGTCGCCCCACTCGGCGGTCTCGGAGATCGACCAGCGCATCTTCTCCAGGCCGCCCTCGTACATGAGGTCCACGATGAGCTTCAGCTCGTGGAGGCACTCGAAGTACGCGATCTCCGGCTGGTAGCCGGCCTCGGTCAGCGTCTCGAAGCCCGCCTTGACCAGCGCCGCGGTGCCACCGCAGAGCACGGCCTGCTCGCCGAACAGGTCGGTCTCGGTCTCCTCGGTGAAGGTCGTCTTGATGACGCCCGCACGCGTGCCGCCGATGCCCTTGGCGTACGAGAGGGCCAGCGCGAAGCCGTTGCCGGTCGCGTCCTGCTCGACGGCCGCGATACACGGAACGCCGCGGCCCTCCTCGTACTGGCGACGGACCAGGTGGCCCGGGCCCTTGGGGGCGACCATGCAGACGTCGACGCCCTCGGGGGCCTTGATGAAGCCGAAGCGGATGTTCAGGCCGTGGCCGAAGAACAGCGCGTCGCCGTCCTTGAGGTTGTCCTTGATGGACTCCTCGTAGACCTGGGCCTGGATGGGGTCCGGGACCAGGATCATGATGACGTCGGCCTCGGCGGCGGCCTCCGAGGGAGTCACCACGCGCAGGCCCTGCTCCTCGGCCTTGGCCTTGGACTTGGAGCCCTCGTGCAGACCGACGCGGACGTCGACACCCGAGTCACGGAGCGACAGCGCGTGGGCGTGGCCCTGGCTGCCGTATCCGATGACCGCGACCTTGCGGCCCTGGATGATGGACAGGTCGGCGTCGTCGTCGTAGAACAGCTCGGCCACTGGAAATCTCCTATGTGTGCTGGTGTTGCGACCCACCGTACGGCGGGCGGGGGGAAGAAAGTTTTCAGGTCTCGCTATGCGGGCGGGCCCGGCGGCCCGTTCAGGCCGAGCGGTCGAGCGCCCGCAGGCTGCGGTCCGTGATGGAGCGGGAGCCGCGGCCGATCGCGATGGTGCCGGACTGGACGAGCTCCTTGATGCCGAAGGGTTCCAGCATCTTGAGCATCGCCTCCAGCTTGTCGCTGGAGCCCGTGGCCTCGATGGTGACCGCCTCGGGCGAGACGTCCACGGTCTTGGCGCGGAACAGCTGGACGATCTCGACGATCTGCGAGCGCGTCTCGTTGTCGGCGCGGACCTTGGCGAGAACCAGTTCGCGCGCCACGGCGCCGGCCGGCTCCAGTTCGACGATCTTCAGGACGTTGACGAGCTTGTTGAGCTGCTTGGTGACCTGTTCGAGCGGCAGGTCCTCGACGTTCACGACGATGGTGATGCGTGAGATGTCGGGGTGCTCGGTGACGCCCACGGCCAGGGAGTCGATGTTGAAGCCGCGGCGGGAGAACAGGGCGGTGATCCGGGCGAGGACACCGGGCTTGTTCTCGACCAGGACGGAGAGCGTGTGCTTGGTGGACATGAGTCGTTCTCTCTCTTTCGCTCTCGGTCTCAGTCGTCTTCGTTGTCGCCGAAGTCGGGGCGGACCCCGCGGGCGGCCATGACCTCGTCGTTCGAGGTGCCTGCGGCGACCATGGGCCAGACCTGGGCGTCCTCGTGGACGATGAAGTCGACCACGACGGGGCGGTCGTTGATGGCGTTGGCCTCGGCGATGACCTTGTCGAGGTCCTCGGGGCGCTCGCAGCGCAGCGCCACGCAGCCCATCGCCTCCGACAGCTTCACGAAGTCCGGGACGCGGGTGCCCTTGTTGGGGCCGATGTCCTCGGGACCGCTGTGCAGCACGGTGTTGGAGTAGCGCTGGTTGTAGAACAGCGTCTGCCACTGGCGGACCATGCCGAGGGCGCCGTTGTTGATGATGGCGACCTTGATCGGGATGTTGTTCAGGGCGCAGGTGGTCAGTTCCTGATTGGTCATCTGGAAGCAGCCGTCGCCGTCGATCGCCCAGACCGTGCGGTCGGGCTGACCGGCCTTGGCGCCCATCGCGGCCGGGACCGCGTACCCCATCGTTCCGGCGCCGCCGGAGTTGAGCCAGGTGGCGGGCTTCTCGTAGTCGATGAAGTGGGCGGCCCACATCTGGTGCTGGCCGACGCCCGCCGCGAAGATCGTGTCCTCCGGGGCGAGCTTTCCGACGCGCTCGATGACCTGCTGCGGGGAGAGCGAGCCGTCCTCGGGCTGGTCGTAGCCCAGGGGGTAGGTGTCGCGCCAGCGGCTGAGGTCCTTCCACCAGGCGCTGTAGTCACCCTTCTGGCCCGCGGTGTGCTCGGCCTGCACCGCCTGGATCAGGTCGGCGATGACCTCGCGGGCGTCTCCGACGATCGGCACGTCGGCGGCGCGGTTCTTGCCGATCTCGGCCGGGTCGATGTCGGCGTGGACGATCTTCGCGAAGGGCGCGAAGCTGTCCAGCTTGCCGGTGACGCGGTCGTCGAAGCGGGCTCCGAGGGCGACGATCAGATCGGCCTTCTGCAGCGCGGTGACGGCGGTGACCGCTCCGTGCATGCCCGGCATTCCCACGTGCAGCTCGTGACTGTCGGGGAATGCGCCGAGCGCCATCAGTGTGGTGGTGACGGGCGCTCCGGTGAGTTCTGCCAGGACCTTCAGCTCGGCGGTGGCCTGGGCCTTCAGGACGCCGCCGCCGACGTAGAGGACGGGCCGCTTGGCGGCGGTGATCAGCTTGGCGGCCTCGCGGATCTGCTTGGCGTGCGGCTTGGTCACCGGGCGGTAGCCGGGCAGGTCCTGGGTCGGCGGCCACTGGAAGGTGGTCCGCGCCTGGAGGGCGTCCTTGGCGATGTCGACCAGGACGGGCCCCGGACGGCCCGTGGAGGCGATGTGGAAGGCCTCCGCGATCGTCGCCGGGATGTCCTCCGCCTTGGTGACCAGGAAGTTGTGCTTGGTGATCGGCATCGTGATGCCGACGATGTCCGCCTCCTGGAAGGCGTCCGTGCCGATCGCCTTGGAAGCCACCTGGCCGGTGATCGCGACCATGGGCACGGAGTCCATGTGGGCGTCGGCGATCGGCGTGACGAGGTTGGTGGCACCGGGGCCGCTCGTCGCCATGCACACCCCGACCTTGCCGGTGGCCTGCGCGTAACCGGTGGCGGCGTGGCCCGCGCCCTGCTCGTGCCGCACCAGGACGTGACGGACGCGGGTGGAGTCCATCATCGGGTCGTACGCGGGAAGGATGGCACCGCCGGGAATGCCGAATACCGTGTCGGCCCCGACTTCCTCGAGAGAACGAATGAGGGACTGCGCACCCGTGACGTGCTCGACGGGGGCGGACTGCTGTCCTGAGGATCGGGGCCGCGGCTGCGGATGGTGGGCCCCGGTGGCCTGCTCGGTCATCGGCATTCTCTTCTCGAAGCTGAGGGTTTTTGCGGGGTGTTTGCGGGGTTTTGGCAGGTGCCGGTGCAACAAAAAACCCCTCGTGCCGTGAGGCAAGCGAGGGGAGCGCGTCGGAGCGGGTGCAGGGATTCCGGTGTTCGGACCGGTGAGTCCCAGCTTCAGCCGACGCGCTTTCCAAGTACGAGAATTCGGGTGCGCATGGCACTGACCCTCTCTCCGGCGCGCAGTGCCTGTCAAGTAGGTGGGACGGGGGTCTCATTATGTGAGCGGGCGAAGGACTCGACACCTCCTCCGTACGCCACGGGCGGGCCGCCGGCGAGCACCGGCTCCGCGGGGCCGTGCGGCACCGGATACTGCCCGAGCGACAGGGCGCGGCGCAGCCGGTACTCGTCGAGGGGCCCGGAGAACGCCATGCCCTGCCCGTGCGTGCAGCCCATCGCGCGCAGGGCGATGACCTGCTCCGGAAGGTCGACGCCGTCGGCCACCGAGAGCAGCCCCAGATCGCCTGCGATGCGCAGCAGACCGGAGGTGATCTTGTGCAGCCGCGCGGACTCGACGACGCCCTCGATGAGACTGCGGTCCAGTTTCAGTACGTCGACGGGGAGCCGCCGCAGTGCCGTGATGGCGGCATAGCCGCTCCCGAAGCCGTCCAGGGCGATACGTACGCCGAGCCTGCGCAGGGCGGTGAGACGGCGCTCCAGGTCGTCGAGCGACACCCGGGGGTCGCTGTCGGCGAGCTCGATGATGAGCGCCCCGGAGGGCAGCCCGTACCGGGTGAGGAGCGCCTCGATGGAGCCAAGGGGCATGGAGCGGTCCAGGAGGCGCCGCGCGCTGATGCGGACGGCGACGGGCGTCGCGTGGCCCGTGCGCCCGCGCTCGGCGGCCTGCTGGACGGCTTGCTCGATCACCCAGCGGCCGAGCTCGGCGGTGCGGGCGCCCTCCTGGGCCTCCGAGCTGTCGGCCACGCGCAGGAACTCGGCGGGCGTGAAGAGGATGCCCTGCGCCGAGCGCCAGCGCGCCTGGGCGGCGACGGAGGTGATACGGCCGTCGTCCAGGGAGACCACCGGCTGGTGGAGCAGTGCGAACTCGCCGTCGTGCAGGGCGGTGCGCAGCCGTGTGGCCAGCTCCGCCTTGCGTACGACGTCGGCCTGCATCTGGGGTGCGTACAGCTCGACGCGGCCCTTGCCCGCGGCCTTGGCGCGGTACATCGCGAGGTCGGCGTTGCGCAGCAGCTCGCCCGCTCCGATGCCTGGTTCGGCGAAGGCCACGCCGATGGAAGCCGCCACGCGCACGTCGTTGCCGTCGATCGCGTAGGGCTGGGAGAGGGTGATTCTGAGGCGGTCGGCGAGTTCGTAGATGTGCTGCTCGCGTGCGGCCTGGTCGCGGGTGCCGTCACCCACGATGAGCGCGGCGAATTCGTCGCCGCCAAGCCGGGCCGCGCAGTCCCCGGACCTGACGGCCACCTGAAGGCGGCGGGCCGCCTGGATGAGGAGCTCGTCCCCCGCTTGGTGGCCGATGGTGTCGTTGACCGCCTTGAAGCCGTCCAGGTCGATGAAGAGCACGGCCGTACCCCGGTCGGTGACCCTGCGGCCGGTGAGCGCCTGGCCCACCCGGCGGGTGAACAGCGCGCGGTTGGGCAGGTCGGTGAGCGGGTCGTGCTCGGCGTTGTGCTGCAACTGCGCCTGGAGTCGGACCCGTTCGGTGACGTCGCGGCTGTTGAAGATGAGGCCGCCCTGGTGGCGGTTGACCGTGGACTCCACGTTCAACCAGTCGCCGTCCCCGGACTTGAAGCGGCACTCGATGCGGGTCGTGGGTTCTTCTACGGGGTTCGCGGTGAGGAATCTGCGCACTTCGTGGACGACGCGGCCCAGGTCCTCGGGGTGCATGAGCGAGGCAAGTTCGGAACCTACGAGGTCTTCGGCCTCCCGGCCGTACACGCCGGATGCGGCCGGACTGACGTAGTGAAGTATGCCGTTCGGAGCGGCGATCATGATGACGTCGCTCGAACCCTGGACCAGGGAGCGGAAGTGGTTCTCCTTCTGGGCCAGTTCCTGGGTGAGGGTGATGTTGTCCAGGAGCATGATGCCCTGGCGCACGACCAGGGCGAGCACGACGGTGCCCGCGGTGAAGAGCACGACTTGGTCGACGCTGCGGCCACTGAGCACGTTGTAGAGAATCCCCAACGTGCAGACGGCGGCGGCCAGATACGGCGTCAGGGCGGCCAGCGAGCCGGCGATCGGGCGGGTGGCGGCGGCCCGTTCGTCGGTGGGGACGTCGTCGTGCTGCACGCGCGCGTGCGGCTGCGCGTCGTCCGCGTTCTTGTGCCAGGGCGCCGCCCAAGGGGCGTACGCGAGGAGGAGTGAGCCCGCGAACCAGCCCGCGTCCAGCATCTGTCCGGAGCGGTAACTGGCGTGCAGCAGGGGCGAGGTGAACATCGCGTCGCACATGACCGTCAGCGCGAGGGCGCCGATCGCCGTGTTCACCGCCGTGCGGTTGGCGGACGAGCGTCTGAAGTGCAGCGCGAGGACCATGCTGACCAGCGCGATGTCGAGGAGCGGGTAGGCGAGCGAGAGAGCGGCGTGCGCGACGCTCTGGCCCTCGAACTGCGCCGTGTGCGCGAGCGCCAGGCTCCAGGAGAGTGTGAGGAGTGAGCCGCCGATGAGCCAGGCGTCGAGCGCCAGGCAGACCCAACCGGCCTTGGTCACCGGGCGCTTGGCGAGCACGAGCAGGCCGATGATGGCGGGCGGCGCGAAGCAGAGGAAGAACAGGTCGGCGAGGCCCGGGCTCGGCACCGGCTGCTCGAGCACGACCTCGTACCAGCCCCATACGCCGTTGCCCAGGGACGCCATCGCGGAGGAGAGCGCGAAGAGCAGCCATGCGGGTCGAAAGCGGCTGCGACGGGTGCGTGAGTAGCGGAAACAGGAGACCGCGGCGGCGGCCGCCGCGACGCTCAGGCCGAAGTCTCCCATGATCAGGGCGGTGCGGGTCGATCCCCAGCCGAGCGCGGCCCCGGTGGCGTACCCGCCGCAGACCACGAGGAGCGCGATCTGCGAGACGAAGCCCGCACCGCCGCCGGAGGCGGGGCGCCGGGTCAGGGGCGTGCCGGGCGGCATCGGCGCCGTCAGACCTCCGCCGCCCTCCAGGGCGGTGGCGGGTGACGGACGGGTGCTCACCGGGCCGCCCTGATCCGTACCGCGCCCGCGTCCGTGCGCCTCCCGTGACTGATCGGCCCCGGGACCTCGTGTGCGAAGCCGTCGCGCGTACGGCTGCGCGCCGGTGTGCGTGAGAGTCGTCGGCGGCCTCGCCGCGTCGGATGGTTCGCCCATTGGCCGTACATCGCCCGTCGCCCCCCTCGCGTCTGATGTCTCGTCCCCGGCGCCGACGAACTGTCCACGGCGCAGCCCCTGTCGGGACGATACACCAGTCTCGTCACTCAGGGACATAGCTTCTCTACGCTGCGTGACTGCCGACGGAGTTGTAAACACGGGGCGCACACAAACAGGTGCGGAGTGTGCTCGAACGGTCCCTGAATGACCGCGGGTTGGCCCGGTTGGTGCGCTACTCGGTTGTCAGGACGACGTTTCCGAGGGGTTCCCCGGCGACGTAACGGGTCAGCTGCGCGGCGAGCAGGCGCTTGGCGCGGGGCAGGAAGGCGGAGGACGATCCGCCCACGTGCGGGCTGATGAGCACTCCAGGAGCGTGCCACAGGGGGTGACCTGCGGGCAGCGGTTCCGGCTCGGTGACATCCAGAGCGGCGGTGATCCGGCCGCTCTCCAGTTCGGCCAGGAGCGCTTTGGTGTCGACGACTGGGCCGCGCGCGACGTTCACGAGCAGGGCGCCGTCCTTCATGCGGGCCAGGAAATCGGCGCTCACCAGGCAGCGGGAGGCGTCGGTGAGGGGCGTGGAGAGGATGACCACGTCGGCATCGGGCAGCAGCGCCGGCAGTTCGGCGAGCGGGTGCACGGGGCCGCGCTCCGTGGCACGGGCAGAGCGCGCGACGCGCGCCACCCGCGCGCACTCGAAGGGGGTGAGCCGGTCCTCGATGGCGGAACCGATCGACCCGTATCCCACGATCAGCACGGACTTGTCGGCGAGCGCCGGATAGAACCCGGATCGCCACTCCTCCTGCCGCTGCCCTTCCACGAAGCGGGGGATGCCACGCAGTGACGCGAGGATCAGGGCGAGCGCGAGCTCGGCCGTGCTCGCCTCGTGCACTCCCCTGGCATTGCACAACTGGACACCGGGCGCGAGGAACTTGAGCCCGGCCTCGACGTGGTCGATGCCCGCGGTGAGGGTCTGTACGGCGCGTACGGATGTCATCCCGGGCAGGGGCCTCACGGAGGTCTCCGCGCCCTTCATATAGGGCACCGCGTAGAACACGCAGTCGGCCGGGTCCGCGGGGAAGTCCGGGCCACCGTCCCAGAAGCGGTAGTTGAGCCCGGCTTCGGCAGCTCCGGGCAGGCCTTCGATCTCGTCCGCGGCGTAGGGGAGCCACACGTCTGTCGTCATGGTCAGGAGGCTAGTGCGCCCTGGCCGCACGCCGCGCGGGCGGAGCCAGAGGTTACGTTGGGGGCCGCTCGGACATGAGGTGGGAGGGCACGGCCAGGTGGACCGCAGGACGATCGGCGCGGCAGCGCTCGGGGTGGGTGCGGTCGGGCTCGGCTGCATGCCGATGAGCTGGGCGTACACCGGGTCACGGCAGCGGGGTGAGGAGTCGCTGCGCACCGTGCACGCCGCGCTCGACCAGGGCTCGACCCTCCTTGACACGGCGGACATGTACGGGCCGTTCACCAACGAGCTGCTGGTGGGAAGGGCGTTGAAGGAGCGGCGGGCCGAGGCCTTCGTGTCCACCAAGTGCGGGCTCCTGGTGGGCGAGCAGCACATCGTCGCCAATGGCCGCCCCGGTTATGTGAAGCGGGCCTGCGACGCGTCGCTGCGGCGGCTGCAGACGGACACGATCGACCTGTACCAGCTGCACCGCGCCGATCCCGAGGTGCCCGTCGAGGAGACCTGGGGCGCGATGGCCGAGCTCGTCGCCGCGGGGAAGGTGCGGGCGCTCGGGCTGTGCGCGGTGGGAGCCCGTGCCTCGCGGCGCGAGGGCAGGGGGCTGCACGAGGGGACCATCCGGCAGCTGGAGCGGGTGCAGCAGGTCTTTCCGGTCAGCGCGGTGGAGGCGGAGCTCTCGGTGTGGTCGCGTGAGGCGCTGGAGACACTGCTGCCGTGGTGCGCGGCGCGCGGGGTCGGCTTCCTGGCGGCGATGCCGCTGGGGAACGGTTTCCTCACGGGGACGCTGACGCCGGGGCAGGGCTTCGAGCCGGACGACGTGCGGGCCCGGCATCCCCGTTTCACCGCCGAGATGATGGCGGCCAACCAGCCGCTGGTGGTGGGCCTGCGCCGGGTGGCCGAGCGGCACGAGGCGAGTCCGGCGCAGGTGGCGCTCGCCTGGGTGCTCGCGCAGGGCCGCGACGTGGTGCCGATACCGGGGGCCAAGCGGGAGCGCTGGGCGGTGCAGAACGCCGGGGCGGCGTCGATACGGCTCACCGGGGCGGATCTGGCCGAGATCGCGGCGCTGCCGTCGGCGATGGGATCCTGGGAATGACGACGTCCGCGAGTCCGTGATGCGGGGTTGGGAACCTGTGGGGACCGAGCGGTGTATGAACAGTAGAAGCGCTGCGTCGAAGGGACCTGATCGTGCAACGACCTGCTGTCACAGCCGCATTGGCTGCCGCCGCCCTGGTGCTCACGGCCGGTTGCTCGTCCGGGGGCTCGGACACGCCGGACAACGGAAAGAGCGCCGAGTCGAGCCCCGCGCAGTCGGAGGGGACGTCCACGGGAAAGCCACGCGCCGGCGACGCCCCACCGAAAAAGGGATCGGCGTCGGTCACCAGGACACTCACCGAGGACCTGAAGTCGCCGTGGGGCCTCGCACCGCTCCCCGGCGGGGACCTGCTGGTGTCCTCACGCGACGAGGGGACCATCACCCGCGTCGACGGCGAGACGGGCAAGAAGACGGACCTGGGCCCGGTTCCCGGCGTCTCCCCCGCCGGCGAGGGCGGCCTGATGGGCTTGGCGCTCTCTCCGTCGTACGCATCGGACCACATGGTCTACGCGTACTTCACCACCGAGTCGGACAACCGCATCGCCCGCATGCTGTACGACGAGAAGAAGCCCTCCGGTCAGCAGCTGGGCGCCCCCGACACGATCTTCAAGGGCATCCCCAAGGGCGTGGTCCACAACGGCGGCCGGATCGCCTTCGGCCCGGACAAGATGCTGTACGCGGGCACCGGCGAAACCGGTGACACCGGCCTGGCCCAGGACAAGAAGTCACTGGGCGGCAAGATCCTCCGCCTGACCGCGGACGGCGAACCGGCCCCCGGCAACCCCTTCGGAGACTCCCCTGTCTATTCGTACGGCCACCGCAATGTGCAGGGCCTGGCCTGGGACGAGGAGAAGCGGCTCTGGGCGGCGGAGTTCGGCCAGGACACCTGGGACGAGCTGAACGAAATCAAGGCAGGCGGCAACTACGGCTGGCCGGAGGTGGAGGGCAAGGGCGGCGAGGAGGGCTTCCAGGACCCGGTGGCCCAGTGGAAGACCTCGGAGGCCTCCCCCAGCGGCATTGCCTACGCCGAGGGTTCGGTCTGGATGGCGGGCCTGCGCGGTGAGCGCCTCTGGCGGATTCCGGTGCGCGGGGTGGAGGGCACCGTGGAGCCCCAGTCCTTCCTGAAGGGCGACCACGGCCGCCTGCGCACGGTCGTCGCCGTGGGCGGCGAGAAGCTGTGGCTGGTGACGAACGAGACCGACTCCCGGGGCACCCCGGAGAAGGGGGACGACAAGATTCTCGAGGTGACGGTGAAGTAGGGCTTCAGGGCTTCAGAGCTTACGGGCTACTGCGCAGGCCGGGCTAGGCGCCGTCCGCCGGGGGGTCAGGCTCGGACGCCAGGTCCTGCTCGGACGCCAGGTCCCGCTCAGACGCCGCTTCCGCCTCCGCCTGCTGCGGCACCCTCACCACCACCTTGCCGGAGGTCAGGTCTATCGGTCCGCGGCCCGGGTCGCCGTCGGCCACGTCGACTCGGCTCAGCTCCAGCCGCTTCTGCTCGTCGTCCGTGTGTTTGCGGCCGGGCTGGAACAGCTCGATCGGGTTGAACACTGCGCCTCCTGGCGGCCGGGTTCCTCCTACCAAGCGTAAGCGAGCGCCTCCGGGACCCTCCGGGGCCGGGAAAGCGCAGGTCAGCCGGTGGGCCGTGCGCGTTCCGGGGGGAACAGGCGCAGGCGGTGGGCCAGGGCCGCCGCCTCGCCCCGGCCTGCCACGCCCAGCTTGGCGAGGATGTTGGAGACGTGGACGCTCGCCGTCTTCGGGGAGATGAAGAGCTCTTCGGCGATCTGTCGGTTGCTGCGGCCCGCGGCGACGAGACGGAGCACGTCCCGCTCCCGGCTGGTGAGGCCGAGCGCCTCGGCGGGGTCGACGGGGGTGAGGTGAGGGCTCGCGGTGTCGTCGTCGTTCAGGGTGAGTCGGGCGCGCTGGGCGAGCCCGGCGACGGACTCGGCGAGCGGGCGGGCCTTCAGGCGCTCGGCGACCTCGCGGGCCTGTCGCAACAGGCCGGCGGCGCGCTCCCGGTCCGCTTCGGCGCCCACGCCGGCGGAGGTCGCAAGGAGGGACTCGGCGAGGCGGAGGCGGGCGCGTGCCAAGTCGTAGGGGCGGTCGACGGTTTCGAGCGCGGTGACCGTGGCGGACCAGTCGTCGGGGGTGTCGCTGTCCTCGGCGCGCAGGAGTTCGGCGCGCACCCACTGCTCGTAGGCGACCCAGACCGGCATGGGTGCGGGGAGGTTCTTGGCGGCGCGGCGGATGGTGTCGATGGCATCGGTCCTGCCGGGCTCGGCGGCGGGCAGGCCGCGCGTATCGGCCTCCGAGGTGGCGGCGGCGAGCAGCAGGGGCCAGGTGTAGCGCTGGGTGCCGGGCGGGAAGCCCTTGGCCAGGGCTTGTTCGAGCTCGGCGCGCACGGCGGCGACACCCGACGCGCGGTCGGGGCCGGCCGCCGCGATGCCGACGGCGGCGTGGACCATGGGCAGGGAGTACTGCGGCATGCGGTCGTGCGAGCCGTAGTGGCTGCGGGCCGTGGTCAGTTGGGTGGCGGCTTCGGCCACGTCACCCCGGCCGAGGGAGATGGAGGCGAGCTGCAGGGCGGCACCGCCCCGCGGCTTGACGCTGAGCGCCCCACGGCGGGCCGCCTCGGAGGCCTCGGCCGACTCGTCCCAACGGCCCAGCGAGAAAAGGGTCTCCGCCTTGTTGACCTGGACCCAGCTCTCGGTGTCCGTGAGGCCGTACTTCCGGCAGAGCGCGAGGCCCTGGTCGCCGATCTCCAGGGCGTCGAGCGAGCGGCCCGCGCCTTCGAGTACGGACGGCAGGTTGATGTGGATGTGCGGGATGCGGGAGACGAGGCCGGGCGGCTCCACGCACCGGTCCCTGACCGCGTACATCTCGGCGAAGCCCTGTTCGACGTCGCCCGCGTCGACCAGGAGGCCGCCGAGGATGAGCCGGGCGTTGAGTTCGGTCTCCTCGGCCTTGACCATCCGGGCGTACTCGACGGCGCGCTCGGCCGCCGCGAGGGTCTCGGCTCCGGGGTTGTGGAGCATGCCCCAGGAGGCGACGTTGGTCAGTACCTCGGCGTGCACCTCGGACGGCGGGAGTCCGCGGACCAGTTCCTGCGCGGTGGCGATCTCCGCCCAGCCGTCGCCGCGGCCGAGCGTCGAAGTGAGCCGGGAGCGCTGGATCCAGAACCAGGCGGCCCGCAGGGGATCGTGCTCGTCCTCGAGCAGCCTCAGCGCACGCTTGGTGATCTTCAGGGCGCGTTCCCGCTCTCCGCAGAGCCGGCCCGCGACGGCGGCTTCTGCCATGAGGTCGAGGTAGCGCAGGGGGGTGGTTTCGGGGTCGCAGCCGCAGGGTGGGTAGACCTCGGCGTAGTCGAGGGGGCGCAGTTCGAGGCGTATCTCCTCGGGGGCGTCGTCCCACAGTTCCATCGCCCGTTCGAGGAGGCGCAGTTGCTCGGAGTACGCATAGCGGCGGCGGGCTTCGACGGAGGCCCGCAGCACGGCGGGCAGCGCCTTCGCCGCGTCGTGCGCGTGGTACCAGTAGCTGGCGAGACGGGTGGCGCGCTGGTCGGCGGCGACGAGTGAGGGTTCGGCTTCGAGGACCGTGGCGAAGCGGCGGCTGATCCGGGAGCGCTCACCGGGCAGCAGGTCGTCGCCGACGGCCTCGCGCACCAGGGAGTGCCGGAAGCGGTAGCCGTCGCCGTCGGGTGACGGCAGCAGGATGTTGGCGCCGACCGCGGCCCGCAGCGCCTCGATCAGGTCGTCCTCCGCGAGCCCCGCGACGGCGGCGAGCAGCGGGTACTCGACGTTCGAGCCGCCCTCGGCGACGATCCTGGCCACCCGCTGGCTGTCCTCGGGCAGCTCCTCGACGCGTACGAGAAGGAGATCGCGCAGGGAGTCCGTGAGGCTCGCGCAGCTGCTGCCGTGCGAGGCGACCGCGAGCTCCTCGACGAAGAAGGCGTTGCCGTCCGAGCGGTCGAAGACGTCGTCCACCAGGGTCTGCTCGGGCTCGGAGCTGAGGATCCCCGCCATCTGCCGGGCGACTTCGCCCTTGCTGAAGCGGGACAGTTCGATGCGGCGCACCGTGCGCAGGCGGTCGAGCTCGGCGAGGAGCGGACGCAGCGGGTGGCGCCGGTGGATGTCGTCGGCGCGGTAGGTCGCGACGACGACGAGGCGGCCGCTGCGCAGCGTGCGGAAGAGGTAGGCGAGGAGGTGCCGGGTCGAGGCGTCGGCCCAGTGCAGGTCCTCCAGTGCGATGACCACCGGGCGATCGGCGGCGAGACGCTCCAGGAGGCGGACGGTCAGCTCGAAGAGGCGGGCCATGCCTTCCTCGTCGTGGTGGGCGTCGGTGCCCCGGCGGCGCTGCGGTGCCTCGCCCAGTTCGGGCAGGAGCCGGGCGAGCTCGCCCTCCTGGTCGGCGACCGCGGCATCCACCTCGTCGGGGAGCTGGCGGCGCAGGGAGCGCAGGGCACTGGAGAAGGGGGCGAAGGGAAGGCCGTCCGCGCCGATCTCGACGCAGCCGCCGAGCGCGACGACGGCACCTTCGGCGCAGGCCGCCGCGGTGAACTCCTCGATGAGGCGGGTCTTTCCGACGCCCGCCTCGCCGCCGAGCAGCAATGCCTGCGGCTCGCCCGTGCCGGGTGTCGTCCCCTTGGCACGGGCGAGTGCGTCGTTCAGCAGGCCCAGCTCGTCGGAGCGGCCGACGAACACGGGGCTTACGGACCTGGTCTCCACAGCGGTGAGCATCGCACAGGGTGCGGGCGTCACGGCAGCGGATATTCCGAGAGCAGAAGACCCCGCGCTCATCAGGCGGCCCGGGTGAAGCGGGTCCTCCACTGGCCGGTGCTCACCTGCCCCTCGGATGCGTGACGCGCCGAGCGGCGGCGGGCCGCCTTGGCCTCACGCGCCTGGCGAAGGAGGCGGCGGCGGTCGGCCTCGCGGGCGAGGTCGGCGGCGCGGAGCTGGTGCATC
Organism: Streptomyces sp. NPDC033180; assembly: GCF_055577645.1. NCBI lineage: Bacteria > Bacillati > Actinomycetota > Actinomycetes > Kitasatosporales > Streptomycetaceae > Streptomyces > Streptomyces sp. NPDC033180. Next base: position 101,456 of record NZ_JBVIPU010000011.1, on the reverse strand, counting down.
TCGTACTCGAACATTTCGACTCCCTGAGCTGGTGTGACGTCCGGTGTCCGGCTTCGCTTTCTGCGATGCCTTTACTTTCGTCTCCCAGGCAGGGGTGGCACATCGGGAGAGTGCCGCATCTTGAGGGGGTGGGGGGCCTTAGGGAGGTAGGAGGGGGCCTTAGGGAGGTGGGAGGGGGCCTTTGGCGCCGTTGGACGCAGAAACGCCGGGGGGGCTGAGACTCAGCCCCACCGGCGTTTCTGCACACTTCGCGGCCGTCGAAACGGCTGGGAGCCGTCAGAGCGGCTCCGCTGCCATCAACTCGTCGACGGAAGACCGTAGATCAGGTCCGAGTACTTGGCGATGGCCAGCAGCAGGCCGATGACGCCCAGGGCGACACCCGCCCAGGCCACCGACTTGATCCACGGTGCCTGTACCTGGTCGGGCGTGCCGAAGGCGGGCTTGACCAGGACGACGAAGCCGACGACCAGCGCGGCGAGCGCGAAGGCTCCGGCGATCAGCGCCGTGACCTGCCAGGAGTCGCCGTACAGCGCCTGGATCTGGTCGGCGACGCTCGCCGACTGCTTGGTCTCGAGCTGCCCGACGATGTTCGAGCGGGCCGCGGCGACCGTGCCGAGCCAGCCGCCGGACAGGCCGATCACACCGAGAGCGGCGGAGACGACGGCCGCGGCGCCCTGGAACACGCCACCGGACTTGGCCGGAGCGAACTCTTCGACCACGACGAGCTCATCGGCGTCATCGGAGTCATCGGCGTTGTCAGCCTCGACCGCGTCCGCCTTGGTGGCGTCGACCTTGGTCACGTCCTTGGTGTCAGCGGTGTCCGCGGCCTCCGGCTCTGCGGGCTTCGCGGCCGCCTCGGCCGCGGTCTCGTCCTCTGTCTTAGTTCCCATGCACCGCACCGTACGGACGGAGTCTGAGAGGTTTCTTAACGAGCCGCTTCGGCGCCTTGACGAGCCTCGCGCGCCTTCCGCCACTCCGGCGCGAGCACCGACCACACCTCCATGTCGTGCCGCACCCCCTGCCAGGGAAAGCACTCCCGCAGCACGCCGTCCTTGGTCATCCCGAGCCGCTCGGCCACCGCCTTGCTGCGGTCGTTCGCCGTGGAAACCAGCCACTCCACGCGGTGCATGCCGCGCACGTCCACCGCCCAGTCGATGAGGACCCGGCTCGCCCTGGTGACCAGACCGCGCCCGGCGGCCGAAGGCTCCAGCCAGACGCCGACCTCGCAGCTCTCCGTGGCCGTGTCGAAGATCCGGAAGAGCACTCCGCCGACCAGCGTGCCGTCCAGCCAGATGCCGTACAGGCGTCCCGTGTCGGCGGCCTGCTTGTCGGCGAACGTCTGGAGCAGCTCCCGCGCCGATTCCAGGTCCTTCGTCCGCACGGTCAGGGGCACCCACGGCCCCGCGTACTCCCGCGCACGGTCGACGTGCGTGAGGAATTCCTGCGCCTGCCAGGGCTCGATGGGCCGCAGCTCAGCGCCCTCGCCCAGCGATATCGCGAACATCCCGCTCCTTCAGTCCGTCCGGCACCACGCCCGGGGCGTCCCGCGCGTCCCGTTGCCCCCGGATCCTCGCACTCACGACGGCCGTGTTCGAACGACATTCTGGCGGCTCGATGCTGATGCGCGGCAGCAAGCGGTCCAGGCCCCGCGGCAGCCACCAGTTGGCGCCGCCCAGCATGTGCATCAGGGCCGGCACGAGGAGCGTGCGCAGGACGAACGCGTCGAGCGCGACCGCGGCGGCGAGGCCGATGCCGAACATCGCGATGACCCGGTCGCCGCTCAGGACGAAGGCGAGGAAGACCGAAATCATGATCACGGCCGCGGAGTTGATCACACGGCTCGTCTCCGCGAGGCCGACGCGGACGGCCCGCCGGTTGTCGCCGGTCTCCAGCCACTCCTCGTACATCCGGCTGACCAGGAAGACCTGGTAGTCCATCGAGAGCCCGAAGAGGACGGACACCATGATCACGGGCAGGAACGGTTCGATCGGTCCGGCCGAGCCGAGGCCGAGCAGCTCGCTCCCCCAGCCCCACTGGAAGATCGCGACGACGACGCCGAAGGCGGACGCCACCGCCGCCACGTTCATCGCGGCGGCCTTCAGGGGGATGCCGATGGACCGGAAGGCGAGGAGCAGCAGGACGCAGCCGAGGCCGATGACCACGCCCACGAAGAGCGGCAGCTTGCCGACGATGATCTCCGCGAAGTCGTCGTAGCTCGCCGTGACACCGCCCACCTCCAGGTCGAGCGAGGTGTCGGCCTCGGCCCTGGGGAGCACGTCGTCGCGCAGCCGGTCGACAAGATCGCTGGTGCGCTCGGACTGCGGGGCCGAGTCCGGTACGACGGTGATGTGGGCCACCGTGCCGTCGGCGTCGTACGTGACGGGGCTGACGGAGGCGACGCCCTTGGTCGATTCCAGCGTGGGGACGAGGTTGGTGAGGGCGAGCCGGTCGCCCGATCCCTCGACGTCCGTGACGAGGGTGAGGGGGCCGTTCACGCCGGGGCCGAAGCCGTCCGCGAGCAGGTCGTAGGCCTGCCGTGTGGTGGTCGACGCCGGGTTGTTGCCCTGGTCGGACGTGCCCAGGTGCAGGGAGAGCGTGGGCAGCGCGAGCAGCGCCATCACGGCGATGGCGACACCGCCGAGCAGCTTCGGGTGCCGCTCCACGAAGGCGGACCAGCGGGCGGCGAGCCCGGTGGGCACTTCCGGGGCCGGGCCGTGCTCGGCCAAAGCGCGCCGTTCCCGGCGGCTGAGCGCGCGCGGCCCGATCCAGGACAGGAGGGCGGGCAGCAGGGTCACGGACGCGGCGACCGTGAGGAGCACCGTCAGCGAGCCGGCGATCGCGACCCCGTTGAGGAAGCTGAGCCGCAGGATGAGCATGCCGAGCAGAGCGATGCACACGGTGGCGCCCGCGAAGACGACCGCGCGCCCGGTGGTGGCGACGGCGCGTTCCGCGGCGACGGCCACCGGAAGGCCCTGTTTGAGGCCCTTGCGGTGGCGGGTCACGATGAACAGCGCGTAGTCGATGCCGACGCCGAGCCCGATCAGGGTGCCCAGCATCGGGGCGAAGTCCGCGACGGTCATGAAGTGACCGAGCAGCACGATGCCCGCGTATGCCGTGCCGACCGACACAAGGGCCGTGGCGATGGGCAGGATCGACGCGGCGAGCGAGCCGAAGGCGAGGAAGAGCACGACGGCGGCGACGGCGACCCCGACGATCTCGGCGGTCTGGGCGCTCTTGGACTCGGTGAGGCCGACGGCGCTGCCGCCGAGCTCCACGTCCAGGCTGTCCGAATCGGCGGCCTTCGCGGTGTCGACGAGGGCCTGTGCGTCCGCCTTGTCGATGGCGTCGGCCTGCTCGTGGAAGGTGACGTTCGCGTACGCGATGCGGGCGTCGTCACTGATCTGTGCGGCGCCGCGCTCCTCGTACGGGCTGCTGACGGAGGCCACCGCGGGCATGTCCTCGATCTTGTCGAGGGTGTCGGTCATCGTCTGCTCGACGTCGGCCGCGCGCACGGTGGTGCCCGCTTCGGTCTTCCAGACCACGGTGTTGCTGTCGCCGCCGAGGCCTTCGAACCCCTCGTTCAGGAGCTGGGTCGCACGGCCGGACTCGGTGCCCGGCACCTCGTAGTTGTTCGAGTACGCGGATCCGGCGACGGCCGCGGCGCTCGCGGCGCCCGAGAGCGCGACGATCCAGAGCAGTACCGCGAGGAGGCGGTGCTGCACACACCACCGTGCGAGTGCTGCCACAGACCGGCTCCCTGATGTGGTTCGTGGATCTTTATCGGGAACCGTCTTGAATGACCTGAACAGCCCGCAAAGAACGTATGAGCGATGACATAAGCGCCAGAGACACTTTGACAGGGCCTGGAGATCGTTGGCCCTGTTCGTGGCTTTCCTCACAAGAGCACAAAGGCTGTGCGAGGCCCCACCGGGACCTCGCACGCCCTGAGAACCGTGGCGTCAGCCCGATACGCTCGCGCGTCCGTTCTCTATGTGCCCCATCAGACGCCTTCGGAAGGCAGGCTCACCCGCGACCGTCACCTGAAGGTCGTACCAGCCGTGCTCGTCGTCCGTGTGCCAGGCGATCGTGCGACTGCTGCCCGCCTTGATGCGGATGACTCTGGTACGCGACTTAACGTGATGTTCCTCCACATATCCGACAGGCTTGACCGTGAAGACGAGTTCCTTGCGGCCTCGGTTGGCCAGTGTGACGTGGATCTCCCGGCGAGTGATCGCGGAGGCGACCTGCGCACCGCCGTCCTCGCCGCCCTTGCCACCCTTGCCACCCGCGAACTCGCGCCGGAAGCCGTTCGGCCCCGTGATCGTGAAGTCGTACGCGTCCTTGGGCACCGGCACGGTCCACGAGCCCTCGCGTACGACGTCCTGGTGCTGCGGGGCCGTGAACTCACCGGCGTACGGATAGAGCGCGAAGTGCGCGCTGGAGCGCCCGCCATTGCGCAGCCGCACCGAGAGAGCACCGCTCTCGCCCGGCTTCACGTACGCGTCGGGCTGGTAGGGCAGCGGGCGGGCGCGGCGGGTGCCCGGCTCCTGGACCGGCATGGCCTGCTTCAGGGGCGGCTGCGGCGACCAGCGGCCGCTGAACTCCGGGATGGCGCCGGGCTGTTCCACCTCGGGCTGCCGGTGGCCGCGCCTGAAGTCGAAGGCGCCGGTGAGATCGCCGGTGACCTTGCGGCGCCAGGCGCTGATGTTGGGTTCCTTGATGCCGGTCCACTTCTCCAGGAAGCGCACGACCGAGGTGTGGTCGAAGACTTCGGAGCAGACGTAGCCGCCGACGGTCCAGGGCGAGACGACGAGCATCGGCACTCGCACGCCGAGGCCGGTCGGCTTCCCCTCCCAGCGCTCCTCCTTCTCCTCGGCGGATTCGCCGCCGGGCACGGGCGGCGGGACGTGGTCGAAGAAGCCGTCGTTCTCGTCGTAGTTGATGAAGACGGCTGTGCGCCGCCAGACGTCGGGGTGCGAGGCGAGGGCGTCGAGGACCTTGTAGACGATGGTCGCGCTGTGGATCGGCGAGGAGACGCTCGGGTGTTCGGAGTCCAGGGCGGACGGCACCAGGTAGCTGACCTTCGCCAGCTTGCCGCCGGCGACGTCCTTGGCGAACTCCTCGGCGAGCTTGCCGGTGGGCACGCGCCGCAGACCGCGCTCGAAGAGCGACTTCTCCTTCTTGGTGAGGGTGGCGACGCCCTCCTCCAGGGTGACGAGCAGCTTCGCGCGCTCCGCCTCGTCCTTGGCGTCCCGCACCTTGGCGTAGAAGGCCTCCATGAAGGTGAGGCCGGTCTTGGCGAGGACCTTGCGGGCGATGGCCTTGAAGGTGGTGAAGAACTCGATCTGGTTGTCGGTGAAGTTCTCCCACTCGGTGTACGTCTGCCAGCTCACGCCCGCCTTCTCCAGGCGCTCGGCGTAGGTCCCCCAGTCGTATCCGGGGTGCGTGCCCTCGGCGTAGGCGTCGTTCTCGACGGCGCGGCTGCCATCCGCCTCGAAGCCGGTCCTGCCGCTCCACAGGTGGTTGCGGTTGGGGCTGGTGGAGGTGTGGATGGAGGAGTGGTAGGCGTCGCAGACGGTGAAGGTGTCGGCGAGTTCGTAGTGCAGCGGGATGTCGTCGCGCGTGTAGTACGCCATGGTCGCCGCGGTCTTGGCGGTGATCCAGCCGTCCGTCCAGCCCTCGTGCCAGGCCTTGGCGCCACCGCTCCAGGAGTGGTCGAGGGCGCCGATGTACTGCAGGTCCTTCTTCTGCGCCGCCGCGGCTTCGCGGACCGGGAAAGGCATGACGGTGCGCAGCACACCCGGCTGTTCGAACACGGACTTCCCGCTCGGGAGCCGGATGGCGTTGCGGTCGCCGAAGCCTCGTACGCCGCGCAGGGCGCCGAAGTAGTGGTCGAAGGACCTGTTCTCCTGCATCAGGATGACGACGTGCTCGATCGAGTCGAGCCCGCCGCTGCCGGGTCGGGGCCGGTCCTGCGCCAGTGCCTGCTGCAACGACGGGGGCAGGAAGGAACCGACGGCGGCGGCGCCGATCGCGCCACCGCCGACCGCCATCAGTCGCCTGCGCGAAATCTCCGGTGACACGTAACGACCTCCAGTCGACGGCCAATGGTTCTCTGCTGATCCATTGGCCTGCTCGCCGGGACGGTAGTGAAGTCTGGTTTCGCTGTGAAGACTTGGGGACGAAGTCGGTGTGAACGGATGTACTGACGGGCGAGAGGAGCTCAGGAGCCGAGCCGCAGGCCCGCCCACAGCGCGACGGTCGACGCCGTCAGCGTGAGGGGCACGGTCAGCGCGCCGAGGCGGGTGAAGGTCCCCAACTCCGCGTCCGTGCCGTGCTCGTGCAGGATGCGGCGCCACAGCAGGGTGGCGAGCGAGCCGACGTACGTCAGGTTCGGGCCGATGTTGACGCCGATCAGGGCGGCGAGGACGGGGCCAGGGCCCGCGGGGGCGACGGCTGGCAGCAGGGCAAGGATCGCCGGCAGGTTGTTGATCAGGTTGGCGAGCACGGCGGCGACGGCCGCCACGGCGAGCAGCGCGGGCAGTGACGCGCCGTCCGGCAGGAGCCACTCGATGCCGGAGCCGAGGCCGTTGTCGACGACCGCCTTGACGACGATGCCGAGTGCGAGCACGAACAGGCAGAAGAGGGGGCCGGCGGAACGGACGAGTGCCGTGGCGCTCGTACGCCGTCGCAGCAGCGCACGGCCCGCGAGAACGGCCGCTCCCGCGAGGGCGGCCCACAGGGGTTCGAGGCCCGCGAGCGAGGTCACCACGAACCCGGCGAGCGTGAGCCCGAGGACGGCCAGGGTGCAGACCGGCACGGGGGTCGGCTCGGTCTCCTTGGGCTCAAGGGCGCCCGCGTCCAGATCGACGGCGAAGTACCGCCGGAAGGCGGCGTACTCGACGCCGATGGCCACCAGCCACGGCAACGCCATGAGCAGCGCGAACCGCGTGAAGGTGAGACCGCTCGCGGTGAGGGCGAGGAGGTTGGTGAGGTTGGAGACGGGCAGCAGGAGCGACGCCGAGTTGGCCAGGTGGGCGGTGGCGTGGACGTGCGGCCTGGGCCTGGCCCCGACGCGGGCCGCGGTGGCGAAGACGACCGGGGTGAGCAGCACGACGGTGGCGTCGAGGCTGAGCACGGCGGTGACAGCGGCGGCGACTCCGAAGACCCCGCCAAGGAGCGCCCGGGTCCGCCCACCGCAGAGCCGGGCGACGAGATCCCCGGCGGCGGCGAAAAGCCCGTCGTCCGCGCAGAGTTGAGCGAGGACCAGCACGGCGGCGAGGAACCCCACGACCGGCAGCAGGCTATGGACCTCCGCGAGCGCATGCTGCGGCGAAACGGCCCCGAGCCCCACCACGAGCCCGGCGGCGGGCAACGCGGCGGCGGCCTCGGGCCACTGCTTGGGCCGTATGACGGCGAACGCGAGCACGCCGAGCAGCAGGCCGACGGAGAGGATCTCGGCGGCGACGGTGTTCAGGGGACGCTCCGTGGCCCGCGTGGGCGGTGGTTCGGCGGGGACAGACATTCCCAGCGTAAGACGGGTGCCGGGCGGCATTGCACCGGAAACGGCACATCCCGCCCGCCCCGGCCAGCACCTCCGGGGTCACGCCCGCCTGCCTGCACAACGGGAGCCCGCGCACGCGGCACGCGGCACGCGGCACGCGGCACGCGGCACGCGGCACGCGGGATCTTCCCCGCCCACCCACCCGACGACTCGGGGCCATCGGTGGGTGGGCGGGAAAGGTCCGCCGCGAAGCGGCGGTTCATGCAACACCCTGCTTCAGGCCAGCGCACGCGCGGTGCGCCGCCCTGGATCCCGTACGAGCCGGAGAGGCTAGCCCTCCACGCCCAGCTTCTGAAGGATCAGTTCCTTGACGCGGGCCGCGTCGGCCTGGCCCCTGGTGGCCTTCATGACCGCGCCGACCAGCGCGCCGGCCGCGGCGACCTTGCCGCTGCGGATCTTGTCGGCGATGGCGGGGTTGCCCGCGATCGCCTCGTCCACGGCGGTCGTCAGGGCGCCCTCGTCCGAGACGACCTTCAGGCCGCGCTTCTCGACGACCTCGTCCGGCGTGCCCTCGCCGGCCAGGACGCCTTCGAAGACCTGACGGGCCAGCTTGTCGTTCAGGTCGCCCTTGGCGACGAGCTCGGCGACCCGGGCGACCTGCACGGGGGTGACCGGCAGCTCGTCGAGGGCCTTGCCCGTCTCGTTGGCGTTGCGGGCCATCTCGCCCATCCACCACTTGCGCGCGGCCGCCGAGTCGGCGCCCGCCTCGATCGTGGCGACGATGGGGTCGACCGCGCCCGCGTTCAGGATCGACTGCATGTCGTGCTCCGACACGCCCCACTCCTCGCGGAGCCGGTTGCGGCGCACGCGGGGCATCTCCGGGAGACCGGAGCGCAGTTCCTCGACCCATGCGCGGGCCGGGGCCACCGGGACGAGGTCGGGCTCCGGGAAGTACCGGTAGTCCTCGGCGTTGTCCTTGATGCGGCCCGACGTCGTGGAGCCGTCCTCCTCGTGGAAGTGACGGGTCTCCTGGACGATCGTTCCGCCGTCGTTCAGGACGGCCGCGTGACGCTGGATCTCGAAGCGTGCCGCACGCTCCACGGAACGCAGCGAGTTGACGTTCTTCGTCTCCGAGCGCGTACCGAACTCCTCGCGCCCGTGCGGACGCAGGGAGAGGTTCACGTCGCAGCGCATCTGGCCCTTGTCCATCCGGGCCTCGGACACGTCGAGCGCCTTGATGACCTCGCGCAGCTCGGCGACGTACGCCTTGGCGACCTCGGGAGCCCGCTCGCCCGCGCCCTCGATCGGCTTGGTGACGATCTCGATGAGCGGGATGCCCGCGCGGTTGTAGTCCAGGAGCGAGTGCGATGCGCCGTGGATACGGCCCGTCGCGCCGCCCACGTGCGTGGACTTGCCGGTGTCCTCCTCCATGTGGGCGCGCTCGATCTCCACGCGGAAGACCTCGCCGTCCTCCAGCTGGACGTCCAGATAGCCGTTGAAGGCGATCGGCTCGTCGTACTGGGAGGTCTGGAAGTTCTTCGGCATGTCCGGATAGAAGTAGTTCTTCCGGGCGAAGCGGCACCACTCGGCGATCTCGCAGTTCAGCGCGAGACCGATCTTGATGGCGGACTCGACGCCGATCTCGTTGACCACCGGCAGCGCGCCGGGAAGGCCGAGACAGGTCGGGCAGGTCTGGCTGTTGGCGCCCTGCTTGAGCTCGGTGGAGCAGCCGCAGAACATCTTGGTCTTGGTGCCCAGCTCGACATGGACCTCAAGGCCCATGACGGGGTCGTACGTCGCGAGGGCGTCCTCGTACGACACCAGGTCAGTCGTGACAGTCACGGTGAAACTTTCCCTCTCAACCCAGCAGGACGTCGTCGTCGCCGAGCTTCTTCAGCTCGCGATAGAGCAGAGCAAGACCGGTGACGATGGCGGCGGCGGAGACAGCGGCGTCGACGAGCCGGAGCGTGTCGTTCTCCTTGCGGGCCAGCCTGGCCTGCTTGACGACCGAGATCGCGCCGAAGGCGGTGGCGCCCATCGACAGGTACGCGCCGGGCTTGGACTTCTTGAAGCCCTGGGCCTTGGCAGTCATGGGACTCATAGTGACGGTGCCTCCTCAAGCAGCGGGTGACCCCACCTTTCCACGAAGGCGGCCTCTACGGCAGCGCCGACCCTGTAAAGGCGGTCGTCCTTCATGGCCGGGGCGATGATCTGCAGTCCGACAGGCAGGCCGTCCTCCGGCGCGAGGCCGCAGGGCAGCGACATGGCGGCGTTGCCCGCCATGTTCGACGGGATGGTGCACACGTCCGCGAGGTACATCGCCATCGGGTCGTCGGCGCGCTCGCCGATCGGGAAGGCGGTGGTGGGCGTCGCGGGCGAGACGATCACGTCGACCTGCTCGAAGGCCTTCTCGAAGTCCTTCGTGATCAGCGTGCGGACCTTCTGGGCGCTTCCGTAGTACGCGTCGTAGTAGCCGGAGCTCAGTGCGTACGTGCCCAGGATGACGCGGCGCTTGACCTCGTCGCCGAAGCCCGCCTCGCGGGTGAGCGCGGTGACGTCCTCGGCGGACTTCGTGCCGTCGTCGCCGACGCGCAGGCCGTAGCGCATGGCGTCGAAGCGGGCCAGGTTGGACGAGCACTCGCTCGGCGCGATCAGGTAGTACGCGGAGAGCGCCAGGTCGAAGGACGGGCAGTCCAGCTCGACGATCTCGGCGCCGAGCTCCTTGAGCAGGGCCACCGACTCCTGGAAGCGCTGGACGACACCGGCCTGGTAGCCCTCGCCGGCGAACTGCTTGACGACGCCGACGCGCATGCCCTGTACGGAGCCGTTGCGGGCGGCCTCGACGACCGCCGGGACCGGGGCGTCGATGGACGTCGAGTCGAGCTCGTCGTGCCCGGCGATGACCTCGTGCAGGAGCGCCGCGTCCAGGACCGTGCGGGCGCAGGGACCGCCCTGGTCGAGGGAGGACGAGAACGCCACCATGCCGTAGCGCGAGACGCCGCCGTACGTGGGCTTGACGCCGACCGTGCCGGTGACGGCCGCGGGCTGGCGGATGGAGCCGCCGGTGTCCGTGCCGATGGCGAGCGGCGCCTCGTACGAGGCGAGGGCGGCGCTGGAGCCGCCGCCGGAGCCGCCGGGGATGCGGGTGAGGTCCCACGGGTTGCCGGTGGGGCCGTACGCGCTGTTCTCGGTGGAGGACCCCATGGCGAACTCGTCCATGTTGGTCTTGCCGAGGATGACGACGTCGGCGGCCTTCAGGCGCTTGGTGACGGTCGCGTCGTACGGCGGGATCCAGCCCTCGAGGATCTTGGAGCCGACCGTGGTCGGTACGCCCTCGGTGGTGAAGATGTCCTTGAGCGCGAGCGGGACGCCGGCCAGCGGGCCGAGCTTCTCGCCCTTGTCCCGCTTGGCGTCGACGGCGCGAGCCTGTGCGAGGGCACCCTCGCGGTCGACGTGCAGGAAGGCGTGCACCTTCTCGTCGACGGCCTCGATGCGGGCGAGGTGGGCCTCGGTGACCTCGACGGCCGTCAGCTCGCCGGACGCGACCTTCGCGGCGATCTCGGCGGCGGTGAGCCTGATGATGTCGATCTTGCTGTCCGTCATGGTGGTTAGTCCTCCCCCAGGATCTGCGGCACCTTGAAACGCTGCTGCTCTTGGGCCGGGGCTCCGGAGAGAGCCTGCTCGGGGGTGAGCGACGGACGGACCTCGTCCGCGCGCATGACGTTCGTCAGCGGCAGCGGGTGGGAGGTCGGCGGTACGTCTTGGTCGGCGACCTCGGAGACGCGGGCGACCGCGCCGATGATGTCGTCGAGCTGTCCGGCGAAGTGGTCGAGCTCCTCGTCCTTCAGCTCAAGACGTGCTAGGCGGGCGAGGTGGGCGACCTCCTCGCGCGTAATGCCAGGCATGCGGCGATCCTCTGGGGGTGAGTGTGTGGTGTGTGGCCCCAATCCTATGGGGCCACACCCCGTGCACGTGAAACGGATTCCCTCGGCGGGGACCCGGCCGCTCCCCCACGGGTCCCGCGGGTCCGTGCCCGGCTACTTCGCGATGTCGGCCCCGGCCTCGGCGGCCGCCGCGGCGGCCGCCTCCTCGGCCGCCACGTCCACCGGCCTGCGCCACCCGCGAGAACCCCGGGCCCGCAGCCAGGCGGTGGTCTCGTCCGGCGGCATCGCGGCGGCGACCAGCCAGCCCTGCACCGCGTCGCACCCCAGGTCGCGCAACCGCTCCCACGTCTCGTCGTCCTCGACGCCCTCGGCGACGACGAGCAGACCGAGGGAGTGCGCGAGGTCGACCGTACAGCGGACGATCTCCGCGTCCTCGTTGTCGACGGCGAGCCGCGCCACGAACGACCGGTCGATCTTCAGCTCGCTCACCGGCAGCCGGCGCAGATGCACCAGGGACGAGTACCCCGTGCCGAAGTCGTCGAGCGACATCTTGACGCCGTGGCCGGTCAGCCCCGCCAGCGTGTCCGCGGCCCGCTGCGGGTCCTCTAGGAGAACGTGTTCCGTTATCTCCAGTTGGAGCGCTCCCGCGGGGACGCCGTGCCGGGCCAGACGGGCGGCGACGGCGCCCGCGAAGCCGGGCGTGTGGACGTCGCGCGGCGAGACGTTCACCGCTACGGGGACCTTGAGGCCCATCGCCTGCCACTTCGCCACCTGGCAGAGCGCCGTCTCCAGGACGTACTCCGTGAGGTGCGGCATGAGACCGGACGACTCGGCTATGGCGATGAACTCGTCCGGGGGCACCTTCCCGCGCTCCGGATGCACCCACCGCACCAGGGCTTCGAGCCCCGCGACCCGCCCGTCGAACTGGACCTTCGGCTGGTAGTGGAGCTCGACGTCCCCCGCGTCGAGTGCCCGGCGCAGGTCGCCCAACAGGCCTAGCCGGTCAGGGGTGTTGGAGTCCCGCTTGGACTCGTACACCTCGACGCCCGTGCGGTCGCGCTTGGCCTGGTACATCGCGACGTCCGCCCGCCGCAGCAGGCCCTCGGCGTCCATGGCGTGGTCGGGGAAGACGGCGAGCCCCGCGCTGGCCTCCAGGACCAGCGTCAGGCCGTCGAGGTCGAGGGGCGAGCCGAGGGCGGCGACCAGCGACCGCGCCACGCGGGTGGCGGACGTCGTGGAGTCGGCGACGGGCAGCAGAACGGCGAACTCGTCGCCGCCGAGTCGCGCGGCCTCCGCACCGCGCGGCAGGGCGAGCCGCAGCCGGTCGGCGATCTGCAGCAGCAGACGGTCGCCCGCGAGGTGGCCGAGGGTGTCGTTCACCGACCGGAAGCGGTCCATGTCGATCAGCATCAGAGCGGACCGGGCCCCGATCCGCTCGGCGTCGTCGAGGGCCGTCCAGGTCCGTTCGAGGAGCCACTGGCGGTTGGGCAGGCCGGTGAGCGGGTCGCGCAGCTGCTCCTCGGCCCTGGCCCGTGCGATCCACAGCGTCGAGTCGAGCGCGACCAGGGGGATCGCGAAGAGCGGCAGCAGGATGGGCGTAGAGGCCGCGACCACGCAGATCAGCGGGGCGATACCGAGCAGCGCGACGCCGACGAGGCCCTGCCGGACCAGGGCCGTTCGGGTGACCGTGGGCAGGGCTCCGGTGCGCGGCGCGTGGACGTACCAGAGCAGGACGCGGGTGACGACGAGGTACGCGGCGGCGGCGAGCGCCACTTCGGGGGCCGAGTACAGGTCCCAGGTCTCGGGCAGCCAGGGCGACTCCGTCGAGGGGGCCGTGCCGAACGCGGCCATGGCGAGCGCACCCGCGCCGAGGCCGAGGATGTCGACCGCGCCGTGCAGGATGCCCTGGCGCCAGCGGTGGCGGCGTGCGATGCCGACCAGGACGACGACGGTGAGGCTGACCATTCCGGCGGGCACCCAGCCGTACAGCAGGAGCACGGCGACGGTCAGCGCGCCGCCCGATCCCGTGCCGCCCCACCAGCGGTCGCGGCCGAGCGCGACGAGGTGGCCGACGATGAGACCCGTGAGGACGGCGAGGGACCAGCCGACCGTGCCGGAGGGGAACAGCGCGCTGCGTCCGGTGAAAGCGTGGAAGAAGCCCGTGCCGAGTACCACCGCGGCGATCGTCACGACGACAACCGGAAGCACGGGCCAGGGGTCGCGCTCACCGGAGGCGTCGTCCGGGCCGTGCGCCTCGACGCCGCGCCACAGCGGCCTGCGCCGCCCCTCGACCCCGGTCTGCGGGGAAGAACGGGGTCCCGCGTCCCGGCCGGCCGCGGTCTCGCCCACACCGAGCTCCTGCGTGCCGTACCCGCCGACGGTGCTCCATGCCCGTTCGCGTCGCTCGACCGCGGTGCTCGGGGCGGGACGCCGGCTCTCGGCTTCGCGGGCCTCGCGGGCCTCCCGTGCCGCTCTGCGGCCGCTGAGCCACGCGCCCGGTCCGCGCCCCAGGCACGCGCGCAGCCGGGAGTCCGGTGCGGCGCTCTCGGTCGGTTCCATTCCCGTCCCTCTCACAGCCAGCGGTGCCCACGCCACGCGACTCGCTCCAGAAGTCAGCCGCGTCTGAAACTCCTTCCCCGTGCTCCCGATGAGCAGGGGATACCCCAATCGCAGCGGGGCACGGCAGGCGCACACCTCAACAGTAGGCCGCAGAAGGCTTCTACGGGCAGCGGTCCACTACGGTTGCCCGAATGCGACCCGGCCACCCGTATGCCTCTGGTATGCGCTGAACGGGTGGCCTTCAACCGCTACTCCTCGGTCGGAAGCGCGACTTCCGCTGCCGCGTCGGGTCCCTGTTCCAGCAGGACGGCGAAGCCTTCCTCGTTGAGAACCGGAACCTTCAGCTGCATCGCCTTGTCGTACTTCGATCCGGGATTGTCACCCACGACGACGAAAGCTGTCTTCTTCGAAACGGAACCGGTCACCTTTGCACCACGGCTCTGCAACGCGTCTTTTGCGCCATCCCGTGTGTGGTGCTCAAGCGTTCCGGTCACGACGACGGTGAGCCCTTCGAGCGGCCGCGGCCCCTCGTCCTGCCCTCCTCCCTCTTCCTCCATGCGCACCCCGGCCTCGCGCCACTTGCGCAGGATCTCCCGGTGCCACTCCTCCTCGAACCACTGCTTCAGGGAGGCGGCGATGGTCGGGCCGACACCCTCGACGGCGGCCAGCTCCTCCTCCGTGGCCTGCTCGATCCGCTCGACGGACCGGAACTCGCGGGCCAGCGCCTCCGCGGCGACCGGGCCCACGTGGCGGATCGAGAGGCCCGTGATGACGCGCGCGAGCGGGCGCTCCTTGGCCGCCGCGATGTTCTCCAGCATGGAGAGCGCGTTCTTCCTGGCCTCGCCCTGCTGGTTGGCGAAGACCGTGGCGATCTTCTCCTCGCCCGTCTTCGGGTCCCGCTTGGGCAGACCGCTGTCCTGATCCAGTACGTACGCCTTGATCGGCAGGAGCCGCTCGATGGTGAGGTCGAAGATGTCGCCCTCGTCGAGGACGGGCGGCTCGGACGGCTCGAGGGGCTTGGTGAGGGCGGCTGCCGCCACATAGCCGAAGTTCTCGATGTCCAGGCTCTTGCGGCCCGCCAGATAGAACAGGCGCTCGCGCAACTGGGCGGGGCACGACTGGGCGTTGGGGCAACGGAGGTCGATGTCGGCCTCCTTCATCGGCCGCAGCGCCGTGCCGCACTCGGGGCACTCGGCGGGCATCACGAACTCCCGCTCGGTGCCGTCGCGCAGATCGACGACGGGGCCGAGGATCTCCGGGATGACGTCGCCCGCCTTGCGCAGGACGACCGTGTCCCCGATGAAGACGCCCTTCTTCTTCACCACGTCCTGGTTGTGCAGGGTCGCGAACTCGACCTCGGATCCCGCGACCGTGACGGGCTCCACCTGGGCGTACGGCGTGACGCGGCCGGTGCGGCCGACGCCCACGCGGATGTTCACCAGCTTGGTGTTGACCTCCTCGGGGGCATACTTCCAGGCGATCGCCCAGCGGGGAGCGCGCGAGGTCGAGCCGAGGCGGCCCTGGAGCGGGATCTCGTCCAGCTTCACGACGACGCCGTCGATCTCGTGCGCCACGGAGTGGCGGTTCTCGCCGAAGTACGTGATGAAGTCCCGTACACCGTCGAGGCCTTGGACCACCTTGTTGTGCTGGGCGGTGGGCAGGCCCCATGCGTGCAGCAGCTCATAGGCGTGGCTGAGGCAGTCGATGTCGAAGCCCTCACGGGCGCCGATGCCGTGCACCACCATGTGCAGCGGGCGGGTCGCGGTCACCCGCGGGTCCTTCTGGCGCAGTGAACCCGCCGCCGCGTTGCGCGGGTTGGCGAAGGGCTTGTCGCCGGCCTCCACCAGGCGGGCGTTCAGCTCCTCGAACTTCTCCATGGGGAAGAAGACCTCGCCGCGGATCTCGACGAGGGCGGGGATCTTGTCACCCTTGAGGCGGTCGGGGATGTCCGTGATGGTGCGGACGTTCGGAGTGATGTCCTCGCCGGTGCGGCCGTCGCCACGGGTAGCCGCGCGCGTGAGCTTGCCGTCCTCGTACGTGAGGTTCACGGCGAGGCCGTCGACCTTCAGCTCGCACAGGAAGTGGTGGTCGCTGGTGCCTACCTCCTTGCCGACGCGGTCGGACCAGGCGGCGAGCTCCGCGTCGTCGAAGGCGTTGTCCAGGGAGAGCATCCGCTCGCGGTGCTGGACCGAGGTGAACTCCGTCTCGTACGCCCCGGAGACCTTCTGGGTCGGCGAATCGGGCGTACGCAGCTCGGAGTACTCCTCCTCCAGGGCCTCGAGCGAGCGAAGGAGCTTGTCGAACTCGGCGTCGCTGACGACCGGTTGGTCGTTCACGTAGTACCGGAAGCGGTGCTCCTCGATCTGTTCGGCCAGCTGGGCGTGCTGATCCCGTGCCTCGGCGGGCACAGAGCCTTGCTGTTCGACAGCCACCGTTTCGTCCTCCCGTTACGTCATACCCAATTACTCAGGGTTGTCCGCGAGTGATCTCGCCGCCCTGGCGCAGTGGGCGAGCACCGCACGGGCGTACGCGGGAGAAGCTCCCGCGAGCCCGCACGACGGAGTGACCACGACCGACTCCGCGAGAGAACCCGGATTCAGCCCCAGCCTGCGCCACAGCGTCCTGACACCCATGACGCTACCGGCAGGGTCTGACAATGGTCCTTCCACGCCCGACACGACACCGGCGAAGAGCTTCGTGCCGCCCTCGACGGCCTCACCGATCGCCTCGTCGTCACGCTCGGTGAGCAGCGAGAAGTCGAACGAGATCGCGTCGGCGCCGGCCCGGCGAAGGAGCGCGAAGGGCACGTCCGGCGCGCAGGAGTGCACGACGGCAGGACCGTCATGGACGCCCCGGACGTCCCGCAGGGTGCTCTCCACGAGCTGCCGGTCCACGGCGCGGTGGGTGCGGTACTCGCTCGCGGTCTTGATGTGCCCGCGCAGTACGGCGATGAGCGAGGGCTCGTCGAGCTGGAGCACGATCTGGGCGCCGGGGATCCGGCGGCGTACGTCCGCGAGATGGGCGCGCAGGCCTTCGGTGAGCGATCCGGCCAGGTCACGGCAGGCGCCGGGGTCGGAGAGCGCGGCCTGGCCGTTCTTCAGCTCCAGGGCGGCTGCGAGGGTCCACGGCCCGACGGCCTGCACCTTGACCGGACCTTCGTACCCCTGGGTGAACTCCTCCAGGGCGTCGAGGTCTTCGCCGAGCCACGCCTTCGCACGGCGCGTGTCCCGCCCCGGCCGGTCACCGATCCGCCAGCCGCTGGGCTCCACGCGCGCGTAGAGCTCGACCAGCATCCCTGCGGTGCGCCCGATCATGTCCGCGCCGGGCCCCCGCCCGGGCAGCTCCGCCAGATACGGGAAGTCCTCGAAGCTGCCGGTGACGGTCCTCGCGGCCTCGCGGGCGTCGCCGCCCGGCATGGACCCGATGCCGGTGGCCGGGCCCCAACGAAACGCGTTCACTGTCCGGGCCGCACCGTCAGGTCGTTGACCTCCGCGTCGCGCGGCAGGTCGAGGGCCATCAGGATCGTCGTGGCGACCGACTCCGGGTCGATGAAGCGCGAGGGGTCGTACGCCTTGCCCTCCTGCTGGTGGACCTTGGCCTGCATGGCGCTCGCCGTGCGGCCCGGGTACACGGAGGTGACACGGACGCCTTCCGCGTGCTCCTCGGCGCGCAGGGAGTCCGCCAACGCCTTCAGGCCGTGCTTGGAGGCGGCGTAGGCGGACCAGTCGGCGTGGGCGCTCAGGCCGGCGCCCGAGTTGACGAAGACCACGTGGCCCTGGGCGGCGCGGAGTTGGGGCAGGAAGTGGCGGGTGAGCTCGGCGGGGGCGATGAGGTTGACGTTGAGCTGGTGGCGCCAGGACTTGGGGGTGAGGTCGCCGACCCGGCCCAGGTCGACCACGCCCGCGATGTGGAGCAGGGAGTCCACCCGGTCGGGCAGCGACTGGTGGCCGAACGCCCAGGAGAGCTTGTCGGGGTCGGAGAGGTCGCCCACGAGCGTGTCCGACCCGGGGAACTGCGCCGCCAGTTCCTTGGCCCGGCCCGCGTCCCGTGCGTGCAGGACGAGGGCGTCGCCGCGTGCGTGGAGGCGGCGGGCGACGGCCGCGCCGATGCCGGAGCCGGCTCCGGTGATCACATGTGTTGCCATGCGTCCATCGTCGCACCCCGGCGGGCGCGGATCAGCGCGTGCCCATGCACTCCTCCAGGTAGGCGAGGGCGCCGACCGGCTCCTCCGCGAAGAAGACGAGGCCGGTCAGCGGCACCGGCAGGAAGCCCTCGTCCTCCATGCGCTGGAACTGTTCCTTCAAGCCGTCGTAGAAGCCCGCCGAGTTGAGCAGGACCACCGGCTTGGTGTGCTTGCCGTGCTTCTTCAACTCGAGGATCTCGGTGGCCTCGTCCAGCGTGCCCGTGCCGCCGACCATGATCACGATCGCGTCGGACTTCTCCAGGAGCAGTGCCTTGCGCTCGGCGAGGTCACGCGCGATCACCATCTCGTCGGGCGCGGACACGGTCCGGGCCTTGGCGGCGAGGAATTCGACCGAGACGCCGACGAGGCGCCCGCCCGCCTCCGCCACTCCATCGGCGACGACCTTCATCAGACCGCTCTCCGAACCGCCCCACACCAGGGTGTGGCCGCCCTTGCCGAGCAGCTCGGCGAACTCGCGCGCGGGGCGGGTGTAGCGCTCGGGGAGGTCGGCCGCGGAGAGGAAGACACAGATGTTCATGGCATCACCGTACGATCCGGCAGAGACTGGGTGGGACGCGGCCGTCCATAGAAGGAGACCCCTGTGACCGCAGGACACAAGATCACCGTCGAGCAGGGCACCGACACCGTACGGGTGGTGCACGAGGGCCAGGTGGTGGCCGAAAGCAGCCGCCCGCTGCTGCTGCGCGAGACGGGCTACCCCGTGCGCCACTACCTCCCGCCCCAGGACGTGCGCACCGACCTCCTGACCCCGTCGGACACGACGACCTACTGCCCGTTCAAGGGAACGGCGTCGTACTGGTCGCTGCCGGGAACCGAGGGCGGCAAGGACGCGGTGTGGGGGTACCCCGAGCCGAAGGACGCGGTGGCGCAGATCAAGGACCACTTCTGCTTCTACGAAGTGGAAGAAGTGAAGTAGCGGCGAGACAGAACCCGCTTCCGGCGCCGGCGCGGGGCCTGCCCTGCCTGCCAGCTCGTCAGGTCAGACGGCCCCGCGCCACAGGCCGGACTCAGCCTCGGCGAAGCGGCGCTCCAAGCCCTCCAGGTCTCCGAGCACCCTGCGCATCCTGTGCCGGAAGGCCGCACCGTGCGCGGAGACCTTCAGATGGGTCAGCTCATGGACGAGCACCAGATCCACGAGATCTGGCGGCAACTGCATGAGTGCCCAATGCAAAGCGATGGATCCATCCGGCTCACAGGCTCCCCATCGTTCGCCGAGGTCTCGCACAGTCACTCCCTGAGCGGTGACGCCCGTCCGCTCGGCCAGAGGACCTGTGCGGGTGGCCACCCATCGGGTGCCTCGCGCGGCGTACCACTCGGCGATCAGGCGGGCGCCCTGCTGCGAGGGTCCGCCGTCCGGTAGCTCCAGCCAGCCCTGGTGCAACCGCACCCGCCCTCCTGACCCGGCAGGCACGACCTTCAGCCGGTGACGGCGCCCGAGATACGCGAAAGCCGCCCCGCCGACGAGCTCCTTGACGGGCTCACCGCCGCTGCGCCTGCGCCGCTGGACCTCGTCGGCAAGGCGCGGCAGACGGGACCGCACAGCCTCGGCGACGGCCTGCGGATCGGCGTCCGGCGGCACCGCGAAGAGCAGGTCACCGTCCTCCTGGATCTCGATCCCCAGGGTCCGGCGCCGAGGCCGCACGACGACCTGCCACGTCCACTCCCTCGGCATGGGGAGTGACGCCAAGGCGGACTGGACAGAGTGGCTCACACGGCATTCGTACCATCCGACACCGACAGGGTCCGCGAGGGCCGCCGACGAGGCTGCTACTGGCGTGGCCCGCCGCCGTAGCGCAGGAAGTCGCCGTGACGCTCCACGGCGAGTTCCAGGAGGCCCGCAGCGATGTCCGCCGTCCTCTCCCACTCAACGTGCAGATGGTCCGCCACCTTGAAGCGCAGCTCCTTGCGTACGTCGATGCGTGCCTCGGCCTGTGACGGGAAGTGCGGCTGCCTCACCAAGGCCGCTATGTCCACGGCGATGTGACAAGCCGCCTCGTACAGGTCGACCTCCGGTGGCACGGAGGCCGCGTCGTCCCGCTCCAGTTCCCTGGCCAGTGCGCGGTACACCGGCCCTTCGGTCAGCGGGTCGAGGACCGGCCCCGTCTCCTCCACGTCGTCGGTGACGTCTCCGACGAGCCGTGCGAGGTCGGCAGCGGCCTGGTCGAAGTCCTGCTGCATCCTCTGGATGATCTCTTCCAGGCGGCTGCTGAACCGTTCGTAGCGGGCCCGGTCCGTGCCGATCTTCGCCGTGATGTGCGTGCGCAGCCGGCTCACCATGTAGCGGGTCCGGGTCCGCGCGTCGCGGTTGGCCTCCACCCGTTCCATGAAGTCGGGCGCGGTCAGCTCGACGGGCGGGATCTTCAGCTCGACGCCAGTGACCCGGATGTGGTCGGCGATGAGCTTGCGCACCTTCGCTCCGTACCGGCGCGGGCTGAACTCGTCGCGCCCGTCCAGATACGCCTGCCGGGCCAGATACTGCACCTCGCCGAGATGGCCGGCCAGCTGCTCGTACGTGAGTGCGTAGGGCCTGGGCAGGACGGCTCCGAGGGCAGTGAGGAAGTCGCGGGCCAATTCGTCGAACTCGCCTCGCGCCAGCGGGTCGGCCAGCGCTTCGAGCAGCGCCTCACGGCGCTGCTCGTCGGCCAGAGAGACGGTGCCGTGGGTGTCGTAAACCGCAAGCTTCCGTGCGTCGAGGAAGCGGGCAACGGAACCGTGCAGGTCCTTGAGGAGCCGGTCGGCGGCGGCATCCGCCTGGAGGAGCAGGCCGTCGCCGGTGGGCTGGGGCCCCTGGTAGTCC
Organism: Streptomyces sp. NPDC033180; assembly: GCF_055577645.1. NCBI lineage: Bacteria > Bacillati > Actinomycetota > Actinomycetes > Kitasatosporales > Streptomycetaceae > Streptomyces > Streptomyces sp. NPDC033180. Next base: position 80,508 of record NZ_JBVIPU010000011.1, on the reverse strand, counting down.
CGGCTGAGGTGGTCGACGGTCACGTTCTGGTAGCCGTACACCTCGCGCAGGTGGTGCTGCTCGTACGCGTGAAGGGACCGGGCCAGTTCGGGCCCGATGCCGATGAAGTCGACGACCGAGCCCCACTTCTTGCGCGGGTAGGGCCGGTTGGTGCGGGCCACAGCTTGCAGGAGACCCACTCCGGAGAGCGCACAGTCCAGATAGAGGACCTGTTCCACGGGCGCGTCGAAGCCGGTGAGCAGCATCGACTGGACGACGAGGAAGGCCAGCGGCTCGGCATTCTCCCGGTCGTCGCCGTCCCTCTCCTCGGCCGGTTCCTCTTCCTCCGCCTGCCAGACGTCGCTCACGGGCGCCCCGGGCGCATACAGCCCCTGCCCCGGCATGCCATGCGGGTCGACGACCCAGGAGGGGTCATTGGCGGCGGCGAGCGGATCGCCGATGCCCTTCTTGAAGCGCTCGATGTACGCATCCTGCCGGGACTTCAGCGTCCAGTCCCGCCACCCCTCGGGGTCCCGCTGCCGGTCTCCGTGGATGACTACAGCGGCACTGATGGAGGCCAGTACGTCGCGGTGCGGCAGCATGGCGAGCAGTTCACGAGTCGCGGGGCCGACGCCGAAGGCTGCCATCGGATCGGAACGCAGGGCAGGGTCGAGCGCGTCGAGCTCCCCGAGCAGCCGGTCCCGGGCGGCGAGCAGCGCACCCTGATAGCGGACTGCCGCGCGACGGGACACCGCCACGAGCTGAGCGCCGAACCGGTCGGGCAGCGCGTTGACCGCCCAATGCCGGAGCATGTAATCGGCCTTGTCGGCGATCACGGACTCGGCTTCGAGGACCTCCTTGCGGCGCGCGAACTTACGCAGGACGCGCTCGCGCAGCTCCGGATCGGCGGGCACCTGCACGTCGAACTCCGCGTCCAGGGCCACCTGTTCGACCACCTCGAGGGGGACCTCGTACGCCTCGTAACGGACCGGCACGACAGACCGGTCCTGCTCGGCGTCATGAAGGGTGTACGTGTCGACGAGCGACCCGAAGATCTCTTCGGTCTTCTTGCGGGCGTCGCTGATGATGGGGGTGCCGGTGAAGCCGACGAGCACGGCGTTCGGCAACAGAGCACGCAGGCGGGCGTGCAACCAGCTGGCCTGGCCCCGGTGTGCCTCGTCGACAAGGACAACAATGTGCGGGCTGGGGTTCGCCGCCTGAACCTGAACGTACGCTTCCGATTCCTCGTCGCCGCCGTCCGGCCCGAGGCTTTCCTCGCGGCCGTCGTAGGCGGTGTCGTCACGCTGAGCCTTCTGGAGCATCACCAGGACGACGTCCGGAACGGGCACGGCCAGGTGTGCGCGTGCGTCCCTGACCCCTTCGGCCCGGTAGACGGTCTCGTCGGCGGCGGCCATGGATTCCAGGATCTGCTTTTCCAGGTCGATACGGTCGGTGACGACGACGACCTTGTGGCCCTTGAGTTCGTGACTGCTTCTGAGGTGGCGTACCAGGAAGGCCATGGTGAGGCTCTTGCCGGAGCCCTGGGTGTGCCAGATGACACCGCCCCGTTGGCCTGCGTCATGTCCGGCCGCAATAGCCGACTTGCGCTCCCGCAGGGCACGGGCGAGTCTGCGTACGGCGCGGAACTGCTGGTAGCGGCCGACCACCTTGAGCGTTCGGCCGCCCTGCCCTCGCTCCGTGGTGAAGTCCCGTACCAGGGTGAGGAGATGCTCCGGGGTGAGGACCCCGGCGGCGAGGACGGCCATGTCCGTGCTGCAGCCGTCGGCGGACGCCGGTTCGGTCGTACGCCACGGCGTGAAGTACTCGGGGCTTGAGGTGACGGTGCCCAGCTCGGCGTACGTGCGGTCGGTTCCGACCAGGACCTGCGCGTAGCGGGTGAACTCAGGCACGGGGGCGGCGGAATCCAGGCTCGCGTAGCGGCAGACCTGCCCGACGGCGTCGTCCAGGGCCGCCCTGCTGTTACTCCCCGACGTGAGCGGGGCCTTGCACTCGATCACGACCCAGGGCAGTCCGTTGACGAACAGCACCAGGTCCGGGGTGACGTGGGAGTTCTCCTTGCGGTCCACGCGGAACTGGCTGACGGCCAGCAGGTCGTTGCGACCGCCGTTCTCCCCCTCCCAGTCGACGAGTCGTACGTGTTCGGGGTCGCCCTTCTTCCAGCCGGGCAGGGTGCGGGCGTTGACACCGTCGCGCAGGAGCTTGGTCACCGCGAGGTTTGCGGCCACGCCTCGCTCGGCGGGCCCCTGGCCCGGGGCGGTGCCGAGTACAAGGGCGAGGAGTCGGTCGAGCTGGGCCGGGGTCAGCCAGGTTCCGCCGCCCCTGGGGCCGGGATTGATCTTCACCACGGCGTCCCGGAAACGGTCCTCGTAAACGACTTGGGCGAAGGTGGCCCGCTGGGAGGGCGCGGGGCTACCGACGGGCTCGCCGGGCCGGGCGCCTTGCAGGTGCTCCCACCCGAGCGCGGCCAGCTGCTCGATCAGCGGCTTCTCGGTCTTGACGTACTCCGGCCCCGCGTACTCCGACGCCGCCCGCTCCTCGTGCTCCTCTTGCCCCCGCTGCCCGCTCACCGCTGAACTCCCTGCCCTCACCGTGCGCTCCAGTGCCACGCTGGGGCGTACGGGCAACCCTACGTCCGGGCAGGGGCTCAGCCAGGGGCGTTTCGGCCTTTGATCAAGCCGCGAGGGTGGGCGGCGGTGCCTGGTGGAGGGCCAGCTCGAACCACATGGTTTTGCCGCCTGGCTCGTACGGCCCTTCGCCTATGGCACACCCGCCCCATCGGTCGGCAACGGTATCGAGGATCACCAGCCCCCGGCCACCATCCGCGTGGACGCTCACCGGTGGGGGCGGGGCGAGCGAGGGCAGATCGGGGCTCATGTCCCACACGCTCACGCGCAGTACGGGGCAGAGCCAGTGGAGGCGTACGGAGGCGGGGCCCTTGGTGTGGCGTACGGAGTTGGTCGCGAGCTCGGTGGTCAACAGCTCGGCGCGGTCCGTGAGTTCGGCGAGGTGGTGGGCGATGAGGACCGCGCGGAGGGTCAGGCGGGCGATTCCGGGGCTGCGGGGGTCGCAGGGGAAGTGGAGTTCGTACGACCAGGGGGCGGCGAAGGGGAGGGGCTGGGGGTGCGGGGGCGAGCCGTGGGCCTCTTCGGGGAGACAGGTGGCTGGGTCGGGGTCGGGATCTGGTTTGGCGTAGGCATCGTCGGGTTGAACGTTGAGGACTGAACTCACGCGGCACCTCCATTGGTGCGGGGCGCTCTGGGGAGCGCGGGGACGTGAATGTCGGCTACGGGGTTCGGTCTTCGCGTTGGGGCGGTGTGCCTGCCGGTGGGTGCCGGTGCGCTTCCGCTGGGCGCGAGAGCGAAGTGGTGGCCTGCGTCACACCATAGACCTCAACTTACAACCCGTGAGACCGACTTCACCTTAACGGGTTGAACAGTGTGATTCGGTGGACGCTAGCGCCCGCAGTCGGCACTATGGGCCCGAACAAGGAGAAGATGCATGGCACCACGGCCGACCCCCACAGTGCGCCAACGTCGCTTCGGTGCCGAACTGCGCAGGCTCCGAGAGGCGGCCGGACTATCCGCCCCCAGGGCGGCGGAACTCCTCGGAACTGATCGAACCACCATCTCCAACGTGGAGGCGGGACGCTTCGGCATCAGCGAGCAGCGATTGCGTCGCCTTGCCAGCGTCTACGAGTGCGACGATCCGACACTGATCGACGCCTTGGCCGCCATGACCGGTGGCCGGAGCACTGGTTGGTGGGACGAGTACCGGGGCAAGATCCCGCCCGACTTCCTGGATGTTGCCGAGTTGGAGCACCACGCGACGTCTCTGCGCACCCTGCAGACCGCACATATTCCCGGCATGTTCCAAATCGAGGAACACGCACGCGCCCTGTTCGACCTGTTCATCCCGGCAATGCCCCGACTTGAGGTCGAACTGCGTATCGCTCAACGCCAGGCACGCCACACCGTGATCACGCAGAACCCGCCGGTGGAGTACCAAGGCGTGATCCACGAATCGGCTCTGCGGATGCAGGTAGGCGGCCCAAGCGTGGCCAAAGCCCAGCTCAGCCGCCTTCTGGAGGAGAGCGAGCGCGACAACGTAACGCTTCTGGTGATCCCGTTCCGCGTCGGCGAGTTCCCCATGGCTGGCGACTCGGTGCTGTACGCAGCAGCCTCCAGTCCACACCTGGACACCGTTCAGGTGGACTCGCCGATCGGCGCCGTCTTCTTCGACTCCCCGACGCAACTGGGCAACTTCCGAAAGCGCTTGGACGCAGTCGAACAGGTAGCGTTGGATCCCGAGAAGTCGAGGGAAGCCATCCTCGAAATCACACGAGATCTATAAGAGGTACCTGTTTTGCCCGAGTTGAAGTGGATCAAGTCATCGTTCTCCGAGGCTTCGGGCAACAACTGTGTTGAGGTTGCCAGCACGGACGACGAGGGCATCGGCCTCCGCGAAAGCGAAAGCCCGGCCCACATGCTAACGACGGACCGGGCTGCGCTGGGGGCTCTGATACGGAGCCTCAGGCGGCCCACGCCTTCGAGGGGCCGGTAAGCAGGTCATCTACCACGCCCCGCTGAACCGTGCGCAGCTTGGCGATGCGCTGCCTCAACAAGCCTGCGGTGCGGCTTTCCGCCTTCCAAACACTCACAACCCGCTTCTGCTCAGCACGCCTCACCCGAGGAAACGGGACGTCTTCCAGCAACGTTGAGTTGATTGTGTATAGGCCTGAGCTGGTGGCGCACTGCGATTTCCAGTACCTGCGCACTGTGTGGGAGTTGAGCCACAGCATGGCGAACTCGGGAAGGACATCGTCGAAGCGGAGCCGGAACAGATGGTTCTGGTAGAGCAAACCACGCTGATCGGATCCGACGATGGCGCAGCGTCCGATCTGCTCAGGGTCCGCATGACCCTCGACCACGAGGATGTCACCGAGAGCCAACGAGTAGCGCTTATGGTCGCGTTCCACCGCCTCCAACAGAGCAACGTCCCCTTCAATCCACCCCTTGCGAACGTTGGCCACGCGTAGGTACCCAGCTGGCCTGAGATGTGGCACCCGATGGGACCCTAGAGTGATTCCCGCGTCAATTGATACGCCCGCCTCCTTGAGGGGGCCTACCTCCTCGCCACACTCGCCCAGTAGCTGCTCAACCAAAGCACCGAGAAGCTGGTCCCTCTTGTTAGCCAGCTCCTCCAACAACCCGATCCACCGCTCGAAAGCGGCATGCGCGGCGACGATCCGGCGCTGTTCATCCAGCGGCACGTCGGGAACTGCCAGCTGCCGGATCTGCTCTTGTCCGATGTTCTTCATCCCGGCGCTCGTGCCAGTGGCCATGGCCCTGACACGCAGCCGGAAGGTCCGCTGCGCCATAGCGAGCTGCAGGAATCGAGGATCCGCCACTGACTCGTCCACATGAAGCCGGAGCGTCTTGTCGCTGAGCATCAGCCTTGGAGGCGGGTTCTCTGCCACACAGGCCATCCCGACCAGCTCCTCCGTGTTCGCCCGCGTCATGAGCAAGTCGCCATGCCCTACTTCATAGCGAGGATGAATCAGCGCCGCATCACGGATGACCTTGTTCTCCCGCGGCGCAAGACGGCCAGCCTGAACTGCGCTGACCTTGAGCACTCCCCACTCGCCTTCGCCTGCGGGCGTATCTTCGGCAGAAGGACTCTTCCCGGCCTCGATGCGCGTCAGAAGTGATTCGAGCGCTACTTCTCCACGATCCGCGAATTTGCCGTCACCGCCCATAACCCAACTCCTCCAACCATCCCCGCAGCTCCCCCTGAGCCGAGTCGCTAGCCCCCTCCAGCTCGCTCAACGACACCGCATACTTCTCAGCCCACCGCCGGAACACCGCCACCAGCTCGCGCCGCCCCACCGCGACCGCCGCGTCAAGGCGCCCCGACAGGTCCTCATCCAGCACCGCCAGAACAACCTCCTGGGTCCGATCCCCGTCCGCGAGAACAAGGTCCGCCGACGCCATCAGGTCACCCAGGAAGCGATCGTCCAGTGCCCTGCGCTTTTTCGTCGCGGCCGTCCGGACCTTCTTGCAGACCGCCAACTGGGCTTCCAGTCGCGCCAGTTCCTCGGGGGAGACCGGCTCAACAACAGCAGTCTCCTCCGCAGCCAAAGCTTCCTCCTCGCCGTCCTCCGACGACGACTTCGCCACCGTTACCGCGTCCGCCGCCTCCTTGAACGCCGCTTCGGCCGCCGCGACCTCCGCCTCCACTACCGCGTACTGCTTGAGGAAGTCGGGGATGAGCTGACGTACGACCGGCTGGTCCATGGCGCGGCGGCGGTCGGAGGCCGAGACCGGCTTCGCCTTCCGGACCGCGCCTCCTGAACCCGTACTGCTGACCGCGCCCTCCGCCGGCCGCACGATCGCCTCTGTTGAGTCGACCCAGCCTGCGAGCACCCGCCCGAAGCCCCCCGCTGCCAGCGCCTTCATGTCATATCGCGCGTGCGTCCACCAGTCGGCGACGATGCCCGCAGTCCGGTACTCGTCGAGTACACCCACAGCCTCGATCGCCTTGGTGAAGCCCGCCAGCAGGTCGGCCCGCAGGTTCATCAGGCGACCGTCCTCGGCCAGCTTGCCAAAGAGCCCCGATCCCGACTTCCACCACTCCACGTACGCCGCCCGCAGCGACGCCTCCTTGGTGGCGGCCTGTTCCGCGATGCGGCCGACGGTGGCCTCGGGATCCTCGGGGAGGAAGTCGTAGTAGTCCGGGTCGCCGTCCCGCTTCGCGAACAGCGTCGACGCATCGACCCCGTACGCGTCGAACAGCTCGGCCCGCGCCTCGACTTCCGTGACCGGCACGCCGCCGTACAGATGCGCTCGTACGTCCTGCGGTTCGGCAGGAGGTGAATTGTCCACCCAGCGGCGGATGTTGAGGTTCGCGCCCTCGGAGAGGAGGTCTTCCACCTTGACCCAGCGCGAGTAGCCCTTCAGCTGCCGCCCCTGCTGGAACACCGTGACGATCTTCTCGACGTGCTCGGGGCCCAGCTCGTTCTGGTTGCGACCGACGGTGAACTCCCGGTCGGCGTTGATGAAGAGGACCTTCTTGCTCCGCTCCGGGACCTTGCGGCGCGGGCGGCGCAGGATGAGGACGCAGGCCGGGATGCCGACACCGTAGAAGAGGTTCGGCCCGAGGCCGATCACCGCCTCCACGCAGTCGTCACGCAGCAGCTCCTCCCGGATCTCCTTCTCCTTGCTGCCCCGGAAAAGCACGCCGTGCGGCATGACGACGGCGACCATGCCCCGCTCGTCCAGCACCGACACCATGTGCTGGACGAACATCAGGTCGGCCTTCTTGCCCTTCTCGGGCGCCCATCCCCAGTTCATGCGGGTGCCGTGGTCATGGTCCGCCTTGGCCACCGCCGCTTGGTCGTACGGCTGCGAGAAGGGGGGATTGGAGAGGACCTTGGTGAAGGTGCGCAGGCGGTTGCCTTCGTCAAGGTGGAGCGGCTCGGTGAGGGTGTCGCCGTGCTGGAGGTCGAACTTGCGGATGCCGTGCAGCACCATGTTCATGCTCGCCATCGACCAGGAAGCGGGGTTCCGGTCCTGGCCGTTGATGCCGAGCTCGTCAGGATTACCCCCGTGCTCCTCGACATATTCGCGGGCCGCGATGAGCATGCCGCCGGAGCCCATGCAGGGGTCGTAGACACTCTCCCGCGGTTTCGGGTCGAGCAGGCGTACCAGCATCCGCACTACGGAGCGCGGGGTGTAGAACTCGCCGCCGCTCTGCCCGGCGCTGTCCGCGAACCGGCCCAGCAAATACTCGTACGCCGCACCCAGCATGTCCGGGAACTCGAAGTCCTCGTTGCGGAGCCGGTAGAGACTGAAGTGCCGGATCAGGGAGAGGAGTTCACTGGGCGTGAAGACGGACTTGTTGCCGGCGACCGCGTTGAACTCGATGTGCGAGGCGACGCCGGAGAGTCTGCGGTTGCCCTCCTGGAGCGCGACGAGCGCCTTGTCCAGGTACTCCCCCACCTTCATCAGCTGTCCGTCCGGGCCCCGGGTTTCCGCCGTGACTCCCTCGATGCCGGGGACCGTCTGGTCCAGGTGCTCGGGGTCGAGCACATGCGGCCTGTTCCACCAGCGGGCGCGCGGAGGGACGTAGAAGACGTGGCGGTAGTAGTCAGGATTGTCGGCCCGCTCCAAGGCCTGCTTCTTGCTGCCGGTCTCCGCCAACCGCTGCTCGTAGACACGCTCCCACTCGGGCTGGAACTCGTCCGACGCCCGTTTGAGGAACAGCATCCCGAAGATGTAGTCCCGGTAGTCGGAGGGCTCCATGCGTCCGCGCAGGATGTCGGCGGCGGCGAAGAGGTGCCGCTCCAGCTGGGGAAGGGTGATTCGGGCCACGCGCCGGTCCTTCGTGGGAAAGTGAGTCGGGAGTGAGTGGGGTGCCAGGGCAGAGTAGACGCCTGGCGGCTTCCGGCGGAAACCGCCCGAAGCGCGCGTTTTCGACGAGCCGTGTCAGTCCGTCTCGTCTTCCTGGATACCCAGACTGACCAGGAGGCGCCAGACATCGGTGGAGGGGTCCCGATCCAGAACCTTGCAGTCCATGGCGTGGCCGGAGCGGGCCGCCCACTTGCGAGGGGACTGGGGCAGGTGGTCGGGGTTCTCGGGGCTGGTGCGGTCGACCGGGTCGGCCGTGTACTGGCTCGGGCTCCCCTTGCATGAGCCGTGGTCGCACTGGGAGACAAGGCCCTGAGCGTTCTTGATGGCGGCCTTGGCCTTGCCCTCCAGGGCTTGGCGGCGTAGCCCCCGTACGCTCTTGTCGTTCCTCTTGTCGAACCTTTTGAACGCCGTATCGGCTTTGCGGAGCTTGTCCACCACGTCCGTGCTCTTGCCGCTCTGCCGCCCGCCGTACGCCTGGAAGTGCAGGAGCAGCCACAGGTCGAAGGACGGGTGGGAGAAGCAGATCTCCGTGCCGTCCGCTGCCGCTTCTTCCACGGCCTGCGGAATCCGGGTGTGTTCGTCCCGGTCGAACAAGGCCCAGGTCTCATCCGTCGCCGCGTGTTCACGCACGGCTTCTACTACCTGCTCGGGCAGCAGGCCATTCGTCTGGTAGACCGGCACGATCCGGAAAGGCTGACCCGTCCGCTCACCGGACCCGAAACGCTTGACCAGGAAGTCAAGGTAGTCAGGCTCAGTCGACTCACCCTCACAGCCAACGTAGAGAACCCGCTCCTGCTTGGACTCGATCACCTGGACCGGTGCCAGCGGGCGTTCGTCCTCGCTGCTTCCTCTGCGCCTCTTCCGCTTCTTCGGCGTCGTCCCCGGCTCGTGGCCGCCCGATGCCCGCTCCTGCCCGCCCCGCCTGCTCACGCTGACGCCTTCGCCTCCCGCTCGCGTTCCCGTTCCTTCTCGCGCCAGGTCAGCGCGCGGGCGATCTCACCCACACTGACCCGTGGCGACCCGCCGTACCGGCCGCGCAGGTATCCGCGCTCCAAGTCCTCATCCTCGCCTGGTCCGGCTGCCGCGAGTGGATACAGCTCGGTCTCGCCGGACGTCTTCTTCGAGGTGATCCACACCTGCTCGCGGGCGAGCGGGCGGTCCAGGACCGCGCTGCCCAGCAGCGTCGCGTCGTGCGTGGTGAAGAGCAACTGCGCACCCCGCGGATTGGACTTGGGGTCCTGGAAGAGCCTGACGACCTCTGCAGCCAGCGTCGGGTGGAGGCTGGAGTCGAGCTCGTCCACCAACAGCACCGTCCCGGCATCGAGGACAGCGAGCATCGGACCGAGGAAGGCAAACCACGAATGGGTGCCGAGCGATTCCTCACCGACGAAGTCCAAGGCGATGTCGTTGCCGTCCGAGCTACGGTGACGCAGGGCGATCTCGCCGGTCTTACGGTCGACGTCGATACCGCTGACGCCCAGGTCGGCGATGGAAAGCAGTTCGACGAGCCAGTCCCGGTAATCCTTGCCGCGCTTCGAGTCGGCCAGCAGACGCTGGGTCCAAGCGCTTCTGGCTTTGACGTCCTGGCCCGGGGTCATCAGCCACAGATTGTCGATGAACCACCTGTGCAGCGCGGCAAGTTGCGGATCATTGAGAGTGGCGCCCGTGGACAGGAACAGGGAGTTGGGGCGGGTGACAGGGACGAGGACATCACGCTGGCGGCCGAAGTCAGGTCCGGAGTCAGCTGGGGCATCAGGGAAGTGAAACTCCCCGCCCTCATCCTCGGGACGGTCGGCTTCCCGGTCGAACCAGACGACCCGCTCGCCTCCGGGGTAGGCGTGCAGCCACTCCGCCTCCACCCGCTCGTCCGAGAGCTCGAAGCCGTAGGTGTAGCGGACCGGGTTCACTCCCAGCATCAGGTCGACTTCGTAAAGCGTCGTTTCTTCTGCTGCGGACGGGTCCAGCTTGAACGGCTGACGCGGCACCCCTGGCCGGGTCGCCCACTCCGCGAACGATGTACGTACGGCGTCACGCATGTCGAACAGAGCTCGGAGCAGGTTGGTCTTGCCGGAGGCGTTGGCACCGAAGACGCCGACCACAGGAAGGACAGATACCTCTCGGTCGTGGTCGCGCAGTCCCGTGGCACGCGCCGTGCCATCGCCCGGTTCCGCACCGATCAACGACAGCACGCACTCATCACGAATCGAGCGGTGATTGGCCACCCGAAAACGGAGGAGCACCCTCGACCTCCTGGAGGACGGGGAGGCGCCCCCGCCAAACTCGAAATCCCTGCGGACGATCCGCAGGGGCAGCCTATGACGGCGGCTGGGCCGGGGCCAGTCCCGGCCCGGCAGCCGGGTTCATGCGCGCCAGCAGGTCAGACCGCCGCCGTCGCCCGCTCCGTCGTGGCGATCGTCGCCGAGCCGACCACGCGCGTGCCGTCGTAGAGGACGATCGCCTGGCCGGGGGCCACGCCGCGTACCGGCTCGTCGAAGGCGACCCGCAGCTCCGAGCCGTCGACCAGCTCCGCGCGCACCGCCGTCTCGCCCCCGTGCGCCCGCAGCTGCGCCGTGTACGTGCCGGGCCCGGAGGGAGCCGCGCCGCACCAGCGGGGCTTGATCGCCGTCAGGCCCGTGACGTCCAGGGCAGCTGCGGGACCGACCGTCACGGTGTTGTTCACCGGGGAGATGTCCAGGACGTAGCGCGGCTTGCCGTCGGGGGCCGGGGTGCCGATCCGCAGGCCCTTGCGCTGGCCGATGGTGTAGCCGAACGCCCCTTCGTGGGTGCCCAGCTTCTTGCCGTCGGCGTCGACGATGTCGCCCTCCGCCTTGCCGAGGCGGTCCGCGAGGAAGCCCTGGGTGTCGCCGTCGGCGATGAAGCAGATGTCGTGGCTGTCGGGCTTCTTGGCGACGGCGAGGCCGCGCTCCTCGGCCTCCGCGCGGATCTCCTCCTTGGTGGTGAGCGTGTCACCGAGGGGGAACATCGCGTGGGCGAGCTGGCGGTCGTCCAGGACCCCGAGGACGTATGACTGGTCCTTGGCCATGTCCGACGCGCGGTGCAGCTCGCGCGTGCCGTCGTCGTTCACGACCACTGTGGCGTAGTGGCCGGTGACGACCGCGTCGAAGCCGAGCGCGAGGGCCTTGTCCAGGAGCGCGGCGAACTTGATCTTCTCGTTGCAGCGGAGGCACGGGTTGGGGGTGCGCCCCGCCTCGTACTCGGCGATGAAGTCCTCGACCACGTCCTCGCGAAACCGCTCGGCCAGGTCCCAGACGTAGAACGGGATGCCGATGACGTCCGCGGCGCGGCGGGCGTCGCGGGAGTCCTCGATGGTGCAACAGCCTCGCGCGCCCGTGCGGAACGATTGCGGGTTCGCCGAGAGTGCCAGGTGCACTCCGGTCACGTCGTGCCCGGCTTCGGCGGCGCGCGCGGCGGCGACGGCGGAGTCCACGCCGCCCGACATGGCGGCGAGTACGCGAAGGGGGCGGGGGCGCTGCGGGGTCCGGTTCTCAGTCATAGCTCTAACAGGGTACGGGCCCGCGGGAACCAGGTGCCCGTGAGTAAGCGTTCACGATCACATGGGGGAAGAACAGGACACGACGGCGGAGCAGGGGCGCGGGCGCCGGGGCGTCAACCGCCGGACGCTCCTGATCGGCGGCGCGGCGGCGGCCGTCGGCACGGCCGTGCTCGCATCGGACGAGCTGGGCCGCCTGTGGTGGCGCCTTCCCGGCGTGGTCAAGAAGCGCAAGGAGGGCGAGGTCGACGCCAAGGGCGCGCAGTGGACAGCCGCCTCCGACTACAACTGGCGCCGCGCGGACCGTCCCGACGACTACGGAATCGACATGGTCGTCATCCACGTGGTGCAGGGCGGGTACGCGACGGCGCTGAGGGTCTTCAAGGACCCGGCCCACGGCGCGGCGGCCCATTACGTGGTGCGCAAGGACGGACACGTGGCCCAGATGATCCGCGAGCTGGACGTGGCGTTCCACGCGGGGAACAAGAGCTACAACGAGCGGAGCATCGGCATCGAGCACGAAGGCTTCGTCGACAAGAAGTCCTCGTTCACCGATGCCATGTACGAGTCGTCGGCGCGGCTGACGGCAGGCATATGTGAGCGGTACGACATCCCGGTGGACCGGGAGCACATCGTCGGGCACGTGGAGGTGCCGGGCACGGACCACACGGATCCGGGGCCGCACTGGGACTGGGACCGGTACATACGGCTGGTCCGCAAGGCCCGCGCCGCCCTCGGATGACATGGCCTGCCCGCGGTGGCGTGCCCTAGCGCAGGTGCACCGGCAGCGACTCCACCCCGTACACGATCGACAGCTTGCGGAAGGCGAGCTCCTCGGGAGTGACCGCGAGCCTCATCTCGGGGAAGCGCCTCACCAGGGCCGGGTAAGCGGCGCGCAGCTCCATGCGGGCGAGTTCGGCGCCGATGCAGCGGTGGATGCCGTAGCCGAAGGCGAGGTGGCCCGAGGCCTTGCGGTGCGGGTCGAAGCCGCCGCCGTCGGGGGTGTACTTGGCGTCGCGGTTGCCGCCGCTCAGGGAGCACAGGATCAGGTCGCCCTTGGGGATGCGCACCCCGGCTATCTCGATGTCCTCGCGGGCGAACCGCGGGAAGGCCACCTGCACCACGGTGAGGTAGCGCAGTGCCTCCTCGACGAAGGGGGCGGCCGCGGCGTCGTCGTCGCGCAGCCGCGCGGCGGTCTCGGGGTGCTGCAGGAGGAGCAGGGAGCCGAGGGCCACCATGCTCGCGGTGGTCTCGAAGCCGCCGGTGAGGACGCCGTCGGCGAGACCGGCGAGCTCCTCGTCGTCGACGGTGTCGCCGTGCTCCTTCACGATCATGCCGAGCAGGCCGTCGCCCGGGTTCTCGCGCTGCTTCTTGACGACATCACGGAAGTAGGAGAGCGAGGCGGATATGGCGCCGAAGGGAGCGGTCGCCCCGCCGAAGAGGTCGAAGCGCTCCATGGCCAGCTGCTGGAAGTCGTGGCGGTCCTCGTACGGGACGCCGAGCAGTTCGCAGATCGTCAGCGAGGGGATCGGCAGCGCGAAGGCCTGGACGAGGTCGACGGGCCCTTCCGCTGCCTCCATCGCGTCGAGCCGCTCCTCGACGATGGCCTCGATCCGGGGCGTGAGACGGCGCAGCCTGCGCATCGTGAACTCGGGCGTGAGGATGCGGCGCAGATGCGTGTGGACCGGGGGGTCGCTGAAGCCGAGGCCGCCGGGGTGGTGGTCGTCGACCACACCGGCGTTGCCCGCGAGGTTCGTGAAGTCGTTGCTGAAGCCGTCCGTCGCGCCGAGGACGGCCTTCACCTCGTCATATCCGGTGACCACCCAGGCGTCCATGCCGAACGGCAGCGGCACCTTGGATATCGGCTGCTCCGCCTGGTGCTCGGTGAGCCGGGCCACCGGGTCGAGCCCGTCGCGGCGCATCGGCGCGAGCAGCGGCTCGGGCAGTCGCGAGATCGCCGACGCACTGATCCCGTTCTTCTGGATCCGGGAGAGGTACATGCGTCCGAGCCGCGCGGTGATGCGAGAGCGGAGGTTCGCCTTCAATGTGAACTCCATCAGGGGGTTGTCGTGCAGCCCCGAAGAGGGGGGTGTCGTGCAGCCCCGAACGCGCGGAGCGGACTCGCGAGCGGCAAGCATAGATCGGCGGACTGTGGGCCTCGTAGCCCGCTCCTGCGCCTGTCCGCCCTATAGCGGCCGAAACCGGCATCAACACCGGGCGGGATCAGCGCAGTCCGGCGTTATCTGCGTCACCTACCCGCATAAACCGGGACCAACGTCAGTGCCCCGGTCTCAGCTCAGGCCCGCCGTCCGCGCCCGTTCCACCGCCGGGCCGATGGCCTCGGCCACCGCGGCCACGTCCGCCCGCGTCGAGGTGTGCCCGAGGGAGAAGCGGAGCGTGCCGCGGGCCAGGTCGGGGTCGGTGCCGGTGGCGAGCAGGACGTGGCTCGGCTGCGCCACGCCCGCCGTGCACGCCGAGCCGGTGGAGCACTCGATGCCCTGGGCGTCGAGCAGCAGCAGAAGGGAATCCCCCTCGCAGCCGGGGAACGTGAAGTGCGCGTTCGCGGGCAGCCGGTCGACCGGGTCTCCGCCCAGGATCGCGCCGGGCACCTCCGCGCGCACGGCGGTGACCAGCTCGTCCCGCAGGGCGCCGATCTCCCGGGCGAACCACTCGCGCTGCCCCGCGGCGTGCTTCCCCGCCACGGCGAACGCGGCGATCGCGGGCACGTCCAGCGTCCCGGAGCGCACATGACGCTCCTGCCCGCCGCCGTGCAGGACGGGCACAGGGCTGTACTCGCGGCCCAGGAGCAGCGCCCCGATGCCGTAGGGACCGCCGATCTTGTGCCCGGAGACGGTCATCGCGGCGAGCCCGGACGCGCCGAAGTCGACGGGCAGCTGACCGAAGGCCTGCACCGCGTCGGCGTGCAGCGGGATGTCGAACTCCCCTGCCACGTCGGCAAGTTCGCGGATCGGCTGAATGGTGCCGATCTCGTTGTTGGCCCACATGACAGTGGCGAGTGCGACGTCGTCGGGGTTGCGCTCGATGGCCTCGCGCAGCGCTTCGGGGTGCACGCGGCCGTAGGCGTCGACGGGGAGGTACTCGACGGTGGCGCCTTCGTGCTCGCCGAGCCAGTGCACGGCGTCGAGAACGGCGTGGTGCTCGACGGGGCTCGCAAGGACCCGGGTCCGCGCGGGTTCGGCATCGCGCCGCGCCCAGTACAGGCCCTTCACGGCGAGGTTGTCGGCCTCCGTGCCGCCCGCGGTGAGGACGGTCTCGCTGGGGCGCGCGCCGAGCGACTCGGCGAGCGTCTCGCGGGCCTCCTCGACGGTGCGTCGCGCCCGGCGCCCCGCGGCGTGCAGTGAGGAGGCGTTGCCGGTGACGGCGAGCTGGGCGGTCATCGCCGCGATCGCCTCCGGGAGCATCGGAGTCGTCGCTGCGTGGTCGAGGTAGGCCATGGTGCGCACGATTCTACGAGCCCCGGCGGGCCCCGCGTCCAAGCGGTGTCAGCCGGCGAGACCCCACGACACGGTGTTGTCCATGGACATCAGCACGGCGAGGACGACGAGATCGGCCACGCCGAGCCCGAGTCCCAGCATCGCGCGGCCCTTTCGGCCGGTCCCGCGCAGGAGCGCGATGCTCGCGAGGACGATCGCGATCGGGCCGAGGAAGAGGTTCAGGACCAGCAGCCCGAGCAGGCCGAGGACGAACGAGGCGACGGCCATGCCGTCGGTGTCTCGCCGGCCGGTGGGGACGGGGGCGGATGAGGGGGTGGTGGCCTTGGACCGGGGGGCGGTGGTGGTGAGTCCCATGGTGCGACTCCTTTCAGGGGCCGTACGGATCAGTCACGGATCGGCGGTGGCGCGCGCTCAGGACTGGCGACGCGAGTGCCGCTCGCGGACCACGAACACCATCAGCCAGACGCCGATGACGGCGGCGGCGGCGAGGGAGACGGGGAGCGGCGCGTGGGCCACGGAGCCCAGTGCGACACCGAGCAGCAGGAGGGCGGCGACGAGGAACAACACGGGATGCCTCTCGTAGGGGACTTCGGTGAACGCTTGTGGTAACAACTGTTCACTGACTTCAGAGTACCTCTTCTCCGGCTTCCCAATCCCGGAGAACAGTTGTTAACTGCATGGCATGAGTCACACTCTCGGCATCCGGCAGGCCCAGAAGCAGAAAACCCGGCAGGCACTCCTCGACGCGGCGCTCCAGCTGCTCGAGGAGCAGAGCCTGAGCAGCCTGGGCCTGCGCGAGGTCACCCGTGCCGTGGGCGTGGCCCCCACCGCCTTCTACCGGCACTTCCGCGACATGGCCGATCTGGGTGTGGCGCTGGTCGAGGAGGCGCTCGGCAGCCTGCACACCACGCTCGTCTCACTCCTCGCGGCGACCGGCGACGGCGAGGAACGGATCGCGGCCACGGTCGAGTTGATCGTCGCCTATGTGCGCACGCATCCCGCGCACGTCCGTTTCATCGCCCGCGAGCAGCACGGCGGGGTGCAGGCCGTGCGGTCCGCGATAGGCGATCAACTCACCCTGTTCGCCCAGGAGGTGAAGGACCAGTTCGCCCAGGAGCCCGAGTCCGCGGGCTGGGACGAGGACGATCTCCTGATGCTGGCCAGGATGTACGTCGACCACATGGTGATGACCGCGTCCGCGCTCCTGGAGGCGGCACCCGACGCCGAGGCACGGGTGGCGGCCAGCGCGCGCAGGCAGCTGCGCCTGGTATCGCTCGGCCGGCACCACTGGCTGGACGGGCAGTGACCGCGGGACAGCCCGCGGGCCGAGGCCTCGACTCTCCCGTAAGGAGTTATTAGCATTACGGTCATGACGACCGATCGCGACTGGACACTCGACCAGACCTTCGCGGGACCGACCGGCGCCGTCCGCTGGGCCGCCCTGGGCGCCGTGGACGCACCGCCCGTCGTCCTGGTCCACGGCACCCCCTTCTCCTCGTACGTCTGGCGGGACGTCGCCCGCGCGCTCTCCCGCGAACACCGCGTGTACGTCTGGGACTTGCCGGGCTACGGCGCGTCCGAGATGCGCTCCGGGCAGGACGTGACCCTGGCCGCGCAGGCCCGCGTCCTCACCGAGCTCATCGCCCACTGGGGCCTCGACGAACCGGCCGTCGTGGCCCATGACTTCGGCGGCTGCGTCGCCCTGCGCGCCCACCTCCTGCACGGCGCGGGCTACGAACGCCTCGCGGTCGTCGACCCGGTGGCGCTCGCACCCTGGGGCTCCCCCACCTACCGCCTGCTCGGCGCGCACGCCGACGTCTTCAACCAGCTGCCGCCCGCTCTGCACGAGGCACTCATGCGCGAGTACGTCGGCTCGGCGAGCCACCGCGGCCTGCACCCGGCCGTGCTCGACCGCCTGGTCGAGCCCTGGTGCACGCAGGAGGGCAGGCCCGCGTTCTACCGGCAGATCGAGCAGAACGACCAGCGCTTCACGGATGAGATCCAGGGCCGTTACGGGGAGTTGGCGCTGCCCGTGCTCATCTGCTGGGGCACGGACGACACCTGGATCCCGGTGGAGCGCGGCCACGAGCTCGCCAAGCTGATCCCCGGCGCGAAGCTGCACCTGATCGAGGGCGCCGGACATCTCGTACAGGAGGACGCGCCGGCCGAACTCACCGGCGAGCTGAGCCGCTTCCTGCGTACAGGCCGCTGACCGCGGCGGCGGCGTGCGCCAGCTCGGCCCGCACCTCCGGCGGCGAGAGCACCTCCACACTGGCGGCGAACGGCAGCAGCGTACGGGCATCACCGACGACGCCGAATCCGAGACGGACAGTGATCCACTCACTCTCCCCGTCGTCCTCGGGGGGCGCACTGAGGAAGTGGCCCTTCAGGCGCAGGAACTGGGCGAACCGGTCACGGGCGACCCGCGCCGTCACATCGACACTGACCGGCCGGTCCTCCACCTGACGCTTCAACACGCTCCACACGTCGGCGAGTTCGACACCCGGTCTGCGCTGCACCGGCAGATCCGTGAGGGTCGCCGCCTGCACGCGATCGGCCCTGAAGAGCTGCGGGGCGCCGCGCCGGTCGGCGACCAGGTACCAGACGCCCGCCTTGGAGACGAGGCCGTAGGGGTCCACGGTGTAGCCGCGCGGCTCCGCGTCGCCGCTGTGCCGGTAGCGCAGCCGCAGCCGCCGGTCGGTGAAGACCGCGTCCTGCAGTACGGCGAGATCGACGGCGACCGGACCCGACCCGCGGGGCCCCGGCATCCAGCGCGCCGAGTCGACCAGGATGCGGCGGCTCGTCAGCTCGGCGGCGGGCCGGTGCGGTGCGGGCAGCGCGGCCATGACCTTGCGCAGCGCGGAGCCGAGCGCCGCGTCGAGCCCGAGCGCGGCGTGCGCTCCCTGCCCGGCCAGGATGAACAGCGCCCGCGACTCGTCCGCCGTGAGCCCCGTGACGTCCGTACGGAAACCGGGCAGGAGCGCGATGCCGCCGTGCCGTCCGCGCTCGGCGTACACCGGGACGCCGGAGGCGGAGAGCGCCTCGATGTCGCGGTAGATGGTGCGTACGGAGACTTCGAGGCGGTCGGCCAGTTCATGGGCGGGGACCTGCCCACGGGTCTGGAGCAGCAGCAGGATCGAGAGCAGCCGGTCGGATTTCACGCAGCCAAGGATGGCCTGTCGGCCCTCTCAGGATCATGTTTATGATTCAGGCGTGTTCGATTCCCGGCACATCAGGTCGTTCCATGAAGTGGTCCGGACCGGCTCCTACTCCGCCGCCGCCCGCTCGCTCGGCTATACACAGCCCGCGATCACCCAGCAGATGAAGGCGCTCGAACGGTCCGTCGGCACGGTCCTGTTCACCCGCGTCGGCCGCAGGATGCGCCTCACCGAGGCGGGCGAGGCGCTGTCGCGGCACGCGGGGATCATCCTCGGCAACATCGACGCCGCCCAGCAGCAGATGAACGCCATCACGGGCCTGCGCACCGGACGCGTCCGCATCTGTGCCTTCCCCAGCGCCAACGCCACCCTCATCCCCGAGGCACTGTCCCGGCTCGCGGCGAGCCATCCCGGCGTACGCGTCGAACTCCAGGAGAACGAACCGCCCGAGTCGCTGCAGCGCCTGGTGGACGGCGACTGCGACGTCACTCTGGCCTTCCACTACCCGGGCCTGCACGAGGACGTACCGGACGCCGTGGTGGAAATCCCGCTGATGGAGGACCAGTTGACGGTCCTCATGCCCTCCCGGCATCCGCTGGCCCGGCGCCGCCGCGTCAGGCTCGTCGACCTCGCGGGCGAGCGCTGGATAGCGGGCTGTCTGCGCTGCCGCGCCAACTTCCTGCACGAATGCGCCGAGCAGGGCTTCACACCCGACATCGCCTTCACCACGGACGACAACCTCGTCATCCAGAGCCTGGTCGCCGAGGGCCTCGGGATCGCGATGATGCCGGGGCTCGTCCTCAACTTCCTGCGCCACCGGGAGGTGGCGGGACGGTCCCTCGAACCGGCGTCACGGCGGCAGGTCTCGGCGTACGCGCTGCGGGAGCATCTGCGGATTCCCGCGACAGCGCTGGTACTTGAGGAGCTGAAGGCGGTGGCCGCGAACCGGATGGGCTGCTGAGGCGCACCGCCCCCGCCCCGCTCCCCCAGCACGCCCCCACCCATAAGCAGAAGTTGGGGAACGGCTTAGAAACTGTCGTTGGACGTGATGGAAGGGCAGCGGGACGCTGCTTCTATGAGTGCCTCCATCACCACCGCGCATCGCGCGCCCCGCACCACCGAGCGACTCCAGGCCCTGGTCTCCGGCATCCGCGAGGCCGTCGGCCGAGGCCTTCCACCGGATCTGACGGCGTATCTGGTGGGCGAACGGCTCGCGCCGCATCTGGGCGCGGCCGATCTCCTCACCGACGAGCAGCGCGAGGGCGACCCCGAGCGCTATCGGCAGCATCTGCTGCACGCCGAGCACGACGGCAGCTTCTCCCTGGTCGGCATCGTCTGGCTGCCGGGCCAGCACACGCCGGTCCACGACCACGTCTCCTGGTGTGCCACCGGCGTCCACGAGGGCGCGGAGCACGAGCGGCGCTACCGGCTGATACCGGCGGCCTCCGGCGCCCCGGCGCGGCTCGTCGCCACCGAGGGCCTGGTCAACCGGCAGGGCACGGTGTGCGGTTTCGCGCCGCCCGGCGACATCCACCGTGTGTGGAACGGCGGTACGGAGCGTGCGGTCTCGCTCCACGTGTACGGCGCTGACATCTCCCGCCTCGGCACCAGCGTGCGCCGGGTGTACGAGCTGCCGGCCGACCGCTGATGGCGCTGCTCGGACAGCGGCCGCGCGTCGCCGCCGTGACGCCTCCGGGCCCCAGCCCGCTGCCGGGGCTCGCCCTCGCGGCCCTCGGTGTCGCCGCGGCCTGGGCGACGCACGCCCTGATCCCGGCCGTGCCGATGCTGACGGCGGCGGTGGTGCTCGGGCTCGCGGCGGCACATGTGCCGGGGGTGCGTGCTGTCGTACGGGGCCGGGGCAAGGCCGGGCTCTCCCTCGCCGGGAAGCGGCTGATGCGGCTCGGCATCGTCCTGCTCGGCCTGAAGCTGAGCCTGGACGATGTCCTTGGCCTCGGCTGGGCGACGGTGGCGATGGTGCTCGGCGTTGTCGCGGCGACGTTCTTCGGGACGTGGTGGCTCGGCCGCCGCATGGGACTGCCCGGCGATCAGCCACTCCTGATCGCCACCGGGTACTCGATCTGCGGTGCGTCCGCGATCGGCGCAGTGAGCGAGGTGACCGAGAGCGAGGAACGGGACGCGGCGGTCTCGGTGGCGCTCGTGACGCTGTGCGGGACGCTCGCCATCGCCGTACTGCCGCTGTTGCAGGGGCCGTTGGGGCTGAGCGACGTGGAGTTCGGACGCTGGGCCGGGGCGAGCGTGCACGACGTGGGCCAGGTGGTGGCCACGGCGCAGACCGCCGGGGCGGGGGCCCTCGGGGACGCGGTCCTGGTGAAGCTGATGCGGGTGGCAGCGCTTGCGCCGCTGGTGGCGGGGGTTGCGTTCGCCCTGCGGGCGCGGTCCGCTGCGCGCGGGGCGGGGAAGCGACGACCGCCCGTGCTGCCGCTGTTCGTGGCGGGGTTCATCGCGATGGTCGCGGTACGAAGCACTGGCTGGGTCCCGGGATCCGTCCTCGACCTGGCGGGCCACGCCCAGGAACTACTCCTGGCAGCGGCGCTGTTCGGACTTGGGGCTGCTGTGGATCTGCCTTCGCTCACCCGAACCGGTGGGCGGGTGGCGGTGCTTGGGCTGTGTGCGTGGGTGGTGGTGGCGGGAGTTTCGTATGCGGGGGTGGTGGCGGTCGGGTAGGGGATTCTCCTTGGTGACCGTCATCACCGGCTCCGCCGAGTTCGTCCTCGAACGCCGGACGGGCTGAAAACTTCGCCGGACGGGCTGAGAATTCCACCGCGAGGCAATCGGGTGGGCGGGCGGGAGAGATCCGCCGCGAAGCGGCGGTTCAGGGCTCAGCCCAGGCGGACCCGCGCCAATTGCCGCGACTGGGCCACCAGGCGGTCCGCACTGTCCCAGACCTCCGCATCCTCCTCCAGGAAGCCGCCGGCCAGGTTCCGCGTGGTGATGGAGACCCGGAGAGGGCCCGGCGCGGGCTTCGCCCGGACGTGGACCGTCAGCTCCACCGTAGGAACCCAGCCGGAGAGGCCCAGCTCGAAGGCCGTCGGCGGCAACGCGTCCACCGCCAGCAGCAGCGACAGTGGATCCGCGTCACGGCCGTCCGCGAGGCCGAACCAGGCGCGCATCTCCCCCTTGCCGGAGGGCCGGCCGAGGGCCCACCCCAGGGTGGAGGGGTCGAGCTTCAGGAAGAGCCGGTCACTGATCGCCGAACTGCCGGGCACAGGACGGTGGTCCGGGGCGTCCTGCGGCCCGAAGCACTGCTCGATCGGCGGCAGCGCGGGCGGCTTGGCCGTCGTACGGACGTCGTCGGGAAGGCCGGCCAGGTCTCCGTACGAGGCGAGCACGCGGATCCGCTCGACCTCGCGCCCCTCGCCGTCGTACTGGAAGAGCGAGGCCTGTCCGGTCGACAGGGTCCGCCCGGCGCGCGCCGTGTCCGTGCGGATCACGGCGGGCCCGGGGTGGGACGCGGTCAGGTAGTGCGCGGAGACCGTGAAGGGGTCCGCGTGCGGCAGGGCGTCGGCCAGCGCGCGGCCGATGACCGCGAGGAGATAGCCGCCGTTGACGGCGTTGATGATCGTCCACCCCGCGGAGAGCTCGATGTCATAGACACCGGGCTCCCTCCGGGTGACCGCGGTGTCGCGGTCGAACTCGCTGTCGCCGATGCTCGCGGGCACCGCTGCCGGTATGGATGCTGCCTCTGCCATACCGGCAACGTACAACATGTGATTACTGAGCGGTAGCTTTTTCTGCCGGGCGGACCGGGTCCGCTACGGGTAGCTCACCAGGTTCGCCACATTGTTCTGCGCGTCCGACGGCCCGCCCTTCCCGTTGATCACGTGATGGATCGTGCCCGTGCCGCCGAGGGACACCGTCACCATGTCGTGGAACCGCACCCCGTCCCGCTGAGGCGCCTCGAAGGCGTTCTCGGCCGCGACGGACTTGTCGACGTTGAAGAAGCAGTAGGAGCCGAGCCCCCACGCCTCGTGCTTCGTCACCGAATCGGCCACCTTGTACGCGGCGTATCCCTTCGTGTCCCCGTTCATCCAGGCCCCCTGGTTCGGCGGGTCGTAGGGCATCTCGTTCTGGTAGAAGTACGTCCGGCCGCCCTCGCCGTTCCAGATCGTCTGGTGCTTCTGGTAGTGCTCGACGAACAGGCCGTACATCGTCACGTCGTCGCCGTTCACCACCAGGCCGGTGTCCGCCGTGTTCGTGTTCCAGCCGACGCCGTCTCCGTGATCGGCCCGCCAGATCCAGGTGTGGTCGCCGATGACGTCCGAGCTGTTGACGACAAGACTCTTTGTCGCCTTGCCCACGGCCGCTCCCCCGACCCGGAAGTACACGTCGTGCAGCGAGGTCGGATTGGCGGCGTGGTCCGCGTCCGCGCCCTCGCCGCCGACCTCCATGAGCGTGTCCGAGTTCGTGGTGCCGGCGTCGAAGAGGACGCCCGCCACCTTCACACCGTCCACGTCGGCGACGGTCATCGCCGTCACCCCGCCGTCCGGGATGAAGGTGGCGAGCCCCAGGCCGAGTACGACGGTGTCGGGCCGCGTCACCTTCAGGGTCTCGTCGAGGTGGTAGACCCCGGGAGTCACCAGGAGGTTCTTGCCGTCCGCGAGCGCTCCGTTGATGTCGGCCGCGCTCGCCCCCGGCTTCACGATGTGGAAGTCGTCGATCGGCAGCGACTCACCGGCCGGGGCACCGCCGGACCAGCTGGTGCCGCTACTGTCCTTGCGCACACCGGGCACGAACACCTTGTAGGCGTCGCCCTCGTCGACGTACAGGAAAGGCTTCTCGCGCGACACGGGGGTCTGGTCGACCCTCGTATAGGGCGGGGTGGGGAAGTTCCCCTCGGGTGCGTTCTTCGCGCCGACGAAGACCATGTTCCAGTTGGAGCCCTGCCAGCCGCCCCAGTCGGTGTTGCGGGACAGCCACTGCTGCTGGGAGCCGGAGTTGACCTGTCCGTCGACCTTGGTGTCGGCGAGGAGTCCGCCACTGGACCAGCCGCCGTCGTCGAGCTGCAGATCACCCTTCAGGTGCATGCGCCGGTAGGGCGCTGCCTGCGAGACGGCCCAGCGGTCGGCGCCGGCGTTGGGCGTCACGGCGAGGTTCTCGGCGCCGCGCCAGAAGTTCTGGGTGGCATTGCCCTGGAACCAGTCGGCCTCGGCGTGCACCGCGCCCTTGATGTCCGTGTCGTCCGGGGAGAGGCCGAGCCCGGCGATCTGCGTGTAGAAGCCGATGTTCGCGTCGACGTCGTCGTACGTACCGGGCTTGAAGAGCAGCGCGCGCCGCTCGCCGCCGAACTGATTGGTCTCCTGTTGCTCGAAGACCTCGTCGAGGCGGCCCTGGATGGTGTCGTGCGACATGGACGGGTCGAAGACGTCGACGTTCGGGCCGAGGTCGGGGGCGTCGGCGGCCACGACCGCGGTGGTGCGCTTCGGCTTCGCGGAGTCCTGACCGGCGTCGGCGCTCTGGACGCCGACGAGCGCGAGGGTGCCCGCGGCGAGGGCGGCGGCGACGGGGAGAGACGCTATGAGCCGGTTTCTCTTCCTCATGGAGTGTTTCCTCATGAGCCTTCCAGACGTGGGGGGTGTGGGGGGGAGGGAAGGTTGGTCCAGACTTAATTCAGTGCTTGAGTTAACTCGTGAGGAAGTAACGCGTCAAGGGGTCAGGAGGGGCTGATGGTGTTCAACTAGTGAAAAAGTGCGAGCAGTTGGCGATACGGCAGCACCAGCGCGGCGGCACCAGCGCCACCCCTACGACACGTCCTCCACCTCCACCGCCGTCGACCGCCGATGCCAGGCTCGCGGCGCGCGCCAGTGGTAGCGCAGCGCGAGCAGCCGCAGGACGAAGGTCGTGATCACGGCGAGGGTGCTGGTGAAGGCGTTCACCAGGTCGTAGTTGATGCAGAGCGCGACCATCGCGGAGCCGACGATCGCCGGCACGGCGTACAGGTCGCGGTCCCAGCGCACCAGCGAGGGCACTTCGTTGGCGATGATGTCGCGCAGCACGCCGCCGCCCACCGCGGTGGCGAGCCCCAGGGCCGCCGACGCGGTGAGGCCGAGGCCGTACTCGTACGCCTTGGTTGTGCCGGTGACGCAGAAGAGGCCGAGGCCCGCGGCGTCGAAGACGTTCACCGCGAGTTGGGTGCGCTCCACCTCCGGGTGCAGGAAGAACACCAGGGCCGCGGCGAACAGCGGCGTGATGAAGTAGCCGAGGTCGACGAAGGCGGCGGGCGGCACCGCCCCGATGACCACGTCACGGAAGATCCCCCCGCCCAGGGCGGTGACCTCGGCGAGCACGACGATCCCGAAGACGTCGAAGTTCTTGCGTACGGCGAGCAGGGCGCCGGAGATCGCGAAGACGAAGATCCCGACGATGTCGAGCGCGTGCTGGACGGAGGGACTGAACAGATCCTGGATCACGCGACATTCTTACCTGCCCGCCGCCGCGGGCCTCGCCAGGGCGGCACTGCGCGGCAGCAGCGGCGCCGGAGGCGGCTACGTCGCCCCGACAAGGCGTTCGCCGCGTTCTTCCGTCGGGTCACGTCCGGTGAGGCGGCCGGGTATCCGCGTTTTCGCGGGGCGAACTGGTTCGACACGGTCGACTTTCCCCAGGACGGCGACGGATGCCGCTGGGATTCCACCCCACACGACCCGACCACCCGCGTCCGGATTCAGGGCGTAGGGCACGTGAAGGTCAACCAGCACCGGCCGGTGGTCGGCAAGGTCAAGACCATCAGCGTCGCCGACCTGCACCGCACGGTCCGCCGCCAGCGCCTGGACCACGCGCACAAGACCGCGCTTGACCTGGTGCGCACACACGACGTCATCGCGCACGGAGACCTCAAGATCCCAACATGGTCGAAGTCCCCGCCGCGCAGGCCGGACTCAACCGTTCGACCAACGATGCCGGTTGGAGGGTGTTCCCCACGCAACACCTCCCGCACCTGCCCCCCCCCTGCGGGCACATCGCCAAGGAGAACCGGCCCAGCCAGGAGGCCTTTCACTGCGTGTCGTGCGGCCACACCGCTCATGCGGACACGGTGGGCGCACTCAACGTTCTACGGGACGGGCTGGTCCGTCGCAAAGCCCAACCGGCCTAGCGAGAAGCCCCCTCCCCGCGGGAGGGGGCGGACTCACGAGTCGTCCCTTCGCGCAGGCTACTTGTCAGTTGACGCCTGACCCTTGGCTTCCGCTTCAGGCGCGTCCTTCGAGGCCTCGCCCTTCGCGACGGTCTTCTTCGGGGCCGCGGCCTCCTCGGCCGTCTCCTCCGCCTTGCTCACCACCGACACCACCTCGATCGCCTCCCGGGCGACCTGCAACAGCTTGGTGTCGCCCGGCTGCTGGTCCTCGGCGTTCTCCGGGTGGTGGCACGCCACCTGGTGGCCCGTGGCGAGGGGGATCAGCGGCGGCTCCGTCTTCGCGCAGATCTCCGTCGCCTTCCAGCAGCGCGTGTGGAAACGGCAGCCGGTGGGTGGGTCGATCGGCGAGGGGACGTCACCGCGCAGCAGGATGCGCTCGCTCTTGACGCCGCGCCGCTTGGGGTCGGGCACGGGCACGGCCGAGAGCAGCGCCTTGGTGTACGGGTGCATCGGCGTGGAGTAGAGGTCCTTGCGGTCCGCCAGCTCCACGATCTTGCCGAGGTACATCACCGCGATGCGGTCCGAGACGTGCCGGATGACCGAGAGGTCGTGCGCGATGATCACGTACGTGAGACCGAGCTCGTCCTGCAGGTCGTCCAGGAGGTTGACCACCTGTGCCTGGATGGAGACGTCCAGGGCGGAGACGGGCTCGTCGGCCACGACCAGCTTGGGCCGCAGGGCGAGCGCACGCGCGATGCCGATGCGCTGGCGCTGACCGCCGGAGAACTCGTGCGGGTAGCGGTTGTAGTGCTCGGGGCTGAGCCCCACGCGCTCCAGCATCTCCTGCACGTGCTTCTTCAGGCCGCCCTCGGGCTTGACGCCCTGCAGCTTGAACGGCGCACCGACGATCGTGCCGATGGTGTGCCGCGGGTTCAGCGACGAGTACGGGTCCTGGAAGATCATCTGCACGTCGCGGCGCAGCGGCCGCATCTTGCCGGTGTTCAGGTGCGTGATGTCCACGCCCTCGAACTCCACGCGCCCCGCGGTCGGTTCGAGCAGGCGGGTGATCAGACGGCCCATCGTCGACTTGCCGCAGCCGGACTCGCCCACGACGCCGAGCGTCTCACCGGGCCGCACGTCGAAGGAGAGTCCGTCCACGGCCTGCACGGCCGCCACCTGGCGCTGCAACAGCCCCTTCTTGATGGGGAAGTGCTTCACCAGGCCGTCGACCTTGAGCAGCGGCTCGCCGGACTCGGCCGAGCCCTTCGTCTGCGCAGGGATCGTCATCTCCTGGCCCTTCGCCTGATCTTTCGTGGCGTCTTTCGTGTCGTCTTTCACAGCTTCGGCGCAATCTCTTCGGTCCAGATCCGGGTGCGCTCGTCCTGCGACATGTGGCAGGCGGAGAAGTGACCCGGCGCCACCTCGCGCAGGTCGGGGCGCTCGCGGCGGGTGATCTGGTCCTTGGGGATGTCGGCGTAGGGGCAGCGCGGGTTGAAGGCGCAGCCCGTAGGCAGGTTGATCAGGCTGGGCGGGGAGCCCTTGACCGGCACGAGACGGTCCATCTCCTCGCGGTCGATGCGTGGCATCGACCCCAACAGGCCCCAGGTGTAGGGGTGCTGGGGCTCGTAGAAGACCTTCTCCGCGGTGCCGCGCTCGACGCAGCGCCCGCCGTACATCACGAGCAGCTCGTCCGCCATCTCGGCGACCACGCCCAGGTCGTGCGTGATCATGATGACCGCGGAGCCGAACTCCTTCTGCAGATCCCGGATGAGGTCGAGGATCTGCGCCTGGACGGTGACGTCGAGGGCGGTCGTCGGCTCGTCCGCGATGAGCAGCTCGGGGTTGTTCACCAGGGCCATCGCGATCATCGCGCGCTGGCGCATGCCGCCCGAGAACTCGTGCGGGTAGCTGTCGGCCCGCTTGTCCGGCTGGGGGATGCCCACCCGGTCGAGCATCTCGATGGCACGCTTGCGGGCGACCTTCTTGTCCACGTCGTGGTGGACCCGGTACGCCTCCATGATCTGCTTGCCGATGGTGTAGTACGGGTGCAGCGCGGACAGCGGGTCCTGGAAGATCATCGCCATGTCGCGGCCACGCAGCTTGCGCACCTGGTTGGGGTCCGCGGTGAGCAGCTCCGTGCCGTTCAGCCAGATCTCGCCGGAAAGGCGCGGCTTGCGGCTGCCGTACTGCCCTGCGGTGTGCAGGCCGAGGATGCCCAGCGAGGTGACCGACTTGCCGGAGCCGGACTCGCCCACGATGCCGAGGGTCTTGCCCTTCTCCAGCTGGAAGCTGAGCCCGTCGACGGACTTGACCAGGCCGTCGTCGGTCGGGAAGTGCACCTTCAGGTCGCGTACTTCGAGGAATGCGGTGGGAGCGACCGAGTCGGCGACGGGTTCTCCGACCGCCGCTCCGGTCTTGTGCAGTTCGGTCATCCCAGCCTCACTCGCGGGTCGATGACGGCGTACAGAAGGTCGACGACGAGGTTGGCCAGGGCGATCGCGAGCGATGCGCACAAGGTGACGCCGAGGATCACCGGCAGGTCCTTGTTGCTGATGGCCTTGACCGCCTCCAGGCCGAGTCCCGGCAGGTTGAAGGTGGATTCGGTGAGCACGGCGCCGCCCATGAGCACACCGAGGTCGAGCCCGAAGACCGTGAGGATCGGCGTCATGGCGGAGCGCAGCGCGTGCCGCCTGATGACGGTGGCCTCGCCGAGCCCCTTGGCGCGCGCGGTGCGGATGTAGTCCTCACCGAGCACTTCCAGCATGGTGGCGCGGGTGAGTCGCGCGTACATGGCGGCGTTGAGGAACGCGAGCACGATCCACGGAAGGATCAGCGTTTCAAACCAGATGTTGATCGGGTCGTCCGTGGTGAGGGTGTCCTCGATCTTCACCCAGCCGAGCGTGTGGACGAAGAGCCCCATCGCGATCATGCCGGTGAAGAAGACCGGCAGGGAGACGCCGCCGAGGGCGGTGATCATCGCGGAACGGTCCCAGATGGTGCCGCGCTTGAGCGCGGAGAGCACGCCGGTGGCGACACCGGCGACCAGCCACAGCACACAGGCACCGGCGGCGAGCGCCGCGGTGACGGGCAGGGCGTCCTTGAGGGTCTCCCAGACGGGCGCCTCGGTACGGAAGGAGTACCCGAAGCAGGGGGCCGGGCAGTGGGTCACGTCGGCCCCGTTGGCGTAGTCACGCCCCATCGGGATGCCCTTGACGAAGTCCCAGAACTGGACGAGCAGGGGGTCGTCCAGGCCCAGTTTGATCCGGATGCCCGCGAGCTGCTCGGCTCCGGACGACTTACCGGCGAAGAGGACGGCGATGTCCTGTCCCGCCCACTTGGGCAGCATGAAGAAGACGGTGAAGGTCGCGAGCAGTACGACCAGCACCATGACGACAACGGCGATCAGGCGCCGGATGAGATAAGCAAGCACTGTGCGCGGCCCGGCGGTGGCCGGGGCCCCCTTGTGAGGGGTCCCGGCCACCGCCCGGGGCCATCACCTGCCCTTCGGACTGGCGGGATTCGGCGGTGGGACTGCCTTGCGGCGGCTGCCTTGCGGCGGGGACTACTTCTTGTCGCTCACACCGAGCGAGACGTAGTCGTAGCGACCGCTGTACGCGGCGGACGAGTAGACGTTGGTCGCCCGCGAGGAACGCCAGCTGATGTTCTTCTCGTAGATGAAGGGCATCCAGTAGGCCTTGTCGACGATCTCGTGGGCCAGGTCGGTGTAGATCTCACCGGCCTTGTTGGGGTCGACCGTGCCGATCGCGTCGTCGAAGTACTTGTCGATCTTCGGCTCGTCGATCTGCGACTCGTTGTAGTTGCCGTTCTCGTTGATGAAACGGCTGTCGAACAGCGGCTGGGCGTAGCCCTGGCCGGTCGGGAAGTCAGGACCCCAGCCCGCCATCGTCATGCCGATGCCGCGCTTCTTCACCACCGAGGGAGAACCGGTGATGCTGGAGGAGTCCGCGCCGTCGATCTGGTCGACGTCGGCGTTGATGTTGACCTTCTTCAGCTGCTCCTGGAGCGCCGTGGCGGCGTCCACCTCGCCCGGCTGGTTGGTGCGCGCCGAGATCTTGGTCGAGAAGCCGTTCGGCTTGCCGCACTCCTTGAGCTGGGCCTTCGCCTTGGCGGCGTCCGGCTTGCCCTTGCGCTCCTTGATGCCGTACGGGTCGTAGTCGTCGTGACCCTTGATCGACTTCGGGAAGACGTTGGTCGCGATCTCACCGGCGGCGACCTCGCCACCACGGGTCTTCTGCAGGCTCGCGAAGTCCGTGGCGTAGAAGACGGCCTTGCGGCAGGCCTCGTTGTCGAACGGCTTCGTCTTGGTCACCAGGGCGACGTAACGGACGAAGTCCGTCTGCATGTTGTCGACGTTGCCCTTGTGGTCCTGAATGGCGGTGGTACGACCCGACTGGGTCATGCCGGTGCCGTTCATGTCGACGTCGTAGTCGCCTTCCATCAGGCGCTTGTCGTTCTCTTCGAGGTTCGCCGAGATGGTGACCGAGATCTTGTCCGGCAGGGCGGGACGGACCGGGTCGGACGACTTCTTCCAGTTCTTGTTGCGGACCAGCGTGATGCTCTTGCCCGCGCTGTAGTTCTGGAACTTGTACGGGCCGGAGGAGAACGGGCGCTGGGTGTACTTGGCGCCGGTGTCCTCGGACTGCTTGACCGGGGTGCCCGACGGCATCGCGAGCATCTGCTCGAAGTCGCCGTTCTTCTTGGGCAGCTTGAAGATGATGGTGTTGTCGTCCGGCGTCTCGACCGCCTTCAGACCGAGCTTGTCCTTCGACTTGTCCTCGTATGGGCCCTTGTACTCGCCCTTGGGGTCAAGCGTGGACTTCAGGTAGCCGGGACCACCGGTGATGACCTTGGTGGCCCAGATGCGCTCGATGCCGTACTTGATGTCCTTGGAGGTCAGCTTCGAGCCGTCCTCCCAGGTGAGGCCGTCACGCAGCTTGTACGTGTAGGTCTTGCCGTCGTCGCTGATCTTCGCTGTGGACTCGGCGAGGTCGGGGACGAGCTTGTTGGACGCGGCACCGGGCTTGGTGTCGTACGTGATCAGCGTGCGGGTGTAGAACCGCATGAAGTCCCACGTCATGCCGTAGTAGGCACGCTGCGGGTCGGCCGAGTCCAGGTCCTGCTTGGCGATGAACTTGAGCGTTCCGCCCTTCTTCGCCGACTTGTTCGCGACCTTGCCGATGGCCGCGTTGTAGCCGGCGCCCTTGCTGTCGTCGTCGTCGCTGCCGCCGCCGCACGCCGTGGTGGTCACCAGCGCCGCCACGACGAGGGCCGCGCCTGCGGTCAACCGTCGTTTAGAGGAACCTGTGGGCATTTCTCGCATCCTCCGAGATTCGCGGTCCTTGGCTTTGACTGCCTGAAGAACCATGGGAAGAGCCACCTGACGCTGCGGCAGGGGCAAGTCAGTGGAGCTGTTTACCGAGTTCCCTTGGGGTCCAGGGCGTCGCGCAGCCCGTCACCGAAGAGGTTGAAGGCAAGCACGGTCACGAAGATCGCCAGGCCGGGGAAGACCATGAACATCGGGTCGTGCTCGTACGTCGCCAGCGCGTCCCGGAGCATGCCGCCCCAGGAGGCGGTCGGCGGGCGTACACCCGCGCCGAGGAAGCTGAGCGCCGCTTCGGTGAGGATGTTGGTGGGGATCATGAGCGTCGCGTAGACGGTGATCGGCGCGACGAGGTTCGGCAGCAACTCACGGAAGAGGATGTGCCGTTGACCGCCACCGAGGCTGCGGGCCGCTTCGACGTACTCGCGTTCGCGCAGGCTGAGGGTCTGGCCCCGGACGATGCGCCCGACGTAGGGCCAGCCGAAGAAGCCGATCACCAGGATCAGTACGGCGATGCGGACGCCGCTGCCGGTCAGACCGAGCAGGTCGTCGGGGAGGACCGAGACCAGGGAGATCACGAAGAGCAGCTGCGGGAAGGCGAGCAGCACGTCCATGACCCGGCTGATCGTCGCGTCGACCCAGCCGCCGAAGTAACCGGCGATGATGCCGAAGAAGGTGCCGAGCACCACGGCCACCACCGCGGCGAGGAACGCCACGAGCAGGGAGATCCGGGCGCCGTAGACGATCCGGCTGAAGACGTCGCGGCCCTTGTTGGGCTCCACCCCGAAGAGGAAGTCCGAACTCATGCCGCCGAACGCGCCCTTGGGCAGGTTCGTGAGGTCTTCCAGCTCGTCCTGATGGAACTCGTTGGGCGGGTGGCCCAGCAGGGAGACGATCAGGGGCGCGAAGACGGCGACAAGGACCAGGACGAGCACGGTGATGCCGCCGGCCAGGGCGACCTTGTCCCGCTTCAGGCGGTTCCAGGCGATCTGCTTGAGGGACCGCCCCTCGACCTTCTTCACCCCTGCATCAGCTGCGGGAGCGACGTCCGCTGTCGGGTCCGCGTCCGCAGGTGTGTCATGCAATGGTGCCGTCATCGTGGCAGGGACCCCTCTCAACCGGTGGTGACCGGCCCGCACTTGCCGCTGTAGCGACGTGATCAGTCCGTCGTACACAGGGGCGAAGCGCCCCTGGTGCGGGAGTCTTCATCGGGGTCGCGATCTGTTACCAGACTTGTCGGGGAATGGATGCGCAACCGTGATGCTGATCGAGGTGTTCCGTTATCCGGACGCACGTGAACGAGGGGCGAACACGGGGCAGTTGGGTCGCAAGGTGCCACGGGAGCCCATAGACCCCCTCCGCCATCAGAACGGACATCGTGACGGTCAGGGCAGGTATACGAGCCGCGGTGGCCGGTTCAGGGCCCCGCCGGAAGGGGCCGCGGCGCTGCCTGAGTACTGGTTGAGCGCTGCTTCAGTACTGCGCGGGGTAGCCGTACCCGCCCGCGGGAGCCGGGGCCGGCTGGGCCTCGCGGTCGTAGAACGGGCGGGCGTTGGCGCGCAGCCACATGGCGACCGGGTCGTATCCGTCGGACATCGCGACGGTCGACACGGGCAGGCCGTCGGGGACGGCGGCGATCGACTGCTGCATCATCGTGCGCACCCCGTCGACCGAGGCCGGCGAGGTGTCGTACACATCGAGGCCGATGGCCAGGTACGGGGCGCCGAGCGCGGGCTGCACCCAGGCGCGGCGCAGTGAGCGGACGGCGGGGGTGCGGTGCGCGTTCTGCGTGAGCAGGGCGTAGAACTGGGGGATCTCGATGGCCGGCTCGGTGAGCCGGAGCGGTCCCGCGGGCAGCAGGTCGAGGCCCGACGCGATGCGCCGCAGGTCGAGCCAGGGGATGCCGACGCCACCGCCGGGGGCGTGGGGGTTGAGCCAGAGGCCGTAGTGGTCGGGGTAGAGGGTGCGGGAGATGTCGAGTCCGCTGACCACTTCGTACGAGCGGTTCCAGCCACTGGCGGAGAGCTCCTGGGCGGAGGTCACGCAGGGCGCGTACCCGAGGCCCTCGACCTCCATGTTCCCGTACTGGGCGTCGGGGGATCCGGCCTGGCCGTGCCAGAGCAGCATCCACACCTGGTCGGCGGCGAGCGCCCGCAGGAGCGCCTCGTAGGCGTCATAGCGCCCCGGCGTCACCTGGCGCAGCATGTGCTCGACCTGCCCGGCCGCAGCCGTGCCCGACGCACTCACCCTTAACCGCCCCTTCGCGATGACCCGATGACCCTACGACCCGCCGACCCGGCGGACCCGGGTCATGAAACCAGCTTAAGCGGCGATCCTGACGCCGACTTGACGTACGGCACCCTCACACACGGACCTGCACATGTCCTTACACCTGTCCGTGCCCGTGTCCGTGCCCGTGTCCGTGCCCGTGTCCGGGAGCCCGGCCGAAGAAGGGCCGCACCCGCTCGCGCATCCAGTCGCCGACCGGATCCTGGGCGACGTCCAGCAGCACCAGGTTCACCGGCCAGGCCACCGGGGCCCGGCCGAGCGCCCGCCCCACCGCCTCCATCGGCAGGTCGCGCGCGTCGCCCTCCCAGGAGGTCAGTTCGACGCCGATGAACAGCGCGGGCGCGTCGCCCTCGACGCTCGCCAGGCAGCGGCGGGCGCTCAGGACGACCCCGGTGGCCTCGAACTCGTGGGCGGCGGCGGACAGGAAGTCCACCGGGTCCTCCTGCCAGTCCGGTTCGAAGAGGCGTACGCGGCCGCCGCTCGCGGGGCCGTCCAGCGGGGTGCGCCCGGAGCGGCAGAGCTCGGCGACGGCGGGCGGCGGCAGGGGCACGCCGACCGTGCCGTCCGGGTTGACTGCGATGCCCAGCTGCGGGGGCAGGCCGCGCGCGAACTCCACGGCGGGCGCCACGGTGCAGCCCATCCGGCCGCCGGTGGCGTGCTGGAACTGCTGCTCGGAGCTGAAGACGGGGACGTAGGCCTGGCCTTCGATCTCCAGCGTGGGCAGGTCCAGGGTGCCGCTGTCCGGGGCGCCGCCGTTCGGCAGCGGGACCCAGACGTGGCTGCGGCCGAGCACCTCGACGATGCGGGCCCCCGCAGATGTGTGGGGTGCGTCGGGCGTGCCCAGGGATGCCGCGAGTACCTCTTCGAGTTCGTTGCCCGGCCATCCTCCGTAGGGATGGGCGTGTGCCTGCGCCGGAATGTCCATCTGTCCAACCCCTGCTCTGTCCCGCTCTGCCTGCGGCACGACCCTAACGTGGCGGACGGCTCGTGACGGACGGCTCACGGCGGGCGGCTCACGGCGGGCGGCTCAGCGTCCGAAGCCGATGCCCCGCAGCACCCCGGCCGCCGTCCGGTCGAGGAGCACGGCCGAGCCGCAGCCGCGCGGCAGGTCGCCCCGCTCGGCGGCGCCGACGAGTCGGCCGACCGTTCTGCGGTGCCGCGCGAAGGCGTACCGCGACACGCCGCGACCGCGCGAGAGCTGCCCCTCTATGGCGGTGTCCGGCGGCACGTCGAGCAGCAACAGGTGCAGGGTCGTGCCGCGCCGCGCGGCCTCGCGGGCCAGCCAGCGGCGCACCCAGGCCTGGGTACCGCAGTCGTGCACCACGACGCCCTCGCCGGAGCGCAGGGCTCTGCGCAGGCCCGCATAGTGCGCGAGGCGGACCAGGGGGCGGTACACCGCGTACGGCAGCAGGCTCGGCATGCGCCGGGCCCAGCGGTCGCGGGTGTCCTGCGAGTCGATGCGCGGGCCCGCGACGGCTCTGCGCATCAGCGTGGACTTGCCGCTGCCGGGCAGCCCGGAGACGACGATCAGATCGCCCTCGCCGAACGTGAGGCGGTGCGGGCTGTGACCGGTCCGCTGCCGCAGGTCGCGGACGACGGCCGCCGGCAGGGCGCCGCAGCCCTCCCTGGAGGGGGCGGCTGCCTGTTTGGGCAGGGCCACCCCTGTGTTGGTCGCGTAGACGCTCGTCCTGCGCACCGTGATCGGCCTCCCCATAGCTGGTCACGTACCTGCTTACCGCAGCTTCCCCGGCAAGTGTAAAGAGAAGGTAATGCGGCACAAGGGCATTACTGGACTGGCACTGCCCTGTGACGTAGGCGCGTGCAATGATGTGCGCGCAAACTCCATACAGGCCGTTTGAATCCGCGCGGGAGAGTTCCCGGCAGCCGTCGTACGACGCGCCGGGGCGCCGAAGGAGCAAGTCCCTCCCTTGAATCTCTCAGGCCCCGTACCGCGCGGGCGAGGCACATCTGAAAAGCGGGCCGCCTGTGCGGCTCCACCCAAGGTGCAAGTCATGACCCTCCCCCTGTACGAGCAGTACGGGACGTACGAGCGGGTCGTGGTGAACCTCTCAGGTTTCGATGACAGATGGGGAGGATCGACCTCGCCCGTCATGCCCTGGGAGTTCCACGAATGAGTACCGCCCCCCGTCTGACCGCACTCGATGCCGTGCATCGCGCGCTCGGCGCGACCATGACCGACTTCGCGGGCTGGGACATGCCGCTCCGCTACGGCAGCGAGCGCGACGAGCACATCGCCGTGCGCACGAAGGCCGGTCTCTTCGACCTCTCCCACATGGGCGAGATCACCGTGGCCGGCCCCGAGGCCGTGGACTTCCTGAACTTCGCGCTGGTCGGCAACATCGGCTCCATCGGTGTCGGCCGCGCCCGCTACACGATGATCTGTGCCGAGGACGGCGGCATCCTGGACGACCTGATCGTCTACCGGCTCGGCGAGACCGAGGCCCCCGAGTACATGGTGGTCGCCAACGCCTCGAACGCCCAGGTCGTGCTCGACGCGCTCACCGCCCGCGCCGACGGCTTCGACGCGGAGGTACGCGACGACCGCGACGCGTACGCCCTGCTCGCCGTCCAGGGTCCCGAGTCCCCCGGCATCCTCACATCACTCACGGACGCGGACCTGGACGGTCTGAAGTACTACGCGGGCCTGCCGGGCACGGTCGCGGGCGTGCCCGCGCTGATCGCCCGCACGGGCTACACCGGCGAGGACGGCTTCGAGCTGTTCGTCGCCCCCGGCGACGCCGAGAAGCTGTGGGGCGCGCTGATGGAGGCGGGCGAGCCCGTCGGCCTGGTCCCCGCCGGGCTCTCCTGCCGCGACACGCTCCGCCTTGAGGCGGGCATGCCGCTGTACGGGCACGAGCTGACCGCGGACCTGACGCCCTTCGACGCGGGCCTCGGCCGGGTCGTCAAGTTCGAGAAGACCTCGCAGTCCGACACCTTCGTGGGGCGCGCGGCGCTCGCGGCCGCCGCCGAGCGCGCCGAGGCCGCTCCCCCGCGGGGGCTGGTCGGCCTGATCGCCGAGGGCCGCCGCGTCCCGCGCGCGGGCTTCTCCGTGGTCGCCGACGGCAAGGTCATCGGCGAGGTCACCTCCGGCGCCCCGTCCCCGACGCTCGGCAAGCCGATCGCCATCGCGTACGTCGACGCGGCGCACGCGACCCCCGGTACCGAGGGTGTCGGCGTGGACATCCGGGGCACGCACGAGCCGTACGCGGTCGTGGCGCTGCCGTTCTACAAGCGCCAGAAGTGATACCCCGCACAACAGCGTCGTTCACCAGCACTCCCCCGCGTACAGGAGAATTCAGGTCATGAGCAACCCCCAGCAGCTGCGGTACAGCAAGGAGCACGAGTGGCTCTCGGCCACCGAGGACGGTGTGGCGACCGTCGGCATCACGGAGCACGCGGCCAACGCGCTCGGTGACGTCGTCTTCGCCCAGCTCCCCGAGGTCGGTGACACGGTGACCGCGGGCGAGTCCTGCGGCGAGCTGGAGTCGACCAAGTCGGTCAGCGACCTCTACGCCCCGGTGACCGGCGAGATCGTCGCCGCCAACCAGGACGTCGTCGAGGACCCGTCGCTGGTCAACTCCGCCCCGTTCGAGGGCGGTTGGCTGTTCAAGGTGCGCATCACGGATGAGCCGGACGACCTGCTCTCCGCCGATGAGTACACCGCCTTCACCGCCGGCTGACCCATACCGATAGGGATCGTGTGATGTCGCTTCTCAACACCCCTCTCCACGAGCTGGACCCGGACGTCGCCGCCGCCGTCGACGCCGAGCTCCACCGCCAGCAGTCCACCCTGGAAATGATCGCCTCGGAGAACTTCGCTCCGGTCGCCGTCATGGAGGCCCAGGGCACCGTCCTCACGAACAAGTACGCCGAGGGCTACCCCGGCCGCCGCTACTACGGCGGCTGCGAGCACGTGGACGTCACCGAGCAGATCGCGATCGACCGGATCAAGGACCTGTTCGGCGCCGAGTACGCCAACGTCCAGCCGCACTCCGGCGCCTCCGCCAACCAGGCCGCTCTCTTCGCGATCGCCAAGCCCGGCGACACGATCCTCGGCCTGGACCTGGCGCACGGCGGCCACCTCACGCACGGCATGCGCCTGAACTTCTCCGGCAAGCAGTTCAACGTGGTCGCCTACCACGTCGACGAGGCCGGCCTGGTGGACATGGCCGAGGTCGAGCGCCTGGCCAAGGAGAACAACCCGAAGGTCATCATCGCGGGCTGGTCGGCCTACCCGCGTCAGCTGGACTTCGCGGAGTTCCGCCGGATCGCCGACGAGGTCGGCGCGTACCTGTGGGTCGACATGGCGCACTTCGCCGGGCTCGTCGCGGCCGGTCTGCACCCGAACCCGGTGCCGTTCGCCGACGTGGTCACCTCCACCACGCACAAGACGCTCGGCGGCCCGCGCGGCGGCGTCATCCTGGCCCGCAGCAAGGAGTTCGCGAAGAAGCTGAACTCCGCGGTCTTCCCCGGCTTCCAGGGCGGCCCCCTGGAGCACGTGATCGCCGCCAAGGCCGTCTCCTTCAAGGTCGCGGCGAGCGAGGAGTTCAAGGAGCGCCAGCAGCGCACCCTGGACGGCGCCCGCATCCTGGCCGAGCGCCTGGTGCAGGACGACGCGAAGGCCGTCGGCGTGGACGTGCTGTCCGGCGGCACGGACGTGCACCTGGTCCTGGTGGACCTGCGCAACTCCGAGCTGGACGGCCAGCAGGCCGAGGACCGCCTCCACGAGGTCGGGATCACGGTCAACCGCAACGCGGTCCCGAACGACCCGCGCCCCCCGATGGTCACATCGGGCCTGCGGATCGGTACGCCCGCGCTCGCGACCCGTGGCTTCCAGGAGGACGACTTCCGCGAGGTCGCCGACGTCATCGCCGAGGCGCTGAAGCCGGGCGACGTCGACACGGAGTCGCTCAAGGCCCGCGTGTCGGCCTTGGCGGCCAAGCACCCGCTGTACCCCAACCTGTAGCGGTTTCGTACGCTTTCCTTCGTACGAAACTTCGGGGCACCGCGCACACTGGACAGTGAAGACAGTGAGTGCGGTGCCCCGGCTCATGCCCCGCGTTCGCGCATTACCCGCACAGCCAATCGCAGCTTTTCGTAGTTCTCTGCACCACCCCGGCAGACAACGGCGTCTACCAACCACCATTGGAGTTTCTCGTGGCCCTCTCGGTCTTCGACCTGTTCTCGATCGGCATCGGCCCGTCCAGCTCCCACACGGTCGGTCCCATGCGCGCCGCCCGCATCTTCGCGAGCCGCCTCAAGAACGAGGGCCTGATGGCCCACACCACCGCGATACGGGCCGAGCTCTACGGCTCGCTCGGCGCGACGGGCCACGGCCATGGCACCCCGAAGGCGGTTCTGCTCGGCCTGGAGGGCGAGTCCCCGCGCTCGGTCGACGTGGAGTTCGCCGACGACCGCGTCGAGCAGATCAAGAGCACCGGCCGCCTCAACCTGCTCGGCATGCACGAGATCGACTTCGACTTCGACGAGGACCTGGTCCTGCACCGCCGCAAGGCCCTGCCGTACCACGCCAACGGCATGACGATCTTCGCGTACGACCATGAGGGCGGCCTCGTCCTGGAGAAGACGTACTACTCCGTGGGCGGCGGCTTCGTGGTCGACGACGACGCCGTGGCCGGCGAGAACCCGATCGTGCCGGACGACACGGTCCTCAAACACCCCTTCCGCACCGGCGACGAGCTCCTGCGCCTGGCCGAGGAGACCGGCCTGTCCATCTCCGCGCTGATGCTGGAGAACGAGAAGGCATGGCGCACCGAGGAGGAGATCCGCTCGGGTCTGCTCGACATCTGGGGCGTCATGCAGTCCTGCGTCTCGCGCGGCATGTCCCGCGAGGGCATCCTGCCGGGCGGCCTCAAGGTCCGCCGCCGCGCGGCCAACTCCGCACGGCAGCTGCGTGCCGAGGGCGATCCGCTGGCACGCTCCATGGAGTGGATCACGCTGTACGCGATGGCGGTGAACGAGGAGAACGCCGCGGGCGGCCGGGTCGTGACCGCCCCGACGAACGGCGCCGCGGGCATCATCCCGGCGGTCCTGCACTACTACATGAACTTCATCCCCGGAGCCGACGAGGACGGCGTGGTCCGCTTCCTGCTCTCGGCCGGCGCGATCGGCATGCTCTTCAAGGAGAACGCCTCGATCTCCGGCGCCGAGGTCGGCTGCCAGGGCGAGGTCGGCTCCGCCTGCTCGATGGCGGCGGGCGCCCTCGCCGAGGTGCTCGGCGGCTCCCCCGAGCAGGTCGAGAACGCGGCCGAGATCGGCATGGAGCACAACCTCGGCCTCACCTGCGACCCGGTCGGCGGCCTCGTCCAGATCCCGTGCATCGAGCGCAACGGCATGGCGGCCGTGAAGGCCGTGACCGCGGCGAAGATGGCGATGCGCGGCGACGGCAGCCACAAGGTGTCCCTCGACAAGGTCATCAAGACCATGAAGGACACCGGCGCCGACATGAGCGTGAAGTACAAGGAGACGGCTCGGGGCGGGCTCGCGGTGAACATCATCGAGTGCTGAGCCCCGGCCACGGCCGCAGGCCACCGGCAGCCCTCACCGAGCGATGAACAACGCCTCCGCGCCCACCGGCCGGTAGCCGGCCGCCTGGAAGGCGCGCACGCTGCGGGCGTTGCCCGGGGACTGCTGGGCCCACACCGGCGCCGCGCCGGGCACCAGGTGCCGGGCCGCGCGTGCGAGCGCCCGGCCGAGCCCCCGGTGGCGTACGTCCTCGTCGACCTCGATCGCCGCCTCCCAGCGCCCGGCGAGTCCGCGCCCGAGCACCAGTACCCCGCTGCCGCTCGCGGTGGCCCACACCCGCACGTCGTCGCGGCGCTTGCGGGCCCTGACCACCCGGGGGTGGTCGGGGTCGTCGAGCTCACGGAGGCCGAGGTCCGGGTCGGGGCCGCCCGGCAGGGCGTCGGCCACGGTCAGGAGGTCGGTGGTGTCCGTCGCGCGTCCCGTCCGCTCCAGGAAGGCGGCGAGGAACCGGGGGTTCATCGTGGCGGCCAGCGGATCGCAGTCGAGTGCGGCGAGGGTGGCGTGCACCCACCGCGGGTCCTCGTCGGTGAAGACCACCGAGTGCGCGGTGAAGGCGATGACACCCGCGTCGCGGTGGCAGGGCTGCGGCACGACGGTGGTGGTGCCGTCGGGCGGCGGGAACCGGCCTGCGGCGGCCGCGTCGAGGATCGCGCCGAGCGTGGCAGGGGTGCTGGCCATGGGCGTACTCCTTGTGATCGCGTCCCCGGACGGCCGATACCCTAGCCCCCGTCAGTAGTGCACGAAGAAGGGGTGGACCCGGTGGCGGACATCGAGGAAGCGCGCAAGACGTTCGAGCGGTTCGACGCGGACGGCGACGGCTTCATCACGGCGGCCGAGTGGAAGTCGGCCATGGCGAAGATGGGGGACTTCTACGTCACCGAGACCGTCGCCGAGGCCGTGATAGGCACGAAGGACACGGACAAGGACAAGCGCCTGTCCTTCGACGAGTTCTGGGCGAGCCTGAACAAGCTGAACAAGCTGAACAAGTAGGCGGAGTACGACGCGGAAGGGGCCCGGCACGCACGTGCGCCGGGCCCCTTCCGTTCCGCGTACGTGCGCGGCTGAGCGGCGTGATCAGATCAGCGGGGGCGCCGCGCCGCCCGTACGCTCCACCGCCCCTCCGTGCGCTCAAGGCGCACCGGGTGGTCGAAGCACTTGCTGATCTGGTCGCTGGTCAGCACGTCGTCCACGGCACCGGAGGCGAGCGCGCGCCCGTCGCGAAGGAGCAGCGCGTGCGTCGTACCGGCCGGAAGCTCCTCCAGGTGGTGCGTGACCAGGACCGTGGCGAGCTCGGGATGGCTCTCGCGCAGGGTGTCCAGGCTGTCGAGGAGGCGCTCTCGGCCCGCGAGGTCGAGCCCGGTGGCCGGTTCGTCGAGCAGGACGAGCCGGGGCCTGGGCATCAGCGAGCGCGCGATCAGGGTCCGCCCGCGCTCGCCCTGCGAGAGCGTGGGCCAGCGCGCGTCCGTGCGGTGCGCGAGGCCGAGCATCGCGATCAGCCGGTCGGCCTGCTTCTCCTGCTCGGGTGTGGGGCGCCAACGGGGCATCGGTTCCACGCTGTTGGTCAGCCCGGTGAGGACGACCTCGCGCACCCGCAGGGGCGAGCGGAGGGGGTGGCGGGGGTTCACATGGCCGACGTACGCGCGCAGATCGCGCAGGTCGACCCTGCCCAGGCGGCGGCCGAGCACCTCGACCGTGCCGTGCGTGGGGTGCGTGACGGCCCCGCAGAGGCTGAGCAGGGTCGACTTGCCGGCGCCGTTCGGGCCGAGCAGCGCCCAGTGTTCGCCGCGGCGGACGGTGAG
This sequence comes from Streptomyces sp. NPDC033180, assembly GCF_055577645.1. NCBI lineage: Bacteria > Bacillati > Actinomycetota > Actinomycetes > Kitasatosporales > Streptomycetaceae > Streptomyces > Streptomyces sp. NPDC033180. The sequence goes on along the minus strand of NZ_JBVIPU010000011.1, from coordinate 38,893 downwards.
GGTGACCTCTTCGAGGATGGGGCGCCCTTCGCGGACGACGGTGACGTCGTCGGCGTGCAGGACGGGGACGCCTGGGGTCATCGGGTGACCGCCGCCCGGTTCACCGCGGCGAGCACGGCGTGCACGGAAGCGGTCAGGACCGAGGTGTCCAGGCCCGCGCCCCACCGGACGACGCCGCCCACCCGGCACTCCGCGTACGCGACGGCCTCGCTGGCGCCGCCCGCCTCGGTGGCGTGTTCGGAGTAGTCGAGGATGTCGACGGTGATCCCCGCGGCGGCGAGCGCCTCGACGAAGGCGGACAGCGGGCCGTTGCCCGCGCCTTCGAAGTCCCCTGCGCGGTCGCCTGCTTGGAGGGTGCAGATGAAGCGGTGGGCGCCGTCCGGGGCACGGTCGGTGGTCCAGGAACTCAGCTCGACATCGCCGCCGCACGGCCCCGGCGTTACGTAGGTCGCTCGGAACAGCTCGTACAGCTCCTTCGCGCTCGCCTCCTGACCGCTGTCGTCGGTGGCGTCCTGGACCACGCGTGAGAAGTCGGGGCGCATGCGCTGCGGCAGGTCCAGGCCGTACCGGGTCTGCAGCAGATACGCCATTCCGCCCTTGCCGGACTGGGAGTTGACGCGGATGACGGCCTCGTAGCTGCGGCCGATGTCGGCGGGGTCGATGGGCAGATACGGCACGTCCCACGGCGCCTCGCTCTGCTTGACGCCCAACTCGGCGGCACGGCTCACATGTTGGGCGAGCCCCTTGCTGATGGCGTCCTGATGGGTGCCGGAGAAGGCGGTGTGGACGAGGTCGCCCGCGTAGGGGTGGCGGGGGTGCACGGGCAGCCGGTTGCAGTGCTCGACGACCTCGCGCACGGCGTCGATGTCCGAGAAGTCGACCATGGGGTCGACGCCTTGGGCGTACAGGTTCAGGGCCAGGGTCACCAGATCCACGTTGCCGGTGCGTTCGCCGTTGCCGAAGAGGCAGCCCTCGACGCGCTGGGCGCCGGCCAGGACGGCGAGTTCGGCGCAGGCGACACCCGTGCCGCGGTCGTTGTGGGGGTGGACGGACAGGATGACGGAGTCGCGCCGGGCGAGGTGCCGGTGCAGGTACTCGATCTGGTCGGCGTACACGTTCGGGGTCGCGATCTCGACGGTCGCGGGCAGGTTGTGGGTGACGGGGCGTTCGGGGCTCGCGTCCCACAACTCGGTCAGCCCGTCGCAGAGTTCGAGTACGTAGTCGGGCTCGGTGAGGTTGAAGGTCTCCGGCGAGAACTGGAACCTGATGTCCGCGCCCGGCCGCGCGTCCGCAAGCCGCGCCATGTGGGTGGCGGCTTCCGTGACGACGTCACGCACCTGCGCGCGCGAGCGCCCGAGCACCACGTCGCGCCAGACGGGCGAGGTGGGGATGTAGAGGTGCACGACAGCGCGGGGCAGTCCCCTGATCGACTCGAAGGTGCGGTCGATGAGTTCGGGCTTGGCGGGGGTGAAGACGACGATGCTGACGTCATCGGGGATACCGCCGCTCGCGCTGAGCGCGGCGAGGTCGCGCACGAAGTCGAAGTCCGCGCGACTGGCCGACGGATAGCCGACCTCGATCTCCTTGAACCCCATCGAGACCAGCAGATCGAAGAAGCGCCGCTTGCGGACGGGGTCCATCGGCTCGGCGAGCGCCTGATTTCCGTCACGCAGGTCGACGGGGACCCAGAGGGGGGCACGCTCGATGCGGGCGCTCGGCCAACCGCGGCCCCGCGAGGGGACGCTGACGCGCTCCTGGTAGGGGCGGTAACGGTGGTGCGGCATGGGGCTGGGGCGCTGGGGGTTCCACTGGTACGCGGGAGGAGCGGAAGGAGCGGAAGGATACGCAGGGGATTTCACGGTGGCCTCTCGGCTCGGTCGGTGAGCCGACCGGCAGCACGGCACCCCGCGGCGGGGTGCCGGTCGCTTCAGGCCCCGCCGCGGCAGCCGAGAAGAAGGAGACCGCAGAAGATCACGGGGCTACACTAGGCACACGTCAGCTCCTCAGACAAGTACTCCTCAGGCAAGTGTTCCCCCAGTAATCCCGCACTCCTCCGACAAGCGCACCTCAGACAAGTAAGGCCACCCGCATGCCGCTCGGCTCCCTGCGCCCCAGCCCGCTGGTCGAACAGGCCACCAATCGCCTGCGCGAACAGATCACCGGCGGCCAGTGGCCCATCGGCAGCAAGCTCCCCGGCGAGACGACCCTGGCCCAGGAACTCGGCATCGGCCGCTCCACCGTCCGCGAGGCACTGCGCTCGCTCGCCGGGGCCGGACTCGTCAGGTCCCGGCAGGGCGCCGGCGTCTTCGTCATCGCGACACAACCGCTCGCGGACTGGCCGACGCGCCTGCGGCAGGCGGCCGTCGCGGACGTGTACGAGGTGCGGATGCTGGTGGAGGTGCAGGCGGCACGCCTCGCGGCGATGCGGCGCACCGACGAGGACATCACGGCGATGCGGGCCGCACTCGCAGGCCGCAGGGCCACCGCATCCGCGAGCGACGCCGCCTTCATCGACGCCGACATCGCCCTGCACGCGGCAGTCGTGGCAGCGGCCCACAACCCCGTCCTCACAGACCTCTTCGCGGAGTTCGCCCCCGTACTGCGGGAGGGTCTGATCAACCTCCTCGACCTGATCGACGTACGCACCGAGGAGACCAACCACGGGGACGCCGCGCATGCCGCCCTCGTACGGGCCGTCGAGGCGAAGGACGCGGAGGAGGCGGCACGCGTGGCGCAGGCCGAACTGCAGGACACCCTCGGCCGGTTGACAGCCCGCGTCTAGGCGCCCGCGCCCAACTCCGTGCTCAGCCGCGGTCGCTCGCGGGCTCGGGCTTCATGCCGCGACGATCGACGACGGCCCGCTCCAGAACCGCGTGGCTGCCGTACAGGACCTCGGGATTCCCTGCCTTGCCCGGCTTGCCGCCCGGCTTGTGGTTCTTCGTCATGTAGCCGCGCGAGCCGAGGTAGGCGAAGGTCTTCTTGTCGAAGATCCATTCGCTGCGCGTCGCGAACGCCGACTCCTCGATGGTGATGCCGATCCCGTGGCGGCCCGCCGCGTCCACCGCGTCGGGCACCACGACCACTCCGGGGAGCTTGGCGACCGCCTTGTAGAAGGCCGCGGCGTTCTGGGGCGGCATGACCGACCCGCCGACCAGGTCACCGATCCGGTCGAAGACGGCCTGCGCCTTCGTCTCCCGCTCACCGGTCACCTCCGTCTCGGCGTACAGCTTCTTCAGAAGGGCGTCGGGGTCCGTGGGCAGCGAGGCGAGCCAGTCGTACGTCGGGCGGTCGGGCCCCTCCGGTATGGCACCGGTGTCATCGGAACCGTCTACCGCGGATGCCTCGATGGGCACGTCCTGCCCGGCCATCGGCGCCCCCTTCCCGGTCGCCCGGATCATGCCGACATCCGTGACGGGAGCGGGATTCTGGGACAGCCAGACCTCCTCCTTGTACGGAGTGCCGAGCTTCACCGGGCCGTCGATCTCGCCCTCGTTGCCCTGGACAAGACTGCGCGTGTAGACGAACTGACTGTCCTTCACCGGCTTCGTCCCGGACTTCAGGGACGCGGTGGCGATCCGGTCGAGGGTGACGGCCGCGCCGGCGGTGGCGCCCCGGCCCGCACCCATGTCGCGTACGCCGTCGCTGCCGCCGGAGGGAAGTGTGACGGCCAGGATCCCGGCCACCGCGAGCGCGGCGGCGGCCGGCATCAGCACCGCGGGACGCAGCGGCCCGCGGCGGGGCGATGCGGGGGCGCTCCCACCCCGGGTGTCGTGGGCGGTGTCACGGTCGATCTGCTGCATCAGGGTGTCCTTGTGGTGAAGGTGACGCCCCGGCGGAAGTTCCCATTCGTCCTCGCCCGACTCCGGCAGCAGCCCGGCCAGTTCATCGGCCTCGGCTCCGGCCTCTCCCCGGGGCGGGGTGGCGGCGTTCATCGGAATTCCTCCCGCAGGGGCAGGGCCGCGAACGCGGCCTCACTCTCTACCTCTCCGCGGCCACGGAGAGGTTCCGTCACGTTCTTCACTTCCGCCGCACCAGTCCCGTCGACCCCGCAGGTCCCGTCCTCGCTGAGCCGCCGCAGCCGCGCACGAGCCCGCGACAGCCGCGACCGCACCGTGCCGACCGGGATGCCGAGCGCCTCGGCGGCCTGCGCGTAGTCGAGCCCCGACCAGACGCACAGCACGAGCACCTCACGCTCCTGGCGACGCAGCCTGCGCAGCGCGCCGTGCACCGCCGCGAGCCGCCGCGCGTCGTCCATCCGCCCCGCCGACTCCTCGGCGAAGTCCGCCACTTGGGGCGGCGACGGCTGACGGGACAGGAAGGCGAGCCGTCGGCGCAGGCCCCGGTTGGCGTTCTGCGCCTTGTGCGTCGCGATGCCGAGCAGCCACGGCTTGAGCGAACCGCCGTCCGGCTCAAGGCGGTCGCGAGTGCGCCAGGCCGCCAGGAAGGTCTCGGACATGACCTCTTCGGCGGTCGACCAGTCGCCGGTCAGCCTCAGGGCGTGGTTGTAGACCGTCCGCGCGTACGCCTCGTACAACTCACCGAACGCCTCCCGCTCACCTGCCCGGATACGTGCATGGATGCCATCTCCCAGTTCACTAGGCCTCACACCACGTATCTCTCCGCACTCCCGGACGAGTTCCTGTGCCCCTCGTCACACAGCTGCTCCCCTGATCCGCCCGCTCTTCGCTCACTCTCTCAGCCGGAATAACGCGGCCGATCCGGAGGTTGGCTCCGTTACGACACCGGCGAACCTACCCCGGAAGGGTCAGTCATGAAGATCGGCATCATCGGCGCGGGCAACATCGGCGGCAACCTCACCCGTCGCCTCACGGCCGTCGGCCACGACGTCTCCGTGGCGAACTCCCGCGGCCCGCACACCCTCACGGCCCTCGCCGACGAAACCGGCGCCAAGGCCGTGACGGTCGAGGAGGCCGCACGCGACGCGGAGGTCGTCGTCGTGACGATCCCCCTGAAGGCCGTACCGAACCTGCCGTCCGGCTTCCTCGACGGCGCCGCCGAGAACGTCGCCGTCATCGACACCGGCAACTACTACCCCCAGCAGCGCGACGGGAAGATCACCGAGATCGAGGAGGGCCTGACCGAGAGCCGCTGGACCGAGCGGCAGATCGGCCACCCGGTGATCAAGGCCTTCAACGGCACCTACGCCCACGACATCCTCGACAAGCCCCAGCCCAAGGGCGCCCCCGGCCGCGTGGCCCTCCCGGTGTCCGGCGACGACGAGGCCGCCAAGAAGGTCGTACGCGATCTCCTCGACGAGATCGGCTTCGACACCGTCGACACGGGCGGCCAGGACGAGTCCTGGCGCCAACAGCCGGGCACCCCGGTCTACGGCCTGGCCAAGGACACCGAAGCGGTCACCAAGGCACTGGCCGAGGCCTCCCCGGCACGCACGGCGGAGTGGCGTGCCTGAGATCGCCGCCGGTCACGCGGCGGGGGTGGCTACGGCTTGGCCCACTCCCGCAGCGCGTCCTCGCTCGCGAAGTCCGCGACGTTCTTGTCCAGCGGCGTCGACGTGTACTGGTGGATGCGCCACTTCGCCTGGATGCGGGGCTTGCCCGCCGTGACGTAGTCGGCGATCCAGAGGCCGTCGCCGGCGTAGGACGTGGTGTCGTGGTTGAGCCAGAAGTCCCTGTTGCAGTACAAGATCGTCCGGTGGCTCGGCCGCAGCCGCTTCACCTCGCGGATGAACCGGTCCTTCTCCGCGTTGCTCGCGCGGGTGCGGTCCCCCGTCCACTCCCAGTCCACCGCAAGCAAGTCCCCTGATTTCTCAGGGGCCTTGCTGACGAAGTACTCCGCCTGCGCCGTGATGTTCCCCGGCCACAGGAAGTGGTAGAAGCCGACCACGCAGCCGCCGTCCCGTGCTCGCTTCGTCTGGGCCGTCAGCCTGGGGTTGACGTACGAACGGCCCTCCGTCGCTTTTATGATGACGAAGGAAATGCCGTCCGTGTCGAATGTGGATTGGTACGAGCTGACGTCGATGCCTTTGAGCACGGGCGGCCTCCTGAGCGGCAGAGGGGAGGGCGGCTGGAACTACCCTTGTCGTGCCCGGTGGCCGCTGTGGTCAACCGTTGAACAGCTCAGCGGAAGATCCCCGTGTGGCCGAGCGAGTAGCGGCCGGGCTGCGGGTAGACCGCGAGGCCGTGCGGGCCGCCGCCGACGGGGATGCGGGCGGTCTGGACTCCGGTGCGGGTGTCGATGGCGTACACCTCGGAGTCGTAACGCCCCGACAGCCAGAGGGTTTTGCCGTCCGCCGACACGCCGCCCATGTCGGGGCTGCCGCCCTGGGGGAGCTTCCACTTCTTGGTGAGCTTGTTCTTGGGGAAGTCGAAGACGGAGACGGTGCCCTCGCCGCGGTTGGACACGTACATCTCGCGCGAGTCCCGGCTGACGTACAGGCCGTGGGTTCCCTTGCCGGTCGGCAGGAGCTTCGGCTTGTCGAACTTGTCGCCGCTCAGGACCCACATGCCGTCGGCCATCATGTCGGCGACGTAGAAGGTCTTGCCGTCGGGTGAGATCTTCACGTCCTGCGGCATGGCGCCCTCGAAGGGCAGCTTCTGCTGGGCGACCACCTTCATCTTCTCGGTGTCGACCTTCAGGAGTTCGCCCGAGAACTCGCAGGAGACGATGAAGTAGCGACCGTCGGCGGAGAAGTCGGCGTGGTTGACGCCGTAGCAGCTGACGGGTTCGGTCTTGACCTTCTTCATGGTGTGCGGGTCGCGGAAGACGAGCTCGCGGTCCATCGAGGCCATCACGATCGCGTGCTTGCCGTTGGGCGTGAAGTAGAGGTTGTACGGGTCGTGCACGTCGACGGGCTTGCCCGCCTTGCCGGTCTTGGGGTTGATGGGGGTGAGCGTGTGGCCGCGGTTGTTGTTGACCCAGAGCGTCTTCATGTCCCAGGAGGGGACGACGTGCTGGGGCTGGATCCCGACATCGATCGTGTCGATCACCTCGTACGACTTGGGGTCGATGACCGAGACGGTGTTGGAGTTGGTGTTGGGGACGTAGATCCGGGAGGGGAAGTCCTTGACGACCGGGGAGAGTTTGCCCGGGCGGTCGGCCGCGTAGACGTCCTTGGGGTCGAGGACGGGAGGCATGCCGGGCAGTCCGGGCGGAGCCTTTGACTTGGCGGGTTTCTGGACGCCCTTGGTGCTCAGGGCTTCGTTCTCGCGGGCGTCGCTGCCGCAGCCGGCGAGCGCGGCGACGACGACGGCACCGGCGGCGATGACCGCTCCGGTGCGCCGGGTGAGGTTCAGGTGCAGGGTCATGAGGTCAGCAACTCCGTGGTCGTCACCGCACGCAGGTCGCGGCGGTCCAGTTCTTCCAGGACGGCGGGGAGCGCGGCGACCGTGTCCGCGTACCCGAAGTGCAGGCTCACGACGGAGCCCGCGCGTACCTCTGAGGTGATCTTGCGGGTGACGGCGGGGGCGCCCGGCGAGGTGAAGTCGAGGGAGTCGATGTCGTACGAGAGCACGTGCGGGTAGCCGACGCTGCGGGCGAGGCGGGCGACGAGGGGGGTCGCGGTCTCGGCGCGCGAGGGGCGGAACCACGTGCCGATGGATCCGGTGAGGCGGCGCAGGCGGTCGGCGCAGCCGGTGATCTCCGCGTAGGCGTCGGCCTCGGGCAGTTCGTTGATGGCGCGGTGGTGGTGGGTGTGGTTGCCGAGGTCGTGGCCGCCGTCGAGGATGCGGCGGGCGAGTTCGGGGTGTTCGTCGAGCCAGCTGCCGACGGCGAGGACGGTGATCCTCGCGTCGGCCTTCTCGGCGATGGTGAGCAGCGACCGCGCGGTGGCGGGGTCGCCCTGGCCGTGGAAGGTGAGGGCGACCTGGGGCCGGTTGCGGGGGCTGTGCGCGATCTGGTCGGGCAGGCCGGGGAAGCGGCGGGGTGCGGGGGCGGCTCGGGGTGTTCTCGCGGCAGGATGCCGGGCGGCGGGGGCGGCCTGGTCCGCGGGGGCGGCTCCGAAGGAGGAGCAGCCTGCGGTCAGCGCGCCCGCGACGGCCAGTCCGGCGCCCGCGCGCAGGGCTCCACGGCGGTCGGTCTCGGTCACCCGACCATTTAATGGGTAAAGACGGCAAAAGCCGCTTATTGCCCGCAGATGAACCCTGCGGGTCGGGGTCGGGGGGCTCGCGGCCACCCCGCCATCCCTTGCGGATCACCTGTCACAGCCAGAACTTAACCAGCGTTTACCAGGCAGGTGTCCCAGCTCACCAAGGATTCACCTTTGAACTGCCACACTTTGGACCCTTATGACCGGATAGGGGCTTTTGGATCGCTGGCCCCCGTCTGCCATAGTCGGAGCCACGACCCCCATTGACCCGGGCTCGGTCGTCATCAGCGCCCGTGGAACACACCCCTTTGTCCACGGCGCTCCGCGCAGGCCCCCGCAATGCCGGGGGCTTTCGCGTATCAGCGGCCACCTCAGCGGTCGGCGACCCGCATCTCGAACCACGTCGTCTTGCCGCGCGGCAGCAGATCCACGCCCCACCGGTCGGAGAGCTTGTCGACCAGGAAGAGGCCCCGGCCACTGAGGTCCATTTCCTGGACGGGCATCAGACAGGGCAGTCCGCGCGAGGGGTCGCGCACCTCGATCCTGATCCAGCCGCGCCGCCGCATCATCCGAAGGCCGAAGACGCGGGCGCCGGTGTGCCGCACGGCGTTGCCGACGAGTTCGGAGGTGAGGAGCACCACGTCCTCGGTCAGCTTCGGGGAGAGCCCCCAGTGCCGGAGCACCACGACCTGGGCGAGCCGGCGCGCGATGGCGGCGGACTCCGGACGCGACGGCAGCGGAACCTCCCCGTCCGTCGGATTGCCGAACAACTCGAGCGCCTTGAGCGCGTGTTCGTCCTCAACCGCCGGCGACCAGCGCGCCGCGGTCGCACTCCCGTGTCGCCGCGGCTGTTCGATACCCTCCAGCCCCGCCATGCCACCCATCATGGCCGCACGGAGCACCTTCCGTGGGCGTTCCGACGGAATAAGCCCCCCGGAACCATCCGTTCCGGGGGGCTGGGTAGGCATATGCCAGAGGCAGTAGGGCCCCTGTGACACCCCTGCTGACCTGCGATGACCACCCGCTTACGGATGATCACTTACGGCCGCGAAGAAGGCAGGCTTAAGGTTCTCTTAAGCCCGGCATAATCCGCTCCTTCGGGGGACACTTTGGCTGACGTGGCCTCAACTGACGGCAACCCGACGGGACTTCGGGTGCCGCTTCAGAGGAACTTCGCCTTGCCGGGACCCTCCTCGACGAAGCTGCGCATGCCCCGCTCGCGGTCCTCGGTGGCGAACAGACCGGCGAACCAGGTGCGTTCAATCGCGAGCCCGGTGTCGATGTCCGTCTCCAGGCCCGCGTCCACGGACTCCTTGGCGGCGCGCAGCGCCAGCGCGGGGCCCTGCGCGAGCCGCGCGGCCCACTGGTGCGCCTGCTCGTACACCTCGGCGGCGGGCACGACCCGGTCCACCAGGCCGATGGTGAGCGCCTCCTCGGCCTTGACCATGCGGCCGGTGAAGATGAGGTCCTTGGCCTTGGACGGACCGACCAGACGGGACAGGCGCTGGGTGCCGCCCGCGCCGGGGATCAGGCCGAGCAGGATCTCCGGCTGGCCGAGCTTGGCGTTGTCGGCGGCGATGCGGAAGTCGGCACAGAGGGCGAGCTCGCAGCCGCCGCCGAGCGCGTAGCCGGTGACGGCGGCGACGACGGGCTTGGGGATACGGGCGACCGCGGTGAAGGAGTCCTGCAGGGCCCGGGACCGCGCGACCATCGCCGCGTGGTCCATGGCCTGCATCTCCTTGATGTCCGCGCCCGCCGCGAACACCTTCTCGCCGCCGTAGATGATCACGGCGCGTACGTCGTCGCGCCGGGTCGCCTCCTCGGCAAGCTCCTTGAGCCTGTCCTGCAGGGCGATGTCGAGCGCGTTCATCGGGGGGCGGTCGAGGCGGATCGTGCCGACGCCTTCGGCGACTTCGAGATGCACAGATGTCATGCGGGGCACGTTAGCCGTGCCCCGCGTGACGGGGACATGCGGCCGGGTGATCCCGGCGGGCCGGTCAGGCCTTCCACTTCTCCCAGGACATGTTCCAGCCGTTGAAGCCGTTCTCGGGCTGGATCGTCTTGTCCGCGGAGTTCTTCACGACCACGAGGTCCCCGATGAGGGAATTGTCGAAGAACCATCCGGCGGGCGTCTTCTTGCTGTAGCCGCCGCGCACGTCGCTCAGGCCTATGCAGCCGTGGCTGGCGTTCGTGTTGCCGAAGGCGCCGCCCGACCAGTAGTTGCCGTGGATGAAGGTGCCCGACGTGGACAGGCGCATCGCGTGCGGGACGTCCTTGATGTCGTACTCGCCGCCGAAGCCGACGGTCTCACCGTTCATGCGCGTGACCTGGAGCTTCTCGCTGATGACCATCTGGCCGTTGTACGTCGTGGTGCCGGGGGCGCCCGCGGTGATCGGGATCTTCTTGATCTGCTTGCCGTCCCTGACGACCTTCATCTGGTGCGACTTGGCGTCGACGGTGGAGACCTGGCTGCGGCCGATCGTGAACTTCAGGGTCTTGGCCTGCTCGCCGTAGACCCCGGGCCGGCCCTCGACACCGTCGAGGTTGAGCTTGACGGTGACCTTGGTGCCCGCCTTCCAGTACTTCTCGGGGCGGAAGTCGATGCGGTCGTTGCCGAACCAGTGCGGCTCGACCGGCACGGACGGCTCGGTCTTGATCTCGATGGCCTTCTCCACGTCCTCGGGAGCGGTGATGCCCCGGTTGAAGTGGACCGAGAACGGCATTCCGACGCCGACCTCCGAGCCGTCCTCCGGCGTGAACTGCCCGATGAAGGTGTTCTTCGGGGTCAGCGTCGTGAAGCTGGTGTCCTTGGCGGACTCACGTCCCTCGGAGTCCTTGGCTATCGCGTGGACCTTGTACTTCGTGGAGGCGGCCAGGTGGTGCGCCGGCGTCCAGGTCGCGCCGCCGGAGGTGATCTTGCCGGGGACCGGATTGCCCTTGCTGTCCTCGACCTTGACCTGGGACAGCTTGCCCTTGTCGGCGGCTATCTTCAGGGCACCGCTGGTGGCCACCGAGTCGGCGCCGTCCTTCGGCGCTATGGCCACCACGGCCGTCGACGGCGCGTTCTTGTCGGCCGCCCTGCCCTTGCCGTCGCTGCCGGAGTCCGAGCCGCCGCCCCCGCCGCATGCCGTGACCAACAGCAGCGTCACACCCGATGCCACCGCAAAGAGGCCCTTGGCCCCCCGTCGTCGTGCGCTCCCCCGCGCACCAACCGACGTCCCCGATATCGGTCGCCCGTTCAAGATGTGTCTCCCCTCGCACGGCCTGGTCAGGCCCGCACCCCAGTGCCTCAGCGCGCACAGACACGCGCCTGCGCTAGATAACCACACGGCCCTGACCGATGACTCCCCGCCAATGTCACTGTTCAGTCCCAACTGCGCATGTGGTGCGGGCCCTGCCTCAGCGGCCGTCCGCGGCCTTGGCCGCAGGCTTGGAACCGGGCGGCGCCGTCCAGTCCTTCCACTCCATGTTCCAGCCACCGAGCCCGTTGTCAGGAGCGACTTTCTTGTCATCGCTGTTGACGACTTCCACCACATCGCCGATCAGGGTGCGGTCGAAGAACCATCCCGCCGGGGTCTGTGAGCTGCCGCCCTTCACGTCGCGCAGCCCCACACAGCCGTGGCTGACGTTCGTGTTGCCGGGGGCGTCCGGCGCCCAGTAGTTGCCGTGCAGGAAGGTGCCGGACGTCGTCAGGCGGATCGCGTGCGGCACGTCGGGGATGTTGTACTCACCTCCGAAACCGACGGTGCGGCTGTTCATCCGGGTCACCTCCAGCATCTCGGTGACCACCATTTTCCCGTTGTACGTGGGGGTCTTGGGAGCCCCGGCGGTGATCGGCACCGTGGAGAGGACCTCGCCGTCGCGGCGTACTTCCATCGTGCGGTCGGCGGCGTCGACCAGGGAGGTCTGGCTGCGGCCGACCGTGAACGAGAAGCTCTTGTCCTGGAGGCCGTAGACGCCGGGGGCGGCCTCGACGTCGCGCAGGCGCAGGCCGACGGTGACCTTCGTGCCGGGCTTCCAGTACTTCTCGGGGCGGAAGTCCACGCGGGTCTTGCCGAACCAGTGCGGCTTCACGTCGACTTCCGGCTTCGTGGTGACGCTGATGGCGCGCTGGACGGCGTCGAGGTTCTCGATCTCCTGGTTGAACTCCAGGGAGACGATCATGCCGGTGCCGACGGTGGAGCGGTTCTCCGGTGACACGTAGGCGATGAACCGCTCGTCGGGGACGGCCGTCGTGAAGGTCGTGTGGCGGGCCGAGCGGCGGCCGTGGCCGTCGAGGGCGACGGCATCCACCTCGTACTTCGCGGCGAGCGCGAGGCCGCCCTCGTCCAGCGGCTTCCAGGTCATGCCGTCCTCGTCGATGCGGCCCGGCACCGGAGCCTCCTGCGCGTCCTGCATCCGGACGACCTTCACCGATTCGAGGCGTCCGTCGGGGACCTCGACCTGGAGCCGTTCGTCTGCCTTGACTTCCTTGCTGCCGTCGTCGGGCGTCACCCGGATCACGTCGGCGGGCGACCGCGGCTTGCCCATCAGCTGGTCGATGCCACCGCCGCCGCCGCTGCACCCAGCGGCCCCGGCAAGCAGTCCTGCCCATGTCATTACGGCGGCCAGCGCGGCCCCTGCGCGCCGAGCGCGCCTCGCTACCTGTCTCACGTCCGTCCCAACGACCGTCCCCCTCCTGGGGAAACGTGAGTGCGACGCACGCGCTGGGCAGAACAGTGGGGAGGACGGCACGGGCCATCGGGTCCACACGTGCCGTCCGGTCGGGTACGCCCCCGCCGCCGGGACGCGACGGGGGTAGAGCCGCAGGAGGCGAATGGGTGTCCAGCGCAGCCGAACAGGAAGCACTCCGGGGTGGGCGGCGCGGGACGGGCGCGGCCGCGGGGAACGGGAAGGCCACCGCCGTGAACGGAAGGTCGACGGAGGTGCGGGCCGCGCCGCGCGGTGCTCCACCGGCGCGCGCGCTGCCCGTGTGGCCGGGGGCGCCGACGCCGCTCGGCGCGCGGTTCAAAGGGGGTCCCGACGGGGTCGCGGGCACCAACTTCGCGTTGTGGGCGGGGGGTGCGGAGGCCGTCGAGCTCTGCCTGTTCGACGAGCGCGGCGTCGAGACCCGGACGTCGCTGACCGAGCTGACGCACGAGATATGGCACGGGTTCGTGCCGGGCGTCCGGCCGGGGCAGCGTTACGGCTACCGCGTGCACGGCCGCTGGGACCCGTGGACAGGCGCCCGCTGGAACCCGGCGAAGCTGCTCCTGGACCCGTACGCGCGCGCGGTGGACGGCGACTTCGGCACGCAGGGCCTGCCGCCCGAGGTGTACGGACACGTGCGGGACTGGCCCCAGCAGCAGGTCGCCGACACGGTGCGGGACGACCGGGACTCCGCTCCGTACGTCCCCAAGGGCGTGGTCGTGCACGACGACGCACCGGACGACGAGTGGGCCGACGACCGGCGCCCGAAGACTCCCTGGGCGGACTCGGTCATCTACGAGGTCCACGTACGCGGCTTCACCAAGCTGCACCCGGGGATTCCCGAGGAGCTGCGGGGCACGTACGCGGGGCTCGCGCATCCCGCGGCGATCGGCCATCTCCTGCGGCTCGGGGTGACGGCGGTGGAGCTGCTACCCGTGCACCAGTTCGCCCATGAGGACCATCTCCTGCGCAGGGGCCTGAAGAACTACTGGGGCTACAACTCGATCGGCTACTTCGCGCCGCACGCGGCGTACGCGGCGTCGGGCACGACGGGCGGGCAGGTCGGGGAGTTCAAGCGCATGGTGCGGGCGCTGCACGAGGCCGGGATCGAGGTGATCCTGGACGTGGTCTACAACCACACGGCGGAGGCGGGCGAGCTGGGCCCGATGCTCTCGCTCAAGGGCATAGACAACCGCGGGTACTACCGTCTTCAGCCGTCCGACGCGCGGCGGTACGCGGACTACACGGGCTGCGGGAACACGCTCCAGGTGGTGCAGCCGCACGTGCTTCGCCTGATCACGGACTCCTTGCGCTACTGGGTGACCGAGATGGGGGTGGACGGGTTCCGCTTCGATCTGGCGGCGGCGCTCGCGCGTTCGTTCCACGACGTCGACATGCTGTCCCCCTTCCTCGCGGTGATCGCGCAGGACCCGGTCCTGCGGCGGGTGAAGCTGATCGCCGAGCCGTGGGACGTGGGGTCCGGGGGTTATCAGGTGGGGGCCTTCCCTCCGCTGTGGACGGAGTGGAACGACCGCTACCGGGGCGCGGTGCGGGACTTCTGGCGTGGCGCGCTGCCCGATGTGCGGGATCTGGGCTACCGGCTCTCCGGGTCGAGCGATCTGTACGCCTGGGGCGGGCGCAGGCCGTACGCGTCGGTGAACTTCGTGACGGCGCACGACGGGTTCACGCTGCGGGACCTGGTGACGTACGAGCGGAAGCACAACGAGGCGAACGGGGAGGGGAACAGGGACGGTTCGGACGACAACCGGTCCTGGAACTGCGGCGTGGAGGGCGAGGACGCGGACGAGCGCGTGGCGGAGCTGCGACGGCGGCAGCTGCGCAATCTCCTGACGACGCTGCTGCTCTCGACGGGGGTGCCGATGCTCGTCGCGGGAGACGAGATGGGGCGTACGCAGGGCGGCAGCAACAACGCGTACTGCCAGGACAACGAGGTCAGCTGGGTGGACTGGGGGCTGCTCGACGATCCGGGGTGGGCGGCGCTGTGCGGTCTGACGTCCCGTCTGATCGCTCTGCGGCACCGGCATCCCGTGCTGCGCAGGCGGGCGTTCTTCTCGGGGCGGGCGCATTCGGCGGACGGGCTTCGGGATCTGGCGTGGTTCACGGCGCGCGGGAGGGAGATGACGGAGGGCGACTGGTACGCGCCCGCGGCGACGCTCGGCATGTATCTGTCCGGCCGCGACATTCCCGGACGTGACGCCCGGGGCGTGCCGGTCGTCGACGACAGTTTACTCGCGATCCTGCACGCGGGGGGCCGTGCGGCGAGTTTCGTGCTGCCGGGTGCGCCGTGGGCGCGGGCGTACGAGGTGGTGGTGGACACGTCCCTGGAGGAGCAGGGGGAGGCGCCCGGCACGGTGCTGCGCGCCGACGCGACGGTCACGGTGGTCGCGCGGTCGGTGCTGCTGCTGCGGGTACGGGACGACGTGGCGGAGGGCGGGAACTGACGGCGCCCGGCGAGCGGTCCGCATTGGTCCGAACCAGCCCATTGCAGCGCTCCCCCGCACGGGTCAAGCTCGGCCCATGGACCTGGAGTTGAGGCACCTGAAGACGATCCGGGCGATCGCCGACGCGGGCAGCCTGACCAAGGCCGCCACCGCGCTCGGGCTCGCGCAGCCCGCCCTGAGCGCACAGCTGAAGCGGATCGAGCGCGCCTTGGGAGGGAAGCTCTTCGAGCGGGGGCGGCACGGGGTGCGGGCGACCGCGCTCGGCGAGTTCGTGCTGGCCCGCGCCCGCGTCGTGCTCCCGGCGGTCAGCGGCCTGCGCGAGGAGGCGCTGCGGTTCGGCCGGGCCTGGGAAGGCGGCGCCGGATTCCGGCTCGGCGCGACGCACGGGCCGCTGCTCGGCGGCCTGGTGGACCGGCTCGCCGCCGCGTACCCGGGGGCGCGGGTGACGACGCACACTTCCTGGTCGGAGCGGGAGATCGCGTCCCGCACGGCCGATGGGCTCCTCGACTTCGCGCTGGTGGGGACGTGCGGGGCGAGCGCTCCGCCACACAACGAGCTCCTGGTGTGGCGGGAGGTCGCCCGTGACCCGGTGTTCGTCATGCTGTCCACGAACCACCCCTTGGCCGGCCGGCAGGAGATCGACCTGGCCCGGCTCGCGGACGAGGGGTGGACGGACGTGCCGGGTGACGGCTGCTTCGGGGACTGCTTCACCGCGGCGTGCGCCCGCGCGGGGTTCACGCCCACCAGTGTGTACGAGACGGACGTGGCGTCCTGTGTCCATCTGGTCCAGGTGGGCCGGGCGGTGGGCCTGTGCCGGGCGACGTTCCCACCGACGCCGGGCCTGGTGACCCGCCCTCTCTCCGGGGCGCCGCTGTACTGGCGGCACCTGCTGGGCTGGCACCCGGCAGCCCGGGCCCACGACACCGCCCCCGCCGTCTTCGCCCAGGCCCGGGCGGCGCACGCCGAAGCCACGGCCCGCAGCGAGAGCTACACGGCATGGCTGGCGGCGCCCTCGCCGCACTTTCCGTGACCGCACCCTTGCCCTTGCCCTTGCCCTTGCCCCCCGGCCTTCCATAACACCGAGGGCAGGGGTCAACTGACAGCTGATGGTGGGCTGTTGAGCGTTCTACGGTGTGGGCCATCCGGCTGGGCCGCCCCCTCATCGGTCCGCTCGTCCCCCTCGCAACCGAGGAGATGCCCCCATGCCCCCCATCCATCACAGACGCGCCGCGGCGGCGTGCGCCGTGCTCGGCGCGCTCGTCCTCGCGGGCCTGCCCGGCACCGCCAACGCCCAGGCCGATCCCGCCGTGTCCGCTTCGCCCTCCCCCGCCGAGACCGCCGCCGTCGACAGGACATCGCCCGAGGTCCTGAAGGCCATGCAGCGGGACCTCGGCCTCACGTCGGCGCAGGCCGAGACCCGATTGGTCAACGAGGCCGAGGCCGGCGCCGTCGCGGGAGCCCTGCGGGCCGCCATCGGCCGTGACTTCGCGGGCGCCTGGGTGCACGGCGCGACGTCGGCGCGGCTCACCGTGGCCACCACCGACGCCTCCGACGTCCCCGCGATCGAGGCTCGCGGTGCGCGGGCCGAGGTCGTGCGGCACTCCTTGGCCCAACTCGACGCCGCCAAGGCCCGGTTGGACCGCGCCGCAGCCAGGACCGCTACGCGCGACGCGCCCGTCTGGTATGTCGATGTGCGCTCCAACTCCATCGTCGTGCGCGCCGTACAGCCGGGTGCCGCCAAGTCCCTCGTCTCCGCCGCGGGGGTGGGTTCATCCCTCGTACGCACAGAGAGGACCCAGGAGCGGCCTCGCCCGCTCTACGACCTCGTGGGCGGCGACGCCTACTACATGGGGGGCCGCTGCTCCATCGGCTTCCCGATCACCAAGGGCACCCAGCAGGGCTTCGCCACGGCGGGCCACTGCGGGCGTGCGGGCACGGCGACCAGCGGCTACAACCAGGTGGCTCAGGGCACGTTCCAGGCGTCCGTCTTCCCCGGCAGGGACATGGCCTGGGTCGCCACCAACTCCCAGTGGACCGCCACCCCGTACGTGAAGGGCCAGGGCGGGCAGCGGGTCGGCGTCGGGGGCTCCACGCAGTCCCCGGTGGGTGCGTCGATCTGCCGCTCCGGCTCCACCACGGGGTGGCACTGCGGCACGATCCAGCAGCACAACACCAGCGTCACCTACCCCGAGGGCACCATCAGCGGCGTGACGCGCACGACGGTCTGCGCGGAGCCCGGCGACTCGGGCGGCTCCTACATATCCGGGAGCCAGGCGCAGGGCGTCACCTCGGGCGGCTCGGGCAACTGCTCCAGTGGCGGCACGACCTTCCATCAGCCGATCAATCCGCTCCTTCAGCAGTTCGGCCTGACGCTGAGGACCACGGGCGGCGGCGACCCGGGCCCCGGCGACCCCGACCCGGGCGGCACCTGGGCCGCGGGCAAGGTCTACGCCCCGGGTGACTCCGTCACCTACGGAGGGTCCACGTACCGCTGCCTCCAGGGACATCAGGCTCAGCCTGGGTGGGAGCCGCCGAACACGCCCGCGCTGTGGGCCTCCGTCTGATCGGTCGTCCGCTGACGGACGGCCGCAGGTGGCTGGTCGCGTAGTTCCCCGCGCCCCTTACGGGGCGCGGTCTCGGCACAGGGTGCCTCGCCGATGGGCGGGGCGCCGGGCACGGTCGGGCCCGGTAGTAGGACCAGCGGACGACCAGCAACGGGCCAAAACTCGGTGGGCTCTGTCAGTGGCCGTCCGTAGGCTCGCTCGTGATGCCGAAACCAGATGCACAGACCAAGGAAGCGGCCGAGGAGCCCTCCGGGGGACGGGCCGGCGGCGGGTCCGCGGCGCGGACGCTGCTGCGGCTGTGGCCGTATGTCCGTCCCGTGCGAACTCGCCTGTTCAGCGCGGCGTTTGTCGCCATCCTCGCCTCCTGTACGGGCCTGGTCTTCCCCCTCGTACTGAAGTGGCTCGTGGACGGGCCGGTGACGGACCGGGACCTGGGAGGGGTGTGGCTCGGGGCCCTGCTGCTGCTTCTGCTCGGTGTCGCCGAGGCGTTGCTCTTCGGTCTTCGGCGGTGGCTGGTGGCGCGGCCGCTCGCCTCGGTCGAGGCGGCGATGCGGGCTGACCTCTACCGCCATCTGCAACGGCTTCCCGTGGCCTTCCACGACCGGTGGGCCTCCGGCCAGCTGCTGTCGCGGGGCACCACGGATCTGATGCTGCTGCGGACGTTCCTCGCCTTCCCGCTGACGTTCCTGGTCGTGAACGGGACGACGATCGTGGTCGGCATGGCCATCCTGCTGGCGCAGGACTGGGCGCTCGGGCTCGTGCTGCTGTCGCCGCTGGTCCCGCTGGTGATCGTCTGCGCGTACGTCGAGGGCCGGTACATGGCCGTGGCGCGGCGGGCACAGGACCAGGTCGGTGATCTGACGACGGTCGTCGAGGAGAGCGTGCTCGGCATCCGCATCATCAAGGGCTTCGGCCGCCACCGCAGTCAGGCGCGCGCGTTCCACGAGCTCTCGCACACGCTGCGGGGCACGGAGCTGGCCAAGGCACGGCTGCTCGCGGCGATCAACGGGGTGATCATGGCGCTGCCCGAGGTCGCGATCGGTGCGGCGCTCGTCCTTGGGACGGTGCAGGTGGCGGACGGCGGCCTGTCGACGGGCACGCTGGTCGCCTTCCTCTCCACTGCGCTGGCGCTGCGCTGGCCGGTGGAGTCGATCGGGTTCCTGCTGGCGATGAGCCAGGAATCGGCGACGGCCACGGAGCGGTACTTCGAGGTGATGGACGCGGAGCCGGAATCCTCCACCGAGGTCGCGTCCCCCGGCGGGGGCTCCGTGGCGAGCGGAATCCGCTTCCACGGCGTGGAGTTCCGCTACCCGGACGCACCTGCCGACGCGCCGCCCGCGCTCGACCGCATCGACCTGCACATACACCCCGGCGAGACCCTCGCCCTCGTCGGCGCGACGGGCAGCGGCAAGACGACGCTGACGGCGCTTGTTCCCCGGCTGCACGAGGTGAGCGGGGGCCGCATCACGCTGGACGGCGAGGACATCGCGGAG
Source organism: Streptomyces sp. NPDC033180 (assembly GCF_055577645.1). Taxonomy (NCBI): domain Bacteria; kingdom Bacillati; phylum Actinomycetota; class Actinomycetes; order Kitasatosporales; family Streptomycetaceae; genus Streptomyces; species Streptomyces sp. NPDC033180. The sequence continues at coordinate 19,620 of NZ_JBVIPU010000011.1, read as the reverse complement.
ATGGACCGGGAGCGGCTGCGCACACTGGTGGCGGTCGCCTTCGAGGAGCCGACGCTGTTCTCCGCGACAGTGGGCGAGAACGTACTCATGGGAGCCGAAGAGGCCGCGGGGGAAGCGGAGTTGGAGCGCGCCCTCGAAGTCGCCCAGGCGGACTTCGCCCACGCGCTCCCGCAGGGCACGGCCACGCAGGTCGGCGAGCAGGGCCTGAGTCTCTCCGGCGGCCAGCGCCAACGCCTCGCGCTGGCCCGCGCGGTGGTGGGCCGCCCGCGCTTCCTGGTCCTGGACGATCCGCTCTCGGCACTGGACGTCCACACGGAGGCCCTGGTGGAAGCGGCCCTGCGCCGCGTCCTGAAGGACACGACGGCCCTGGTGGTGGCCCACCGCCCCTCCACAGTGCTGCTCGCCGACCGCGTCGCCCTGCTGTCGGCCGGCAGGATCACCGCGGTGGGCACCCACCAGGAACTGCTGCGGGGAAACGCGGAGTACGCGTGGCTCATGTCGGGAGCGGGAGTCGCTCCCGCGACAGGAGAAGCGGACCGGGCGTCCGCGGACGGGCAGACGGAAGCGGACCCCACGTCCGCGGAGGGGGAGGTCGTGCGATGACCGCTTCGACACCGGCGTCACGGACCACGGCTCCGGACGAAACCCGCGCCCCCCGCGAGCAGCTACCCGGAGGGCCCGCAGCGAGCGGCGAGCGCGACGCGCCGGGTGGCTCCGGCGGGCCGGCGGGCGGCGAACCCACCGACCACTTCGACAAGGACGCCCTCCCCGCGCCCCCCGGCGCCACCTCCACCCTGCTCCGTTCGTTGCTCTCGCCTCTGCGCGGGCGCGTCGTTCTCGCGGCCGTGCTGCTTCTGCTGCAGCAGGCCGCCGTGCAGGGCGGGCCGCTTCTCGTCGCGTACGCCATCGACAGCGGCGTGCCCGCCGTCCGGGCCGACGACTACGGGCCCCTGATCGCCATCGGCGTCGGCTATCTGCTCTGTGCGGGCGCGTCCGGCGCGTTCCAGTACGCGTTCATCGTGGCCTCCGCCGGCGTCAACCAGGACGTGCTGCTCGATCTGCGCGGGCGGATCTTCCGCCATGCGCAGGCCCTCAGCGTGGACTTCCACGAGCGGTACACCTCGGGGCGGCTCATCTCCCGGTCCACCACCGACGTGGAATCGCTGCGGGAACTCCTCAGCGAGGGGCTGCAGGAGCTGATCACCGTCATCCTGTCCTTCGTCTACATCTCGGCGATGCTGCTCTGGCTCGACCTGAGTCTCGGCGCCGTGGCGGTGGTGTCCTTCGTGCCGCTCTACCTCCTCGTACGCCGGTACCAGCGTCGCGCGGGCCCCCTCTTCGGGAAGCGGTCCACGGCGATCGCCTCCGTCATCGTGAAGTTCGCCGAGACCATGAACGGCATCCGCCCGGTCCGCGCCTTCCGGCGCGAGCACGCCAACGAGGCGGAGTTCGGCGTGCTCAACCGCCACCACGAGCGGGCGAACGGCGACGCGATGCTGGAGATGGCCCGTTACGTGGTCGGCTCCCGGCTCGTCGCCAACACCGCCGTCGCCGGCATCGTCCTGTGGGGCGCCTACCGCGTCACCGACGGCACCCTCGCGCTCGGCGTCCTCGCGGCGGCGGTGCTGTATCTGCGGCGCCTGTACGACCCCATCGACCGGCTCGGGATGTTCCTGAACTCCTACCAGTCGGCCGCCGCCTCCCTGGAGAAGGTCGCGGGGCTGCTCGCCCAGACCCCCTCCGTGCCCGAGCCGCACCCCGACCGGGCCCGGCCACTTCCCGCCCTCGCCTCCGAACACCCGGGCCGCGAGGTGGACTTCGACGGCGTGCGGTTCGCCTACCGCACCGGCGGCGAGGTGCTCCCCCGCTTCGACCTGACGCTGCCCGCCGGGCAGACCGTCGCCGTCGTCGGCTCCACCGGCGCGGGCAAGTCGACGCTCGCCAAGCTGCTCGCCCGCTTCTACGACCCGACGGAGGGCCGGGTCCTGCTCGACGGGGTCGACCTGCGCGACCTCGCCAACGCGGAGCTCCGGCGCGGCGTGGTCATGGTCACGCAGGAGGCCTTCCTCTTCTCCGGGACCGTCGCCGAGAACATCGCCATCGGCCGCCCGGACGCCACCCGCGAGGACATCGAGCACGCGGCCAGGGCCATCGGCGCCCACGACTTCATCACATCACTGCCGGACGGCTACGACACCGACGTACGCAAGAGGGGTGGCCGTATCTCCGCAGGTCAGCGGCAGCTTGTCGCCTTCGCGCGGGCACTGCTCGCCGACCCGGCGGTGCTGATCCTCGACGAGGCGACCAGCTCGCTCGACATCCCGGGCGAGCGGGCCGTGCAGCGTGCCATGCACACGGTGCTGCGCGGGCGGACCGCCGTGGTGATCGCCCACCGGCTCTCCACGGTGGAGATCGCGGACCGGGTGCTCGTGATGGAGCACGGGCGTGTCGTGGAGGACGGCGCCCCGGCCGAACTCATCGCCGGGAGGGGGTCGTTCGCCGACTTGCATCGGGCGTGGCGGGACAGTGTGGTGGGGTAGGGCGCCGCGCGGCTTCCGTGGATGGATGCCGGTTCGCGTACGAACGAAAGCAGCGCCTGGCAGACTCGTGGACATCGACATACGTGGAGGCGGCACCTGATGAGCGACCCCGACGGCGTGCCCCTGGCCGAGTACATCCGCGTACTCCGCGATCAGTTGGAGACGGCGCAGCAGGAGGGCGCGGGCCGCGGGGTCAAGTTCGGTGTCGGCTCCGTGGAGTTGGAGTTCGAGGTCACGATGACGCGGGAGGCGGGCGGGCGTGGCGGGGTGAAGCTGTGGGTGGTCGAGGCGGGCGTCGACGGCAAGCGCGGCGGCGGCCGGACACAGCGTGTGCGGATGACCCTGACGCCCACCGACGACGCGGGACGGCCGCTGTCCGTCGGCGACCGGCTGCCCGACCTCCCGCGCTGAGGCCCGTGGTGGACTCGCTCACCGGGCGGTGCGCCGAGGTCATGGTCGAGCGGGACGGCGGCACCGGGTACGGCTCGGGGCTGCGGCTCGCGACGTCCCTGGTGGTGACGGCCGGGCATGTGGTCGAGGGCGGCGGGCCGGTCAGGGTGCGGCTGCCCGGGTGCTCCCCCGGTGAGATCGTCGTCACCGGCCGGACGGTGTGGCGAGGCGTCCGGCTCGATGTCGCGCTGGTCGAACTCGTGCCGGACACACCCCTCGACGGGGTCGCTCCGATGTCCGTCGCGGTGGTCTCGGACGAGGCCGACGGACGGCTTCCGTTCACCGCCATCGGTTTCCCTCGCCATCGGAGCTGGACGGACACGGACGCGGCGACCTGGCGTGACAGCGACCAGATCGACGGGGTGATCCCGCTCGGGTCGAGTGTGAAGCGGGGCCGCCTGCTGCTGAACCGGGCGGATGGCCGCCGCCTGGAGGCGCGCGACTGGAGCGGTTTCTCGGGCGCGGGTGTCGTCTGCGAGGGGTCGGCTGTCGGCGTCGTCGTGGAGTCGGCCCCCTCGGGCGGTCTCGAGGCCGTGCGGCTGGCAGCTGTGATCGGGGCGTACGAGCCGCGCGCGGAAGGTGAACGCGAGCCCGAGCCGAGTGCCGACGCCGCACGTGAGCTGCTGGCCTCGCACGGCGTCGTACCAAAGCATCTGCGCGGGCAGGAGCGGCGCCGTCCGGCCTACGAGGCGCTGCTGCGCCAGTACGCGGACCGGTGTGCCGAACTGACCGGCCGCGAACAGGAACTCGCCGGTCTGCTGGAGTTCGCGACCGGGCCGGACCCCTGTCTCATGCTCGTCGCCGGCCCGTGGGCCGGAAAGACCTCGCTGGTGACCCGCTTCGCCTCGGAACCCCACCCCGGCGTCGACGTGGTGTCGTTCGTGATCTCCCGGCGCGACGGACAGATGCGCGTCCAGCAGTTCCACCGGGCCCTGTGCGATCAACTCGCCTCGCTGCTGGGCGAGTTCCCGCCCGCCGAACCGGACGCGGCCGCCTTCCTCAGCCTCTGGGAGCGCGCGACGCGTATCCCCGGGCGTTCCCTGCTGCTGCTCGTCGACGGCCTGGACGAGAACGACCACCGCGAGCTGGCCGAGCCCAGCATCGCCGCGCAGCTCCCGACCGCTCTCGGCCGCGCGGCACACGTCCTGGTGACGAGCCGCCATTTCGACGTGCCGCTCGACGTGGACGGCAGCCACCCGCTGCGCACCTGCCGCCGCCAGGTCCTGACACCGTTCCCCGCGGCGGCGAGCCTGCTCCTGCGCGCCCGCCAGGAGCTGGATCACGTACTGGCCGAGCCGGCCCCGCGCACCGTCCTGACCACGTTGACGGTCGCCGGCGGCGCGCTGAGCGGCAGGGACATCGCCTCGATCACAGGCGGCTCCGCGCCGGCGATCCGCAGGATTCTGGAACGAGGGCTCTCCCGGGTGGTGGAGCCGCGCCCCGGTACGCCGACCCGGTACACCCTCGCCCACGACACCCTGGCCGCCGCCGTCCAGGAGGACCTGGAACCCGAGGAGTTCACCGAGGCCCGCGCGGACATCGACGGCTGGGCGCTCGGCTTCGCCGCGGCGGGCTGGCCCGACGACACCCCGGACTACCTGACCGAGGCGTACCCGACCCTCCTGCAGACCGAAGGCGCGGGACGGACGCTGGCGGCCCTGGCCTCCCCCGCGCGCCGCGTACTGCTGCGCCACCGGACCGACGGCGAGCTGGCCGCACTGTCCGAACTGTCGAACGCGGCATGGCTCCTGGAGGCGGCCCCCGACTGCGACCTCACCCTGCTGACGCGGGTGTCGCTGCTCCGTAAGCGCATCGAGGACGACAACTTCACCATGCCCTCCACGTATCCGCTGCTGCTGGTACGCCTCGGCCGAGCCGATGAGGGAATCCAGTTCGCCCGTACCCCCCAGAACGCCTACGTGCAGGCCGACGCTCTGCTGGTGATCGGCGAGCACCTGCTGGCCGGCCGGCCTGCCGAGGCGCGAAGCCTCATCCACGAAGCCATGGCCGTACCGGGACGGTTGCTCCTGGAGCGGATGCCGCACACGGTCCGCGCGGCCCTCGCGCTCGCGCGGCACGGCGAACCGGGCGCCGCCGATCTCGCTCGCGAAGCCATCACCGGGAGCGGCGACGAGCGAGGCTGGTCCCTCACCACCGCCGCCGAGGCACTGGCCGAGATCGATCCGGCGCTCGCTCGGCGTCTCATCGAGGAGGCCATCGCAGACGCCGACGCCGAGGACCGCCCCGACTTCTGCGGACTCCTCGCGCCGGCGTTCACCGTGCTCGGCGACCTCGACCGCCTCGTCCAGCACCTCGCCGACCTGGACCGGGACGGCAGGAAGCAAGCCCTCCTCACCGCCTGCGGCGAGCACTTCGCCAAGGGGGGCCGTCGCACCGTACCCGAGGTGCTCCTCACCGCCCTGAACGATGAGTTCACCGCCTCCGAGATCGTGGAGTCGGCCGCCTACCAGGACGAGGACACCGCCCGCCGCCTGCTCGCGCTGCCCGGCTTGTCCTCGCCCTCGGCCTCGCCCTCGCCCTCGCCCTCGGCCGACGTCGCTCCTGGTCCCGGGGTCGGTCCCGATCTCGGTCCCGATCTCGGTCCCGATCTCGGTCCCGATCTCGGTCCCGATCTCGTCGAGCTCGCGTATGCCGCCCTCGCCTCCCACGGCATCGATCCCAGGCGGCCCGGCCTCGGGTCCTCCGACGAGCTGCTCTCCGGAGCCACGACGTCCGCCCTGGCCAACGGCCACCTCTCGCTCGCCGTCTCCGTGGCCCGGGACATCACCACCCCCTCCCTCCGCGCGGGCCGCCTAGCGGAGATCGCCCTGGCGCTGCTCGACTCGGACACGCCCCAGGACGCCGCTCCCGTGGTGCGCGAGGTGGAGGCGGCTCTCGACGAGACCAGGAACACGCCGCCGCCCACCGTCCTTGCGGCCCTCGCCCGGGCCGCCGACGCCGCCGGAGAGACGGAGCTGGCCACTGAGGCCCTGGAACTGGCCCTTCACACGGTGCTGCGGGACACCGACGACGACCCTGTCGCGTGGGATGCGCGGGTTGTGGCAAGCGCGGCCGCCCGACTCGGCCAGCTCGACCACGCCCTGCGTATCGCGGCGGAGCACGAGGCGGATCAGCTCGACCGCCTCGACATCCTGCTGGACGCCGCCAGGGCCGTCGTCGCACACGGCGAGCGCCGCCCGACCGACCTCGACCTGCTCATCGCCGAAGTGACCGAAGGCATCGAGGAGTCGACGGACCCGAGCGCGGCCGGCTGGCTGACGCGCGTCACTCGCGATCTCGCCGCCCTCCATGTGCGCGCGGGGCACGTCGAAGCGGCCCTCGATGTGCGCGCGGGGCACGCCGAAGCGGCCCTCGATCTGGCACGCCCGCTCGCCGGGACCGACCTCCCCTGCCGCACACTCGAACTGCGTGCGCACCTGCTGTCGGACGACATCCCTTCGGCGATGTCCCTGATCCGTGAAACGGCCCTGCCCGTGCCCGGCGGTTCCCCGCAGGACCTGGCCCGCTCTCAGGAACTTGCGGCGGAGATGATCGTCGAGATGTGCGACGCCGGGCACCAGCCCCTGTGCCGCGACATCACGGCTCAACTGGCCGCGAGCGCAGACCTGGAGGTGCTGTCGGCCGAGGGCCTCTGGGCCCGTCCCTGGCTGACCGCGGCCTGCCGGGCCACCGGTCTCACCGAGGATGGCACCCGCCTGCTGGACACCTTGCGGAACGCCGTCCTGGTCACCGGCGCCGGCTACGGGACGAACACCGTGCCGCAGGAGGCAGTCGTCCGCCTGCAGCTGTGGGACCGCTACCACGCGGAAGCCCGCCGGCTGAGCGACGTGTTGTCCGATGGCGTCCTCACCGACCTGGTCAGGGCAATGCTCGACGCAGGCCTCGTGGCCGAGGCCCTCCCTCTCATCGACGATCTCCAGGACGACGACGCCGCCTCCTGTCTGGCCCTCGCCGCGGCCGTCACCTCCCCGCCGCGCGTCGACCTCGTCAAGTGCTCCCTGGCCCACGGATTCACCGAGGACGTCATCGCCCCACTGGCCGCCCTGGAGCCGGCGTGCCTGCGGGAAATCGCGGCCCAGCTCGAAGTGGTCCCGGCCGCCCGCGGAACGGCGCGTCAGCGAGACGTCAGTCAGGCATGAGCTGAACGCCAGCCACGGTGGACACAGTGGCGTCGACAGCGGGAACGACCAGCACGTTCCGCACCCAGCAGCCGTCCCGCACCCACCACCGCACGGGGGAACCTCAGCATGCGTACGATCCGGATCCGCGCCACCGGCCTCGCCGCCGCCACCGCCGCGCTCGCCCTGTCCCTGACCGCTTGTGGCGGCTCCGACAGCGCCGGCAGCGGCTCGAAGGCCGGGGGGAGCAGGAGCGTCACGACCGCCGAAGGCACGAAGAGCTCCGAGGAGGCGTCGGAGACGGCGACGACGGAGGTCTCGGCGGCGGCCGACAGCGCCAAGACGTCCGGTTCCGGCGCGGGCGAGGCGGCCCCGGCCCATGCCGCCAGGAGCCAGCCGTGCGAGGGCGACGCGATCTCTTACTCGGTAGTGCACCGCTTCCCCGCGGAGCAGGGCGAGCACCTCCTGATCACCGCGACGAACACCGACTCCACGTCCTGCTGGGTCACTTCGCTCCCCTCGGTGATGCTCGGCGACACCTCAAACGTCCTGCCCCACTCGTCCAAGGACGCCCCGGGCGGCACCGCCCGGATCACGGTCGAGCCCGGCGGCCGGGTCTACTCCGCCGTGGCGCTCTTCACCGACAACGACGGCACCCGCACGTCGGCGGACCTCTCCATCGCCCTGCGCGACCAGATCGGTGACACCGGCCCGGGCGTCGAGACGGGGGCCTTCGACGAGGAGGGCGCGTCGTCGGAGTTCACCTGGTCCGACGCCGAGGTCACCAACTGGAACACCACGAAGCCCTACGACTTCTGAGCAGCGGCCCCGCACACACCGGCCTGGAGCGACGCAGCGCTCCAGGCCGGCTTTCGTGTGCCTGCCCGGGGTGCGGAATCAGCCACGCCGCTCCGCGCGCCGGCGCCGGGCTCTCCTCGAACAATCCGGAGCCCTTCGCGTCGAGCGACCCCTCCGTATATCGAACGTGCCCCACCGGGCAGCGGACCATTTCCGGCCAACTCTTGACGCACTCCTGACAAACAGAGCGCACCGGTGCCACTCTTCCCCTCGATTCCCAGCTCCACGTTCCGCCCTGCTCCACGTTCTGCCTTGTTCTGCCCGGACGGCACGACCGCGCCGACCGGTCCCCCTGGCCGCGTATCCCGCGGCCACGCAGAAGGAGTCCGTGTTGAGAAGCACCTCTCACAGACCTGCCTCCCACAGACGCGCCACCGCCGCGGGCGCCCTGACCGCCGTCGCCGCCCTCATCGCGGTGGCCTTCCAGACGGGCCCGGCATCCGCCGACGACCCCGCGATATCGCAGGCCAAGACGCCGGCCGCCGCGAAGATAGGCAAGGCCGACCCCGGTTCCCTGCCCGTGAAGCTCACCCCCGCCCAGCGTGCGGCGCTCCTCAAGGACGCCAACGCCACCAAGGCGGACACGGCCAAGGACCTGGGGCTCGGCGCCAAGGAGAAGCTCGTCGTCCGTGACGTCACCAAGGACGGCGACGGCACGACGCACACGCGCTACGAGCGCACGTACGACGGCCTGCCCGTCCTCGGCGGCGACCTGGTCGTCGACGAGGCGAAGTCCGGGAAGACCGAGGGCGTCACCAAGGCCGCGAAGGCGGAGCTCAAGGGCGTCGACACCAGCGCCGACGTGAAGGCGTCGACCGCGGAGAAGCAGGCGCTCGGCGCGGCGAAGGCCGAGGGGTCGAAGAAGACCGACGCGGACCGCGAGCCGCGCAAGGTCGTGTGGATGGCCAAGGGCGAGCCGACTCTCGCGTACGAGACGGTGGTCGGCGGGCTGCAGCACGACGGCACCCCGAACGAGCTGCACGTCGTCACGGACGCGGCAACCGGCAAGAAGCTCTTCCAGTGGCAGGGCATCGAGAACGGCACGGGCAACACCCAGTACAGCGGTCAAGTCACCCTGGGCACCGCGCAGTCGGGGTCCAACTACACCCTGACCGACACCGGTCGCGGCAACCACAAGACGTACAACCTGAACCGCGGCACGTCGGGCACCGGGACGCTCTTCTCGGGCCCGGACGACGTGTGGGGCAACGGCCAGGCGTCCAACCTGGAGACGGCGGGCGCGGACGCCCACTACGGGGCCGCACTGACCTGGGACTACTACAAGAACGTGCACGGCCGTTCCGGTATCCGCGGTGACGGCGTCGGCGCGTACTCGCGGGTCCACTACGGCAACAACTACGTCAACGCGTTCTGGTCCGACGCCTGCTTCTGCATGACGTACGGCGACGGCGCGGGCAACGCCAAGCCCCTGACGTCCATCGACGTGGCGGCCCACGAGATGACGCACGGCGTGACGGCCGCCACCGGCAACATGACGTACAGCGGCGAGTCCGGTGGCCTGAACGAGGCGACGTCCGACATCTTCGCGGCGGCCGTGGAGTTCCACGCCAACAACGCGCAGGACAAGGGCGACTACTACGTCGGCGAGAAGATCGACATCAACGGCGACGGCACGCCGCTGCGCTACATGGACAAGCCCTCCAAGGACGGCGCGTCCAAGGACTCCTGGTACTCGGGCATCGGCAACATCGACGTGCACTACTCGTCCGGTGTCGCCAACCACTTCTACTACATGCTGAGCGAGGGCAGCGGCGCCAAGGTGATCAACGGCGTCTCGTACGACTCGCCCACCTCGGACGGCCTGCCCGTGGCCGGAATTGGTCGTGACAAGGCGTCGCTCATCTGGTTCAAGGCGCTGACGACGAAGTTCACCACGACCACCAACTACGCGGCGGCGCGCACCGGTACCCTCGCGGTCGCCGGTGAGCTGTACGGCACCAGCAGCCCCGAGTACAACGCGGTGGCTCACGCGTGGGCCGGCGTCAACGTCGGAGCGCGTCCCGGTGGCGGCGGTGGCACCGACTTCGAGAACACCACCGACGTCGCCATTCCGGACCGCGGCGCCGCCGTGACCTCGTCGGTCAACGTCACCGGCCGCACGGGCAACGCGCCCGCCGCGCTCAAGGTCGGCGTCGACATCGTGCACACGTGGCGCGGTGACCTGGTCGTCGACCTGGTGGCCCCGGACGGCTCGACGTACCGCCTGAAGAACTCGAGTGCGAACGACTCGGCGGACAACATCCAGGAGACGTACACGGTCAACGCCTCGTCCGAGGTGGCCAACGGCACCTGGAAGCTGAAGGTCCAGGATGTGGCCGCGCAGGACGTCGGCCGCATCAACAGCTGGAAGCTGACGTTCCCGTAGGCCCCGACCGGGCTTGAAGGGAGCACATGCAGACTGCGCCGCTCCGGGTGGATCAAATCCCCGGAGCGGCGCACCCATGCGTACGGGCTACCACGTGCGAGGACGCGTGCCGCCGCTCAACTCGCCGTTCGCATTGCGTACATGGACCATCGCTCAACGGACGATTTCTGGCCAACCTGCGGCCAGGTACCTGACATGAACCTGGCCCAACTGACACTCTTCCCTCGCACAGTCACACCAGTACACCCGCACCGCATCTTTCAGCCCGGACAGTCCCCCATGCCGTCCGGGCCCCCCACCGAAGGAGCATGCGTGACCCCCCACATATCCCGGAAGCGCTCAACGCTGGCCATAGCCACCGCTGTTGCCGCAGGAGCCCTGCTCGCGGGCGGCCTGACCACCGGAGCCTCCGCGCAGCCCGACCGGGCAGCCACGCCCTCCGGAGCGCCGATCGCACTCTCCTCCACGGCCCGCGCCGGCCTGTTGCAGGACGCGAACGCGGACAAGGCCGCCACCGCCGAGAAGATCGGCCTCGGCGCCAAGGAGAAGCTCGTCGTACGCGATGTCGTCAAGGACCGTGACGGCACCACGCACACCCGCTACGAGCGCACGTACGACGGCCTGCCCGTCCTCGGCGGCGACCTGGTCGTCCACGCCGCGAAGAGCGGCGCGGTCAAGAGCGTGACCAAGGCAGCCAAGGCCACCATCAAGGTCGCATCGACCTCCGCGAAGGTCGGCGCCAAGTCCGCCGCGAAGTCCGCCGAGTCGACGGCCGCCAAGTCCGGCGACACCAAGAAGGCCGACGCGCAGACCCCGCGCAAGGTCGTCTGGGCCGCGTCCGGCAAGCCGGTCCTCGCCCACGAGACGGTCGTCACCGGTGTCCAGAAGGACGGCACGCCCAGCAAGCTGCACGTCATCACCGACGCGGCCACGGGCAAGAAGCTCTTCCAGTACCAGGCCATCGAGAACGGCGCCGGCCACAGCCAGTACAGCGGTGACGTCGAGGTCGGCTCGAAGAAGGGCGCGAGCGGCTTCGACCTGACCGACGACACGCGCGGCGGCCACTCGACGTACGACCTGGCGCACGGTCAGAGCGGCGAGGGCAAGCTCGTCACGGACGACGACGACACCTGGGGCACCGGAAAGCCGGAGGACGCCCAGACCGCCGCCGTCGACGCCGCCTACGGCGCCCAGTTGACCTGGGACTACTACAAGGCCGTGCACGGCCGTGAGGGCATCAAGGGCGACGGCAAGGGCGCGACCTCGCGGGTCCACTACGGCAACGCGTACGTCAACGCCTTCTGGGACGACAGCTGCTTCTGCATGACGTACGGCGACGGCGAGGGCGACAAGAAGCCGCTCACGTCGATGGACGTCGCGGCCCACGAGATGACGCACGGCGTCACCTCCGCGACCGGCAACATGGAGTACAGCGGTGAGTCGGGCGGTCTGAACGAGGCCACATCCGACATCTTCGCGGCGGCGGTCGAGTTCAACGCCAAGAACGCCGAGGACGTCCCCGACTACATGGTCGGCGAGAAGATCGACATCAACGGCGACGGTACGCCGCTGCGCTACATGGACAAGCCCTCCAAGGACGGCAACTCCCTGGACAACTGGAGCGAGGACGCGGGCAACGTAGACGTCCACTACTCCTCGGGCATCGCCAACCACTTCTTCTACCTCCTCTCGGAGGGCAGCGGCGCGAAGGAGATCAACGGCGTCAAGTACGACTCCCCGACCGCGGACGGCTCCAAGGTCGAGGGCATCGGGCGCGACAAGGCCGAGAAGATCTGGTTCAAGGCCCTGACGTCGTACTTCACCACGACGACGGACTACAAGGCGGCCCGCGAGGGCACCCTGAAGGCGGCGACGGACCTGTACGGCGCTGACTCGGCCGAGGCCAAGGGCGTGGCGGCGGCCTGGGCCGGCGTCAACGTCAATTAACTCTCTTTGCCGGGGCGGCACCCGGGGGCTTCCTTCCCCTGGGTGCCGCGAGGGCGGCCAGCTGCTGACGCCCCTCGGCGGCTACCTCATTCCTTGGATCAACTTGCGCATCGCCTCGTCGCCGTTGTCCGCAAGTAGGTTCGGGTAATCCATACCGACGTAGACCTCACCGCCTTCGGTCATGCTCAGGTAGATCTCGAAGTCCCACTTGGCCAACAGAGGATCGATCCGGAAATCCCGCCCCCGCCCTCCGACTGACGCCAAGTCCTCCCGCCCGAGAGCCACTCCCCCGAACTCGGCAAGGAAGGTTCGCGCCGCGTCCTCTGTCCCCCCCGTCCCCGTCCACCGCTTCGTCGCCGAGGAGGTTACGGACAGGGCGGGCAACCCATGTCACTTCTCCCGGCTGGGACCCACTGCAGCGCGTGCCAACGAGCCTGTCCAGCGCCTCGTCCCCGGACGGCGCCAGCAGACGGATTTCCTCCTCACCGAGGTAGACAGCACCGTTCTCGGCCACAGCGAGATAGCTCGTACGGTTGTTGGCCTGCCCGACGGGGTACAGCGCGACTCCGGCTTCCGCGCTGTAGCGGTCAAAGGTCTCACGATCCCACTGCGCCCTGAGCGGATCCCCCCGGAACGGCGACTTCGCCGTATCCGGCCCAGCAGGCCACCCGTCATTGCGCTGTCCGCCGAATTCCGCGAGGAATCGCTGCGCGGCCTCATGCGCCACAAATCCACCACGCTCACGCAGGATGCTTTCCCAGGTGACCGTGGGCACCGAACGCTCCGGGTACCAGCCGGTTTTTCTGAGCACGCGGTCGGTCGATTCCGACCAGCGCGGGGCGGCACACGGAGCCTTGATCGTGTTGTGCGCCGCGTTTCCTTCCGCCCGCACATTGACTGCGGCCATTACGCCACCCTTCGGGTCGAGTCCCTGCTTCATGGCCTTGGACAGCGCCTCACGAAGGCGGATCTCAGCTCCCGCGGCCGCCCGGAGCATGGTCGACGGCAGACGGGCGGCCGGAAGCTGCTCACCCTTCGCCCTACCGCAACAACACCCCCGCAGCCTCCCCCGTCCCCTCCGACGGCACCGCGACAAGGCCCAGCTCGGCTCCGCTCGCCAGCAGGCGGTGGGATGGGAGGATGCGGACCGTGTAGCCGAACGGGCCCGTGCGGTCCAGGGACAGAGGGCCCTCGTAGAGTCGGCGGCCCTCCGCGTCGGGGCCGCCCACCGGCTTCAGCGGCACCGGGATAGCGTCGGCGATGACGTCCTCGGGGTCGACACGGCCCGCGATCGCCTGGACCTCCACGTCGTCCGGGGTCAGCTCGCCCAGATGCACGCGGACCCGCAACGAGAGCGTGGCGCCCAGCTCGGCGGTGGCACCCGTCGCCGACGCCTCGACGTGGTCGACGGCCACCCTCGGCCAGGCGGCACGCACCCGCGCCTTCCAGGAGGCGAGCTCCCCCGCGGCATCGGCGCCCAGCGTGCGGTGCGCCCGCGCGGCGGGAACGTACAGCTGCTCCACGTAGTCGCGCACCATCCGCCCCGCGAGCACCTTCGGCCCAAGACGGGTCAGCGTCCGGCGCACCATCTCGATCCAGCGGTCGGGCAGGCCCCCGGGTCCCTGTTCGTAGAAACGGGGCGTGATCCTGCGCTCGAGCAGGTCGTACAGCGCGGCTGCCTCCAGGTCGTCCCGCCGGTCGTCGTCCGTCGCCGCCCCGTCCGCCGTGGGGATGGCCCAGCCGAAGTCCGGCTCGAACCACTCGTCCCACCAGCCGTCGAGGACCGACAGGTTGAGGCAGCCGTTCAGCGCCGCCTTCATCCCGCTCGTCCCGCACGCCTCCAGCGGACGGAGGGGGTTGTTCAGCCAGACGTCGCACCCCGGATACAGCTTCTGCGCCATCGCCATGCCGTAGTCGGGCAGGAACACGATCCGGTTCCGCACCCGTGGGTCGTCCGTGAAGCGCACCAGCTCCTGGATGAGCCGCTTGCCCCCGTCGTCCGCCGGATGCGCCTTGCCCGCCACCACGATCTGGATCGGCCGTTCCGGATGCGTGAGCAGCTCCATCAGCCGGTCCCTGTCCCGCAGCATCAGCGTCAGACGCTTGTAGGAGGGGACCCGGCGCGCGAAGCCGATCGTCAGGACGTCCGGATCGAGTACGTCGTCGATCCATCCCAACTCCGCGCTCGCTGCGCCCCTTTGGCGCCATGACGCGTACAGCCGCTGCCTGACCTCCGTCACCAGCTGCCCCCGCAGCTCACGCCGCAGCTCCCAGATGTCCGCGTCCTGGATCTCGGCGACCGCGTCCCACCGGTCCGAGCCGCCCACCGACAGCGCGTCCTCGGTCTTCTGCGCGCCGATCTGGCGGGCGCCCAGACGGAAGACCTCGGGGGCGACCCAGGTCGGGGCGTGCACGCCGTTCGTCACGGAGGCGATCGGCACCTCTTCGGCGTCGAATCCCGGCCACAGGCCCGCGAACATCTCGCGGCTCACCTTGCCGTGCAGGGTGGACACGCCGTTGGCGCGGCGCCCGAGCCGCAGGCCCATCACCGCCATGTTGAAGAGGTTGGGCTCACCGCCGGGATACGTCTCCATGCCGAGCCGCAGTATCCGCTCGACGTCGATGCGGGGCAGCTCGGCGTCCGGGCCGAAGTGCCGGGCGACCAGCTCACGGTCGAAGCGGTCGATTCCGGCGGGGACGGGGGTGTGGGTGGTGAAGACCGTACCGGCCCGGACCGCCTCCAGTGACGCGTCGAACTCCACGCCCTGCGCGGCGAGTTCGTGGATCCGTTCCAGCCCCAGGAAGCCCGCGTGACCTTCGTTCGTGTGGAAGACCTCGGGCTCGGGATGACCGCTCAGCCGGCAGTACATCCTGATGGCGCGCACCCCGCCGATGCCGAGCAGCATCTCCTGGAGCAGCCGGTGCTCGCTGCCGCCGCCGTAGAGCCGGTCGGTCACCTCGCGGGCTCCGGGGTCGTTCCCCTCGACGTCCGAGTCGAGCATGAGCAGCGGTACGCGTCCGACACTGGCCTGCCAGACGTGCGCGCGCAGCGAACGCCCGCCGGGCAGCGCGATCGCCACCAGGCTCGGGGTGCCGTCCGCCTCGCGCAGGAGGGAGAGGGGCAGCTCGTTCGGGTCGAGCACCGGGTAGGTCTCCTGCTGCCAGCCGTCGCGGGACAGGGACTGGTGGAAGTAGCCGTGCCGGTAGAGCAGCCCGACCCCGATGAGCGGGAGCCCGAGGTCGCTCGCCGCCTTCAGGTGGTCGCCCGCCAGGATGCCGAGCCCGCCCGAGTACTGCGGAAGGGCGGCGGTGATACCGAACTCGGGCGAGAAGTAGGCGACGGCGCACGGCAGTTCACCGCCCCGCTCGGCGGCCTGCTCCTGATACCAGCGCGCCCCGGTGACGTACTCCCGCAGCCCGTCCGAGGCTTCGGCGAGGCGGCGCAGGAAGGGCCCGTCGTCGGCCAGCCGGGCGAGCCGCGCGGGCGGCACACTGCCGAGCAGCCGCACGGGGTCGCCGCCCGACGCGGCCCACTGCTCGGGGTCGACGGCCTTGAACAGTTCACGGGTTTCGGTGTGCCAGGACCAGCGCAGGTTGCGCGCCAGCTCCGAGAGCGGGGTGAGGGGTTCTGGAAGGGCGGGACGTACGGTGAATCGACGGATGGCCTTCATCACGGTGCACCTCTGCCGGAGCGTCTGACGGGGCGTATGCCAGGGCTTTCGTACCTCGCGTATCGCCGTACCGCACAGACGTTAGCGGTGCGCCGCCGCTGTCACCACGGCGCACGGGGAGCACGGCCCTCAAGGCCGTGCCATCGCCGCCACGATCGCGGCCGTGTCCCAGTAGAACGGCCGCACCCGCGTGATCCGCCCGTCCCGCACCGTGATCGTCTGCAGCACGGGAAAGGCGAGTTCGCGCCCCGTGGCGCGCGCCCTCGCGCGGACCTGGGTGTGGACGACCGCCGTCTCGCCCGTGGCCAGGAACTCCTGCTCGCCGATCTCGAAGGACTCCCACGCCTCGGCCATGGCGAGGAAGAAGCGGGTCATGCCGTCGTGACCGCGCCAGATGCCGCCGTACGGGAGTGCCTGCGCCTGGTGCATCACGACATCGGGGGCGAAAAAGGGGGCGAGCAGGTCGAACGTGGCCGTGCCGGGGCCACCGGCCGCCAGGTAGCGGGACTCCGCCTCGTACATGCCGGTCAGGACGGACAGGGAATCCGGTGCGGAAGCTTCGTGCTGGGTGGTCATGCCCTCAGCGTGGCCGCTTCCTCGCTGGTCGGCTGGCGGGAAACGGACGTCGCCCTGCCGACGGTCACCCCGTGGGCCCGCACCTATCGCAGGCATCCTGAATCCGTCCGGAAATCGGCGCAACCCTCACAGCACCCCCACGGGCGGTATGGCCGATTCCCCCACGCCGTGTGGTCTTGTAGGGCCTCACGCCGCACGAGAGGCTGCCAAGTGGCGCTCGTGGAGGATACGGGGAATCCGGCACAGACCGCTCCAACTCCGCGAGTCGCACGTCAAGTTGGGGAGGGAAACCAGCGTATGACTCTGTCGCGAACGAAGCGTCTGCGGTGGGCCGGAGCCGTCACCGCCGCCACCACGGCGGCGGTGCTTTCGGCCAGCACGCTGCCCGCACACGCCGCTCCCGCCGATGCCCCACTGGGGAAGATACTCGGCGCCGGGGAGCCCGGTTCCATCAGCGGAAGTTACATCGTCACGCTCAAGGGCGGGACCCAGGCCCCGTCGGACGCGGGCAAGGGCCTCGCCGCGAAGTACGGGGCGGAAATACGTCACACCTACAGCACCGCGCTCAACGGATACGCGGTGCAGGCCGGTTCGGACCAGGCCAGGAAGCTCGCAGGCGACGCGAAGGTCGCCTCCGTCGTCCAGGACAGCATCGTGTCCCTGGACCACACCCAGAAGAATCCGCCCTCCTGGGGTCTCGACCGGATCGACCAGCAGAATCTGCCACTCGACAAGTCCTACACCGGGCCCGGTTCATCGGGCCAGGGCGTGACGGCGTACGTCATCGACACCGGCATCCGCACGTCGCACCAGGACTTCGGCGGGCGCGCGAGCAGCGGCTGGGACTTCATCGACAACGACGCGACGGCGCAGGACGGCAACGGACACGGCACGCACGTCTCCGCGACCGTCGCGGGCCAGAGCCACGGCGTCGCCAAGAAGGCGGACGTCGTGGGCGTCCGGGTGCTCGACGACGCGGGGTCGGGGACGACCGCGCAGGTCATCGCGGGCATCGACTGGGTGACGAAGAACGCGAAGAAGCCCGCCGTCGCCAACCTCAGCCTCGGGGGCACGGCCAACGCCCAGCTGGACGCCGCCGTGCGCAACTCGATCGCGTCCGGGGTCACTTACACGGTCGCGGCGGGGAACGACGGGCTCCCCGCGTTCCTGTTCTCGCCGGCCCGCGTGAAGGAAGCGGTCACGGTCGGCGCGAGTGACGTCAAGGACGCCAAGGCGAGCTTCTCCAACTGGGGCGGCAGCCTGGACCTGTTCGCGCCGGGCGTCGGCATCGCCTCCGCGTGGAACACGAACGACTCCGCCACCAACACCATCTCCGGTACGTCGATGGCCTCGCCGCACGTGGCGGGCGCGGCGGCGCTCTATCTCGCCGATCACCCGTCGGCCACTCCGGCCGAGGTGAGCAAGGCGCTGTCCGACCGGGCGGCGCCGGGCAAGGTGACGGGCGCCGGCCTCGGCTCCCCGAACAAGTTGCTGCAGGTCAACAACCCGTAGCGCACGAGGCACCCCGGAACCGGCCCCGCCGCACTCGGCGGGGCCGGTTCTGCGTGCGCGCCCTTCATACGCGGCGCGGCCTTGCCTCCGGCGCCATCCCGAAGCACCCTCGATAGGACACCGTCTTGTTTTTGGGGCCTTACGCACCAGTAGTTAACAAAGCAGCCGATTGCCCACCCGAAGTTGGTGGGAAGGCTCCCCCGGTACGCACACGGCTCAGTACGGTCAGTCACGGCTCAGTACGGCCCCACAAGCGCGGCACGCAGTCGCTGAACCCCTCCACACCCCCGTATCCGCCCCACTTATGTAACGCGGACAGGAGCGGTCATGCCCTCAACTCGCCCGTCGGCGAAGCCCTCGGGAAAGTCCTCCACAAGGGTGCCGACATCCCCGGCACCACAGCAGGACCCGCAGGACCCGCAGGACCCGCAGGACCGGACAGACCCGCAGGACCAGCAGCACCAGCAGCACCCGCGCGATGCGCAGGACCCGCACCCGCACCCCGTCGCCCGTCCGGGCACCCTCACCGGCCGCGTACCCGTCCTCGACATCGCGCCCCTCGTGCACGGCGGCCGGCGGCCCGCGAAGGCTGTCGCGGGCGAGACATTCCAGGTAACCGCCACTGTCTTTCGCGAAGGGCACGAGTCGGTCGCCGCGAATGTCGTCCTGCGCGATCCGGAAGGGCGCCCCGGACCATGGACGCCCATGCGCGAGCTGGCCCCCGGCACCGACCGGTGGGGCGCGGACGTCACTCCGGACGCGGAGGGGAACTGGACGTACGCCGTCGAGGCGTGGGGCGATCCCGTCACCCAGTGGCGGCACCACGCGCACATCAAGATACCGGCGGGCATCGACACCGAACTCGCCCTGGAGGAAGGCGCCCGCCTCCACGAACGCGCCGCGGCCGAAGCCCCGGTGAGCAAGGGCCGTCGCGCCACCCTGCGCGCCGCCGCCGAGGCCCTGCGCGATGCGGAACGCCCCGTCGCGGCCCGGCTTGCCGCCGCCCTCACGCCGGAGGTGGACGCGGTCCTCGCCGAGCATCCGCTGCGCGAACTCGTCACGGAGTCGGAGCGGTTGCCGCTGCTCGTGGAGCGGGAGCGGGCCTTGTTCGGGTCCTGGTACGAGTTCTTCCCGCGCTCGGAGGGCGCCGTCGTCCGCGAGGGCGAGGCCCCGAGGTCGGGTACCTTCCGCACCGCCGCCGAGCGCCTCCCGGCCATCGCCGCGATGGGCTTCGACGTCGTCTACCTGCCGCCCATCCACCCCATCGGCACCACCTTCCGCAAAGGCCCCGACAACTCCCTGTCCCCCGGCCCGCACGACGTCGGCGTCCCCTGGGCCATCGGCTCCCCCGAAGGCGGCCACGACGCCATCCACCCCGACCTGGGCACCCTGGACGACTTCGACGCCTTCGTACGCCGCGCCACCTCCCTGCACCTCGAAGTCGCTCTGGACTTCGCCCTGCAGTGCTCCCCCGACCACCCCTGGGTGGACAAGCACCCCGAGTGGTTCCAACACCGTGCCGACGGCACCATCGCCTACGC
>NZ_JBVIPU010000010.1:86287-299069 GCF_055577645.1 Streptomyces sp. NPDC033180 | reverse complement strand
GGCATGGAGGTGCCGCTGCGTGTGGCGGTGATGGGGTGTGTCGTGAACGGGCCGGGGGAGGCCCGGGAGGCGGATCTCGGTGTCGCGTCCGGTAATGGCAAGGGGCAGATCTTCGTCAAGGGTGAGGTCATCAAGACCGTCCCCGAGTCGAAGATCGTGGAGACGCTCATCGAAGAGGCGCTGAAGATCGCCGCACAGATGCAGGACGACGGCGTCGCCTCAGGGGTGCCCGACGTCACCGTGAGCTGAGTTCAACCAGAGAGGGGGCCCGAGCATGACCATTCTGGAATCCATTCGGGGGCCGCGGGACCTGAAGGCGCTGACCGAGGCCGAGCTTCACGAACTGGCCGAGGAGGTACGGGAGTTCCTGGTGCACGCGGTCGCCAGGACCGGAGGTCACCTCGGGCCCAATCTGGGGGTGGTGGAACTCTCCATCGCCCTCCACCGCGTCTTCGAGTCGCCGCTCGACCGCATCGTGTGGGACACCGGCCACCAGAGCTACGTACACAAGCTACTGACCGGCCGTCAGGACTTCTCCAAGCTGCGCGGCAAGGGCGGTCTTTCCGGCTACCCCTCGCGCGCGGAGTCCGAGCACGACATCGTCGAGAACAGCCACGCGTCGACCGCGCTCGGCTGGGCCGACGGGCTGGCCAAGGCCCGTCAGGTCCAGGGGGAGCGGGGTCACGTCGTCGCCGTCATCGGCGACGGAGCGCTCACCGGCGGCATGGCGTGGGAGGCGCTCAACAACATCGCGGCCGCGAAGAACCGGCCGCTGATCATCGTCGTCAACGACAACGAGCGTTCCTACGCGCCCACCATCGGCGGCCTCGCCAACCACCTCGCCACGCTGCGCACCACCGACAGCTACGAACGGGTCCTCGCCTGGGGCAAGGACATACTCCAGCGCACCCCCGTCGTCGGGCACACGCTGTACGAGTCGCTGCACGGTGCGAAGAAGGGCTTCAAGGACGCCTTCGCGCCGCAGGGCATGTTCGAGGACCTGGGCCTCAAGTACGTCGGGCCGATCGACGGGCACGACACAGGGGCCGTCGAGTCGGCACTGCGACGTGCGAAACGCTTCCACGGACCCGTCCTCATCCACTGCCTCACCGAGAAGGGGCGCGGCTACGAGCCCGCGCTCGCCGACGAGGCCGACCGGTTCCACACGGTCGGCGTGATGGACCCGCTGACCTGCGAGCCGCTCGCACCCTCCAACGGCCCCTCCTGGACCTCGGTGTTCGGCGAAGAGATCGTACGCATCGGGGCCGAGCGCGAGGACGTGGTGGCGATCACCGCGGCCATGCTGGGCCCGGTCGGCCTGACGAAGTTCGCCGAGTCCTACCCCGACCGGGTGTGGGACGTCGGGATCGCGGAACAGCACGCCGCGGTGTCGGCGGCCGGGCTCGCCACAGGGGGCCTGCACCCCGTCGTCGCCGTCTACGCCACCTTCCTCAACCGGGCCTTCGACCAGCTCCTGATGGATGTCGCGCTGCACGAGTGCGGCGTCACCTTCGTCCTCGACCGGGCCGGGGTCACGGGCGTCGACGGAGCTTCGCACAACGGCATGTGGGACATGTCGATCCTCCAGGTCGTGCCGGGACTGCGGATCGCCGCTCCGCGTGACGCCGACCAACTGCGCGCGCAGCTGCGGGAGGCGGTCGCCGTGGACGACGCGCCGACGCTGCTGCGCTTCCCCAAGGAGTCGGTGGGGCCGGCGATTTCGGCAGTGGACCGGATCGGCGGCATGGACGTGCTGAGCCAGGACCGTCAAGACGGCGGCGCGGACGTGCTGTTGGTGGCGGTCGGCGTGATGGCGACCGTCTGTCTGCGGGCCGCGGAGCTGCTGCGGGAACGGGGCCTGGCCTGCACCGTGGTCGACCCGCGCTGGGTCAAGCCGGTCGACGCGGAGCTGCCCGCCCTGGCCGCGCTCCACCGTGTCGTGGGGGTGGTCGAGGACAACAGCCGGGCGGCCGGGGTCGGCTCGGCGATCGCCCTCGCGCTCGGGGACGCCGAAGTCGACGTACCCGTAAGGCGGTTCGGAATCCCCGACCAGTTCCTCGCGCACGCCAAGCGGGCCGAGGTGCTCGCGGACCTCGGGCTCACCCCGGTCGAGATCGCGGGTCGGATCAGCGCCACACTGGCAGCCAAGGAGCACGGAGCATGACCAAGGAGTTCGACCTCGGCAGACTTCTCGCCGAGCGGGGCGCCGAGCGCTACGAACTGCACGCGCGGCATCTGAACCATCAGCTGCCGCGCATGCTGCAGACCATCGGCTTCGACAAGGTCTACGAGCGTGCCGAGGGCGCGTACTTCTGGGACGCGGAAGGCAACGACTACCTCGACATGCTCGCGGGCTTCGGGGTGATGGGCCTAGGCCGCCACCACCCCGTCGTACGCAAGGCGCTGCACGACGTCCTGGACGCCTCCCTCGCGGATCTGACGCGCTTCGACTGCCAGCCGCTGCCCGGCCTGCTCGCCGAGAAGCTGCTGACCAGAAGCCCGCACCTGGACCGGGTGTTCTTCGGCAACAGCGGTACGGAGGCCGTCGAGACCGCGCTGAAGTTCGCACGGTACGCGACGGGCAGGCCGAGGGTGCTGTACTGCACGCACGCCTTCCACGGCCTGACCACAGGCTCCCTCTCGGTGAACGGCGAGTCGGGCTTCCGGGACGGGTTCGCACCGCTGCTCCCCGACACCGCCGTTCCACTCGGCGATCTGGACGCCCTGCGCAAGGAGTTGGCGAAGGGCGACGTGGCCGGGCTCATCGTCGAACCCATCCAGGGCAAGGGCGTGCACGGGACGCCGCCCGGCTATCTGCTCGCCGCCCAGGAGTTGCTGCACCGGCACAAGGCGCTGCTCATCGCCGACGAGGTGCAGACAGGACTCGGCAGGACCGGCGACTTCTACGCCTACCAGCACGAGGAAGGCGTCGAGCCGGACCTGGTGTGTGTCGCGAAGGCGCTGTCCGGCGGCTATGTGCCGGTGGGTGCGACGCTCGGCAAGGACTGGATCTTCAAGAAGGTCTACTCGTCCATGGACCGGGTGCTCGTGCACTCGGCGAGCTTCGGGTCCAACGCGCAGGCCATGGCGGCCGGGCTCGCGGTGCTTTCCGTCATGGACGACGAGAAGATCGTCGAGAACGCGCGCGTGACCGGTGACCTCCTGAAGTCGCGGCTCGGTGCGCTCGTCGACCGCTATGAGCTGCTGAGCGAGGTACGCGGCCGGGGGCTGATGGTCGGCATCGAGTTCGGACGGCCCAAGTCGCTGAAACTGCGCAGCCGTTGGACGATGCTGCAGGCGGCGCGCAAGGGGCTCTTCGCGCAGATGGTCGTCGTGCCGCTCCTGCAGAAGCACCGCATCCTCACCCAGGTCTCCGGTGACCATCTGGAGGTCATCAAGCTGATCCCGCCGCTGACCGTCGGGGAACGGGAGGTCGACCGGTTCGTGGAGGCCTTCACCGCGGTGATGGACGAGGCGCACAGTGGGGGCGGGCTGATGTGGGACTTCGGGAAGACGCTGGTCAAGCAGGCGGTCGCCAACCGCTGAGGCACACCGGGTCGTGGGGCTCGCTTTGCCTCTGAGGCAAGAAAGTTGTCGCAGAGACAAGAGCCTGGCTCAATCGAGGCATGAGCAACGCTGAGCCCGAGCCGCTCGACCCGGGGGCTCCCGGCCCCGATCCAAAGGCCGCCGAGGACCTGCCCGCCGTCGCCCCGCAACTGCGTGAGCTGCGGCGGCGTGCCGCCCTGACACTGGAGGCGGCGGCCCGCACCGCCGGGCTCTCGCCCGCCCATCTCTCCCGTCTGGAGACCGGGCAGCGCCAGCCGTCCCTGCCGATGCTGCTCGCGCTGGCCCGTACCTACGGTACGACGGTCTCGGAGTTGCTCGGTGAGACGCCCGCCGACCGGGACGCGGTCGTCCGGGCCGCGGACATGGAACCGACACGGGCGGGCGGCTGGACCTACTGGCAGGCGGGCGCGCAGGCCCGTGGCATGCAGGCGCTGCGGGTGCACGTGCCGCACGGGGCGCAGGGCGACATCGTGCGCGTCCATCCCGGTGAGGAATGGCTGTACGTCCTGAAGGGGCGCCTTCGGCTGCGGCTCGGCGACACCACGCACACGCTCGAAGCCGGGGACAGCGCGCACTTCGACTCGCTGACCCCGCACCGGATCGCCGCCGCGGACCGCCTCGGCGCCGACCTTCTCTTCGTCCACACCCTGCTGCAGAGTCCCGCCACCGCGCTGTGCCTCGGCGGGACCTCGCACAGCCCCACCAGGGGAGAACCGCGATGACGGAACCCGAAGCGCAACGGCCCGGCCGGCCGGAGTCCGTGCCCGCTCCCGCACCCGCGAAGAAGGCCATGTCGCTGGAGGAGAAGTTCCCGCGCGGACTCTGGATCCGGCTGATCGTCTACGTCGCCGTGGGCCATCTCTTCGCGGCCTTCATCTACTTGCTGTTCTCGCTGGGCGCGCAGAACCAGTGACAAGACCGGCGAAGGGAGTCAGTCCAGGAGGCGCTCGCGGAGCCGCTCCCGGGTCTCCGGGGCGAGCTTGAGGCCCTCGGCGAGGTAGGTCTCCGTGCCGCCCCAGGTCTGCTCGATCGTCTCGAAGGCCGCGGCCAGATACTCGGCGCGGGCCTCGAAGAGCGGGCTGAGCAGTTGCATGACCTCGGGGGACATCGCGTCGGGGGCGTTGCCGCCGCGGCGGACCTTGTAGCGGCGGTGGGTGGCGTTCGACTCCAGGTAGTCCGCCTCGATGGCCTCGCGCTCGACGCCGACGGCAAGGAGCGTGACGGCTATCGAGAGGCCCGCGCGGTCCTTGCCCGCGGCGCAGTGCATCAGAGCGGGGACGCTGTCCGCGGCCATCTCGTGCAGTATTCGGCTGTGCTCGGCGGTGCGGTCCTTGATGATCTCGCGGTACGTGTCGGCCATGCGCCCGGCGGCCTGCCCCTCGGCGAGGGCCGCGCGCAGCTGGTCCAGGTCGCCGTCGCGGACCATCGTCCAGAACTCGGCGCCGTGGGCCGGGTCGGTCAGCGGCATGTTCACGTTGCGCACCCCGGGCAGCTCGACGTCCGGGCCTTCCAGCCGCTGGTCGGCCGCGTTGCGGAAGTCGTAGATCGTGTGCAGGCCCAGGGTGGAGAGGAACGCGGCGTCGGACGCGGTGGCGTGCGCGAGATGACCGCTGCGAAAGAGCCGGCCCCGCAGCACCCGGCGGCCGTCCACCGTCGGAAGTCCGCCCACGTCACGGAAGTTGCGGACTCCGGACAGCTCGGGCTCCGACAGCTCTGTCGGCGGGACTTGCTGCGTCACGGGGGCTCCTCCCGTCCGGCCGCCGGCGCGACTCGCCGGTGGGGTGCGGCTTCGACCATACGACATGGGTTCCTGAGGCAATCACTGCCGTGTACGAGCGTTTGCCTCGTAGGAATGCCCCTCGACGACGGGTGTAAGCGGCGCCGGGGGCCGCTGCGTATTCCTGGCTTGGACGAAACTTGACCGGTGGCTTATCTCACCCCCCGTCAACCCCTCCCTACGGTGGCGTAGGTCACTTAGCGAGGTGAAAGATACGACGACGTGAGAGCAGAGTCGACATCCTTCATCCCTGACACATTCACCTCCTACGCAGCGGTCGGCGACAGCTTCACCGAAGGCGTGGGTGACCCCGGTCCTGACGGCACGTTCGTCGGCTGGGCCGACCGCCTTGCCGTGCTGCTCGACGACCGGATGCCGGAGCACACGTTCCGGTACGCCAATCTCGCGGTGCGCGGCAAACTGCTCGACCAGATCGTCGCGGACCAGGTGCCCCTGGCCAAGGAACTGGGCCCCGATTTCCTGACGTTCTGCGCGGGCGGCAACGACATCATCCGCCCCGGCACCGACCCGGACGAGGTCGCCGAGCGGTTCGAGCGAGCCGTCGCCGACCTCACGTCGTCGGTCGGCACCGTCATGGTGACCACGGGGTTCGACACCCGCGGGGTGCCGGTCCTGAAGCATCTGCGCGGCAAGATAGCCACGTACAACGGCCATGTCCGCGCGATCGCCGACCGTTACGGCTGCCCGGTCCTCGACCTGTGGTCCCTCAAGACCATCCAGGACCGCCGCGCCTGGGACGGCGACCGCCTGCACCTCTCCGCCGAGGGCCACACGCGCGTGGCGCTCCGCGCGGCCCAGGTCCTTGGCCTGGAGGTCCCCGCGGACCCGGACCAGCCGTGGCCCCCGGAGCCGCCCCGGGGCACGCTCGAGGTGCGGCGCGACGACATCAACTGGGCGCGCGAGTACCTGGTGCCGTGGTTCGGGCGGCGGCTGCGGGGAGAGTCGTCGGGAGACCACGTGGAAGCGAAGGGCAGCGTCGACCCGTACACGGTCAGGATGCACATCGAGTCGGCGTCCTGAGAGACGATCTGGTGTCACGGGGAAGACCTGGTGTCACCGGGAGGACGGGGCAGACGGCGTCGTCGCGTGTGGTCAGCTCGCCGGTGATCCAGCTGCCGACAGGCCCAGTTCACGGCTCAGGGCCTCGTCCACCCACGCCAGCATGCGGGCGCGGGGCAGCGCGCCCGTATAGGCCGTCATCTGCACCGCGAGGCCGTCGAGGAGAGCCGTGAGGCGCAGGGCCGTCGCCCGGGGGTCGGGGCAGGTGAACTCGCCTGCCGTGACGCCCTCCCCGATGACCTCCGCCAGAGCCGCCTTCCACTGCTGGTCCAGGTCGCGCGTCACCGTGCGCAGGGTGGGCTCGCGCAGTGCGGCGGACCAGCCCTCGATCCAGAGGCGCCAGCCCTTGGCCCGGCCGGTGGGGGCGTACCAGCGGACGGCGGCTCGCAGGCGGCGCAGAGCCGTGGTGCGGCGGCCCAGGATGGCGTGGAGACGGGCCAGGTCGGCCTCCGCGGCGTGCGTGAACGCCGCTGCCACCAGCTTCTCCTTGGTGGAGAAGTGGTACAGGACCAGCGCGTTGCTCACCCCGAGGGCCGCGGCCACGTCCGCGATGCGCACCGCGGCCACTCCGCGCACCTCGATCTGTTCGACGGTGGCGGCAAGGAGCTCCGCCCGCCGTTCCGCCACGCTCAACCGCACTCTCGCCACGCCGGGCAGCCTATCCACCTCGCCGTCACGCGAACTACGCGTTCGCGTACCAGCCAAACCGCTCCCCGATCAGCGGCAGCCGGTCGGCGACCAGCGCGTGGGCGGCCGCACGCGGCGTCGTGCCGTCCGCTTCCGCACGCCGCAGCATCAGGTCGACCAGGGCCCGCATCGAGCGGCGCGTGTGCGCGAAGGCCTCGTCCGCAGCGGGTCCGATGTCGCCGAAGAGCGTCCACCACCACCAGGCGTTCGTCCCGGAGTTGACGACGACGTCCGGCAGGACGGTGATGCCGCGCTCCGCGAGGAGACGCTCCGCCTCCGGCAGCACCGGCATGTTGGCCGCCTCCGCGATCCAACGGGCCTTGATCCGCGCCTGGTTGGTCGCGTTGATCGTGTACGAAACCGCCGCCGGGACCAGGATCTCCGCCTCAGTGGACAGCCAGGCCTCGCCCGGCAGTTCCCGGTCGCCGGGGCGCAGGGCCGAGCGGTCGACCGTGCCGTGCGCGTCGCGGGCGGCGAGCAGTGCCTCCACGTCGAGGCCCGCCGGGTTGGCGATCGTGCCCTTGATGTCGGCCACGGCCACCGTCGTCAGACCCGCGCGGGTGAGGAACCGGGCGGTCGCGCCGCCCATGGTGCCCAGCCCCTGCACGGCCATGCGCGCGCCCGCGTGCGCGTGGCCCGCGCGGTCGAGGGCGGCGAGAATCGCCTCGGCGACGCCGTGGCCGCCGACCAGCTCGCTCAGGCCGATCCCCTCGACCTCCACGGCGAAGGCGTCCGCGAGGCGCGCGCGGGCCGTCGCCTCGTCGTCCAGAAGCGGGTAGACGGCCTGGACGCAAGAGATCAGGCCTGCTTCCGCCGCCGCCTCGTCGACCAGGTCCTGCGTCAGGCCCAGGTCCTCGCCCGTCGTCCAGGAGCTCTCGATGTAGGGGCGCATCGCCCTCAGGTAGCGCACCAGGACGTCGTACGCCTCCGGGGCGCGCGGGTCGCAGTCGATACCGCCCTTCGCGCCGCCGAGCGGGATGTAGCGGGCGCTGGGGTCGTAGTGCAGGGCCTCCTTCATCGTCATCCCGCGGGCGAGGCCCGCGACCTCGTCGAGGGTGCAGCCCGGGCGCATCCGGAGACCGCCGCTGCAGACACCGCGTACGAGACGGTCGATGACCAGGAAGCCCCGGTGGCCGGTGATGTGGTCGGTCCAGGCGACGGAGAGCAGAGGTGTGGGGATGGGGGCTGCGGACACGGGGGGAACCGGGGGTGCTGGGGGCATGGAGCGCGCTCCTACTGAATGGAGGGTCAGTAGCAGTACACCACGCGCCGACGTGCGTGTGGCCGGTGCGGCCCCCTCCGGACGGCCGCTGTCGTGGGCGGTGCCCATAATGGAGATCTGACCTACCCCTTCACAGGAGGTGCTGTGTCCCGTTCGCTGAGCTCTGGGCTCCGCTCGCTCAGGACCGCGCCGTTCGGCGCGGATCCGGCCGGTGAGCGGCTCGCGAGGATCCACAGATCGCCGA
This sequence comes from Streptomyces sp. NPDC033180, assembly GCF_055577645.1. Taxonomy (NCBI): domain Bacteria; kingdom Bacillati; phylum Actinomycetota; class Actinomycetes; order Kitasatosporales; family Streptomycetaceae; genus Streptomyces; species Streptomyces sp. NPDC033180. The sequence continues at coordinate 290,492 of NZ_JBVIPU010000010.1, read as the reverse complement.
ACTTCGCTGATGGGTCCTTCCAGAACCCCGAGGGGGCGCGGACCCGGCCCGCCGGTTCGACGCTCGAGTTCGCGAAGATCTACTTCCGTAAGGAGGAGCGGATCAGGCGCGGTCCCAAGGGCACCGTCCCCGTGCACGCCACGACCCTCGCCGACCTCGCGAGGCCCCCGGCCAGTGGACTGCGGATCACCTGGATGGGGCACTCCAGCGTGCTGGCCGAGATCGACGGGCAGCGGGTGCTCTTCGACCCGGTCTGGGGTGAGCGGTGCTCTCCCTTCTCCTGGGTCGGTCCCAAGCGGCTGCACCCCGTGCCGGTGCCGCTCGCGGCGCTCGGCCCGGTGGACGTCGTGGTGATCTCGCACGATCACTACGACCACCTGGACATGCCCACCATCCGGGCCCTGGCCGGCACGGACACGGTCTTCGCGGTGCCGCTGGGCGTCGGCGCCCACCTGGAGCGCTGGGGCGTCCCCGCCGACCGGCTGCGCGAGCTCGACTGGAACGAGACCGCGAAGGTCGGAGGCCTGAGCCTGACGGCGACGCCCGCCCGCCACTTCTGCGGCCGCGGTCTGCGCAACCAGCAGCACACGCTCTGGGCGTCCTGGGCCGTCGCGGGACCCGAGCACCGCGTCTACCACAGCGGGGACACCGGCTATTTCGCCGGCTTCCGGGAGATCGGCGCGGAGCACGGGCCTTTCGACGCCACGATGATCCAGATCGGGGCGTACAGCGAATTCTGGCCCGACATCCACATGACGCCCGATGAGGGGCTGCGTGCGCACCTGGACCTCCAGGGCGGGCGGCCCGGCGGTGTGATGCTGCCGATCCACTGGGGCACGTTCAACCTCGCGCCGCACCCGTGGTCCGCGCCGGGGGAGGGGACGGTCGCCGCGGCGGGCCGTGTCGGGGCGAGCGTCGCGCTGCCCGTCCCGGGGGAGCCGTTCGAGCCCGCTTCGGACTCCGTCCCGGCGGCGCCGTGGTGGCGCGGCGTCGCGATCGAGCCGGAGGGCGGCTGGTCGCTTCCGAATGTCACCGCGGCGGCCGCCGAGCTCTCCGCCCCCACCGAGCGCACGGAGGGCGACGGGGAGCACGAGGCGGCGCGGATCGGCTGACAAAGAGCCGGGCTCGCTACCGCCGGCCGCCGGGCTCCCAGTCGTGGACCTCGATGTCGGCGTACCGGTCCGGGGTCAGGACGGCGCGTGCCGTGGCCGCGTCCTGGGCCCGGACCAGCGCCGCCGTGCCCAGCCAGTCGGCGCCGTCGTCGGACAGCAGCGGCCCGTAGGCGATCAGTGCGTCCCGGCCGGGCGGCGCGTCGAGGTCCGCCGCCTGCCCCGAGCCGAGGCCGATGACCAGGTACCGGTGGCCGCCGGTGGCGCCACCGGGGGAGTCCCACATGGTGCGCCCCAGCGTGTTGTGCCACCGGCGCAGCAGCACGTCCCGGTACGCGCCCGCACGGTAGTTGGGCTCATCGAAGGCGAACGCGCGGGCGGCGGCGGGATCCGGCAGGTCGACGATGTGCACGCTGCCGCTCGGTGTCTCGCCGTCGGCGGCGAAGGTCGGGCCCCGCGCGATCAGCTGTGCCGCGTACTGGTCCATGTAGGACCAGTGGTCCTCCAGCAGCTTCTCGCGCAGCGTGGTGGAGCCGGGCCGGTCGCGGTGGTAGCAGAAGAACTCCATGCCACGGACTCTCGCCAACGGACGGCGGAGTCTCAACGGGATTTCACGGCGATGAGCTCTGACGCCCGGCGCGGAGGCGGGCAGTGGCGGCCGGTGGCATTCCTCGGATGGAACTGATGTCCGAAGGCATATTCGGACGATCGTGCGACCTGTCATACCAGAGCGGGACCCTGGGTGCCGGACTTTGTCAACTGCCTCCCGCACATGAAGCGTTGGTGACTACCGTGAGTGTCCGCCGGTCGACGCAGGGATCATGGCAGCGGTCCTGCCCGTGCCCCTCCCGACCGGTACGGCGATGCCGCGAAGCCACAGGTCGCGCGACCGTCGGAGCCCGCTCCCCGACCGAGGACGCTGATGTCTCACCTCCGTGCACCGGCCGCCCGCGCAGACCGCCGTGAGGGCGGGCGGCACGGCAGGCCCGGTAGCCGACCCGTCACGGTGCTGCCCGAGGCCCGGATACGGCCCCAGCTCCTGCGCATCGCCGTGCTGCCCGCCGTCGCGGTGGCCCTCTGCGCCGCTGCCGCCGTGCTGTTCATCGTCCGGTCGTCCCCCGGGCCGCTCGAGCCCGCACTGCTCCTCATCCTCACCGCGGCCGGGGCCATCAGCCTGGCCGGCGTCGTCATCGCCGCCATCGCAGCCGACCGCACCGCGACCTCCGTACACGAGCGCGTCGGCACCCTGCGCCGCACCACCGCGCGAGGACAGGCCGAGCTGCGCGAAGTCGTCGAGCAGCTGCGCCGCGGCGACGGCCCGCCCCCGCGCAGGGCTCCCGCCAGATCCGCTCCGGAGGGCGACGACTTCGGGCTGCTCGCCGTCGAGCTTTCGCGGGCCCAGGATGTCGCCGTCACCGCCGTGGTGCAGGCCTCACAGCTCTCCAGTCACGCGGGCAGCGAACAAAAGGTCGAGGTCTTCGTCAATCTGGCCCGGCGGCTGCAGTCCCTCGTACATCGCGAGATCTCGATCCTCGACGAGCTGGAGAACGAGGTCGAGGACCCGGAGCTGCTCAAGGGCCTCTTTCACGTCGACCACCTGGCCACCCGCATCCGCAGGCACGCCGAGAACCTCGCCGTGCTCGGCGGCGCCATCTCACGCCGCCAGTGGAGCAACCCGGTCTCGATGACGGAGGTGCTCCGCTCGGCCATCGCGGAGGTCGAGCAGTACTCACGGGTCAAGCTGGTGCCGCCGATCGCCGGCACCCTGCGCGGCCACGCCGTCGCCGACGTCATCCACCTCCTCGCCGAACTCATCGAGAACGCCACGGTGTTCTCCGCCCCGCACACCCAAGTCCTGCTGCGTGCCAACCTGGTGACGGCCGGCCTCGCCGTCGAGGTCGAGGACCGCGGCCTCGGCATGCCGCTGACCGAGCAGAACAAGATGAACCACCTGCTCGCCGACCCGGACCAGGTCAACGTCGCGAGCCTCCTCCAAGACGGTCGGATCGGCCTCTACGTCGTCTCCGCCCTCGCCCGCAGGCACGGCATCGCGGTACGCCTCCAGACCAACATCTACGGAGGTGTACAGGCCGTACTGATCCTGCCGCAGGGCCTGCTCGGCACCGAGCCGCAGAACGAGCCCGTCGCCGCCGGGCGTCCGCAGCGGACCCCGGAAACCGCCCCACCGGTCGCCCCCGGCGGCGTACCGGAACCGGCCCGGGCGCCCGCCGCGGCTCCCCACCCGGAATCGGTGGCCGTCCCCCGGCAGCCGCGCCGGGACGTGCCGCCGAGCCCGCCGCCGGCCCCCCCGCCCGCTCCCGCGCCGCACGGCTCCCCGCCCGCCCCGCTGCCCGTACGGGGCAGGGAGGGCAGACCGACGCCGGCCGAGGCCGTGCCGGGTATCCGGCCCGAGGACCGACAGGCCGCGGCCGAGAACGCGGGGGCACCACCGACCCCTCTCAACGGCGGCGCCGTACGCGGCCGGGTGGGAAGACCCAGACTGCCCAAGCGGCGTGCCCAGGAACACATCGCGCCCCAGCTGCGGGACGCGCCGTCACCCCGCACGGAGAGCGAACACCACGTCGGCCACGACCCGGGCCTGATGGCCGCGTTCCAGCGCGGCATCGGGCTCGCCGCCGCGCAGGAGCCGCGCGACCCGGCGCCCGAACCCGACCTCGGCGTCCCCCGCGACGGGGGCAGCCAGGGTGGCTGAACCGCACCACCCCACAAGCACCACGTCTGCCCCGGCAGACCCTCGTACCTCAAGGAGTCGATCCACCATGGCGAGCGATGCGCCGACCGGGCAGGTATCCGACCTCGACTGGCTGATGAGCGGACTCGTGCAGCGCGTGCCGCACACCCACAGCGCGGTCCTGCTCTCCTCCGACGGACTGGTGAAGTCGGTCCATGGCCTCGACCCGGACAGCGCCGACCACATGGCGGCTCTCGCCTCCGGGCTCTACTCACTGGGGCGCAGCGCGGGCATCAGGTTCGGAGACGGCGGCGACGTACGCCAGGTCGTCGTGGAACTCGACTCCACCCTTCTGTTCGTCTCCACGGCCGGCTCCGGCACCTGTCTGGCGGTGCTCGCGGGGCGCGACGCGGACGCCGCCGTGCTCGGCTACGAAATGACGATGCTGGTCAAGAGCGTGCGCCCCTACCTGCTCACCGCGCCCCGGCAACCCGTCGGTGAACCCGCCCCGATGAGGCATTGAGCGTGGCGGCCCCGCACGACGGGCCATGGCTCGACGCATCCGCCGGACGGCTCGTCCGGCCCTACACGGTCAGTGACGGACGGACCAGGCCGACCGCCCAACTGGACCTCCTGACCCAGGTGATGGCCACCGGGGGCCCGGTCATCGGCTACCTCGGGCCCGAGCACACGGAGGCGCTCGGGCTCTGCGCGGCACCCACGTCGGTCGCGGAGATCGCGGCGCAGCTGAAGCTGCCCGCGGTCGTGACCAAGGTGCTGCTCTCCGATCTCGTCGACTGCGGGGCGCTCACTCTGAGAGCCCCGGACTTCTACCACAACCCCACCGACCGGTCCCTGTTGGAGGCAGTGCTCGATGGACTACGACGACAGCTCTGACCCCTTCCCCACCGCACTGAAGATCCTGGTCGCGGGAGGTTTCGGGGTCGGCAAGACGACCTTCACGGGCGCGGTGAGCGAAATCGCGCCGCTGAGCACGGAGGAGCTCCTCACCACCGTCAGCGAGGGCACCGACGATCTTTCGGGCGTCGAGAACAAGACCACGACGACGGTGGCCATGGACTTCGGGCGCATCACCCTCGACTCGGAGCACGTGCTCTACCTCTTCGGAACGCCCGGCCAGGAACGCTTCTGGTTCATGTGGGACGAACTCTCCGAAGGTGCGCTCGGCGCGGTGGTCCTCGCCGACACCCGCCGCCTGGAGGACTGCTTCGCGGCGGTGGACTTCTTCGAGCAGCGCGGCATGGGATTCATCGTCGCGATCAACGAATTCGACGGCGCCCACCGCTATGAGCCAGAGGAGGTACGGGCCGCCATCGACCTGGATCCGCAGGTGCCCGTCGTGCGATGCGACGCCCGGATCTCGAGCTCGGGCATCGCCACCCTCCTCACCCTCGTCAAACACCTCCTCGCCCACGCCCCGGCCGCCCCGAGCTACGGAGCCCACACCTGATGTACGACTCGACCGCGCCCCTGCTGCTCACTCCCGTCGACACGGAGGCGCCGAGCCGGGTGCGGCGGCTGCGCAGGCTCGGCATAGGGCACCGTCCCGACCTCGCCTTCGACGCCTTCGCCGACCGTCTCGCCGAGGTCACCGGTGCTCCGTACTCCATGGTCAACTTCATCGACGAGAACCGGCAGTTCTTCGCGGGCCTGCACACCCCGGACGACACGAGGGCCGGCTCCGAACTGACCTCCACGGCGGCCGCGGAGAGCACGGCGTTCCGCTACATGGCGCGCGATCACGGGTACTGCCCGCATGTGATCGTGCGCCGCAAGGCCCTCGTCCTGGAGGACGTCTGCGACTATCCGCGGTTCGCGGGGAACCCGGTGGTCGACGAGATCGGTATCCGTTCCTATCTGGGCGCCCCGCTCATCGACCGCACGGGCATCGCGCTCGGCACGGTCTGCGTCGTGGACGTCGAGCCACGGCCCTGGGGCCGAGCGGGTCTGGAGACGATCAAGGCGATGGCGGCGGAGCTCGTCGAGCAGATCCACCGCAGGGAGGACGGCGGGATCTGACGCTCACACCTCCAGCAGGGTGCCGTCGGGGAAGCGGAGGCGGGCGGTGCCGCCCTCCACCGTGCACGTGATGGATTCCCGCAACGCGGCGGGACGGACGGTGTCCTGGGAGAGCGCGACCAGGGTGACGTGGACGCTCGTGCCGCCCTCGTGGCCGGTGAGGGTCAGATACGGCGTCGCCGAGTGCGGCCCGTACGCGTTGGCGGCCACCTCACGGGCGGTGCCCGCCTCCTCGTCCCAGCCGTGGAGCGCGACGACAGCGCTGGTGAGACCCGATTCCGTACGGGCGAGGGCCCAGCCGGGCCCGTGTTCGGCGTACGGCTGTGCCTCGTCGGCGACCGCGTGGCCGCCCTCGCGGACCGTCACGCCCGCCGGGGCGTGGACGCGGTGGATGCGGATCTCCCAGGGGCCGTGCAGCGCGCTCGTCGTCTCGATGGGGAACTCGCCTGCGATGCCCGGCAGTTGCGCGTCGTGGCGGGACGCGGCCAGGCGTCCCTCGCACCGCAGCGGGTGTATACGGCGGCGACGCGACGCAGTGCCGTCCGGCGAGATGAGCGCGAGGTGGTTGTCCACGGTGCGCTCCCACGCGCTCGGGGCGGTCTCGGGGGCGGTCGCAGTGGAGTAGCCGAACTTGGCGTAGTGCGGGTCGTCGGCCGCGGGGCCTTCGAGCGGGTTGTGGTCGCTGCCGTGGTTGATCAGACGGACGATGCCGTCGTGCCGCGTGCCGTGCAGGAGCCAGCCGGGCTGGGGGAGCGCCGTGTACTGGTCGGACTCCTCCACGGGGAGCGGGAGTTCACGTTCCGTCCACACCGGGTGATCGGCGGGAAGGAGCAGGCCGAGGAAGCCCTTGCTCGCCCAGTACGGGGACGCGGGGCCCGAGTAGGCCTGGGTGGACGGCAGGAACGTCCCGTACCAGCCGAGCGGAAGGAGCCCGCGCTCGTCGGGGACCCCGCGCTCCACGAAGTGCCGTGCGGTGCCGGACGCGAGGCGCCGGGTGAGGCCGGGAGCCAGGGGCGTGCAGTTGGCCAGGGCGCCCATCCAGACGGGGGCGGTCGCAGCGAAGCGGTACGTCAGGGAGCGGCCCTGGTGGACGGGGGCGCCGTCGGCACCGAAGAAGTGCGGGTAGGCGGCGAGGAACTGGGCCAGCCGCTCGCGGTAGACCTTGCCGCGCCCCTCGTCGTCCGGGCCCGCCATGCGGGCCCAGAGCAGCGGGTACAGATGCATCGCCCAGCCGATGTAGTAGTCGAAGTTGCGGCCGTCGCCGTCGCTGTACCAGCCGTCGCCGCGGTACCAGTCCTCGATGCGGTCGAGCCCGCCGTCGATGTCCGCCTTGCTGTACGGGGCGCCGACGGAGGCGAGGAACTGCTCGGAGACCACCTGGAAGAGGCGCCAGTTGTTGTCCCACGTCCGGCCGCCGACGAACCCGGAGAACCAGTCGACGACCCGCTCCTGGACCCGGGGATCGAGCTTGTCCCAGATCCAGGGGCGGGTCTCGTGCAGGCCGATCGCGATCGACGCGGCCTCCACCATCTGCTGCGAGCAGTCGCTGAGTTCGGGCCAGGCCTCACCGCTCGCGGCGTCCCGGTCCGTGCCCGTTGTCAGACCCTGCGCGTAGCGTTCCATGAGGTGGGGGCCCACTTCGCCGCCCGCTCCCGCGATCCGGAAGGAGGCGAGGAGGAATGACCGTGCGTATCCCTCCAGCCCGTCCGAGACGACCCCCGACCAACTGCCGCGCCCCGGCAGTCGGTACTGCGCGAAGTTGGGCGTCGCGTAAGGGACGAGCGCCTCCAACTGCCGGTCGGCGAGCGCCTCCCAGTGTGCGCGGGTCCAGCCCGTGAGCGGGGACAGGACCCGGTCGGTGGGCGGCAGGGTCAGGTGTGGTGCGGCCATGGTGGGTCTGTGCTTCCTGTGCGGGGGCGACTTCCGGGCGGGGAGCGCCGGTCACCTCAGGTGCGCGGTGTGCGTGTGGCCTCGCGAGCCGTCGACGCGGACGGTGACGACAGGGCGGCGGCCCGGGGTGACCGTGACCGTGTCGTCGGCGCGGACCACCTTCCGTACGGGGAAGGGCAGTTCCAGGCTGACCGTCGTGCCGGCGCGGCCCGGGTCGGCCACGGCCAGCGATATGCCGTCGCCGCCGTGTCGCGCGAGCACGGTGCAGGGGCCCGAGGCCGAGATCCCGGCCGCGCTGCCGGGCCCCCAGAAGTGCGCGGCGAGGAGTCCGTGGCGGCGGGCCTCGACGGCCTGGGCGGTGGCGTTGTTGGCGATGATGCGAACTGGCCGTGCGTGGGCCCATACGGCGGTCGCGGTGGCGCTCGCCCCGGGCAGGAGGACATAGGCGTACGAGGACGCGGCGGGGGAGACTCCGTGGTCGAGCCACAGGGTCAGATAGCGGCGGGTGAGGGGAGTGGTGCTGCCTCCGGTGTCCGCGCCGGTGTTGATCTCCCGCCAGGTGCCGGTCCGCTCCTCGCGCAGGGCGTGCAGGCGGGCGCCGCCCCGGCCATGGGGCGGCCGCGCGGGGTCGTCGGGGAGGACGTAGCCGCCGGTGCCGTCCAGATGGGCCCAGCGGGCGCCGGGCAGGGGCGCCGACCAGCCGGTGCGCGAGGGCTGCCGCCGTCCGTCGACCGTGAACCGGGGTGCGCCGTCCTCGGAGAGATTCCGGTTCTCGACGACCGTCTCGATGGTGCGGCCGTCGCTCGCGGTGATGTCCGCGCCCAGGGCGACGACCGCGTTGTCGAGGAAGAACCACGCCTTCCTGGCCCGCAGTGTGCTGCCGTCGGCGAGGAGTTCCATCGCGGCGGCGCCGAATCTCCCGTCGAGTACCGCGCCGCCCGCGACGGCGTTCTTCGGCCGGTAGGACCCCGTCCCGCTGCCCGAGCCGATGTCGGCGCGCGTGCGGGTGTCCACGGTGGTGCCCGGCATCCGGCAGGGATCGACCGTCGCCCAGAAGCCGTCCCCGAACTGCCCGAGATCGTCGCCGTCGTACAGGTAGGCCATGCCGTCGCCGGTGTACCAGCCGTGCAGGTTCTCGCCGTTGCCCGCCTCGTACGCGGCGATGCGCTTCGAGGAGAGCGAGAGGGTGAGCGCCCAGCCGGGGCGGCGGTGCACCACCCGGTCCATGTCGGCGAACGCGAAGTGTCCGGTGAGCCGGTCGGTGGCCGGTACGGCGGGGTCGTCGATGACGGCCTTGGCGCGGGCGAGCGCCGGGACGCCCACCAGGCTCAGGTAGGGGTGGGACTTGTTGCGGCTGATCCACCCCTTGGCCAGCGCGCGCCAGCGCTCGGCGTACGCGGTGGGCGCCCCGTCCGCCAGTTGCAGGATGTTGGTGAGCGTCACCGCGCCGTCCTTGTGATCCGGCGCCTTCTCACGGGACGTCGCACGGCCGCGCACCGCGTCCATCATCAGTCCGTCGAAGACCACCGGTGAGAAGGTCCGGTCCACCGCCTCGTACAGGACGGACGTCTTCGGGTCGGTGACGGCCCACTCGGAGTCCGCGAGCAGGGCGATCAGCGCTCCCGCGCTGCCGAGCAGGACACTGCCGTACGTCCCCGTGTACGCGACGGAGCCGTGCTGCACGAACGATCCGTCCTCGTAGAACCCGTCGCCCGAAGTGACGTACGTGAACAGGCTGTTCCTGCCCTTGTCCCGGACGTCGGACAGCCCGTCGCGTGCCAGGGCGAGTGTGGCCCCGTCCCGCGCGAGGAGACCGCGCAGTGCCACGCTGACGGCCTTGTCGGCGCGGTTGGCGCCCGTCTCGGAAAGCGTCGGGATGCTGGTGCGGCGGTCCGGGTCCGGGCAGAACTTCGCCACCGTGGAGACGTACTTCGCCAGGTCGGCCGCGGGAACCTGCTCGCGCAGCAGCACACACGTGTCCATCAGGGCCCGGGGTGCGCCGATCTCCCAGAACCACCAGTTGCCGGATTCGGGGCGATCCGGGTTGTAGGCGTCGGCGTGCAGGAAGCGCAGGGCTTCGAGCAGAGTGTCCGCGGCCTCGGCGCTGCCGCTGAGGGAGGTACCGGGGGTGGCCCAGGCTGTCGCGATCGTGCGCAGGCGGGTGTAGCTCTGTCCGAAGTTGCCCGGGTCCTTGGCGGGGGAGAGGTCGGACCACAGGCCACTGCGGCCCGCGGACCGGTCCAAGTCCCGCCACCAGCCCGACGCCTGGGTGTCCAGGACCTTCAGCGCCGCCGCGAAGTCCGGGTCGGCGGCGTCGAACTCGCCGCCGGTGAGTTGCGCTGCCGCGCGGGCGAGCAGAGTGTCGAACGGGTCCGCCTCGCCCGCGTCGGCCGCCCGTGCCGTGCCGCCTGCGGCCACCGGCAGGAGTGCGGAGGCGGCGCCCGCCGCGATGAGGGTGCGGCGGCGGGGTCCGGAGGGGCCGGGGAGGGGTGTGGGCATGCGGAACTCCCATGGGGTGTCAGGGCATCGGAGTGCGGGAGGAGAGGGGCGTGAGCGATTGCGCGACAGCATGTAAGCGGTTGCTGTGCGAGGGCAAGGGGGTCCGGCATCTTTCTACGTTCTTTCTGTCCTGGCCCCGGTATCCGCCGGGTACGGCAGGGGTTGACCGGTTACTTCGCGGGGTTAACCGGTTACTTCGCCGGCCGCGCCGCCACCGAATCCCGCACCACGATGTGCGTGCCGAGCGTCAGTCCGTCTCCGGCCGGCTGCTGCCACGCGTCGGCCTCCACGCCCGGGACCGCGAGCCGCACCGCCTGCCGGCCCATCTCCTCCAGCGGCACGTGCACGGTCGTCAGGCGGGGGCGCAGGACCTGGGCCATGGGCACGTCGTCGTAGCCGACCAGGGAGACGTCGTCGGGGACCCGCAGCCCGGCCTCCTCCAGGGCCTGCAGCGCCCCGATCGCCACCATGTCGTTGGCCGCGAACACCGCGCTGAACGTCGGTCCGGACGCCAGGAGTTCGGTCAGCCTGCGGTGCCCGAACGCGGGGCTGAACGCGCCGGTGTGCACCAGCTCCGGCGCGTACGGGACGCCGCGCAGCTCCAGGGCTCTGCGGTGTCCCGCGACGCGACCGCGGGTGGTGGAGAGGTCGGGCGGCCCGCCCAGGTAGAGGATGCGTTCGTGGCCCTGGGTGAGGAGATGGTCGGTGAGGGTGAAGGCGCCCCCTTCGTTGTCGTACTCCACGGAGAGGGTCGGCACGTCGCCGCCCACCGACGGCCTCCCGCACAGCACCAGGCGCGATCCGCCCGCATGCAGATCCCTTGCCCTGCGGGCGACTTCACGGGCGTACGCGCGATCGGAGTGCGCGCCGCCGACCAGGACGACCGCGTCCGCCCGCTGTTCGTGCAACAGGTCGACGAAGGCCAGCTCGCGCTGCGGGTCGCCGTGGGTGCAGCAGACCATGCAGAGCCGTCCGGCCGCCGAGGCGGCCCGTTCGACGCCGCGGGCGATGTGGGCGAAGAACGGGTCGACGACGTCCTGGACGATGATGCCGACCGTCCGGCTCGATGTCCCGGCCAGCGCCCGCGCGTGCGCGTTGACGACATAGCCGAGCTCCCGGACGGCCTCCTCGACGCGCTCGCGGGTGGCCCGTGCCACCGGGTAGTTGCCGTTCAGGACGCGCGAGACGGTGGCCGATGAGACCTCGGCGCGCGCCGCGACGTCGATGACCGTCGCCCGTCGCCGCTGCGGGCCGTGCCCTGCCGCTGCCGCCTGTGCCATGTGCTCGCCCTCCTCGGCGTGGAGGGTAAGCGTGTACCGAACTCTGCCCGTATCGCCAGAGGAGCGGCGGACAAGTCCAAGAACAGAGCTTCTCTTGGGTGTTGACGGGACAGTAAGCGATTACTACGTTGCGGCTCCATGGTTGAGAACAGGACCCGCACCGTACGTGCCCGCACCGCCCGTGCCGCGACGGCGACGGCGGCCGCGGCCGCCGCCCTCGCGCTCGCCCTCCCCGCCCACGCGGCGCCCTTCGACCCCACCCCGGGCGGGGACGGCGTCGGCGACCCGCTCTTCCCGACGCTCGGCAACGGCGGCTACGACGTCCGCCACTACGACCTCTCCTTCGACTTCACACCGGTGACGTACGACTTCACCGGCACCATGAAGATCAAGGCGAGAGCCACCCAGGACCTGTCGTCCTTCAACCTCGACGTCGACTCGCTGGCCATCGACACCGTGAAGGTCAACGGCAGGAACGCCACGTGGGCGATCACACCCGGCCAGAGCGGCCAGGAGCTCACCGTCACCCCGGCGGGCGGCCTGCGCGACCACCGGACCTTCGACGTCGAACTGACCTACCACGGCAACGGCAAGACCAAGCCGATCAGCCAACCGGGCTGGCGCTACATGTCCGACGGCGGCTTCGCCTCCGCCGCCCAGGCCTCCCGCGCGGACACCTTCGCACCGGTCAACGACCACCCCTCCGACAAGGCCACCTGGACCTTCCACCTCACCGCCCCCGACGGCTGGACCCCCGGCGCCAACGGCAACCTCACCGGGACCCGCGACGCCGGAACGAAGAAGACCTGGGACTTCTCACTCAAGTCCCCCATGGCACCCGAGCTGTTGGGCATCTCCGTCAACAAGCAGACCTACGTGTACGGACGCGGCCCCCACGGAGTGAAGCTGCGCCACCTCGTCCCCGCGGACCAGCAGGCCAAGTACAAGCCCATCGCCGAGGAGACCGGCGGGCAGCTGGCGTGGCTGGAGAAGACCCTCGGTGTGCGCTACCCGTTCGACACGTACGGCGTGCAGATCGTGCGGGACGGCTACAGCGACGCGTTGGAGAATCAGACCCTGTCACTCTTCGGCCCCTCGTGGTTCGACCGGCCCACCTACTCGACCACCATGATCCATGAGCTGACCCACCAGTGGTTCGGCGACTCCGTCACCCCCGCGACCTGGCAGGACGCCTGGCTGAACGAAGGGCCCGCCGTCTACTACGCGGCTGTGTGGGCGGACCAGAAGGGCTTCGAGACCATCGAGGAGAAGATGAAGGCCGCGTACGCCAAGCTCGACGCGGTCCGCAAGACCGACGGCCCGCCCGGAAAGCCCACCGGGCTCGGCGGCTTCAACATCTACGACGGCGCCGCGGTCTGCCTCTACGCCCTCAACCAGCAGATCGGGCAGGAGAAGTTCGACGCCGTCATGAAGGCGTGGCTGACCGAGCACCGGCACGGCAACGCCTCCACCCAGGACTTCATCGACAACGCCGTCGAGGTGACGGGCGACGACTCGGTCGGCACGTTCCTCGATCACTGGCTGTTCGACCTCGACAACCCGCCCATGCCGGGCCACCCGGACTGGGGTGTGGCGGAGTGAAGCGGCCACACGTGAGCGCGGGGATGTTCGCCCTCGCGGCCGTCACAGCGGCCGTCACGGCGGTCGTCGCCCCGCAGGGCACCGCCCACGCCGCCCCGGGCCCCAAGATCCTCCACGCGGCCCCGCACGGCACGGGAGCCTCCTGCACCGCCACCCGCCCCTGCTCCCCGCAGGCCGCGCGCGACGCCGCCCGCACCGTCAGCGGACGGGACATACGCGTCGAACTCGCCGACGGCACCTATGAGATGAGCGAGCCGCTGCAGCTGGGCGCGGCCGACTCCGGGCGCGACGGGCACACCGTCACCTGGACCGCCGCGCGCGGCGCCGAGCCCGTGTTCTCCGGCGGCCGGGCGCTCAAGGGGTGGTCCAAGGCCGCCGACGGCACCTGGAGCGCCGATGTTCCCGAAGGGGTCACCCCGCGCCAGCTGTTCGTGGACGGGAAGCGGGCCGTGCGCGCGCGGGGCGGTGCCTGCGCGGCGAGTACCTGCGATGCGACGAAGACCGGCATGACAGGGGCCACCGCCACCGGGATCGACACGTGGCGGCGCCCTACCGGCGCAGAGGCCGTCATCAAGATCCGTTGGCGCGACTACCACTGCCGGATCGCCTCGGTGGACGGCGACCGGATGACCTTCGCGCAGCCCTGCTGGACCAACTCCGCGAGCGGCACGAACCGTACGGGCCCCGCCTGGGACTCCACCACAGTCGACTCATCCCGCTACTCCGGAGTCGCCTTCTTCGAGAACGCCCGCGAACTCCTCGACAAGCCGGGCGAGTTCGTCTGGGACGCCGAGGACCGCACCGTCACCTACCTGCCGCGCGAGGGCGAGGACATGCGCCACGCGCGCGTGCTCACCCCGGTGACCGAGCGCCTCATGGTCGTCGACGGTGCCAACGACCTCCGGGTCCAGGGCATCGGCTTCGCCCACGCCGCGTACGCCCAGCCCTCCACCGACGAGGGCTACTCGGGCACGCAAGCCGGTCTCACCCTCACCGGAGCGAGCGGCCCTGTCGATCACGCGGGCCGCCACTACACCAAGCCGAGCGCGGCGCTGACGGTGCGCGGAAGTCGCCATGTGGGCGTCAGCGGGGCCGAGTTCACGCATCTGGGCGGCGCCGGAGTCATCCTGGAAGCGGGCACCAAGGACACGTCGGTCACCCGCTCCCGCTTCACGGACCTGTCGTCCGGTGCCGTGTACGTCGGCGACACCGAGCCGAAGCCGGACGCGGAACTCGTGGGTGAGCGGAACACCGTCGCGTACAACACGATCCGGCGCACCGGAGTCGAGTACACCGACGCCGTGGGCATCTGGGCCGGATACGAGGCCGAGCTGACCGTCGACCACAACACTCTGGACGACCTGCCCTACTCGGGGATCTCCGTCGGCTGGGGCTGGAACCAGCCCGAGGCTCAGAAGTCCGTCCTGCGCGACAACCGGATCACGGGCAACCGGATCACGAACGTGATGCGCGTCGAGCACGCCCAGCACGACGGCGGCGCCATCTACACCCAGGGCGCCCAGCCCGGCACGGTCGTCTCCGGCAACTACATCAACCGCTCCGCCTACGGGAACACCGAGCGCGACGGCAACGGCATCTACCTCGACGAGCAGTCCTCGTACATCCGCGTCGAAGGCAACGTCATCACCCGCGTCGGCTACAAGTGGGTCTCCAACTGGGCCGATTACGGCATCCAGAACCACGCAGGCGGCAACTGGACCGACACCGACGCACCGGCCCTCACAGGCACCGGATCGACCATGACGGGCAACCACACCAAGCTCGACCTGCTGCCTTCGCGGGCGCTCGCCGTGGCCGCCCGCGCGGGTGCGCGCGGGGCGCCGGCCGAGCAGTTGCGTCCCGACCTCGCCCGCGCGGGCACGGCGTCCCAGTCCTCCACGGACGGCGCGGCCGAGGCGAAGCACGCGACCGACGGGGACACCTCCACCGACACCCGCACGCTGTCCGAACCGGGCGCCTGGTGGCAGGTCGACCTCGGCGGGACGCGGCGCGTCGGACAGGTCGAGGTCTGGAACAACACCTCCATGACCACCGCCGACTTCGACGTGCAGCTCGCGAGGACCGCGGACTTCTCCGACGCCACGGCCCTGCACGTCACCGGACGAGCACTTCGGCCCACACTCCTCGACACGGACGCGGAAGCCAGATACATAAGGATCAAGCTCACCGGCACGGGAAGCGTGGCGCTCGCCCACGTGCTCGTGCACCCCGCACGTACGTAGGCAACACCCGCATCCGCACAGGTATGTGCACAGGTATTGGTACGGAAAGGCACACCATGACCGACCTCCGTCTCGGCGTCCTCGGCTACGGCTTGCGCGGTTCGCTCGCCCGCACCGCACACCGGCCGGGCGCGGGCTCCCGCGTCACCGCGCTCGCCGACCATGACGTCACCGCGCGGGCCAAGGCGGCCGTGGCCTTTCCCGGCGCCCTGATATCCACCGATCACCGCAAGGTCATCGAGGACCCGGACGTCGACGCCGTCGTGATCCTCACCCCCGACCACACCCACGCGCAGCTCGCCTGTGAGGCGCTGCGCGAGAACAAGCCCGTCTTCGTGGAGAAGCCCCTCGAAATCGGCATCGAGGCCTGCGACGAGATCCTGCGGACCGCGTACGAGACGGGGACCCGCCTCTACGTAGGCCACAACATGCGCCACATGCCGGTGGTCAGGCTGATGCGCGACATCATCGGGCGCGGAGAGATCGGCGAGGTCAAGACGGTCTGGGTCCGCCATTTCGTCGCCTACGGAGGCGACTGGTACTTCAAGGACTGGCACGCCGAACGGCAGTACACCACCAGCCTGTTGCTCCAGAAGGCCGCCCACGACATCGACGTACTGCACTGGCTGGCCGGCGGCTACACCCGCCAGGTGCAGGCACTCGGCGACCTCATGGTCTACGGCGACAATCCGCACCGCCGCGAGCCGGGCGAGCCCAAGACGGACGACTGGTACACCAAGGACGGCCACTGGCCGCCGCACACCCAGCGCGACCTCAACCCCGTCATCGACGTCGAGGACGTCTCCCTGGTCAACATGCGCCTGGACAACGGGGTGCTGGCCTCCTACCAGCAGTGCCACTTCACCCCCGACTACTGGCGCAACTACACCGTCATCGGGGACGCGGGCCGCCTGGAGAACTTCGGCGACGGCCCCGGGGGAGTGGTGAAGGTCTGGAACGCGCGACGCTCGTCCTTCCGCCCCGAAGCCGACGCCGAGTACGCGGTGCCGGACGCCCAGGACGAGGGCGGGCACGGCGGCTCCGACCCGCTGCTCATCGAGGAGTTCGTACGTTTCGTGCGCGAGGGAGGGCGCACCGACACCTCACCGGTGGCGGCCCGGATGGCGGTGGCGGCGGGCGTGCGCGCCACGCAGTCGCTGCGGGACGGCGGTACGCCGCGGGAGGTGCCGGACCTGGATCCGGAGCTCGTCGCCTACTTCGAGCGGGGGCAGACGCGGGCCTGAAGGAGCGGTCTGAAGGAGCGGCCTGAAGGAAAGCTGCGGCGGCGCTTAAGAAATCCTCGATGGACCAGGGCGTCGCCGTAGGGAAGATTCCTGTGTCGTCGGTGGAAGAAGCGACGTACGACAGGAGCCGTTGCGTTGAAGGCGCTGGTCAAGGAGAAGGCGGAGCCGGGTCTCCGGCTGATGGACGTACCGGAGCCGGTGATCGGCCACGGGGACGTCCTGATCAAGGTGCTGCGCACCGGGATCTGCGGGACCGATCTGCACATCCGGGCCTGGGACGGCTGGGCGCAGCAGGCGATCGAGGCGCCGCTGGTCGTCGGGCACGAGTTCGTCGGCGAGGTCGTGGAGACCGGGCGTGACGTCGCCGACATCAAGATCGGCGACCGCGTCAGTGGCGAGGGCCACCTCGTCTGCGGCAAGTGCCGCAACTGCCAGGCGGGCCGCCGCCACCTGTGCCGCGCCACGGTGGGCCTCGGCGTCGGCAGGGACGGGGCGTTCGCGGAGTTCGTCGCGCTGCCCGCCGCCAATGTGTGGGTGCACCGCGTTCCCGTGGACCTCGACGTGGCCGCGATCTTCGACCCGTTCGGCAACGCGGTGCACACCGCGCTGTCCTTCCCGCTGGTCGGCGAGGACGTCCTGATCACCGGGGCGGGCCCGATCGGCCTGATGGCCGCGGCCGTGGCCCGGCACGCGGGCGCCCGCAGCGTCGTCATCACGGACGTCAGCGAGGAGCGCCTCGAACTCGCCCGCAAGGTCGGCGCGAGCCTGGCGCTGAACGTCGCCGAGACCTCGATCGCCGACGGGCAGCGCCAACTGGGCCTGCGCGAGGGATTCGACGTCGGCCTGGAGATGTCCGGCAACCCCGTCGCGATGCGCGACATGCTCGCCAACATGACCCACGGCGGCAAGATCGCCATGCTCGGTCTGCCGGCCGAGGAGTTCGCCGTCGACTGGTCCCGGATCGTCACCTCCATGATCACGATCAAGGGCATCTACGGCCGCGAGATGTTCGAGACCTGGTACTCCATGTCCGTGCTGCTCGAAGGCGGCCTCGACCTGGCTCCCGTCATCACCGGACGCTACGGCCACCGGGACTTCGAGGCGGCCTTCGACGACGCGGCGAGCGGCCGCGGCGGCAAGGTCATCCTCGACTGGACCTCCTGAACCCCCTCGGCCGCACCGCTCAACTCCCAAAGGAATCAAGCATGTTCGACTCCGTACGCGACGACCTGCGCACCACCCTCGACGAGATCCGCGCCGCAGGCCTGCACAAGCCCGAGCGCGTCATCGGCACCCCGCAGTCCGCCACGGTCGCCGTCACCGCGGGGGGCCGCCCCGGCGAGGTGCTGAACTTCTGTGCGAACAACTACCTCGGCCTCGCCGACCACCCCGAGGTGATCGCCGCCGCGCACGAGGCCCTGGACCGCTGGGGCTACGGCATGGCGTCCGTACGCTTCATCTGCGGCACGCAGGAGGTGCACAAGGAGCTCGAAGGACGCCTGTCCGCGTTCCTCGGCCAGGAGGACACGATCCTCTACTCGTCCTGCTTCGACGCCAACGGCGGAGTCTTCGAGACGCTCCTCGGCGCCGAGGACGCGGTCATCTCCGACGCCCTCAACCACGCGTCGATCATCGACGGCATCCGGCTGAGCAAGGCCCGCCGCTTCCGGTACGCAAACCGCGACATGGCGGACCTGGAGCAGCAGCTGAAGGAGGCCTCCGAGGGCGGCGCCCGCCGGAAGCTGATCGTCACCGACGGCGTCTTCTCCATGGACGGGTACGTCGCCCCGCTGCGGGAGATCTGTGACCTCGCCGAGCGTTACGACGCGATGGTGATGGTCGACGACTCGCACGCCGTCGGCTTCGTCGGCCCCGGCGGGCGCGGCACCCCCGAGCTGCACGGCGTCATGGACCGCGTCGACATCATCACGGGCACCCTGGGCAAGGCTCTCGGCGGCGCGTCCGGCGGCTACGTCGCCGCCCGCGCGGAGATCGTCGCGCTGCTCCGCCAGCGCTCGCGCCCGTACCTCTTCTCGAACACGCTCGCCCCGGTGATCGCGGCGGCCTCGCTGAAGGTCATCGACCTCCTGGAGTCGGCGGGCGACCTGCGGGAGCGGCTCGCCGCGAACACGGCGCTGTTCCGCTCGCGGATGACCGAGGAGGGCTTCGACATCCTGCCGGGCGACCACGCGATCGCCCCGGTGATGATCGGTGACGCCTCGGTCGCGGGCCGCATGGCCGAGCTGCTCCTGGAGCGCGGCGTGTACGTGATCGGCTTCTCGTACCCGGTGGTGCCGCAGGGCGCGGCCCGTATCCGCGTCCAGCTGTCGGCCGCGCACTCCACAGAGGACGTGAACCGTGCGGTGGACGCGTTCGTGGCGGCGCGGGCGGAGCTGGACGCCGCGGGTGCCTGAGCGTGCCTGAGTGCGCCTGAGCGGCCGGGCGAAGCCGCTGGTGTCGGTGGGCCCCGCGGTTTGGGACAATCGACCTCATGATCGAAGCGCGGCGGCTGCACATCCTCCGTGCGGTGGCCGACCACCGCACGGTCACGGCCGCTGCCGCCGCGCTCTACCTCACGCCGTCCGCGGTCTCCCAGCAGCTGACAGCGCTGGAGCAGGAGACGGGCCACCGACTGGTCGAGCGGGGTGCCCGCGGGGTCCGGCTGACTCCCGCGGGCGAGATCCTGCTCTCCCACACGAACGCGGTCCTCGCCCAGCTGGAACGGGCCGAGGCGGAGCTCGCCGCGTACAGCTCGGGCGCGGCCGGGACGGTGACCGTGGCGTCCTTCGCCACCGGGATCGCCCTGGTGGTCGGCCCCGCCCTCGCTCGCCTTTCGACCGCCGCGCCCGGGATCCGGGTGCGGGTCCAGGACGCGGAGGGCGACGCCAGCCTGCCGATGGTCCTCGACCGGCAGGTGGACGTCGCTGTGGCGGTGGAGTACCGGGGCGCCCCGGGCGCGGACGATCCGCGGCTGACGCGGGTCCCGCTGTACGCGGAGCCGTTCGACGCCGTGCTCCCGGAGGCGCACCGCCTCGCGGAGGCGGAGCGTGTGCCGCTCGCGGAGTTGGCCAAGGACGCCTGGATCGGGCCCTTCGTCGGCAACCCCTGCCATGACGTGGTGATCCTCGCCTGCGAGGCGGCGGGCTTCCAGCCCCTGCTCGAACACTGGTCGGACGATTTCCGTGCGGTGGTCGCCCTGGCGTCGGCCGGCGCGGGCGTGGCGCTCGTGCCCCGGTCGGCGCTGCGGGGGATGGACGTCTCTGGGGTGGTGATCCGCCCGGTGGAGGGCGTCGCTCCCACCCGCCGGGTCTTCGCGGCGGTGCGGTGCGGGGCGGAGGAGCATCCGCTGATCCGCCCGGTGCTCGACGCGCTGGGAGAAGCGGCCGGTTGACACCACCGGGCGGCGGCTGCGTCCAGGCGGTGGCCACATCCACAGGCCGTCAAGGAACGGGTAGGCCTCGGTCAGCTCGACCGGGCCCTGGATGAGCTTGTCCTCGGAGACGACGACGAACTCGTCGCCCTTGGTGAGGAAGTAGCGCGCCGCAGTTCCTCCCGGAAACGGGACTCGGCCGCGGCGAAGCGTGTCCGCGCTGTCCGTGCGTCCACTCCCAGGGCGTCGCCGATCACCTGCCAGCTCGCGCCGCCGAGACGTTCGCACACGGCGGTGGCCTCGACGAACCGGTGCGCGGCCCTGAGCACATGGGCGGCGTCGGCAAGCACCGAGCCGGGGGAGCGGCCGGCGCCGTCGGGACGCAGCTCGTGCTCGCCGACCGGTACGGCGGCACGCGCGAGCCCGGCCAGCTCGCACGCCTCGTAGGCCATCGCGAGACGCGCCCGGGCCGCGTCCGTGTGGTCCTCGGTCATGTCGATCGGCCTCAACCGCGCACATCGCGCACGAAGTAGAGGACGGTCATCGTCACGGCGGTGGACAAAATGATGCTCCGCAGCAGCCGCTCGGAGAGGCGGCGTGCGAAGTGGGCGCCGGTGAAGCCGCCCGCCAGCGCGCCGACCAGCATGGTGGCGAGGACGAGGGGAGCGCTCAGCGCATCCGATGCGACGAGGAGCAGTGCGGTCGCGCTGAGATTGATGGCGGCGATCTGAGTGACCCGCATCGGATTGCTGACCGCGGTGTCGAGGCCGAGACCGATGCCCCACAGGGCGAACATCATGATGCCTACGGCACCGCCGAAGTATCCCCCGTACAGAGCGAGGAAGAACTGGCCGATCAGTACGGCCCGGGTGCTGATGCTGATCTCGCGGCCGAGCGCGCCGCTCACCGCGCGGGAGAGTCGGCGGCCGAAGGCGAGCACCACCGTGGCGAACGCGAGCAGCCACGGCACCGCGGCGTCGAACGACGCCGCGGGGAGCGTGAGGAGCAGGGCGGCGCCGAGTCCGCCCCCGACCACACTGATCGCCGTCAGAGCCTTGGTGGACGCCGCCCCGACCGGGGCGAGTTCGCGTCGGTAGACCCATCCGCCGGCCACGGCTCCCGGCACGAGGGCGATGGTCGACGACGCGTTCGCCGTCACGGGGGACATCCCGACCGCGACCAGCGCGGGCAGCGCAACGAACGTGCCTCCGCCGCCGACGGAGTTCAACGCTCCGGCGGCGATGCCGGCCAGCAGGACGAGCAGTATCTCGGACACCCGCCGAGCATCGCCCCGTGGTCGGTGGGCCCACAATGCGTTATCGGTGTACCCAGCCTAAGGCTGTGCCATAGGCTCACAAGGGTGCGCTATGACCTGGACGACCTGCGGCTCTTCCTCGACATCGTGACGGAGGGGTCGATCACGGCAGGCGCCCGCCGGATGCATCTGAGCCTGCCTTCGGCCAGCGCCAGGGTGCGCTCCCTCGAACAGCAGGCCGGTGTGGCGCTGTTGATCCGCGGGCGGCGGGGCGTGCGCCCCACCCCGGCGGGGACCACGCTGGCCCGGCACGCGCGCGAGGTCATCGCCCAGACGGTGCGGCTCGAGAGCGCCGTCGCGGGTTACAGCCGCTCCCCGGCGGCTCCGCTGACGCTGCTGGTCGGCGGTTCCGCGATGCACCGGCTGGTGCCGCGCGCCCTGATCTCGTTCCTGCGGGCGCACCCTGACGTCGACGTCACGGTGTCCGAGAGCCGTACGCCGAAGACCGTGCGGAGGCTCGCGGACGGCGAGGCCGACTTGGGCGTGGTCGTCGACGAGGAGGCACGCGACTGCGGCCTGGCTCTGGAACCGCTGGGCGACGACTCCCTCGTAGTGATCGGTCAGGCAGGCGGCGTCCTCGCGGGCCGGACCGGGATGACCTACCGCGAGGCCGCGGAACACCCGCTGGTCGGCCTCTCCGCCGACTCCTCGCTGGGGCGCTGGATCGAGAAGCACCTCGGTCCGCACGCCCCGGTCGCACGCCACCGGACCAGCGTCGCCCACCTCAACGCGGTCGTCGCCCTCGCGGCGGCCGGCGTCGGCCTCGCGGTCGTGCCCCGCCATGCCATCGACCCGAGCCGGCCCCTGGAGGTCTGCGAACTGCAGGATCCGTGGGCCCGGCGGCAGCATCTGCTGGCGTGGGGCGCCAGGAACCCACCACCGTCCCCGGCGACGGCGGCGCTTGCCGAACACTTGCGGCGTGCGGCACTGCCGGACGACAAGGAGGCGTGGACCGGTCGTCTGTGACGTGAGGGCGGACCCAGTCGATCGTGGTCGGCGGGGAACCCGGATGCGTATCCGGGCGGACCCAGTCGATCGTGGTCGGCGGGGAACCCGGATGCGTACCCGGCATGCGCCCGGTCGTCGGCCCGGTTGCCGCCGCCGGCCTCACCCAGGGGACCTTACCCAGGCGAAACGGCGCTGGCCCGCAGCACAACCTCCCCCCGCACCCTCTCGACCCGCGACCTGGCCGCCCGCTCGCGCAACGCCAGAGCCATGACGTCCCGGCCCATGCGCGTCAGGGGCAGCGCCACGGTGGTCAAGGGCGGCGTGAGTTCCCTGACCAGGGGGATGTCGTCGAAGCCCGCGAGCGACACGTCGTCCGGCACCCGCAGCCCGCGCTCCCGCAGGGCGCCCAACGCCCCCACGGCCATCACGTCCGTCACCGCGAAGACGCACGTGGGTCGCTGCCCCCGCCGCAGCAGTTCGAGCGCCGCCGCATGGCCTCCGTCACGAGTGAAGGCGCCCTCCACGATCCGCTCCGGGGGAAGGGCGACCCCCGCGTCGGCCAGCGCCGCGCGGAACCCGGCCAGGCGGTCGGCGACCGTGGTGAGCCGTTCGGGGCCGGTGAGGACGGCGAACTCCCGGTGGCCCAGCGTCAGCAGCGCCCGCGCCAGCGCACCCGCCCCCGCGCGGTTCTCGGGCTGCACCGTGTCCACGCGGAGGCTGCGGTGCCTGCTGACCACGGCGACGCGGCCACCGTCACGTATGTAGGGAGCGAGCTCCGACTCCAACGCCCTTTCCCACGCGGGGTCCTGGAAGCCCGAGCCGATCAGCAGGATCGCGCGGGCTCGCTGCGCCCGCAGCATCGAGACGTACGCGATCTCCCGTGCCGGGGCCCGGAAGGTGCTGGCCAGCATGACAAGGAGGTCCTGCTCGGCAGCGGCCGCCATGACCCCGCTGGCGATGGCCGCGAAGTAGGGGTCACCGACGTCGTGACAGATGACCCCGACGGTGTTGTTCGACGAGCTGGCAAGGGCCTGCGCATGGGCGTTGGGGATGTAACCGAGCTGCTCCGCCGCTTCGAGCACCCTGCGCCGCAGTTCCTCGCGCACCCGCGTCGTGCCGTTCAGGGCCCGCGACGCGGTGGCAGGGGAGACCCCGGCGGTACGGGCCACGGCGTGCAGCGTGACGTGCGACCCATGCTCGCGTCCATGCCCGGGGGACGCGGCTCGCTGCTCCCGGGCCCGCCCTGCTCCAGGCGACTGCTCGGGTCCACGCCCCCGCCCCGCCCCCGGTCCCTGCTCCCGCTCCAGCGCCCGCACCGCGCCCCCTTCGCCTCGCGTCGCGAAACTTCGAGCCGACCTATTGACCCTGCGGTCAGCCAGTCATTAGCGTGGCGGACACCTTATCAGAAAGCGCTTTCTGAAAGCGGTTTCCGCACCATCGAAGCTCCGCAACTGCCTCCGAAGTTCGCTGACTGCCAGGGGAGTTCACCGTGAGCCAGAGCGCACTGCAGGCAACTCCCGTCAAAGCCGCGGGGGTTGTCGATCGCAGCCGCCCTACTCTGCGACAACGTACCGCTGAGGCGGCCGAGAAGAGCTGGCGTCCGCTCGTCCTGCTGCTTGTCTGCTTCGGCGCCTGGTGGCTCGTCGCCGCCACCGAGATGGTCGAGGCGTACCTCGTGCCCTCGCCCGGCGCGACCCTCGACGTGATCCTCGACAAGCCCGACTACCTCTGGCAGCACAGCTGGGTCACCACCTACGAGACCCTGATCGGCTTCGTCATCGCCGTGGGCGTCGGCATTCTCTCCGCGGTCCTCATGGTCTACTCGACGACCGTCGAGAAGACGCTCTATCCGATCCTCCTCTTCGCCCAGGTCGTGCCGAAGATCGCCATCGCACCGCTCTTCGTCGTCTGGCTCGGTTTCGGCATCGCCCCGAAGATCCTCATCGCCGTGCTCATCGCCTTCTTCCCTGTCGTCATCTCGATGGTGACGGGCCTGAAAGCCGTCGACCCGGAGATGCTCCAGCTCTCCGCCACCATGGGCGCACGGCCCTGGCAGACCTTCCTGAAGATCCGCTTCCCGGCGTCGCTGCCGCACCTGTTCTCCGGTCTCAAGGTGGCCGTCACGCTCGCCGTCACCGGCGCCGTCGTGGGCGAGTTCGTCGGCGCGAACGAAGGCCTCGGCTATGTGATCCTCCAGGCCAACGGAAACCTCGACACCCCGATGCTCTTCGCGGGGCTGCTCGTCATGTCGTTGATCGGCGTCGTCCTCTTCGTGCTCGTCGAGATCGCCGAGAAGCTGCTCCTGCCGTGGCACGCGAGCCGCAGGGACGCTGCCGCCACCACGACGTACTGACCACCGACCTCCGCCCCGCCCCCGGTCACGCCCCAGCCATGTCCGTCGTAAGCCATGTCCGTCGTACGCGAGAAGGGCCGTTCCATGCACGCGCGCAGACTGCTCACCGGCCTCGCCCCCCTGGCCCTCGTCGCGGTGACCGCGACGGCCTGCGGCGGCGATGACGACAAGACGAGCACCAGCGACTCCGGCAAGAAGCTCGACAAGGTGACGCTGACGCTCAACTGGTACCCGTACGGCGAACACGCGCCGTTCTACTACGGCAAGCAGCAGAAGATCTTCGAGAAGCACGGCATCGACGTCGACATCAGGGCGGGCCAGGGATCGCAGAAGACCGTGCAGGCCACCGGAGCCGGCCAGACCGACTTCGGCTGGGCGGACACCCCGGCGGTGCTCGCGGGCGTCGACCAGGGTGTCAAGGTGAAGAGCCTGGGCGTCTTCCTGCAGACGACGCCCGCCTCCGTGCAGTTCTTCGAGGCTCAGGGCGTCAAGTCTCCCGCCGACCTCAAGGGAAAGACGATCGCGGGCACAGCGGGCGACGCGCTCACCAAGACCTTCCCGATCTTCCTCGCGAAGAACGACATGGAACTCTCCGACGTCAAGGTCCAGAACACCGACCCGGCGGGCAAGATCGCCGCGGTGATCTCCGGCAAGACGGACGCGCTGCTCGGGTACGCGAGCGACCAGGGCCCCACCATGCAGAACAAGGCCAAGAAGGACGTCTCGTATCTGCGCTTCTCCGAGAACGGCCTCAACTTCTACTCCAACGGCCTCATCGCCGGGCCCAGGACCCTGCAGGGCAGGGGCGATCTGGCCAAGCGCATGACCGCCGCCGTGAGCGAGTCCTGGGCCGCCGCCGAGAAGAGCCCGGAGCCCGCGGTCGCCTCCATGGAGGGCGCCTCCGAGCAACTGCCGCCCAAGGACGTGCTGTCCGAGCAGTTCAAGACGACGCTGACCCTGCTGCACACCGACGCCACGAAGGGGAAGGCGCCGGGCGCCAACACCGAGGCCGACTGGCAGCAGACCATCGACGTCTTCGCGGAGGCGGGCATGGTCAAGAAGGCCAAGCCCGTTGCCGAGTACTGGGACGCGGCCAAGGGGCTCAAGGGCTGACGACTCGGGGATCAAAGGACTGACAAGGGGACCAAGGGCTGAGGGGCGGCAGGGGAATGGCGAAGGATGCGACTCTCAAAATGAGTGACGAGCCACGCGTGACGGCGGGGGTTCCGACGGGGGAGGCGAGGCCATCGGCCGTGCGCCTCGATGACGTCGCCGTCCGCTTCCGTACGAAGAAGAAGGACGTCACCGCGTTGCGGGACGTCTCACTGAACGTCGGCGCGGGCGAGTTCGTGGCGATCGTCGGGCCGTCGGGCTGCGGCAAGTCCACCCTCCTCAAGCTGATCGCCGGCCTGCTCGCGCCCTCGTCGGGCGACGTGCTCCTGGGAGGCGAGCGGGTGCGCGGGCCGCGCCGCGACATCGGCTACGTCTTCCAGCGGGCCGCGCTCCTCGACTGGCGCACCGCGCGGCGCAACATCCTGCTCCAGGCGGAGATGCGGGGCATCCCCGGCGCCGAGGCACGCGCGCGTGCCGACGAACTGATCCGCATGACCGGACTCGGCGGCTTCGAGGACGCCTATCCGCACGAGCTGTCCGGCGGCATGCAACAACGCGTCGCGCTCTGCCGGGCGCTGCTGCACGAGCCCCCGGTGCTGCTCATGGACGAACCCTTCGGTGCGCTCGACGCGCTCACACGCGAGCAGATGAACGTCGAGCTCAACCGGATCTGGCGCGAGACCGGAACCACGGTGCTCCTGGTCACGCACTCGATCCCGGAGGCCGTCTACCTGGCGGATCGCGTCGTCGTGATGAGCCCGCGCCCGGGCACGGTGGAGGAGATCATCGACGTCGGCCTCCCTGCCGAGCGTTCGTACGCGTCGACGCTGGCGACAGCCGAGTTCCGCGAGGGTACCGGGCGGATCCGCGAGCTGCTGGGGGCGGTGTCCGCGCACGAGTGAGGCGCGAGCCACGGGCAGTGGCGATTGCCCTGTGTTTCATATTCGGGATAGCGTGCCGAATATGGAACACGATGGCGTCGATGACCGGCTCGCCGCCCGCCTGGCCGAGCTGCGCGCGGAACGCGACTGGTCCCTGGGTGAGTTGGCGGACCGCAGCGGCGTGAGCCGCTCCACCCTGTCACGGGCCGAACGCGCGGAGATCAGCCCCACCGCGTCCCTCCTGAACCGTCTCTGCGCCGTCTACGAGCGCACCATGTCGCAGCTCCTGAGCGAGGTGGAGGCCGAGCCCGCGCAGCTGGTGCGCGCGGCCGAGCAGAGCGTGTGGACCGACGGCGCGTCCGGCTTCGTCCGGCGGTCGGTGTCGCCGCCACACGCCGGACTGCGCGGTGAACTCGTCGAGGGCCGCCTGGAACCGGGCGCGGACGTGGCGTACGAGCGGCCTCCCGTGCCCGGCATCGAACAGCACATCTGGGTGCTGGACGGAACACTGGAGATCACGGTCCAGGGCGAGACGCACGCCCTGGACGCGGGGGACTGCATTCGCTTCCGGCTGTGGGGGCCGACGCGGTTCCGGTGCCCGGGGAAGCAGGCCGTGCGGTACGCCCTGGTGGTGGTCGCGCGATGAGCTTCGGGCGGGTGACGGAGACCGCGACCGCGATGAGCGCCGGGCGGGCGACGGAGACGCTGACGTGCCTCTCCTGCGATCAACTCCTCGATTCAGCGGACGACTTGGCCGATCTGCTGACCGATGTCGTGGACGGCGGCTCGTCCCTGGGCTTCCTCGCGCCCCTGGACAGGGCGTCCGCCGTCAACTGGTGGCGGGGCCTGGCCCCGGCGGTGGCCGAGGGGCGGCTCGCCGTCTGGGCAGCGCGTGACGGCGAGCGGGTCACCGGGACCATCAGCGTCGGCTTCGTGGACAAGCCCAACGGCAGGCATCGCGCCGAGATCCTCAAGCTGATGGTCCACAGCGGCGCGCGCGGCCGGGGCCTTGCCCGCAGCCTTCTGGCCGCGGCCGAACAGCGGCAGTCGACGCGGGCGCGACCCTCCTGATCCTGGACACGGAGACCGGCAGCCCCGCCGAGTCCCTCTACCGGACCGGCGGTTGGACGGCTGCCGGAGTCATTCCGGACTACGCGACCGATCCGGCCGGAGTGCTCCACCCGACCACCCTCTTCTTCAAGAAGGTGGGCCCTTCTTAGGAAGGTGGTCGGTTCGGGCGCACCCCGGCCGGACCCGGCGCTGGAGACACTTCAGTAACGCAGCGCCGCCAGATACGCGTAACTGTTCCGCGCCGTGGCGAAAGGATCGGTGGGGCTGTCGTGCTCCACCAGCCACTGCTTGACGCCGCCCACGCGCGCGTGGGCGAACATCGCGGCGAAGTCCAGCGTCCCCGAGCCGACGTCGGCGAAGCCGCCGTCCGGCGCCATGTCCTTCACATGGAGCGCGGGGAAGCGCCGCCGGTGCCGCACGAAGTACGTCGCCGGATCCGCGCCTCCCTTCGCCGCCCAGTACACGTCCAGTTCGAAGCCGACCAGATGCGGGTCGGTCTCGGTGACGAGGATGTCGTACAGGCTCGTGCCGTCCACCACCACATGGTCCGTGCCGTGGTTGTGGAAGAGCACCGGGCCCAGACCCGCGTCGCGCGACGCCTGCCCGATGCGGTTGAACTGCCGGGCCGCTTCCCGGAATCCGTCCGGCGTGTGCAGCGCGCCGGGCAGACTCGGCACCACCGGCCACTTCGCCCCGAGGGTGTGCAGATCCTCCAGGGCCTGGGGGAGGCCGCTGCCCTTGAGCGTGTCGTACGCGACGTGTTCGAGGACCGCCTTCAGATCCACCGCGTCGAGCATCCGCCGGATGTCTGCCGCGCTGTTCCCGTGCCGGCCGCTCACGCCCACCGTCGCGTACCCGATGTCGGCGAGCTGCTCCAGCGTGCCGGCGAAGTCCCGTGCCAGGACATCGCGCATCGTGTAGAGATGCATGCCGATGCCCCCGCGCGGGATGCGCCGGCACGGTGACGCGTCGCCCGCGCGCGCGGGCAGTGCGCTACCGACGGCTGCCGCCAGCCCCAACGACGTACCGAGAAAGGCACGTCTGGTCCCGTTCGGACCGGTTCTCCTCATGGGCCTCATGGGCCTCATGGATGTCATGGCCGACCCCTCACTTCGCCGTGATCCGGACCGCGCCGGTCGTCGTGTCGCCCTTGTCGTCGGTGACGGTCAGATGCGCCGTGTACGAGCCCTTCCGCGCGTACGTGTGCTCGGCGCTGCCGGTCTCGGTCCCCGAAGGCTTGGCGTTGTCGCCGAAGTCCCAGTGGTACGAGGCCGCCGTGCGGCCCGCGGGGAGCTTCACCGTGCTCGTGAGCTTGACGGCGAGAGGCGCCGTGCCGTCGGCCGGGGCCGCCTTGACCGTCACCTTCGCACCGGCGCTCTTCTCGACTCCGGGGCCGTTGAAGTGCAGCCAGTCGACCGTCAGGAGATCGGCCTTCTCCGGCGACCACTCGGGGTTGGTGAAGACGGCGTACAGCTTCGTCGTGCCGTCGTGGTCGGCCAGTTCCGTGGTCGGCGAGATGAAGTTGCCCCAGCCGCCCGTGTTCGGCACGCTCACCTTGCCGAGCAGCTTGCCCGTGGGAGATCCGGCGCGGAACTCGATGTCGCCGCCGAGCCCGGCCGAAGCCGCACCCACCGTCACGGAGTCGACGCCCTTGAGGTTCACCGGGTCGAACGACACCCAGTCGCCGTCCTCGATCTCGATGAGGCGCTTGCCGCCGGACGCGTCCGCGCGGTCACCGGTGACCGCACCCTCGTGTGCGCCGCCGGTCCCGGTGCGGTGCTCGGCCTCGCGGAAGGAGGTTCGCAGCGTCAGCGAGGAGGAACCCGTCAGGGCGGGCACACCGGACGCGCCCTTGTCCTCGTACTGGGCCGTGATCCCGTAGTAGAGATTCTGACCTGGACCATGGCTGTCACCGGCGTCCGTCACGATCTCGCCCGCACAGCCCGTGTAGTTGTCCAGCGGATGCAGATGGGTGTCGTGCCCGAGCTGGGACTGGACGACGACCCGCTTGCAGTCGATCTTCCCGTCCTCCTTGTCGGTCACCTTGATCTTGAACGGAATCGTGTCGCCGAAGCTGAACGTCCCGCCGTTGGGCGGCTGTTGGATCGTGACCACGGGACGGGTGTTGCCGACGGTGACCTCCTGCACGGCCAGTCCGCTCAGCTCGTCCTCGCCCGTGACCTTCAGCCGCGCGCTGAACTGGCCCTTCTTGGTGTACGTGTGCGTCGGGTCGGCCTCGGTCGAGTCGGTCGTGCCGTTGCCGTCGAAGTCCCACGCGTACGTGACGGGCTTGCCGCCGGGCAGCCCCGAACCCTCGCTGGAGAACGTGACCTTCAGTGGGGTGCTGCCGTTGTCCGGTGTGGCCGTGACGCGGGCGTCCGGCAGTCGTCCGTCCGCCACGTAGTCGATGCGGTAGATGCCCGCGCCCTCGTTGCTGCCGCCGCGGCCGGTGCCGCTGCCGAGCCCGAAGTCGATGACGTACATCGCCCCGTCAGGGCCGAAGTCGGCGTCGAAGGGCTGGTTCCATTTCATGTCCGGGAAAATGGAGTTGATCGAGTTCAGATCGCCCGCCTTGGCGGGCTCGAAGCGCGGATCGGTGAACGTCTGGTCCTTCTCCTGCATCGAGAAGACCTTGAACCACTGCCGCGTCAGCTCGTAGTTGAACCACTTCCCCTCGAAGTACTCGGGGAACTTCGTCTTGTACGTGTTGTCGGCGTCGTAGTCATAGACGGGGCCGCTCATCGGGCCGCCGCCGCCCGTGCCGAGTTCGGGGAACTGCTCGGAGGCGGAGTAGGCGTACCAGACGTCCGCGGCCTCGGCGGGCGGCAGATCACGCAGACCCGTGTTGTTCGGCGAATCGTTCACGATCTTCGCGCAGTCGAACTTCGCGCCCGACTTCTTCGTCGCGAAGTCGTAGTCGTTGAACGGGGTGTTGTTGCCGATGCAGTACGGCCAGCCGTAATTGCCCGCCTTGGTGATGCGGTTGTACTCGACCGTCCCCTCGGGGCCGCGATCCGCGACGGCACCCTTCGCGTCGGGCCCGTAGTCCGCCATCAGCAGGGCGCCGCTGAGCGGGTCCGTGGTGATGCGGAAGGGGTTGCGCATGCCCATCGCGTAGATCTCGGAGCGGGTCTTGTCCGTGCCCGGCGCGAAGAGATTCCCCTCGGGCACGGAATACGTTCCGTCGTCCTTCGGAGTGATGCGCAGGACCTTGCCCCGCAGGTCGTTCGTATTGCCGGAGGTGCCCTGCGCGTCCCAGGCGCGGCGGCCCTCGCGCTCGTCGATCGGGGCGAATCCGTCCGACGCGAACGGGTCGGTGTTGTCACCCGTCGCGATGTACAGGTCGCCCTCCTTGTCGAAGGCGATCGAGCCCGCCATGTGCGAGTTCGCCCGGCCTTCGCCACGGAAGGTGGGAATGGTCAGAATCCGTTTCTCCGTGGCCGGATCGACCTTTCCGCCCGCTTCGGTGAAGCGGGAGAGATTGATGCGTTTCTCGTTCTTGTCGGAGTTCAGGAGATAGACCCAGTGGTTGTCCTGGAACTTCGGGTCGAGCGCGAGGCCGAGCAGACCGTCCGACTGGCTCGTCATCTCGGGCGTGTAGTCGAAGTCGAGCGCCGTGGAGACCTTCAGCGTCTCCTGGTCGATGATCTTCAGCTTCCCGGTGCGCTGCACGAAGAACACCCGGCGGTCGGGGGCGACGGCCAGCTCGAAGGGGTCGGCCAGATCGTTGGTGGCGAGCGGCGTCCGCTGGAAGGCACCGGTCTTGGTGGCGGTGCAGTCGCCGGGTTTGTTGCCGGCGGCCCACTCGATGCCGCCGAGCAGGTGCTTCAGGAAGCCCTCTTCCTGGAAGGCCGACTTGGCGTGCCCGCCCGCCGTGTACCAGGAGCGGCCGCCGTCGTAGTTCTGGCACCAGGACCACGGCTGGTCGACGCCCTCGTCGAGCCCGGTGACGCCGTCGCGCACCTTCACCTGCGCGAGCGTGTGCACCTTCCCCGTCGGATTGGCCCGCCAGTTGTACCACTCCTCCGTGCGCTCCCAGAGCTCCGGAAGCCCCTTGGTGGAGGGGTGCGCGTGGTCGAGGACCTTGATCCGCCCGGTCTGCACCTCGGGGTGCTTGTCGAAGATGGCGCCGACCAGACCCTCGTACCAGGTCCAGTCCCGCTCGCTGGCCGACGCGGCGTGCAGGCCGACCCAGCCGCCGCCCGCGCGGACGTACTTCTGGAAGGCCGCACGCTGGTCGGCGTCGAGCAGGTCGCCCTTCTCCGGGGTGGAGTTGGTGTTGTTGAAGACGATGGCCTGGAAGCGGGCGAGATTGGCGTCGGTGAAGGCCGCCGCGTCGTCGGTGGCCTCCACTTCGAAGCCGTTCTCGCTGCCGAGCTTCTTGATGGCCTCGACGCCCGCGGGGATCGAGTCGTGGGGGAAGTTCGTGACCTTGGAGAAGACCAGGACACGGAAGGGCGCCGCCGCGGCCTTCGGCTCCGGCTGTGCTTCTGCTGCCGCGCGGGGCGGCGCGGTGAGGCCGAGGCCGATGACGAGGGCCAGCAGGGCGATGAGCGCGAGCCAGGGGCTCGGCGTGGTGGGGGAGGGTCTCGATGGGGTGGGGCCGCGTCTGGGCGCGGTGGGACTCGTGGAACTCATGGCGCTCCCTGGGCTGGGCGGGTGGACGGCTGCCGGTAGCCGGGTGTGCGGTGAGTGCGAGTTGCGCGGGGTGCTTGGTGCGCGGGGTGCGGGGTGCGCGGGGTGCTTGGCCGGGCCGCGGGGTGCGGAGGCTAGAAAGCGCTTTCTCCTGCGCGTTGTTCAGCGTAGGTTCCGCTCTGATGGGGGGTCAATGGGTCGGAAGGGCCTGACGTGAGAAGGGAGTCACAGCGGCACTGGTATGAGGGCGCGTGTGCTGGGGAGGGTTTCAGGAGCAGGGAACCCAGCTCTGCGGAGCATGGAACCCAGCTCGGCAGAGCAGGGAACCCAGCTCTGCAGAAGCCGGCCGAGAACCCGTTCCAGATGTCGTACAGGGGAGCCTTCCGCAATGCCTGACCACGCCTCGACGCCCGCCCCCGCCGCGTACACCGCCGGACTCGTGAACGCGGCGGACGGCGTCCCCGTCGCCACGTACACCTGGCTGCCCGACGGCGGCAGGCCGCGCGCCTTCGTGCAGATCGCGCACGGCGCCGGTGAACACGCCCTGCGCTACGACCGGTTCGCGCGCCACCTGATGGCGCACGGCTATGGGGTGATCGCGTCCGACCACCGGGGGCATGGCGCGACGGCGCAGGCGACGGGCGGGTACGGGGTGACGGGTTCGTCCTCCGACGGGCCGTCCGACGCGGAGGCCTCCGACGCGGGAGCTGCGGGAGCTGCGGGGGCATCCGACACGGGTGCTTTCGACAGCTGGCGTGCCATCGTCGACGACCTCAAGGCGATCGGCGACCAGGTACGCACGCTGCATCCCGGGACCCCGCTCTTCCTGCTCGGCCACAGCATGGGCTCGCACCTGGCCAGGGACTACGCGCAGGAGTACCCGGACGGCCTCGCGGGCCTGATCCTCTCCGGCACCTTCCGCTCCTTGCCCGGGGTCGGGATCGACGAGTCGATCGCCCGCCTGGAGCGCGAGATCGCCGAGGACGGCCGCGCGTCACTCTCGTCGTATCTCCCCGAGCTCTTCGCGGCCTTCAACGACGCGTACCCGCACCGCACCGGATTCGAGTGGCTCTCCCGCGACGAGGCCGAGGTCGACGCGTACGTCGCCGACGAGCGCTGCGGGTTCCCTTTCTCCGCCGGGCTCTGCCTGGACTGGGTGCGTGCCGTGCGCAGGATGAACGACCCGCGGAACCTGGCCCGGGTCCCGGCCGACCTGCCCGTCCATATCGCAGTCGGCACCGAGGACCCCTGCAACCAGGGCATGACGCTGGTCCATGAACTCGTGGAGGACTACCGGTACGTGGGCCTGGACGACCTCACCTGGAGGGGGTACGAGGGGGCGCGGCACGAGATTCTCAACGAGACCAACAGGGACGAGGTGCAGGAGGACCTGAGGTCCTGGCTGGACAAGCGGGTGCTGTGAGGTGGGTCGGTTGGTCGGTAGGTCGGTAGGTCGGTGGTTGGGTCGAGGCGCCGCTGTCAGTGGCGTTGGCTACCGTTCACGGCATGTCTCGATCTCATGCCAAGGCCCAGGTGACGGGCGACGATGTACGCCGTATCGCACTGGCCCTGCCGGATACGACGGAGAAGATCGCCTGGAGCATGCCCACCTTCCGGGTGGCAGGCAAGATGTTCGCCACGCTCCCCGAGGACGAGACGTCCATCGCCGTGCGGTGCCCGAAGGAGGAGCGCGACGAGTTGGTCCTCGCGGAGCCGGACAAGTTCTGGATCGCCGACCACGAGGCGATGTTCGCCTGGGTGCGCGCACGGCTCTCGGCGCTCGACAAGGGCGAACTGACCGACATCCTCGCCGACTCCTGGCGCCAGGCCGCCCCCACCCGACTCCTGGACGCGTACCCGGAGTTGGGGCTTCCGCCGACGAGCTGAAACTGGACGGCCGCTGTCAGTGCCCCGTGGCATGATCCAGGCAGGGGTGGAGGGCGAGGGGCTCGTGGGACGACGGGCCCTCGCTGTCGGCCGGGGAGGGCAAGTCGCCAGGGGAGGGGACAGTGGTGCGGTCAGGGGGCGGGGCTTCGGGGGACGGGGTCGACGAGGGCAGGGTCGCCGACAGCGGGTATGCCGCCAGCGGGTTTGCCGACAGCGGGGGTCAGGCTGCGGGGGCGGGCGCTGACCGTCAGGCCATGAGGGCGACCGCTGACCGCGCCAGCATCTGGTCGCGGGACTTCGGGTTCTTCTTCGGTGCACGGACCATCGCCAAGCTCGGCGACACGATGCTGCCCGTGGCGCTGGCCGCGGGGCTGCTCCAGCACGGGCACGGCGCGGGCGCCGTCGGTCTCGCGATGGCCGCCACGACGGTCTGTTTCGCGGGCCTCGTGATCTTCGGCGGGGTCTTCGCCGACCGGTTCAGCACCCGCCTGCTGATGATCGGCGCGGACGTGGTGCGGCTCGGCACGCAGTCGGTCGCGGCGGTCCTCTTCTTCACCGGCCACGTCGTCCTCTGGCAGATCTGCGTGATCGGCGCGGTCAACGGCGCTGCGGGCGCCCTCTTCCAGCCGGGCGTCGCCAGCACGGTCCCGCGACTGGCCGCCGACGTCCAGAAGGCCAACGGCGCGATACGCGTCGCCGAGTCGGCCGCGGCCCTGGCCGGCCCGGCCGTCGCCGGCGTCCTCGTCGCCTTCGCGTCGGCCGGTTCCGTCTTCGCCGCGCACGCGGGTACGTACGGGCTGAGCGCCCTGTGTCTGGTCCTGCTCCGACTGCCGCCCGCGCTCCCGGGCTCGCTGCCGCACAGCAGCGGCTTCCGGGCCGATCTGGTGCAGGGCTGGCGGGAGTTCAGGTCCCGCACCTGGCTCTGGGGCGTCATCGCCATCTTCTGCGTCTTGATGATCACGACCACCGGCCCGCTGACGCCTCTCGTCGCCACACTCGTCGTCCAGGAGCACGGTTCGGGGGCGTACGGCCTGGTGAACTCCGCCCTGGGCGCCGGCACCGTGCTCGGCGGCCTGGTCGCCCTGCGACTGCGCCCCCGCCGCATGCTCCGCGCCGGCTCCGTGGCCCTGATCGGCTACTGCGCCTTCCCGGCGGCCGTCGGCGCCCAGCTCGGCGTCCCGCTGATGGCCGCGGGTGCCGCGGTGGCGGGCGCGGGGCTCTCCTTCTGGGGGGTCATGTGGGCGACGAGCGTCCAGACCCAGGTACCACCCGACGTTCTCAACCGCATCCACGCCTACGACGTCGCGGGATCGATCGCCCTGCTGCCGGTCGGCCAGGCACTCGCGGGCCCCGCCGCGAGTGCCTTCGGCGCTGAGCAGGTGCTGATCACGGGCGCCGTGACAACGGTCGCCGTCTGCCTGGCCCTGCTGTCGGTGCCCGCGATAAGCGGCTTGGTGCGAGTGGACGGGAGGGTGCCCGTCCAGGGCGGGGGAGGCCCGCAGGCCGCGTCAGGGCGTCGAGACGGGGCCGGTCGAGACGGAACAGGTCAGGACGGAACCGGTCGAGACGGGGCCGGTCGGGACGGGGCTATACGAGAGCTGCCCGCGCCCCCAGGAAGCCGGTGATCCGTTCCCGCAGCGAGCGGACGTCGAGCCCGTGCGCCGCCATGTGCTCGTCGACCTGCCCATAGCGGCGCAGCTCGGCACGGCCGACGCCGAGCCCGAGCACCCGGTGCGGTACGTCGGCGAGCGCGTCGTTCGCGGCGGCGATGGAGGTCCCGGCCAGGTAGGGCTCGACGACCACGACATCGGCATCTGTTCCCGCCCCCGTCGCGCGGCGCAGCGCCTGTGCGTCGAAGGGCCGCACGGTGGTCGCGTACAGGACGGTGAGATCGAGGCCCTCAGTCGCGGCAAGGACGTTGTCCAGCATCGGCCCGACGGCGACTACCACCCCACCACGACCCTCGCGCACGGTGCGGAAGCGAGCCCCGTCCACCGGCAGCGCGAGAGCGTTCGACTGCACAGAGAGGCGGACGTACACCTTGTCGTCGCCCGCGGCGACCGCGTGCCGCAGCAGTGTCTCGGCCTCGTCCGGATGCCCGGGCACATGCACGGTCCAGCCGTCGAGCGTGTCGAGCAACGCCACATCGCCCGGCGACATGTGCGTGAAGCCCCCGGCGGGCCAGTCGAAGGAGGCGGCGGCGCTCACCAGAACGCCCCCCACGCCCTGATGCCCGAAGTCCAGCTTCACCTGCTCGAAAGGCCGCTCCACGAGAAAGCTCGCGAAGGTGTGCATGACGGGCCGCAGTCCGGTCAGGGCGAGCCCGGCGCCGGTCCCGACGAGCAGCTGCTCCCGGATCCCGACATCGATCACCCGGTCCGGGTGCTTGCGCTGAGCCTCCGCGAACCCGTCCGCACCGATCGCGGCGAGGACGACGGCGACGCGCGGATCCTCGTCGAGCAGGCGCGAGAGGGTGGGGGCGAAGCGATCACGCATGGTGTCCATGACAAAAACTCCAATGGGGGAAACGGAAGACCAGGGGAACGGGTCGACGGGCGTGGGGCGGACAAGCGGTCGCGGGGCGAGGGTGAGGGTCTTACGGACCTTTCGGCTCGACCCGGGCGATGACGACGCGTGGCTGCCCTGGATGCGGTGCGGTGAAGGCCGCGTACAAGGCGTCGTGGTCACGCCCGTCGACGGTCTCGGCGGACCACCCGGCAGCCTCGAAGCGCGCGGCGATGCCGCCGGGCCGCGCGTACCGGGCGGAGGTGTTGTCGATCACGACGGTGTTCAGCCGCTCGAGCCCGGCGGGCCCGGCGAAGGCGATGGCCTCGTGATTACTGCCCTCGTCCAGCTCGGCGTCCCCGACGAGCACCCACACCCGGGCGTCCACGATCCCCCTGGCTCCAAGCCCCAGTGCCGTCCCCACCGCGATCGGCAGCCCATGACCGAGCGATCCGCTGCCGATCTCGACCCCCGGCACGAGCACCCGGTCCGGATGGTGCCCCAGCGGCGAGTCGTACGCGCCGAACCCCTCCAGCCAGTCGACCGGGATGAAGCCCTTGGCGGCGAGGACGGCGTAGTACGCCATGGGTCCGTGCCCCTTGGAGAGCAGGAACCGATCGCGCCCAGGGTCGTCCACCAGCTCGGGTGTGACCCTGAGCACCCGGTCGTAGAGGACCCACAGCGCGTCGAGGGTGGACGTCGCGGCGGGCCCGTGCTTCTCGTCTCCCGTCATCCGCCCCATGAGGCGGGACAGATCCGCGTATCGGTATCCGTGTGCGCGTTCCGTTGTTGTCGTCATGCCACAGAGCGTGCAACCTCAAGTTCGCTTGAGGTCAAGAGCGCGGTAAAGGTGTGAGCGATCACGGCTCGGAGTGCGGTATTGTTTCGGTGCGCGTTCGGCCAGGGGAAACCCCAGGTCACACGGGCACCGGGACGTGGCGCAGCTTGGTAGCGCACTTGACTGGGGGTCAAGGGGTCGCAGGTTCAAATCCTGTCGTCCCGACGGAAACGTCGCAGGTAGGGGTCACCTTCGGGTGGCCCCTTCTTCGTGTTCGGTGGCGAATTCGGGAGCCCTCGGGCCGGTCAGTCCTCGCACCCGTCGACGTCGTCGTCGCATCCGTCCACGTCCTCGGGGGCGATTGTGGTGACGCGCCATGCGATGAGTCCGGCGCCGTCGGGCTCGGCTTCGACGTGCGCCGTGAACGGCTTGCCCGCCGGGAGGTTGAAGTGGTCCGCCTCGCGGTCCCCGCATCCCACCCCGTAGGCCTGCTCGTCCGCGCCTCGGGACAGGGTCAGAGTGAGTTCATCGGCCCCGTCCGTGTCACAGGTGAGCTCGAATCGGTACGGTTCGTCGCCGCCGGCGCGGAAGGACTTCTTCAGGCCCGACCCCAGATGGGCGGTGCCGGAATCGACGAGCTCCGCCTCCGTACCGTCGTCAGCGGCGGCCTTGAGGGCCTGCTCGGCACGCCGCAACGCGTCGTCCGGCTCCCACGGCCGGCCGGCGCCTCCGGACGACGCCGACGGCTGCGTCGGGGCCGCCGCTCCCTCCTCGATGTCGCTCCCGCCTCGCGCATCCGCGCAGCCGGCCATCAGGACGGCCAGGGCCGCGACGGACAGAGGGAGGGTGTGACCTATGCGCATGAAACGACCCTATCCGGGAGGAACGAGCTGGTACTCGCGGCCCAGCGGTCCGGTCACTTGGTGCCGCCGGGCAGCGGAGGGTCCGCAGCGCGCCACCGTGGGAGTCGAGTGGGCGGCTGGTGATTAGAATCTTCTGTCATGTCGAAGCCTGACGAACTGCTTGTTGACATCGCAGCCCTGGTGGAGTCCGGGCAGAGCAATCAGATGTCTCTGACCGTGGTCGCCTGTGGTGCTGTCATCACGGGCCGGCTGGCCCCCGAATCGGTCTGGAGGCAGCGGGTGTCGGAGGTTCTGGCGGACTCGGCCCGCCTGGGCGATTTCTCCGCTGTCTTCACCGCTGCGACGCGTGCCGAGGGACCGCCAAGGCACCTGCACTTCCATGTGGCCCGGATTCTGCAGGGCGCGGTGGGGATCCCGGAGACCGGCGGGATGTACCGCGTGGCGATCGAGGATGTCAGCGCCTGGACCATCGGCGACTTCAGCTACTCCGACCACTGATCCACTGATCCACTGATTCAGTGATCCGCTGATCGACGGTTCACCACTGACGCGTTGAGGGGCCCGGGCGCCACATGGCACCCGGGCCCCGAAGGAACTGCCGCAAACCCGGCTGGGATGCCGGGGGTACGGGACCGCGTGTTGCCTCAGCCCCCGGCGCCGAGCCTGAAGTGGAAGATCCCCCAGGTCAGGTGAGCGTCGCGGCCGCCGGCGATCCAGTGGCCGAGACCCTTCTTCATCTGGGTGAGGTAGTCGTGGCTGATCCTTCTGGCCAGCCCATCAGCCTCCTGGCGCTCGGTCTCCTCGAGGACCCGCGTGTAGTGGTTCACCAACTGCTCGCGGTACTCCTCGAAGCCGCCGTCGTCGACGGCGGTGAAGCCGAGCCGGTCCAGCTCGCGCGCGTAGAAGCCGGGCGAGCCCATGTCGTCCAGGTGGATCCGGTCGAGAATCGGCTGCAGCACGTCGGTGCGGCCGCCGTCCACCGCCATCGGGTCGGTGAAGATGAGATGGCCGCCGGGCCGCAGCACCCGAGCGATCTCCTCAAGGACCTGGACCCGGTTCCCGCTGTGCAGGAAGGCGTCCTGGGACCAGATGACATCAACCTGGTCGTCCGGGTACGGGATGTCCTCGAAGGAGCCGTCCACGACCTCGATCCTGTCGGTGAGCGAGCGGGCGGAGTTGAGCTCCTTGTGGCGCTGGTTCTCCACCTCGCTGAGGTTGAGGGCCAGGACCCGGCAACCGTACGTCTGCGCCAGATATCGCGCTGAGCCGCCGAAACCGGAACCGAGGTCGAGCACCACGGAATCCCGGGTCAGCTCCAGCTTCGACGCCATCCGCTCGACGGTCCGTCGGCTCGCGGCCGCGATGGGTTCCACCGGGCTTTCGTACAGGCCGATGTGGATGTCCTCGCCGCCCCACACCGTGGCGTAGAAGGTGTCGGCGTCGGGTGAGTTGTAGTAGCTGCGGGCGGTGCCGACCGCGCCCTTGTACTGGCCTTCGTCCTCCGTCCGGTACTCCTTCTCCGCCACATGCACGAAGAAGTCGGGCTGTTCACCCCGGTAGGTGTGCTGGAAGTCGCCGTAGGTCTCGATGTGCTGGAAACCCACCTCGGACATGAGCCGCCGCGTGTAGTCCTTGCGCAGCGGGAACATGTTGAGGTGGTAGATGGAGTCGTCCGGGAAGCTGTACCGCATTCGGCACAGGCCCTCGTCGACATACTCCGGCTCCACGATGACGTCCTCACCGCAGTAGTAGTACCGGTGCTTGCTGGTGTAACCGTCGTCCAGGACCGCATCGTAATTGCGCTGGTCCAGGACGAGAATTCCGTCGTGCTTGAGCATCGCGTAGAACTCGGCCAGCGCCTTGCGCCGGTCGCGCTCCGAGAAGAGGTGCGTGAAGGAGTTGCCGAGGCAGACGATGGCGTCGTACTCGCCGTGAACGTCTCTGTTGAGCCATCGCCAGTCCGCCTGAACGACCCGCAGGATGTGCCCTCCCTGCTTCGTGCCGTTCTCGAACGCCCTCGCCAGCATCTCCGCGCTGCCGTCCGCGCTCACGGTCTCGAATCCGGCGGCCAGCAGCCGTACGGAATGAAATCCCGTGCCCGTCGCGACGTCGAGCACGCTCCTCACCCCCCACTTGCGCAGCAGGTCGATGAAGAAGTTGCCTTCGCTCTCCTCCCTCTTCTCCCAATCTATGAGGGAGTCCCATTTCTCGACGAAACTGGGGACGTACTCCTCCGTGTAGTGCCCGGTTTCGCGTACTTCGACAGGGTTGTCGCCGAACTCTTGGGCCGGTTGCACGATGATGGGACCCTTCAGCTTTGAGGAATCCTGCCCCGGCGCGGCAGCCCAGGCCGGCGCATGCCGCAGGCCTGGGAGCCGCGTGGTGTGAGCGGATTGCTATCCAAGACTGGGGGGTCTGATACCTCCAACATTCGTATACGGCACCGGAGTTGGGCCCGATAGCGGCCTTGGCCAGCGCGGTTCCCGCCTCAAGATTGTTTGCGGCAGGTAGGGGCGGGACAGGGACAGCCGCCTCGCCTAGCAGGTGCCGTCCGACACCTTGAGGCCGGTGTTCGCTCCCGCCGTTCCGGCCACGATGGCCGGTACGCAGGCGGCACTGTCGAGGTCGTACGCGTAGGGAATGCTCACCGTGGTGTTGGACGTCGGGTTCGGGCCCGCGGGCTTGTAGTCGCTTTCGGCGGGTGACCACGTCACGTTGTCGAAGGTGTTGCCACTGACCTGCCAGTAGCCGGCCGCGTCGGTGTAGAAGGTGCCAAGGACGTCCTTGGAGTCCTTGAAGTAGTTGTTGTCCACCTTTGCCCTGGCTCCGGCGCGGGAGTTGATGCCGGACTCGTTCAGACCCACGTAGGAGTTGTTGTAGATGTGGGCCGTGCCGCCGCGGAGCAGGGGGGTACGGGAGTCGATGTTCTCGTACTTGTTGTGGTCGTAAGTGATGTAGCCGTTCGAGACGTCGCTCTCGCTGGACCCGACGAGGCCGCCGCGCCCCGAATTGCGCAGGATGCTGTACGACAAGGTCACGTAGCGCGTGTTGTCCTTCATGTCGAAGAGGCCGTCGTAGCCCTCCGACTCCCCGCCCGACGCCTCCAGGGTCGTGTGGTCGACCCAGACGTTGCGGACGTCGCTCTCCATGCCGATGGCGTCGCCGCCGTTGGATGTGGGGGAACCGGACTTCTTGACGTTCCTCACGGTCACGTTCTGGAGGATGATGTTGCTGGAGTCCCTTATGTGGATGCCCAGTTGGTCGACGACGGCGCCGCTGCCGACGCCGATGAGCGTGACGTTGCTGATCTGCTTGAGCTCGATCACACCGGCGGCGGTGTTGCAGCTGTCGCCGGACACCTTGGTGGTGTTGCCGTGGTTGATCGTCCCCTCCACCTCGATGGTGATCGGGGTGTCGGCGGCGGCGCGGCCGCACAGCGCGGCGTGGATGGCGGTGCCCGTCGTGGCCCGCACGGTCCGCCCGCCCGCGCCGCCGGTGGTCCCGCCGTTCTGCGTCGCGTAGCCGGTGGCGCTGCCGGCCGCCGCCGAGGCCTCCGGTGGTGCCGACGCCGCCGCGGGCGGTTGTGCCGAAGCGGCCTCGGGCAGCGTCAGTGCCGCTGCGGTCGCGGCCGTGACGGCCATCGCGGCCAGCGTGGCGTGCAGTCTTCGTGAACGTGCTCGGCTCATGGTCGGCTCCCTGTTCGTCGTTGAATCCCGGGTGGCGCTGTCCCACACGCCGTAGTGGTCGCGGCCGTGCCCGAGGTTGCCGCCCCACCGCGGTGTTCTTCGCGCCATGGGGTGACCGCGGTGACGGACTCCGCGTCTGAGCTCTCGGCTGAGGCCCATGG
Organism: Streptomyces sp. NPDC033180; assembly: GCF_055577645.1. NCBI lineage: Bacteria > Bacillati > Actinomycetota > Actinomycetes > Kitasatosporales > Streptomycetaceae > Streptomyces > Streptomyces sp. NPDC033180. Next base: position 248,327 of record NZ_JBVIPU010000010.1, on the reverse strand, counting down.
GCCCATAGGGAGTGCAGGTGCGAGTATGGGCCGCATGGATATTCGAGCCAGGAACAATGTGACGGTCACGGGTCCGACCGAAGCGCCCGCGGTGGTCCTGGCACACGGCTTCGGCTGTGACCAGAACATGTGGCGGCTGGCGGTGCCGGCCCTGGCGGAGCGCTACCGCGTGGTCCTCTTCGACTACGTCGGCTCCGGCGGTTCGGATCTGTCGGCCTGGAGCCAGGAACGGTATGCGTCGCTCGATGGCTACGCCCAGGACGTGGTGGACGTCTGTGCCGAACTCGGCCTGGAGCAGGCGGCGTTCGTCGGGCATTCGGTCAGCGCCATGGTCGGGGTCCTCGCCGCGCGGATGGCACCGGAGCGGATCGGGTCGCTGGTGATGGTGGCGCCGTCGCCCTGCTACATCGACGGCGACGGCTATCGAGGCGGCTTCTCCGCGGAGGACATCGACGAACTGCTGGCCTCGCTCGACTCGAACTATCTGGGCTGGTCGTCCCAGATGGCGCCGGTGATCATGGGCAATCCGGAGCGGCCGGAACTGGGTCAGGAGCTGACCAACAGCTTCTGCGCCACCGACCCGGACATCGCCCGGGTCTTCGCCCGCACCACGTTCCTGTCCGACAGCCGCGAGGACCTGAAGAGCGTGACGGTGCCGACCCTGGTGCTCGAGTGCGCGCAGGACGTGATCGCGCCGCGCGAGGTCGGCGCGTATGTGCACGCCGCGATCCCGTCATCCCGTCTGATCACCCTGGACGCCACCGGGCACTGCCCGCAGCTGAGCGCGCCGGAGGCCACCAACGCGGCCATCCTCGAATTTCTCGGGGCCCGGATTTGATGAGCCTGGGAGGCGACGAGCCGGAGCCGGCGGAGATCGGGGACGCCGCGGGCACGGACGCCGCGTTCACCGCACTCCTTGAGGACAGTGCCGAGGACCTGTACGAGGCGGCTCCCTGCGGCTACCTGTCGACGCTGATGGACGGAACCATCGCCAAGGTCAACACCACGCTGCTCGACTGGCTCGGCATGAAGCGCGAAGCAGTGGTGGGGCAGGTCCGTTTCGCCGATCTCCTCACCGTCGGCGGGAAGCTCTACCACGAGACGCACTTCGCACCACTGCTGCGCATGCAGGGCGAGCTGCGTGGCGTCGCGCTCGAGATCAAGGGCGCCGACGGGAGCCGGCTGCCGGTGCTGGTCTCCTCCGTGATCAAGCACGGCAGTGAGGGCGACCCGCTGCTGATCCGCACGACCCTCTTCGACGCCTCCGACCGGCGGGCCTACGAGCAGGAACTCCTGCACCGCCGCCAGGAGGCCGAGCGGGCGCGGGCCGAGGCCGAACGGGCGCGTGCGGAGGCGGAGGAAGCCCGTCGGCAGGCCGAGGCCGACCGGCAACGCCTCGCGGACTCGCTAGCCGTGCTGCAGCAGTCCCTCGTGCCCTCCTCGCTGCCCGCCGTGCCGGGCCTCGAGGCCGCCGTCTACTACCACACGGCCTCTCCGGACCGCCTCGGCGGCGACTTCTACGACCTGTTCGCCCTGGGCGACGGCCGGTGGGCCTTCTTCCTCGGGGACGTGTGCGGCAAGGGTCCCCAGGCGGCTTCACTCACCTCACTGACGCGCTACACCCTGCGGGCCGCGGCACTGCACGATGCCGAGCCCGCCGCGGCCCTGGCCACCCTGAACGCCGTCCTCCAGGAGCGCTACGGCGCCAGTGGCGACCCCCGGTACTGCACGGTCATCTTCGGCGTCATCCAGCCCGGCGCCGAAGACGCAGACCTCACCGTGCGCCTTGCCTCCGGTGGTCACCCGCCGGCGCTGATCCTGCGGGCCGACGGCGCCGCCGACTACCTCCCCACTCCCGGGGGCCTGCTCGTCGGCGTCCTTCCCACTGCCCGGTTCACCACGGCGGAGACCACTCTCGCCGCCGGTGACACGCTGTTGCTGTACACCGACGGGCTCACCGAGGCCCGTACCGGCTCCACTCGCCAGAGCCTCTTCGGCGACGAGGCCCTTCAAGCCTTCGCCGCCGACCACGCCCCCGCCACACCCCACGAGATGATCGCCGCGCTGACCGGGCTCCTGGAAAGCTTCGGCGACGGCCTGGACGACGACACCGCACTGCTCGCACTGGGCGTCCCCGCCGCCCACCCGGCAACGGATCACGCACCATGAGACCTCTGGACATCACCTACCGCGGCACTGTCACCGGACCCGTTCTGCACGTGGCCGGCGAACTCGACTACGAGCGGGCCTCCGCTCTGCGCGAACAGGTCGACCGCCTCGCCCTGACCCGGGGCCAGAACCTGACGATCGACCTGTCCCGCCTGGAGTTCTGCGACTCCACCGGCATCAGCGTCCTGCTCGCCGCCCGCCACCGCGCGCAGGCAGCGGAGGCCGAGTTGATCCTGGCCGGCATCCCCGCCGACACGTTGCGCATCCTGCGGATCGTCGGCCTGGACCAGGTCTTCACCATCCACCCCGCGAGCGAGACCGTCTGAGCTACGGCGAGGTCATGGGCACCGCCGCGCCTCTCAGGACAGCTGCGCGGGGCAGATGCGGTGAGGCTTCGGATCGTCCTCGAGCCTGGCTTCCGCGCAGCCGCCCGGCAGTGACCCGTACGCCTTCTTACCGAAGTTGGCCGTCACGGTCAGTTCCCCGTCGCCGAACTCCGAGCGCTGCACCGTCCCGTCATCGGTGATCCGCTGGTAGCCGGTCATCCGCTCGGTGCCTGCGGCCTTGTGCAGGGGCTCGAAATAGCGCTGGAGCGCTGCCATCTCCTTACCCGTGGACTTCAGGTTCTTGTCCCCGAGCGTGAAGTTGAGCGGCGTGTTGTAGAGGGCGGACATCAACGCCCGGTCGGTCTTCTGGGCCGGGAGCTTGTTGTACGGCATCTCCCAGCGGTCGGTGTTGATGACGGAGCCGTGGAGTGCGGTTTCGTAGAGGGGGACGCGGTAGCGCGGGTCGTACATCGACTTCGCCAGTGCGGAGGGCAGTTCGGCCTGTTTGAAGAAGAACGCAGGCTCGCCCTGCGGCGCGTAGCCGCCCCACTTCTCCTTGTCCTTCTCCAGCTTCCACAAGCCGTCCGCGACCGGCGTCTGCCCACCGTGGTTGAAGGCGAGCACGGGCGCGGCCCACGCGCCGGCGGACTCGGAGCCGAGGACGAACCTGTCGTCGGAGGCCAGCTTGCGCATGCGCTCCAGGCGGTTGGCGCGGTCCTGCTTCTTGTTCATGCGGTGGCCCTCGCTGCTGTCGGTGAACAGCTCGCCCGCCGCGTCGACGTCCAGGAAGTAACTGTCGGCGCCGTTGGCCGTCATCTTCTTCGCCCGGTCGGCCAAGTAGTGCTTGCTCGGCTCGGCCTGTTGGAACGCCTGGGTGCTGACATAGCAGCCGCGGCCGCCGAAGCCTTCCTTGATCTCTCCCTTCCAGTCGCGGACGCAGAAGTCCGGGTAGACCGATCCGGGCCACTTGGAAGAGGGGTTGTCGGCGCTCTCGGAGGGCTGGCCGTTGGCGTAGGAGTCGTACGGGCCGACCAGGTAGCCGTGTCGTTGCGCGGCCCGTACGGCTTCCTTGTCCATCGGCTTGTCGTCGGCGTCGTAACCGAGCCAGAGCCTGGAGACGCCGAGCTCGCGCAGTTCGTTCACGCCCTTCGCGGTGCGGGCGGTGCCCCAGGCGTAGGCGTGTACCGCCCCGAGCAGCCGCTCGACCTCGGGGTTCTCCCGGATCTTCGCCTTCAGGGAGCGCAGTTTGCCGTGGTCGTCGAGGTAGGCACGGTAATTGGCGGCGGAGGAGACCGGCGAGGAGCTGGTGAGGGACAAGTGCACCGTGTAGTCGCGGGTCTGCTCGCGCCGCGAGAACTCGTGCCGCGCAGTGGAGTTGATCCGGTCGTCCTTCGAGGCGAAGCCCAGCGTCGTGCCGACCTCCTCCGGAACGATGTAGCCGACGCCGTGCTTGCCCTGGGTGTAGCCCCAGGCCGGAAGGGTGAGGCCGCCGCCCGAGAGTTCGGCTTCCGAGTCCTTGAGACCTGCGTCGACCGAGTTCCAGAACGTGTCGCTCACCGGGACGCGCAGGCCCTCGCCGCGCGGTATCTGCAGGGCCCCGTCGGCGCCGGGCGCGGCAGTGGGCCACGACAGCTTCTGGTCGGCATCGGAGTGCACCGTCATGCGCAGCCGACCGCGATCGTTCCTCGCCGTGACGCTGAGCTTCTTGTCGGGGTACGACCAGCGGGCCGTGTCGCCGTCCACGCTCACCGCGCCGGGCTTGCCGAGCCGCTGTCCCGCCGCGTCGGACATGGGGAGTGAGACCCCGTCGTCGGCGTGCCCCGTGACGCGCAGCGACCCGGTGTCCACGCGCGCGGTGCCGCCGCGCACGGTGAAGTCGACCATCTTGCCGTGCACTTGGGGCGGCGCGTCCCGCATACCGCCCTCCGACGGCGGCTCGGCCATGGCCAGGTAGCCGGCCGACGCCGTCGTGGCGGCCAGCACGACGGCCGCGGTGACGCCGTACGTGCGGAAGAGGCGCCGGCGCCGCGCTCCCGCGACGTCACTGTGCCGGGCTTCCCGTGGCCCTGTCTGACTGCTGTTGCTCTTCACGTGGTTCACGGGGGAGAGCGTCGGGGTTCTGCGTAAGAAGCTTCTAAGAGTCGAGGACGGCGGGATGGCGGAACATCGGCATCTTCTGGCAGATTATCGGAAGTGCGACACCGGCCTCGGCGTCGACGATGACGGGGTGCGCAAGAAAGCATCCATCACTCTGTTGTCCGCCGGGCACGCCTGCGTCGACGTCTACCAGGGCGCCGTGGCGTCCCTGGTGCCGTTCTTCGTCGCCGAGCGCGCCTACAGCTACGCCGCGGTCTCCGGCATCGTGCTCGCCGCATCGCTGCTGTCCTCAGTGGCGCAACCGGTGTTCGGTGTACTCACCGACCGCTGGGCGATGCCATGGTTGTTGCCGGTCAGCACTTTGCTGGGCGGTGTGGGCGTCGCGCTGAGCGGCGTGAGCGGCTCCTACGCGCTGACCCTCGTGTTCGTGGCGATATCCGGAGTGGGCGTGGCCGCCTATCATCCCGAGTCCGCCCGCGTCGCCCGGCTCGCCTGCCGGGGCAGCCACAGCGGGATGGGCTGGTTCTCGCTGGGCGGCAACCTCGGCTTCGCGGCGGCCCCGCTCCTGGTCACCGCTGTCGTGGCCGCGGGAGGTCTGAGCCTGACGCCACTTCTGGTGCTGCCGGCGCTCGTCGGTTCCGTACTGTGTCTGCCCGTGCTGCGTGCGCTGGAGAAGCAGCGACGGGCCGCCGGGGCCGGTGCGGCGGTGCCGGTCGGAGACGACGACCGGGCGTCGTTCGTGAAGCTGTCGCTGGCTGTGGTGTGCCGGTCGGTCGTCTTCGTCGGCTTGAGCACCTTCCTCGCCTTGTTCGCCAAGGAGCGCATGGGCGGCAGTACGGCGGCGGGCACCGCGGCGCTGTTCGTGCTCTACCTCGGTGGCGCGGTGGGCTCCGTGCTGGGTGGCACGTTGGCCGAGCGCTGGGATCGAGTCACCGTCGCGCGCTGGTCGTACCTGCTCACGGCCGGATGTGTCGCGGGCGTGGTGTTCGTGCCCGGCCCGGCGATGTACCTGTGCGTGGTGCTGACCTCGGCCGGTCTGTACGTCCCGTTCTCGCTGCAGGTCACGCTCGGGCAGGACTACTTGCCCTCCCGCGTCGGCACCGCCGGCGGGATCACGCTCGGTCTGACCGTCAGCGTCGGTGGCCTGGTGAGTCCGTTCATCGGCAGCCTCGCCGACGCGACGTCCCTGCAGACCGCCCTGGCGCCCCTGGTCCTGATGCCCGTACTGAGCTGGCTGCTGTTCCGCACCTTGCCGGAACCCGCCGTGCCAGAGCCTGCGGGGAGGGGCACCGGGTGATCCGGAGCCCCCGGTCCCTGCCGGCGCCGCTCAGTAGATGTTGGCCTCCACCGCGGGCCCGTCGCCCCGCGTGCTGTTGATCTGCGCCCGCAGCGAGATCTCGTCGTAGACACGGAACTCCCGTACGATCCGGCCGTCCTGGATCAGGAACTGGGAGACGCCGAGCATCGTCACCGGCCGGTCGGTCAGCGGGCCGAAGTCCGGCGTGCCCCGGTAGGTGCCGTGCATGGTCCAGGTGACGGCCACCCGCAGACCGGCGTACCGGGGCGAGTAGTTGGTCTGTACGTCCCGTACCTCGAACCGGGCGTCGGGGAAGGCGGCGACCATGGCCATCAGGTCGCTCTGGTAGCGCTCCGGGCGGATGACGGTGCGGTCGCCGATCGTGTGCAGGAAGAGGTCACGCGTCATGAAGTCGTTGACCTTCTGCAGCCGGCGCTGGGTCCACACCTCGTCGATGAACTCGAGGACCATCTCGCACTCGGGCCGGAACTCGTCGGGCCGCGGCCCGCTGACACCGGCAAGGAGTACGTCCTTCGGCGGCTCCTCGGTCATCGACCCGCTGTACCCCTGGAACTGCAGGGCGCGGGCCGCCTCGTCCGGGTCGTCGCCGCGCTGCAGACAGGTGGCCAGCTCATCGCGGACCACCCACTCCTCGACCATCCGGCCGCGGCGGTAGAGGCAGTTGGCGACCGTGCGCTTGCGGATACGGATGTTGCGCCCGTCGACCAGATGCTCGTCGGCGGAGAAGACGAGGTGCGAACTGAGGAAGGCGTCGTTCCCCCGCGCCTCCCACACCACGTCCTCGGCCTGGCCGATGTGGCCCGGCGTGCTCCCCATGCGCATCGTCGTGCCCTCGATCACCCCGTCACGGCCGACGACGGTGCCAAGGCTCGTGTGGACGATCGAGTCCGGCTCGTAGTTGTCGACGATGTACGAGATGTCACGGCCGACCCAGATGCGGTCGGTGACCTCGCGGATGAAGTCGTCGGGGTCCTGGTAGGGGAGGTAGGCGACGGGGTCGAGCGACATGACGGGTACCTTTCTCTATCTCTGAGTATCTGGCTGGGTGCGCGGCTTGTATGCGTATGCAGTCCGTGCTTCAGGCGGCGAACTTGTCCGCCCCGAGGTGGCTCCGGTACGTCTCCGTCATGAAGGCGCTCACGACCACGAGGGCCAGGACCGCGGCGGCCGCGAGGTAGACCCACACGGCGTAGATCGTGTCGAAGCTGTTGACCAGCAGGGCGGCGACGAACGGCGTGATCCCCATGAAGATGGAGAACGAGCTGTTGTACGCGATGGCGCTGGCGCTGAACCGGGTGCGCGTCGCGAAGAGTTCGGCCGTGCAGACCGTGACGATGCCGGTCAGGAAGAACTCGGGGATGATGTAGATCAGTTGGCTGGCGACGGCCGCGCCGAAGGTGCCGTACTCGCCGACCCGGAAGGCCAGCGGGACCAGGACGATACATGCCACGGCACCGGTGATCAGCATCGGTTTGCGGCCGATCCGGTCCGAGATCATGCCGGCCAGCGGCAGCAGCGGGATGAGCACGGCGACGGAGATGGCGTTGGACGTCAGCGCCATCCAGCGCGGCAGGCCCAGCGTGCCGGTCAGGTACTCCGGATAGAACGTGACCCAGGTGTAGGACAGGATCGCGAGCATGACGGAGACGCCGCAGAACACGAGCATCGGGCGCCACTGCGTGCGCAGCGCCTCGCGGATCGGGGCCTTGACGACATCGACGCCGCCCTCCGTGGCGCGGACGAACTCGGGCGACTCGTCGATGCGCCGGCGCAGCCAGATCCCGACCGCGCTCAGCGGCAGCGCGAGCAGGAACGGGATGCGCCATCCCCACGAGTCCAGTGTCGGGCCCTCGAAGACCCAGCTGGTCAGGGCGGCGGTGCCGGCTCCCGCGAGGATGCCGGCGAAACAGCTGTTGGAGGCGTACGAGGCGTAGTAGCCACGCCGCTTGGGCTCCGCCCACTCCACGATGAAGGCCACCGCTCCGACGTACTCCCCGCCCGAGACCATGCCCTGGACGACGCGCAGGAGCAGGAGAAGCAGGGGCGCGAAGATCCCGATCTGCTGGTACGTCGGCAGGGCGCCGATCATCGCGGTGGTCACGCCCATGAACACGATGGTCCACAGCAGCGTCTTCTTGCGGCCCACCCGGTCGCCCCAGCGGCCGACGAGCGTGCCGCCCAGCGGGCGGAACAGGCAGGCGATGGCGATGATCGCGTACGTGCTCAGCACGGCGACGGCCTGGTTGCTCTGCGGGAAGAACGCGGGCGCGAGGATCGGCGCCAGGTAGCCGTACAGGCCGTAGTCGAACTGTTCGACGAAGTTTCCGATGCTTCCCGCGCCGATGGCACGACGTATCGCATTCCGCTTCTCCGCCTCGGTCCCTTGGGGGCCGGTCGCGGTGGTGGGCGGCGCTACTGCGGACATGGCTTCTCCGTTCGCGCGGTTTCAGGGCTGAGGGCAATGCATACGTATGAACTTGGCCGAACACTAAGGAGCGTGACGGAGGCCGTCAAGAGGTGGAGGAGGGGGTTCCGGTGGGGATTTCGGGCACGGCCCGAGCGGTCCCTCCGGGCGCGGCCGAGCACCCTCCTCGGACGAGGTCCGAGGGGTCGTGCACGGCCGCGCGGCGTCATGCGCGCCGGCCCCGCCCCTCGCCCGGTGTGGGCGTCGCGAGGGACCGGTAGGTGTCCATGAGGACCTGGGCCATGTTGTAGAGCACCAGTTGCGCCCCCGACCGCGCGGCGACCCTCGCGCCCTCGACGTCCGGCACGATCGACATCACCGACCTGCCTGCCTCACGGGCACCCCGGTGGGCCTGCGCGACGAGCGCGTCGACCACGTCCTGCCCCGGAAAGCCGCAGTCCGCCGCCAGGTCTGCCGGGCCCACCAGGACCGCGTCCACGCCGGGTGTCGCGGCGATCTCCGCCGCCGAGGCGCAGGCCCGCTCCGTCTCGATCATCACCACCACCAGGGCATCCCGCGAGGCGGCCACATGGTCGGCCGCGGCGACCGTGCCGAAGCGTCCCGCTCGGCTGTACGTCGCGAACCCCCGTCTTCCCAGGGGCGGATAGTGGACCGAGGCCACCGCGCGCCGTGCGTCCTGTGCGTCGTCGACGTGCGGATGGATGATCCCCGCGGCGCCCAGGTCCAGACAGCGCAGGGCGAGAGCGGGCTCGGACGTCCCCACGCGCACCAGGACGTCGATGCCCTGCGCTGCCGCGGCCGTCAGATGGTGCTGGAGGAGCGCCGTGTCGGCGGGGCCGTGCTCGCAGTCGATGACCACGTAGTCGAGGCCCGCGACGCCCGCCATCTCCACCAGGGTCTCCGAGGGAAGCCGCAGCAGGGCGCCGTACAGCCGCTCGCCGGACGCGAGCCGTCCTTTGAGGGAGCGGCGGCCCGGGGGCGCGATGGGGTCTCGCCGCCCCTGGGTCCCTGTCTCCGAGCCCGTCACCGCGCCACCATCCCCGCCGAGAGGTCGATGTCGGCGCCGCACAGCCCCGGCATCCGGAGCATCGCGCCGACCGCCGCGCCGACCTCCTCCTCGGTGACCATCCGGCCGAGCGCCGACCGTGACACGAACGCCTCCTCGGCCTGCGCGTAGCTGCCGCCGGTGCGCTCCGCCTCCAGGCGGAAGTTCCGCTGCATCCTGGGGCCCGAAACCGGCCCCGGGGAGAGGGAGTTGACCGTGACACCCAAGGGCCCGACCTCGCCCGCCAGCGTGGTGGTCAGCCCGATGACCGCCATCTTGGACGCGCAGTAGGGCGTGCGCCGCAGCAGGGGCCGCTTGCCCGACACCGATGCGATGTTCACGACGTCGCCCGCGCCCCGCGCCGTCATGGCGGGAAGGAACGCCCGGCACATCAGGAACACCCCGCGCACGTTCACGTCGAACACCTCGTCCCAGTCCTGCGGCGAGATCTCGGTCAGCGGCGCCACCGGCCCGGCGATTCCGGCGTTGTTGACGAGGATCGAGATCTCCTCGTCCGCGAGGCTCTCCGCGAGGGCCTCGACATCGCCGGGCTCGGACACATCGCAGACCCGATGGCCGACACCAGGGCCGAGCCGCGAGGCCGTGTCCTTCAGGACCTGCTCGTTGCGACCGGTGATCACCACCCGGGCCCCGTCCGCGAGCAGTGCGCGCGTGATGGCGGCGCCGAGTCCGCTGCCGCCACCGCTGACCAGCGCGGTGCGCCCGGCCAGCGGGCCCGTGCCGCCGCTCATGCGCTCGCCTCGTCGTTCCACGGCAGCGTGCTGTCGCCGTACTTGGCCGCGCGGACGTCCCCGGAGCGGGCGTGCCCCTCGAACAGCTCGACGCGCGCGGCTCGCCCGCACACCTCGCCGAGCAGCGCCGACGACGCGGTGTCGGTGACCTCCTGGTAGGTGACGGTCTTGAGGTACTTCCCCACCCACAGACCGCCGGTGTAGCGCGCGGCCCCCCGGGTCGGGAGGACGTGGTTGGTGCCGATGACCTTGTCCCCGTACGAGACGCAGGTGCCTTCCCCGAGGAAGAGCGCGCCGTAGTCGCGCATCTTGTCCAGCGCCTGACGCGGGTTCTCCGTGAGGACCTCCACGTGCTCGCTGGCGTAGGAGTCCGCGATCCTGAAGGCCTCGTCCAGCGAGTCCGCCACGACGATCTCGCCGTGGTCGCGCCAGGCGGGACCGGCGAAGTCCCTGGTCGGCATCCCGGGCAGCAGCCGCTCGACGTGGGCCTCGACCGCGCGGCCCAACTCCTCGGACGTGGTGACGAGCACGGCGGGGGAGTCCGGGCCGTGCTCGGCCTGCGAGAGGAGGTCGACGGCCACCACGAACGGGTCGGCGTGCTCGTCGGCGATCACCAGGATCTCCGTCGGCCCCGCGAACAGGTCGATGCCGACCTCACCGAACAACTGCCGCTTGGCCTCGGCGACATACGCGTTGCCGGGACCCGCGATCAGCGGCACCCGGCCGACCGTCTCGGTGCCGATGGCCAAGGCGGCGACGGCCTGGACGCCGCCGAGCAGGTAGATCTCGTCGGCCCCGGCCAGATGCATGGCCGCGACCGTCGCGGCGGGGATCTCGCCCCGGATCGGCGGGGTGCAGGCCGCGACGCGCTCCACCCCTGCCACCTTCGCCGTCACGATCGTCATGTGCGCGGAGGCGGTCAGCGGGTAGCGCCCTCCGGGTACGTAGGCTCCGGCGCCGGCGACCGGGACGTGCCGGTGGCCGAGGCGAACTCCGGGCAGGGTCTCGATCTCCACATCGTGCAGCGAGTCGCGCTGCGCCTGGGCGAACGTGCGCACCTGCCGCTGGACGAAACGGATGTCCTCCAGGACCGTTTCCGGCACACCGGCGACGATCTTCCTGATCTCGTCCGGGGTGAGGCGGAAGGACTCCGGGCTCCAGCCGTCGAACTTCTCGGAGTACTGACGGACCGCTTCGTCACCCCGGTCGCGGATGTCGTCGAGGATGGCGCTGACGCGGTCCGCGACATCCGCGCGGGCGGCGCTCACCGTGCCCGCGGGGACGGGGGACTTGAGGAAACGAGGCATGACGGCTCTCTTCTCGGGGTCTTTTGCGGGGATATCTGCGGGGATGCTTTGCAGGGTTCTCGGGTCTTCGTCCGGGCTCAGGTGGGTTCAGGCAGCAGGGGCGCCGTGGGGGCGACGGACTGCCCGGCCCGCCGGCGGCCGCGTCTCCCGCACCCGCGCGAGCAGGTCCCGCAGCGCGGCGGAGACGGCGGCAGGACGCTGCCAGGGCAGGAGGTGTCCCGCCCCCGGGATCTCGCGCAGTTCGGCGTCCGGCAGCGCCCCCGCGATCGCCCGGTGGAAGTCCGGCGGGCACAGCGCGTCCTGGGTGCCCGAAAGGACCACGGACGGGCATCGGGCACCGCGCAGTGCGCCGACCGCGTCCCGGCGGGTCGCCTGGGCGGCCAGTTGGGCGCGCGCGTCCTCGGGGCCCACTGCCCGTGCCATGAGCCGGTAGCGCTCCGCCGCTTCGCTCGGCGGCCGGGGGGTGGGGAACATGCCGGGCAGCGTCTGTTCGACGACGTCCGCGAACCTGCCGTCGGTGATCAGATCGTCCATCGCGCGCCAAGCCGCGTACTGCTCGGGGCGTGGTGCTCCCGCGTTCGTCGACATGACGCAGAGTCCGGCGATCCGTTCCGGGGAGCGGCGCAGCGCCTCGAAGGCGACGATGGCCCCGAGGCTGAGACCGACCACCACGAACGGACCGGACACCGAGGACAGCAGGTCATCGGCCAGGGCCCCGATGTCCGGCTTCTCCAGGCCGAGATGGCGGACGGGGTGGCCCGCGGGGAAGTCCACCTCCCACCACAGGCTCGGGTCGCACAGCATCCCGGGGACCACCACCAACGGCAGCGGGCCGGATGGTTCGGCGCCGGGAACGGTGCGGGGCACGGCGGTCACCAGCGGCGCGCGGAGCGGGGGAGGAGCGCGTACGGCGCCACGTAGCCGTTGTGGTCGATGCCGAGGCCCGCGTCGGCGGCGCACTTGGAGACTTCCTCGTCCCATTCCAGGCGCACGCGGCCGTCACCGGAGTTGACGACCATGAGGTCGCCCCGCTCGTCGCCGACGTTGCGCAGGGTGCGCCAGGCGTCCTGCGGTACGGAGAGCATGTCGCGCGGGCCCAGGCGTACGGAGACGGGGTCGGTGCGGTTGAGGGTGATCTCCCACAGGCCGTCCTTGACGATCAGCGTCTGCGTCTCGTGCTGCCGGTGGAGGGAGACGCCCTGGCCCGGATCGGCGCGCAGCCAGGCGACGTTGTGTCCGTGCGGGTTGAAGATCCGGGGCTCTTGGTGCAGGTCCTCGGTCATGCCGTACCCGATGACGCAGCTCATCCGTACGCCGCCGCCCGGCAGCGTGCTGTCGAGGAACGGCCGCTCGGACCAGACGAGTTCGTCCGCTGCCGCCACCCGGCGCTTCATCTCGTCGACGCTGTAGTGGCGCAGCCGGTCGATGTACTCCTGGGTCATCGGCTGGGTCAGCTCGGTGCCGGACGTGATCTCGTCACCGGCGACCGTGTCGATCAGCTTGTTGTCGGCGGTCAGGTACAGGCCGTGCCCCTCGGCCTCGCGCAGCACCGACGGGCCCCAGATGATGCCGCCGGTGTGGTCCATGCCGAGCACGGTGAACATCCAGCCGTCGTCAGGACCGGTGTTGGTGAAGCCGCGGAAGATCCAGGTGGGGATGGAGGCGATGTCCCCGGCCCTGAGCAGGAGTTCGCCCTCGGTGCCGTCGGCCCCCCAGCGCAACAGGTACTCGCCCTCGGTGCAGACGAACACCTCGGCCGTGTAGTGGAGGTGGAGATTGTTGGTGATCCCGTGAGGCATGGCCGCCGCACCGATGTTGTAGCCGTGCGGAAGGCGGAGATTGACGTGCTGACCGGCGGCCTGCGAGACGCCGGGCCCGATCATCGCGTAGTTCTCCTTCCGGTCCGAGCCCGGTGTACGGCAGTCGATGAAGGCCTGGTTGCAGGAGACGAAGTCGCTGCGGCGCACCGTGCGACGCCCCAGCTCGGCGGTGGACACAACGGCGTCGTTCATGGCTGCTCCTACGAATGGACGACTGGACGACTCGGCGTCTGGAATACGTATGCATTCCATGACAGGTTCTGCGCTGTCCAATGTCAAGGGGTACGGCATACGTATACTGAGAAGCCGGTCGCCGGAGCGGCGTGCCGGGCGACGAGGAGAGGGCCGATGGCGATCACGAGTCACGACGTGGCGAGGCTGGCCGGCGTCTCGCAGCCGACGGTCTCCCGCGCCCTGCGGGACGACAGCCGGGTGTCCGCGGCGACCCGCGAGAAGGTGCGGCAGGCGGCGCAGGCGCTGAACTACGTGCCCAGCGAGGCGGGCCGCACCCTGTCGACCCGGTCCACCCGGCGCATCGGAGTGATCGTCACCGACCTGACGAACCCCTTCTACCCGCACGTCATCGCACCCCTGCACGACGAGCTCCAGCTCCTGGGCTACCGGATGATGCTCCTGACCGAGCGCTCCGACGAGGCGGTGGCCGAGGAGAAGCTCCTGGACCAGTCCCTGGACGGTGTGGTGCTCGCGACGGCCACCACCGACTCCGGCCTCCCCGCGCAGCTCGACCGCCGCGGCATGCCGTACGTCTTCCTCAACCGCGACACTGGCGGCCGCGGTGACTACGCCTCCGTCGTGGACAACGAGGGCGGCGGACGCCTGGTAGCCCACACGCTCGCCGAGCTCGGGCACCGCAGGATCGCCGGCATCTTCGGCGCGGCCAACACGACGACCGGACGCGAGCGCGAGCTGGGCTTCCGCCTCGCCCTGGCCGACGCGGGCATCGGGCTCCCCGAGGACCGTGTGGCGCGCGGCGCCTTCGAGTACGGCACGGGGTATGAGGCCCTGCCGCACCTGCTCGACGCGGCAAAGACGCCCACGGCGGTCTTCTGCGGCAACGACGTGGTCGCCATCGGGGTCCTGAACGCGGCGCTCGCGGCCGGGCTCCGGGTCCCCGACGACCTGACGGTGATCGGCTTCGACGACCTCCCCATGGCGGCCTGGGAGGTGTTCCGGCTGACCACGGTCCGGCACGACCTGCGCGAGCTTTCGCGGCAGGCCGCGCGCCTGCTGGTGCGGCGCATCGACGGCGATGCCGACCCCAAGGGCGAACGCCTCGTCCTGCCGACCGAGTTCGTACTGCGGGCCACGCACGCCAGGCTCCCCTGACCTCTCAGCCCTGACCCGCCATGGCGCCCGTCCCGACGCCGGTGTCTCCGGTGTCTCCGGGGTCGCCGGAAGGCCGGTCGCCGTGCCGCCGCTGTCGCAGGACGCCCACGGTGACAAGGACCGCGGCCAGGGCGAGGGAGAGCCAGAGTTCGAGTCGGTGGCCGGGCAGCACAGCCATCAGGACAAGGACACCGGCGATGAAGGCGATCGTGGCCAGCGTCAGATAGGGGAACGCCCACATCCGCACTTCACTCGGCCGGGGTCCCTTGCGCCGGGTGGCGTACTGGGTGATGGCGATGACCATGTACATCATCAGGGCGATCGCGCCGCTGGACGCGATGAGGTACGTGAAGACGCTCGGCAGAAGGTAGTTGGCGATGACCGCCGCGACGCCGATGACGGTCGAGGCGACGACCGCGTTACGGGGCACGCCGGCCGCCGAGGTCGCGGCGAGCGCCGCCGGGGCGTCCTGGCGGCGGGCGAGGGAGAACGCCATGCGCGAGGCGGTGTAGATGGCCGAGTTGAGGCAGCTGCTCACCGCCACCACGAGCACCACATCCATGATCAGTCCGGCGCCCGGGATGTTCATGCGGTCGAGGACCGCCTGGTAGGAGCCGTCGGCAAGGCCGTCGGAGTTCCACGGCACCAGGCTGACCACGACGAAGATCGAGCCGACGTAGAAGAGTCCGAGGCGCCACACGACGGCACGGACGGCCTTCTTGATGTTCTTCTTCGGGTCCTCGGACTCGGCGGCGGCGATCGTGACGATCTCGCTGCCCTGGAAACTGAACATCGCCGTG
The DNA here is from genome assembly GCF_055577645.1 of Streptomyces sp. NPDC033180. NCBI lineage: Bacteria > Bacillati > Actinomycetota > Actinomycetes > Kitasatosporales > Streptomycetaceae > Streptomyces > Streptomyces sp. NPDC033180. Next base: position 232,921 of record NZ_JBVIPU010000010.1, on the reverse strand, counting down.
AGCAGACCGGCGAGCACGGCAACCCCGCCCTTGGGTGCGAACCCGCCCTCGCTCCACAGATGCGACACCCCGTGGGCGTCCGATCCCGGCAGGAGTCCGAAGATCGCGAGGGCGCCGAGCACGAGGAAGGCGACGATCGCGATGACCTTCAGGAGGGCGAACCAGTACTCGAACTCGCCGTAGTTGCGGACGGCGAGGAGGTTGCTGCCCGCGAGCAGGGCGATCATGGCGAGCGCCGGAATCCAGCTCGGCACCGACGTGAGACCCGCGATGACCTCGCCCGCCGCGATGGCCTCGATCGGAATGACGAGGATGTAGAACCACCAGTACAGCCAGCCGATGGAGAAGCCGGCCCAGCGGCCGAGGGCCCGGTCCGCGTAGGTGGAGAACGAGCCCGTGTCGGGATGGGCGACGGCCATTTCCCCGAGCATCTGCATGACGAGCACCACCAGCGCGGCGGCCAGCAGGAATGAGATCAGAACGGCGGGGCCCGCGGCCGCGACGGCGGTGGACGAGCCGACGAAAAGGCCGGCCCCGATCACACCGCCGATGGAGATCATGGTGATCTGGCGGCCTTTGAGGCCCTGTTGGAGCGCGGGGCCCGTGTGCGAGGGGGCCGGGTCGGGCGAGGGGTGGTGCATGGGGAGATCCTCGGGGGGAGTGGGAGCGCGGGTGCCCTTGGTAGGGGACGGTACTCACTCGTCCCGGGCGGCCGACGCCGACGACGGCGCCGACGACGGCCCGGGGCCGGTCGCGGCCGGGGCGTGCCGCTCCGGGCGCCGGACCCCTCGCCCCCGGCCGGCAACCGGCACGGAGGCGAGGCGCGGGACTGGATCAGAGCTGCTCGCGCAGCGCTTCGGGGATGGCGTCGAACGCGCCGGACGTGCGGCCGATCCGGTCGATCCGGATCGTGGCGGTCGCACCGTGGGCGGCGAGACCCTCGAACGCGGAGATCCGTTCGACGGCGGGGGCAAGGGAGGCGGTGCCCTCCTTGACGGCCCGCTGGTACGTGAGGGGCTTGAGGAAGCGGGAGACGGAAAGCCCCGCGTTGTAGCGCGCCGTCTTGCCGGTCGGCAGCACGTGGTTCGTGCCGGCGATGCCCTTGTCCGAATAGGCGACGGTGGACCAGGGGCCCAGGAAGACGGAGCCGTAGTTGGTGAGGTTTCGCAGGTAGAAGTCGTCGTCGTCCGTCTGGATCTCCAGGTGCTCGGGGCCCAGGATGTCCGACACGGCGACGGCCTGGTCGCGGTCGCGCACGACGATGACGGAGCCGAAGTCCCGCCAGGCGGGTCCGGCGATGTCACGGGTGGCGAGGGTCTCCAGCTGGCGGTCCATCTCCGCCACGACCGCCCGGCCCAGCTTCTGCGAGGTGGTGATCAGCGCGGCCGGGGAGTTCGGGCCGTGCTCGGCCTGGCCGAGCAGGTCCGCGGCGACCCAGACCGGGTCGGCGGTGTCGTCGGCGATGACGGCCACCTCGGACGGTCCTGCGAGGAGGTCGATACCGACCTGCCCGAAGAGCTGCCGCTTCGCCTCCGTGACGAAGGCGTTCCCGGCACCGACCAGCATGTCGACGGGGGCCTCGCCAAGGAGACCGAACGCCATCGCGCCGAGGGCCTGGACGCCGCCGACGGCGAAGACCCGGTCGGCCTTGGACAGGTAGGCGCCGTAGAGCACGGCCGGGTGCGCGCCGTGCTCGCCGGACGGCGGGGTGCACGCCACCACGGTGGGGACGCCGGCCGTCTTGGCCACGCCCACGGTCATGAAGGCGCTGGCCAGCAGGGGGAACCGGCCGGCCGGGAGGTAGGCGCCGACGCGGGACACCGGGACGTAGCGCTGTCCGCCCGCCACTCCGGGAGCGAGCTCGATCTCGAAGTCGGTCAGGTGCTCGCGCTGAGCGGAGGCGAAGCGGTGCGTGCGCTCGTAGCCCATCTCCAGGGCGGTGCGTACGTCGGCGGGCAGGGCGTCCCCGGACTTCTTGAGCTCGGTGGCCCCGATCTCCAGGTCTCCGGACCAGCCGTCCAGCTCCTGTCCGTAGGCGCGGACGGCGTCCAGGCCCTTGTTCTCGATCTCCTTCAGCATCTGGGAGACGCGCTCGACCACCTTCGGGTCGCGCTGGGCGGGGGGACCGTCGACCTCCGGCTTCTTGAGCCACTGGAAGGGAGCGAGGGTCTTCTGTTCGTCGTGCGTGATCTGCATGTCCGGGACGGTAGACGCGGCTGTTCCACAGGACTAGAGGGGCGATTCCTGCACCTCCTACAGGGTTTCCCTGTAGGAGGTGCGGCTCAGGTCAACAGGCCGTTGCCGATCTCGCGGATGGTGTCCTCGGCGAGCCGGGCGAGTTCCCGGGTGGCGCGGGACAGGGGGCGGCCGCGGCGCCTGACGAGCGCGATGGTGTCGTAGAGGGGCTCGGCGAAGGGCGCCGTGTGCAGCCCGGCGGGGAACGAGGGACTGGCGATCACCGCCCGGCTCGCGATCGTGTCGCCGACTCCGGCCGCCGCCAACTTCAGTGCCGCTTCCACGTGTTCGAGCTCGATGAGGGGGTCGATACGGGCTCCGGCGAGCTGGGCCCGCTCTGCGAGCTGGCGCCGGGTCGGGTCCGTCCAGCCGTAGTGCGCGTCGTACAGCACGAGGGGCGCCCGGGCGAACGCCTCGATGCTCACGGACTCGCGGGTGCGCTCGGCGCTCGCGCTGACGTAGAACACCTCGTCCCGCATGAGGGGAGTGATGGCGAGCCCCTCGTCGTCGATGGGCAGAATGACCAGGCCCGCCTCGATCTGCCCCGCCGCGACGGCCAGCGCGGTCTCGGCGGAGTTCTGGCCCACGAGGCGTACGCGGACCGCCGGATACCGGGCGTGGAACATCTGTACGAGGTTGGAGAGCAGGTAGTAGTCGGCGTTGCGCAGCACCCCGAAGGTGGCGGTGCCGCCGCCGAGCGACCCGAGGGAGTGCACGGCCCGGGTCCCGCTGTCCGCTGCCGCCAGCGCCTCCTGGGCGTACGGCAGCAGCTCGCGCCCGGCCGACGTGAGGGTCAGAGTGCGGCTGCCGCGCAGGAACAGCTCGGCCTCCAGCTCCGTCTCCAGCCGTCGGACCAGCTCGGACGCGGATGCCTGGGCGATGTCCATGGCCTGCGCGGCAGCGGTGAAGGACCCGAGCCGCTCGGCTTCGACGAAGGCCCGCAGCTGATTGAGGGTCATGCCGCACGTCCCTTCCGGGAGGATGCCGGGAGGCGGCTGCCGCGGGATCGTGGAGCGGCGGAAGCGGAAGCGGTGGTTCTGTGCATGACCGCACCTTAGGAAATGGCGAGGCGCCGGCGAAGCCGATGAGCAGCGAGTGCCGTGCCCTCACCAGCCTGTGAACAGCACGTGGTTCAGAGTGAGCGCCAGTGCGGCCTGTGCGCTGAGCCAGTAGCGATGCCCCGCCTTCGGTAGGAGCGCCGTCGCCGGGAGGAGGAGCGTGGCGAACGGCAGCCAGATGCGTTCTGTTTCCGCCTTGCTCATGCCGGAGAGGTCGGCGGCCAGGAGGGTGACGAGGACGGCCAGGACGAGGGTGGTCAGGCGGTCGGTGGGTGTGGGGCGGCCGGTCCGCAGGCGGCTGAGCGCACCGGGTGCCGCACCCACCGTCCTGCGCAGGCCCGCGACCGTTGCCAGGCCGACGACCAGCACCGTGCAGGCGAGGTTGGCCCAGACGAAGTAGGCGTACGGTCTGATGCCGCCCGCCCCCTGGTAGTAGCGCTCGACGAGCAGGTGGTACGCCTCCCACCAGTCGAAGCCCGCGAGGGTGAAGACGAGCGGGGCCACGGCTGTCCCTGCCAGGAGGAGGGGCAGCGGGCGCGAGGTGCGGGTGATCAGCAGGACGGCGGCGGCGACGAGGGCGAACAGCGTCAGGCCGTACGAGAGATAGCAGGTGAGGCTGAACAGCAGGCCGGAGCCGAGTGCCGCCGCGGCGGGGGAGCGGACCTTGCGTGTCGCCGCGAGGGTGAGCAGGGCGATCATCCAGGCCGTGACGGCGGCGAAGTAGCCGTCCGCGGAGGCGCCGACCCAGACCGCGGCCGGGGCCAGGACGAGGAAGGGAGCCGCCCGGCGGGCGGTCGCCTCGTCGGCCAGCGCTCGCAGGGTGATCAGGACGGCCACCACGGCGGTGCCGCCCACCGTGATGCAGAAGGCGCCGGCCCAGGCGCCGCCCCCGAGGCCGACGCGGTCGAGGAGGACGAAGGTGAGCGTGGCGCCCGGCGGATGGCCCGCGGTGTGGGCGGGCCAGTGATCGGGCGAGTCGATGAGGATGTGCCGGGTGAAGTCCCGCAGCGTCGCCGGGATGTCCTCGAAGCGGTCGATGACCTGGAGGTATTCGTACCTGGTGGTGAGCCGCCGTGCGACGCCCCGGTGCCAGCCGTCGATCAGCGCGAGCGACCAGATCCAGGCCAGGGAAGCGGTCCATGCGGTGAGGAGAAGCGGCCGCCAGGAGAGCCGGGCGGCGAGGGCGGGGGCGTACGCGATCACGGCGACGGCGACCGCGAGCGCGGCGGGTGTGCCCGGCCCGATGTGCGGGTCCCACCGGGCGTACAGGGGAGGCCAGTTGAGGTGCAGGGTGCCGTCCGCGTGCTCGATGGAGGTGCCGACGACGACGGCCGCGGCGACGAGTAGCGCCGCGATTCCGGCAGCGGCCAGATCACGACGGCGTCCGGTGTGCTCGGCGGTCACGTCACGACGGAGTCCGGTGCGCTCTGTGGTGCTCACGTCTGCACCGTAGGCGCAGGTGACGCGTGTGAACGCGCTCCGAGGGACGACGTCAGCGTTTCGTCATGAGTCGCGGACCCGCTGGACGGCAGGGTCCGGCATACGGTCATTTCATGCCCCCCGCATCACGCGTCACCTCTCCCGCCGACCCCGGATTCTGGCGCAGCCCGCTGCGCGGGCCCTGGCTCACCTCGGTTCTCGGCGTCGTTCTGCTGGTCGGCATCACCGTGCTGTTCGTGACCGGCCTGCTGTCGTACGCGGCGTACAACCCGAATCTGTCACCCGTCAACGACAAGACGCCGGACAAGGGTCTCCTCGGCTTCTACCTCTTCGACTGGCCGACCGACCCGCACTGGCTCTACCGCCTCAACCAGGGCCTGCACGTCACGGTCGGCATCACGCTGATCCCGGTGCTGCTCGCGAAGCTGTGGTCGGTGATCCCCAAGCTCTTCGCGCTGCCCCCGGCACGGTCGGTGGGGCACGCCATCGAGCGGGTGTCGCTGCTCCTGCTGGTCGGTGGCGCGCTGTTCGAGTTCGTCACCGGTGTCCTCAACGTCCAGCTGGAGTACCTCTTTCCCGGCTCGTTCTATCCGCTGCACTTCTACGGTGCGTGGGTGTTCTTCGGCGCGTTCGCGGCCCATGTCGTGCTGCGACTGCCCCAAGTCGTCCGTGTGCTGCGGGAGCGGGGGTGGCGCGAACAGCTGCGGGATGTGCGTCCCGAGCCGCCCGATGAAGGCGGCCTCGTGGCCGAGCGGGCCGCGACGCCGACCGTGTCGCGGCGGGGGGCGCTCGGCATGGTCGGCGCGGGTTCGGCCCTGCTGTTCGTCACGACGGCGGGGCAGAGCTTCGACGGATTCCTGCGGCGCACCGCGCTGTTCGCCCCGCACGGCGGCGGCGATCCGGGAAGCGGGCCGAACGGCTTCCAGATCAACAAGACGGCAGCGAAGGTGGGCATCGAGCGGCGGGACACAGGTGAGTTGTGGCGCCTCGTCATCGGCGGGCCACGGGGAGCGGTGCGGCTTTCTCGGGATGATCTGCTCCAACTGCCGCTGCACAGAGCCGTGTTGCCCATCGCCTGCGTGGAGGGGTGGTCGACGTCGGATCAGTGGTGGCGCGGCGTGCGGCTGCGTGACCTCGCGGCGCTCGCCGGGTTCGAGGAGGACCCGCCGGGGGTCCTGGTGGAGTCGCTGCAGCGGCACGGTGCGTTCCGCAAGGCCGCGTTGCGCGACAACCAGGTCCGCGACCCGCGGTCCCTCCTCGCGCTGCAGGTCAACGGGGAGGATCTGTCGCCGGACCACGGCTATCCGGCGCGGATCATCGTTCCGGCCGCGCCCGGCGTGCTCAACACCAAGTGGGTGTCCCGTCTGACCTTCGGGGAGCTGTGATGACCGGTCTCACGCGTCGGCTCCGGCGGTGGTACGGCGAGGGCCCGCTGCAACTCCTGGTGCTGCTGGCCTCGTTCACGATCGCCGGGTATGCGGGGGTGCGCCTCCTGGACGGTGACGGGCCGCTGATCGCCGTCTGGTTCATCGGTGCGGCGCTGGTGCACGACCTCCTGTTCGTGCCCGCGTACGCACTCGCCGACCGGGCACTGCGGACTGCCGCGGGGCGGGGTGAGCGGCTCGGCGGGGAGCGGGGTAGCGGGGAGCAGATCAGCGGGGGGTGGGGCAGCGGGGTGAAGGCCAACGGGGAGCCGGGCAGCGGGGGGTGGGTCAACTTCGTGCGTGTACCGGCCTTCCTGTCCGGGCTGCTGTTGCTCGTGTGGTTCCCGCTGGTCGCCGGACAGGTGGAGCGCTACGAGTCCGCCACCGGGCTGCCCGCCGATGTCTTCCTGGCTCGCTGGCTGACGGTCACGGTGCTGCTGTTCGTGGGGGCGGCGGTGTGCCGGGTGTTTCAGGTGCGGGGCGTGCGGCGCAGGGCCAGGAAGCAACGGTCTCCTGAGGTCCATTGATCGGCCGGGCCCCAGCCGAGGGGGTGGGCGTGGCGCAGGAGGGCGGGGGTGCCGAGGCGGGCCCAGGGGAACGGGTCGCCCGGTGCGCCGTGCCCGTCGTCGACGTACACCTCCACCCGCTCGTCGACGTCCATCGGTGCGGTCTCGGCGATCAGAATGCCTGAAGGCGCGAGGAGTTGAGCCACGCGCTCGAGGAGCGCGGTGGGGTCGCCGCCGATGCCCACATTGCCGTCCATGAGCAGGGCCGTGCCCCAGCGGCCCTCGCCCGGCAGCGTGTCGAAGACAGAGCGGAGGAGGGCGGATCCGCCGAGCCCGAGCGTGTGGTCGACGGCTGTCCGACTGACGTCGACCCCCAGGACCCGGTGGCCGCGGGCCGCGGCCCCGGCCACCAGGCGGCCGGGGCCGCAGCCGATGTCGAGGACGCTGCCTTCGCAGCGGCGCAACGCGGAGAGGTCGGCCGCGTCGGCGCTCGCGCACCAGCGTTCGACGTCGAGAGGCAGCAGCCAGCCGTCGCTGCGGCGCAGGAACAAGGGCCCGTGGCCGTTGCGCAGGGCGTTGGTGTACGGATCCGCGTGCCAGGGCGCGGACGGAGGGGCCGCCCTGCGCAGCCCGGTGTCCGGCGGTGCTGTGCTCATCGGCCACCGCCCCTGCCCTGGTGCCCGGCCGCCGTCGCGAGCCGGGCGAGGGAGGCGGCGAACCGGCTGCTCGGCGCGGCTTCGGCGACCTTCCCGGCGTCCTCGGCCGTGTCGACGTCGCGCAGGAGCGGCAGTTCGCGCACCCGCAGTCCGGCGCCGGTGAGCCTGGTCCGCTGCAGGGCGCCGGTATCGGGCCTCGACATGGGGACGCCGCGCAGCAGCCGCGGGTCGGGCTCGGCCAGGCCGAGCGCCCAGAATCCGCCGTCCACGGCGGGGCCGAACCAGGCGTCGCAGTCCTGCCAGGCATCGGGGCCGAGCGCGGGGGCGAGCAGGCCGGGGGTGATCTGGGGGGTGTCCATACCGACCAGGAGGGTGGGTCCGGTGCAGCCGCCGAACGCGGCGGCCAGCCGTTCGTCCAGGCCGCCCGCGCCCTGGGGGACCACCTCGATGCCGGTAGGGAGCCAGGGCCCCGGCCGCCCGTCGAGGACCAGCACACGGCGGCGGGCGGGCGCCGCGAGTACCGCGTGGAGGGTGTCGGTGAGGGAGGCCGCGGCGAGCTCGGCGGCCTCCTCGGGGGTGTAGGGCGGGGTGAGGCGGGTCTTCACTCGTCCCGGGAGTGGCTCCTTGGCGATGACGAGCAGGGTGGTTCCGTGGGTGGTCACGCGGCACCGCCCGATGCGTGCTGGGCGGGGGCGGCGTGGGCTGCCCGCGGTGGTTCCGTGGGTGCGCGGTGGAAGGGCGGGGTGTGGCGTGTTGGCGCCCGGTCGGGGAGGGGCGCGTCGGCGAAGGCGGGCAGGGGTGCGCTGTTGGTGGTCACGCGGCACCGCCCGATGCTCGCTGCGTGTGGCTGACGGGGGCCGGCTGCGGTGCTTCCGCGAGCACCGCCCGCATGTCGCGCACCGCGTGCCACGTCCCGAGCCACGTCCCCGTGACCTTCGATTTGCCGGCGCGTGGCAGATACGGCACGTCCCGCTCCTCGATCCGCCAGCCGGCGTCGGCCGCCCGTACGACCATCTGGAGTGGGTATCCGCTGCGCCGGTCGGTCAGGTCGAGGGCGAGCAGCTCCTCACGGCGTGCCGCCCGCATCGGGCCCAGGTCGTGCAGTCGTACGCCGGTACGCCGCCGCAGCATCCGGGCGAGCGCCATGTTGCCCACACGCGCGTGCGCGGGCCAGGCCCCGCGTCCCTGCGGGCGCCGCCGTCCGACGACCAGATCGGCCGCCCCTTCCGTCACCCTGTGTACGAAGGGTCGCAGCAGCCCCGGGTCTAGGGAGGCGTCGCAGTCGCAGAAGCACACGATGTCCGCGTCGGACGCCGTGAGCCCCGCGTGGCAGGCGGCCCCGAAGCCGCGTCGCGTCTCCCGCACGACGGTGGCGCCCAGGGCGCGGGCGATGTCCGGCGAACCGTCCGTGGAGCCGTTGTCGACGACGACGGCACGCCAGTCCTCGGGAACGCGTCGCAGTACCCACGGGAGCGCCGCGGCCTCGTCGAGGCAGGGCAGGACGACGTCGACCCGAACGGCGCGAGGGGCGCGAACGGCGCGAGGGGCGTGCGGGTCGGGTACGTCGGCGTCGGCGCCATCGGGCCCATCGGGCCCGTCAAGCCCGTCAAGCCCGTCAAGCCCATCGAGCCCACCGGGCTCATCGGGTTCTGCGGAGGGGGAGGGGGTCATAGGACTCACCCTATGAATCCGAACCGGACATATGGGACTTGAGGTTCTTACGAAACAGGGACGTCGGCAACCGGAAGCACCTCTGACCGGCGGGACTCCGCGCGGCGGGTGCGAGGCTTGCCCTATGCAGCCACCACCGCAGGACCGCCCGCCCGCCGGGTCCACCGCGCCCGGCACGCTTCGGGTGCTTGTCGTGGACGACGACCCGACCGTCGCCGAGGTCGTCGCGGGCTATCTGGAACGCGGCGGCTACACGGTCGACCGCGCCGAGGACGGCCCCGGCGCGCTGGAGCGCGCCGGGGTGTTCAGGCCCGACCTCGTCGTCCTCGATCTGATGCTGCCGGGCATGGACGGCCTGGAGGTCTGCCGCCGGCTGCGCGCCAAGGGCCCGGTGCCCGTCATCATGCTCACCGCCCGTGGCGATGAGGACGACCGGATCCTGGGCCTGGAGGTAGGGGCCGACGACTACGTCACCAAGCCGTTCAGCCCGCGCGAGCTGGTCCTGCGGGTGGAATCGGTGCTGCGGCGAAGCCACGCCGCACGCGCTCCCGAAGGCGTCGCCACGCTGGGCGCCGCGGGTCTGTGGGTGGATCCGGCGGCACGCCGCGCGACGAAGGACGGGGTGGAACTCGCCCTCACGTTGCGGGAGTTCGACCTCCTCACCTTCCTGCTGCGCCATCCACGGCAGGCGTTCGGGCGGGAAGAGCTGATGCGGGAGGTGTGGGGCTGGGAGTTCGGTGATCTGTCCACGGTCACGGTCCATGTCCGCAGGCTGCGCGGCAAGGTCGAGGACGATCCGGCGAGGCCGCGGCTCATTCAGACGGTATGGGGCATGGGGTACCGCCTCGATGTGCCGGAGGGGGAGGCTGCATCGGCCGGGGCGGCTGCACCGGACGCGGCCGATCCGGACGTACACAACCGGCCGGCTCCCCACGACCCCCGAGGCCTGCGATACCCCCGAGATCCGCGAGATCCCGGCGATCTCCGTGCCCCCCGCGCTCCCCAGGGCGAGCGCGTGCTGCCCCGAGCCGAAGGTGAAGGCTGACCCCTCATGCAGGACATCCTCCTCATCGCTCTCTTCGCCTTTCTGGGAGCCGCGAGCGCCGGGCTCCTTGGCGCCCTGGCGCTGCGTCTGCTGCGGCACCGCTCCCTCGTGGTGGCGATGACCGTCGTGGCGGCCGTCGCGGTGCTCGCGATGCTGGCCGGGACGCTCGCCGTGGCCTGGGAGATGTTCCTTTCGCCGCACGACCTGACCGTGGTCACCATCGTGGTGGCGATGGCCGCCGTGGTCTCGCTGGCCACAGCGCTGCTGCTCGGCCGGTGGGTGGTCGCCCGCAGCAAGGCCCTGACCCTGGCGGCCCGTTCCTTCGGTGACGGCGGCAGCTTCGCGGCCCCGCCCGAACCGGTCAGTGCGGAACTTGCCGCTCTGACAAGGGAGTTGGAGTCGACCAGTGCCAAACTCGCGGAATCCAGGGAGCGCGAGCAGGCCCTGGAACGTTCCCGGCGTGAACTGGTCGCCTGGATCTCGCACGATCTGCGCACTCCGCTGGCCGGACTGCGGGCGATGTCCGAGGCTCTGGAGGACGGCGTGGCCGCGGAACCGGACCGTTATCTGCGTCAGATCCGTACCGAGGTCGAACGCCTCAACTCCATGGTCGGAGACCTCTTCGAGCTCTCCCGCATCCACGCGGGCGCGCTGGCTCTTTCGCGCGCCCGCATTTCCGTCTACGACCTCGTGGGCGACGCGCTCGCGGGCGTCGATCCGCTCGCCCGCGAGCACCGGGTGCGTCTCGTCGGCGACAGCGTCGAGGCCGTCCCGGTGGAGGTCGACAGCAAGGAGATGAGCCGCGTCCTGGGCAATCTCCTGATCAACGCGATCCGCCGTACGCCGGCCGACGGGACCGTGGCGGTGGCCGCGGAGCGTTCGCCGGACGGTGTGGTCCTGTCCGTGACCGACGGCTGCGGCGGCATCCCGGAAGAGGACCTTGCCCGCGTCTTCGACACCGGCTGGCGCGGCAGCCAGTCCCGCACACCCCCGGCGGGCGCGGGCCTCGGCCTCGCGATCGTGCGCGGCATCGTCGAGGCCCACCAGGGCCGGGCGGCCGTACGCAATGTGGCGGGCGGCTGCCGCTTCGAGGTAACGCTCCCGACGGCACAGGCGTAACCACCGCCCAGGCTCTCGAGCGCCGCCAAGGGTGCGCGCAGCCGCCGGGCTCCCGCAGCGTCGGCAACCGCCGTTCCACAGAAGCTGCCCCAGGGCCTTCGTGCACCCCCGAAGATGCGGGCGCCCCCGGGCTCCCGCTCCAGCGACAACGCCGATGCCCGGAAGCGGACTCCCCGGCATCGAGCGCCGCCGTATGCGCAGCCCCGAGCTCTCCCTCGGGACCCCCCGACCGAGCGAAGCCCCGTGCTACCCCCGTAGCGGTGCCTTCGCGAAGGTTGTCATTCCCTCGGCGAAGCCCACCTCTGGCCGCCACCCCAGCGCCGCCCGCAGCCGTCCCGAGTCCGCCGTGACGTGGCGGACGTCCCCGAGGCGGTACTCGCCCGTCACCGCCGGAGCCGGGCCGCCGAACGCCCGCGCGAGCTCGCGGGCCATCTCCCCGACCGTGTGCGGCTCCCCGCTGCCGGTGTTGTACGCCGTGAACGCCCCCGCCTCCCGCTCACGCACCGCCTCCAGCGCCATCGCATTGGCCGCCGCCACATCCCGCACGTGCACGAAGTCCCGCCGCTGGCAGCCGTCCTCGAAGACCTGGGGCGCCTGGCCCCGCTCCAGCGAGGAACGGAAGAACGAGGCCACACCGGCGTACGGGGTGTCGCGCGGCATGCCGGGGCCGTACACGTTGTGGTAGCGCAAGGACACCGCGCGCCCCCCGGTCGCCCGCGCCCACGCGGCGGCCAGATGCTCCTGCGCCAGCTTCGTCGAGGCGTACACGTTGCGCGGATCGGCAGGAGCGTCCTCGCCCACCAGGCCGGGCCTCAACTCCGCCCCGCAGTCCGGGCAGAGGGGTTCGAAGCGCCCGGCGTCCAGATCCGCCGCCGCGCGCGGCCCGGGCCGGACGACGCCATGCCGGGCGCACGCGTACCGCCCTTCCCCGTACACCACCATCGACCCGGCGAGCACCAGTGCACGCACCCCCGCCTCGGCCATCGCGGCGAGCAGGACGGCCGTGCCCAGGTCGTTGCAGCCCACGTACTCGGGGGCGTCCGCGAAGTCCTTGCCGAGCCCTACCATCGCCGCCTGATGGCAGACCGCGTCCACCCCGCGCAGCGCGTTCCGCACCGCGTCGCGGTCCCGGACGTCGGCCACGGTCCACCGTGTTCCCTCGGGCGGCCGCGGCGGATCGGCGTGGGCGGAGGGCAGCAGGGCGTCGTACACCACCACTTCGTGCCCGCGCTCGGTGAGGGCTTCGACCACGTGCGATCCGATGAACCCGGCGCCGCCGGTGACAAGTACGCGCATACGGCCCACGCTAGGCGTGCCGAGCAGGGGTGACAGCCAACGACGGGGCTTCGTCACGGGTCCGTAAGATCACGGGTCCGTGAGGTCACGGCTCCGTATGAGCGCGAGCGGGGATGGTTTGAGCAGTCGGGGACAGCCAGGGGAGCAGCTATTCATTGCGTGCCCGGGGACAGCCAGGGGAGCAGCTATTCATTGCGTGCCGTCACAATTCCGCGTGCGACGCCGAGTTCGACCAGATCCTGCGGGCGCAGGCGCAACTGCTCCGCCGTCGCCCGGGTCTCCTTGCGCCCCCGTTTGAGGATCGCGGTGGCCTGCTCGGGGGCGATCACGGAGAAGTAGCTGTCCGGCGTCGCCCAGAGGTTGTCCGGTGACGCGAGCGCGAGTGCGCCGCCGGAGCCGCCCTCGCCGATGACCAGGGAGGTGACAGGCACCGGTGCGGTGGCGACAGCGGCGAACAGATCGGCGATCGCCGCGCCCGCACCGGCCCGTTCGGCCTCCGCCCCGTTCGCGGCGCCCGGGGTGTCGATGAGCGTCAGGACGGGAATGCCGAGCCGCCCCGCGAGCCGCACGAGACGGGCAGCGGTGCGGTAGCCCGCGGGCGTCGTCGCCGTCCCGCCCTGTGCCGCGTAGGCGACCGTGCGCCCCTCGCGCCGCCCGAATCCGCAGAGCATCCCCGGGTCCGTACCCCCGCACCGGTCGCCGCGCAGCGGTGCCCGCTCGGTGAAGTAGGAGTCCAAGTAGGCTGTGGCGCGCGGGCGTTCGGCGGCGCGGGCACGGCTGACGGCTTCCCACCCGGTGGCGGGCAGCTCGCAGGAGCGGCCGAGTGCGCCGGGAGGTTCGGCGGCGGCGGGTGCGGACGGCCCGGCAAGGCGGTGGCCGGAGCCGGGAGCGGACATCAGCCCGAGGCGCAACGCCAGCGCGTCGCGCAGCTCCTCGGGGCGTACGACGTCATCGATCGCACCCGCCGCCAGTTGGGCCTCTGCGGTGTACGCGGCCGGATCCGTGTCCGCCGGGCGCACCCGGGCCCCGGCGAAGCCGACCTGGCTGCCCGGCAGGGCGAGGATCAGGTCGGCGCCCGCCCCCAGGGTGGCCCAGCCGCCGCCCGTGGTCGGATCGCGCAGCACCGCGATCCGGGGGAGACCCGCGGCGCCGGTCAGCTCGGACTGCCGTGCCACGCGCTGCAGTTGGATGAGAGCCCGGATGCCCTCCTGCATACGGCTGCCCCCCGTCGCGATCAGCGAGACGACGGGCAGCCGGTGGTCCCGGGCGTGACGGTGCGCGGCCTCCAGGCGGTCGCCCGTACGCTCACCGAGGGAACCGCCGAGAAAGCCGAACTCGAAGGAGATGATCACCGCCCGGGTGCCGCCGACGGTGGCGGTGCCGCAGACCACCGACTCGCGTTCGCCGGTACGTTCCTCGGCACGGGCGCGGGACTCCGCGTACCCCTGCCAGGCGAGCGGGCCATCCGGCCGGGACTCCTTGCCCATGAACTTCGCTACAGGGCAGTCGAGTTCACGGAAACTGTGCTGATCGGCCACGGCGGTGATGGCCGCGCGGGCGGTCAGGCGGGAGGCCGGGCCCTCAGGCGCCGGCTCAGGCATGGAGAGACCGCTTCATGATCTTCCCCATGTCGTTGCGGGGGAGCTCCGCCAGAAAGCGCACGGTCCGGGGCCGCTTGTGCGGGGCGAGCTGCGCCGCCACGTGGTCCGCCAAGTCGCCCTCCAGTGGGGGCTGTTCGGGGTTCGTCGGCACGATCCAGGCGACGATGCGCTCTCCCAGGTCGTCGTCGGGTTCCCCGGTCACGGCGGCCTCCCGTACGCCCGGGTGGTCGAGCAGGGCGTTCTCGATCTCGCCCGCGCCGATCTTGTAGCCGCCGCTCTTGATGAGGTCGGTGGCCTTGCGGCCGACGATGCGCACATACCCGTCGTCGTCACGCACCGCCATGTCGCCGGTGCGGAACCAGCCGTCGCCGGTGAAGGCGGCGGCGGTGGCGTCGGGCCGGTTCAGATACTCGGTGAACAGATTCGGGCCGCGCACCTCGATCTCGCCGACCTCCCGCGGGTCCTCGGTCTCGGCGCCCGCCTCGTCCACGAGCCGCAGCTCCACACCGCTCAGCGGCACCCCGACGGTTCCGGCGCGCGGTTCGCCGTCGGCCCGCACGCTCGTGTTCATCAGGGTCTCCGTCATGCCGTACCGCTCGATCACCCGGCGCCCGGTGGCCGCCGCGATCCGCTCGTGGTCGTGCACGGGCAGCGCGGCGGACCCGGAGACCAGGATCCGCGCCCCGGACAGCGCCTTGGCGAGACCCGGGTCGGCGGGCAGCGCCTCCGCGATGCGGTGGTACATGGTGGGCACGCCGAACAACATCGTGGCCCCGTCGGCCAGTTCGTGCCGCACGCCCTCGATGGAGAACCGGCCCAGATGCCGTACCGAACCGCCCCGGCGCAGCGGCCCGAGGATGCCGAGGATCAGGCCGTGCACATGGAACAGCGGAAGCCCGTGCACCAGCACGTCGTCGGACGTCCACTGCCAGGCGTCCTCCAGGGCGTCCAACGTGGCGGCGAGGGCCCGGCGGGGCAGCACGGCACCCTTGGGCGGACCTGTGGTGCCCGAGGTGTAGACGATCAGGGCGGGCGACTCGGGGTCGGGCTCGACCGGCGCCTCCGGGGCCGTGGTGGTGCCGGTGAGGGTGATGTCCGTACGCTCCAACGCCCTCAGCGGCGCCGGGAGTTCGTCCCCCGGCGCCGCGAGCACCACCGACGGCTCGCTGTCCGCCACGATGTGCCCCAGCTCGCGCTCGCCGGTCTTCGGGTTCAGCGGCACGACGGGCACCCCGGCGAGCAGCGCGGCCACCACACCGACGGCGGTCTCCAGGGTCGGTGTCGCCCACAGCGCGACCCGGCGTGCCGAGCCGATCGAGACGGCCAGGGAACCTGCTGCGGCGGCGAGTTCGGCGTACGTCAGCGAGCGCGCGCCGAAGCGCAGGGCGGGGAGGCCGGGTCCGGCGACCAGGGCCGGGAAGAGGGGCGGGAAGTCGGGCGGCTGGGGGGCACGGGAACTCACGCTGCGTTTCTCCTAGGTTGTCGTGGACCTGTGGTGGTTCGTCCTACCCGAATCCTGGCACCACGAGGACGAGCCACACCGCGGCGGGCACCACGGCCACCACGATCCCGCCGTACACCATCAGCTGCCGGAAGAAGCGCTCCCGGTCGACGTCCGGGGCGGCGGCGAGCACCAGCGCGCCGTTGGTCGAGAAGGGGCTGACGTCCACCACGGTGGCGGAGACGGCGAGCGCCGCGATCATGCCGACCGCGCCGATCTCGCCCTGGGCCAGGAACGGCACCGCGAGCGGGATGAGCGCGCCCATGATCCCGACGGAGGAGGCGAACGCGGAGATCAGAGCCCCGATGTAGCAGAGCAGCAGGGCGGCGAGGAGCGGGACGCCGATGTCGGAGACGCCCTCACCCGCCCAGTCGATGGTGCCCATTTCCTCGAGTACACCGACGTAGGTCAGCACACCGCAGATGAGCAGCACGGTCGGCCAGGCGATCTCGCCGACGGCCTTGCGGCTCGACTCGGGCCAGAACGCGCTCAGGAGCACGGCCAGGGTGATGGCGCTCAGACCGGCGTCGAGATCGAGGGCGAGGACGGCGACGACGAGGGCGACCAGTGCGGCGAGTGTGGCGATCTTGGCCGGATCGAGCCGCGAACCGGCTTCGTTCTCAGCCGACTTGGGCTCTACGGACTCGTCACCCTCGTGACGGCCGCCCAGCTTCAGCCCGCCGAGGAGGACGAAGACGATCCCGGCGATCAGGAGATTCACGACGAGCGAGGCGAGGAAGAGCGCGACCTCGTTCCCCGGGAGTTTCTCGCGCTCCACGATGCCGTTGACGATCGAGCCGTAGATGCTGATGGGTGAGAAGCCGCCGCCCTGGGCCCCGTGCACCACCATGGCGCCCATCAGGAGCGGGCTGATTCCGTACTGGGCGGCGAAGCTCAGGGCGATCGGCGCGACGATCGCCACGGCGGCCGGACTGACCGCGCCGATCGCGGTGAGCGCCCCGGTGATCACGAACATCACCCAGGGGATCAGCGCGATCCGCCCGCGCACGAGGCGGATGGACGCGTGCACCAGCCAGTCCGTGGTGCCGTTGGCGCGGGCGATCGCGAACAGGTAGGTCACGCCGACCAGGACGACGAACAGGTCGCCGGGGAAGCCGGCGAAGATGCCGTCCGCGTCGAGGTCGGCGGCCAGCTCGCCGACCGCGAAGGCGGCGGCGAACGCGAGCGCGCCCATGTTGATGGAGCGGGTGGTGGCGATCACGAAGACCACCACGAGCACGAGGATGGAGATGAGTTCGGCGGACAACGTGGGCTCCCGTCCCTGGGGCCGTCCCTCAGTGGCCAAGTGGCTGAGCCAATATGGCTGTTGGCGGAACTCAGCGTCGGGGTATCGGTTTCGGCCGTCAAGGGATCGGACGCAAATTGGCTGAGCCAGTTGGCCACTCGTCCACCGAGTCGGCCGCTGTTAGGCTGCGAATCCGTCGGGACGGGGACGGAGACGGGGGTTGGGATGTCTGACGCGCTGCGCCCCATGGGCAGGACGAGGCTGTACGAGCAGGTGCTCGACCGGCTGCGTGCCCACGTCGGCGAGGGCGGCCTGCGCGCCGGCGACCGGCTGCCGCCCGAGCGTGAACTGGCCCAGCGCCTCGGCGTCTCCCGCGCCTCCGTCAAGCAGGCCATCGTCGTGCTCGAAGTGCAGGGCCTGGTCGAGGTGCGGCACGGCGGCGGCACCTATCTGGTCAAGGGCAGCCTGGACGCCGAGCCCGTGGAGCGGCTCGTGGAGCGCAAGCGGCGGCTGCCGGACGTCCTGGAGGCGCGTGAGGCCCTGGAGACCAAACTCGCCGAACTGGCCGCCGAGCGCCGCACGGAGGAGGACCTGCGGGCGATGCGGGACGCCCTCGACACGATGGCGCGGGAGATCGAGGCGGGCGAGCGCGGCGTCGAGGGCGACCGGCTCTTCCACGCCGCCGTGACCGCGGCCGCCCGCAGCGCGCTGCTCGCCGAGTTCATGCGCTCCATCGCCGAGCAGATCACCGAGAGCCGGAACGAGTCGCTGCGCCAGGTGCGGCGCCCCGCTCGCTCCCTCGCCCAGCACCACGCGATCCTCGACGCGATCGAGGCCGGCCGGGGCCGCGCGGCGGCGGCCGCGATGCGCCGGCACGTGCGGACGGTCGCGAAGGTACGTCTCCTCGACTGGAACCCGGACGACGAGGTGAGCGTCCCGGATCACTCGGAGGCGTAGTACCCGCGGTAACTTCCCTGTCGCACAGGTCTGTTCATTCGCCGCCGCAGACCTCACCATTCTCGGCACCGCTCAGGTGACACGCGTCCCGCGCCCTGGCGCGGTGAACGTGGTGACGTCCGCCCGACCGAGGGGGAACCTGTGCTGCGCCGAATCTCCGTCCCGCTGACCATCGCGGCCCTCGCCGCCCTCCTGACGCCGCTGACCTCGGCCCGGGCGGACGAGACGCCGAAGGCCGCCCGTACTCCCGTGATCTTCGTCCATGGCTACAACGCCGACCCGGGCGTGTGGGGCTCCCTGCGCGACGACTTCAAGGCGTCGGGTTACGCGGACACGGAGCTGTTCTCCTGGGGTTACGACACCAGCCAGTCGGTGAACGAGGTGCTGTCCGGCCGGTTCGCCGCGTACGTCGATGAGGTGCGCGCGCGGTCGGGCGCGGCCAAGGTGGACATCGTCGCCCACTCCTTCGGCAGCCTCGTCACCCGCTGGTACGTCAAACACGGCGGCGGTACCGGGAAGGTCGCCCACTGGGCCTCCCTCGCGGGCCCCAACCACGGCACCGCCACGGCCTGGGCCTGCGCCGCCTGGTCGCAGGCCTGCCGTGACATGACGCCGGGCTCGTACGTCCAGGACGGGCTCGCGGAAGGCGACGAGACACCGGGAGACGTCGCCTACGCGACCTGGTGGTCCAACTGCGACGAGATCATCAACCCGGACGACAGCGTGCTCCTCGACGGTGCGACGAACAAGGCGGCGGGCTGCCTGAAACACAACGACCTGCTGGGGGACGACGGGGTGTCGCAGGGGGTGCGGGACTTCGTGGGCGGCTAGCCCGCCTGGGCTCGCCCGGACTACCGACGCACGCGGAGGCGGGTCAGCAGATCCTCGCCCGCCGGGCCCGATGCCGACTTGTCGACCACGTACGCGGTCCCTTCGGCCACGTGGACGTGGTTGGGGAGGGCGGCGGTGGCCACGGTCCGCACGACGGCTCCCTTGCGCGGGTCGACGACCGTGACGGTGGCGGAGAGGCGGTTGACCGCCAGGACGTGGCCCGAACGGTGGTCGACGGCCACGGACTTGGTGCCTTCACCGGACGCCACGGACCGGGTGACGGCGCCCTTGCGGAGGTCGACGACCGAGACGGTGCCCGCGGTCTGGTCACCGGTGTAGGCGGTGCGGCCGTTCTTGGAGAGCGCCACCGACAGCGGGCCGTCGCCGGCCGGGATGAGTCGCGGGCTCTTGGAGCCGCGGGAGACCTCGATGATCCGGTCGCCGGTGTGGTCGGCCGCGTACACGGAGCCGGTCCGCTCGTTCACGGCGAGGCCCGTCGGTCCCGCGCCCGGGACGGTGACGCGCCGCTTCTCCTTGAAGGTGCCGGAGTCGAACGCGACGAGGGCGCCGTCGCCGAAGGCGCTCGCCCACACCAGGTCACGCCGCTCGTCGACGACGATCTCCCGGGAGTGGCTCACGCCGGGCAGGGTGGCGAGATGCTCGCCGGTGCGCTGGCTGTAGACGGAGACGGAGTTGTCCCGGGTGTTCGTCGTCCAGACGGTGTTGTGCTCGTCGTCGACGGCGACGCCGTAGACGGACTGGACGGCGCCCGTGGCCGCGTTGACGGCCGGCGCGTACGACTTCTCCACCCGCAGCGTGTCCGGGTCGGCCTTCAGCAGCCTGGACTCGGTGACGGGCGCGGGCGGCTGGCCGACGGAAGAGGCAACCCAGAGCGCGTCGTTCCGCTCCGAGTACGCGGACTGGTACAGGCCCGGCGCGAGCGGCGCGGAGACGACGGGCGAACCGGCGCCCGCGGCGGTGGCGCCCGAGACGGCCGCGCCCGCGGTGCCGGTCGAGGCCAGGGCGCTTCCCGCGGCGAGGGCCACGGCTGTCGCGATGATGCGGACACGGTGGGTAGGTGCGGTCATGCTGCGTCGATCTCCTTGGCAGGGGTGACTCCGGAGGGAGCCACTCGCCGATCAACTTAGCCGAGCCTTACCTATCCGTCACCGGACGGTTGGCCCAGAGCCTCATTCGACACCGCTCAGGACAGGCAGCCCGCGTGCGCGAGGGCCTGCTTGAGGAGGACGCCGTGGCCACCCGGCATCTCGTTCTGGACCACCTCGGACGAGGCTTCCTGCGGACTGAACCAGACCAGGTCGAGAGCGTCCTGGCGGGGACGGCAGTCGCCGGCCACCGGGACGATGTAGGCAAGGGACACCGCGTGCTGGCGGGGGTCGTGGAACGGCGTGATGCCGTGCGTCGGGAAGTACTCGGCGACGGTGAACGGCTGCAGCGAGGCCGGGACGCGGGGGAGTGCCACCGGGCCGAGATCCTTCTCCAGGTGGCGCAGCAGGGCGTCCCGGACCCGCTCGTGGTGCAGGACCCGGCCGGAGACGAGGGAGCGGTTGACCACCCCGTCGCGCCCCATGCCCAACAGCAGCCCGATGCTGGTGACTTCGCCGCTGTCGTCGACGCGCACCGGCACCGCCTCGACGTACAGGATCGGCATGCGGTTACGGGCCTGCTCGAGCTCGTCGGAGGTCAGCCAGCCGGGCGTGGTTTCGGTCGTGTCAGACATCGGCTGATCATACGTTCCTGACTCACTCCGTGGTGCTTCACCTTGGTCGCGATGTCGCCGAGGCCGCCCTGTGCCCACTGCGGCACCAGGCGATCAGCCCTTCCCCCGGCGAGCGCGGACCCTGGCCGCCGGACGCGAGGATTCGCTCGTACGGAGTGGCCGTCAGGCACCGGAGTCGGTCGCGGTGCGGGTGCCCGACCACGCCTCCCACAGCAGGGCGTAGGGCCCGGAGCCCGCGCGCAGTTCGTCGTGCGTGCCGCTCTCCACGATGCGGCCGCCCTCCATGACCACGATCCGGTCCGCGGTCGCGGCCTGGGTGAGGCGGTGCGCGACGACCAGCGCGGTGCGTCCCTCGATCGCCCGGCCCGCGGCCTTCTCCAGGAGACGCGCGCCCGTGCTGCCCGCCTCGGCCGTCGCCTCGTCGAGCACGGCCACCGGCGGATCGGCCAGCATCAGCCGGGCCAGGGCGAGTTGCTGCACCTGGGCGGAGGTGAGGCGGTGGCCCCCGTCGCCCACGACGGTGTCCAGGCCGTCGGGCAGTGCTTCGACCCAGTCCAGCGCCTCGACGGCGGTCAGCGCCGTCCGCAGTTCGCCGTCGGTGGCGTCGGCACGGGCCAGGCGCAGATCGTCCGCGAGCGGCCCGGCGAAGACGTGGGTCTCCTGGGTGACCAGCGCCACCGGCAGGCCGTCGGCCCGCCCCCGGGTGCCGGTCAGGTGCACCGAGCCCGAGGTCGGCCGGTGCACGCCCGCGATGAGCTTGGC
Source organism: Streptomyces sp. NPDC033180 (assembly GCF_055577645.1). Lineage (NCBI taxonomy): Bacteria > Bacillati > Actinomycetota > Actinomycetes > Kitasatosporales > Streptomycetaceae > Streptomyces > Streptomyces sp. NPDC033180. The sequence continues at coordinate 211,832 of NZ_JBVIPU010000010.1, read as the reverse complement.
CAGGGTGGTCTTGCCCGCGCCGCTCGGACCGACGAGCGCCACCCGTTCCCCGGCCCGCAGCGTGAGGTCCACGTTCTGCAGGACACGCTGTCCGGGTACGTAGGCGTGGTCGATGCCGATCACGGTGACGGTGCCGTCCGGCTGCGTACCGGGCTGTGACGGCCCGGGCGTCCCCCGCGGCCGCGCGGGTTCAGGTGTCGGCTCGTCGGCGACTCCCACGAGGCGGGCGAGCGAGGCGGTCGCCGACTGCGCGTCGTCGAGGAGTACGAGTGCGGAGTTGACCGGCGCGAAGAGGCTGTGGAAGTAGAGCGCGGCGGCGGTCGCGGTGCCGATGGACACGGAATCCGCGCGGACCAGGAAGAACCCGGTGACGAGGACCGCGGCCAGACCCGTGTACTCGGCGACGTGCAGGCGGTTGTAGAAGTCGAGGACCAGCCGGATGCCGCGCATCTTCAGCTCGACCGCGGTCGACGAACGCCGGGTCACGCGCGCGGTGTGCTGTTCCTCGATGCCGAAGGCCCGCACCGTGCCCGCGCCGGCGATGGTGTCCAGGAGCTGCTGCTGCTGGGCACCGGTGGCGATGCGCTGCTGGGCGTAGAGCGGAACGGCGTGCCGCACGTACCAGCGGGCCGTGGACGCCTGGATGGGCACCGCGAGGAGCGCGGCGAGCAGGAAGCGCCAGTCGAGCGCCGCCATCGCGGCCAGCGTCAGCAGGATGGCAAGCAGGGAGCGGGCCAGTTCGGGCAGGGCGCTGCGCACCGCCTCGCCCACCACCGAGACGTCGCGGGTCACCCGGGCGGTGAGGTCTCCGGCCCCGGCCTTCTCCACCTGTTCCAGCGGCAGCCGAAGTGCCTTCTCCACGAACCGCTCGCGCAGCTGCGCGAGCACGGTCTCGCCGAGCCGGGAGACGAGTGACAGGCCGAGCGAGGTGGTCCCGCCGTGTGCGAGAGCGACCAGGACGAGCAGGACGACCGGCAGTGTGAGGTCTCCCGGCGGGCGCTGATCGGCCACCAGGTCCACGATGCGGCCGAGCAGCGGCTGGACGAGGAGTCCGACGGCGGTCGCCGCGATCATTACGCCGAAGCCGCAGGCCGCCAGGCCGCGATGCGGGCGCACCAGCTCGCGGACCGCGGCGCGGGTGCGGGGTGCGGTGGCGGTGGGGAGCAGTTCCCGGGTGTCCGTGCGCTGCTCGGCCGAGGTCTCGTTCATGCCAACACCGTTCATGCCAACACCGCCGTGCGATAGGCCTCATGACGGTGGATCAGGTCTGCGTGCGGGGCCGTGTCGGTGACGCGTCCTTCGTCCAGGAGCACCACGCGGTCGGTGACCGAGAGCAGGGCGGGACTGGTGGTCACCAGGACGGTGGTGCGGCCCTTGCGGATCTCGCGGAGCCCGGCCGCGATGCGGGCCTCGGTCACGGCGTCGACCGCGGTGGTCGGATCGTGGACCACCAGGACGGGGGGTTCGGCGGCCAGCGCCCTCGCGAGGGCGACGCGCTGGCGCTGCCCGCCCGAGAGCGAGCGGCCGCGCTCGCCGACCGGCGTGTGTTCGCCCTCGGGCAGTGTCCGGGCGACCTGTGCGACTCCGGCGGCCGCCATCGCCTGTTCCGGGTCGGTGGCGTCGGAGGCGGCGGCCGTGACGTTGTCGCGGACGGTGCCTTCGAAGAGGTCCGCGTCGTGTTCTGCGACCAGCATCGCCGTGCGCAGCTCGGCCGGGTCGAGGTCCCGCAGGGGTATGCCGTCCAACTCCACTGTTCCGGTGTCGGGGTCGGTCCGCCTGGCCAGGCAGCGCAGCAGGTCGCCCGCGTGCGCGGGGTCCGTCGCGACCACGCCGAGCAGCTCGCCCGGCGCGACGTCCAGGTCCACTCCGCGCAGCCCGCCGTGCCGTACGCCGTCGAGCCGCAGCGCCCCGCGCACCGGCAGGGGCAGGCTTCGGTCTCCGCCGGTGACGGCGGGCGCGGTGGCGACGACCTCCGCGATCCGTCCTGCCGACGCCCGGCCCTGTGCGAACTCGGCGTTGGCCCAGGCGAGTACTTCCAGCGGCCCGAGGAGAAAGAGCGCGAGCCCGACCGCCGACACCAGCTCGCCCAGGCTGATGCTCCCCTGGGCGGCCAGCCTGCCGCCCACCAGCGCGACGGCGGCGATCAGGCACCCCGTGAGGGCAAGGACCACGCCGCTCTGGAAGGCCTGCGCGCGCGCCGCCTTCAGGGTGGCGCCGAGGGACTCGCGGCTGGTGGTGCGGTAGCGGGCGATGGCCGCCGACTCGCCCCCGATGCCCTTGAGTATCCGCAGGCCCGTCACCAGGTCGGCGGCGACGGCCGACGCGTGCGCGGCGCGCTCCTGCTCGGCCTCGCTGCGGGTCTCCAGCGGCTTGCTCAGGAGATGGCCGAGCCAGAGCAGCACGGGCGTGCCGAGCAGCACGACGAGGCCGAGCGTCAGCGACATCCGCAGCAGGACGACCGCGCAGGTGAGGATGCCGGTCAGCGCCGAGATCCCGGCCATCAGGGCCATGTTGACGGTGCCGACCCGCTTGGCGTCCTCGGTCGCGATGTTGGCGAGGGCGCCGGGCAGCCGGCCTTCCTCGGCTCCGCCGCCGGGGTCCAGAACGCGTCGTACGAGGGAGACACGCAGGGTGTGCTCGGCGCGGGCGGCGGACCGCTCACCGGCCATGGCGCCGAAGCGGAAGCTCAGCGCGAGCGCCACATAGCCGACGGCGAGGACGCCGAGACATACGAGCAGGGCGCCGGTGTCGGAGTCGGTGACGGCCTGGTCGATCGCGACGCCGATCAGGACGGGGACGAGCGCCTCGCCTATCTGGTGCCCGGAACCCAGCACCGCTCCGACGGCGACATCGCGCCGCTGGCCCCGTATCGACTCTCTCAGGACGTCCCGCCCCGACGGACTTGAGGAACTCACCCGCCACCTCTCCAGGGCCGGACAGCAAAAATCTAGGTGAGGCTACCCTAAGTTAGCCCTCCATGGTGCCGACCCGGGCCAGTGACCAGCGGATGCCGCTGCCGGGGAGCCCCTAGGCTGCCTCCTGGCACCGGCCCCTACCCCTGGAGCGCACACCGTGTTCGACCCCGCACCGGAGTACCCGTACCCCGACGGTCACCGGCCGGACGAGGCGCCGGCGCCGCACGCGCTGCTCACGCCCGTCCTCGGTCTCCTGGGCACCTGGCACGGCCGGGGTCAGGGTGAGTACCCCACCCTGGACGCGGATTTCACGTACGCCCAGGAGGTCACCTTCAGCCACGACGGCCGGCCCTTCCTGCGCTATGACGCGCGGGCCTGGCTCCTGGACGCGGACGACGCCCCGCTGCGGCCGTCCGCACGGGAGAGCGGCTGGTGGCGGCTGCAGCCCGAAGGCCGGGTGGAGGCGCTGATCACCCAGCCCACGGGAATCGCGGAGATCGCGGTGGGCCGGGTGACCGGGAACACGATCGACCTCTCCACCGGCGAGGTCGCCCGCACCCCCACGGCCAAGGAGGTCGAGGCCACCCGCCGCCGCTACACGCTCACCGACGACGGGGGACTCACCTTCGTCCACGACCTCGCAGCGGTCGGCCTGCCGCTGCAGCACCACCTCTCGGCGCGTCTGCGCCGCACGGCGTAGGACGCCCGCCGCCTGCCGCCCGCACGTGGCGCAAAAGCGGCCTTGACCGGGGCCCGCCAAAGTCTATGGTCTGGACTGATCGGTCTGGACCAATCGGCCATCACCCCCACTCAAGTACCGCCCCCACTCAAGAACGTCGCGCATCCCGTACAAGCACTTCACGCACACCCCCACCCCAGCGTCGTGAAGGAGTTACGCATGCACAGGAAAAGGAAGCTGGCAGCCATGATCGGTGCGGGCCTGGCACCGGTCCTCGCCCTCACCCTGCCGACGGGATCGGCCAGCGCACACGGATACGTCAACGCACCGGCGAGCCGGCAGGCGCAGTGCGCCGCGGGTACGGTCGCGTGCGGTGAGATCAAGTGGGAACCGCAGAGCGTCGAGGGGCCCAAGGGCCTGCGCAGCTGCAACGGCGGCAACGCCCGCTTCGCCGAGCTGAACGACGACAGCAAGGGGTGGAGGGTCAGCGACGTGAGCAGGACGCAGACCTTCACCTGGACGTTCACCGCACGGCACCGCACCGCGAACTACGAGTACTTCGTCGACGGCACGAAGGTCGCCACGATCGACGGCGGCAACCAGCAGCCCCCGGCCACCGTCTCGCACCAGGTCAACCTCGGCAGCGCCACCGGCAGGCACAAGGTGCTCGCGGTCTGGAACATCGGCGACACATCGAACGCCTTCTACGCGTGCATCGACGTGAACATCCGTTAGGCAGCAACACCCGCAGGGGCACGGCCCCTTGATGGAAATCTCTCCGGTCATGGCCCTATGAACTGATAGGCCCTCTGGCTACCCTCCGCCGCATGATTTCCACGGTTGTCTGGGGTACCGGAAATGTCGGCCGCGCGGCCATACGTGCCGTCGAGGCCCACCCGGCGCTGAAGCTCACGGCCGTGCTCGTCCACAGTCCCGACAAGGTCGGCCGTGACGCGGCCGACCTCGCCGGTCTCCAGGGGCAGTTGGGCGTCGCGGCGAGCGACGACATCGACGCGATCCTCGCGGCATCGCCCCAGGCCGTGGTGTACGCCGCCTCCGGCGACATCCGCCCCGACGAGGCCCTGGACGACGTCGGCCGGGCGATCCGCGCCGGAGCCGTCGTCGTCACCCCCGCCCTGTACGCGCTCTACGACCAGCGCAACGCACCGGCCGAGCTGCGGGATCCGATCCTCGCCGCCATCGCGGACGGCGGCGGCTCCCTCTTCGTGTCCGGCGTCGACCCCGGTTGGGGCAACGACGTGCTGCCGCTCCTGATCAGCGGACTCGGCAGCACCGTCGACGGGATCCGCTGCCAGGAGATCTTCGACTACTCCACGTATGACCAGGAGGACTCCGTACGCCATCTGATCGGCATGGGGCATCCGATGGACTACGAACCCCTGATGCTCGCCGAGACCGTCCCGACCATGGTGTGGGGAGGTCAGATCCGGCTGATGGCCAGGGCTCTCGGCGTCGAACTCGACGACATCCGCGAGACGTTGGAGCGCCGTGCCCTCGACACCTCGGTGAGCACACGGACGATGGGCGACTTCGAGGCCGGCACCCAGGGCGCCGTGCGCTTCGAGGTGCGGGGCATCGTCGGGGGCGAACCCCGCATCGTCATCGAGCACGTCACCCGCATCCACCCGTCCTGCGCACCCGACTGGCCGACACCGCCCGACGGCGCCGGCGCACACCGGGTGATCATCGAGGGCCGCCCGCGCATCGAGGTCACGGTCGAGGCCACCGACGAGGACGAGAACCGGTCGGCGGGCGGCAACGCCACCGCCGTCGGCCGACTGGTCGGCGCCATCGACTGGCTCGTGGACGCGGAACCCGGACTCTACGACGCACTCGACGTCCCGCTGCGCCCCGCGACCGGCAAGCTCGGAAGGAGCAAACGATGAGCTCGATGCACATAGACATCCCCGACGGACAGGAGCCGATCGGGTACGTGTGGGGTGACATGGTCCCCGGGATCGGCATGGCCGCGGCGAACTTCTCGCTGTCGGTGTACGAGCACACGACCCTGGGGCTACGGGAGTTCGAGGCCGCCCGGCTGCGTATCGCGCAGATCAACGGGTGCCTGTTCTGCCTCGACTGGCGGACCGAACGCGAGGGTCAGAAGGTCGAGGAGGAGTTCGCCGAAGCGGTGACCCAGTGGCGCACCACCGACGCCTTCGACGACCGGACACGCCTTGCCGCCGAGTACGCCGAGCGGTACGCCCTGGATCACCATGGATTTGACGAGGAGTTCTGGACGCGGATGACCGCGCACTACAGCCAGCACGAGATCGTGGAACTGAGCATGAGCATCGGCTCCTGGCTGGCGTTCGGCCGGCTCAACCACGTGCTCGGCCTCGACGCGGTCTGTGTACTCCCCGGCCACTGAGCGGAGTTGCTACACATCGTCGCTAGCCATGGTCGCTACACATCCGTGGCGATGATCTTCTCGATGTTCCGTTCGGCGAGCGCCGTGATGGTGACGAACGGGTTGACGCTCGTGTTGCCGGGAATCAGCGCGCCGTCGATGACATACAGCCCTGAATAGCCGTGCAGGCGGCCGTAGTTGTCGGTCGCCTTGTTCAGGACCGCGCCGCCGAGGGGGTGGTACGTGAGATGGTCGCCCCAGATCTTGTACGTGCCGAACAGATCGGTGCGGTAGATCGTCCCCTCCTTCGAGTTGATCTTGTCGAAGATGGTCTTGGCGGCGTCGATGGAGGGCTGCTTCCAGGACGTCTGCCAGTTCAGCTCCACCTTGCCCGCCGCCGCGTTCCAGGAGAAGGCGGCGCGGTTCGGGTTCCTGGTGATCGAGAGGTAGAACGAGGCGTAGGTCTCGATCCCGGTCGGCAGCGGTGCGACCTCGGCGAACGCGCCGCCGGCCGCCCAGTTGTCGATGCCGGCGGTGGGGATGGACGACTGGACCTTTCCGGTCGGGTCCCACATGTGGTTGGCCCGGCCGCACATGACGTTGCCGTTGTCGCCCCAGCCCTTGCCGATCTCGCCGTTCAGCCGGGGCAGCGCGCCGGTGGCTCTCAGTTTGACCAGTAACTTGCTGGTGCCGACGCTGCCGGCCGCGAAGAACACTTTCTGCGCGGTGACGGTCTTGGTGGCGGTGGTGGTGCCGCTGGTGTTGAGCTGCTCGATGACGACGGTGTAGCCGCCGCCGGACGCGGGCGAGACCGAAGTGACTTTGTGCAGCGGGGAGATGGTGACCTTGCCGGTAGCGGTGGCACGAGCGATGTAGGTCTTCTGGAGCGACTTCTTGCCGTAGTTGTTGCCATAGAGGATCTCGCCGGCGACCGCCGACTTGGGGACTGTTCCGGCCGCCTCCTGCTTCATGTAGTCCCAGTCATAGACACCGGGCACGAAGACGAACGGGAAGCCGGAACGCTGGGCGTGCTTACGGCCGACCCGGGAGTACTGGTAGCAGTCGACGCTGTCGAACCAGGCGGGGTCGATGGTGCTGACGCCGAGACCGGCGTTGGCGCGCGGATAGTAGGTGGAGTACATCTCGTCGGCGTTGACCGACGGGAGGACGGCGCCGAAGTTCTCGCGCTTGGGCGTGACCGCCATACCGCCGTTGACCAGGGAGCCGCCGCCGACACCGCGCCCCTGGTAGACGACGATCCCGCCCATGTCCTCGGCATCGAGGATGCCGGTGTAGCGGGGGATGTTCTTGTCGATCGGGAAGCCGAGGAAATTGCTGAGGGGCTGTTTGGTCCTGGTGCGCAGCCAGTAGGAACGGCCGTCGGGCGACGTCGTGTGGGCGAAGATCTTGCCGTCGGAGCCGGGAGTGTCCCAGGCCATGCCCATCTCGATCATGTGCACCTCGACACCTGCCTGGGCGAGGCGCAGGGCGGCGACGGAACCGCCGTACCCGGTGCCGATCACCAGCACGGGCACGCGGGCTCCGTCACCGATCGGTCCGGCTGCGGCCGCGGAGCGTGCCCGGGGCGAGGCGGTCTGAGCGGACGCGGTCTGAGCCGAGAGCGTGACAGCTCCAAGAATAGAACCGGTTCCAGCGATGAATCTTCGTCTTGAGACGCCCTCTGAGGCGGTAATGCGCGTGGTAGTGCCACTCATGTGACGTTCCTCACTCTCGTAGGAATGGGAACGAGTTCTACTGCTACTGGCGCATTAAGTCACTGCATACCTAGAGGTAACTTCTGTCCGATCTTGTACCTATGCGTCGCCGTTGCCTCGGCCGTCGCGCAGGAGTTGCTTTCTGGCCACGCCGACATCGAAGTTCGCCTCGGGGTACTGCGGATCGAGCATCGTCAGGTGCTCGAGGAGGAGGCTGCTGATCGCCCAGTTGCGGTACCACTTGCGGTCCGCCGGGATGAGGTACCACGGGGCGTGCGCCGTCGAACAGCGCTCGAGCGCGATCTCGTACGCCTCCTGGTAGGCGGGCCACAGGGCGCGTTCCTCGATGTCGCCGGGGTTGAACTTCCAGTGCTTGTCCGGGTTGTCGAGGCGTTCGAGCAGGCGGCGCCGCTGCTGTGCGTACGAGATGTGCAGGAAGCACTTGATGACGGTGATGCCGTCGTCGGCCAGGCTCTGCTCGAAGTGGTTGATCCGGCCGTAGCGGCGGCCGAGGTCGCTGGGCGGGACCAGTTCGCGGACGCGGGCGATGAGGACGTCCTCGTAGTGCGAGCGGTCGAAGATGCCGATCTCGCCGGGCGCGGGGAGCGCCTGCGTGATGCGCCAGAGGAAGGGGTGGTCCAGCTCCTCGGGTGTGGGCGTCTTGAAGGCCCTGATGCGGCAGCCGGACGGGTTGAACTGCCCGATGACGTGCTTGACCGTGCCGCCCTTGCCGCTGGTGTCCATGCCCTGGAGTACGAGGAGGACGCGCCGGCGATCGCCCGCGGTGCTCGCCGCGTGGAGCCGTTCCTGGAGGTCGGCGAGCCGCTCGCCCATCTGGGCGGTGGCGAGGACACCGGCGGCCTTGTCCACCGGCCCCGCGGGGGTCGCGTCTGCCGCGTACGAGGCGAGGTCCACGCGCTCGCCCTCGGGGATGCGGAGGACTTCGCGGAGCGGGGTGGGGGTGGGGGCGGGGGGCTTGCGGGCTTCTCCGCCCGCACCCTTCGAGCCCTTGCCCTGTTGCTTCTTCTTGTCCTTCTTGTCTTTCTTGGCCTTGGCCACTGAGCGAACCCTTCCGCCGGTGTTCCTCGATGGTGCGCCGAGGGAGGAGGGCCCGCCAGTCAGCTCGAGCTGGTGAGTGCAAGCCCGTCGAAGAGCCTTGTAAAGAAACCTTTCTAAAGCTAGCTTTACATTATGTCGGACACCACGGATCCAGCCTCCCCGGACGACGCGCCCCGCAGTATTCGCCTCACGGACCCCCGCGCCCTGCGCGCTTACGCGCACCCCACGCGCATGGCTCTGGTCGGCTTCCTGCGGCGGAGCGGACCGTTCACCGCGACTCGGGCAGCCGAGCTGACCGGCGAGTCCGTGGCCAGCTGCTCGTACCACCTGCGGATGCTCGCGAAGTACGGGCTTGTCGAGGAGGCGCCGGGCGGCCGGGGGCGTGAGAAGCCGTGGCAGGCGACCGCCCAGTTCACCGACTGGCCCGGTTACAGCGAGGACCCGTCCGTCGCCGAGGCGTCGGACGCGCTGAGCGCGGCGGTCGCCGAGCGGTACTTCGAGCGCGCCCTCCGGGCCATCGAGCAACGCCACCGGCTGCCACGCGCCTGGCGCGAGGCCGAGCAGTTCAGCGACTCGCTCCTCCACCTCACCCCCGAGGAGCTGACCGGCATCGGCGAGCGCATCGAAGCGCTGCTTCAGCCCTACGAGGACCGCGGATACGACCCGGACCTGCGGCCCGAGGGCGCGCGCCCGGTCAGCCTGATGCGGCTCGCCTTCGTCGACCGGGAGATCCCCGGGGAGGCGCCGGCGGGAGGCGGTACGGAGGAAGGCGGCACGCAGGAAGGCGGCACGCAGGAAGGTGCCGCGCAGGACGCCGACAGCGAGGCCGAAGGGTGAAGCTCCGGGAGCGCATACCCGGCCTGCTGCTCGAGCGCACCTTCCGGCGCTACTGGACCGGGCAGACCGTCTCGCTCATCGGCGGCGAGATCTCACTGATCGCCATCCCGCTGGCCGCCGTGCTCGTCCTCGGCGCCGACGCGGCCGAAATGGGCTGGCTCAAGACCGTCGAGCTGCTGCCCGCGCTCCTGTTCAACCTGCCGCTCGGCGCATGGGTCGACCGGCAGGCCCGGCGGCGGCGTGCCATGATCGCCGCCGACCTGGCCCGCGCGGCTCTGCTCGTGACGCTCCCGGTCGCGTATCTGCTCGACGCCCTCACCCTCGGGCAGCTTTACGCGACGGCGTTCGCGATCGGTGCGCTGACCGTGCTCTTCGACGCCTGCAACAACACCCTGTTCGTGGCGCTCGTGCCGAGCGAGCGCTATGTGCAGGCCAACTCGCTGGTCAGCGGCAGCCGTTCGATGTCCTGGCTGGCAGGCCCCGGCATCGGCGGGCTCCTCGTGCAGTTCCTCACCGCCCCCTTCGCGCTGCTCGCCGACGCCTTCACCTATCTCGTCTCGGCCCGCTTCCTCGCGCGCATCGAACCCGTGGAGCCCGTGCCCGAACCTGTCGGCAAAGGGCACTTCACCGCAGGCCTGCGATGGGTGGTGAAAGAGCCGTCGATGCGAGCGCTGTTCGCGTGGTCCGGCACCATCCAGTTCTTCAACTACATGTTCCACACGCTCTTCGTGCTGTACGTGACGGTCGAACTCGGCCTGAGTGCAGGCGTTCTCGGCGCAACGCTGAGCGCGGGTGCCGTCGGCGGCCTGATCGGTGCCGCGTGCAGCGGCAGAGTCGTACGCCGCTTCGGTATCGGTCCTTCGATCCTCTGCGGTTCCGTCGGGTTCACGCTGCCCCTGCTGCTCGTACCGCTCGCCGATGGCCCGTTGGCGCTGGTCGTCGCCATGCTCTTCGTCGCCGAATTCCTCAGCTGCGTGGGCGTGATGGTCACCGACATCGCCGCCGCGTCACTCCAGATGGTGCTGATCCCGCAGACCATCCGCTCCCGGGTCATGGGGGCCTTCCGCACCCTGAACCACGGTTTTCGCCCCCTGGGCGCCCTGCTGGGCGGCCTCCTCGGTACGGCCATCGGCCTGCGCCCCACGCTCTGGATCGGCACAGCCGGGGCCCTCCTCGCGGTGCTGTGGCTCCTGCCCTCGCCCGTACCGGGCACCCGGGAACTGCCCGATCCCGCCGAACAGGACGCCATACCAGCCTAGTTGGGCCCTCTCGCGCTGCGCGAGGCATTGACATCCCACTCCGGCGCAGGGAAGCTCCCTCACGCCCGTGTTAACGCTAACACCGGGCCGGCACGCGCCTGGGGGGCCACCCATGTCAGGTAGTCGTCTGTCCGGTAGTCGTCACCGCCTTCACCCGCCACCGGGTGCGCCGCTCGACCGTCGTGCCCTCCTCGTCGCGGCCGCCGCCGGAGCGCTCGCCACGGCCTGCGGAACCGCCGGCGGGCAGCCTCCGGGCAAGGTCGCCGTGCTCGGTGACAGTGCCGCCTGGGAGAAGCCGATGGCCGCCGCGGGGGCGGCCATGAAGTCCGCGGCGGGTCTGCGACTGGTGCCCGAGGTCAATCCGTCCCTCGAGTCGTTCGAGCAGGTCGTCAAGTCGTCGCTGCGCACCAGCAAGACGCCGGACATGCTCAAGTACTGGTCGGGCTACCGGCTCCAGGACCTCGCCCGCACCGGCGGCATCGTCGACCTGACCCGGCAGTGGGACAGCGCCGTCAGGAGGGGCTGGGTCGATGCTTCCTTACGGGACGCGTTCACCTACCGGGGGCGCGTCCACGGCCTGCCGATGAACCTCGCGTACTGGGTGTTCTTCTACAACATCGAGGTGTTCGAGGAGCATCGCCTCCAAGCCCCCGCAACCTGGGGCGACTTCCTGGACACCTGTCAGCGGCTCGGGAAGAGCGGGATCACCCCGCTGCACGGTTCGGCGGCCGACCGCTGGCCCTCCTTCATCTGGTTCCAGGAGGTCCTGAGCCGCCAGGACCCGCAGTTCTACGCGGACTTGATGAACGGCCGGGAGCGCTACACCGACCCGCGCGCCGAACGCGCCCTGCGCACCCTGGAGTCCTTCTTCGACAAGGACTGGTTCACACCCATGGACATGAGCCACGCCGACGCCGCGGCGGCGGTCGTGCACGGCAAGGTCGGGATGGTGCCCTGCGGCACCTGGCTCGGCTCGACCCTCGTGGGCGCGGGCGCGAAGCCCGGCAGGAACCTCGGTGCCTTCGTGCTGCCCATGGCGGACCCCGGCGCCCGCCCCTGCGTCATCTTCGAGTCCAGTGCCCTTGTCTCCACCGTCAAAGGGCCCGACAGGGAAGAGGCGTTGAAGGCGGCAGGCAACTGGCTGCGGCCCGCTGTCATGAAGGCCTTCTCGCACGCCCTCCAGGACGGCTGCCCCAACCCGAAGGTCGAGCCCCCGAACCCGGTGATCGCCGGCCTCGCGAAGAAGGTGCGCGGCGACAGGCTCCGGCTGCTCAACCGCTTCTGGGAACAGGGACCGCCCGAACTGGTCGAGGCGACCGTCGACGATCTCGCCGGGTTTCTGCTGAACCCGTCGTCGGCCAGGGGGACCCTGCGGACCATGCAGGACCGCGCTGACGAGGCATGGCAGGTGTGGCGGGAGGCGGAGGAGACATGACCGAGATCGTGACCCCCGCCCGGCACACCGCGAAACCCGTGCGCCTGCGCCGCCGCGTCCCGATCCGCAGCCCGCACCGGGCCGCCCGCGGCAACGGCAGGCTCGGCGGACCGCTCGCCGCGCTGCCCTGGGCGCTGCCCGCCTTCGCCTTCGTCGGCGTACTCCTCGTCTATCCCTTCTTCCGCAGCGTCTACGGCAGCTTCTTCGAGGACAACGGCTTCACAAGGAGTTTCACCGGGTTCGACAACTACGCGCGGCTCGCCGACGACCCGATCTTCGGCCGGTCGCTGCTCAACACCCTGATGTGGGTGGCCGGGACCCTGCTCCTGCCCGTCCTGGTCGGACTGCTCATCGCCGTCGCCACGCACCGGATGCGGTTCGGCGGCATCGCCCAGCTGGTGATCGTGCTGCCGTACGCCATCTCGGCCGCCGCCACGGCGGTCCTGTGGAACTTCATGCTGACGTCCGACGGCGCGGTCAACCAGGTCCTTCGCGGGATCGGTCTGGACTCGTGGGCGCAGACCTGGCTCCTGGAGTGGCCGCAGAACACGCTCTCGATGATCGTCGCCAGTACGTGGCAGGCCACCGGGCTCAACGTCGTCCTCTTCGCGATCGGACTACGGTCCATCCCTCAGGACACCGTCGAAGCAGCCCAGTTGGACGGCGCGAGCGGCTGGCGGATGTTCCGGTACATCACGCTGCCCCAACTGCGAGCCGTGACCGTCGTCGTGGTCGGGATGGCCATCGTGAACAGCCTCAAGGCGTTCGACATGATCTGGATCCTCACCAAGGGCGGCCCGTCCCGCTCCTCCGAGACCCTCGCCCTGAGCATGTACCGCGAGGCGTTCCGGCTCTTCCACGTGGGCTACGGCTCGGCGATCGCCCTCGTCCTCTCGGTGATCGTCGTCGCCTCCTCCTGGATGTACCTGCGCCGCCAGATGCCCGAGGCCGACTCCCGCGCCGCCGCCACCAAGGCCTGAGGAGGTTCCACATGGGACGCACCGTGCGCCATCTCTTCGTCGTCGGATGCGTGCTGCTCTGGCTGATCCCGCTCTATCTCCTCGTGGTCAACGCGCTGACGCCTGCCGCCGAGTACACGGGCAAGCCGGACTGGACGTTCCAGGGCTTCGGCCTCGTCGAGAACATCAAGACCGCCTGGAACGTGGCGGGCATCGGCGACAGCTTCCAGGCCTCGCTGCTCTACGCCGTGGTGTGCGGCCTTGCCGCCGTACTCATCGCGGCCATGGCGGCGTTCGCGGTGGTCGTCCTGCCCATCCCCAGGCCCGCGTTCTGGTTCTGGCTCATCTACTCCGGCACGCTCTTCCCGCTGCAGATGTTCCTCGCGCCGCTCTTCGGCCTGTACGCGGACGCCGATCTGTACGACACGCGGATCGGGCTCATGCTGATCTACGCCGCGTGGGCGGTGCCGTTCGCCTTCTTCCTGATCCGCAATCAGCTGACCACCATGCCACCGGAACTGACCGAGGCGGCGCTCATCGACGGCGCATCCTTCCGGCGGATCTTCTGGCGCATCCACGTCCCGCTGATGAAGGCCGGGCTCGGCGCGGCCTTCATCTTCCAGTTCACAGCCGTCTGGAACGACCTGCTCCTTGGCATCACGCTCAGCCGCAGCCCCGACGTGCAGCCGGTGATGGCGGCCCTGACCACCCTCAACAACGCCTACTCATCGACAGGACCGCCCGTCATCCTGGCCGGCGCGTTGATCGTCTCCGCGCCCACGCTCCTCCTCTTCCTGGTGTTCCGCGGCCTGTTCCTGCGCGGCGTCACCGCATCCGCCCGCTGACCTGCCTCGCTGGGAGAACCGCATGACGACACGGGCCCTCGTCCGCGCCACCGACTGGGACAACGACCGGATACGCGACAGCCTGCGCTCCTGCGTTGTCACCGCGGAGGGAAGCCTCGGCGGCAGCGCCCTGCGGCTGACGGAGGAACCGCTGCTGCGCAGGGCGGCGGACGGCGAGGGGCTGACGCAGTCCCTGCGGATCGAAGCGGTCAACGGGTGCGTCCTGCCCGCCGAGTTGACCGTCCGTACCGAGTCCGGCGCGGCCCTGCCGGTAGAGCAACTCGCCGGCCCCGGAGGCTCCGTACGCCTCATGGTCCCCGCCGTCGACACCGAAACCCGCCTCACCGTCTGCCTGCCGGGCATGACCGAGGGCATCGACGTCCGTCTCACCCCGCAGCGCGAGTGGACCCTGCACCTGGTCCACCACTCCCACCTCGACATCGGGTACACCGACCCCCAGGGCCATGTCCTGGCCGAGCACCTCTCCTTCCTCGACTCCTGTCTGGAGCTGACCCGGGCCACCGACGACTGGCCCGCCGAGTCGCAGTTCCGGTGGTGCGTCGAGTCGTTGTGGTCCTTCCGGCAGTGGGCGGAGGCCCGGCCCGCGGAGCAGGTCGAGGAGTTCGTACGCCGCGTGCGCGAAGGACGCATCGAACTGACCGCGCTGCCCTTCAACCTGCACACCGAGACCTGCTCGACGGACGAGCTGCACGAACTGCTCCGGCCTGCCCACGAAGTGCGCGACCAGCACGGCCTCACCTTCACCTCGGCCATGCAGACCGACGTGCCGGGAGCGGTCGTCGGTCTCGTCGACGCGCTGGCCGCCGCCGGAGTCAAGTACCTGTCCGTGGCGCACAACTGGGCCGGTCGCTCCGTGCCCCATCTGGTCGGCGGCGAGAAACTGCCCCGGCTCTTCCGCTGGCGTGCCCCCAGCGGCAACAGCGTCCTCGTCTGGGTCACCGACACCCCGCACGGCCTCGCCTACATGGAAGGCCCACTGCTCGGCTTCGACACCGACTACGCGGACGTCGACGATCTCCTTCCCGCCTATCTGACCTCCCTGGCCACGAACCCGTACCCCTACCGCGGCGGCATCTTCGGCTGGGCCATGGACCAGTCCGAGGTCAAGCGCGAGCCCTACCCCTGGGACGTGCTCCACCTGCGCGTGCAGGGCAAGTTCGGCGACAACGCGCCACCCCGGCGCATCATCGCCGACACCGTCCGCCGCTGGAACGAGACGTGGACCCACCCCCAGCTGCGGCTCTCCCGCAACGAGGACTTCTTCACCGACGCCGAGGCCAGGCTCGGCGACGCCATCCACACCTTCGACGGCGACTGGACCGACTGGTGGGTCGACGGAATCGGCTCCGGCGCGCGGCCGCTGTCCCTGGCCCGCACCGCCCAGTCCGTGGTCGCCGACGCCCAGACCATCGGCACGTTCGCGGGAATCCTCGGCGCCACGGGGGCCGAGGAGGACACCGCAGACGCCGCCGGGGTCTACGAGGCGGTGTCGCTCTTCGACGAGCACACCTGGGGCGCCGGCGACCCGTGGACCCACGGCGACGAGGGCGGTCACTCCGGTGAACACCAGTGGCACTGGAAGTACGGGCAGGCGATGCGCGCCCACGACGACGGGCACGCGCTCCTCGGCAGGGCGAGCGCCCGGCTCGGGCAGCGGCTCGCGGTGGCACCGGGCGCGGCGGCGACGTACCACGTCGTCAACACCTGTTCCTGGCCGCGCACGGACGTCGTACGGATCTTCCTGCCGGAGTCCAGCGTGCCCCTTGAGCAGCCGGTGGCCGTGCACGACGCCCGCAGCGGACGCCGAATCGTCCACGAGGAAGAGCCGCAGACCAACGACGACCACCGGGCCGCCGGACGGTTCCTGGTGCTGCGCGTCGACGAGGTGCCGCCCGCGGGATCGGTGCGCCTGGATATCACCGCCGACGCGGCGCGGTCCGGCGAGCGTCCCGTGGGCACGGTCGTGAAGGCCGCCACCGGCTGGAACCCGACCGGTGGCACAGAGCGCGAGGACCCGGCGGCGGCCGCGGCCGCGGCGCTCGCCCGTCCCGAGCCGACGCTCCTGGAGAACGAGCATCTCGCCGTCCGCGTGGACCTGGCGCACGCCTGCGTCGCCTCGGTCATCGACAAGGCGACCGGCCGCGAACTCGTCCGCCCTGACGCGACCGTCGGCTTCAACGCGTACATCCACGACAGCTACACCACCGCCGGAGCCTTCAACCACAACTCCAGCCGCACGACGGCATCCGACCGCCTCGAACACCTCGGCAACCGAGCCGTCGCGCCGCCCGCCGCGCTCATCGCCCGCCACTCGACGGCGAGCGCCGAATCCATCACGTACGAGACGCGCCCGGCCGGAGCCAACCGGCTGCGCACCACCCTCACCCTGCCCATGGGCGTGCCCCGCCTCGACATCGAGAACCGCCTCGACAAGGACGCGACGCTGCGCAAGGAGAGCGCCTACTTCGCGTTCCCCTTCGCCTTCGACGAGCCCGTCGTCCGAATGGAGGCCTCCGGCGGCCTTACCGGCAACTCACTGCCTGTGGTGCCGGGTTCGGCTCTCCACATGCGCGCCGTGCGCCGCTGGGTGACCCTCGCCGACGACGGGCTCGCGGTCGCCTGGGCCACGCAGGACGCACCGCTGGTGCAGTTCGGCAACATCGCGCTGCCGTACGCGCCCTTCCCGAAGACCATGGGGCACGACGAGCCCGCCACCGTCTTCTCCTGGATCCACAACAACCTGTGGGACACCAACTTCCCCAGCGAGCAGGGCTTCGAGTTCACCTTCCGCTACAGCCTGGCCTGCGGACCCACCGCCGACGGGCTCGGCCCCCGCACAGCGGCGGCCCGGAGCCGCCCGCTGCGGGCCGTGCGGGCCAGGGGAGCGGAGGGCGGCGGGCAGACGTCGCTCGCCTTCCTCGACCTCGGGGACGCGCGGGTCCGCCTGGTCGGTGCCACCGCGCCACGGCAGAGCGAGGTCCTGCTGAGGCTGCAGTCCTTCGCGGAGGAGCCGGTGGCCTGTCCGGTGCGGGCCCACTTTCCCGTCGCGGCCGCTCACAGCGCGGACTACCTGGGCAGGGCGGGACGTGAACTGGCGGTTGAGGAAGGCGCATTGGCCGTCGACGTCCCTGCGCTCGGTACGACCGCCGTGTTGTTCGTTCGCCCCTGAATCTCCCTGAAGAACCTCCGCACGAAGGAGCACGCGTGTACCGGCTCGACCCGCGTTACCCCCCGGCACCGGGGACCGTACTGACCGGTGGCTGGGACCCGGTCGCCGCCCGACTGCCGGCCGAACCGGCGATCGTGGCCGTCGAGGGGCCACCGGCCGCCGACTGGGAGACCATCGCGGCCCGGCTCACCGCCGCATGCCCCCGGCCCGTACGCACCCTCGACATCCGTACGCGTTACGCACCCCCCTGCGTGGTCCGGCGCCGCACCATGAGCGTGCCGGACGCCGACGACCCCTACTTCTGCAAGCTCGCGGAGAACTCCCTCTCCGACCTGTTCGACGAACTCCCGCGGGACGACAGCGACCTGGAGGACCTGCTCCTGGTGTACGGCCCCGGCGCCTCGCTGGTCCTGCACGACGTGCTCTGGTACGCCGACCTGCCCAAGCGGTACGCGGAGTCCGCGGTGGTGGCGGGAGAGGGCGGCAACCTCGGACTGCCGGGCGAGCGGGCCGAGTTGAAGCGGCTCTTCTACGTGGACTGGCCGATGCTCGACCGCCACCGTGACGCGATCGCCGGCCAGCTCGACGGCTGGCTGGACGTACAGGACCCCGGGCGGCCCGTGTTCCTGGACGGCGACGGCCTGCGGGCGAGTTGCGCCACCCTCGCGCGCCGCCCCGTACGCACCAGGCCGTTCTTCAACTCCACTCCATGGGGCGGACATTGGGGGCAGCGATCGCTCGGCTTCAACCCCGAAGCGCGCAACACCGCCCTCGGCTACGAACTCATCGCCCCGGAAGCGGGCATCCTCATCGGCGACGGCCCCGAGACCCAGGCGGAGATCCCCTTCCAGCTCCTGTGCGCCCTGCACCCCGACGAGGTGCTCGGCCCCGAGGCACACGCCCGCTTCGGGACGTCCTTCCCGATCCGCTTCGACTACCTGGACACCGTGGGCGGCGGCAATCTGTCGGTGCACTGCCACCCCAAGGAGCCCTACATGCGGGAGCGGTTCGGCTGGCACTACACGCAGCACGAGACGTACTACATGACGCTCGGCAGCGCGGACACGCGCGTCTATCTCGGCCTGCGCGAGGACGCCGACCTCGCCCTCTTCCGCAAGGAGATCGAAGAGGCGGCGCACGACGGGGTGCCGATGGACCCCGCGGACCACGTCATGACGTTCCCGGCCGAACAGGGCAGGCTCTTCATGATCCCGGCGGGCACCCCGCACGCGAGTGGCGCCGGAAACCTCGTCCTTGAGATCAGCGCGACCCCGTACCTGTACAGCCTGCGCTTCTACGACTGGCTGCGGCCCGACGCCGACGGAAATCCGCGTCCCCTGCCCTACGAACACGGCCTGACCAACCTGGAGACGGAGCGGCGCGGCGAAGCGGTGACGCGCGATCTGGTGCAGGAGCCGTACGTCCTGCGGCGCGGGGACGGCTGGTGCGAGGAACTGCTCGGCGCGCTGGACGAGATGTTCTACGAGGTGCGGCGCTACGCACTCGACGCGGATGCCGTCGCCGCGGACGACACGGCGGGACGGTTCCACGTCCTGAACGTGGTGGAGGGGGAGGGGATCACCGTGCTGACCTCGACGGGGGAGCGGCACACGCTGGCATACGCGGAGACGCTGACAGTGCCCGCGGCGGTCGGCGGCTACCGCCTTCAGTCGCGGGGCGGACCGGCGAAGGTGGTGAAGGCACTCGTGCGCGACCGCCGCGGCGCGGGCGCGGGGCACTGGTGAGAGCCGTCCTGGAGATCGGCGGCACCCATGTCACCGCCGCCCTGGTGGACCCGTTGCGCACCCGGGTGAGGCGTCGCGTCCGGCGGCCGCTCGACGCGCGGGGCAACGCCGAGCACATACTCGGCGCGGTCGTGCGCTGCGCCGGGGATCTCCAGGTGCCCGCAGGGCAGGTGTGGGGCGCCGCCGTACCGGGGCCCTTCGACCACGAGAAGGGGATCGCCCGCTTCGAGGGCGTGGGCAAGTTCGACGACCTGTACGGCGTCGACGTGCGCTCGGTGCTGCTCGACGGAGTGTGGCCGAGGCCCGCCGACGTCGTGTTCCTGAACGACGCGCACGCGTTCCTCCTCGGGGAGTGGAGCGCGGGAGCCGCGGCCGGCCATCGGCGCTGTGTGGGCATCACCCTGGGGACGGGGGTGGGGTCGGCCTTCCTCGCGGACGGCGTCGTGTGCGGGGAAGGCCCGGGGGTGCCGCCCGAGGGACGCGTCGACCTGCTGCGCCGGGCCGGCATGCCCCTGGAGCACACCGTTTCGCGGCGGGCGATCCTCGCCCGCTACGGCGGCGACCACGGGGTGGACGTGCGGGACATCGCCGTGCGTGCGCGGGAGGGCGAGCCATGGGCAGCGCAGGTTCTTGACGAGGCCCTCGCGGCCTTGGGTACTGTCCTCGCCCCGTGTGTACGTGACTTCGGCGCGTCCGCGGTCGTCGTCGGCGGGGCCATGGCGCAGTCCTGGGACCTGGTCGGCCCGGCCCTGCGCACCGGACTCGGGGATACTCCGGTGGGGCCGCGCCCCGGCACGCTGGGCGCGGACGCGGCGCTGATCGGGACGGCCGAGTATGTGGGGGCTGCCGGGCGGTGAGGCGGCCCCCGGGAAAGGACACACATGACGATGCCGGAACCGCGTCCCCCCGTGGACGGTCCGCCCACCCTGCGGGATGTCGCCGAGCGGGTGGGCGTCAGCGCGATGACCGCGTCCAGGGCCCTGCGCGACGACCCGCGCGTGCTGCCCGCCACCCGGGAGCGCATCCGCTCCGCCGCGGCGGAGCTGGGCTACCGGCCCAACGAGATGGCCCGCAGCCTCCGTCTGGGGCGCGGCACGGGCCTGGTCGGACTCGTCGTCACGAACCTCGCCAACCCCTTCTACTCGCGGTTCGCCCTCGGCGTCGACTCCGTGATCGCGGGCGACGGCTTCAAGACCGTCATCGGGAACACCGGTCAGGACCTGGACAGCGAGCGTGAACTCGTCGCCGACCTGGTGGCCCGCCGTGTCGACGGCATCATCGCCGTCCCCGCCGCGGCCGATCAGCGCCACCTCGCCGCCGCGGTGGCCGACGGCGTACCGGTGGTGCTCGCAAGCCGGCCGCCCGAAGGCTTCGAGGCCGACTGCGTCCTGGTCGACGACTTCGGCGGGGCGCGCGCCGCCACCGCCCGGCTGATCAGCCGCGGCCACCGCCGGATCGGCTTTCTCGGCTCACCGCCCGCCGTCTACACCGGCACCGAGCGCCTGCGCGGGTACGCTGCGGCCCTCGCCGCACATGGCATCCCCTTCGACGAACACTACGTACGGCGAGGACAGACCGAACCGCGCGAGGCCCGGCGGGCGGCGGCCGGGCTCCTGGCACTGCCCGAGCCGCCCACCGCGCTGTTCTGCTCCAACAACCGCAACACGATCGGGGCGTTCCGCGCTCTGCGCGCGTCCGGCACCGACACCGCGCTCGCGGGGTTCGACGACTTCGAACTGGCCGACGCGCTCGGCCTGCCCCTCACCCTCGTCGCGTACGACAGCGACGAACTCGGCCGGACGGCGGGCAGGCTCCTCGCCGACCGGATGCGGGGCAGGGAGCCCGACCCGGCCGGAAAACCGGAGCCGGGCCCCGCGCGACGCATCGTGACGCCCACCAGCCTGGTGGAGTACGGCAGTTGAGGGTCGCGGCGGCCGGCCGGTCGCCGCTTCTACGCCTGGCCGCCCGGCGTCGGCTCCGACTCGGCGCCCGCGCGGCGGCGTTGGCGCGAGGCCCGCAGGTTCGCGGCGTTTCCGCAGCCGCGGGTGGAGTGCCAGACGCCGCTGTTGTTGCGGGAGCGGTCGTAGAACGCCGTGGCGCAGCGTTCGTTGCGGCAGATCTTCAGGCGCCGCCACTCTCCGGTGGTCTGGGCGAGCAGTGCCTCGCACAGCACGGCGGACGTCAGCCAGCGCCAGCCCTCGCCCTCGGGCTCGGTGGTCACGGCGGCGTCGCCGTGCAGGTTGACCTGGAGGGCGCAGGAGGTGAAGCGTGCGGTCTCGCCGCTCGCTGTGCCGCACCGGGAGAGCAGGGCCCGGCGCAGCTGTTCGCGCAGCTGTCGCAGCTTGGGCAGGTCCTCATCGGTGAGGATGAGCCGCACCGCCGTGCGCCCCGTCTTCTCGGCCCAGGTGGGCAGCGCCACGGAAATCCAGTCCTGAGCGGCGGCCACGTCGTCGAGGAGATCGGCTTCGGGGACGCCGCAGGAGGGCGCGGTGTTCAGGATGTCCTGCACGAGCCCCAGGCCGCCGGGGACGGCGGTGGGGAAGTAGCGCTCGGTGGCAGGCCAGGTCATGCGCCCATCGTACGCGACCGCGGGCGACAGCAGCGTATGGACTTGGCTGCTGTCCCCCGGCGGTGGTCGATCAGGCCAGGCTCTTCAGCAGCGACCTGTCGAAGGGCAGCGCCTCGGCGAGCCGGCTCTGCAGGGCCTTGGCCGCCCACTCCGGGTCGGCGATGAGAGCGCGGCCCACCGCCACGAGGTCGAACTCGTCCCGCTCCAGGCGGTCGATGAGCGGTTCGATGCCGGTGGAGGCGGACGGCGCGGCCCAGCCCTTGGGGCCGATGAACTCCTGGTCGAGGCCGACCGAGCCCACGGTGACCACGGGCTTGCCGGACACCTTCTTCACCCAGCCCGCGAGGTTGAGGTCGCTGCCGTCGAACTCCGGGAGCCAGTAGCGGCGCGTGGAGGCGTGCAGTACGTCCACACCCGCGTTCACCAGCGGGGTGAGCAGGCTCTCCAGTTCCTCGGGGGACTCGGCAAGCTGCGCGTCGTAGCTGCCGGCCTTCCACTGCGACAGCCGGAAGAACACGGGGAAGTCGGGCGAGACGGCGCCTCGCACGGCCGCGACGATCTCGGCGGCGAAGCGGGTGCGGGCCTGGATGCCGCCGCCGTAGCCGTCCGTGCGCCGGTTGGTGCGCTCCCAGAGGAACTGGTCGATCAAGTAGCCGTGTGCGCCGTGCAGTTCGATGCCGTCGAATCCGATGCGCTCGGCGGCGGCAGCGGCGTCGGCGAAGGCCCGGATCACGTCGTCGAGGTCCTCGGACGTCAGCGCGCTGCCCTTCGGCTGCCCGTCCAGGCCGATCCCGGAGGGACCCGCCGCGGGAGCGGACGGCACCGGACCCTTGCCCTCGTCACGCGTGATGCCGACGTGCCACAGCTGCGGAATGATCTTCCCGCCCGCAGCGTGCACGGCGTCGACCACCTTGCGCCAGCCTTCGAGCGCGTCGTCGCCGTAGAAGCGCGGGACCCGGTCGCTCGTACCGGCCGACGCGTGATCGACGTACGTCCCCTCGGTGATGATCAGACCGACGCCGGCGGCGGCCCGGCGGGCGTAGTACTCCGCCACGTCCGCGCCCGGGACGCCGCCCGGTGAGAACTCCCTGGTCATGGGCGCCATCACGATGCGGTTGGGCAGGGTGAGGCTGCCGACGCTGAAGGGGCGGTCGAGGGTCTCGGGGGTGCGCGCGGTCTGGGAAGCCGAGGTCATGTGTCCTCCTGGCAGGGAACGAGGGAGCGATCTCCAGTGATGGATGACGTAAGCGTACGCGCTTTGCCCATGTCGCTATCCACGGGGCCCCAGGGCGGGAGCGAACCGCGGACCCGCCCGTGACCCCGGCGGACCGCCCACCGCGCTCGCGGACGGCGGGAGCCTTAGCGTGAGAGCCATGTGCTGGAGCGCGACGGCCGATCTCGTGGCAGGCGTGGGTGTCGCCGCCGTGGGGGTCGCCTGCGTGACCCGGGCGGCCCGTGGCGGCCGGCCCCGCGATCTGCCGATCGCCGCGCTCCCGCTGCTGCTCGGCGCCCACCAGATCATCGAGTCCGGGGTCTGGCGGAACGGCGGCGGCACGGGACCCGTCACCGTCGCCTGGGCCGTGATCGCCCTTCCCCTGCTCGCCCTGTGGGTGCCCGTGGCGGTGCTGTGCGCGGCTCCGCCGAGCGCCCGCCGTCGCCTGATGATCCCCCTCGCGGCGGGCATCGCGACGGCGGCGGCTCTCTCCTCCTACCTGGCGAACCGCACCGTGACGGCCGAGATCCGCGGCCACACGGTCGGATACGCGCTCGGCCTGCCGCAGCCCGAGCTCGTCATCGCCGGATATCTCTTCGCCACGGTCGGCTCCCTCCTCCTGTCCGGCGACCGGGGCCTTGTCCTCTTCGGTGTCCTGGTCGCCGTCGGGGCGGCGGTGTGCGTGCTGCTGTGGCGAAGCGAGTACATCTCCACGTGGTGCGCGTTCGCGGCGGTGTGCTCTGTGCTCCTGTACTTCTGGGTCAGAAGGCGTTCTCGTCCAGTTCGAGCGCGGTCCGGTCCAGGCTCTCCAGGAGCGTGAACTGGGCGTCCGTCTTGGGAAGTTCATGGCGGAAGAAGTAGCGGCAGGCGCCGCGCTTGCCCACGTGGACGTCCTCGGTGCCGCGCTCGGCCGCCAGCAGCTGCTCCAGCCACATCCAGGCGACGACCACGTGACCGACCGCCTCGAGGTAGACGCTCGCGTTGGCGAGCGCCGTCCGCGGGTCCCCGGTCGACCAGAGCTTCCCGGTCGCGGTCGCCACACGCTGTACGGAGGCGTCGAGGGCGGCCGCGTACTCGGCGGCGTCACCACCGGCAGCCGTCGCGCGGGCGGTCGTGCGCGTGATGCGCTCGCCGAGCAGCGCGAGGCCCGCGCCGCCGGCCATGACGACCTTGCGACCGAGCAGATCGAGGCCGTGGATGCCGTGCGTGCCCTCGTGGATGGGGTTCAGGCGGTTGTCGCGGTAGAACTGCTCCACGTTGTACTCGCGCGTGTAGCCGTAGCCGCCGTGCACCTGGATCGCCAGGTTGTTGGCCTCCAGGCACCACTGCGAAGGCCAGCTCTTGGCGATCGGCGTCAGCACGTCGAGCAGCAGCTTCGCCTCGTCGCGCGCCTGCGGCGAAGTACCGGTGTTCTGCTCGTCGAGCAGCCGCCCGCAGTAGAGATTGAGGGCCAACGCGCCCTCCACGTACGCCTTCTGGGCGAGGAGCATCCTGCGTACGTCGGCGTGCGCGATGATCGGGACCTGCGCTGATGCCGGGTCCTTGGCGGTGACCGGGCGGCCCTGCGGGCGGGTGCGCGCGTAGTCCAGGGCGTGCAGATAGCCGGTGTAGCCGAGCGCGGTGGCGCCCAGGCCCACGCCGATCCGGGCCTCGTTCATCATGTGGAACATGTACGCGAGCCCGCGGTTGGCCTCCCCTATGAGATGGCCGACCGCGCCGGGCTCACCGCCGGGACGGTGGACGCCCTCGCCGAAGTTGAGAAGGGTGTTGGTCGTCCCTCGGTAGCCCATCTTGTGGTTGAGGCCCGCGAGCACGACGTCATTGCGCTCGCCGAGCGAGCCGTCCTCGCCGACGAGTACCTTCGGCACGATGAACAGCGAAAGCCCCTTCACGCCGGGCGGACCGCCGGGGACACGCGCGAGCACCAGATGCACGATGTTCTCCGAAAGCTCGTGCTCGCCGCCGGAGATCCACATCTTGTTCCCGAACAGACGGTACGTCCCGTCGTCCTGAGCCTCGGCCCGCGTCCCCACATCGGCGAGCGACGAACCGGCCTGCGGCTCCGAGAGGCACATCGTCCCCAGGAAGCGGCCCTCCACCATGGGTCGAACGTAGGTGTCGATCTGCTCCTTGGAGGCGTGCGCGAGGAGCAGATTGGCGTTGCCCATGGTCAGGAACGGATACGCGGCCGTGCCGACGTTCGCCGCCTGGAACCACGCGAAGCAGGCCTGCGCCACCACGGCCGGCAGCTGACCGCCGCCGATCTCTTGATCCATCGCGGCGGCCAGGAGCCCCGAGTCCCCGAAGACCCGAAGGGCCTCCTTGACCTCGGGGATGACGTGCACCCGCTCGCCGTCGAAGGTGGGCTCCTGGGCGTCGTTCTTCTTGTTGTGCGGGGCGAAGTGCCGCGTGGCGATCTGCTCGCTCAGCTCGAGCGCGGCGTCGAAGGTCTCGCGCGAGTGGTCCGCGTAGCGCTCCCGGCCGGTGAGGGCGGGGACGTCGAGCCACTCGTACAGCAGGAACTCGAGGTCACGACGGGACAGGAGCAGGGATGCCATGCGGATTCTCCATGCGGTGACGGCGGTACCGATCCCGGGGCAGGGAGCCCCGCACACCCGATACTAAGCGGTTGCTTATGGGGTTTGTCGAGGGCGGCCCGTGACGCGGGGCTCAGCCCGCCGTGTCCCCCTGGTAGGCGGCGGCGCGCGCCGCCTCGAACAGTGCCGTGACGTCCTGGCCCGTGAGCCCCGCCGACCGCGCCTGCTCCATCCACTCCGTCAGCGCGGTCTGCAGGGGGGAGTCGGGACCCGCCTGCGGGCGGGCGAGTGAGCGGGTGATGAAGGTGCCGGCCCCCTGGCGCACCTCGGCGAGGCCCGCACGCTCCAGCTCGCGGTAGGCCTTGAGCGTCGTGTTCGGGTTGACCTTCGTGGCCGCGGCCACCTGCGCGGCCGTCGGCAGCCGGTCGCCCTCCACCAACGCGCCCATGCGCAGGGCCTGTTCGACCTGGCGCACGATCTGGAGATACGTGGCCACACCGCTGCGCCGGTCGATGCGGAATTCGACCACTGTCCCCACTCTCTGCTCGTTTGCGGACACTTTACGTACTCGCTGCCATCCGCCTTCTAGAGGGGCCGCCGCGAAGCCCACCACAGGACGAAGACGGCCACGGCGGCGGTCGCGCCGAGCAGCAGGGCGGCGCCGGTCCACTGCATGCTTGGCATCTGGTCGTAGCCGAAGTACTCGACCACGTTGTTGACGATCCCGTGCTCCTTGGCGCAGGCGGTGCTGGCCTTCTCGGTCGCTTCGACGCAGGTGCTCCAGGGGTGGAGCTGCCCGTCCGCGGTGCCGACCCAGCGGTCCGCCTCCACGACGCTGCTGCTGTTGACCAGGTCGGGCGTGTCGGCGTTCAGCGGCCACGTGATCACGCGCGGTCCTGCGAGGTGGTCGCGGAGCTGGCCCCAGGCCACCTGGACGACCAGGGCGAAGAAGAAGGTGGTCAGCATGGCGGGCAGCACCCGGCGCATCAGCATGCCGATCGCGATGCCGCTGATGGTGAGGAAGAGGGAGAGCGACGCGAGGACGGGGCCCGTGGTGTCGAAGACCGAGCCCGAGAGCCACTCCGAGAGGAGGAGGTCGCGGTAGGGCTCCCACCACCAGAAGAACAGCGTGGAGAGTACGAGGGTGGCCACGAGGACGAGTGAGAGACACCAGGTCAGCTTGGCCGCGAGCCAGCGGCGGCGCTGCACCGACTGCGTGGTGACCAGGTGCGCGGTGCCGTGTTCCTGGTCGCCCGCGATCAGCGGTGCGCCGATGAAGACGCCGAGGACGACGGGCAGGGCGCCGAGCGCCTGGGTGATGTACTCGTAGCTCTGCGGGGCCTGCGACAGACTGACGTCCTTGTCGGGCCAGCCCATCCCGGCGAGCATGTCGGCCATCTCGCCGCGCTCGTAGCTGATCGTGGCCGCGCCGAGCACGACCAGGGCGAGGACGATCCACGTCGTGGTGCGGTGCTGGCGCAGGACGAGCCAGGTGAGCCCGTGCAGCAGCCCCGGCTTCTTGGCGGACTGCCCCGTGCGCGGCTGCTCGGTCAGGGTGGTGCTCATGCGGCGGCGATCCCCTCGGCCTCGATACGTGCGTCGTGTGTGAACAGCGGCTCCGCGTCCGGTGAGCGAAGGTGGGCGAGCAGGATCTCCTCCAGGCTCGGTTCGGAGACCTCCCAGTCCGGGGCCAGTGGGCCGCTCGGGCGCAGGAGGGCTCGGAACTGTCGCCCCTGGAGCCGGAATTCGACCACCGTGTGCGGGGCGAGGTCCGCGGGCATAGAGCCGTCGGGCGCGAGCCCTGTCACCAAGGCGTGGGCCGGGACCAGCTCCTCGGTGTCGCCCGCCATCCTGATCCGGCCGTCCGCGACGACCAGGAGGTAGTCGCACATGTCCTCCAGCTCGGAGAGCATGTGGGAGGACATCACCACCGTGGTGCCGCGCTCGACGGCCTCGGACATCAGCAGGGAGCTCATCTCGTCCCGGGCCAGCGGGTCGAGGTCTGCCATCGGCTCGTCGAGCAGCAGCAGATCAGGCCGCTTGCCGAAGGCGAGCGCGAAGGCGACGCGGGTGCGCTGGCCGCCGGAGAGGGTGGCGACCTTGGCGTTCATCGGGACGTTGCCGGAGCGCACGATCCGCTCGGCGGCGGCCATGTCCCAGGCCGGGTTGAGCTCGCTGCCCATCCGCAGCGTCTCGGCCACGGTGAACCGCTTGAACAGCGGCTTGTCCTGCGAGAGGAAGGCGAAGCGGGGCATCGCGGCCGGGTCGTCCACCGGCACACCGAAGATGCGCAGCTCGCCCTCGGTCGGGGTCACCAAGCGGGTCGCGAGCCCCAACAGGGTGCTCTTTCCGGCGCCGTTGGGTCCCACGAGACCGCAGATCCGCCCGGCGGGCAGCCGGAAGGAGCAGTCGCGCAGCGCCCAGCCGCGGCGATAGCGCTTGCCCAGGCCGCGGGCCTCGAGCGCGGTCGCGCCCCGGGGTCCGGCGGCCTCGGTGGGGTCGGCAAGGGTCATGTCCACGCGCGCCTCTCTAGATTCCATTAAACAATTAATGGAATCATGATCTGCGCGGTGCGGACCTGTCAAACCCCCTCCGGGTCGCCGTGCCGGTCCGCTACTGCATCGACTTCGTGGGCGCCGCGGCCTCGCGCTGGTGCGGGATCAGCCCCGGCGGCAGCTCGCCCTGCTGCACGTTCACCGTCCTGACCGGCGCTGGCACCCGGATGCCCTCGGCGCGGTAGCGCTGGTGGAGCTGCTTGATGAACTCGTGCTTGATGCGGTACTGGTCGCTGAACTCGCCGACGCCCAGGATCACCGTGAAGCTGATCCTGGAGTCGCCGAACGTGTGGAAACGCACGGCCGGTTCGTGGTCGGGAAGGGCGCCGTCGACATCCTTCATGACGTTCTCCACGACCTCGGTGGTGACGCGCTCCACCTGCTCCAGGTCGCTGTCGTAGCTGACGCCGACCTGGACCATGATCGACAGATCCTGCTCGGGCCGGCTGAAGTTGGTCATGTTGGTGCCCGCGAGCTGGGCGTTGGGAATGATGACAAGGTTGTTCGACAGCTGGCGCACCACCGTGTTGCGCCAGTTGATGTCGACGACATAGCCCTCCTCGCCGCTGCTGAGCCGGATGTAGTCGCCCGGCTGCACCGTCTTGGCGGCGAGGATGTGTACGCCCGCGAAGAGGTTGGCCAGGGTGTCCTGGAGAGCCAGCGCCACCGCGAGGCCGCCCACGCCGAGCGCCGTGAGCAGCGGGGCTATGGAGACGCCGAGCGTCTGCAGGACGACGAGGAAGCCCATCGCGAGCACGACGACACGGGTGATGTTGACGAAGATCGTCGCCGAGCCCGCGACCCCCGACCTGGACTGCGCGAGGGACTTCACCAGCGTGGTGACCACGCGGGCCGCCGTCAGGGTCGCGGCCAGGACGAGAAGGGCGGTCAGCGTCATCGTGACGTTGCGGCCGGTCCTGGGGGTGAGCGGAAGGGCCGCGGCGGCGACTGCCGCGCCCGCGGTGATCGCCGCGCAGGGGACCAGCGTGCGCACGGCGTCGACGATGACGTCGTCCCCGCTCCACCGGGTCCTGCTGGCCCGTTCACCCAGCCACCGCAGGATCATGCGCAGCAGCAGACCCGCCGCGATACCGGCGATCACCGCGATACCGGCGGTGATCAGGTCGTGCCATGTGAGGGCTCGCTCCATCAGTTCAGTCTCCAGGTTGTGCGGTCGCGCCGGACGTATGTTCGCGGTCCGGCGCGAGCGTCATCCTGCCCCATGGGTACGGCGCCGTTGCCGGGGGCCCGCGCCCAGCTTGCCCTCAACTGACCGGGCGCAGGGCGATATCCGACATCCCGCGCCGAATCACCTGACTTCCGGTCAGGCGGCTACGGCTTGCGGCCCACTCCCGCGTACAGCGGCACCGGTGTGCCGTTGTCGACCTCGTCGACGCCCAGCTCGGGATGCCAGTCCGGCAGCCACGCGACGCCCGGGTCGAGCAGCTCCAGGCCGTCGAAGAACCGCTCCACCTCCGGGCGAGCCCGCGGTGCGAGCGTGACGCCGCCCGCCTTGTACATCTCCACCGCCTGCCGCGTCCGTTCAGGGTCGAAGTCGCCCGCCATCTGGGACAGGACCAGGTGACTGCCGGGCGCCAGGGCGGACACGAGCCGCTCCACGATGTCGCGGGCACCGTCGTCGTCACTGATGAAGTGCAGCAGCGCGATCAGGGAGAGAGCGATCGGCTGCCCGAAGTCCAGTACGCCCTCGGCCTGTTCGAGGATCCTGTCCGGCTCGCGCGCGTCCACCTGGAGGAACTCCGTCGCCCCCTCGGGCGTCCCCCGCAACAGCGCCTCCGCGTGCGCGAGGACGATCGGATCATTGTCCACGTACACGACGCGCGCCTCGGGGGCGGCCGACTGGGCGATGCGGTGGAGGTTCGGCTCGGTGGGAATGCCGGTGCCGATGTCCAGGAACTGGCGTATCCCCTCCTCGCCCGCGAGGCGCCGCGTGGCGCGCTGCATGAACCAACGGTTGTGCTGGGCGCAGTACTTGGTCTGCGGTTCGAGCGAGACGATCTGACGCCCGAGCTCCTCGTCCACCGGGTAGTTGTCCTTGCCGCCCAGGAACCAGTCGTAGACCCGGGCGGGGTGCGGTTTGCTGGTGTCGATCGGCTGGGTCTCGGGCGGCGGAATCGCGGGCATGCGTCAACTCCCATGGTGGCGGCGGGCGTTCGGGCGCACGGTGGCGTGCGTCCGGTCATCGTGCCCGCTCGGCCCACCGGGCTCAAGCGCCGCTCGGGCCCCTCAGCAGACTGCCCGCGCCCGGCACGTGCGGCGGCAGGCCCAGTTCGGTCAGGACGCGGTACGCCGTCGCGGTGGCCGCGGAGAGGACGGGCAGGCCGGCCGCGTCCTCCACCACCTGGATCGACGCCAGCGAAGGCATCTGCACACACGCGGAGAGGACGAGCGCGTCGGCGCGGCCCAGGTCCACACGGCGCCAGTGCTCGCGAAGATCGGCGGGGTCGAGCCGGGCGACCGCCAGATTGTCCGGCACCTCCAGGCTGAGCGCGTCCACGACCTCGATCCCGGCGTCCTCGATGTACTCGGCGACCAGTCGCGTGAGCGGTTTCATGTACGGGGTGATGATCGCGACCCGCCCGGCGCCGACCGCCTTGATGCCGTCGAGGAGGGCGCCCGCGCTGGAGATCACCGGCGCCTGCGCGCCCTCGGAGCGCAGGGCGGCGGTGATCTCGTCCTCCGCCGCGCAGTGGTGGCCCGGGCCCTGCGCCATGATCGCGACGAGGCAGGCAGTGGCGACCACATCGGGCCTGGCGTCGGCGAGTTCGAGCGCGGCGCGCTCGGTCTGCGCGTTCATGGCCTTCAGCTGCTCGGGCGTCACGTGCTTCATCCGCATCCGGCTGCTGTGGAAGACGAACCGATCCTGCGGGGCCACGGACTCGCGGTCGCGCAGCATGCGCGGCAGCTCCGTCTCCATCGTCAGATTCGAGCTGGGTACGATCATGCCGACGTGGTGGTCGGTCACGGTCGTCGCGGTCGCTGTCGTCTCGGGCATCGTCTCGGTCATGGCCACGGGATCCTCCGGATGTTCTCGTACGGCGAGGCGTACGGCTACGAGTCCTCGGTCAGCCCCTCCCAGTGATCGGCGAGGGACGTCAGGAGATGCATGACGTCTTCGCGCCGCTCGGCGCCGAACGGCTCGAGCAGCCGCTCGTCGAGCTCGCGGGCGCGACGGTTGGATTCGCGGAGGGTGCGCTCACCCTCCTCGGTCAGATAGAGCAGCTTGCGGCGGCCGTCGTCGGCGGCCGTCCTGCGCAGGATCAGCCCCCGGTTCTCCAGGCGCCGCGCCACGTCCGCCATCGTCGACGTGTCCAGGGCGACCGCCGACGCCATCGACCGCTGGTCGTGACCCGGCGAGGCGTCCACGGCCTGCAGCACGGCGAACTGCGGGCCGGTCAGCGTCGGGTCCACGGCGCGGATCCAGACCGCGAGGTACGCCTGGTACAGGCGCCGGACCTGGTATCCGGGCGCTGCCGTGAGGGCGGCGGGCGGCCCGGGCTGTCCTGACGCCGTAGCCACGGCCGGAGCCGGGGCAGGCGTCGTGGTGGAGGTTTCGTCAGCCATGGGGCCCACTTAAGCACGGGGGTTGATCGGTTCGGGCTGTCAGGTCAGCATCGGGCGCAGCGCCTCGCGGAGCGCGGAGAGAGCCGCTCGGGTGTTGTCCCAGAACAGCATGTGGCCCGCGTCCGGGACGCCGGCGAGGACGGCCGACGGGTGCAGCCGCGCGGCTTCGGCGGCGCCCGCCGCGGTGACGACGGGGCTGTCCGCGCCGTACAGGAGGGCCGCGGGCCCCGGTACGGCGGGCCACCAGTCGAAGAAGTCCTCGGTCTCGAAGCCGCGGTGCGTTGCCGCGATCGCCTCCGCGTCGCAGCTCGCGAGCCAGCGGGCCCGCAGCTCCTGCTCCCGGCGGGGCCAGCGCGGCCAGGAGAGGGCCACCTCGTCCGCGTCGGTGCCGCGCAGGGCCTGCGCCAGCTGGTCCAGGAAGGCCTCCAGGGGTGTCGGATAGGGCCCGCGTCCCGGACCGCTCATCGGCGGGTCCCCGAGCACTGTGCCGCGCAGCGCCACCTTGCCGCGCACCGCGGTCACCGCGGCGATGCGCGCGCCCATGGAGTGCCCGAACAGGACGGGCCGGTCCAGACCGAGCCCCGTGACAACGGCCTCGACGTCCTGTGCGTACTCCTCAAGGGCGTAGGAGCCACCGCCGTCGGAGAGCCCGCGCCCCCGGACATCGACTACCAACGGGCGTACGACGTCGATGAGTTCGCGCGCCACGAAATCCATGGTGACCGCCGGACTCGTGATGCCGGGCAGCATGAGGAGGGGGGTGCCGGAGCCGCCGTAGTCGAGGACATGCAGCCGGGTGGCACCCGAGCGGACCCAGCGGCCGGTGGCGGGCACATCGGCCAGATCGGCGAGGGCGGACTGCGGCAGGCAGCGGTCGGACGGGTTCATGCGTTCCTCCTGGCGTGCGCGAGGGCACCGAGGTACTCGACTGCTTCTTTCAGGTCGATGACATCGCCGTACTTGGCCTGGATGTCGAAGAGGCTCGCCTCGTGCGGTCCTTCGGCGCGGTCGCCGACGCACGCGCGCGGAACGAGCACCGAGAACCCGCTCTGCACGGCGTCGACCGCCGTGGCCCGCACGCATCCGCTCGTCGTCGCCCCGCACACCAGGACCGTGTCGCAGCCGAGGCCGGTGAGCAGGGCGGCGAGAGGGGTCCCGAAGAAGGCCGATGGCCCCTTCTTCAGCACCATCACGTCCCCTTCCCCACGCGGCAGTCGGGGGTCGAGTACGACTTCCTCACTGCCTTCCACCAGGGCTCGCATGCCCGGTGCCTTGTGCAGCCAGGTGACGGCGCCGCCCGCGGCCTCGGCGGGCGTGTAGGAGATCGCGGTGAAGATGACGGGCACGTCGGCCGGACGCCCGGCCTCGATCAGCTCACCGACCGCGCCCACCACGTCGGTCAGATCGGCGCCCGAGGCGAAGTCGTCCTCGGTGAAACCGCGCGTGAGGTCGACGACCAGGATCGCGGGGCGGCTTCCCCTGCGCACCGGGGCGCCGAATCCGGCTCGCTCGTAGGTACGTTCCGTCTCCTGCCCGTAGTTCACGAGGCGCTCCTCGGCGCGCGCAGGGCCCGCAGCTCGCGCAGCTCCCGCGCCTGTGCGCCGAGCCTGCCGACCAGCCAGCCCTCGAAGAGACCGAAGGCGAAGGCGCCGGCGACGAGGCCGTACCTGGCTGCGGCAGGACCGAGCAGCATGGAGAGGCCGTCGAGTTCGGCCTCCGCGGGGGCCGCGGGGCGGGTGGCGCGGGGAGCGGTGGAGGGCAGGCCGGACGAGTAGGCGGCGGCCGGCGTCCGTTCCTGGTCGAGCAGACTGCCGAGATTCCGCGCGAACTGCTGCAGGATGCGGTCGGACACCGTCGCGATGGCGCCCTTGCCGAACTGCGCGATCTTGCCGCGGATCACCAGATCCGTGGAGATCCTGAGCAGGGCGCCCTCGGCCGCCTCTAGCACTTCGAGGGCGACCTCCGCCTCCGCGTCGCCGCTGCCGTGGGTGTCGGCCCCGCGTGCCTGCACCCGCAGCCGGCGCCCCTGCGGGTCGACCTCCAGGAAGCGGACCGTACCGGCGTACGCGGCGCTGATCGGGCCGACCCTGATCTTCACGGAGCCGAGCCAGGCGTCTTGCTCCCGCCCGTCGAGTGCGGCGCCCGGCATGCACGAGGCGACCCGCTCGACGTCGTTCATCAGGGCGAAGACCTCGTCCGGCGAGGCCTTGACCGAGACCGAGTTGGTGAGCTGCATCAGAACTCCTTGGGGCAGCGCCGGGCGACGGCGCACCCGTCGATCGCCTCGACGATGGTCTGGTAGCCGGTGCACCGGCAGAGGTTGGAGGCGACGACCTCGCGGATCTCGTCCTTGGTCGCCTCGGGCCGCTCGGCGAGGAACCCCTCGGCGAGCATCAGGAAGCCGGGGGTGCAGAAGCCGCACTGCAATCCATGGTGTTCGCTGAACGCCCGTTGCAGATCGCTCAGTTCGGATCCGTTCGCCAGCGATTCGACCGTGCGGATCCGGGCGCCTTCGGCCTGCGCCGCGAACATCAGGCACGCGCGCACGGGCCGGTCGTCGACCAGGACCGTGCACGCCCCGCAGATCCCGTGCTCGCAGCCGACGTGGGTGCCGGTCAGGCGCAGATCGTGCCGGAGCACGTCGACGAGGGTACGGCGGGGCTCGGTGATCACTTCGTGCCGCTCGCCGTTGACGTCGAGCGTGAGCAGCAGGACATCGGTGGTGTTGCCGGTCAGGTGGCCGGTGTCGGTCATGAGGAGAGCTCCAGGTTCAGGGCGCGGTGCACCGTCTCCGGCGTGATGGGGGTGTGGTCGAGCTCGACGCCCGTGGGGCGCAGGGCGTCGTTGACGGCGTTGAGCACAGCGGCCGGCGCCCCGATGGTGCCGCCCTCGCCCGCGCCCTTGGCGCCCGTCTCGGTGAACGCGCACGGCGTCTGCAGGTGATGGATCAGGACGTCGGGGATCTCGTGGGCCGTGGGCACCTTGTAGTCCATGAAGCTGGTCGCCGAGGGCTCGCCCTGAGCGTCGTACGTCACCTGCTCGAACAGCACGCCCGCGATGCCCTGCGCGATGCCGCCCCGGCACTGGCCCTCCACGACCTGCGGGTTGATCGCCACACCGCAGTCCTCGACGCAGACGTATCGCAGGATCTCCACCTGTCCGGTGTCCTCGTGGAGCTCGACGACCACGCCATGGGTGGCGTTCGAGAAGGTCCCGTCGTCGAAGACGTCGAACGTGGCGGTGGCGCTCAGACCGGGCTCGATGTCCTTGGGCAGCAAGTGCGCCCGGAGGTAGGCGACATCGGCCAGTTCCTCGTACGTGAGGACGCGGCCGTCGCGGTGTCGCGCACCCCCTGGGGCGAGCTCCACATCATCCGGCGCGGCTTCCCACCGCGCCGCCGCGATCCGGAGCAGCTTCTCGCCGAGCTTCGCCGCCGCGAGCCGCACCGCGCTGCCGCCCACCGTGATGGAGCGGCTGGCGAAGGTGCCCCAGCCGTAGGTGATGCGCTCGGTGTCCCCCTGATGGAGCCTCACCTTGGCGGTATCCAGGCCCAGTTCGTCGGCGACGATCTGGGCCATCGTCGTCTCGTGGCTCTGTCCGTGGCTCATCGTGCCGGTGGTGACGGTCACCGCGCCGCTGGTGTCCATCCGCACCTCGGAGATGTCGAAGCCGGGGACGACCCGCATCTTGCGCTGGGCGAAGGCGGCGGAGCCGTATCCGGTGCGCTCGCTGAAGCAGGAGTACCCGATGCCGATGTGCCGGCCCTGGGCTGCCGCCGCCGAGCGCTTCTCGTACCAGCCCTCATCCTTGACGAGCCGCTCGCACAGGTTCAGCGACTCCAGGTAGGAACCCGGGTCGTACGTGATGTTGTTGACGCCCGTGTACGGGAACTCGGTGATGACGTTGCGGCGGCGGATCTCGACGGCGTCCAGGCCCAGTTCGCGGGCGGCACGTTCGAAGAGGCGCTCCACCACCATCACGTACTGAGGTCGGCTCACTCCCCGGTAGGGCGCGGTGGGCGCCTTGTTGGTGGTGACCGCCCGGCCGCGCACCCGGTAGGCGGGCACCTTGTACACGCCGGGCATCTCCGCCGATGCCATCAGCGGTTCGATGCCCGCCGTGAACGGATAGCAGGAGTAGGCGCCCATGTCGCACACCACGTCGGCGTCGAGTCCGAGGATCCTGCCCTCGGCGTCGAAGGCCGCGCGCACCTCGTAGTGCTGCTCGCGGGCGAGGAAGGACGCGGACAGGGCGTCCTTGCGGTCCTCGATCCACTTCACCGGCCTGCGAAGGCGCAGCGCGGCGGCGGCCGCGGCGATCTCCTCGCGCCCGACGACGCACTTCTGGCCGAAGCCGCCGCCCATGTCGGGCACCACGACCCGTACCGCCCGCTCGTCCAGGCTCAGACAGCGGGAGGCCACCGTCCTTACCTGGTGGGGCACTTGGGTGCAGGTCTGCATGACGAGCTGCTCCTCGCGGTCGTCCCAGTGGGCGACGACACCGCGCGTCTCCAGGGGGAGGGCGTTCTGCCGGCCGGTACGCGACGCGACATGGACGACGCAGGCTGCGGTGTCGAAGACTGCGTCGATGCCGTCCGTGGCGAAGAGCGAGACGTCCACGAGGGTGTTGCGAGGTGCCTCTTCATGGACGAGAGGAGCGCCCGGCGCCAGAGCCGCCTCCTCGGAGGTGACCGGAGGAAGGGCGGCGTAGCTGACCTTGGACGCTTCGAGCCCGTCCTCCACGGCGTAGGCGTCGCGCGCCACGACGATGGCGACGGGCTCCCCGACGTAGCGGACCCGGTCGCGGGCCAGCACGGGCATTGCCGTGGGCACGAACTCCGCGATGGGGCGCCCGAGTTGGGCAGTGATATCGGCCAGCTCCAGGTCATCGGCCGTGAATGCGGCCACGACGCCGGGCACTTCACGTACCGCCGTCAGATCGACCGACGTGATCGCGCCGTGCGCGACCGTGCTGCGCACGAACTGGGCGTGCAGCATGCCCGGCAGCGCGATGTCGTCGACGAACCGGCCGCGCCCGGCGAGCAGCCGCGGATCCTCACGCCTCCCCACGGACCGCCCGACCAACCGGCCCTTCTGCGCTGGCTCGTTCATCGGCCCATCGCCTCCTCACAGGCACGCCTGACCAGCGTGCGGACGAGCTGTCTGCGGTAGTGGGTGCTGCCGGACGCGTCGGACGCAGGGGCGGCGGCGGACGCCGCCGCGTTCGCGCAGTCGGTGAAGGAGCCGCCGGCCGCGAGGACGGCCTCCGCCTCCGGCACCCGCACCACCGCGGCGGCCACACCGCCGAGCGCGACGCGGCCGCCGCGTACCACGCCGCCACCGACATCGAGGTCCACGACAGCGGAGACGAGCGCGAAGTCCCCTTTCCGCTCGGCGAACTCGGTGAGCGCGGCGTGCGGCGAGGGACGGGGAAAGACGATCTCGACGAGGATCTCGTCGAAGTCGAGGGCGGTGGTGTAGTAGCCGAGGAAGAAGTCCCCGGCCGCGATCCTGCGCTCACCGCGTGGCCCGCGGGCCACGAACACGGCGTCGAGCGCGACCGCGAGCAGACACCACTCCGCGGTGGCGTCGGCGTGCGCGATGCTGCCGCCGACCGTGCCGCGCGTGCGGATCGGCAGATGGCCGATCCACGCCATGGCCCGCCGCAGCACACCGAAGTCCGCCCCGAGCAGCCCCGCCGGATCCCTCTCCACCGTGTGATGGGTGGTGAGCGCCCCCACGCGCAGCCCGCCCGCCGCGTCCTGGCGCAGCCCGTCGAGCTCCCGCAGGCCGGCTATGTCGACCAGATGCCTGGGCCGGGCAAGACGGAAGTTCATCATCGCGACCAGGCTCTGGCCGCCGGCCACGACCTTGGCGTCATCGCCGAGCTCGGCGAGCAGCCGCGTGGCGCCGTCGAGGTCGCGGGCCCGGTGGTAGGTGAACGGGGCGGGCTTCATGGTCCTCCTGTCGTACGTACGATGCGCGGGGCGCGGGGCGCGGGGCGCGGGGCGCGGGGCGCAAGGCGCGGTCGGAGCGGCGGGGCGTCAGAGCGCCGCCTGCTCGGCGACCGGCAGAGGATGCGTGGACGCCGGGGGTTCCTCCTCACCGTCCAGCTCACGCCCCTTCGTCTCCGGCGCGGCCACCGCCATCCACACGACGGCCACCAGGACGAATCCGCCGAGCACGGCGAACGTCAGCGGCAGCCCCAGCAAGGGCCACATCACCGAGCCGAAGAGCAGCGGCGCGAACCCGGTGAGCGCCCGGCTGACCGAGGATGCCCAGCCGAAGCCGCTGGCCCGCAGGGGCGTGGGGTAGAGCTCGGAGACGTACGCGTACAGGGCGGGGATGGCCAGCTGCGCGAGGAAGCCGAAGACGGCGATGGCCACCACCGAGCCCGTCGGCAGGTCCCGCACCAGTGCGAACACCACCAGGGCGAGCGAGGCGACCGGTGCCGAGACGCCGATCAGCCACTTGCGGCCGACGACGTCCACCAGGGCGGTGGAGACCAGTACGCCGACGATGCCGACGCCGCTCATCAGGGTGGTGCTCATGAACGCGGCCGTGTCGCCCTGGCCCTCCTCCTTGAGGATCGAGGGCATCCAGCTCAGCGCCGCGTAGTAGACGAGCATGATCGTGGCGAAGAGCAGCCAGGCCGCGGAGGTGATGCGCGGGCTGAACGCCCAGATGCGGCGCAGCTGATCGACGGCGGCCGCCACGCCACGCGGCCCCTCGTCCGGCACCGGCTCGGGGATGACGTAGGGCTCCACGGGCGCCCCGGTCCGCCGGACCAGGTCGTCGATGACCTTGCGCGCCTCGGCCTCGCGGCCCTTCTTCGTCAGATAGATCGGCGACTCGGGGATGCCGCGCCGGGCCCAGAACAGCAGGAGCGCGGGCAGCACCATCGTCGCCAGCATCCACCGCCAGTTGCCGTCGAGGGTCAGCATCGCCGTCGAGACGAGCCCGCACAGGGTCACGCCCACCGGCCACCACGCGTCGAGGGCGGTCAGGATCCTGCCCCGGTACCTGCGCGGCGAGAACTCGCCCACCAGGGCGTAGTCCACGGGGATGCAGCCGCCGAGCCCCACACCCGCGAGGAACCGCAGGGCGAGGAAGACCGGATACGTCGGCGCGAGCGCGCCGACCACCGAGAACACGGCGAAGATCAGCAGCGTGACGCTGAACGCCTTCTTGCGGCCGATCCGGTCGGCGACCGCGCCCCAGGCGACGGCGCCCACGGCCATCCCCACCAGGTTCGCGGTGGCGACGAGCCCGCGCTCGCTGAGCGAGAGGTCGAAGTGCTTGCCGAGGAGCGGCATGAGGAAGCCGTTCAAGGCGATGTCGTACGCGTCGAAGAGGTAGCCGAGACCACCGATGATGAAGATCTTGCCCTGGACCGACCATCTCCAGGGAAGTTCCTGAACGATCTGATCGCCTGTTTTCACGTTCGCTCCAAGTGGGCTCAGCGGGTGAACTGGTAGGAGAACGCGCCGAGATCGGGGTCGTTGAGCGGCGTGCCACCCCACAGCCAGTCGTACGAGAGGTCCGACTCGCCGTCGAAGTCGCGGCGCAGCTTCTCGTCCCTGGCCCGCTGCTCGGGGCCGTCGGGGAAGTGGTAGAAGGTCTTGTTCTGCAGCGACGCTTCCTGGACCATCCCGGCGTGCTTGGCACGCCGGTCGACATAGCGGCGCAGAGCCCCCTCGATGCCGTCGGTCGTGACCGCGCCAAGTTCCTCGGCGAGCACGGCGGCGTCCTCCATGGCCTGCGAGGCGCCCTGCGCCTGGTAGGGGAGCATCGCGTGGCAGGCGTCGCCGAGCAGGGCGACCCTGCCGTCCTGCCACACGGGGTCGCGGCGCCGGTGGTGGAGCGCGAAGCAGGAGACGTCCTCCTTCGCCTTGGAGAGCATCGCGGGGACCCGGTCGTCCCAGCCGGGGAAGGCGTCGACGAGGTCCTGCGCGGTGGCGGCGACGGACCACTTCTCGGCGACCTCGTCCGTGCAGGGCACGCAGGCCACGATGTTGAGGTACTCGCCGCCGCGGATCATGTAGTGCACCAGGTGGCGGTCGGGTCCGTACCAGATGGTGGACTGATAGCGGTCCACCAGCCAGCGCGTCGCCGGGTCGGCCGCGATCAACTCGCCCGGTATCAGGGCCCGGTAGGCCATCTCGCCGGAGAAGAGGAGGGTGTCGGGGACGTCCATCAGGTCGCGCACCCGGGAGCGGATGCCGTCGGCGCCGATGACGGCGTCGGACGCGTACCGCCGCCCGTCGTCCGTGATGGCCACTGGGCGCGCGGGGTCCGTGCGGTCGAGCTCGACGACCTTGCTCGCGGTGTGCAGGGCGACGGCCGGACCTGGCCCCGCCGGGTCGACGCAGGCGTCCATGAGCACGCGGTGCAGATCGGCCCGGTGGTAGTGCCAGTACGGCGCGTTGAACTGCTCCTTGCAGCGCCGCCCGAGGGGGGTCAGACCGACGACACTGCCGTCCTTCCAGCGCCGCCGCACCTGGTCGAGCGGCTCGGTGTGGATGGCTTCCAGCTGCCGGCGGAGCCCCAGGCCGAGCAGGACGCGGCTGGCGTTCGGCGCCGTCTGGATGCCCGCGCCCACCTCGCCGAGCTGCGGCGCCTGTTCCAGCACGGTGACCCGCAGGCCGCGGTGCCGCAGCGCGAGGGCGGCGGTCAGGCCACCGAGACCGCCTCCGACGACGGTGACTTCGTACGACTGGCTGGACGCCACGCTTCCTCCATCTTCCTGATGTGCGGGGGCAGTTGGTGTGTGGGTCAGCGCTCGGTGAGCCGGCCGCCCGTCACGACCTCGGTGTCGTCGACCGTGACGGTGCAGCCGCGCATGGCGATGTCGAGATGCGCGTACGACTCGCGTCCGAGGACGGGGTGCGGTCCGGTCGACCAGAGGAAGTTCCCGGCGAAGGCGCGGGCGTCCATGCCCATCAGGTCGTCCTTGCCGTACAGGGCGGTGGCGAACCAGTCGGCCGTACGCATCAGGCCCCAGCCCATGTGGGAGAGGCTGCGCGCCCACTGGTCGTCGGCGTCATCGAAGAAGGTGTTGAGCAGCTCGGCCTCGGCGCCGCCCGACACCTTCTCGATCCGGCCGCCCGCGATCTGGAGGGTGACCGGCTGACGGACGTACTCCTTGAAGGGCAGCAGGATGTCGCCCTCGGCGAGCACGATCTGCCCGTCGGAGATCTCCGGCCAGGCAAGCACCATGGTGCTCGGCCAGTGGTCCCAGCGGCCCGGGTCGTCTGCGAAGCCGCACTGGAACTCGGGCTTGGAGCCCGCGAGTTGCACGGTCAGATCCGTGCCCGCGTCCGAGGTCACCTTCATGACGGACGACCGCTTGAGCAGCTCGACCCCTTCGAGCACCTCGTCCTTGTCGGCCTCCTTGGGCAGATTGCGGATGAGGACGTCGGGCGCGTCGCAGACGAAGATGATGCGGGTGCCCGCCCGCAGGATCTCCTGCTGGACGGGTGCGTGGATGAAGCCCTCGCGGGTGAGGTCGACGACCAGATCGGCGGATTTCAGGAGGTCCTGCGCCGTGGAGTCGCCCAGTACGGAGACGAGGCCGGGGCCCGCGCCGGTGTGGGTGCTCGGCATCGGCGCGGGGCTGCCGCCGGGGACGGTCGCGGCGATGACATGGGCGCCGCACGTCTTCGCGGCGCCGAACGCGGCCGCCACGTAGTCGCCGCGGCTGCCGGGTTCGGAGAGGACGACGACGTGCTCGCCCTCGCGGAGCTTGCACAGTCGCAGTTCGCGGGTGAACGCGTCGAGCAGGTCGACGGACGAAAGATCGAACACGGGGGTTCCCTTCTTCCGGGCTGCCGCGGGCATACGGGCAGCACGACTCCGGACACTTCGTGCGAGAGGGTTGCGAGGGGGTACAGGGGAGCTGTGGGGGAGCTTTGGGTCGCTCAGGCAGGGCTCACCGGCCCGCCGTACAGGGTCTGAACTGCGGTTACGAGGCGGTGGGTGGCCGCCCGACTGAGATAATCCGAACACGTACTATCTGCCTTGGCAAGGGGTGGCGCACGGAGTCCCCCCGGATGTTTCCTGACGTGTCATCAGGAAGATGGGGTGGCGGTCCAGCCGGCCGACCTCCCGATTTCTGGTCCCGCGAGGGGGGTTCCCCGTCGGCCGGGGATATGCAAGTCTCCTCCCCAATCTCCGGGAGCAGCGGTAGACCCCATGGTCAACAGGGCTGCCCCGGCCTCGACATGAGGTGAAGAAGTGTTGCGGAACGGGACACGGGGGCACGATCTCGCCTCGCTGCGCCGGCTGAACACCACCGTCGTGCTGCGCGCCCTGCACCGCCGCAGCCCACAGACACTCGCGGAGCTCGCCGCGGGCACCGGACTTTCCCGGCCCACCGTGGAAGCCGCCGTCGAGGAGCTGGCCGCGCACGGCTGGGCGGGGGAGGCCGAGCGCGACGACGCCGAGCGCGCGCCCGGGCGCCCCGCACGGCGGTTCCGGTTCCGTGTGGAGGCGGGCCGCGTCGTGGGCGCCGACATCGGCCTGCACAAGATGGTGCTGCTCCTCGCCGATCTCGGCGGGACGGTGCTCGCTGTCCGGCGCGATGACATCGACCCGGAGCTGGGCGGAGCCCAGCGGCTCGACCTCCTGCGCAAGGGCCTCGAAGCCTTCCTCGACGCACACTCCGTGCGGCGCGACGACATCCTCGCCCGCTGCGTGGGCGTACCCGGCGTCGTCGACGCGAGCGGCACCATCACCTCCCACGTCATCCCCGAGTGGTCCGGTTTCGACCTCGGGCGGCTCCTCGCCGACGGGGAGTCGGGGCACACCCTCGTCGAGAACGACGTGAACCTCGCCGTGCTCGCCGAGCGCTGGCAGGGTGCGGCGACCCTCGCGGGCGACGTCGTCTGCGTCCTGACCGGTCACCGCGTGGCGTGCAGCCTCACCATCGGCGGGCGGTTGCACCGGGGGCGGCGGGGAGGTGCGGGCGAGCTCGGCCTGCTTCCGCTGCTCGGCATGGATACCGCACAGGAGGCGCTCAGTTGGCGGGGTGACCGGCGCTCCGGCGAGTCCGAAGTGGCCGCGCTCGCCCGCGCCGCGGACACCGGAGACCCGCGCGCACTCGCCGCCGTCGCGGACTTCGCCGACCGCATCTCGCCGGGCATCGCCGCCCTCGCGCTCGCCGTCGACCCGGAGCTGGTGGTGCTCACCGGCGGCGCGACCCCGCTGGGCGGCCATCTTGTGCCGCTGATCGAGGACAGGCTGCGCCCGCTGACCCTGCACGTCCCGCGCATCGCGCTGAGCACGCTCGGCGAACAGGGTGTGGCGATCGGCGCCGTACGCAAGGCACTTGACCAGTTCGAGTCCGATCTCCTGACGGATTCGGCGCCGTAGAACCCCGCGAGCCGTAGAACCCCTCGAGCCGTAGAACCCCACGAGCCGTAGAACCCCACGAACCGCAGCCCGGAAGCGGAGGCGCTCATGCGTAGGAGGACTCTGCTGTACGGAGCGATGGCGACGCCCCTGCTCGCCGCCTGCTCCGGCCAGAGTGACGACAGCAAGGAGAGCGGTGGCAGGACCACCCTCTCGTACGGGGTGTGGGACGTTGCCCACGTACCCGGGCTGCAGAAGGTGATCGACGCCTTCGAGAAGGAGAACCCCGGCATATCCGTGCGCATGGAGCTCACACCCTGGTCGAGCTACTGGACCACCCTGAAGACCGCGATGCGCGGCGGCACGGCCCCCGACGTGTTCTGGATGAACGCGGTCAACCTCCAGCTGTACGCGGCCGGTGGCGTCCTGGAGCCCCTGAGCGGGCACATCAGGAGCGACGCGACCCCCGTGGACCGCCACCCCGATGCGCTCATGAAGATCTACGCCTATCAGGGCACGCAGTACGGCATTCCCAAGGACTTCGACACCATCGGCCTCTGGTACAACAAGGCGCTCTTCGACAAGGCGGGCATCAAGTACCCGGACGCGACGTGGACCTGGGACGACGTGCGCGACGCCGCCGCCGAACTCACCGACCCGCGCCGGCGTGTGCACGGCATGGCCGCCGAGATGGACCGCCAGGCCCAGCTCTACCCCGCCATTCACGGAGGCGGCGGCTACGTCCTGAAGGACGGGAAGTCCGGTTTCGGCGACGAGCGCTCCATCGAGGGCCTGCGCTACTGGACCGACATGATCGACCGTGGCTGGTCGCCGCCGCAGAGCGCGATGGTCGAGTCCAAGGCGCGCAACCGCTTCTGGTCGGAGAAGGCCGCCATGGTCTACGAGATATCCGCGTTCTCCGGGCAGATGCACGCCGTCCCCGCCATCAAGGACCACGGCGGTGTCACCGTCCTGCCCAAGGGCCGGGAGCGCGCCACGATCATCCACGGCCTCGCCAACGTCATCTCCGCCAAGAGCCGCAAGAAGGCGGCGGCCTGGAAGTTCGTCCATTTCATGGCGGGCCGCAAGGCCGCCGAGATCCAGGCGTCGACGGGCGTCACCATCTCCTCGTACGAGGGGACGCAGGACGCCTGGCTCAAGTCGATGCCCGAGTTCGACCTGAAGTGCTTCATCGAGATGCTGGAGTACGCCGTGCCGTACCCGAGCTCGAAGAACACCGCGGTCTGGGAGAACCTCCAGTACCCGCTCCTGGGCGCCGCGTTCAGTGGCAAGGGCGGTATCGAGAGCGCCGCCCGCACGCTGGGCGAGCAGATGGACCGAGCCCTGAAGGAGGAGCGCGCATGATGAGTGTCTTTCCCTCCACGGCGGCGGCGAAGGCGGCAGGACGCCGCAAACCGGCGTCCGTCCCCGCACCCAAGTCCCGCAACCAGCGCGCCGCTTACCTCTTCATCGCGCCGCTCGGCATCGGC
This sequence comes from Streptomyces sp. NPDC033180, assembly GCF_055577645.1. Classification (NCBI taxonomy): domain Bacteria; kingdom Bacillati; phylum Actinomycetota; class Actinomycetes; order Kitasatosporales; family Streptomycetaceae; genus Streptomyces; species Streptomyces sp. NPDC033180. Next base: position 167,523 of record NZ_JBVIPU010000010.1, on the reverse strand, counting down.
TTCGCCGTCTTCTACTTCTGGCCGCTGCTCCAGACCTTCTTCTACAGCTTCACCGAGTTCGGGGCGTTCGGCGGCAACACCTGGGTGGGCACGGACAACTACGTGCGCGTCCTGAAGGACGTCACCGTCTGGCAGGCGCTCGGCAACACCCTGATCTACTGCGTCATCGGGCTGCTCGCCCTGCCGATCGCGATCGGAGTCGCGGCGCTGCTCAACCGGCGCGGACTGCGTGGCGTCCCGGTCTACCGCGCGCTGTACTTCATTCCCTTCGTCACCCTGCCGGTCGCCGTCGGCCTCGTCTGGAACTGGCTCTACAACGGCGACTACGGACTGATCAACGAAGTCTTCGAGTGGTTCGGCGCCGACCGCCGCTACTGGGTCTCCGACCCCTCGACCGCCGTGTACGCGATCGGCACGGTCATGGTCTGGTCGACCACCGGCTACTACTTGATCATCTTCATGGCGGGCATCAAGGGTATCCCGCAGGACTACTACGAAGCCGCCGAGCTGGACGGCGCCGGGCCACTGCGCCGCTTCTTCACGATCACGCTGCCGCTGCTCAGCCCGACGATCTTCTTCGCGTCCATCATCTGCATGATCAACTCCCTGCAGACCTTCGATCTGATCTACATCATGATGGCCGAGAAGAACCCGGCGATCGGCGACACCCAGTCGGTGGTGAGCCTCTTCTACAAATGGGCCTTCGTCGAGAACGCCCAGGGCGCCGCCGCCGCGCTCGCCTTCCTGCTCATGATGATCATCGCGGCGCTGACGCTGGTGCAGTTCAGGCTGCAGAAGAGGTGGGTGCACTATGCGTGAGTCTTCAGCGAGCCCTTGTGAACCGACCTCCAACCGCCGTCGTCTCAAAGCCGGTTCGGTCGCCACCCACGCGGCGCTCTCGCTCGGCGCCCTGGTGATGGTCTTCCCCTTCCTGTGGCAGCTGCTCACCGCCGCCAAGTCCCTCGCCGAGACGGCCAAGGTGCCGCCGACCTTCCTGCCCGACACCTGGAACTGGTCGAGCTTCGAAGAGGTATTCACCGCGCTGCCGTTCCGGGAAATGCTGTTCAACAGCGTGTTCAACACAGTGGGGCGCACGGTCGGGCAGCTGGTGTTCTGCTCGCTCGCCGCCTACGCCTTCGCGCGCATGCAGTTCCGGGGCCGGGGCGTCCTGTTCGCGCTCTTCCTGTCCGTGCTCATGGTGCCGAGCTCGCTGCTCGTCCTCCCGCAGTACGACATCGTCCAGCGGCTCGGCCTGCTCAACTCGGCGCCCGCGCTGTTCCTGCCGGGCATGTTCAGCGCGTTCGGGACCTTCATGCTGCGTCAGTTCTTCCTCACGCTCCCCAAGGAGTTGGAGGAGGCCGCGCGGATCGACGGCGCGGGTGCGTTCCGCATCTTCTGGTCGATCATGCTGCCGCTGGTGCGGCCCGCGCTCGCCGCGCTCGCCGTCATCACCGCGATGTGGTCGTGGAACGACCTGCTGTGGCCGCTGATCGTCAACACCGATCCGCAGAAGATGCCCATCAGTGCCGGACTGACCTCACTGGAGGGCCAGTTCGAGACCAACTACCCCGTGATGATGGCCGGTTCGCTCATCGCGAGCCTCCCCATGCTCCTCGTCTACGTCTTCCTGCAGCGGCACTTCGTGCAGAGCGTCGCGCTCTCCGGCTCCAAGAGCTGACCCCCACGCCCCGTTTCACCGAGCCGGCCCCTGACAGGAACCAGGAAAGGTGACTCCCTTCATGCGACCGCTTCACATCGGCCTGATCGGGGCGGGCGGTATCGCCCGCGCCCATCTCCCGGGCTGGCTGGAACTGGGTGCGCGCGTCAGCGTGTACACCGTCGACGGCTCGGCGGAGAAGCTCGCCGCCGAGTACGCGGGCCGCGAGGTCGCCGCGGTGGCGAATCTCGCCGAACTGCTCGTCGACTGCACGGCCGTCGACATCTGCACTCCCACACCCACCCACAAGGAACTCGCCCTCGCGGCCGTCGCGGCGGGCCGGCACGTCATCTGCGAGAAGCCCCTCGCGCTCAACGCCGCCGACGCCGAGGGGATCGCGGAAGCCGCCGAAGCGGCGGGCGTCCGGCTGCACCCCGCCCATGTCGTGCGGTACTTCCCGGCGTACGCGGCGATGCAACAGGCCGTCGGGCGAGGCGAGTTGGGCGACCTCGCGGTGCTGCGGTTCACGCGCGGCGGGGCGCGGCCGCAGTGGGCGCCCTGGTTCGGTGACCCCGCCAAGTCCGGCGGCGTCATCATGGACCTGATGGTGCACGACATCGACGTCGCCCGCTGGATCGCGGGCGACGTGGTCCGCGTGCACGCGCAGACGCGGGGCGTCGAGCGCGCCACGGGCGGCGCCCGGGCCGAGGTCGTCTCGGCGACCGCCGTCCTCACCCACGCCTCCGGCGCGATCAGTCACATCACCGGCCTCTGGGGCCTTCCGGACCAGCAGTTCCGTACGACGTTCCGCGTCGCGGGCGGCGACGGGCTGCTGCGGCACGACTCCACGTCGGTGCCGGGCTACCGGATCACCGCGCAAGGGGTGCGCGCGGCCAACGAGTCCATCCCCTCCAGCCCGATGACGGAGAGCCCCTACCTGTCCGAGCTGCGGGAGTTCGCGGCGTCCTGGGAGGAGGGCGGCGGCGAACCACGGGTGAGCGCGCGGGACGGGATCGAGGCGGTGCGGATCGCCGAGGCGGCGGTGGAGTCGAGCCGTACCGGCCGGGCGGTGGAGCTCGCAACGAGCGGGGCGACCGAGCCCCGGACGAAGAACCAGGAGGTCACGCGATGAAGGTCGCCGTTCTGTCGTTCGCCCACCTCCACGCCGCCGGGTACCTGCGGCTCCTCGCCCGCATGCCCGGCGTCGAGGTGCTCGGCAGCGATCCCGACAGCGGGTCGGCCGCGCCCGGTGAGGTGCGGGGACGGGCTTTCGCCGACGAGATGGGGGTCGCGTACGCGCAGACGTACGAGGAGGCCTTCGCCTGGGGCCCGGACGCGGTGATCGTCTGCTCCGAGAACGCGCGCCACCGCCCACTGGTGGAGCTGGCGGCGTCCCGCGGCGTGGCTGTCCTGTGCGAGAAGCCCCTGGCCACGACGGTCGAGGACGGTGAGGCGATGCTCGCGGCGTGCCGGAAGGCCGGCGTACGGCTCGCGGTCGCCTTCCCCGTCCGCTTCAGCCCCGCGTACGCGGCCGTCAAGGCGGCCGTCGCCTCGGGGGAGGCGGGCCGGGTCCTGACCGTGTCCGGCGCGAACAACGGCTCCATGCCGTCCGCACGGCGCTGGTTCGCCGATCCCGAACTCGCGGGCGGCGGTGCCCTGATGGACCACACGGTCCACATAGCCGACCTCCTGGACGACCTCTTCGGCGACGCGCGCCCCGTCGACGTGTACGCCCAGACGAACAACCGCATGTACGAGGGCGAGGTCGACGCCGAGACCAGCGGTCTGGTCACCGTGACCTACGACAACGGCTCGGTGGCGACGATCGACTGCAGCTGGTCGCATCCGCGATCGCACCACTCCTGGGGCGGGCTCGAACTCACCGTGGTCGGCGAGCGGGCGACCCTGGAGATGGACGCCTTCGACCAGTCGGTCCACGGCTACAGCGAACGCCACCGGCAGGGGCTCGCCCTGCCCTTCGGCGCCGATCTGGACGAGCGCATGCTGCGGGCCTTCCTCCACGGCCCGGGCGAGGGCGGCATGGACGTGGCCGACGGCGAGGGCGGGCTGCGGACGCTGAAGATCGTGACGGCCGGCTACGCGTCGGCCAGGAGCGGGGTGCCGGTGGCGGTGAGCTGAACGGTCCGGCCGACGGCTCCGGCCGACGGCTCCGGCCGACGGGTCCGGCCGAGCGGGCCCGGCCGAGCGGGCCCGCCTGAGTCATACCACTGCGTGTGAGTGACGCCGCTGCGTGGCAACGCGGGCCGGTGCACGAAGGCCCCACCTCGTGCGCCGGCCCGCTCTGCAGGCAGACGCGGCCCGGGGCGCGGGGGTTGCTCAGCGGTGGTCGGTGGTCGGGGGGCCGGTAGCCGGCGGGCGGCGGGCGGCGGGCGGCAGAGCTCTCAGCCGCCGAACAGCTGCGTCCAGTACGTCCCGGCAGAGCCGCCGCCCGCGAAGCCGACGCCGAGATGGGTGAAGTCGGACTTGAGGATGTTGGCCCGGTGGCCGGGGCTGTTCATCCAGCCGTCCACCACCTCGGCGGGCGTGCGCTGCCCGCAGGCGATGTTCTCGCCGATCGCCCGGTGCCTGCTGCCCGCCGCGGACGCGCGGTGCCAGGGTTCGCCGCCGTCGGGCGAGGTATGGGCGTAGAAGGCACGGGCGATCATGTCCGCGCTGTGGCCCTGCGCCGCGACGGTCAGGAGCGGATCGGGGGAGAGGGGACGCAGACCCGCGGCTGTCCGTTCGGCGTTGGTGAGACGGAGCACGGCCGATGCCCACTCCGCGAGGCCCTGCCCGCTGAACGGGGAGGCCCACAGCGCCGTCCAGTAGATGTCGCCGGAGCGCGCGTCGGCGGAATGGGCCACCCCGACGTGCGTGTACGCGCGGCTCCGCACCGTTCCCCGCGACTGCTCGCCTGAGAGGCAGTACTCCACGAACTCGGCGGCCGTGCGCGGCCCGGAGACCAGGTGCTCGCCGATGGCCAGATACGCGTATCCGCCCGCGACTACCCGCTGGTAGAGGGACGTGCCGTCCGCGTGCTCCGAGCTGAGCGTGGACCGCGCCGCCATGCCCGCCGCGTGCGCGTGCGCGGCGGCGGTCAGCCTCGCGTCGAGGGAGACGGGAGGCGCCCCCGCCGACGCCCGCGCGGCGTTGACCTGGGGGAGGAACCCGTCGGGGGCTGACACGCCGGAGGGTGCCGCACCGGAGGGCGCCGGACGGGAGAGCGCCGGACGGGAGCGTGGGGGTGCACTAGCAGGCACGCTCGGCAGCCGACCCGGAGCGGCCGGCGGCTGCGTGGCTCCGTCCTCCGCCACGTCCACCCCGAAGTCGCGTGCCACCCCCGCGAGCCCGTCCGCGTACCCCTGACCGAGTGCCCGGAGCTTCCATCCCGGGCCGCGGCGGTAGATCTCCGCGAGCAGCAGCACCGTCTCGCGGTCGGGGCGCGGCGGTGTGAAACGCGCCACGAGACGGCCGCCGGGCCCCTGCACCTGGAGCGCGATGGCGGGCAGCCGGCCCAGGGGAGTGCCCGGCTCGGCGGGGCTCACGGCCACGGTGACGCGGCTCGCACCGGCGCGTAGGCGCCACCCGTCGACAGTGACCGTGTCGCCCTGGAGCCGGGCGCCGGACGTGGCCGGCTGGTTGTAGAAGACGAAGTCCCCGTCGCCCGCGACCTTCCCGCTGTCACCCGTGACGATCACGGACAGGTCGAAGGGGCCGGGCACCCGGAGGGTGACGGCGCCGTCCGGCAGCTCTACGTTCCCCCCGGCAACCAGCTCGTTCATGCAAGGAACAACGCGAGGCCCGCACCGCCAGGTTCCCGGCCCGGGGACATGGCGCCGGAGGTACCGCCGCAAGGCGGAGGCCCACTGAGACCGGAGGCGGATCCGCGCCGGAAAAGCCGCGTATTAGCGTGGGGGTCACGGGAAAGCACAATTCACCGACAGGATCCGAGGTACCCGGCAGATGGCAAGCCGCAGCGAGAGCCGTACCCAGCTCGTCGAGGGACTCATGGAGCGGTTCCCGCAGGTACCGCGGGAGGCGGTGATCAAGGAGGACCTGCTCAGGGGCGGGATGGCGTTCGACGAGTCCGCGCTCAGCGACAACGAGGGCGGCGAGATCAAGCCGAAGTCGTACTTCATCTTCTCCTTCGACCACAGCACCCTGCCCGAACTCGGCGCCGCCGCCCTGCGCCGTCCGCCCGAGGAGATCGTCCTCACCGGCGGGCCCTATGACCTGCGCCGCACGGTCGTCTCGGTCCGCGTGAACCCCTCGTCGCCGTACCGCGTCGCCGCCGACGACGACGGCGTACTCGGCCTCTACCTGGACGGCGTACGCATCTCCGACGTGGGCCTGCCGCCGATGCCGGACTACTACCGGCACACGCTGGAGAACGGCAAGTCCGTGATGGAGGTGGCGCCCACCATCCAGTGGGGCTACCTGATCTACCTGACGGTCTTCCGGGTCTGCCAGTACTTCGGCGCCAAGGAGGAGTGCCAGTACTGCGACATCAACCACAACTGGCGCCAGCAGAAAGCGGCGGGCCGCCCCTACACGGGCGTGAAGCCGATGGACGAGGTCCTCGAAGCCCTCGCCATCATCGACAAGTACGACACCGCGAAGTCCTCCACGGCGTACACGCTGACCGGCGGCGCCATCACCTCGCAGATCGGCGGCAAGGACGAGGCCGACTTCTACGGTCAGTACGCGAAGGCCATCGAGGAGCGCTTCCCCGGCCGCTGGATCGGCAAGGTCGTCGCGCAGGCACTGCCCAAGGCGGACGTGCAGCGCTTCCACGACTACGGCGTGCGGATCTACCACCCCAACTACGAGGTGTGGGACCCGTACCTCTTCGAGCGCTACTGCCCCGGCAAGGAGCGCTACGTCGGCCGTGACGAGTGGCACCGTCGCATCCTTGACTCCGCCGAGGTCTTCGGGCCGCGCAACGTCATCCCGAACTTCGTGGCGGGCGTGGAGATGGCGGAGCCGTTCGGCTTCAAGACGGTCGGCGAGGCCATCGACTCCACCGTCGAGGGGCTGCAGTACTTCATGTCGCGCGGCATCACGCCCCGCTTCACCACATGGTGCCCGGAGCCGACGACCCCCCTGGGCAAGGCGAACCCACAGGGGGCGCCACTGGAGTACCACGTGCGGCTTCTGGAGGCGTACCGCGCGACGATGGAGTCCAACGGCCTGACGTCGCCGCCCGGTTACGGCCCCGCGGGGCCGGGGCGCGCGGTCTTCTCCGTCTCTTCCTTCATGGACAGCCTGGCGGCGGAGGACGCCGCACCCGAGGACCGCGTGGCGCACTGAACTGCCGGTGGGGAGGGAATGCGCGTCACGCGCATTCCCTCCCCACCGACGAAACCGTCCGCCCGCCCTCAGTGACTTCGGTCAGCCGCCGACGTACCAGGTGAATCCGCCGGAGGAGGCGGCGATGGCGATCAGCACGATGAAAAGGACCACGTCGACGATGCCGAGGATGATGGCTGCCTTGGCCATTCCCGCGCTGCCCTTGACCGTCCTCTGACGCAGGGCGACAGCACCGAAGATGATGGCGAGCGGCCCGAGGACGAAGTTGAGGAAGAACACCCCGACGATTCCGCAGACAAGACCGGCTATCGCGAGACCATTCGTCCGGGTGCCGGACGAAGCCGCTGACGAACTACCGTAAGCCGACATGACCACACTCCTTGGAGATCGCATTTCAGCCTTACGTGACGCGATTCCGAGTGCCCAGTAATTGAGCGCGTAATCAGCTAGGCAAGCGCCGCAAGCAACCGTTCGGCCTCTTTCGTCACCGAGACGAGGGCGGCGGCCGGGTCGGGTGAGCGGGCCAGGAGCATGCCCGCCTCGCACAGCGCGCCGAACATCAGCCGGCAGCGTACGTCCAGGTCACCGTCGCCCCCGTCGCCCCCGTCGCCCCCGTCGTCCGAGTGTCCCGCGGTGGCGACCATGCGCATCCCGTCCGTCAACACCCGCAGCGTATGGGCGTATTCGATCTCGCGGACCGTCTCCCAGCCGAGGACAGATGGCGCGTCGAGCAGGACGATCCGCCGGAATCCGGGGTCGAGGCAGTGCTCCAGGAAGCGGCGGCAGACGCGATCTCTTCCTGTTCACGGCCGAACACCGCGTGGAAGAGGTCCGCCTTACCCTGGAAGTGGTGGTGGGCCGCGCCCTTGGTGACGCCCGCGGCGGCCGCTACGGCGACGATCGAGGTCGTCGCGTACCCGTACCTGCCGAAGAGCCGGTGCGCCGCGGTGAGGTCGCCCACCTGGACAAGCTGTGGGAACTGTTCCGCCTGATCGGCTCGCACCACGAGCTGTATCAGGTGACGGAGGCGATCGAGCGGTTCGGGGGAAGGGGGCCGGGGACGCTGCGGGAGTTCGTGCGGGAGCGAAGGGGCTGAGGGTCTTGCCTCCGGCGGCGATCTTCCCAACCCCGCCCCTTCCCGGCTGTATCCATGGGCGGCTCCGCCGCGCAGGGGCTCCGCCCCAGACCCCGCTCCTCGAACGCCGGAGAGGCTGATTCCTCAGCCTGTCCGGCGTTTGAGGACGAACTCGGCGGAGCCGGTGATTGACGGCAACCGAGGCCCCCGCGCCGAGCGGCCCGCGGCGGAGCCGCAAATGTCACAGTCGGGAAGGGGCGGGGTTGGGGGATGATCGATCAAACCAGCGACCCCGCTCAACCCGCCCCGGAGGAAACATGCCGCAGAACCCCGTCACAGTCGTAACCGGCGGCAGCCGCGGTATCGGCGCAGCCATCTCCACCCGCCTCGCCGCGGACGGCCACCACATCGCCATCGGTTACCACTCGGACGCCGAGGCGGCAGAGAAGGTGGCAGGGACCGTCCGCGCGGCAGGCGCGGGCACCCGCTGCCTCACCGTCCGCATGGACACCGCTGACGAGGCAGACGTCGACCGCCTCTTCGAGAGCGCCGCCGCGGAACTCGGCCCGGTCACGGGACTGGTGAACAACGCCGGAGTCGGCGCCCCGGTGGGCCCCCTCGCGGAGGCCGACGCCGCCGCCATGCGCCGGGCACTCGACGTGAACGTACTCGGCTACCTCCTCTGCGCCCGGCGGGCGATCCGCGACATGAAGCGGACCGGCTCCGGCGGCGGCATCGTGAACATCTCCTCCGCGGCTGCGACCCTCGGCGCCCCGGGCGAGTACGTCCACTACGCCGCCGCCAAGGGCGCCGTCGACACGATGACCGTCGGCCTGTCGAAGGAGGTAGCGGCGGACGGCATCCGCGTCAACGCGGTCGCGCCCGGCGTGATCTGGACCGAGTTCCACGCGGACCCCGAGCGCCCGGCGAAGCTCGCCGCGGGCATCCCGCTGGGGCGCTCGGGCCACCCCGACGAGATCGCGGCGGCGGTCGCCTGGCTGCTGTCGAACGAGGCGTCCTACGCGACCGGCACGATCCTGCGGGTGGCGGGCGGAAGGTGAGCCAACCGGGCATGAGTCAACCGGACATGAGTCAACCGGACATGAGTCAACCGGCCATGAGCCAGCCGGTGTGAACCAACCGGCACGCGCGTGTGCCGCAGTCCCTACGCTTGGCGCATGATCACGGAATGCACCCGCATCACCCCGGACGTCGTCATGCGCCCCGCCACGCTGGAGGACGCGGAGGGGCTCGCCCGCTCCCGTGCGCGCAGCCGCGCGCACCTGGAGCCGTGGGAGCCCAGCAGGCCCGAGGACTACTTCACCCGGCAGTCACAGGCGGCCCGGCTCCGCGCCCAGCTGGAGGAGTGCCGGGCCGGGCGGACGGCTCCCTGGGTGCTCGACCGTGACGGGGACATCGTCGGCTCGGTCACCATGTCCAACATCGTCCTCGGGCCGCTGCGCAGCGGAAACCTCGGCTACTGGATCGACGTGGACCACATCGGCCGAGGCCTGGCCACCGCCGCGGTGATGTTCGCCTGCCTGTCCGCCGACACGGAGCTCGGCCTGCACCGCGTCGAGGCGGGCACCCTCCTCGACAACGTGCCCTCGCAGCGGGTCCTCGCCAAGAGCGGCTTCGAGGAGTTCGGTGTCGCGCCGGATTTCCTGCACATCAACGGCGCCTGGCGCGACCACCGGCTCTTCCAGCGGATTCTCAACGACCGCACCCCGTAAGGGGCCAGGGAGCTAGATGATGTCCTCCGCGATCTCCGCCTGCTCCCGCTCCGACCCGTACGCCGACGGCGTGCTGTAGGAGCGCCGCGCCACGAACCACCACACCGTGGCGAGAGTCAGCACCACCACGAGCGCGATCGACGCGTAGTTCATCGTGTCGACCGTCACCGGCGAGGCCTGTGGCAGACAGAACAGGACCGTCACGAAACCGACCCAGACCACCGCGACCCAGCCGATCGGCTTGCTCCAGCGGCCCAGGTTCCACGGACCCGGCTGGAAGCGGTCGCCCGCCCGCAGCCGCAGGAAGATCGGGATGGCGTACGCGGGCGTGATCCCGATGACGTTGATGGCGGTCACGGCCGTGTACGCGGTCGTCGAGTACAGGGAGGGCAGGGCGATGACCGCGGCGAGACCGACCGACAGCCACACCGCGGGCACCGGCACCTGCGTACGGGAGCTGACCTTGCGCCACACCTTCGAGCCGGGCAGCGCGTTGTCGCGGCTGAACGCGAACACCATCCGGCTGGCCGCCGCCGTCTCGGCGTTGCCGCAGAACAGCTGCGCCACGATCACGATGAGCAGCAGTGCCGTCGCACCGGACTCGCCGAGTGCGTCGATCATGATCTGCGCGGGCGGTACGCCGGTCTCGCTGGCCTGCGTGCCCGCGTAGTCCTGGATCGCGAAGGTCAGCCCGGCCAGCAGGATGAAACCGGCTATCCATGACGCCCATATGGCACGCACGATGCCCCGTGCGGCGGTCACCGAGGCGTTGGAGGTCTCCTCCGAGAGGTGAGCCGACGCGTCGTACCCGCAGAAGGTGTACTGCGCGAGGAGCAGACCGATCGCCGTGACGTAGAGCGGGTTGTCCCACCCGGTGTCGTTGACGAACTCACCGAAGACGAATCCGGGCGACTGGTGGTGGTCCGGCACGATGGCGAGGACGCCCACGATCACGGCGACTCCGGCCACGTGCCACCACACGCTGATCGAGTTGAGCAGACTGACCAGGCGTACGTTGAAGAGGTTCAGGACGGCGTGCAGGAGCAGGATGCACAGGAAGATCAGGAAGGTCTTCTCCGGCGTCGGCGTGAAGCCGAACTTCAGGTTCAGGAACGCCCCGGAGAAGAGCGCCGCGCCGTAGTCGATGCCCGCGATCGCGCCGAGCAGGCCGAGCAGGTTCAACCAGCCCGTGTACCAGCCCCAGCGCCGCCCGCCGAGCCGGTCGGCCATGTAGTAGAGGGCTCCCGACGTCGGGTACGCGCTGGTGACCTCCGCGAGGGCCATGCCCACGAAGAGCACGAAGAGGCCGACGCCCGCCCAGCCCCAGAGCATCACGGCCGGGCCGCCGGTGCCGAGTCCGAAGCCGTAGAGGGTCATGCAGCCGGAGAGGATGGAGATGACGGAGAAGCTGATGGCGAAGTTGCCGAACCCGCCCATCCGGCGTGCCAGGACCGGCTGGTAGCCGAGCTCCCTGAGCCTTTGTTCCTCGTCGGGCAGCGGGGCCTCGGTCGAGGCGGGACTCGACCAGGTGGTGCGGGACACGGGTGTACCTCCGTCGGGGAGCGGGGGATGAGGGGGAGAGCGGGTGGTGCGGGAGACCTCGTGCTGATCCGGGACGGAGCCGGGTGCCTCAGTCCGGCTCTCGTACGGCGCTCAGACAGCGCGTACGTGCCTGCGTGAAGGCCTCGGCCGCCGCGTCGGTGTCACCGGGCGACCGCGTGCGGTACGTCCACGGCGCGACGGTGTAGAAGGGGTCGAGCGCCTCGAACACCCTTGCCGCGTCCTGGAATTGATGCGCGCCCCACAACGCGTGGGCCAGGTGGCTGAGGTCGAGGAGCGAGGTGGCCGCGGGCAGCGCGTGATCGAACCACAGCCGTAGCGCGCGCAGGGCGGAGCGGGTCGCGTCCTCGCCGATCCAGTGCAGATCCAGGGCGTGCTCGGCACCGCCGTCCTTGCGGTACCGCTCGACGCGCACATACAGGGGCAGTACGTGCAGTGCCGAGCCCGCGGGCGCCGAACCCGACGCCCAGTGGGCGAAGTTGACCGCTTCGGTGAGCGGGCCTGTGGGGCGGCGGGCGTACGCGAACTGCAGCATCCGGTGGTAGGCCTCGCGGTTGCCCGGATCGCGCTTGTCGGCCTCGGCGAGCAGATGCCAGGGGCCGGGGAACAGCATCGGCTCGGGGGCCGGCACCCGGTGCTCGTCCCACCGCTGACCCTTGTCGAGCTGCGCGAGGGCGAGCAGGCAGACCCACGGCACGGGGTCCTCGGGCGAGGCGTCGATCGTGGCCCCGCACGCCGCTGCCGCCTCGCGCCACAGTTCGTTGGTGTGACGGTGTCCGCCGCGATGGGCGCGCAGGGTCCGCTCGACGAGGACCCGGGTGTGCAGAACGGCTGCCGCGGCGCTGTGCGGTTCCTCGGCCTGCCAGGTCCTGACCACATCGGAACCGGCGACGGCGGCGGCCAGGATCTGCGTGCGTTGCGTCCACAGTCCCCAGTCGGGTGTCGAGTCGAGCAGGTTGCGCGTCGACACCCAGCGACCCGTCTTGAGGTCCTGGAGCACGGCGCGCAACTGTTCGTCGTGGCCCGCCGGGTGGTACACGGGGCGGCCTGACGGAGTGGGCATGAATCCTCTGTGGGGGAGGAGGGTGGTGGGCAGGGGTCGTGAACTGGCCTGGGGCGTAGTGATGTTGTTCGGCGGTCAGTGTAGATCTGTAACTTCCGTTCACAGGGCGGTTCGTGGATCTTTTGGGACCGACTTGTGCTCAACTCGGCGTGCCGGTTGGCAATATGAGAAAAGACCAGGGCGGCGTCGGCCCTGAAGGGGGCCCTTGACGCCCTCCTGGGCGCTGTAGCAGGCTTCCGCGGTGATCACCGACGGCGGAGGACCGCGCGGCGAGGCTGTCCTCGCCATCGACCAGGGCACGTCCGGCACGAAGGCTCTCGTCCTGTGTCCCGAGCGCGGGGTGATCGGTTCAGGAGCCGCGCCCGTACGTCCGCGCCACCTCTCCGGGGGTCGGGTGGAGGTCGATCCGGCGGCGCTGCTCGCCTCGGTCGTCGACGCGGGACGCCGAGCCCTGGCGGGCGCGGGGGAGCCGGTCGCCGCGGTCGGTCTCGCCAACCAGGGTGAGACGGTGCTCGCCTGGGACCCCGCATGGGGTCGCCCGCTGACCGAGGCGATCGTGTGGCAGGACCGGCGCGCGGAGCCGCTGTGCGCGGAACTCGCCCCACATGCCGAAGAGTTGAAGCAGCTGACCGGGCTCCCCCTCGACCCCTACTTCGCGGCGCCCAAGATGGCGTGGATACGCCGCCGCCTCACCCGGGAAGGCGTCGTCACCACCAGCGACGCCTGGCTGATCCACCGGCTCACCGGCGAGTTCGTCACCGACGCGGCCACCGCCGGACGCACCCAGCTCCTCGACCTGGACGACGTCACGTGGTCGCCGCGCGCCCTGGACGTCTTCGGTCTCGCCGACGAGCGGCTGCCCCGGGTCGTCGACGCGGCGGGCCGGTTCGGCACCACGAAGGCCTTCGGACCCGAACTCCCGCTGACCGGCCTCCTCGTCGACCAGCAGGCCGCGCTGCTCGCCCAGGACGTCACCGAGCCGGGCACCGCCAAGTGCACCTACGGCACCGGCGCGTTCCTGCTCGCCCAGACGGGCTCCCGCCCGCGGCGCGGCGATTCCGGCCTGGTCAGCTGCGTCGCCTGGCGGCTGGCGGGCCAGAGCAGCTACTGCCTCGACGGGCAGGTCTACACGGCCGCGTCCGCCGTCCGCTGGCTCACGGACCTCGGCGTGATCGAAGGAGCGGCGGACCTCGACCCGGTGGGCTCCTCGGTGGCGGACGCTGGCGGCGTCACGTTCGTGCCCGCCCTCGCCGGGCTCGCGGCGCCCTGGTGGCGCGGTGACCTGCGCGGCTCGATCACCGGACTCGGCCTCGACACGGCTCCAGGCCATCTGGTCCGCGCCCTGTGCGAGGGAGTCGCCGCGCAGGTGGTCTCCCTCGCCGACGCCGTGGCCACCGACCTGGGCGAGCCCCTGACGAGCCTGCGCGTCGACGGCGGCCTGACCCGCTCGGCCCTCCTGATGCAGACCCAGGCCGATCTGCTCCAACTCCCGGTAGAGGTATCGACGTTGCCCGATGTGACCGCCCTCGGGGTGGGCGCCGTCGCCCGCATGGGCCTCGACCCGAAGCTCACGGTGCGGGACGCCGTCCCCCGGTGGCGGCCCACCACCGTGTACGAGCCGAAGATCGACGCCACGCAGGCCGCCGAGCGCCTCGGGGGCTTCCGCACGGCGGTCGACGCCCTCCTCGACCGCGCGCCGGCCCCGTCGTCATGAGCGTCACCACCAAGGGCCCGCTGCCGACCGAGCCCTACGACGTGACCGTCGTCGGCGCCGGGGTGGTCGGCTCGGCCATCGCCCGGGAACTGGCCGGACACCACCGGCTGCGCGTCGCCCTGGTGGAAGCCTCCGGTGACGTGGGTGACGGCACGTCGAAGGCCAACACCGCGATCCTGCACACCGGTTTCGACGCCGTGCCGGGTTCCCTGGAGGCCCGCCTCGTACGCGAGGGCAGTCGTCTGCTCGCCGCGTACGCCGCCGAGTCGGGCATCCCCGTCGAACCGGTCGGTGCGCTCCTCGTCGCCTGGGAAGAGGAACAACTGGCCGCGCTGCCCGGACTGTTGAAGAAGGCGGAACGCAACGGCCACGACGAAGCCCGCATCATCGGTGCCGACGAGGTACGGGCCCGCGAACCGCACCTGGGCGAGGGCGCGCTGGGCGCCCTCGACGTCCCGGGCGAGTCCATCATCTGCCCCTGGACGACGACACTCGCGTACGCCACCCAGGCCGTCCGCGGGGGTGTCGATCTGCACCTCAACTGCGAGGTGGGAAAGGTGGGTTCGTCCTCGTGCGGGGGCTCCGCATGCCATGAACTGACCACGACCCGTGGTGTGGTCCGCACCCGCTACCTCATCAACGCCGCGGGTCTGCACGCCGACGCGCTCGACCGGCGGCTGCTCGGCCGCGGCGAGTTCACGGTGACCCCACGCCGCGGCCAGCTCATTGTCTTCGACAAGCTCGCCCGTGACCTGGTCAGTCACATCCTTCTGCCCGTACCGACGGCGCTCGGCAAGGGCGTCCTTGTAGCGCCGACCGTGTACGGAAACGTCCTTCTCGGCCCCACCGCAGAGGAGTTGGACGACAAGAGGGCGACGGTCACGACCGAGGACGGTCTCGCCGGGTTGCGCGCCAAGGGCCGGCGCATCCTGCCCGCGTTGCTGGACGAGGAGGTCACCGCCGTCTACGCCGGGCTGCGCGCGGCCACGGAGCACGACGACTACCAGATCCACAGTTCACCGCGGGAGCGGTGCATCACCGTCGGAGGCATCCGGTCCACGGGCCTCACCGCATCGATGGCGATCGCGGAGTACGTCGTCGGCCTGCTCGCCGAGGCCGCGGGCCCCGACCTCGACCTGACGGTGGCCGGAAACCTGGACCCGGTGCGCATGCCGAACCTCGGAGAGGCGTTCCCGCGCCCCTACCAGCGCGCCGATCTCATCGCGATCGACCCCGCGTACGGCAGCATCGTCTGCCACTGCGAGCGCGTGACCCGCGGGGAGATCAGGGACGCCCTCATCAGCACGGTGCCGCCCGGATCACTGGACGGCCTGCGGCGGCGGACGCGGGCGCGCGGCGGGCGCTGCCAGGGGTTCTACTGCGGAGCGGCGGTGCGCGAACTCTTCGACGGCTGGGACGAGTCGGGGGCGGCACGATGAGGCGGCAGCGGAATGTGGACGTACTCGTGGTCGGCGCGGGGCCGGCCGGACTCGCCGCCGCAGCGAGCCTCGCCGCTTCGGGCGCGGGCACGGTGGAAGTCCTGGAACGGGAGGCGCGGGCCGGCGGGGTGCCGCGCCACTGCCACCACGGAGGCTTCGGGCGCTGGGGAGTGACGGGGCCGCAGTACGCGGAGACCCTCGTCGAGGCCGCGCTCGGCGCCGGAGCGGCCGTGCGGACCGGGGTGAGCGCCACCGACTTGGCAGGGCCGCTGACCGTGGACACGACGGGGCCGCACGGCCTGGAGCGGATCACCGCGCGTGCGGTGGTCCTGGCCACGGGCGCGCGGGAACGGCCTCGGACGGCGCGGCTCGTGCCGGGGTCGCGCCCCGCAGGGGTGTTCACCACGGGGGAGTTGCAGCAGGCGGTCCATGTCCACCAGCAGGAGATCGGGACACGGGCGGTCGTCGTGGGGGCGGAGCCGGTGAGCTTCGCGGCGCTGTCCGCGCTGCGGGGCGCGGGCGTGGAGGTCGCCGCGCTCGTCACGGAGGAGACGCGGGCCCAGGTGGGCTTGGCGCGGGCCGCCGCGGCTCGGGTGCCGCTCCTCACCGGGGCGGTGGTAGCCGAACTCCAGGGGCGCGAACGGCTGTCGGGGGTGCGGCTGCGGCGGCACGACGGCCGGGAGCGTGTGCTGGCCTGCGACACGGTGGTGTTCACCGGGGACTTCATTCCTGACCACGAGCTGGCTCGGCGCGGCGGTGTGCTCCTCGACGCCGGGACGAGGGGCCCAGCGGTGGACTCGTCGTTCCGCACGGCGTCCCCGGGCGTCTTCGCGGTGGGCAGCGGGGTGCATGCGGTGGAGCCGGCGCGGGTGGCGGCGGGGGAGGGGGTAGGGGTCGCCGGCGCTGTGCGGGGGCATCTTGCGGGTGCGGGGTGGCCGCGCGGCGCGGTGTCGGTGGTGGCGGATGCCCCCCTGCGGTGGGTGGCTCCGAACCGGCTCGTGCCGGGTGCTCAGGGGGGTCGGTTCGTCCTGCGGACGGCGGAGTCCTTGGTGTGCCCCGTCCTGGCGGTCACGCAGGACGGGCGGTGTCTGTACCGGGAGCGGGTGTGGCGGAGGGTTCTGCCCAACCGGGGGTTGTATATCTCGGGGAGCTGGGTCGGGAGGGTGGACGCGGGTGGGGGGCCGGTGCGGGTGGCGGTCGGCTAGGGCTTTTCCAGTCCCCGACCCCGCCCCTTCCCGAACCCCGACCCCGCCCCTTCCCGAACCTGAAAGGCATGGCCGGACCGGCGGGAAATCTCAGCCTGTCCGGCGTTTGAGGACGAACTCGGCGGAGCCGGTGATGACGGCACGCAAGGCCCCCGCGCCGGAGCGGGTTTTCGGGCAGGGGCGGGGTTGGGGAAGGAAAACCGCTCTTCCGCCCAGCGGAACCTCCCCGTAGACTAAAAAACTAGCAGCGCTAATTTACCGCAAACGATCCGGAGCCGTATCGTGCGCCCAGTCCACTTCGCCGCAGCCCGCCGCACCCCCATCGGCAAGCTCCGCGGCACCCTCTCCTCCGTACGCCCGGACGACCTCGCCGCCACCGTCGTACGCGGCCTCCTCGCGGGCACACCCGAGCTGGACCCCGCCCGGATCGACGACATCTACTGGGGCGCCGCCAACCAGGCGGGCGAGGACAACCGCAACGTCGCCCGCATGGCCGCCCTCCTCGCCGGCCTCCCGGAATCCGTGCCCGGCGCCACCGTGAACCGCCTCTGCGCCTCCGGCATGGAAGCCGTCACCGCCGCCGCCCGCACCATCGCCTCCGGCGAGGCCGACGTCGTGCTCGCGGGCGGTTCCGAGTCGATGAGCCGCGCCCCCTTCGTCCTGCCCCGCCCCGACGAAGCGCTGCCGCACAAGATGGAGACCGCCGACACCCGGCTCGGGTGGCGCCTCGTCAACCCCGCCATGAAGGACCTGCACGGCGTCCTCGCGATGGGAGAGACCGCCGAGGAAGTCGCCGAGCGCCACAACATCTCCCGCGAGCGCCAGGACGCCTTCGCCCTGCGCAGCCACCAACGTGCCACCGAGGCCCGCAAGATGGGCCACTTCGACGACGAGATCCTTCCCGTCACCCTGCCCGACGGCACCCTCGTCGACCTCGACGAATGCGTCCGTGAGGACACCTCGTACGAGAAGCTCAGCGGCCTGCGTCCCGTCTTCCGCAAGGGCGGCACCGTCACCGCGGGCAACGCGTCGCCGATGAACGACGGCGCGGCCGGACTCCTCCTGGTCAGCGAGGAAGCCCTGAACGAGCTCGGGCTCGAATCCCTCGGCCGGTACGTCGCGGGCGCCTCCGCCGGTGTACATCCGGACGTCATGGGCATCGGGCCCGTCCCCGCCACCCACAAGGCGCTCACCCGCGTCGGCTGGTCGATCGGCGATCTTCAGGAGGCCGAGTTCAACGAGGCGTTCGCGGCCCAGGCCCTCGCCTGCGTCGACGCGTTGGGCATCGACCCGGAGCTGGTGAACCCCACCGGCGGCGCCATCGCCATCGGGCACCCTCTCGGCTGCTCCGGCGCGCGCATTCTGACCACGCTGCTGCACCGCATGCGCCGCACCGGCGGCGCCCGCGGCCTCGCAACGATGTGCGTGGGCGTCGGCCAGGGCAGCGCGCTGCTCGTCGAGCGCGGCTGACCCCCTCCCGCAAGGCCGCACGGAACGCAAGGAAACGGAGCACCACCCATGGCCACGCTGTCCCTCGCCGCGATCCTCGCCGAGCCCGCCCGTCGCCGGCCCGAACGCACCGCCCTTGTCGAGGGCGAACTACGGCTCACCTTCGGCGAGTTGTGGGAGCAGGCCCGCGCGCAGGCCGCCGCGCTCGTGGGGCTGGGAGTGCGGCCGGGGGACCGGGTGGCTCTGATGGCGCCCAACACCGCCGAGTTCCCGCGCGCCTATTACGCGATCCTCGCCGCGGGCGGCGTGGTCGTCCCCGTGCACCTGCTGCTCTCCGCGGAGGAGGTCGAGCACGTCGTGCGGGACAGCGGCGCCACCCTGCTGCTGTGCCACCCCGCGCAGGCCGGGACGGGCAAGGCCGCTGCCGCCGCCACCGGCGTACGGCTGCTGACGCTCGGCGGGGACGGCGAGCTGGAAACCCTGGCGGGCGCGGCCGAGCCGCTCCCGAGCTACGTCTCGCGCGACGCCGACGACCCCGCCGTCGTCTTCTACACCAGCGGCACCACCGGCGTCCCCAAGGGCGCCGTGCTCAGCCACCTCAACCTCGTCATGAACGCGACCGTCTGCGCCTTCGACGCCCATGACGTGCGCCAGGACGACATCGCGCTCGGCGCGCTCCCCCTCTTCCACGCGTTCGGCCAGACCGTCTCGATGAACGCGACCTGGCGCGCGGGCGCCACGCTCGTCCTGCTGCCGCGCTTCGACGCCGCGCGGGCCATCGAACTGATGGCGGCGGAGGGCGTCAACACCTTCCACGGGGTGCCGACGATGTACGTGAACCTCGTGGCCGCCGCGGCCACGGCGACCGAGCTTCCCGAGCTGCGGCTCGCGATCTCCGGCGGCGCCTCGCTGCCCGTCGCCGTACTGGAACGCTTCGAGGAGGCCTTCGGCGTACCGGTCTACGAGGGGTACGGGCTCTCCGAGACCTCGCCCACCGCCTCCGTGAACCAGCCCGTCTTCGGCACCAGGGCGGGCAGCATCGGCCACCCGCTGTGGGGCGTCGACGTGGAGATCGCCCGCGCCGACGTCGAGGGACGGATCGAGCTGCTGCCGACGGGGGAGCTCGGCGAGGTCGTGGTCCGCGGCCACAACGTCTTCTCCGGCTACCTGGGGCGCCCGGAGGCGACCGCCGAGGCCGTCGTCGACGGCTGGTTCCGCACCGGAGACCTCGGGACCAAGGACGCCGACGGGTTCCTGGCCATCGTCGACCGCAAGAAGGACGTCATCATCCGCGGCGGTTTCAACGTCTACCCGCGCGAGGTCGAGGAGGTGCTCATGCGCCACCCGGACATCGCGCACGTCGCCGTGATCGGGCTGCCCGACGACGTGCACGGCGAGGAGATCTGCGCCGTCGTCGTCGCGGCGCCCGGCTCCGCGCCCGACGCCGGACAGATCACCGAGTGGTCCAAGGAGCACCTGGGCCGCCACAAGTACCCGCGCCGCGTCGAGTTCACCGGCGAACTGCCGCTCGGCCCCAGCATGAAGGTCCTCAAGCGGGAGCTGCGCGTCACGTACAGCGGGGCGTAGGCCTCATCCCGGTATGGACGTGTCTCTCTGGGGATTCGCCGCGCTCGCCGCGGCCGCGGTGCTCGTCGGCTTCTCGAAGACCGCCGTCAGCGGGGCCAACACGGTCAGCCTGGCGGTCTTCGCCGCGGTCCTGCCCGCCCGGGAGTCGACCGGTGTCCTGCTGCCCATCCTGATCGCGGGCGACGTCCTGGCCGTCCTGACCTACCGCAGACATGCCCACTGGCCCACCCTGTGGCGGCTGTTCCCCGCCGTCGCCGGTGGCGTGGTCGTCGGCACGCTCTTCCTGATGTGGGCCGACGACGCCGCCGTCCGTACGTCGATCGGGGCGATCCTGCTGATGATGGCGGCGGTCACGCTGTGGCGGCGCAGGGCCCCTGCCGGTGCGGACGACGAGGCGAAACCCTCGCGCGGCTCCCGGCTCAAGGCCCCCTCCTACGGCGTGCTCGGCGGCTTCACCACCATGGTCGCCAACGCGGGCGGCCCCGTCATGTCGATGTATCTCCTCTCCGCGGGCTTCCGGAAGCTCGGCTTCCTGGGGACGTCGGCGTGGTTCTTCCTCATCGTCAACACCTCGAAAGTGCCGTTCAGCGTGGGCCTCGGCCTGATCGACGCGCACTCGCTGCTGCTCGACGCGGCACTCGTGCTCTTCGTGATCCCGGGCGCCCTCATCGGCAGGGCGGCCGTGCACCGGATCAACCAGCGTCTCTTCGAGCGGCTGGTGATCGGGGCCACGGTGCTCGGCGGCCTCCAGCTGCTGCTGCGCTGAACTGCTCGAACCCGGCCGCGCCACGCCGCGTAGCCTCAGGGCCATGCATGTGCTCCTCCTCGGCGGAACCACCGAAGCCCGCCGGCTCGCCGCCGACCTCGCCGCCCGTCCTGGCGTCCGGGTGACCACGTCCCTCGCGGGGCGCGTCGCCCGCCCGGCCGCGCTCGAAGGAGACGTACGCGTCGGGGGATTCGGCGGCGTGGACGGCCTGGTCGCCTGGCTGCGCGACCAGGAGGTGGACGCGGTCGTGGACGCCACCCACCCCTTCGCCGCCACCATCAGCGAGCACGCGGCCCTGGCGGCGGCGGCCACCGGCGTACCGTCCGTCATGCTGCGCAGGCCGGGCTGGCTGCCACAGCGGGGCGACCGCTGGCGCGACGCAGCCGCGCTCGGCGACGCGGCGGCGCTGCTTCCCGGGCTCGGGCGCCGTGTGTTCCTGACCACGGGCCGTCTCGGCCTCGCCACCTTCGCGGACGCACACGCGGTCCCGGGCCTGGCGGAACTCCACTTCCTCGTACGCTCCGTGGAGCCGCCGGAGCCGCCCCTGCCCCGCCACACCGAGGTGCTCCTCGACCGCGGGCCCTACACCGTCGAGGGCGAGACGGCCCTGCTGCGCGCGCATCGCATCGACGTCCTGGTGACCAAGGACAGCGGGGGCGCGGCCACAGCGGCCAAACTCACCGCTGCCCGGGCGCTGTCGGTTCCTGTGGTGATCGTGCGACGCCCGCGGCCACCGGAGGGTGCGACGGTGCTGCCGGACGAGAAGAGCGTGCTGTCCTTCCTGGGCGTGGCCTCGGTCAAGTGACCTGAGTCCGTGGGGCGGTTCACCGGCCCGTCGGCCGACCGCACCGGACTGTCACGCGTCGCGCGGCGGCAACCACTGCGTGATCCGGTTGAACAAGTCCCTCAGTGGCTCGCCGACGGCCTGACCGAACTCAGTCAGCCCGTAGGTGACTTGGGGCGGCGTCGTCGGCTCGACCTCCCGCCGGACCAGGCCGTCCTGGACCAGCGCGCGCAGGGTCTGGGAGAGCATCTTCTCGCTGATGCCGTGGATGCTGTCGCGCAGCTCGTAGAACCGAAGGTCGTTGCTCCGCAAGGAGATCAGCACCCAGATGCCCCATCTGCTGGTCACGTGGTCGACCACGTCGCGCGCGGGGCAGTCGGTGTGAAACACGTCATACCGCTTGGCCGGCTCGGCCTGCGTCAGCTGCGCGCCTTCTCTCATGTCCGGAGCTTACCTCCGGGTACGTCCTTACGGAAAGTAAGTCTGGTTCCTAACGTCAACTTCCGCAGTGCACAACTTCCGCAGTGCACAAAGGACTAGGAGCTGAACATGATCGTAGTGACCGGGGCTACCGGGAATGTGGGACAGCCTTTGACGCAGGCCCTGGCCGAGGCGGGTGAGCAGGTGACGGCGGTGTCGCGGCGCGCGGCGGCGGTGCCGGACGGGGTCCGCCATGTGGCGGCCGACTTGGCCGAACCGGCCTCCCTCGCCCCCGCGTTGGACGGGGCGAAGACGCTGTTCCTGCTGCTCTCCGGCGACCTGCACGCCCCCGAAGCCAGGCCGGCCGACCTCATCGACCTGGCCGTGGCCGGCGGGGTGCGCCGGGTCGTCCTGCTGTCCTCGCAGGGCGTGGCGACCAGGCCGCTCGGCCCGTCGCGGATCGCGATGCGCACGGTGGAGGACGCGTTGCGGGAGTCCGGCCTCGACTGGGCCATCCTGCGCCCGGGCGGCTTCGCCTCCAACGCCATGGCCTGGGCCGAGTCCGTCCGTACGCAAAGGACGGTCGCCGCACCCTTCGGTGACGTAGGGGTGCCGGTCATCGACCCGGCCGACATCGGTGAGGTCGCGGCGGCCTGCCTGCTGGATGAACGGCACACCGGCGGGGTGTACGAACTGACCGGGCCGGAGGTGATCACGCCGCGTCAACAGGCGGAGGCGATCGCCGCCGCGCTCGGCTCGCCGGTGCGGTTCCACGAACTCACCCGCGACGAGGCGAAGGCCGCGATGACCCGATTCGCGCCGGCGGAACTCGTCGACGACACCCTGGACATCATCGGCGCCCCGAACCCGGCCGAACTGCGGATCAGCCCGGACGTGGAACGGGTCCTGGGCCGCGCCCCGCGCTCCTTCGACGGCTGGCTCACCCGGAATGTCGCCGCATTCCGCTGAGACAGGAGGACTTCGGACGGGGCGCCCGGTGTCGTCAGGCCTTGCCTGACGACACCGGGACCGGCTGCCTCGCCTCGGGGGCCAGGCCGTGCTCCAGGTCCTCCACGAGCAGCCGCTTCGCGATCGCGTCGACCGCCTTGACGAGGTCCTGGTCAGCGGGGCGGCCACTGTCCTTCTCCACCTGCTCGCCCAGCCACTTGGCCCACGCCCTGCCGATCACGTCGGCCTCGCGTTCGCCGGCGGGGGTGTGCGAGAAGAGCATTCCGGAGCGGGTCAGGAAGCCTTCCTCGACCATGCGGTCGAAGACCGGCACCAGGACTTCGGCGGGCAGCTGACGCCGGGCGGCGATCAGGCTCAGATTCGAGTGACCGACCATCCGGTCGAAGAGCGTGACCTGCATGACGGCCCAGGCGCCGGCGATGTCGAGCCGGGTGTCGGACTCGCGGATGACACGACGAGCGGTGTCCATGCCGGTACTGCGGATGATGTTGCCGACCGTCAGCTCGAGCACCCGGTCCGAGCTGCCGCTCGACGTGGGCGAAGCGAAGCCCTCGCCCATGTCCGAGGAGCTCATCCGCGCGCTGTCCCGCAGCTGCACCTGCTTGAGGAAGAGGGCCACCAGGAACCCGAGCAGCGCCACGGGCACCGTCCACAGGAACACGGTGTGCAGCGTGTCGGCGTACGCCTTGATGATGGGCGCGGCCGCTTCCGCGGGAAGATCGTGCAGCCCCTGCGGACTCTGCGCGGCCTTGGCCACCACGGCGGGATCGGCCGACCCTGCCTGGCTCGCAGCGGCGACCCCGTCCTCCAGATTCGGTTTCAGCGTGTTCGCGTAAATCGTCCCGAAGACGGCGGTGCCGAAGGAGCTGCCGAGCGTACGGAAGAAGGTGACCCCGGAGGTCGCCGTGCCCAGGTCCGAGTAGACGACGGTGTTCTGCACGGCGATGGTCAGGACCTGCATGCAGAGCCCGATACCGGTACCGAGGACGAACATGTACAAGGACTCGAGCCAGGTGCTGGTCTCGCTGCCCATGAGAGAGAGCAGATAGAGCCCGAGAGCCATCACCAGGGCACCAATGATGGGAAAGATCCGATAGGTCCCGGTCTTGCTGACCACGTTGCCGCTGAAGATCGACGCGATGAGCAGCCCGATCACCATGGGCAGCGTCCGCACACCCGAGATGGTGGCCGAGTCCCCGTCCACATACTGCAGATAGGTCGGCAGGAAGGTCATCGCGCCCAGCATCGCGAAGCCGACGATGAAGCTGAGGATCGAGCAGACCGTGAAGACGGGATTGGCGAAGAGCCGCATCGGCAGCATCGGCTCGGCGGCCCGCGTCTCGACCACACAGAACAACGCGAGCGCGATCGCGCCGCCCACGAACAGCGCGATGATCGTGCCCGACCCCCACGCGTACTGGTTGCCGCCCCAACTCGTCGCCAGGATCAGCGCGCTGGCACCGATCGCGACGAACGCGATGCCGAGATAGTCGATGACGGGACGCACCGCGGACTTCACGACGGGGATGTTCCGCGCCGCGGCGATCACCACGACGATCGCGATGGGCACGTTGACGTAGAAGGCCCAGCGCCAGGTCAGATGGTCGGTGAAGAGACCGCCGAGCAGCGGTCCGATGACGGTGGAAACCCCGAAGACGGCGCCGATCGCACCCTGGTACTTACCGCGCTCCCGCAGCGGGATGACGTCGGCGATCAACGCCATGGAGGTCACCATGAGACCGCCCGCGCCAATGCCCTGCAGCGCGCGCCAGGCGATGAGCAACGTCATGTTCGTCGAGAGGCCGCAGAGGAACGAGCCGGTGATGAAGACGATCGCCGAGACCTGGAAGACGATCTTCCGACCGAACAGGTCACCGAACTTGCCGACCAGGACCGTGGCGACCGTCTCGGCGAGCAGATACGACGTCACGACCCACGACATGTGCTCGGCGCCGCCCAGATCCGCCACGATCGTGGGCAGCGCGGTGCCCACGATGGTCTGGTCGAGTGCGGCGAGCAGCATCCCCAGCATGATCGTCACGAAGACGATGTTGCGGCGGCGCTTGTCCAGAACGGGCGGCCCCTGGGCAGAGGCCTCGGCGGCGGGCTCGGCGGTGGTGGTCACACCGTCACCCTCACACCGGGCCCGGGCCTGTGCATGCGGGGCCGGTCCGGTCCGGTGACGGCGGCCTCGGCGGTCCGCGCGCCCGTTCGCTCAGTCCAGGTTGCGGCGCAGCAGATAGGTGTCCATGATCCAGCCTTTGCGCTCGCGAGCCTCGGCCCGCAGAGTCTCGATGCGGGGAGCGGCCTCGTCGAGCGGCCCGGAGACGAGGATCTCGTCGGCGGTCCCGATATAGGCGCCCCAGTAGATGTACATGTCTCCGCCCTCTCCGCCTTGGTACTGCCGGAACGCCTGATGGGCATCGAGCATGACGACGACATCATCGACACCCTCAGGAAAGCCGTGGTCCGCAAGCCGGCGCCCGGTGGTGATCTGCACGGGCCGCGCGACGCGGTTCAGGCCGGTGCGGTGCCTTGCGGCGAGCGAGGAGACGCTGCTGATACCGGGCACGACGTCGTACGAGAAGGTCACCTCGCCCCGGTCGAGGACCTCCTCCAGGATCCCGAGCGTGCTGTCGTACAGCGCGGGGTCGCCCCACACCAGGAACGCGCCGCACTCGTCCGCACCCAGCTCATCGGCGATCATCCGCGCGTAGATGTCCGCACGGCGGCTGCGCCAGTCCCCGACGGCGGGTGAGTAGTCCGCGCCGCCGGCCTTCCGGTCGCGCGCGGGATCCCGGGCCTCGACCACCCGGTAGGCGCCGTCGGCGCGGTGCGCGTCGAGGAGATCACGCCGCAGCTGGACGAGGTCGTCCTTCTCCCCGCCCTTGTCGAGGATGAAGAACACGTCGGTGCTCCTCAGGGCCTTGACGGCTTGCAGGGTCAACTGGTCGGGGTCGCCCGCGCCGATGCCGATGACATGAATCTTTCGCACGCCGAGAGTCTGCCGTACGGGGGCGCTGCGGGGCCGAGCGGGTCGCGCCGCCGGGTGTGCGGTGCTGTTGTGTCCGGTGCTGTTGTGCCCGGGGCCGCTGTGAGGTTCGGCCTCGCGTCAGGCGTGTCAGACGGGGCCGCCGGCTCCGAGTCAGAGGCGTCAGACGCCGTCGGCTCCGCGCAGGCGGGGCGCGTGTTCGGCCGCGTCCACCTTCTGCCCCTCCTCCTCTTCCAGGGATTTTGCCAACTGCCGTGCCCACAGAACGAGTCCGTGCACGTCGATCCCGTACGGCCGCTCGCCCCTCTTCCCCGCGTCGATCGCGCCCGCTCCCCTGAGCAGGAGCCGCGCCCCGCCCGTGAGGTTGCCGCGGGCGGAGTGGGTCAGCCCAACGGCCAGCTGCGCGAGCCCCTTCCACAGGTCACGCTCGTCCTCGGGCCCCGACTTCCAGGCGTCCTCGAAGACCTCGTGCGCGTGAAAGGGCCGCCCCGCGTCGAGCAGCGCCTGCGCCTGAGTGACCGTCTCCTCGGGCGTGCGCGTGACTCCTTCGGGCTGCCGTTCCACCCCTTCGGTGCCGTACGGCATCGGCCGCCCGAGTCCATCACGCGGCCGCGCGTTGCGGGCCCGCCCTTCGGCGTCACGGTCACGGCCACGGTCATCGGGTCGAGGTGAGGTGCTCATACGCCGATTGTCCCTCGCCAGGCGTCCGGCGGGGGCGCGGACCACCCCCGAACGTGGGGTAAAGTTCTAACTGCGCGATCACGCAGAACACAGCGGGACACGCGCACCGGGACGTGGCGCAGCTTGGTAGCGCACTTGACTGGGGGTCAAGGGGTCGCAGGTTCAAATCCTGTCGTCCCGACGGAAACGTCGCAGGTAGGGGCCATCTTCGGATGGCCCCTACTTCGTGTTCGGGACCGATGTGGGAGCGCGGATGCGTGGGATCCGCTCGGGCCGAGCCGGAGGTTGAACGCCGTAGCTCGATCTGAGCGGATATGGCGATGCCCTCCACTCCAGGGCTGTCAGGAAGGCCGGGTGGCCCCGGTCGATGGCGTAGCCGAGCGCGGTTGCCTAGGGGCCTGATCGCTGACCGTCTGTTTGATAAGCCAGTCGACCGGTTTCTCTTGACGTACCGTTCGACCGGTTTCTAGAGTGGGCGGGCGGGTCGGTCAGGCCGGTGTCCGGGCTCTGCGCCGTGCGAGCGGGGCGGGAGGGAGGGGCGATGGGCCGGCTTGACGCCGCGCCGGGGGAGCGCCTGGTGGTCGTGGGATCGCTGGTGGGGCAGCCGGCCGGGGCCGGCACCTTCCTCCTCTCCATGCGGCTCAACTGCAGGGGGGTGCGGACAGTGAACCTGGGTGGCCCGGTCACGCTGGTCGATGCGGCCGCCGCCCTGGCACGCGACCCCCTGGCTCGGGCGCTGCTCCTGATCGTGGGCGAGGTCGCCGGGGCGTCGCGGGAGCTGGAGATCCTGAAGGACCTGCGGGCGGGTGGCGCTCTGGCGGGCCCGGTCTTCGTGGGCGGGACGGACCCCGGGTGCTGGGGGGAACTGGGCCCGGCCGCAGCACAGTTGGTTCAGCTGGGGGTGACGCGGGTGCTGGCGGACCTGGCAGATGCCGCGTTTGAGCTGCCGACGTGTGGTGCCGGGGGGACGGCGCGGGTGGCGCGGGCTGCGTAGGCGTGTGAGGGCGGCAGGAGCTGTCGGCCCCGTTCTTTCGAGGTGAGGTGGAGCGTCACGATGGCGAAGCAAGAGCGTTCGGAGCGCACGCTGGAGGCTCTGGTGGTGTCGGCGGCCGAGCAGTTCGCCCATCATGGCTTGGTCGGGGCGACGCTGGGCGAGGTGAGCCGTGCGGCCGGTGTCACCAAGGGGGCGCTGTTCTTCCATTTCGCCACCAAGGAAGAGCTGGCCGATGCCGTTCAGGCGCGCGGCCGGGACGTCCTGGAGACGGTTATCGAGGACCTCTGTGAGTCGCAGGTGCGGCGTCTGCAGGTTCTGGTGGATGCCACCTACACCCTGGGGCGGCTGCTGAGGCAGGACCCCTTCATCAGGGCCGGTGTGCGCATCACGCGGGAGCGCTCGGGCGGTAAGCCCGCGCCCATGGACTTCTACCCACTGTGGTTGGGGCGTCTGTGGCAGCTGCTGGAGGAGGCCCGCAAGAACGGGGAACTGGCCGCCGACGTTGCCGATGTGTCCGCGCGAACGCTGGTCACCGCGGCCGTCTCCGGCGTCGAGATTCTGGCGTGGATGGGGGTGCCCGCCGACGAGAGCGAGAAGTGGCTCGGCCACCTGTGGGAACTGGTGCTTCCGCTGTTGATTCCGGTGGGCGGTGATGTAGTTATCCGGACCGGTGCGGCCGCGGCTATCCCCTAACGCTCCTGCGGATGCTACAACTCTCGATTGCTGAATGTGGAAGTTGCTCTTGAAGGGGGATAGGGCATGGGTGGCGTGCTGGCCGGCAAGACGGCACTGGTGACCGGGGCAAGTCGGGGGATCGGGCGGGGCATCGCATGCAAGCTGGCGCAGGAGGGGGCTCTGGTCGCAGTCCACTTCAGGGAGGACCGGGATGCGGCGCTCGAGACGCTGGAGGCGATCCGTGGCCGCGACGGGAGGGCCTTCGAGATCCGTGCCGAGCTGGGGGCGCCGGATGAACTGGAGAGGCTCTATGGGCAGTTCGACACCGGGCTGGCCCGGCTGGGTGCAAGCCCGGGCCTGGACATCCTGGTAAACAACGCAGCCACCAGCGGGTCCGCCCGCATCGAGGAGGTGACCGCGGAGCTCTTCGACAGGATCTTCGCGGTGAACACCAAATCTCTGGTGCTCTTGGCGCAGCAGGCGTTGAAGCGGATGCGGGAGGGCGGGCGCATCATCAACATCTCGTCGGCCGCGACACGCATCGCGTATCCGGAGTCGCTGGTCTACTCCATGAGCAAGGGTGCGGTGGACACGTTCACGCTGGCCCTGGCCAAGGAGGTGGGCCGGCGCCGCATCACAGTGAACGCGGTCGCGCCGGGGTTCGTCGAGACCGACATGAACGCGGCCAAGCGGCGCAGCACCAAGGCGGCCGCGGAGCTGGCGGCCTGGTCCGTCTTCGACCGGCTGGGCCAGCCGGGGGACGTGGCCGACATCGTGGCCTTCCTGGCCTCCGATGCCTCGCGCTGGGTCACCGGCCAGTGCATTGACGCCTCCGGCGGGTCACGCCTGTGAGGGGCGGCCGGCTCTGGTGCTCGGCGTCGTTCCCCGGCGGCCGCGCACGCACTCGAGCACGCGGCGCGCGGGGGCGTGGGGTCAGTCCGCGGTCTCGTGGGCGCCGATCGCTCGCCACAGCCCCTCGGAGCCGCTGGGCACGAAGCGTGAGATGCGGCGCGAGGGGGCGATGGCCGGCAGCAGCCAGGTCCACATGTCCGTGACCCGCTCGTGCAGGTCCTTGCGGGAGGTGCGCACCTGCGAGGCGATCTGCACGCCGGCGAACGCACCCACGACGTAGGTGGCCAGGTCCCCGATGTTCACCTCCGCCTTGATGTCGCCGCGTCCCTGCGCCTGGGCCAGCATGTCGCGCACGACATCGATCCACTTGTTGTAGAGCGTGGGGTCGGGCTCCGTGAACGAGCCGAGCTCGATGACCAGGCGGATGCCGGCCCGCACCCGCACGCTGGAGCGGAGCCCGTGCGCCATCTCGTGCGTGAGGTCGATCGCCGTCTGAACACCGGGAGTCTCGGCCTCGGACACGTAGGAGGCCACGTCGAACTGAGTGGCCATCAGTTCCTGGGCCAGTGCTTCCTTGGAGGGGAAGTGGAAGTACATGGCCCCCTTGGTGACACCGGAGTGCCGAGCGATGTCGGTGAGGCTGGTACTGCCGAAGCCCGCCGCGTCGAAGGCGGTCGCCGCGCCGTCCAGGATCGCCTCCCGAGTCACCTCGGCGCGCTCCTGCCGTGTCCTTGCTCCTACGGCCACTGTCGCTTCTCCATCCCGCCGCGGCGCGGATGGTGGTCTTCCATCCCTCGGCGGCGATCGCCGCGGCCCGTCATGGACCCAATCTTGCCTTCCGCGATCAAAAAATACCAGTCGGCTGGTATGGTCCAACAGTTCTCACGGCACTTCCCAGGGGGAATCGCCCCTCGTTTTCCTGCTCAGAGCGCGTTCTTACGGTTCAGCGTCCATGTCCGGGGGTTCAGGATGAGTGCACTTCTGCAAGCCGATCGACCGCATTGCGAAGGGGGCCAGGACGGGGGTGAGCTTTTCGAGCAGACCGTACCGCGCAGTCTGGTCCACCGCGCCGCCGTGTCCGAGGTGCTGCTGACCGGCTGGCGGCCGGTCAAGGACGTCCAGCAACTCGGAGCGCAGTGGTCGCGCGGGCACAGTTACTACGGTTGTATAGACGGCCGATGGCACGATCCGATGCTGTTCGGCGAGACGATCCGCCAGGCCTGCCTGCTCCTGGCTCACCAGGCCCTTCACGTTCCGATGGGGTTCAGTTTCCTCACCGAGTCGACCTCGTTCGAGGTTGCCGAACAGGGTCTGCGCCTGTCGAAGCCCTGCCGGCCCGCCCATGTGGTCCTGCAGATGCGTCTGGGCGAGGTCAAACGCCGTGCCGGAGTCGTCAGTTCCTACTCGTACGACGTCGTCGCCCATCGCGAGGGCCGATGGCTGGGCGTCGGCAGGCTGAGCGCCAAGTGTGCCTCGCAGGCCGTCTATCGCCGTCTACGCGGGGAGCGGATCGGTGCACATCCACCACGGGCGGTCATCAAGCCCGTCGAACCCGAACTGGTGGGCAGACAGGCTTCGTTCGATGTCGTACTGGGCGCCTCTTCCGACGCTCGGGTGCATCCGCTGCGTATCGACGCCGAGCATCCGGTGCTCTTCGACCACCCGGTGGACCATGTGCCGGGAATGGTACTCATGGAGGCGGCCAGGCAGGCGGCCCACCTGGCCACGAGTAGCCCCACGGTCCTGCTTGTGGCCTGTCAGGCGCAGTTCTGGCGCTACGTGGAGTTCCACATACCCTGCCTGGTGTCCACGGATGAGCCGCGGCGCGACGATGAAGGGCGCATCACGCTTACCGTCCGCTTCCACCAGGGCGGCAGTGAGGTCGGCGTATGCCGGGTCTCGCTCCTGGACCCCAGCGGTGGGTGAGCGCCAAGTGGCTGCGAGGACGCGTGCTCACACCCTTTCGAGGGATCTCGCGCGCCAGGACGTCCTCGTCGTGGGCGGAACCGGATTCATCGGCAGCGCAGTGGTGAGCGCCTTGCGGGCGCACACCCAGAGTGAGGGTGGCCCGCGGCTGCGGGTCCTCTCCTCCCGTGGTGACCCTGGCCTCCCCGGTCCTGGCAGGGCAGATCACACCAGTGCCGACCTGACCCGTCCCGAGAGCCTGCGTGGTGTGTGCGAGGGCGTCACGACGCTGGTGCACACAGCCTCGTACGTCGGCCGCGACGCCGAACGCTGCGAAGCCGTCAACCACTTGGGCACTCAGGCACTGCTCAGGGAGGCCCGACGCGCGGGAGTCCAACGCCTGTTGTACGTCAGCACTGCCTCCGTATACGGCACAGGACCGCACCGTGGAGCACGTGAAGGGGATCTGACGCCCGCGCCCTCGTCCCCAGCCAGCGCCTCCCGGTTGCGCGCGGAGCGCGCCGTGCTCGAGGCCGGCGGCACCGTGCTGCGTCCCCATCTCGTCTACGGCGAGGGGGACCGGTGGGTCGTGCCGACTCTGGTCCGGTTGCTCAGGGGCGTTGCGGACTGGCCCGCGCAAGCGATGGCGCTTTCCTCCATGATCTATGTGCAGGACCTGGCGCGCTGCGTGGTGTCCCTGGCTCGCGGGCCGGCGCAGGGGCCCGAGGTCTACCACGCGGCCGATCCGCGGCCCGTGGCACTGAGCCGGGTGCTGCGCGCCCTGCACGTCGACCTGGGGCTGCCGCTGGCGCCCGGTGTGATCTCCGTGGCCGAACACCGTGCCCGGGTCGGGCGCGCTGTGCCCGGTGTTTCCGCGCATCAGTACGCCCTTCTCAGTCAGGACCACTGGTATGACAGCAGCAGCCTGTGGGCCACCACGGGAGAGCGGCCCGGTCCGGGGTTCGAACGGCGGTTCGCCGAATGCAGCGGCTGGTACCGGCGGCATCTGGGATGACGCCGACCAGGTGCCAGGGGGCGCAGGATGAGCACCCGCCGCCCGCCCGGGGGCAGGGCCGCGCGGAGGCGGCTAGGGCGGCACGCCCTGGCCGCCGGCGCAGCCGACGCCAACTCCCTACCGGCTGGAAGGTTTTGAGGCGTTGGTCGGCCGTGCTGCCGGGCACGCCGGGCGGCACTCCGCCTATGCTTGCCCTTGCAGGGCAGGCGGCTGCGACAGCGGTCCCTGCGGCAGGGCACCGGCACAGATCGGGTGGGGGGCGAGGCGTGGCAGTGCACCGCGAGAGGCCTTCGACCTCGGCCGCTGTGCTCGAGCTGCGTCTGGAGGAAGTGCTCGCCGGCTTCGAAGCGGCCCTGCACGCCACCGGCAGCTCACTGTTGGGGCGTGAGCGTCACATCGACCGCCAGATGTCCGAGGCCCGGCAGCTGTTGGTGCATGTCATCGCCGAGCTGCGGCGCGGAACATACCTGCCCTACGGTACGGAATCGCTGGGCAGCCAGACGGTGCAGCCCGGCGGGACGCGCACTCATCCTGTGGAGTCGGGCCGTGCCGCCGCGGCGCTCTTTGACGCGGTGGTCGTCGTGCTGCTGGGTGAGCCCGAGGAGAGCAGGCCCTCGCCTGCGGAGTGCGCGGTGCTCTTCTCCCTGTTGCACCGCCAGATCGTGGCCCGCCACACGGCACGCTCCGTGGCGCACATCGGCTACCTCCTGGAGCGCGTCCACACTGCGCACAATGACGAACGGCGGCGCGTTGCAAGGGAGTTGCACGATGAGGTCGCCGGCCACCTCGGTTCCGCCCTCAACTGGTTCGAGCTCTACGACCTCTACCAGGACACGCACCCGGATCTGGCAGCTGAGAAGGCCCGAACGGCCGGCCGGACGGTGCGCACCTCCCTGGCGAGCCTACGGGAGGTCATGACCGGTCTGCGTCGGCGCAGCGACGCGGGATCGCTGCGCGCCGCGCTCATGGCCGACCTCGACATCATGGGCGAGCACCCGGCACATGTGCGCATCGCCGTCACGGGCGATCAGTCGTGGCTGCGCCCCGAAACGACGGAGGAGTTGCTGCTGATCGTCCGCGAGGCGCAGCGCAACGCGGTGCGCCACGCGCACGCCGATCGCGTCACCGTGGCCGTCCACCTGGAGCCGGGTGAGGTGCGGGCTCTCATCGAGGACGACGGCGTCGGTTTCGACGCGGGCGCCGCGGCGCCGCGCGGTCACAACGGAATGCTCTCGATGCGGGAGCGGGCCGAACTCCTGGGCGGCGAGGTCACGGTGGAGTCGCAGAGCGGCCGCGGCACCCGGGTCCTGGTCTTTGTGCCCCTGAGGCCTTTGAGAGGTGAGACGGGTGGAAACGAGTAGGCCACTGCGTATCCTCATCGCCGACGATCACACACTGTTCCGGGAGGGCGTGCGGGAGATCCTCGCCGCCGCCGGCATCGAGGTCGTGGGTGAGGCGGACAGTGGCGAGGAGGCCTGCCGCAAGGCGGCCGAGGTCACGGCGGACGTCTTCGTCCTTGACGTGGAGATGCCGGGGCAGGGCGTGCGAGAGACGCTGTCACGGCTGCGCCACATCGCCCCGCACACCCGCATCATCGTCCTGACCATGCACGACGATGTCGCGCTCGCCCGCGAACTGCTGTCCCTGGGAGCCAGCGCGTACTTGGTGAAGGGGTCAACCCGCCACGAGCTGCTCTCCGCGATTCAGAGCGTGTGCGTCAACCGTCATCCGGGGCACGTGATCCTTTCCGTGTCCCAGCACGGCCTGGACCGGGTGGGGTCCTTCGCGGGCGAGAGGCTGTCGGCGCGGGAGCGTGAAGTCCTGACCCTGGCCGGCCAGGCCCTCAGCAACCTGCAGATCGCCCGGCGGCTGTCCATCGCCGAAGGCACCGTCAAGCGTCATCTGCGCAACATCTACGGCAAGTTGTCCGCGGTCTCCCGTCTGGACGCGGTGAACAAGGCCGTCGCCGCGTCACTGATCGCGCCACCCTCGGCACGTGTGCACGACGGGTCACAGTGACCGACGCGTTCAGGCAGTGCTCCCGCCGTGTTCGTCCTGCGCGCCCGTGCGGCGCAGCAGCACGAAGCGGTGGGCCGCCTGTTCGGCCTCGGCCAGGCAGAGGAAGCCCCGGTCGCGGGCGGTGGCTGTCAGTTCGTCCACGTCGTCGAACTTCCAGGCCGCTACGAGGTGGTGGCGCACCCCGGCGGCCCCGGGCCACTCGCGCGTGCGGTGGGCCGTGGTGCGGTAGCGGTGCTCGTTGAGCCGGTCGGCAGCCGCCACCGCGTCCGCGCTGGCCGACCAGGCCTGCGCGCCGCCGCGCAGCTCGGCGGGGACGCCGTTGAAGGCGACCGCACCCGGTGCTATGCGAAAGGAGCGCACCAGTACCTGCAACAGGCGCCACTGCTCACTCTTTTCCCGCAGCTCGCGCGCGGTCAGCCAGTGCGACCAAACCCGCGGCGGCAGATGCCTCGCGGTGATCCCGCGCTCGGCGGCAGCGGCCAGCGCGGCTTGCGCCGGGTCGCCCTCAGGCGCGCGCCGACGC
Organism: Streptomyces sp. NPDC033180; assembly: GCF_055577645.1. Taxonomy (NCBI): domain Bacteria; kingdom Bacillati; phylum Actinomycetota; class Actinomycetes; order Kitasatosporales; family Streptomycetaceae; genus Streptomyces; species Streptomyces sp. NPDC033180. Next base: position 133,136 of record NZ_JBVIPU010000010.1, on the reverse strand, counting down.
CCTGCGGCGATGGAGGTCAGTGCGTAACGGCGGTAGCGCGCGGGGAAGTCCGGGGCGTACAGCTGCTGGAAGCGCAGTACGTCCAGCTCGGAGACGCCGGTGGGGTGGCGTGCGGGCGCGGCGGCGCGGATGGCGCCACGCCAGCGCTCCAGATGGCTGCTGCACGGCACCAGCCAGGCCGGGATGAGCGGCGCCAGATCCATGGTGCGCGGGTGGGTCGTCTGCGCCAGGGCTACCAGCGCGTCGGCCCGCTGGAGATCCGCACGGTCGGGGTGGTCCAGGGCGAAGGAGTGCAGGGCGCGGGCGGCTTCACCGGATCCGGACGAGGCGTTATCGGCGGCGCGCACCACCTTCTGCCAGCTCCGGTGTGCCCAGTGCACCGTGCCGGCCGCCTCCAGGACCGCCGCGCCTCGGTTGGCGGAGATGACCCCCTGGCTCACCGCGTTGGCTATCGACCAGCGCAAATTCACCAGCGACACCGTGGCCGGTACGTCGTCGCAGGGCGCCGAAGGGTCAACTGCTGTCTCGGCATCTGCCTCCACCAGCTGCTGGGCATACATGTCAAAAACGAGGCCTATGCCCTGCATTCCGTAGGGCCACAGCTCGGCCGCGCGCAGCGCCCCCAGGCCTGCCGCGCCCATCACACGAGTGCCGCGGGCGAGCAGATCCAGGATCTCCTTGTGGCGCACCGGGGCCGCGTGGCGGAAGACACCGTCGATGATGAGCACGGTGTCCTCGGCGCACGCATCGAGCAGCAGCAGGTCGCCGTGGCGCACCGGCGGGTGGACGACGGCGTGCGGAGCGGTGTGGCGCACCTCCTCCACGGCCAGGGTCGGGCCGACGAAGACATGCGTACTCACCCGGCCTCCTTCGGGGTGGCGGTGGCCCGCGGGCGCCCTGTCCCCTGCCGCTCCTCCCGCTCGAGGCCCGCGGCGATGACCTTGACCACGCTGAACTGAGGATGGCTGCTCAGGTCGACGACCAGCGGAGCGTGCCCGGTGACGGAGCGGACCGTGGTCGCCAGCCAGCGCGCTTCGTCCGTGTCCTCGGTGAACCGGGCGGCGGGCTTGGCCACGTCGCGCCATGTCACGCTCGCCCCGCCTGGGCGCGGCGGCGAAGGCAGGTCCGGGCCAAGCGGCGGCAGGTGCGGGGTGAGGTCCTCGGGGCCGCCGGCGATCGCGGCGAGCCGGCTCTGTGCGGAGTCGGTGATGGCCCGGCTCAGCGCGATCGCCGGGTCACTGTGGACCCCGTATCCCACGGCCGGCGCAGACACGTCCGTGGACCACAGGTACGTGACGAAGCAGGGAAGCCTCCAGCGGTTGGGTACGTCGACGATCTCTGGCCGGGCGCCCGCTTCCGTGATCTTCCGCAGCAGTCCGGCGCAGCGTTCGTCCTCGACGCTCTGTGCGGCGATGTGCCGACGGCCGCTCGCCGGGATTGTCGTGAGGGCGGCCGCGCAGTCCCGTTCGACGACCTCGTACAGGGCGTGTACGACCGCCTCGTGGTAACTGTTGCCGGCGGCCAGGCCGTTGGCGCAGGCCTGCAACAGGGGAGGTGCCCACACGTCGCGCACCTCGTGGTCCAGGGTGACGCACGCGCTGGGTACGAGCGTGACGGCGCTGCCGATCGGATCCCTGGCGCGCACCCAGTCCAGAGGTGTGCGGTCGCTCAGGAGGCTGCCGACAGGTCGGGGCAGGGTGGCGACGCGATAGGGGAGGCGGAGATCGCACGCGGGCACGCCGGTCATCTCGGCGGCGGGGGTGGCGTATTCGGCATGCCACAGCTCCAGGGATTCCATCACCGCGGAGATACGGGCGAGCAGCATGGAGGTGCCCTTGCCCTGCGAGACGGTGAGGGTCTTCGCGCCGGGACGCACCGCGAGGGCGACAGGGACACCGAGCACATCCAGGCCCGTCACATCGGCGACGCGTGTGATGCCGTACAGGCCACGCAGCGCGTCGATGATGGCCCAGGTGTCCTCCGGGTGCCGTACGCGGTGCGAGCCCTCGAAGTGGATCTTCTTCACCCGTCCGTCCTCCTCGTCCTCCGGGTCGGAGCTCCAGCATTGACGACGCCGCCAAAGCCGCCCGGCAGCCGGGCGGAAGTCGCGGTTCAAGAGAGCGGGAAGTCTTTGGTGTGAGGGGCCGGGCCCCGCCGATGGGGCTGGCCTCCCGCTGCCCAACTGCTGACATTGGGCTCTCCTCCCCGCGGCGTGCTCCGCATGCGCCAGATCACTATTTTGAACGGTCGACTGGTTTTCTATGTGATGAGACCGCCATGTGATCCGGATGGGGTGGCCGAAGGTGGCAGTGCGTCCAGGTGAGGCGCAGGGCAGCTACAAAAGACCTGCTCAAGAAGGTAGTTGGGAGGCTTTCAGCTTGCCCGCGGAAGGAGCCACTCGTGGCCGGACGTGGAGAGTGACGTGCCTCGAAGGACTGGATCCGGGATGCTGAATTCGACAAGTCGACCGGTATGTATTGACTCTTCGAGAGTCGACAGTGTTCGATCGTGGCCAGGAACGGCACCGCACCAAGCCCCACTCGCACCGAACCGTGGAGGGACCATGACGTCCATCCGGACCGACCCCGCTTGCTTCGTGATGGCGCACTACAGCGACGGCCCACGGGCCGCGCAGTACGTCGAGGAGGCCGTGCGCGGGCTGCACGCGCAAAGCGATCCGAACTGGCACCTGGTGATCGTCGACGACGCCTCACCACGGGCAGCGGATCGCGAGCACCTGCGCAAGCTCGCCGCAGCCGATCCAGGCCGCATCGTCCTGCTGCCGCAGGAGACCAACCGCGGCCAGGGCGTGTGCCGAAACATCGGGGTGCGCTGGGCTCGCGACAACGGCTGCGGCATGGTGCTCTTCCAGGACGCAGACGACGTTTCCCACCCGCGTCGCCTCGAGCTGACCCGGGCCTTGTTGGCGGAGCGGCCCGACATAGACTTCGTCTATTCCGGGTTCACCGTCATCGACGAGGTCGGCACGCCTGTCGCCGAGCACCTGCTCACCCCGTCCGTACGGGAAATCATCGAGTCACACCGCGAAGCCCCCGTCGAAGGGCCCCGCGCCTGGATCCGCATCGGCACCGAAACCGGGTACACCACGCTCACCTCGACTGTGTCCGCCCGCACCGAGCTCGCTGCCGCCCATGCCTTCCCCGATGTGCGCGGCTCCGAGGACGGGCACACGTGGTTTCGGATGTCCGCCGGTGGAACCGGGCTCGCTTTCCTCGCCCAGACCCCCAGCCTGTACCGCATTCCCCAGAACGGGTCGGGCTCCTCCGACCGCAGTCGCATCGGCGGTGACTACTACCGGCGCAAGGCCGAGGTGGACACCTCCGGCTTCTTCGAGGCCATCGGTATCGCCCTGCAGCGGCGCACCATCTCCCTGACCGACGTACCAGATCTGAAGACCGGATTCCTGCGCCGACTCGCGGAGACCATGGAACGCGAGGGCCAGCTCGACTTGGCCGCCGAGCTGCATGGCCTGTACTCCGCCGTCCCCGCCGGTGTCCGCTAGCGCGCACCCGACCGTGTGCGGCCCGGGCCCGGAACTGCGTGCGGCCCGGTGGAGCGTGTCGGGGTACTTCTTCCTCAACGGGGTGGCCTTCTCCTCATGGGTGGCCCGCATCCCGGACGTCAAGCGGGAACTGGGCCTGGACGAGCTCCAGTTGAGCCTTGTCCTCCTGGTTGCCGCCGTCGGCACCGTCGCCGGGATCGCGCTCAGCGGCCGCTTGGTGAACCGCTGTGGAGCTCCCGCGGTCAGCCGCGTCGCGTCGCTCGCCGTCGCCCTGTGCCTACTCGGTTCGGGGTGGGCCCCCAACCTGGCCGGTCTGGTCGTCGCCCAACTGCTGTTCGGCCTGTCCGGCGGCGCTTACAACGTGGCCATGAACGCCCGGGCCGTTCAGGTGGACCGGGCTTACCCACGCCCGGTCATCGCCTCGGTCCATGCCTCCTTCAGCGTCGGCGCCCTCACCGGTTCGGCCTTGGGGATCGGATCCCTCCACCTGGGACTGGCACCGCGGACTGTGCTGACGGGCACCGCCGTTCTGCTTGTCCTCGGGGCTCTGCAGTGCGCCCGAGCCCGCATGGAACTCGGGCCCGCGGAGCAGAAGGACGGCCCCACGACGTCCGGCACCCGCCCGGTACTGGCCGACCGGCGGATCCTGCTGCTGGGTGCCTGCGCCTTCGCCTGTCTGCTGTGCGAAGGGGCGGTGGCCGACTGGAGCGGGGTCTATCTGCGCGAACACGCAGGGCTCGGGTCGCAGTGGGCACCGGCGGGCTACCTGCTGTTCTGTCTGGCGATGACGAGCGGTCGGCTTGTCGCTGACCGGCTCGTGGCAAAGGCGGGGGCGTCGGCGCTGCTCGCGGGCGGCACCCTCGTCGCCGGCTGCGGTCTGGCGCTGGGACTGCTCGTCGGCGACGGCCTGAGCGGCCTGAGCGGCCTGGCACTGTTCGGTCTCGGCCTGTCCTGCGTCACGCCGCAGCTGTTCAGGGCGGCTGGTGAGCAGGCCGGGCACGCCACCGGCAGCGCCGTCGCAGCCGTGGCGTCCCTGGGGTACGTGGGTCTGCTCGGCGGCCCGGCCCTGATCGGACTCCTGTCCCACTCCCTCGGATTGCGGACCGCGCTGGGGCTGCTGCCGCTGCTGATGTTCACCGTGGCCCTGACCACTCGCAGGCTGCGCGCCCGCGGTCCGGTGACCGCGCGGCGCGAGAGGGGCGTGCGTCCTCCCGCCGTCCTCCAAACCGGCCGGAACAAGGCCCTGCAGAAGAGGAGTTGAGATGACTACCGCACGTCCGACCCTGGAGGCAGTGGCGGCCCGCGCGGGGGTGGGCCGGGGCACCGCCTCCCGTGTCATCAACGGATCGGTCAATGTCAGCACCAATGCGCGCGAGGCCGTGCTGCGCGCCATCGAGGAACTGGGCTACGTACCCAACCAGGCGGCCCGAACCCTCGCCGGCAGCCACAGCGAGGTGGTCGCGTTCGTCACCGCGCCGCAGGCCTGCCATGACGGCCAGGACTCCGCTCGTAGCGCTCTGGTACACGGGGCTCGACAGGCGGTCGAGGAGGCGGGGCTGCATCTGCTGGTGACCCTCGCCCGCCCCGGGCTCGACGAGGCATGGCTCGCCGACTTCCTGACCGCCGGACGCGTCGACGGTGTGCTCATCGACCCGGCGTGCGCACAAGGCGGGCTGCCCGGCCGGCTGTTGGCGACCGCGGTGCCGCACATCGTCCTGCAGGCGCTGGGCGCGCTGGTCATCGCGGGCCCCTCTCGGGATCCCGGTGCCGCCGAGGCGAGCGGCCGGCACGCGGCCCGGCTGCTCCTGGAGAGGCTCGCGCACGGCCGGGTCGTACGCGATTCGGCCTGACCGGCGCTAGGCCGCAGGCTCGACACGGGGCAGGCGGCGGACGGCGGGGACTGCGAGCAGCGCCAGACTCATCGCCAAGGTCGCGGCGCCGCCCGCCAACAGGACCTGGCGAAGACCGAACACATCGGCCGCCGGGCCCGCGAGCGCCTCGCCGACCGGCAGCATCGCCATCGAGCCCGCCATGTCGAACGCGGAGACACGATTGACCACCTCGTAAGGAACGTGAGTCTGCAGGCTGGTCGCCCACATCACGCCCCAGAAAGAGATGCCCATGCCGGCCAGGGCAGCGCCCACGGCAGCCACCGGCATGGGCACGGCACTTCCGACAGCGGCCGGCAGCAGCGCGAAGAGGGCCAAGGCCAGTGCGCCCGAACGGAGTTGGAAGTGCGGTTTCGTGCGCATGGCAAGCACTCCCCCCATGACCGTGCCCGCGCCCAGGGCCGAGTTGATGAACCCGTAGGACTGGGCCCCGTGCTCCTGGACCACCTCTGTGGCGACCAGCGGGCCGGTCGGACCGCGCGCCGTCAGGGCGAACAGGCACCACAGCATCAGTACCGCCCACAGCCAGGGGCGGGCCCTGACCGCCCGCCAGCCCTGCCGTAGCCCCTGTGCCAGGCCGGTGGCGGGCCCCGCTGGTGCACTCTTGGCGTGCGAACGGGGAAGGCGCATGGCGATCAGGCAAGCGCCGCTGACTGCGTAGATCAGGGCGTGCAGGGCGAAAACGTTCCCTGCCGAAGCGACGCTGACAATGAGTCCCGCAAGGGCGGGGCCGGCCATATACATGACCGACTCGGCTGTCTTGATCGCCCCGTTGGCCTTTTGCACATCACGGGACAACGCGCGCACCGTTCCGGCAACTCCCGGCTGGAATACGGCGGCTGCGCCTCCGTTCACCAACCCGATGAGGCATATCTGCCAGATCACCACATGCCCGGACCAGAAGAGGTACGCGACCAGGCCTTGCGTGGCTATCCGCAGCAGGTCGGCGCCGATCATCAGACGGCGCGTGTCCATCCGGTCGGCGAGAACACCGGCGAAGATCACCAGGGTGGCCCAGGCCACGGTGGGGCTGGCCATGGCCAGCCCCACCGCTCCGGCGCGGTACCCGTGTTGCAGCAGTCCCGAGGCCAGCGCCACCGGCAGCATGGAATCGCCGAGTCTGGCCACCGCCCTGGCGACCAGGAACAGTCTGAAGTCACGAGACCATAGGCCCGCCGCGCCGTGCGGCGGACCGGAGCCGCCTCGGTGGGGAGGCGACTTCGGCGGCTTGCCGGTGTGCGTCATCCCAGGGTCCGGTCGACGAACGTGCCCACGACGTGCTCTTCGCCTTGCGACGCGGCAGTCAACAAGGACAGCACGTCGCCGGTCAGCGCCTCGGCCGGGGCGAGCCCCCCGTGCGGGCCGCCGAAGAATGCACGCGCGGTGGTCGCGGCCGGTGAGAAACCAAAGCGCAGGGTCGTCACCGTGAGATCGTGCGCGGGCCGGAACGGGCCGAGACCGCGCAGGGAGCGCCGCGCGTCCCGCTCCATCGGCGGTGCGGGCGCCGACTGTGCCCGCACGCCGACGTGCAGTTGCACATAGTCCACCGGCTCGGTCAGCAGTGCATGTGCGAGGGCCGGCACCTCACAGGCCAGATCACTCACGCTCAGCGCCGCGAAGCGCGGGGCGAGCCAGTTCCTGGACATCGTGGACTTGACGTACGCCGACAGGCTCTGCATCGGGTCAACGTGGCAGGCGAGCGGACGGTCATGGGCAAAGCAGCCGATCGTGGCGTCGAAAGCGGGGGGCTGCCGGGACGACACCGGGGTGAACAGGACGAAGGAGCGTCGACCGGTCCGATGCCACAGCGCGGCCGCGGTCAGCGCCGCGATCAGCGCGAAGGGGCTCACGCCGTAGGCCGCAGCGAGTGTGAGCAGCTGACGGTGCAGCGCCGGCCCGGGGAGCCGGGTCTCGACCTGACTCAGCGTGCGGTTGGCCGAGGGATCCGATCGGGGTATCAACCCGGACAACGGCTCCGCGCCGGTCATCGCCTTGCGCCAGTACTTGATCTCCCGGTCCGCGCCGGTGGCTGACCGGCCGCGCCGCTCGCACAGCGCCCGGAAGCCAGGGGACGGCGTCGTGGGCTGCGGCCCCCTGCCGAGCAGCAGCGGCGACAGCTCGTCCCTGACCACTTCCTCGCTGGTCCCGTCGGCGATGAAGTGGTCGAGCGTCACCAGCAGTTGCCGCTTTCGGTCGTCCGCGGACCTGACCATCTCGTAGCGGGCGCGGCCAGGCGTGCTCCGCTGCTGCGGAGCGTTGAGGAGCACCTGCCGTCGCGTGGCCACGAGCTGTTCGAGTTGTTCGTGCGGCGCCGTCGTGTGGAGGTCGATACGAGGAACAAGGGCTCCCAGGCGCTGAACGCCACGTTCGGCATCGACCAGGTGGCAGCGCAGCGCTTCTTGGCGTTCCTGGAACGCCGAGAGCACCGCCTGCACCTCGCTGTCGCCGGTCTGTGGACCGACCGGGACGGACACGGTCAGGTTGCGGAAGATGCCAGGGCCGAAGAGGTCTTCCAGGAAGAGCATGCTGCGCTGTTCGGGGGCGAGGGGAAAGGAACTCAAGCCCATCACCCTCCGGTTCGGTGTGGTGAAGACGGCTGGGCACGCAGAAGACGGCTGTCGAACCCGGCGGCCGTGAGGCGCTGGAACGCCGCCTGCGCCGTGGCCGGTGTCTCCTGCGCGATGCAGTGGCCCAGCCGGGGATACTCCGCCAGCCGCTGCAGCTCGCCGACGAGCATGTCCACCACCAGCCGTGCATCACCAATGGCCTCGATGTACTGGGCGAACTCAATCGGTTGAGAGGCGCACACCACGTCCACCTCGGGCCACAGTTGCCGGCACGTGGCGAACGCGCGTCGCTCCATATAGGGCTTGCACACCAGCATCACGGACCGCGCCACCACCCCTTGGCCGGCCAGGATCTCGCGCGAGAAAGTGATGTTCTCGCCGGTATTGGCCGCCTGTGCCTCCACCAGGACGGCCCCGCCCGGCACGCCGTGGGCCAGCGCGTACTCGCTGTAGTGGACGGCCTCCCCGCGAGGGAAGCGGGACATGGTCGTGGGACTGTTGCTCCCGGTGAACACCAGGACGGGAGAGAGACCTCGGTGGTACAGCGTCGTGCAGTGCGCGGCCACCCCAAGATCGTGACTGCCCAGTCCGATGACGGCGTCGCAGCGTTGTTCGGGGTGGCCCAGTCGCAGGTGGTCCCAGATGGTCCTCGCGTCATCCCACAGGTGGTCGGCGAGTGTGGAAACTGTCAGGTCGGGCATTCGCTTCCCTTCAGTGTGCTCAGGGCCTGGGCCAGATCGTGCGGCCACGCGGTGCCGGTGCGGGCGCTGAGCAGCGCCTCGTGCAAGGGCCGCAGCCGCTGGGCCGCGAAGCCGCTCGCCCGCCAGTCCTCGTACCGGATGCCGAACCCGAGGGCGCACCACAACCGGGCATTGTGTTCCTCGTGGTCGCCGGAGGCATCGAGCAGGACCAGCGGGGTCGCCGACCACAGGGAGTCGAGCAGGGTGCCGCCGCCGGGCTTGCTCACCATCGCCGTAGCCTGCCGTGCCAGGTCGAACGAAGAGTGGTGGGCCCGCCCGCGCCGGTACTCGACACAGCGGTGGTCCTGGCCGGGGAGCAGGCGGCCGAGCGGCGGGTAGCCCTCGTCGAGCCACGGGTGCCAGGCGGGGTCCATCAGGTAGTGGCGGGTTGTACTGTCCGCGGTGGCCTTGGCCGCCCTGTCATGGACGACGAGGTCGAGCATGTGCCCCGCGTCCGCGAGGTCCCTCGCCCGTTCTTGGTAGGTGCCCATGCCCCACCCGCCACCGTGCACCAAGAGACGATCCGCGCGCTCCTCCCAGGCCTGAGGCGCCTGATGGCTGACGGGGATGGTCCAGGGCAGGGCACCCTGCGCCGCCGACGACAGCCACACCGTGCGGTGGGGGAGCGTGGTGCCGCCGGTGCGGCGGAACGACGGGGAGGTCACGGAGTCCACATGACACACAGTCAGGGCAGGCAGTGCCAACCCCATCGCGGCCAGCCGCTCCAGGGGCCCCAGCCAGAACCCGGAAAAGACCACCAGATGGCGCACTCCGCGCTCGTGCCACCGCCGGTGCAGGGCGACGAGTGTCGCGTCCTCGATCGCCCCACTGGGATCGGCGGCGAGCCGCTGGGCGGCACGCGCTGCACGGAAGTTGCGGTGCAGCAGCGAACGAGATGCGTTGATCGCCTCCAGACGCTCGGGGGGCAGCAACCGCTCCATCACCTCGACCGAAGCGGCGACCCCGAGCTCGGCGAGCCGTGCGGACAACAACAGCCCGGGCACGTGCACGCCCAGGGCGACGCCGGAGGTCAGCAGGGCGATCACGGCCTGCTCCCGGCGGCCGCCTCCACCGCGACCAGCGCCTGAGTCAGGGCGCGGCCCGCATGCAGCCAGGTCCAGGCCTGTTGCTCGCGCGAATAACAGCGCGGAACCGCCTCGACCAGCATGATCAAGTACAGGTAACAGCGGTACAGATTCAGGCGCAGCCGCACGGAGCCGGTGAACTGGGCCGCCCCGCCGGACTCTGCGTAACCGGCCAAGAACGCCTTGTCCTCCTCGATGTCGTCGAACAGGGCGAGCGAGACGAAATCGGCGACCGGGTCGCCCCAGAACATGCGCTCACCGTCGATGACACCCCCGATGGTGCGGGCACCGGGAGCGCCGTCCAGCAGCAGATTGCCCTGCCACAGGTCGAAGTGAACGAGGGCGGGGCGGGTGACCTCGTCCAGGACGCCGGCCGCAGCGGCCAGCACGTTGCGCACGTCCGCCGCAGGGCGCGGCAGACGGGCGTCGTATCGCTCGGCGTCGTCAAGAACGGCCCACATCATGGCGGTGAAGGCCTCGCGCCAGGTCGCAGCGGGCGCCGCGAACACACCGGAGGGATACCCGAACCCGTCGCCCGTCACGGCGTGCATCCGGGCGACGATGCCGCCCAGCTCCGAGCGGAGCCGGGCCCGTTCGGCCGGCTTCAGCTCCGCGTCGGCCCTGTGCCAAGGGGTTCCGGGGCACTGGGTCATGACCAGGTAAGCCACTTCCGGCGGGTCACCCTCGATTCCCGCGTGCACCACCTGCGGCACCGGAACCTGGTGAATGTGGGTCGCGGCGCCGTAGTACACGCTTTCGCCGCGCAACAAATCGTGCTCGTAGGAAAGCTTCGACGCGTCGTCGCTGGACGGTGGCAGCTTCACCACCCAGCGCCGCCCGTCGCGCAGCAACACCCGCACCAGCGAGTTGTACGTGCCCCCGGCCAGGGGCGCGCACTCCACGACATCGTTCGCGCCGACGCGGAGGGCGGTGAGCGCGCCGGCCACCGCCGGGTCAAGGGCTGGAGTCACAGATGCTCCTTGTCAGACGGGGCGGTCACCACATCGCGTCGTGCCGCGCTGTGGATCCGTTCCATGGCGGCGATCCGGGGTACGGCTGCCGCGAGATCGGCGCCCCAGTGTCCGCCGGTCCCCTCCAGGAGGGCGGCCAGGCGCGCGAGCTGGCGGGGGTAGTACGCCACCGCGGGCGTACGCACGACCTGCGTGCGGCCCGTCGGCGTACGCACACCAATGTTGAGCGCCATGGTCCCTGCGGCAGGCAGCAGTACGCTGCGCACGCGAACGCGCGCCGCAGCGAACTCGAAGGTGTGCTCCGCCACGTGACGGGCGCCGAAGGCACAGGACAGGGTCGCCGACACGGCCCGGCCCAGGGGGAGTTCGGCCTCGAAGGCGTGGTCGGCGCCGTCGGGCTCCACACACCGGGCCACTCCAGATCCGCCGGAGGAGGGCAGGCCGACGGTCTCCTGAAGCGCCTGGAGCCAGTAGCCCGCCGCGTCGAAAAAGACGCCGCCGCCCAGGTCCCGACGGGTGCGATAGCCGCCGGTTGCGGGCCACGCGAAGACGAACCGGCTGTGCACGGCGGACAGTGGCCCATGACACCCGGCCCCGATCAGCTCGCGTACCCTCTCGTGCCAGGGGTGCCCCAAGGTGGGCAGCGCCTCCAGAACCCGGCCGCCGCCTCTCCGCTCGGCCTCCCGCAGGGCCTCGCACTCCGCAACCCCCAGACACAGCGGCTTCTCGACGAGCACGGTCTTGCCCGCACTGGCCGCGCGGCACGCCCAGCGCACATGCGCCGCGTTGTGCAGCGACACGTAGACGACGTCGATGTCCGCCGCGTTCACCACGTCCTCGTAGGAGGCGAGCACCCGCAGGCCGTGACGCCGCCCGAAGGCCAGTGCGCGGTGTTTGTCGGACGCGGCGACCGCGCGCACGGTGAGCTCCGGACGCTCGACGGCGGGCCCTATCACGGCTCGTTCCGCGATGCCGGTGGCCCCGATCAGGCCGATGCCCCAGGTCATGGTGTCCCCTTGGCGGTGCAGCGCATGCCCGCCCGCCCTACGGCGTCCCGGGTGCGCGAGCGCCACTGGGCGAAGTCCCCCGGAGGGCACAGCGCCGCGCAGACCAGCCTGCCGCGGGGCGCGGTGAGTGAACCGCCAGCCAGCAACAGCACCCCGGGCGATGCCCCCGCGGTGTAGAGCAGCCCGTCGCGGGCCAGGACCTGAAGCAACCGGTCGGCGCCGGCATCGGCGTCAACGGCCACATCCTCCTGCCACAGATGACTGCGCAGCCCGTGCTCGCGCACCCGGGCATCGAGAGCCAAGTTCAACGCCCCCATGGACATACGGGCGTTGACCTCCAGGACGGGCACCCAGCCCCCGTCGCGCAGCAACATGGAGTCCACGGCGACCGGACCGAAATACCCCTCGGCGGACAACTCGCGCGCGACCGCTTCGAGCACCTGGTCATAGCCGAGGCGGCGGGCCCGCTGCGCGACCTGCTCGGGCATCGGCCCTGACACCTCGTGCCGGTAGCCGGCGTTGGTCAGTGACTGTAGTCCGAGCAGCCGCCACGATCCGTCGCGGCCGATGCTCAACTGGCCGGAGAAATCCGCCTGGCGTTCGTATCGGGCCTGGACCACGCACTCGACCCGCAGCCCGAGCTCCTCTTGGCCGCGCAGATGTCGCACCAGGCGTGCCAGCATCCGCGGCGAGGTGATCTCGAAGGTGCCACGCCCGGCCACGCCGTGGACGTCCTTGACCAGGGCCACGCCTTGACCCTGCTCCGCCAGGGAATCAACTGCAGCCGCCAACTCCCGGGAAGTGGCGACGACATGGCCCGCGCCCGGCAGTGCGTGACGGGCCGCCAGTGTGCTGGACCACGTCTTGCTGTTCACCCGGGTCACGGCTTGCGGGTCGGGCACGGCGTCCGCCCGGCCCAGCCGGGCGAGAAGTTCGGCAGTCTGCGGCAGCACTGCGTAGGGCTGTGGCCGGACGGCGCCGGCCAGCGGGCGCCGCAGCGAGGTGTCGTCGAGCAGGGCCTGCTCCACGGTGTTACCCACGGCGGTGCCGACGGCCGGGTGGTGATCTACCGGGAATCCGGCGTCACTCCAGGTGTGCAGGAGCCTGTCGCTGACGGGCCCCCGGGTGATGAGCAGGTCGCCGGGAGCAGTCGCGGCGAACAGGGCCTCGTCCATGCAGGCCACGAGACGGTCCGCTGCCGGGTCGGCCAGGCGCGGCAGCGCCGCGAGGTCCGTCGGGCGCCAGTGGCTCTCGGCATCGAAGGAGCCGAAGTACGCGCCGCGCCCGGTCACCGGGACACTCACGGCTGCGATACCAGCGGCCCGAGGACTTCGGCGGCGAAGTGCCGGACCGTGCGCAAGTGGTCGAGCTGCAGGTTCTCGTAGTCCAGCTCGATGTCGAACTCGTCCTCTATGTGCAGCAGGAACTGGATGGCTTGCAGCGAGTCCAGGCCGAGCTCCTGGACCATGTCGGCGTTCACGGTGATGCGTTCGGGGTCCTCGACCTTGTCACCCAGCACGTCGGCCAGCACGGTGCGCACGCGCGCCTCCGTCTCGGCGATCTCGGGGGCAGCGCTCATCGCGCGTCACACTCCGTTCAGGTAGAGGAGGATGCACTTGGAGCAGACCGGCATCATGCCGGTCTCTGCGAGGACGGAGCGCACCCGGCGAAACCGCTCGCTCTGCCACAGCTCGAGTGTCGGGGTCTCGTAGAGGTTGCCCACGACGAACTCCGGGAAAAATTTGCAGGAGCTTACGTTGCCGTCGGCGTGCACCTCCATGCGGTTGGTGACGGCGAGGCAGCGGGTGCGTCGCTGGGCCGGCTTCGAGGTGCCCACAATGAACGACTCCACCTCGTCCGCTTCGAGCTGGGGCTGGTAGCGCACGCGGGGCCCCCATACCCGGCCGCCGAGCGCGGCCATGGAGTCGCGCAGCGTCGGCAGCAGCTCGGTCGGCAACCGGTAGGTGTACGAGTGCCAGGTGGGCCGGGCCGTGCCGGTGTCCGGCCGCAGCCAGGCGAAGTGCTCCTGATAGACATCGTCCATCGCGTCGGCGACCTCGGGACTGATGTACCAAGGGAACTGGAAGTAGACGGTGTTGACGTCGAGTTGCTCGGCCCACTCCATGAACTCGTACATCCGGTGCACTGTGACGTGCGAGACCATGCAGGACAGGGACAGCTCGCCCTTGAACTCGCCCTTGCGCTTGAGGTCGAGCATCGTCTCGATGTTGCGGGTGGTGCGGGCGAACGTGCCCCGGCCGCGCAGCTCCTCGTGGTCGGCGCCCAGGCCATCCAGGCTGACCAACAGGTTCAGGCCCTCGCCCATGCGCAGCAGATCGTCCAGCTTGCGCTCGAACAGCAGCCCGTTGGTGCACATGTTGACGGTCCGCGGGTGACGTTCGACCAGGCGCGACACCTCGTCGAATCGGCTGTGCATCAACGGCTCACCGCCCCACAGGAACAGCTTGCTGCGTACCTGTGCCGTCGACTTCAGCACGTCCTCGACGACGGCAGGATCGAGTTCCGTGCGCTGCTTCTCGATTCCCCAGTCGCGGAAGAAGCCCTGTTCGTTCCACTGATAGCAGTGCGTGCAGCGCAGATTGCACTTGTAGGTGAGCTGCAGGCTGACCTCCCGCGGTACCTGGGAGGCGTACGAGGCGTTCTCGCGCAGCCGGGCTCGCGACCGGGAACGGATCGACACCGTGTGTTTGATGTCCGAGAATTCCTTGGCCGTGAGGGTGCGCCGGGTCTGCGGGTGCATTCCACTCCTCCATGTCACGGACGCCGGCGCACCGTGACAGGGCGGGACCCGCCACAGCGCCAGCCGTCGATACGCGGTTCAGATCCTCTTCTCAAGAACCGGCTGACCGGTATTTAATAGGTTGAACGTGGCCGTGTCAACAGGTTTCAACAGGAGCCTACGGGACGGCAGTTGGAATATGGGCGGGGTTGTCACAGGAGGCGTGAGCGATCTACTGTGCCCGCTCGACGAGAGAGGGCGGGCACTGTGAAAGGCATAGTTCTGGCCGGGGGTACTGGGACACGACTGCACCCGCTCACCCATGCTGTGTCCAAGCAGATGCTCCCCGTCTATGACAAACCGTTGATCTACTACCCCCTTTCCGTCCTCATGCTGGGCGGTATCCGCGAGATCCTGCTCATCTCCTCGGCGCAGCACGTGGGGATGTTCCGCACTCTCCTCGGGGACGGCTCCGAGCTCGGCCTCGACATCCGCTATGCCGTCCAGCACGAACCGCGTGGCATAGCGGACGCCTTCCTGGTCGGTGCCGACTACATCGGCGACGGCCCGGTTGCCCTGGTGCTCGGCGACAACGTCTTCCACGGGCCGGGCCTGTCCCGGTTGTTGCAGGAGCACATGGCCGACGTGGACGGCTGCACGCTGTTCGGCTGCCGGGTGCAGGATCCCAGGCCCTATGCCGTCGCCGAGACCGACTCGGACGGTGCGCTGATCTCCCTGCAGGAGAAGCCGGAGCATCCGCGTTCCCTGCTGGCGGTCACCGGCCTCTACCTCTATGACAACGACGTCGTCGACATAGCCAAGAATCAACGCCCGTCCGCGCGCGGCGAGTTGGAGATCACCGACGTCAACAACACCTATCTGGAGCAGGGGCGAGCCCGCTTGACCAACCTGGGCCGCGGCTTCGCCTGGCTGGACACCGGTACCCCCGACGCGATGCTCAAGGCCGCGCAGTACGTCCAGGTCCTCGAACAGCGTCAAGGCGTGCGCATCGCCTGCCTGGAGGAGATCTCGTACCGCATGGGTTTCATCGATGCCGACGCCTGTTACGCGCTCGGCCGCAGGCTGGGCCAGACCGACTACGGGACCTACGTCATGAACATCACCCGGGAGAACTGAGAGGTCACATCCCGTGCACATCGTCGTCACCGGGGGAGCCGGATTCATCGGCTCCCACTTCGTCCGCGGCCTCCTGCGCGACGCTCACCCGCAGTTCGCCGGGGCCCGCGTCACGGTCCTCGACCGGCTCACCTACGCGGGCAATCCAGCCAACCTGGCCGCGATGGCACACCACCCCCGCCTGCGGTTCGTGCACGGGGACATCTGCGACGCCCCGCTGGTCCGTGACGTGCTGCGGGGGGCGCACACGGTCATCCACTTCGCCGCGGAGACTCATGTCGACCGGTCGATCGCATCCGCCGGGGTCTTCGTCCGCACCAATCTGGTGGGCACCCAGACCCTGATCGACGCGGCCATGGACGAAGCGGTGCACCGCTTCGTCCATGTCTCCACCGATGAGGTCTACGGCACCCACGACAGAGGCGCGGCCTGGGACGAGGAGCAGCCGCTGCGCCCCAACTCGCCCTACTCCGCCACGAAGGCTTCCGCCGACCTGCTCGTCCTGGCGGCCCACCGCACGCATGGGCTGCCCGCCGTCATCACCCGCGGCTCCAACACCTATGGCAGTCACCAGTACCCGGAGAAGATCATCCCGCTGTTCGTGACGCGCCTGCTCACCGGTGACAAGGTGCCGCTGTACGGCGACGGGGCCCAGGTGCGTGACTGGCTCCACGTCGGTGACCACTGCCGAGGGATCGCCCTGGCCGCCGCGGAGGGGGCCACCGGCGAGGCCTACAACGTGGGCGGCGGCACCGAGCTGTCCAATCGTGACCTGACTGCTGCCCTGCTGCAACTGCTGGGCAGGGACTGGTCGTTCGTGGAACACGTTCCTGACCGCAAGGGACACGACCGCCGCTACATCCTGGACTCCCGCAAACTGGCCCGGCTCGGGTACGCGCCCCGGATGCCGCTGGAGCAGGGGCTTGCGGAAACGGTGCGCTGGTATCAGGAGCACCGCGACTGGTGGACGGGTCTGGGCCGCCCACCAGTTGCTCAGACGGTCAGCTGACGCAGCACGTAGCGGGCGTTGTCGGAGATGACCTGATTGGTGTGCCGGTAGTACGACCGTTGTCCCACAGTCATCGACAGCGCCCAGCCACGGCCGCGCGCCCAGGTGTCGTCATCGGCGTCCACCCTGTCGCGGAAGGCCTGCCGCTCCTTTGCGGGCAGCATTCCAGGCGGGGACGAGATCGATGGCCGGGTCGCCGACACCCGCGGTGCCGAAGTCGAGCACCGCGGCGAGCCGGCCGTCCGAGGCCGGCAGATTGCTCGGCATGAGGTCGGAGTGTGTCCACAGCGGGGCTGTACGGCCCAGGTCCAGGGGTAAACCCTACGGTCCGCCGGACGCCAGACGCCGGACAGGTAACTGGGCCCACTGCGGGAACTGGGCGCGTAGGAGCTGTTCCACGAGGCCCGCGCCATTGTCCACTTCATCCACGTGCATCTTTGCCATGTGCGATCTGATCATCCCGTCTCATCGAACCCGCAAGGTCCCGGGGCCCCGCAGTGTCTCAGGGCCAGTCGATGTCACGCATGGGCATCTCCAGACAAGAACGTAGATTCCGAGCGGAGGAAGCACTGGTCGACCTCCACCCTTGGCTCCGGCCCCGGCACTCGGCAAGCACCCTTGCGGAGAATTGGCATAGACCGCAGATTCCTGCCTCTCCGCTGCACTGCCCCTGCTGTGCCAACCAGGAGGCAAGAGTGTTGCCGGAACTATGCAGAGAAAGTTAAGATTGCCTGGTCAGGCAGCGACGTCGTGACACGGATGGCACAAGGATGGCGGGACCCACATGACGGCAGACCTGTTCGGGACACGCCTCAAGACGTTGAGAAAGCAGCGGGGCCTCTCTCAGGCCGCCCTGACCGGCGGGGAGATCTCCACGGGATACTTGTCGCGCCTGGAGTCGGGCGCGCGGCAACCCACGGAACGTGTGATCACCTACCTGGCCCAGCAGCTGGGCGTGGACCGTTCGGTCCTGGAGTCCCCTTCGGGCCCCGTGGGCGGCGCCGGGGCGCTGACGCGTGCTCTGTCCATCGCCACTTCCTCGGACGGCGACCAGGCGGTCGAGGAGCTGATCGGGGTGCTCGGTGAGGCGGTCCAGGAGGACCCGCTGCTGCGCTGGCAGGCCTTGTGGCTGATCGCCCGTTACCGGCTGCGACGGGGCGAGCGGGCCGAGGAGCTGGTCTGCCTGGAGGAGCAGACACGGATTGCGGACGAGCTCCAACTCCCCGCGCTGCAGTGCCGGTCCAGGACGGAACTCGCCCGCTGTCTGCGCTCCGCGGGTCAGGCCTCCCGTGCGTTCGATGTCGCCATGAGCGCCTACCGCGAAGCGAAGGAAGCACGCCTTTCCGCCTTCGACATCGGGAGCGCTCTGCTGGCGCTGGTCTCGGTCGAGGTGGAGAGCGGCCGCCTGCCCGACGCCCTGGAACATGCGAAAGAGCTGGTCGACCTGGTCGCCGAGCGGTCCGACAGGCTGCGGGTCGAGGCGCTGTGGTCGGCAGCCACGGTCTCCTCGCGATGCGGAGACGACGAGGCGGTGCATGCCTATCTGGAGCAGGCTGTGCGAGCCCTGGACAGTCGAGACGATCCGCTCCTGTGGGTGCGGCTGCGGCTGGCCGCGGCCTCCTTGTACCTGCAGTCCAGGCCCGCCCTCACCGAACGGGCGCGCATCTGTCTGGAGGAGGCACGCATGGCGCTGCCGATCGTGGGCACGCCCGTGCAGGAGCAGGAGCTGCTGGTGTTGCAGGCCCAGCTCGCCTTCGAGGAGGGCCGCTTTCAGGACGCCAGGAGGGCCTACGACGAGGTGGACTTCGAAAAACTCGTCCTGGCCTATCGGGACCGGATCCGGCTGCAGACCCTCGAAGGGCTGCTGCTGATTGCCGAGGGGGAGCACAAGCAGGGCCGCGCGCGCCTCAAGCAGTTGGGTGAGGAGGCGCGGCGGGCCTCGAACCTCGACCTGGCTGCCGAGATCTGGAGGCTGCTGGCGGAGTCCCTGGAGAACAGCGGCGAACGCTGAGAGCACCGGCGTACGGCCGGAGCGGCGCAGAGCGCCGAGGGTAGCTGAGAGCACCGGTAGGGCTGCGAGGGCCCGGTCCGCGAGAGATACGCGGGTCGGGCCCTCGTCGTGCTGCGCCAGCCGCGGTGCCGCAGTGGAGTGTCAACGGAGATCAAACAAATTTGCCTGAATCGTTGACGAAATTGACACAGCATGTCAATCTCTTCTTGCCAGTTTACGCAACTGGCAAGCAGCTTCCTGTTGCCTAGCATGGCAAGTCTGCCGCCCGGCTGCCCCGTTGGCGGGCGCGGGCTCTCTTTCGCCGTACCGATCACCAATGAACGGAGACCCTTTCCGTGTCCGCACAGACGACTTACGCTCCGCGCGCCACGCTTCTCGATGCAGCGCAGATAGAGCGGTTCGAACAATCCGGTTACCTCATACTGTCAAACTTCTTGCCTATCGATTTAGTGGAACGTGTCAAGCCGGAGGTGGACCGCTGGGTCGGCGAGGGCCTGCGCGCCCAGACCATTGCCGCCGTACTCTCCCCGGAGGCCCACCGGGTCCCGAGCGTCCTTGAACTCGACCTGCCGGCCCACGCCGAACTCCTCACCCACGAACCGCTGTTGCGCGTGCTGGCGCAGCTGATCGGGCCGAGCTTCGTGTACCACCACATGCACAGCGACCGCCACGCCCCGGACCGGCCGGGAAAGTCCTGGCACCACGACTACGAGCAGCGACCCCAGGCGCACCGAACCCACCCGATGGTCCACACGCTCCACTACCTCGACGGCATCGACCCGGACATGGCCGGGCTCGCGATGCTGCCCGGCTCGCACCACGAAATAGCCGAGAAGTCGGCGCGCGGCCACCTGGGCACCGGTGAGCTGCCCGGTGAGGTGTTCGTCGAGGACCTGCCGCCCGGCTCGACCGTGGTGCTGCACTCCGCCCTGTTCCACGCTCGCCGCGCCAAGCCTGGCCTGCCGGGCCGCCCGCGCTACTTCGTCGACGCTTCCTACTGCCAGACCGGGCCGCTGTGGCCACCGGTGAAGCCGTACTGGCGAGAGGCACTGCGTCGCGGGCGGCAGCTGGCCTACGACTCCGCGGCCTGGCCCGCACTGTTCGACGAGCGCCACTTCAGCGAATACGTCAAACCGGAATAGGGAGACGGCCGGATGCTTCACGCGGGAATCGCATGGCACGCGGGCGGATACCAGCTCGCGGTGATCGACTCGATGGGCCACGACGTCGTGGCCGACGACTACCCATCGGCGCGCGCCCACGAACTGATCGACCGGCTCGTGCAGTTGAGGGGCCGTGCCACCGTCGCGGTGGAATCCACCAACGGGACCCTGGACGGCCGCCTGATGGCGGCGGGTGTGC
Organism: Streptomyces sp. NPDC033180; assembly: GCF_055577645.1. Classification (NCBI taxonomy): domain Bacteria; kingdom Bacillati; phylum Actinomycetota; class Actinomycetes; order Kitasatosporales; family Streptomycetaceae; genus Streptomyces; species Streptomyces sp. NPDC033180. The sequence goes on along the minus strand of NZ_JBVIPU010000010.1, from coordinate 113,095 downwards.
GCGTGAACCGCGCCGACCCCTGGCTGCTGCCCGACCGGCCGTTGTTCGGATCGGTACCGGCCAGGGAACTGGCCTTGGCGAGCCTGCGCCGCGCGGACGGTCTCACACCCCTGCAGGCCCGCCGCGGTACGCAGACCGGGCGCGAGGCCGACCTCGCCGCCCAGATAGCCCGGGCGGCCGGCGCCGATCGCGAACTGGCCGCCGCCGGACGCCTGTTCAGCCACGGACGGCGCGACCGCCGCGAGGTCGCGCTCACCTTCGATGACGGTCCGCTGCCTCCGTACACCGAGCAGATTCTCGACATTCTGGAGAGCTACGGGATCCCGGCCACGTTCTTCTGCGTCGGGATCAATGCGGGGGGATTCGCCGAGAACCTGGTGCGGATGCGCGACCAGGGGCACGCCCTTGGCAACCACACCTGGTCTCATCCCTTCCTCCCCGAACTGTCTCAGGCGCAGCTCGCCGAGCAGATCGCCCGTACCGACGAGGCCATCGCCGAGGCGAGCGGGGGCACGGTGCCTCGGCTGTTCCGGCCGCCCTACGGCTCGCGGACCTCGACGGTGCTGGGCCGCCTCGCGCAGTTCGACACGACCACGGTGCTGTGGGACGTGGCACCGGACGACTGGGCTCTGCGGCAGGCCGAGGACATCGCGCGTGACGTGCTCGCCGGCGTCGGACCGGGCTCCGTCGTCCTGCTGCACGACGGCGGCGGCGACCGCTCTCCCACGGTGGCGTCGCTGCCTCCGATCATCGAGGGTCTGCTCGAGCGCGGTTACACCTTCGTCCGGGCAGACACCATGGTCGACCGCGCCGCATCCGCCCTCGCGGACGCGTCATGAGGAATTGGGCGGGCAATGTCGAACTCGGTGCCGCCCCGGTGGCGTGCCCCGGCTCCGTGGACGAGCTGCGCAAGGTCGTCGCGGACAGCAAACGAGTTCGCGTGCTCGGCGCGGGTCACTCCTTCTCCGGCATCCTGCCGAGTGACGGCACTCTCGTGCGGCTCGACCGTCTGCCGGCGGCTGTCACCGTCGATGCCGAGGCGGGCAGCGCGACGGTGAGCGCGGGCATGCGATACGCCGACGTGTCCGCAGCGCTGCACCGGCAGGGCCACGCGCTGGCGAACCTGGCGTCGCTTTCCGACATCACGGTCGCCGGCGCGTGTGCCACCGCCACGCACGGCTCGGGTGACCGCCTGCAGGGACTCGCGGCCGCCGTGGTCGGCCTCGAACTGATCGGCCCAGACGGCGAGATGACAGAGCTGAGCAAGGCTGCCGACCACGACACCTTCGATGGCTCGGTGGTCTCCCTGGGTGCCTTGGGCATCGCAACCCGGGTGACGTTGACGATCGAACCGGCCTATCAGATGGCCCAGTCGGTGCGGGTGGGGGCGCGGCTCGACGACGTACAAGACGCCTTCGACGCGGTCTTCGGCGCCGCCTACAGCGTCAGCCTGTTCACCCGCTGGGCCGATGACGCGAACCTGTGGCTCAAATGGCGCCCCGACCGCCCCCCGACCGGTCTGCAACTCGGCGTTCCGGCCCACCACCCGTTGAACCCCGTCCCGGGGGCCGACCCGGCGCCGTGCACCGACCAGTCCGGTGTGCCCGGGCCATGGCACGAGCGTCTGCCACACATCCGCTGCGGCACCGTCGCGCAAGCAGGCAGCGAGCTGCAGTCCGAGTACTTCGTGCCACGGGCCGCCGCTCCCGCCGCGTTCGCCGCCCTGCGCGCGCTGGGCGTACTCCTCGCGCCGGTGTTGCAGGTCGGCGAGGTGCGCACCGTGCGCGGCGACGCGCTGTGGCTGAGTCCGGCCCATGAACAGGACTCGGTGACATTCCACTTCACGTGGACCAAGGACCGCGTCCGAGTCCCGGCAGCGATCGCCGCGGTGGAGCAGGCGCTGATGCCGCTGGGCGCACGGCCGCACTGGGCCAAGCTGACCTCGATGAGCGGGCCGCGGATCCGCTCCTGCTACCGCCGCGCGCGCGACTTCCGGGAACTGGTGGCCAAGCGCGACCCGGACGGCAAGTTCTCCAACACCTTCCTCGACGCCCTGCTGTCCGAATCACCGGCATGAACTCCCCAGCACCAGCGAAACCAGGAGGCATTCCCATGGAGAAGCGACTGTTGCCCAAGGCCGAGCGCAAGGTCTCCGTCGTAGGCCTCGGTACCTGGCAGTTCGGCGACGGGTGGAGCCATGTGCGCGAGCACGACGTCCGGGCCATCCTTGACGCTGCCGTGGCCGGCGGCGTTGATTTCATCGACACCGCCGACGTGTACGGCGACGGCCGTAGCGAGCGTCTGGTCGGCGCCTTCCTCAAGGACTTTCGCACCTCGCCGGGCAAGCGACCCATGGTCGCCACCAAGCTCGGGCGCCGCGGACCGCAGGAGCTCGCCGCGTTCACCCTCGACAACTTCCGTGCGTGGACGGACCGTTCACGGGCCAATCTCGGCGTCGACACCCTGGACCTGGTACAGCTGCACACGCCGCCGGACGCCGTGTTCGAGTCCGGCGCGGTCTACGACGCGCTCGACGTCCTGGTCGATGAGGGCCGGATCGCCGCCTACGGCGTCAGCGTGGAAACCTGCGCCCAGGCGATGACCGCCCTTGCCCGGCCGAACGTCGCCTCGATCCAGATCATCCTGAACGTCTTCAGGCGTAAGCCCCTCGAAGCCGTCCTGCCCGCCGCACGGGAGGCAGGAGTCGGCATCATCGCCCGCGTGCCGCTCGCCTCGGGCCTGCTGTCCGGAAAGTTCCGACGCGACACAGTCTTCGCTCCGGACGACCACCGCGCCTACAACCGGCACGGCGAGCAGTTCGACGTGGGCGAGACCTTCTCCGGTGTCGACTACGAGACCGGCCTGACCGCCTCCGCCGAGTTCGCCGAGCTGACTCCGGCCGGTGTCACACCCGCCCAGCTGGCTCTGCGCTGGATCACCCAACTCGACGGCGTCACCACGGTGATCCCCGGCGCGACGACGGTGGCCCAAGCACGGGCGAACGCCGAGATCGGGGCTATGGCGCCGCTGCCCCAGGCCACCCTCGACCGGCTGCGAGACCTGTACGACCGGCATATCCGCGCTCAGGTGCACCACCGCTGGTGACCCGGCCAGCTCTTCACCCACGAACGCCACCCCCCCCGGACCAGGAAGAGGAAGCACCGTGCCGTCAGACCCCCCGCCCCAGCAGCGCGCCATGCCCCACCCCTCCTGGTCTGCGGGGCTCTCGTGGGCCGGCCGCTCCGAAGGCCTGCACGAAGCCCTTGCCCGGATCGCCCGGCAGCGACCGGGCGCCGTGGCCCTGATCGAGGGGGAACACCGCACGACGTACGCCGAACTGGACCGCACCGCCGATGCGTGGGCCGCCGAGCTCGTCACCCTGAAAGCGGGGCCGGGCCGTATCGTGCCTCTGCTGCTGCCCCGTGGGACGGACCTGATTGTCGCCCTGGTGGCGGTGCTGAAGACCGGCGCCGCGTACGCGCTGCTCGACCCCTCCTGGCACAGCCGCCGTCTCGCCGACGTCCTCGGCGACCTCGATGCGCCCCTGGTCATCGCCGGGGCCGGGACCGACCACCCGCTCGACGGGTCGCCGCTCAAGGTGTGGTCGCCACCTGCCGCACCGGCACCCCCGCCTGCCCACTTCCGGCCCGCGGCGGTCGCGGGCACCGCCCCGGCCAGCGTCTTCTTCACCTCGGGCACGACCGGCCGCCCCAAGGGAGTGGTCACCCCGCACCGCGCCACGGCACGCCTCTTCCCACAAGGCCCAGGTGGCTTCGCCCACTTCACGGCCGACACGGTCATGCCGCTTGCCGCGCCCCTGCCGTGGGACGCCTTCAGTCTCGAACTGTGGTCGGTGCTGCTCAGCGGCGCAACGTCGCTGATCGTGCAAGACCCCTATCTGTCACCTGCCGCCCTGCGCTCCGCCGTCGCACGCCACGGGGCGAACACCGCCTGGCTCACCAGCAGCCTGTTCAACATGGTCGTGGACGAGGACCCGGGCGCCTTCCGGGGGCTGGACCAGGTACTGATCGGTGGTGAGCGACTCTCCGTCGCGCACGTGAGCCGATTCCTGGAGCACCACCCCGAAATAACGCTCCTGAACGGCTACGGCCCCGTTGAGTCGACCGTGTTCACCACCACACACCGCATCACGGCGGCGGACTGCGCGCGGCCCGGTGGCATCCCCCTCGGCCGACCTGTCCCCGGCACCCAGGTGTACGTCGTCGAACAGGGCGGCACAGCACCGTGCGAGGTGGGCCAGAGAGGCGAACTCTGTGTCGCGGGGGAGGGGCTGGCGCTCGGTTACCTCGGCGCGAGCACTGTGGTGGACGAGAAGTTCACCCACCTCCCCGTCGGCCCGTCCGGTGCGCCGGTGCGTGTATACCGCACCGGCGACCTGGCGGAATGGGACGCCGAGGGGCTGTTGCACTTCCGGGGACGGGCCGACCGGCAGGTGAAGATCCGCGGCCACCGCGTCGAGCCCGCCGAGGTGGAACGGCAGGTGGAGCAACTGCTGCCGGCAGTGCGCTCATGCCGGGTCCTCGCGCACACCTCGGTGGCGGGCACGGAGCAGGAACTTGTGGCGTTCTGCCGCCCCGTACGGCCGGGCGACCCGCTGCACGGTGCCCTCGGTGCGCTGCGCTCGGTGCTGGTCTCCTATCAGCTCCCCGCCCTCGTGGTGAGCCTTGACGTGTTCCCCGTGACTGCGCAGGGCAAGCTGGACGAGCGGGCACTGCTGGCCCGGGCCGCGCAGGCTGCGAACCCACCGTCCCCCTCTGCTTTTCGGGACACGGCGGTGCCCGTCGGCGACGCGGACGGCGACCCGGTGGTGCGGGCGGTGACGGATGCCTTCGCGGCCGTGCTCGCCCTGGCCCGCGTACCGCTCGACGTGCCCTTCACCGAACTCGGTGGCACCTCGCTCGGGGCCGGCCGCGTGTGCGCGAGGGTCGCCGCCCGGCTCGGGCGCCCCGTACCGGTCTCCCGCCTCTACACCCACCGCACTGCCCGCGCGCTCGCCGACTGGCTGCGCACCACCGACGCCGCTCCCGCCCCGGCGCCTGTACCCGATCCGGCAGATCCGATACCGCTGACACCCATCCAGACGGTCTATCTGACCAGGCAGCTTGTCGACAGCGCGGACAAGACCGGGCACTGTCTGGTCACTTGGGTGATCGAGGGCCCTCTTGACCGCGCGGCCCTGCAGGAGGCGGTCCGCGCGGTGCACCAGCGTCACGAAGCCTTGCGCGCGGCCTACGTGCCGGACCCTCGGCCCTCCGCCGTGCCTGTGGACCTGCCCGCGCCCGAGCTCGAACTGTTGCCCGGCGCTGAGTCCGTCGACGCGGCGGTGCGGGCCTTGCGCGCCGAACTGAGCGATGAACTGGACCTTTTGATGGGGGAGGTGTGGCGCACCGCTCTGGCGCCGGTGGGGGCAGGGAACACCACCGTGTTCGGCTGCGTCGTGCACCACATCGCCTTCGACGGACACGCGCAGTCCGTCCTCGCCCGTGACCTGGCCGCGGCCTACGCCTCAGCGGCAGGCGCCATACCACCGGAGCCCGCCGCGCCCGCGCCACCCGGTCTGGCCGAGCTGCACGCGCAGCGCGCCCTGCGACGGCGCATGTCCGCATCGGCGGACCCGTCCGACCCGTACGTGACCGAGCTGGTCGGTGTACCGGAACTGGGCTGGCCACCGCCGCATACACAGGTGGACGGCCCCGGCCGGGTGACCGCCGAACTGTCCGCGCCCGTCGTGGCTGCGCTCGACCGGATGGCCGGCCGGGCGGGGGTCACGCGGTTCGTCGCCCTGCTCGCCCTGTGGGGCGCGAGTGTCGCGGACGTGACCGGGCAGCGGGACTTCGCGGTCGGTGTACCCGTGGCCCAGCGCGACGGGCCGGGCCTCGCCGATGTGGTCGGCTGCCACATCGACATGGTCTGCCTGCGGCTGCGCGCCGCCGCGCTGGGAGGCGGCACGGCCGGCGTCCGCGCCACCGGACGCATCACCCAGCGTGCCCTGGCCGCGCAGGACACCTCGCTGACGGATGTCCTCACCCTGGTGGATCCGCCCCGCACCGGCCGACACCCGCTGTATCAGACGCTGTTCGCGCTGCAGGACAATCCGCCACCGGACCTGGACCTGCCCGGTCTGCGCACCCGGTTCGTGCGCCAGCCCTACCTGGAGCTGCCGCTCGAACTGCATACCGAGTGCTGGCCCGACGACGACGGCGGACTGCTCGTCGAGTTCGCCTTCCGGCCGAACGCCGTACCGCAGGAGCTCGTACAGGCCCTCGCCGAACAGTTCACCAGGCGCGCACACGCGCCAGAGGCCCGACCGCTGATGCTCACCGCCCGCCCCTGACTCACCCGCCCACCCGATCGCGGACGCCTGGCAGACCGCGGCCTACCCCGAAGGCAGCCCCATGGCGGCAACGATGGCCCAAGCCCCCGCCCCCTCCCTCTCCGCACTTCTCGACCCCGGCCTGTACGACAGTGGCCATCCGCACGAACTGTGGCGCTGGATGCGACGGTTCGCGCCTGTACACCATCACGAGGCGGCTCAGATGCCCGCGTTCTGGTCGCTGACCCGCCACGAGGACATCCGCGCCGTCTACCGCGATCCGCAGACCTACAGCTCGGCCCGCGGCGTCCTGCTGCGCCCGGCCCGGCTCGGCGAGGACCCGGGCGGCAGCCTGACCCTCGCGCTGTCCGACCCGCCGCGCCACAAGGAACTGCGGTCGCTCATGGCGGCCTGGTTCAGCACCCGGTCGGTGCGCGCCCTCGAGCAGCCGATCCGCGCCGCGACCCGCCGCCTGCTACTGCGCGCCATCGAGCGCGGCAGCTGCGACTTCGCGCAGGACATCGCGGGACCGCTTTCGCTCTCGGTGATCAGCAGCATTATCGGTATCCCCGAGCGAGACCACGACACCGTGTACCACTGGTGTGAGGAGGCCTTCGCGGCGCACACCTCACTGGCCGCACATCCGCGGCTCATGGAGTACTTCATGGAGCTGCTGTACGCGCGCATGGCCGAACCCGCCGACGACCTGCTCAGCTCGCTTGTCAACGGGACAGTGCACGGCGAGCTGCTGCCCGAGCACGAGATTCTGCTCAACTGCGAGAATCTCATCGGCGCCACCGAGAACGGCCGCCTGGCATTGATCGGGGGCATGCTCGCCTTCCTCCAACACCCTGATCAGTGGCGCAAAGCGGACCAGGACCGTGATCTGCTGCCCGGCGCAGTGGAGGAGATCCTGCGCTGGACCTCCAGCGCGACGCACAGCATGCGCACTGCCACCCGGCCGCACACTCTGCACGGCCGGCGGATCGAGGAGGGCGACCGCCTCGTGCTCTGGCTGCCTTCGGCCAACCGCGACGAGGATGTCTTCGACGCTCCCTACCGCTTCGACATCGCTCGTCGGCCCAACCGGCACATCGCCCTTGCCTCCGGTGAGCACTTCTGCATCGGGAGCACGCTGGCCCGCGCCGAGATGCGCATCTTGTTCTCGGAACTGCTCGACTCCGGCTGCTCGATCGAGCAGGCCGGGCCCGTGACCCGCGTGCGGTCGATCGCCGTCAACGGCCCCGCGTCGCTGCCGGTACGCCTGACGGCGAAGACGTCATGAACCACGCTCACAGACAGGAGACCCCCATGGCGGGACGCCCCGTCCGAGGAGGACAGCAACCCGAGCACCGGGGGAACCCCGGCGCCCTGACCCACATCGGCGCCCCGGCCGGGGTCGCCCCCAGCGATGGCTACGCCCACGTCGTGACCGGCCCCGGGCGGGTTGCCGCTGTCGCCGGGCAGATGCCGTTCGACGAGAACGGCGTGTTCGTCGGCACCGGAGACCCCGCGGCTCAGGCACGCCAGGTCTTCCGGAACATGCGCGGTTGCCTGGCCGCCGCCGGCCTCACCTTCGACAACGTCATCAAGCTCACGTACTACGTCACCGACATCGCACACGTGCCGCAGATCCTTTCCGCGCGCGACGAGTTCATCGACACGCGGCGCCCCCCGGCCAGCACCGTGGTCCAGGTGGTGGCGCTCTACCGTCCCGATCTGCTCCTGGAGGTCGACGCGCTCGCCCTCGCCCCCGATGCCTGAGCGGCTCGTGCCCACCGTCGCACCCCGCGACCGGACGACGAAGGATGCACCATGACCCTCACCGTGCCATTCCCACCCCCCGACCCCGAAACCGGCCAGCACCCGCCCTTCGATCGTGAGTTGAACCAGCCCCTCCACGCGATCCTCGCCGATCTGCCGATGCCGCTGACGCCCGAACTGATACCGGACCGTCGGCGCAGGTCGCTCGAGGGCCGGCTGACGGATACCGCTCTGCGTCGCGAAGGGGCGTTCGCCGTCGAGGAGCGAACCGTTCCGGGGCCGCCCGGCACGCCTCCGATACCGCTGCTCATCTGTCGCCCGACCGCACCAGGCGGACCACACCCGGCGATCTACCACACACACGGCGGCGGCATGGTCTCCGGCAGCCACCGCAGCACCGAGCTGGCCGGAGAGCTCGACCGGGCCCAGGAACTCGGCCTCGCCGTGGTCTCCGTCGACTACCGGCTCGCCCCCGAGTACCCCGACCCCGTGCCGGTCGAGGACTGCTACGCGGGCCTGCTCTGGCTCGCGGAGAACGCAGCGGATGTGGGCGTGGACCCGCAGCGTCTCGTGCTCAGCGGCAACAGCGCGGGCGGCGCACTTGCGGCCGGCCTCGCCCTGCTGTCCCGGGACCGTCAAGGGCCGCGCCCTATCGGGCAGATGCTGCAGTTCCCGATGCTGGACGACCGGTGCGACACGAACTCCGTGGCGCAGCTCGAACACGTCGGGCTGTGGGACGGTGCCTCCAACCGGGCGGGCTGGGACGCGCTGCTCGGCGCACGCCGCGGTACCCCCGAGGTCTCGTGCTACGCGGCCCCGGCCCGCGCAACGGGCCTTCGCGGGCTGCCCCCCGCCTTCGTCGAGGTCGGCTCGGTAGAGGCGCTTCGCGACGAGGCGATGGCCTACTCCGAGCGGATCTGGCGGGTGGGCGGTGAGGTCGAACTGCACGTGTGGTCGGGCGCCTTCCACAGCTTCGACGAATGGGTGCCTCAGGCGGAGCTGTCGCGGGCCGCCCATCGGGCCCGCGTCTCCTGGCTGCGGCGTATCCTCGCCGCTGCCTCTTGACAGAGGGAATGATCCGCTGGCGGAGGGGGTGATCCGGATGCGGCCGACCGGCGATGGCCATGCCCTGCCGCCCTCATCTGAGGGCTCGCTGTGCGTCGACGATCTGGTGGCCGGCGGTATCCGGGGCGCCCCGCCCGGCGAGCCAGGCCGCCGCAGTGGGAAACTGCACCGCCAGTGCGCAGCGCAGTCGCAGCCCGATCGGGGCGATGTTGATCTCGGCGCGGTCATCGGTGACGGCCCGCAGCACCGCTCGAGCCACCTGCTCGGGGGTGACGGTGCGGGCACCGCGCGGCAACGGCGCCCCGGTTCTGGCGAACATGCCCGCCCCGCCGACGAACCCGGGCTGGATCAGCGAGACCCCGACCCCCGCCTCTCGCAGGTCCAGTCGGAGGGCGTGGGCGAAGCCGCGTAGGCCGAACTTGGTAGCGGTGTACAGCGAGGAGCAGGGGGTGGCCGCCTTGCCCGACATCGAACCGACGAGGGCGAGGTGTCCGCCGCCGGCGTCGACCATCGCCGGAGCCAGCAGCCGGGTGAGCAGGGCGACGGAACCCAGGTTCACCATCAGGGCCCGCTCGACCTGCTCGGTCGTGTACTCGAGCAGGTCCCCGCTGGCCGGCAGGGCCGCGGCCGCCACCAGGACGCGGGTGCCGACGCAGTGCTCGGCGAGCTTGGCCACTTCCTCTGCGTCGGCGAGGTCGGCGGGGAACGACCGTGCGCCGACCTCATCGGCGAGCTCGCGCAGCGCACCGGTGTTCCGGCCCGTCACCGTCAGGTCGGCGCCGGCCTCGGTGAGCGCCCGTGCCAGGGTCCGGCCGACACCGCCGGTGGCACCGGTGAGCAGAACGGTCTGTCCGGCGATGTCCATACGATCTCTCTCCTCCGCGTGCGGGCCGCGGACGAATGCCCTGCCGCCTTAGTTGACAAGAGGTTGCCATCGTTGTGTCAGGAATGGCAACCTTCCGGGAGCGTGAACCTCTGCGCCCATCTGTCTGACGCCCGGTAGGCCCGACCGAAGGTGGATCCATGGCCCGTGACCGTTCCCTGGACATCGCTGTCACCGGCTTGTCCGGCCGATTCCCCGGCGGAGACGGCTCCTACGACGTGACCCGCTGGTGGTCGGCCCTGACGGAGGGGAAAGTGCTCACCACCCGCTACGAAAAGGCGGACCTGCTGGCCCGCGGGGTGCCCAAGTCCCTCCTGGATGACCCCGAGTACGTGCCCGTACACGGTCATCTCGACGGCTTCGACCGCTTCGACAACGTCCTGTTCCGGGTCGCCCCACGCGAGGCCGAGATGATGGACCCACAGCACCGGCTGATGCTGGAGGCTGCCTGGGCGGCGCTGGAGGATGCCGGGTCCGCCCCCGTCGGCGGGCCCGGGGCGCCGACCACGGCGGTCTTCGCCAGCGCGTCGGGCAGCGGCTACATGCGGGCCATGGTGGCCGGCGGGGAGCTGGACCCGATGACCCTGGAGGACGCGGTGCACGGCACCGAGCCGGACTTCATGGCCAGCCTCATCTCGTACAAGCTGGGGCTCACGGGGCCCGCCGTCGCCGTGCAGACAGCCTGTTCCTCGTCGCTGGTAGCGGTGCATCTGGCCGTGCAGGCGCTGCTGAACGGTGACTGCGACCAGGCTCTGGTCGTCGCGGCAGGAATCCCCTATCCGCAGGCCGGACACCTCGCCGTACCGGGCGGCATCCACTCGCCTTCCGGCCGATGCCGTCCCTTCGACGAGCACGCAGACGGCGTCGTCGCCGGGGCCGGGGCGGCCTGCGTGGTGCTGCGCCGCCTCGACGACGCGGTGGCAGAGGGCTGCGATCCCTACGGTGTGGTGCTCGGCACGGCGATCAACAACGACGGCGCGGCGAAAGCGGGTTACTACGCCCCGTCCGTCGAGGGTCAACAAGCGGTGATCCGGGCGGCGCTGAGCGTGGCGGACGTTCCCGGCGACACGATCGGCTATCTGGAGACGCACGGAACAGGAACCCCTGTCGGTGACCCCATCGAGTGGTCGGCGGCGTCGGCCGCGCTCAGCGCCGCGGGGGCCCGGCCCGGGCAGGTCGCCGTGGGTGCGCTGAAGGCGAACGTCGGCCATCTCGACAACGCGGCCGGTGTCGCCGCCCTGATCAAGGCGCTGTTGGTGGTGAGGGAGGCGACGGTGCCCCCCGTGGCCGGGTTCGGCGGCCTCAACCCCTTGCTGGAGACCGACGGTTCACCGCTGTACGTGCCCACCGAGTGCAGCCCGTGGAGCGGTCCGGAGCCACGGCGAGCGGGCGTCAGCTCCTTCGGGATCGGGGGCACCAATGTTCATGTGGTGATCGAGCAGCCGCCAGCCCGGCCCGAGCGGCCCGCCCCCGGGGCAGCCGCACGCCTGGTCCTGGTATCCGCCGCCGACGAGGCGGCCCGTGACCGCAGCGCGGAACGCATCGGTATCCATCTGTCCCGTCTGGAAACCGGCTTGCCGGACATCGCCGCGACGCTCGTCGCCGGACGGGCCCAGCTGCCCGCCCGGCTCGCGGTCACCGGACGCACCACCGCGGAGGTGGCCCGGCGGCTGAGCAACGGCACGGGCGTGGCGAGGGGCAGCAGGCCCGTGCAGGGGCCCGCCCCGGCGGTGTTCGTCTTCCCGGGACAGGGCACGCAGTACCCGGGCATGGCCCTGCCCCTCATCGCGGCGCTGCCAGGGTTCCCGGCCGCGCTGCAGGAGTGCCTGGAGGCTTTCGCGCAACCGCTGTCCGGCCGGCTGCGTACAGCGTTGACCGACCCGCGCTTTCCCGTGCAGGAGCTCCAGGAGACCGAGCTGGCCCAACCTGCGCTTTTCGCCCTCGAGTATGCCTGCGCCACCGCGCTGACCGGGCTGGGCCTCACGCCGACAGCAGTGGCCGGGCACAGCCTCGGCGAGATCACGGCGGCCTGTGTCGCCGGGGTGTTCACGCTCGCTGACGCGGCCCGGCTGGTGACCGCCCGCGGGCAGGCCATGCAGCAGTGTCCCGAAGGCGCCATGCTCGCCCTCGGCTGCTCCGAGGCGCGTGCGCGCGAACTGCTCGCTGTCAGCGGCCTCGAACTGGAGCTGGCCGCCGTGAACTTCACCGAAGGCTGCGTGGTGGCCGGCCCGACCCGGGCGGTGGACGAGTTCACCCACCGTCTCGCAGACCGGGTCTTCGCGCGCCGCCTGCCCACGAGCCGTGCCTTTCACACCGCCCTCGTCGAGCCCGCGCTGGCGTGCCTCACCGAGGTCCTGGCCGACATCGACCTGCGCGCTCCGTTGGTGCCGTTCGCCACACATGTGACCGGAGGCCTGATGCCCGCGGGCACGGAGCCCAGGGCCGGGCTCTTCGTCGAACAGGCCCGGCGCACCGTGCGGTTCGCCGACGTCATGGAGACGCTCGTCGAGCAGTTTCCCGGTGCGCTGGTCGTCGAGTGCGGGCCCGGGCGCGTCCTGTCCGCGATGGCCCAGGCGGCGGGTCTCGAGTCCGTTCCGCTTCACCCGGCACGCCACGAGCGCCCCGAGGAGGAGGTCCTGCTGGCCCTCGGTGCGCTGTGGACCCGAGGCCAGCCGCTGGACGTGAGCACACTGTGCGGCCCTGGCAGCCGCGTGCACCTGCCCCACTACCCCTTCGCGGGCCCGCCCTGGCTGGCCCCCGAGGCCGCGCTGCCGAAGGACGAGGCGCGCAGTGCCGACCGGGGCACGGAGCGCACACGGCCATCGGCCCAAGCCGCACCCTCCGCCCCCGCTGATCCACAACCACTGGCACCTGCCGCCGAACCCGACCCGACCGCGGTACTGACCCGGCTCTGGACGGAGCTTTTCGGGCAGGACGCCCTCGCGGCGGATGCCGACTTCTTCGACCTCGGCGGAGACTCCCTTCAGGTGACCCACCTAGCTCGCAGACTCGGCCGCGAACTGGGCGTCAAGGTCCCGATCCGGGTCCTGATGACAGGACGCACCCTGGCGGGCCAGGCCGACCTGATACGTGACCTCGTGGCAGGGGAGCGGGCTCCCGCCGGCTGACGGCCAGGACACCGCGGCCGGCGGCTCAGGCGGACAGTTCCAGGTGCGGCACCCCGGGCGGATCAAAGCCGAACGCCGTCCCGTAGAGGGATAGTTCGGCCTGCAGGCAGGCCACCACGGTCTCCGCCCTGCGAAAGCCGTGCCCCTCGCCCGCAAACGTAAGGAAGGCGTGCGGGACCGAGCCGCCACGCAGCCGGTCGAGGAAGCGCTCCGCCTGGACCGGCGGGCAGATGGCGTCGTCCAGACCCTGCATGATGACGAACGGCGCCCGCACATGCCCGGCCCGCCGCAGTGGCGAGACCTGCTCATAACGCTCGGCCGACTGCGGCCATGGGCCCAGCAGGCTCTCCAAATAGCGAGACTCGAAGTCGTGCGTGCCGCGCTCGCGCCATTCCTCGGGGTCGAGGAGCGGGTAGTAGATGCCGGCGGCGCGGTACACGTCGGGCGCGGTCACGAGGGACACCGCCGCCGTCCAGCCCCCGGCACTGCCGCCACGGATGCCGATGCGTCCCGCGTCGGCGAGCCCGGCCGCCACCAGGCCTCGGGTGACGGCGACGCAGTCCTGCACATCGACGATGCCCCACTTGCCGCGCAACCGCTCCCGATAGGACCGGCCGAAACCGGTGGACCCGCCGTACTGGACATCGACGACGCCGATGCCCCGACTGGTGAAGAAGGCGATCTCGTGATTCACCACGAGTCGACTGCGCGTGGTCGGCCCGCCGTGCACCTGCACCAGGTACGGCGGCAACTCGCCCTCCGGCGCCGTGAAGCCGGGATTGCGCGGGGGATACACGAAGGCGTGGACCGGCTGTCCGTCCGCGCCCTCGAACACCTCGTGCCGCCCCTGCGGCAGCCAGTCCGCGTGCTCCGCCCCGCCACCGCCGTGCGCACCGCGCAGGACGTCGAGCCGGGAGCCGGCGAGCCCGCTTGCCCGCGGCAGGGAAGGGTCGACCAGGACGACGCGCGAGCGCTGCCGCGGCCCCGCCGCCGTCCCCGCGATCCGCCGGCCATCTGTCGCCAGCGCTGCCCACTCCGTATAGGGGCCGGCCGGAATGTCGACGAGCGCGCCGCCGCGTTCCAGGATGGCCAGGCGCCGCTCGCTCGTGCCGTGCACCACGCACAGCCGTCCGTCGTCCAGAGGAAGGAACCAGCGGGCGCCGATGCGCCACAACGGCTCCCCGAACTCCTCCGCACGCGGGCACAGCGCGTGCGCGGCGCCGTCCGGGCCGATCTCGTGGATGTTCCACCAGCCGTCCGGGTCGCTCAGCATGTACAGCGTCCCGGGCCGGTCCGGCGCCCACTCCACCTGGCCGACGGAGACCCCCGGGCCGCCGGCCACCCTGTGCGCAGGACCGAGTGTCCCGTCCGGCCGCACGGCGGCGCGCATCAACTCCGTGGTGTCCCACGGCATGTGCGGGTGGTCCCAGCCGAGCCAGGCAACCTGCTGCCCATCGGGCGAGAGCCTTGGCCCTGTCATCAGATGGTGGCTGGCGGCCAACACCCGAACGGCCGCCGGGTCGTTGGCCGCGCTCCCGTCCAGGGGCAGCGCGACCAGTTCCCGGCGCACGTCGGTGCCCGCTGTGTCCAGGGCGTTCTCGCGCAGACACCAGACCTCGTCTCCCACCCGGGCGAAGTCGCCGTGGCGGGCTCCGGCGGGCAGCTCTCCCGTGGGGCTCAGCGGCACGGGCTCGGCGCCGGGCGCCGCCCGGTAGACCCGCTGGTCGTCCCAGTGCGTGAAGACGAATCCGGCGTCGGAGGTCGGGCCGAGGGCGAGCCAGGGCCGGGCGCCGTACTCGATGACCCGGGACCGCACGTTCCACCCGGCTCCGAGGACCTCGGACACGGTGCCGTCGGGAGCATGCGCGACCAGGGCACTGCGCCCACCCTCGGATGGTCTGGTCTCGGTCCACCACACCTGGTCACCGACAAAGCCGAGCCATTCGACCAGCGCCTCGCCCGCCGCCGCAGCGTGTGCGGTGATGGGCGAGGTCCAAGTGCCGTAAGGGGCTGTAGTCACGTTCTGCCTCCCTGTTGATACACGTCCAGATGTGAGGTTGCCTAATTAGTGCCACAGCTGGCAAGCTATTGTCCAATAGTTGCCTAATGCTTTGTCAGGTGGGATCGGCTGCGGGGGAACGTCAGGCTCGCACCGGCACCCGCGCCCCGCGCATGACGCCATCGACCCCGACGGTGCGCAGCCCTAGTCCCGGCGCCGCTTGCCCGCCCCTGTGGCGCCTTGCCCAGCAGAGGAGTAACCGATGACGACATCACTGGCCGCAGACACGGAGCAAGGCCGACAGCTGGATGCGAAAGGCTCGTTGGGTCAGGTGCGCGCATTCGGTCGGGGTGCGCCCCTTCCACGTGAGGAGCCGGCACCGGTGCACGAGCTTGCGGCACGCTTCGCCCACCTGAAACCCGATGCCACAGCGGTGAGTTGCGCCACCGACGCCACCAGCTACCGGGCACTGGATGCCTGGGCCGGGCGAATAGCAGCACGCCTGACCGAGGCGGGGGTGGGCCGGGGCTGCCGCGTCGGCGTCCTCACGCAACCCTCCACGGCGATGGTCGCCGCGGTGCTCGGGGTGCTGAAGTCCGGTGCCGCTTATGTTCCCCTGGACCCGGGGCACCCCGACCAGCACGTGGCCCGGGTGCTGGACGACGTGCGAGCCGCCGCGGTGGTGGCCGGCGCCGCCACCGCGAGCCGTCTCGCCCCGCTGCACCTGCCGGTGGTGTGCGCCGAGGACCACAAGGATCCCGGCGCGGAAGGTGAAGCCGACGATGCCGGCGGGGTCCGTGCGCCCCTGCCCGTGGGCCCCGACGACCCGGCGTATCTGATCTACACATCCGGCAGCACCGGCGAACCCAAGGGCGTGGAGATCGGCCACCGCCAGCTGGCCGCCTCGACCCTTGCGCGGCGGACGGTCTATCCGGGTGTGCCGGTGTTCCTGCTCGTCTCGCCGCTCGTCTTCGATTCCTCGGTCGCCGGCCTGTGGGGCACGCTCACGGCCGGCGGGCAGTTGGTCGTGGCCACCGCCGACGAGGTCCGTGACCCCGAACGGCTCATCGACCTCATCGACCGCCATCAGGTGACGCATCTGCTCTGTGTTCCCTCGCTGTACGCGGTGCTGCTCGATGCCGCGGAGCGACAAGGTCTGGAGCTGCTGCGCACGCTGGACACCGTGATCACTGCGGGTGAGGCGCTCCCCGCCGAGTTGATGCGCCGTCATTTCGCCCTGCGGCCGGACAAGGCGTTCCTGGTCAACGAGTACGGGCCGACGGAGGCGACCGTGTGGGCGAGCTATCGCCGATACGCCGCGCCGGGGCCGGTCTCCATCGGCGGGCCGACGCCCGGGGCGCAGTTGTACGTGCTCGACGAACAGTTGCGCCTCCTGCCGCCCGGCGTCGAGGGTGAGCTGTTCGTCGGTGGGGCCGGGGTGAGCGCCGGCTACCTGGGCAGGCCCGAGGCCACCGCCCGGTCCTTCCTCGAGGACCCCTTCACCACGGAGCCCGGAGCCCGGATGTACCGCACCGGAGACCTGGTCCGCTGGAACGACGACGGCACTCTCACTTTCCTCGGCCGCCGGGACCACCAGGTCAAGATTCGGGGTCACCGGGTCGAACTAGCCGCCGTGGAAGCGGTTCTGGGGGCCCTGCCAGGGGTGAACGAGGCCGTGGCGGTGGCCGACCCGCAGGGCACCGCGCTCACCGGCTTCGTGGCCGCCCCCGCCGCCCCCGCCGCGCCGGCCGCCGAGGACCTTCGGAAGCAGATGCAGCAGCTGGTGCCGAGCATCATGGTCCCGACCCGGATCATCGTGCTCGACGATCTGCCGCGGACCATCAACGGCAAGGCCGACAGGGCGGCTCTGCTGGCCTGTGCCGACGCGCAGCAACCTGCCCGGGTACCAGCCGTCGCTCAGCCCGGGCCGGGAGGCGGCATCGCCCCCGTGGCGGCCGCCTGGGCCGAGGTTCTCAAGATCATCGACGTGCCGCCGGATGTCAACTTCTTCGACCTGGGCGGTCATTCGCTCGCCGTGTTCCAGCTCCAAGACGCACTGGAACGGCACACCGGCACCCGCCCGCCGATGGTCCAGCTCTTCCGGCACACCACGGTCGCGGCCCAGGCCGCCTTGGTGCAAGGCGCAGGCGCCGGCTCCCACGAGGCCGCCGACACCCACCGCGAGGCGGCCCGTCGGGCACGCACCCTGCGCGCCCGACGCCGCGCAGAACAGGAGCCCGGAAAGTGATCCCCACCGACCTCGCCGCCATCTCGCGGGCCGGCCGCGCACCGCGCACCGCGCGGGCGCGCTGGCTGCACTGCCCGACTCCCCTGCCCGACCCCGAGCGCCGCCTCGTCTGCTTCCCGCACGCCGGCGGATCCGCCGCCTTCTTCCGGGACTGGGGACGACAACTGCCCGGCACAGAGGTCCACTCCGTGCGGTACCCGGGCCGAGCCGAACGCATTGACGAGTCGCCTGCCACGGATCTGCGGGAGCTCGCCCGCGACATCGCCGACGTCGTGGAGCAGCTGGCCGACCGTCCGCTGCTCCTGTTCGGGCACAGCATGGGCGCGGCCGTGGCCCTGGAGACCGCCCGGCGGCTGGAGAGCCGGGGCATCCGGCCGGCGCATCTGATCGCCTCCGGCTCACGGGACGCTCCCTACCCGCAGGATGTCGGCGAAGCTCCGGCGGACGACGCCGCGGTGGTCGCCCGCCTGCTCGCCCTTGGCGGCACCGACTCCGAGCTCGCCGCCGATCCCGAGTTCCAGGAACTGGTCCTGCCTTATGTGCGCGCCGACGGCGCCCTCTTCCACGGCTACCGGCCTCGTGCGTCGGACCCGGCCCTGCGGTGCCCCGTGACCACGATCTTCGGAGACATCGACGCCGACGCGGACTGCCGCCCCTGGCGTCGGCTGACCACCGGCCCGCACCGCGAACTGAATGTTCCCGGCGACCACTTCTACCTGGTGGCCGACCCGCCCTTCGAATTGCTGCTGACCCTGTGACACAGAGGGAGATTCCCATGGTGTACCAGCAGCGGAGCAGTGCCCCGCCCCGCTCCCGTCTCATCACCGTCGTCATCCCCTGCTACAACGAGGAGTTGATACTCGAGCAGACGCACCGCCGTCTCACGCGCGCCCTGACCGCCCTGCCGCACGAAATCATCTACGTCGACGACGGCAGCACCGACCGCACCTGGGCCCGGATCGAGAAGCTCGCCGTCGACCCACCACCGTACGCAGCCTCCGGCCCCGTCCGTGCCGTGCGCCTGAGCCGCAACTTCGGGCACCAGGCTGCCTGTCTGGCCGGCCTCACCGAGGCGTCGGGTGACGCCGTCGTCCTGATCGACGCGGACCTGCAGGACCCGCCCGAGCTCATTCCGCGGATGGTCGACCGCTGGTCCGAGGGCTGGCACATCGTCTCCGCCAGGCGCATCGCACGGCACGGCGAGACAGTGCTGAAAAGGCTCATGGCCCACGCCTACTACCGGACCCTGTCCCGCATGGCCGACCAGCCCCTTGCACTCGACACGGGGGACTTTCGACTCCTCGACCGGGCGGTCGTCGACCTCGTGACGCGGTTGGACGAGCGGGAGCTGTTCCTGCGCGGCGCGATCAGCTGGACCGGCTTCCCCGAGACGACCGTCACCTACGAGCGGGCCCCACGCGCCGTGGGTGAATCCAAGTACACCCTGCGCAAGATGCTGATGCTCTCCCGCAGCGGGATCCTCACCTCTTCGTGTGGCCTGCCGCTGCGCATCCCCACATATCTGGGAGCTGCGGCGCTCGCCGCAGGCCTCGGCCTGGGACTCATCCGCCCCCGCACCGGGCGCACGGCCGCACTCGGCGCGTTCGGGGCGCAGTCCCTGGCCTGCGGGATACTCGGCGAGTACCTCCTCGGCATCCTCCGACAGGTACAGGCCCGCCCCCCTTACGTCGTCCTGGAGCGTCTCGAACCGCTCGCCGGTCCGGCGCCACAACCCGGCTCCGGCCGCGTCAGGGAGTGCGCATGACTTCGCGGAGCGCGACCAGCACGGACGTCGTCGTGGTGGGAGGGGGCTTCACCGGGCTCGCCGCCGCCCTGGAACTGGCCGAGCTCGGCCACCTGGTGACACTTCTGGAGAGTGAGGCGGAGCTCGGTGGGCTGGCCGGCAGCTTCGACGTAGGCGACGGCCGGCGCGTCGAGCGCTTCTATCATCACTGGTTCGCCTCGGACCGGGACATCCTCGACCTGTGCGAACGGCTCGGTGTCGCCGACGCGCTGGAGGCGCATCTCACCCGCACCGGCATGTACTACGCCAACACCATCCACCGTCTCTCCAGCCCTCTGGACCTGCTGCGCTTCACCCCGCTGCCGCCCCTGGCGCGGCTGCGGCTCGGCGTCCTCGCGCTGCGCGCCCGGCGGGTGAAGAACTGGCGGGAGCTGGAGGGACGCACCGCGAAGGAGTGGCTGATCTCGCTCGGCGGCCGCCAGGTGTACGACGTCGTGTGGCGCCCTCTGCTGGAGGGCAAGTTCGGCCGGTACGCCGATCAGGTCGGTGCTACCTGGATGTGGACCAAACTCCATCTGCGCGGCGGCAGTCGCACCAAGTCGGGCAGCGAAACGCTGTACTACCTGCGCGGTGGCAGCGAGACGCTGATCGCGGCGATGCGCGAGCGCCTGACGGCCCTGGGGGCCGACATCCGCACCGGCACCGCGGCCGAGCGCGTGACCACGGACGGCGTCCGCGTCACCGGTGTGCGCACCGATGAGGGCGAGCAGATCGGCGCGGACCAGGTGCTGCTCACCGTCGCCCCCGCGCTGGCCGCCCGCCTCCTGGAACCGGACGCCGGCGCACGGCCGCACCCCGCCGTGCCCTCCCTCGTACGGCAGCTGCGAGGCATCCGGTACCTGGCCAACGTGTGCCTCGTTCTGGAGAACAACCGCAGGCTCTCCGACACCTACTGGCTGAACGTCAACGACCCGTCGTTCCCGTACGTCGGCGTCATCGAGCACACCAACCTGGACAGCCCTGGGCGCTACGGGGGAGCACACCTCGTCTACCTGTCCAAGTACCTTCCGCCGGAAGCCGAGTTGTACCGGATGAGCGACGAGGAGGTCTTCGAGTACAGCTTGCCGCACCTGCGCAGGATGTTCCCCGGCTTCGGCCGCGACTGGGTCGACGCCCACCACGTCTGGCGTGCCGAGTACGCCCAGCCCGTGATCACTCCGGACTACAGCCGCGCCATGCCGCCGGCCCGGACCGCGGTGGACGGCCTCCATCTGGCGAGCATGGGGCAGGTCTTCCCGCAGGACCGCGGCACCAACTACGCCGTGCGCGAGGGCCGCACGGCCGCCCGGTTCATCGCCGACCGACTGCGCACCGCCGCCCGGAGCCGACCGTCCACGCCGACGGAACAGGAGGCCCGCCATGCCTGAGCTGCTCACTCTGGACCAGGCCGAGCGTCTGGGAATCGACCAGGTCCACGACCTCTACGACACATACGTCAGCCGCAGCCAGGTCTCGCTGCTCGCCACCTTCGGCTTCGGCCGCGACCTGGTCGAGAGCGCCGAGGGCGCCTGGATACAACTGCGCGACGGGCGCCGCATCCTGGACTTCACCGGCGGCGTGGGTGTCCTCAACCATGGCCACAACCACCCGCGCATCCTCAAGGCCCGCGACCGCTTCCGCGAACGACGCCGCATGGAGGTCCACAAGAACTACCTGTCGCCGTACGTCGCCGCGCTCAGCCACAACCTTGCCGCGCTGCTCCCGGGCGATCTGGACATCTCCTACTTCCCCAACTCCGGTGCGGAGGCGGTGGAAGGCGCCATCAAGCTCGCCTACAAGTACCACGCGGGCCGTCGCGGCACCGTGCTGCACACCGACATCGCCTTCCACGGCAAGCTGCTGGGCGCGGGCTCCCTCACCGCGTCCCCGGAGATCCACTTCGCGTATCCCCGGCTGCCGGGCACCGACTCATTCGCCTACGGCGACCTCGAGTCCTTCTGCCTCGCGCTGGAGCGGCACACCGACGACCGCGGGCACAGCGATGTCTACGCGGTGGTCATCGAGCCGTTCAGCGCCTCCAGCCTGCGCGAGTGCTCCGGCGCGTTCCTGCGAGAAGTGCGGCGCTTGTGCACCGAACGGGACATCCTGCTGGTCTTCGACGAGGTGTACACCGGCTGGGGCAAGACCGGAGAGTTGTTCCACTTCATGCGCCACCCTGGTCTCGTCCCCGATGTCGTGACGACCTCGAAGTCCTTCGGTGGCGGTAAGTCCTCCATCTCCGGGTACGTCGCCCGGGAGCCCGTCTTCCGGGCGGCGTACGACAACTTGGGCGACGCCACCTTGCACAGCACCACGTACTAC
The DNA here is from genome assembly GCF_055577645.1 of Streptomyces sp. NPDC033180. Lineage (NCBI taxonomy): Bacteria > Bacillati > Actinomycetota > Actinomycetes > Kitasatosporales > Streptomycetaceae > Streptomyces > Streptomyces sp. NPDC033180. Next base: position 91,569 of record NZ_JBVIPU010000010.1, on the reverse strand, counting down.
GGGTTCGGCGAGGAGACGGCGACGGCCCTGGAGGCGGTAGCGGTCGCCGTCGAAGAGGACTTTCCCGGGCGGGCCCGTGCGCTCGGCGAGATCCTCGGGCCAGGCCTTGCCGAGCTGGCCGGCCGCCATCGGGCCCTGGTGGCCTCGACGGCGGGACTCGGCGCGTTGCACGGCCTGTATCTGCGCCAGGGGCTCCACATCCCGCCATCCTTACGCCGGCTGGTGCCGGGGAGGCTGGGCAAGGACCCCCAGCTGTTCGCCAAGCTGCTCACCGGCGCGGTGATCGCCGCGCTCTATCGCGACCACGGCATCCTCACGTTCTTCGGCTCCAACCGGGACATCGCGCTGATCGCCTCCCCACCGTTGGTGGCAGGCCCGGACGAGGCCAGGCTCTTTCTGGACGCCCTCGACGAAGTGCTGGGCCGCGGTGCGACACGCCTGCTCGCCCAATTCGTACGGGAGAAGGCGACGGCGGCCGGGGCGGCCCACTGATGGCCGGCGAACGCGCGCTGCGCGCAGCGCTGCACTTCAGCGGCGTGCGGACCTACTGGCTCACCCAGTACCCGGTCTGCCTGCACGATGCTGCCGCACGGGCATCGGCCGAGGCGCATGTGCTCGGCACCCTGCGCGCGCTACCCGGGCCCTACCGCGCTGGATACGCGGCTGCTCTGTGCGCCCTGCCGCTGGCCTACCGCCTGGTCTGTGCCGGGCACTCGTTGCGCACCGCGTCCCGCGACCAGGGCCGCCGCGGCATGCGGGCGCTCGCCGCGCTGCCCGGCTTCGCCGACGTGGTGCGCTCCAGTACCGCGCTCGCCCTGATAGGAGCCCTTGACGGCAGCCCCCGCGCCGCCGGGGGCGCCACGACGCCAAGGACACCGGATGAACACCACACGCTTCTTCCGCTCTCCGCACCGCGCCCCTGACGCCGAGGTGCTCGTCGTCGGCTCGGGCGCGGGCGGCAGCGTGGCGGCGCGGGAACTCGCCGCCGCGGGACGGCAGGTGACGGTCCTGGAAGAAGGGCCGCGGGTCGATGCCGCCCGCCTCGGCGCCGACCCCGCGCACAACATGCGCACTCTGTATCGCAACGGTGGACTGACCCCGGTCTTCGGGACACCCACCCTCGCCTACGGGGAAGGGCGCGCGGTCGGCGGCACCACCGTCGTCAACGGGGGCCTGCTGTGGGATCCGTCCCCCGGGCTCCTGGCACGATGGGCGGCTCAGGCCGGCCTCGACGGCTACCGCGCGGCGGATCTGGCGCACCACCTGCGGGTGGTGAGCGCCCGGCTCCACGTGCACACCCAGGCCCATGGCGGCGCCGACGACAATCGCGACTCCCGGCTGCTGGTCGCCGGCGCCGAGGCGCTTGGCTGGCGTTGGCAGCCTGCCCGGCGGGCGGTACGGGGCTGTGTGTATCGCAATCGCTGCACGACGGGCTGCCCGAGCGGCGCCAAGCAGAGCATGGCCCTCAGCTACCTCCCCCAGGCTCAGGCACTCGGCGCGCGCATCGTGCCCGACACCCGGGTGCTGCGGATTCTGCACCGGGCGCACCGGGTGCGCGGTGTCCTTGCGGTCGGGCCGGACGGAGCGCGCACCGTGCACCGTGCCGATGCGGTGTTCCTCGCGGCCGGGCCCCTTGGTACTCCGGCCCTTCTGCAGCGCAGCGGAATCCAACCAGCCCGAGCGGGAAGGGAGTTGGCCCTCCACGTCAACCTGCGCACCATCGCGCGCTTCCCGCACGAGGTGAGGGCGGAGCAGGGCACCATCTTCACCGCACAGCTGCACGAGTTCGGTGACCGGGGCGTACTGATGATGCCCTCCAACGTTTCCCGCGGCACCTTGGCCGCGGCTCTGGCCAACCGCCCCGCCGCCGACCTCGAACGCCTCCTGGCGGACTATGACCGGCTGGGCGTCTACACCACCCAGGTGCGCCTGCACGGCGCCGCGTCGGTCCGGGCCGTGCCGGGTGGGGGAGTGCTCGCCCGGCACGACATGACCGCCGTGGACCATGCGGTGCTGCGTGACTCCTTCCTCGACAGTGTCCGACTGCTGTTCGCCGCGGGCGCCGTGGAGGTGGTCCCGCCGGTGTCCACCGCGCCGTTCTTGCGCACTGTCGGGCAGGCCGAGGCTTTCTGCCGTCAGGTACAGCCCCGCGACTGGGAACTGGTGTCGGTCCATGGCATGGCCTCGGCCAGGATGGGCCGGGTGGAGCGGGGCGGGGTGTGCGACGGGAGGGGTGCGCCGCACGGCTTCGAGGGCCTTCGGATCTGTGACGCGAGTGTGCTTCCGGGCGCGACCGGCATCAGCCCCCAAGGAACGATCATGGCCTTCGCCCACGAAATCACCGACCGGTTCAACGAGGCATGGAACACGCAGGGTTGAGCGAGCGGGTCAGTCAGTCCGTCGCCGGCAGCACCGCGACCGCTCGCAACCCGCCGTCGACATCCCGCCCCAGTTCGAGGCCGCCGCCCGACGCCGTGAGCAGGGCGGCGGCGATCGTCAGCCCCAAGCCCGTGCCCTCGCGGCCGAGGCCGGCCGCGCCGCGCCAGAACGGCTCGCAGGCGCGGGCGATCTCCGTCTGCGTCATCCCAGGGCCTTGATCGGCCACCTCGACGCGCACCGTCCCGTCGGCCTCGCGCACGACCACCTGGACAGTGCCGCCGGGGACGGAGACGTGCAACGCGTTGTCCAGGAGGACGTCGAGCGCCTGCTCCAGCGCTCCGCCCACCTGCCACGCCGTGCAGGCCACGCCGTCCAGGCCGATCTGCACACCGAGCGCCCCGGCCGGAACCGACCAGACATCGACCCGGGAGGCCGCGACCCCGAGCGTGTCGACCGTCTCGGTCGAGGCGGCGCCATGGTCGATCGTCCCCCAGGCCAGAACCTGTTCAAGGACGTGGGAGAGCCGGTCCACCTCGTGCAGGATGCCGCGGACCTCTCGGCGCGCGATGTCGTCCGCGGCCTGGAGAAAGCGGTCCTGGAGCAGTTCGAGACGCAGTCGTACGGAGGAGAGCGGGCCGCGCACCTGATGGGCGGCGGCCGCGGCAACGACCGTGGCGCCCTCCTGGGGCAACGACGGGAGTGGGCGGGGGGAGAGGGGGGCGCTGTGCACGCTGGTGGTCACTGCTGGGCACCTCCTGGTTCAGGCGTGCACGGCGCTCGGCACCGTCAACCGGTAGCCGACACCGCGAATGTTCTCGATCCACGCCGTGCTTCCGAGCTTGGTGCGCAGCGAGCCCACGTGGACGTCGAGGGTGCGGGTGGAGCCGAACCAGTTCTCGTCCCACACCCGGGCCATGATGTGCTGGCGTTCCAGCACCGTGCCGGGCTCCTCCATGAGCATCGCGAGCAGGTCGAACTCCTTGCGGGTGGCACGCACTTCTGCGTTGCCCAGGAACACCTTGCGTGTGCGGGGATCGAGCCGCAGGGGGCCGGCGTGCAGCTGCCCCTCCGGCTGTCCATCCGACTTCTCGGTCCGCTGCCTCGGTACGGCGGCGACCGCGGGCCCCTGCGCCGAAGCGGGTACCGGAGCGGGTGCGGGAGCTTCAGGCGGAGCCGCGGCTTCGGGTGCCCCTCCCCGCGCGTGCCATGGGCAGCCCGCGGCACGCCGCGAGACGGCCTGGATACGGGCGATCAGTTCGTGCCGACCCACCGGCTTGACCATGAAGTCGTCCGCGCCCATGTGCAACGCCATCACCCGCTCCAGTTCTTCCGTGCGTCCGCTGACCGCGATCACCGGAATGCAGGAGCGCTCGCGTATACGCCGGCACACCTCCTGTCCTTCCAGGTCGGGCAGACCGAGGTCGAGCAGGACCAGCTCCGCCTCGCCGAGCCGGCCAAGGGCATCGGTCCCGGCGCTGACCCGGTGAGTGTGGTGACCGTGCGCCCGGAGGGTCTGCTGCAGCGCCTCGGCGACCCCGTCGTCGTCCTCGACGATCAGAACGTTCATCGGTCCGGTGCCTTTCGTCGGGGCTCTGTGGAGACGGCTGGATTTGCCTGTTCCGTACTTGCCGAACGGTTTTCTTTTCTCATGTGTAGCAACAGTAGTTCCGGATCTTCAACGGGCGGGGGCAGGGCGTTGCCCCAAGTGGCAGGCGGAGATGTCTCTTTCGGGGTAGGGACGCGTACCAGGGTGGAGTCCGGCTCGAACCCCGTGCAGTGCCGCCCAGAGCTCGCCGAGGTTCGCGAGTTCATTGGCTTGCCTTGTGTTGCCAATTATTGGCAAACGAGGCAACCTTGGAAGGTCGCCGTCCCAGAAAGGTAAGCACCATGACAAGTCTGCTTGAGTTCGATGTCCGAATCAGGCCCCTGACGGGCAACGTCGGTGCCGAGATCAGCGGAGTGGACACCAGCGGTCCGCTTCCGGACGAGATCGTGGCCCGGGTTCGCCAGACGCTGCACGACCACAAGGTGGTGTTCCTGAGGGGACAGATCCTCGACTACGGTCAACAGGTCGCCTTCGCCGAGCGGCTCGGCCCGCCGACGCTCGGCCACCCGATCTATGACGCGCCCGACGGTCGGCCCCACCTGCGCGAGATTGACTCGCGACAGGGCACACGCGCCAACCACTGGCACACCGACCTCACCTTCATCGATCGCCCGCCCGCCTACGCGTTGCTGCACGCCAAGGTCATACCGCCGGTCGGTGGCGACACCCTCTGGGCCAACACCGCGGCTGCCTACGCGAGCCTGCCCGAGGAACTGCGCGCCCTGGCCGACCGGTTGCGCATCGTGCACAGCAACGACAGCGACTACACCGACGACACCTACGCCCACCGTCTGGCCCAGGGCGACCAGGAGGACTATGTGGCTCGGGCCTTCGAGACGGAGCACCCCGCGGTCCGCGTGCACCCGGACACCCAGGAGCGGTCGCTGCTGCTCGGCGGCTTCGCCCGCCGCGTCGTGGGTTATGCACCTCAGACGGGTCGTGACCTGATCAGGGCGCTCCAGGAGTACGTCACCAGGCCGGAGCACACCGTGCGCTGGCAGTGGCGCGAGGGTGACCTGGCTATCTGGGACAACCAGGCGACTCAGCACTACGCCGTGTTCGACTACGGCTCGGCGCACCGCCGCGCCGAGCGCGTCACCGTCGCCGGAGGCGTCCCCGTGGGGGTCGACGGGCGGCCGGGCGTGCCCTTGTCCGGGGACACGTCGGCGTACAGCACCGACGTCGCCTGAGTCGAGCGGACCACGAAGAAGGTGGCGGGGGGGGGGGGGGGGGGGGGCCCCCTCTTTTTTCCCGCCCCCGTGGAGAAGACCACGCCTCTCAGCGAGAACGGAAGAAG
>NZ_JBVIPU010000010.1:0-86277 GCF_055577645.1 Streptomyces sp. NPDC033180 | reverse complement strand
TTGGTGCACAACCCCCACTTCGCGTGGGGCGAACAGACAAAAAGGAGGGGGGCGCCGCCCCGTCGGCCCCCCGCCACCTTCTTTCGTCCGACCTCAGCGGACAAGCACGCTCCGCGCGGCGAAGTCGAACGAGGGCACGTCACCGGAGACGCTCAGCGCCGTGCCGGTGCAGTCGGTACCGGTGTAGAGCACGGCGTTCTGGCTGCTGGTGTTGACCGCCGAGTGCGCGCGCTCGGCCCAGCCGTGCTCCACGAGGTCGACGCAGGCGGAGGACGCCGGGTCCAGGGGGTTCACGGTGAACCGCTCGCCGCCGTACTGGGCGTTCTCGAAGAGGCACAGGGTGCCGGTGAAGGAGCAGTCCCCGGCGGCCGGAGCGGCGCCGGCTTGCGCCGATCCGGCCCCCCACACGAGGGCGCCGGCCAAGGGGAGGGCGGCCAGCGACCGCAGGACGCGACGCGGGGAACGACGGGCAGCTCGTGATCCGTACATGGCATATACCTCTCGTAGGGGTGTTGCTGAGTGGGGTGGATGGTGCGCGTGGGGCCGTACAGATACCTGCAGGGAGGTGCTGTCCGCGGCGAAGGGGGGAGGGGAATGGCCTTCGCCACGGACGTATGAGGGGGCGTCAGGAACTTTGCGCCAGGGGGCCGCGGAGGTGGCTGTTGGAGACGCCGCCCAGGGAGTAGCGGACCGTGGGCAGGCCGGTGGGGACGAGCGGGACTCCGTTGTCCAGAAGGGTCTTGAGGAGCTTGTCGTCCGGTGCGGTGTTGGCGGCGTGCTCCTCCTCGGTGAAGGTCTCCGGGATCGGCAGCCGCAGCAGCACCTCGCGGCGTATCAGCCATACGCTCTGGTCGACGAGTGCCACCGGGTCCTCGGCCCGCAGCACGCTGCTCGTCCTGAAGCGCGCGCCCGGACGTGGGCGATCGGCCCGGTCGAGCAGGATGTTGGTGCCGTGCACGCGCACCCCCTTGTCGCGCATCACCTGGTAGATCCGGGCCGACTCCGCGGGGTCGTCGACGGTATGCCAGCGCTCGTCGAGGTAGGGGTGGCCGTCCGGGAGCCACATGGTGCGGCCCGAGTGCGCCACGTCCACGGCATGCTCTTCGGCGGTCCTCAGCAGGCTGCTGAGGTGATTGGGCTCGTACTCGTTGTCGTCGTCGAGGAAGGCGATCCACTCGGCGGACGAGGCGCGCACACCGGCGTTGAAGAGCCGGGACAGCCGCGGGTAGACCCGGCGCCGGTCGCCGGGCGGCTCGTTCATCTCGGCGGACGGACGCGGAATGTCATGGACGGCGACTCGCAGTCCCGGCCGGGTCGCCGCCGCGGCGGCGACGGCGGCCGTCTCGTGATCGTCGTCCACGACGACCACGTGCTCCAAGGGCCCTGTGTGGTCCTGCCGGTAGACGGAGATCATCGCGCGGCGCAGTATGTGCGGCCGCCCGCGCGTCACCGTGACGACGCCGATGGAGTCCTGGGGCATAACGCTGTCCTTTCCGGGAGCCGGCCGGGGCCGGAGCTGACCGCCTTGCCGTGATGACAACTATTGCCACGTGAGGCAATCTTTGGCAATACTGCGGGGAAGGTAACCGAACTCGGTCGCCGGACAAGGAGCGGACCAGATGGGCGAAGTGACGTTCAGCGTCGTCATCCCTTACAAGCAGCGGCTGCGCAACCTGCGGATCGCACTGTCCTCGCTCGCCGCGCAGACAATCCCCGGTACGCGGCTCGAAGTGGTCGTCGGTGCGATGGAGTACGCCGATGAGTACCTCGCTCTGTGCCGGGAGTTCTCCGGACGCCTGAACGTGGTCACGGTGATGTCCGACGCCGAGTGGAGTCGCAGCAGGGCCCGGAACATGGCCCTGCGTCAGGTCCGTGGCGAGATCGTCGTCCTCCTTGACGCCGACGTGGCCCTGCCGCCCCGCTGTCTGGAGTCGCTCCACGGCCGTTACTTCGCAGACGGGCAGGACGCCTGCGTCCTGGGCCAGCTCGTCGGCCACGACGGCCGTACCGACACTGTCGACGGCGACTTCGCCGAGCACACACGCCACGCCGAACTGCTGGCCGAGCTGGACGCAACCCCCGGCCTGCGCGAGGACAAGCGCTGGCGCTTCGACCCGGTCGTACTGCCCTGGACCCTCGTATGGACCGGTTTCCTGGCCCTGCCCACCTCGACCGTGCGCCGTCACGGCCTGTTCTTCGACGAGAACTTCCGGGGCTGGGGCGGCGAGGACCAGGAGTGGGGGTACCGCATCGCCGCCTCGGGCACGAAGATCGTTCGCGGACAGGATGTCTATGGGCTGCATCTGCCGCACGCCCGCGACGTGGCATCGAACTTCCGCTCCTTCGAGACCAACAAGGACTACTTCCTCGCCAAGTGGCCCGTCCTCGACGTCGAGCTCTACCGCGCCTACGACTGCTGGGACGCCAATCTCCGTTACGAGGCGGCTCGCCGCGAGGTCTCCGCGGCGGTCGGCGGGGCCGGGAGCTCACTGGGGGTCGCCCGCGGCGCCGTCGACGGCACCGACACCCTCCTCGTGGGCGTTCCGCTCGACGGGCGGGGGCGGCCGCGCGAGGCCGAGCACGCCCAACTCTTCGACGGCAATGCCCCGGACCGAGTACTGCCGCTGGTCGGACTCGCACTGCCGCTCGACGACCGGAGCGTTGCCCAGTGCAGGCTGCTGCCGGCAGCCCTGGGGCTCGGCGAGCCGTTCCGGCAGACGGTGCTGCGCGAGGCGAGGCGCGTTGCGCGCCGGGTCATGACGCCCGTGTGACATCCCATCCGTCCACCGACACGACGACTCAGCGGAGGCAGGCAAGCATGGACACCGAAAGCGGCATGCTCGAGATCACTGACGTGGCGCGCGAGAGAGACCGCCGCCACCTCTGGCATACCTGGACGCCTCTGAAGGCCGACCGTTCCGAGCTCATGCTCACCCACGGCAAGGGCTATCGGGTCTGGGACGCTGCGGGCAAGGAATACCTCGACGGCACCAGTTCGGCGCTGAGTGCCGTCTGCGGCTACGCCCACCCCCGGGTGATTGAGGCCATCGTGCGCCAACTCGGTCGGCTGCATCACTTCGACCTTTCCCGAGGCAGCCACGAGCCTGCCGGGCTGCTGGCCGAACGCCTCGCCTCCTACCTGCCGTCGGGCCTGTCGCGGACGCTGTTCGTCAACAGCGGTTCCGAGGGCTTCGACGCGGCGATGCTGATAGCCACCGACTACTGGACTCACCTCGGTGCTCCCCGCTCGCGCATGGTCACCTTCGCCCTCGGCTACCACGGCGCGACCTTGCTCAGCCGCGACCTGTCCGCTCTGCCGCGCGTCGCCCACCCCTTCCGTTCGCCGTTGCCCGTGACCCGTGTGGAACTGCCGCTGACGCCGCGCGAGATCCGCACGCCCGAGGCGCTCCCGCTCTTGATGGAAGCCTTCGACCGGGCCATCGGCGACGATGCGGCCGACGTGCCGGCCGCCGTAGTGGTCGAGCCTTTCCTCAACGTCGGCGGTGGCGTGGTCCTGCCGTCGGGTTTCCTGCGCGCGCTGCGCGAGCGCTGCGACGCGGCCGGTACGCTCCTCGTCCTCGACGAGGTCTTCACCGCCTACGGCCGCAGCGGCCGGATGTTCCTCTGTCAGCGCGAGGATGTCGAACCCGACATCCTCATCACCAGCAAGGGCATGACCAGCGGCTACGTTCCGCTCGCCGCGGTGACGGTCCAGCAGCGCATCTACGAGAGCTTCGGCCGGGACCCGGTCATCGGCGGCATCCGCTACGGGCACACCAACTCCGGCCACGCGGTGGGGTGTGCCGCCGCCCTGGCCACGCTTGATGTCCTGGAGGACGAGAACCTGGTCGTCCGCGCCGATTACCACGGCGACCGGTTGCGCGCCCGTCTGGCACCGCTGGCCGCGGCCGACGAGGTGACCGACGTGCGGGGAATCGGCCTTGCCGTCATCGTCGAGATGGCCTCCGGCGCCCTGGCCGAACAGGTCCTGGAACGGGCCGAGAGGCGAGGGCTGTTGCTGCGCCGCCAGGGTCCCCACGGCAATTCCGTCCTGATCGCGCCCCCGCTGACGGTCGACACCGAGGGCATCGACCTGATGGCCACGCGTCTGGAAGAGGCGGTGGCCGACGTCGTGGGCTGATCCGCCACGCCCCAGATGCTTGCCGAGCGCTGTCAAAACATTGCCAAAAGGTTGTCCTGTCTGGCAATATTCGATCGTCCCAGGTGTTGCCCGCGTAGAGGAGACGAACTCCATGTCCACCACACCCGCGCCGGTGCTGCAGGCCCCCCTGGGGACGGAGCACGTCCATCGCAACCTCGACCTGGTGGGAAAGATCTACCAGCGCTCCATCCACCCGTCCGTACTCGACGTCGCGCACGGCAATCGGTTGTCCTCGCCCCTGGTGGTCGATCTCGATCCCACCACGGTGTGCGATCTGGCTTGCCCCGAGTGCATCAGCGCCAACGTCCTGAACAACGGGCAGATCGGCCGCGACCGCATCGTCGAACTCGCCGAGGAGCTGGTCGACTCGGAGGTCCGCGCGGTCATCCTGATCGGCGGCGGCGAGCCTCTGCTGCACCGCTCCATCGACCGGGTCCTGGAAGTGCTGCACGCGGCCGGCATCCAGATCGGCCTGGTCACCAACGGCACGCAGATAGGCCGCCACCTTGAGCGTCTCGCTCAGACGGTTTCCTGGGTCCGCGTCTCGGTGGACGCCGCTACCGAGGCCACCTACCCCCGCTTCCGTCCGGGTCGCGGCGGCCGGAATCTCTTCCCTGTGGTGATCGAAAACATAAGGCGGCTCGCCGAGCGAAGCGCTGGTCGCGTCGGCTACTCGTTCCTGCTCATGCAGCGCTTCGACGACCAGGGCCGGGTCACCGAGTCCAACTACCACGAGGTCTACGAGGCTGGTCGGCTCGCGCGCGAAATCGGCTGCGACTACTTCGAGTTGAAGGCGATGCTCGACGACGACCACTTCACGGTCAATCAGCGTGCCGAGGACATCGCCCTGGTCGAGGAACAGCTGAGCCGACTGCGCGAACTGGAGGACTCCGGTTTCCACTTGCTGGGCTCCTCCAACTGGGAGACCGTACGGGCGGGCGCCGAGCCGGTGCAGGAGAAGGACTACCACCGCTGTCACGTCGCCGAGCTGCGCACGACGGTGACCCCCACCGGGGTCTACATCTGCCCCTACCACCGGGGAAACGACCGTGCGCGTATCGGTGACATCTCCCAGTCCTCCTTCGCCGAGATCTGGGCCGCAGCCGACACCACCGTGATCGACCCGAGCCGGGACTGCAGGTTCATGTGCGCGCGCCACGCCACCAACCTCGCGGTGGCCGATCTGCCGGACCGCGTTGGGGCCCCGCAACTGGTCGACGACTTCGACCCCTTCATCTGACCGCGGCCCGCCCGCCTGGACCCGGCGCCCACCCCCCGAAGGCAGGAACCATGACCTCCTCACCGCGCTGCTCCGTGATCGTGCCGACGTACAACCGGGAGAACCTGCTCCGGCACACCCTCGACTGCCTCGTCCGGCAGTCCCTTCCCCGAGACGCCTACGAGGTCCTCGTGGTGGATGACGGATCCTCGGACCGGACCGAGCAGCTGGTGGCCACCTACCACGACCGGCTCGACCTGCGGTACTTCTTCCAGGAGGACAAGGGGTTCCGGGTCGCCAAAGCCCGCAACACCGGGGTGCTCCACGCCCGCGGACCGGTCAGCGTCTTCGTCGACTCCGGAGTGCTTCTGCACTCCGGCGCACTGGCCGCGCACTGCGCCGTCCACGAGGCGACGCAGGGCCCTGCCGCCGTGATCGGCTACATCTACGGCTTCAACCAGGACCGTGGAGACCTCGCCCGGGGCATCGATGTCGACAACCTGGACAGCACTGTCGCGACCTTCGCACAGGAGGGGCAGTGGACTGACGGCAGAGACTGGTACTACAACCGCTACGGCGAACAGCTGTGGCGCCTGGCCGCGCCCTGGCTGATGTTTTGGACCTGCAACGTCTCCGCCGACACGCAGCAGATCCGGCAGGTCGGCCTGTTCGACGAGGCGTACACCACCTGGGGCGGCGAGGACATCGACCTCGCCTACCGGCTGCACCGGGCCGGGGCCCGGTTCCAGCTGAACCGGGAGGCGATCGGAGTCCACTACCCGCACGCCAAGGAAGACATGCGCAGCGCCGACGCCAACCACCGCTATTTCGCCGCCAAATACGACACCCCCGTCGCCCACCTCGTGCCGGACACAGACATCTTTCTGGTCGAGCAGGAGATCCGGGACCGCCAACTACTCTCCTGTTCCGAGGACCGGACCGCTCCGACGGAGCGCACGGGGGCGGCGGGATGAGCCCGGTGCTCGGCATGTGGATGGCACAGTGCCGGCAGGCGGCCCGTTCCATCGGCGACGTACTGGTCTTCGCACCGCACCCGGATCAGGCTGTCCTCGCGTATGGCGAGGGGCTCGCCCGTGCCGCGTGCCGGGACTCCCCGGTGTGTGTCGTCTTCGCCACCGGCCTACCCGCTCCCGACCACACGATGGCCCAGCCCGGCACTGCTCTCGCCGTTCGGTTCTTGGGACTGCCCGGTACCGGCCTCGGTGCCCATCGAGCCGCCCTGCACCACGAGGTGGCCGACATACTGCGCTCTGTCCGCCCCGCCGACGTACACCTGCCCCGCCAGGGCGACAGCGGCGCCGACCACCACCTCACCGCAGCGTGCGTACGGGCCTGCCTGGACCAACTCGGGCTCGCCCCGCGGCTGCACACCTACCGGACGAACCACGGGGAGTGGTCATGCGTATCGCCGTGATCGGAGCGGGACCGGCCGGACTGACCAGTGCCAAACAGGCGTTGGCTGACGGGCACGAGGTCGTGCTCTACGAACGCACTGACGCCGTCGGCGGGATCTGGAACCCCGCATCGGGCGGCGCGTACCGCAGCGTGCGGCTGCAGAGCTCCCGGATGAGCTTCCCCTTCTCCGACTTCCCCTCCAGCTGCCCCGACGACTTCCTCACCCTCGACCAGATGCACGCCTATCTGAGCGACTACGCCCAATCCTTCGGCGTGAGCGGTGTAGCGCGCTTCGGTCATACCGTCACCAAGGTGGTGAAACAGGATGGGGCCTGGCGAGTGACCGCCCGCTCGCAGGCGGGCGCCGGGACCGAGCAGTTCGATGCGGTCATGGTGGCCAGCGGCGAGCTGTGGGAGTCGCGTCGTCCGTCGTTCGTGCCGCCCGCCTCCAGCGGAGTACGGGTGCTGACCGCCAAGGAATACCGCGAGCCGGGGGAGTTCACCGGGCAGCGGGTGCTCGTCGTGGGCGGCGGGGTCAGCGGCGCGGACATCGCCGCCGAACTGGGCGCCGACGGTGTCGAGGTGCAGTGGTCGGTGCGCCGGCGGGCACTGTTCCTGCCGCGCGACTGCGACGGCGTCCTCAACGACGCGCTCTTGTCCTACGTCGGTCGCGTTGCCGTGGAAGAGCTGCCCTACCAGGACTATCTGAAGTGGCTCGAGCACCTGCTGCCCGACTACTTCGCCCTCTACCGGGCCACCGGGCTGCTGCCCGACGACGGCTTTCACGGGGCCGTCCACATCAACGACCGCATCATCCCGGCGGTCCACCGGGGCGTGGTCGGCGTGCGCCCTGCCTTCGACCGGTTCCTTGCCGACGGACGGGTGGTCCTGGCCGACGGGGCGAAGGAGCGCTACGACTCCGTTGTTCTCTGCCTCGGCTACGGGCTGCCCGACTACAGCTTCCTGCCCGACCTGCGCCGCGAGGACCTGTACGAGCACTTCTTCCACCGCGACGACCCGACTCTCACCGTCATCAACACCCCGGTCGACACGGAGGCGTTCGGCACAGCCTGTCCCTATTTCGAGGCCATCGCCGGCTGGGCCCTGCGTGTCATCACCGGCCGCTTCCGGCTGCCCGACAAGGAGGCCAGGACGGCGTGGTGCGATGCCCACATGAACCGGCTGCACGACCGGCGCTACTACGACTGCTGGCTGGAGACCATTCGGATCGGCCTTCTCGCCGGCACCGTGCCCGACCCCGCGCGGCGCTTCGACGCGTACTGGTCCCTGGTCTCCAGCCAGGTCGACCCGGGCCATCTGCGCCCGGGACGAACCGACTTCGAGCCGGCCGCCTACGACCAAGCCCTTTTCGACCCCCTGGAGCTGCGCCGGCGCGTCCTTGCGGCACTGCCCCAGGAGGACCGGGCCCGTCTGCTGGTGGAGGGGCACATCACCGAGGCCGACGAGGCCGGGGCCCGGCAGGTGCCCCCCGGGCGGCGCATCGCACCCTGGCTGCCCTATCGTGCCCGCGCCGCATCACCGGAGGGCGCATCGTGAACGCCCCTTCTCCTGGTGCCCGGGCCCTTCGACCGGCACGCTCGGCGGCCGTGTCCGTGCTGTCGGACGGACCCCTGAGCGGCCTGGTCGGCGCCACCGCCCTGATCGGGGTCGCAGGTGCGATGATGAGCACCTCCACCAGCCTGTTCCTCGCCGACGAGATCGGTGCCACTCCGCTGATGATCGGTCTGTTCGCCGCGTCGCGCGGCGTGCTCGACATCTGCGCAGGGCTCACCCTGGGTGCGTTCTCCGACCGGATCGGCAACCGTCGTCTGCTGCTCGCCCTGTGCGCTTTCCTGTCGGCGGCCGGCGCCTTCGGATACATGCTGCTGCGCGACTACTTCCTCCTGCTCGGCATCGGAGCCGTCCTCTTCGGTCTCGGAAGCGCCTGCTTCTCCCAACTCCTCGCCTACACACGTGACTTCGCTGAGCACCGGAAGATGAACCCCACGTTCTTCAACTCGGTACTGCGGGCCGTCACCTCACTGACCTGGATCGTCGGCCCGCCCCTGGGCTTCATGCTCATCGCTGCCCACGGGTTCGGCGTGCTGTACTTCACGGCCGGCTCGTTCTATCTGGCGTCCGGATGCCTGTGCCTGTGGTTGCTGCCGAACCTCGCCAGGACGCAGGCCAAGGCCGCCGCCCGCACCGGCAGCCCGTTCGCCGGCGTTGGGCGGCACATCTGGCTGCTGCTCGCCTCCATCGTCCTGTTGATGACGGTCAACAGCGCCTACCAGATCGACATCGCACTCTTCATCACCCGTGACCTCGGCTTCGACGCGGGCTTCACCGGCCTGGTGCTCGGACTGTCCGCGGCGCTCGAGGTGCCGATCATCATGTACCTCGGCTCCCGGGCCGACCGGTTCGGCAAGTGGCGCCTGGTCACCTGGGCCGCGGTCTGCGCCACGCTCTTCTTCTGCGCCCTGCCGCTGGCCCACTCCAAAATGGCCGTGCTGCTGCTGCAGGTCCCCAATGCCTTGTGGACCGCGGTCCTGCTGAGCATTCCAGTGACCATCCTTCAGAACGCCATGTCCCACCAGGTCGGCTCGGCATCGTCCCTGTACACAGCGTCGTTCAACACCGGCGGCCTGCTCGGCGGTGCCACCACGGGCGTTGTCACCCAGTGGGCGGGATTCACCAACATCTTCTGGGTGTGCGCGCTGCTCTCAGCCGCCGCCACCCTGCTGCTCGCCCTCGGGAGGGGCCATGACACCGTCCACGCCGCTGTGCAGCGTGATCGTTCCGACCTACAACCGCCGGAGTCTGCTGAGGCTGACACTGGAGTCGCTGGCAAGGCAGAGTCTGCCGAATGAGCGCTTCGAGGTCCTCGTCGCCGATGACGGGTCGACCGACGGCACTGCCGAGGAAGTCGCTGCCTTCCAAGGCCGCTTGCGGGTGCGTCACTTGTTTCAGGAGGACCAGGGGTACCGCGTCGCCGCTGCCCGCAATCTGGGCATACGGCAGGCCGCGGCGCCCGTGTGCGTCTTTGTCGACGCCGGGGTGATCCTGCACTCCGGAGCCCTCGCAGCCCACCTCGACAGCCACGACAGCACACAGGGACCGGCCGCCGTCCTGGGATACGTCTACTGCTTCAACGAGAACAACGAGGACGGCGCCGTCATCGAGCGGTCCATCGACTATGCCGAACCGGACTCCACCATGGCCGAACTCGCAGAGCGAGGCCAATGGCTCGACATTCGCGAGGAGTTCTATGCCGAGCACGGCGACGACTTCGCCGGCCTGCCGGCTCCCTGGCTGTTGTGGTGGACCTGCAATGTCTCCGCCCGCACCGAACAGCTGCGCGCGCTGGGTGGATTTGACGAGGCCTATCGCAGCTGGGGTGCGGAGGACATCGACCTCGGGTACCGGCTGCACAGGGCCGGAGCTCGGGTCACACTCAGCCGAACGGCGGCGGCCATCCATGTCCCGCACCCCAAGAGCTACGACGACAACATGCGCTCCGCGGCAGCCAACTACCGCTACTTCGCCCAGAAGTACGACACCCCGATCACCCGGCTCGTCCCTCACCACCACTTCTTCACCATCAACAGGCTGGTGAGCGAGGAGGGGCTGCCGCTGTGCGCCGACCACCTCACCACCCCCGCCGCGCGGCCACCGCAGGTTCTGGTCTTCTCGCCGCACCCTGACGACGACGTCATCGCCTGCGGCGGAACCATCGCCCGCAAGGCCGCACAGGGTGCCCGGATCGGCCTCGTCTACGTCACCGACGGCTCACGCTCGCACGAGGCGGTTCTCGGCATCGACGCGGATCCCACGCCCGGGGAACTGGTGGCGATCCGCGAGGGCGAGGCCGAGGCCGCGGCCGGGGTGCTCGGCGTCGGTCCTCAGGCACTGCGGTTCCTGCGCTTCACCGACACCCGCCTGGCCGACTCCATACCCGACTTCCGTACCGCCGTCCTCAAACTGCTCGCCGAGCACCGAGAGGTCGACGAGGTCTACCTGCCCCACAACCGCCTGGAGCGACACTCCGACCACCGGCTCACCGGCGAGGTCGTCGTGGACGCCCTGCGGGCCCTCGGCATGACCCCGAAGCTCTACAAGTACGTGGTGTGGGACGAGCAGACCGAGGCCGAGTTCGTCTTCACCAATCGGGACACCCCCAAGGACGCCGACGACGTCGCCGAGCGCCTGCTGACCCGGGACATCGCACCTCAGCTCCCGACCAAGCTGGCCGCGCTCCAGGAACACCGCACCCAGGTCTCGCTCTACGCGCCGGGCCAGCAACGCCCCGTCGTCCCCCCGGAGTTCGTGGCCCGCGTCTGCGACCGCGACATCGAGCAGTTCTGGGTCGCCGAGACCGCCGACGCCGCCGATCACTGACCCGACCACCGTCCCCAGCACGGCGCTCACAGGAGAAGCCGATGGATGCACTGACCTACCAGCCGGACTGGCCGGCGATCGTCTCCGCCATACCCGCCGACCCCGAGATCGAGCGGAGCGTCGAGGACATCCTCGACCGGCTCACCCTCGAGGAGAAGGTCGGTCAGATGATCCAGCCGGAGCTGGCCGAGATCACCCCGGAGGACATCCGCGCCTACAAGATCGGTTCGGCGCTCAACGGCGCGGGGATCTGGCCGGGCGGCAACCGCCGTGCCACTGCCCAGGACTGGGTGGAGACGGTGGCGGCACTCGGGGAGGCGGCCGAGAGCGCGTACGAGGGGCGGCCGGTACGGGTCCCGTTCCTGTGGGCCACCGACGCGGTGCACGGCCACAACAACGCCTACGGCGCCACCGTCTTCCCCCACAACATCGGGCTCGGCGCTGCCCGTGATCCTGGCCTGGTCGAACGGATCGGTTCGGCCACCGCCCGGGAGATCGCCGCCACGGGCATGGACTGGACGTTCGCCCCCACCGTGGCGGTGCCGCGTGACGTGCGCTGGGGCCGCCACTACGAGGGGTACGCGGAAGACCCGGAGGTCGTCCACGCGTACGCCGCCGCCATGGTCCGCGGACTGCAGGGCGCCGCCGACGAACTCAAGGGCGACACCCGGGTGGTGGCCTGCGTCAAACACTGGGTGGCCGACGGCGCCACCGTAGAGGGACGCGACCGGGGGGCCGCGCGGTGCACGCAGGACCTGCTGCGCAACATCCATGCCCCGGGCTACTTCTCGGGCCTGGCGGCCGGTGCCCAGTCCGTCATGGTCTCCTTCAGCAGTTGGGAGCACCCGGCCAACTATGATCACGCCCCGCACGAGGACCCGCCCTACAACCACAAGTTGCACGGCAGCCGCTATCTGATCACCGACGTCCTCAAGGACAAGATGGGCTTCGACGGCGTCGTGATCAGCGATTGGGACGCCCACGCGGAGGTCGCCGGCTGCACGCCGGGCGACGCCCTGTACGCCATCAGCGCCGGCATCGACGTCCTGATGATCGCCGGGCGCGAGGCCTGGCAGTCCGTGCACCGCACCACCGTCGAACACGTCCGGGCCGGGCGTCTCCCCCAGCAACGGGTGGACGACGCGGCGCGGCGCATGCTGCGTCTGAAGATGCGGGCGGGCCTGTGGCACAAGCCGGGGCCACGGGCCAGGTCCCTGGTGACCGGCGGGCACCGGGTGCTCGGGTGCACCGAGCATCGGGCCCTGGCGCGCGAGGCGGTGCGCAAGTCCCTCGTCCTGCTCAAGCACGACACCGGCACGCTGCCCCTGTCGCGCGATGCGAGGGTCCTGGTCACCGGCAGCGGAGCCGACGACATCCGTAAGCAGGTCGGCGGCTGGACACTGAGCTGGCAGGGACATGACCTGACCAAGGATGACATCCCGGGAGCGGTGACCGTGGCCGACGCGGTCCGGGAGGTCGTCGGGGAGCACCGGTGCACCGTCGACGTGGAGTTGAGGGCCGCCGACCCTGCTCAGCACGACGTGGCGGTGGTGGTGATGGGGGAGGACTCCTACGCCGAGATGCGCGGCACACTCAAACCCTGGGGCACTCTGGCCTATGCGCGCCTCAAGAGTGCCTACGCCCGCGACCTGGAGATCCTGCGCAGGCTCCGCGCCGCGGGGGTCACCGTGGTGACCGTCTTCCTCTCCGGACGCCCGCTGTACGTCACCGAGGAGATCAACCTCTCCGACGCCTTCGTCGCCGCGTGGCTGCCGGGCTCGGAGGGCGGGGGCATCACCGACCTGCTCTTCGCGTCTCCCACGGGCGGTGAACACCACGACTTTCAGGGGCAGCTCGGGTTTTCCTGGCCACGCACCCCCCGTTCGTACGCCGTCAACCGCATTCCCGCGCACATCCCGGCGTACCAAGTCCCCGCTGAGGAGCAGGCCCCCGAGGGCGAGCACGCACCCCTGTTCCCCTACGGCCACGGGCTGCGCCTTTACCAAGGCCCCGCCTCCCCGCCCGAACCACTGCCCCTGGACACCTTCGAGGACCGCACGCCGGTGCCCGTGGCCGCCGGCCCCCTGGAGGTACTCGGCGCGGGGCGGGAGGCCTTCCGCTTCCGGGTGGGCGGGCACAACACCTGGTCGCGACCGTACGTCTCCTTCGAGCACCCCGCAGACTCGCTCGTCGTACGCAGCCAACCGCTCGGGGACCCCGACCGACCCGACGCGCTCGCCCTGTGGTTCAAGGGGCGCGACTACCCAGCCTTCGTCTACGCGCATGCCACCTCGGGCGCCCCGTCCGATCTGCGCGGATATGGGGAAAACGGCGTCATGGAGTTCGACGTCCGGGTCCTCGAGCGGCCCACGCACCCGTTCTACCTGGCCTGCCACGACGACTTTCCCGGCCAGCCCGCGCTGAACCTCACCTCGCTGCTGGCCGACGCGGAGCAGCGGCAGTGGGCCAGGGTCGAGATCCCGCTGCGCGTGTTGGAGGACGTCGGCTGCGAGCTGCGTCATGTGGACGTGCCGTTCATGCTCTACACCGAAGGTACGGCCCGCCTGGACCTTGCTCGCGTCCGCTGGCGCCCGGACGGGGCTCCGCGACCGGGCGATGGTCTCGCTGCGCAGGTGCCGCGCATCGTGACTCCCGCCCTGGCCTGACGCGTCCGCACGCAAGCCACGACGCGTCCCGTCAACGTCTCGCGACTACGCCGAACAGGGCAGCCCGCAGCCGCTGCGGAACAGTGAACAGCCGACCATGGAGGGCAACATGCGAGTCATCGTCACCGGAGGGGCCGGATTCCTCGGATCGCATCTGTGCGACGCCCTGCTCGCCCGGGGTGACAGCGTCGTCTGTGTCGACGACCTGTCCACCGGGAGACCGGAGAACCTGCGGCACCTGCAAGACCACCCGTCCTTCCGCTTCGTGGAGTGCGATGTCAGCCTGGCGCTCGACATCCCAGGACCGGTGGACGCCATAGCCCATCTGGCGAGCCCCGCCTCGCCACCGGACTACTTGCGCCGCCCGCTGCAGACGCTGGCTGCCGGCAGCCGGGGCACCGAGCACGCACTGCGCCTCGCGCGCACCCACGGAGCCCGGTTCCTGCTCGCCTCGACCAGCGAGGTCTACGGCAGCCCCGCGGTTCACCCGCAGCCGGAGGAGTACTGGGGTCACGTCAATCCGATCGGCCCACGGAGCGTCTACGACGAGGCGAAACGGTTCGCGGAGGCGCTCACCACGGCCTATCGGCGCAGCCAGGGCACCGACACCGCGATCGTGCGCATCTTCAACACCTACGGGCCTCGGATGAGCGCGCAGGACGGCCGCGTGGTCACCAACTTCATCACCCAGGCCCTCGACGGGCAACCGCTCACCGTTTATGGCGGCGGCGCCCAGACCCGCAGCTTCTGCTTCGTCGACGATCTCGTCCGAGGGCTGCTGGCGATGCTCGACTCCACTGACGCCGGGCCGGTCAACCTCGGCAACCCCGAGGAGTTCACGGTCCGTGAACTAGCCGACGTCGTCATGAAGTTGACAGGGTCGCGCACAGCGATCCAGCACGATCCGCTGCCTCAGGACGACCCGCCCCGCCGCCGCCCCACCATCGAACGGGCCCAGCGGATCCTGGGGTGGAGTCCCACGGTCCGCCTCGAGGAGGGCATCCGCCGGACCATCGACTGGTTCGAGAGCCACCCCGACGAACTTCGCGGCGTCTCGCTGGCGTCGGTGCCGCGGTGAGTGCTGCCGCCCGCCGTGTGGCGCTGGTGACCGGGGCCGACCGGGGCCTGGGCCGGGAGATCGCGCGCCAACTCGCCCACCTGGGGCTGACAGTACTGCTGGGCAGCCGCGGGGCACAGCGCGGCGAGGCGGCCCGGCGGGCCCTTGCCGAGGAGGGGGCCGAGACCGACGTCGTCCCGCTCGACGTCACCGATCCGGATGGGGTCCGGGCCCTCGCCCAGGCCGTGGGTGAGCGTCACGGGCGCCTCGACGTCCTCGTCAACAATGCCGGGGTCTTCGCCGGGAGCCGGGCCGTGGAGACCACCGCGGCTGATCTGCGTGCGCAGTTCGAGGTCAACGTGTTCGGCGTGGTCACGGTCACTCACGCCTTCCTGCCTCTGCTCCGCCGTGCCCCCGCGCCGCGCATCGTCAACGTCTCCAGTACCACGGCCTCCATGACGCTGACGGCAGCCGGCGCGGATCTGCCAGGGGACGCGGAGGTGAGGATGGCATACACCAGCTCCAAGGCCGCACTCAATATGCTGACCGTCCAGTACGCCCGGGCCTTCGGCCGTGACCCGGCGTACGCCCACGTCAAGGTCAATTCCGCCACTCCGGGCTACACGGCGACCGACATGAACGGACACCGCGGTGATCGCCATGTCCGTGACGGGGCGCGGGCGATCGTCGACCTCGCCACACTCCCGGACACAGGCCCCACCGGTGCCTTCATCGGCGACGAGGGGTCGGTGGACTGGTAGGGGGAGGGGCCGGTGCGGCCGGCCCCTCCGGTACGGGCGACCGGGGACTCAGCTCTCGGCCCAGTCCGTGAGGACCGCCTCGATCTGACGGGACGTCACAGCAGCGATCCGGGGTGACTGTTCGGCATAGGCTGTGTACGAGCCGAGTCCGCTCGTCAGGCCCCATCCTCGCCCCCGCGCCCATGTGGCGTCGTCCGTGCCCAGCGCCGCGCGGAATGTTGCCCGGGTGGTGGAGGTCAGGAGGGTATAGGCCATCATCAGGTCACTCGCCGGGTCACCGAACCCCAGGCCGCCGAAGTCGATCACCGCGCTGAGCCGCCCGTCCACGGTCAGCAGATTGCCGGTGTGGAAGTCGCCGTGGAACCACACGGGCGGTCGGCCCCAGGGATCAGCTGTCAGGGCCGCGTCCCACACCGCGGTCATCGCGTCGGCGTCGAAGACGTGGGAGACCTGTGCGATCGCGGCGCGCGTCGAGCGGTCGCGGGTGGCCAGTGGTTGCTGGGCCAGATCCCTGGCGGCGTCCGGCGTGGGTAGGCATACTTCCCCGAACCCCCACAAAGCGCCAAGGAACTCGGCGAGTTCAGCCGCGACGGGGAGGGAGTCGCCGAGCGCCTCGGCGGTGGCGTCCTCTCCCTCCAGCCAGCGGAAGACCGACCAGGGCCAGGGGTAGCCGAAGCCTGGGCGCCCCTGTGCGACGGGGGCCGGGATGGTCAGGGGGAGGTGCGGGGCGAGCCGGGGGAGCCAGGTGAACTCCTTGGCGATATGGCCGAGTGGGCCCGCGTGGCAGGGCATGCGCACCGCAAGTTCCGTCCCGAGCCGATGGATCACATGGTCCGACCCTCCCGGCTCGACGCGCTTCAGCGGCAGGTCGGCCCACTCGGGGAACTGGGCGTCGACCAGTGCGCGGACTAGGGCGGTGTCGATGGCGGGGCGGAAGTCCGCGGGGACTGCGATGGTCAAGAGATCCTCCTGAGCTGGTCCGGTGCGTGGAGTGGGGTGGTGGTGCCGGCAAACGGACGGGCTGCGCGGTCGCCCGCACAGCCCGTCGCGCCGGTCCGTTCCGCGGGGCGAGAGGGCCCCTGCGACTCAGAGCCCCAGCCGCTCGACCAGTCTGGCCGATCCGCCGTCGAACTGCCGCGCGGCCAGCTTCGCCGTGTGCTCGGAGAACTCCTCGCGCCGACCGAGGAATTCGCGGATCACCTCGGTGTCGATGGAGCGGGTGCGCATCCCGATGCCGAGATGTTCCAGCATCTTCGCGTTGAAGCTCTGCTCGTAGTTGTCGAAGGGAACGCCGAGTACCGGCTTGCCGAGGTGGACGCACTCCGACAGGAGCTGGTGCCCGGCGGTGGAGATGACGGCCGAGGCGCAGGAGAGGGCCTTGGTGAACTCAGCCCGGTCGAAGGGGATGAGCTCCACGTTGGCAGGGCCCGAGGGGGGCAGTGTCTTCGCGAAGACCTTGAACCTGATCTCGGGGAAGCGAGCCAGGACCCGCAACGCCTCCTCGGGGCTCTGGCGCATGGGGCCGTAGGGTGACATGTAGACGAGTACGGACGACGAGTCGACCGAGGGAGACAGTTCCAGGACGTCCGGGCGCAGGATGGGTTCGAGGACCTGCCCCTCGAATCGCTCGTCCCGATCCCACTCCATGGGGAAGAACGACGACGCGATCCGCTCGTCCGCTGCCGGGAAGAAGTAGCGCAGCCGAGCCGCCTCCTCGAGGCGTGTGAAGGCGCCGACGTCCGGGGTGCGGTACAGGAGGAACTTGCTCTGCTGCTCCGTGGTGATCAGTCGGCTTCCGAGCATGTACGAGACCTGGGCGCTGGCCGGCTCGTAGTCGGTGAAGACGGTGTCCGGCACTCCGCCGAGCTGCTCGAGGACCTGTTCGCAGACCCCGAAGCCCCAGGCGTCACCGCGCGGATCCTGTGTCCTGCCCGCCGCCGCACTCGCGGTGATGTCCACTCCGGCCGCGCCGACGGTCAGCCAGCCGCCGGGGAAGTGGGTCGGCTCGATGATCGGCACGGTGGGGAAGGCGTCCCGCAGCGCCGTGGCTCCGTCGCTGAAGCTGATGACGGCGACACGGTGCCCCCGGCGCCGCAACTGGGCGATCAGATTCCACTGCTGGGATGCGTGGCCGATCCCCATGCCGCAGACGCCGACCAGTATCCGCCGACACGGGACGGCTTCCGCTGCTTGCGTCTTTGCTGGGTTGGTCATGGACGTGTCGCCTCCTGGTTGGCAGCGGTGAGGGCCCCGATGCTTCCAAACGTTGCCATAACCGAGGAGGGTTTGGCAATGCATCGTCAAACCCTCAAAGGCTGCTGACTGAGTGTGCGTCAGGCTTGTGAGGTCCCTTGGAGGTGTGGCCGTGTTGACATTGTCAATTGCCAATCTGTTGACAATAATTACTGTCGGGTGAGGCAAGAGCCGCCCGACCGCTGAGGAGAAGTGAGGGAGCTTATGTCCCGGTTCGATGACCCGGCATTCTTCGGGCATCTGTGGGCGGAGACGTACGACGAGAACACGGACCTGGACCCGTCGGAGGCGGTGGAGTTCCTTGCTCCCCTCGCCGCGGGCGGGCGTGCTCTCGAACTCGCCGTCGGCACGGGTCGAGTGGCGCTGCCGCTCGCGGCGAAGGGGGTCGAGACCGAGGGGATCGACGCCTCCGCGGCGATGATCGACAAGATGCTCGCCAAACCGGGCGGCGACCGTGTGACCGCCACCGTCGGCGACATGGCCGAGGTACAGGCCGAGGGGCCGTTCCGGCTCGTCTACCTCGTTTACAACACGCTCTTCAACTTGTGCGACGCCGACCGCCAGGCCGCCTGCTTCCGCAACGTCGCCAAGGTGCTGGAGCCGGGCGGCGCCTTCGTCATCGAGTGCTACGTCCCCGACCCGCCTCGCCATGACCGCACCAAGCCGCTGACGGTGAATGAGGTGACGGAGGACTCCGCAACCCTCTCGGTCCACACCCACGACCGCAACGCGCAGACGTTCCTGCGGCAGACGATCACCCTCGACGCGGATGGGGTTCACCTGCGCCCCCACTCCGAGCGGTACTGCTGGCCCAATGAGCTTGACCTGATGGCCTCGCTGGCGGGGCTGCGCCTGGAGGCACGCTATGCCGACTGGGACCGGTCGCCGTTCGGCCCGGCCAGCCGCAGCCACGTCTCGGTGTACCGTGCGGCGCTCTAGAAGCGGACCTGCAGTGCGACGCGTTCCGCCTCGCGCACCACGGCCTTGCGAAGGCGCTCGCTCAGTGAGGTGATCGGGGCGAGGATGCGACACTCGTCGATCTCGCCGTCCGCCCACGGCAGGCCGAACCCGACGAGGGGCAGGACGGTCAGCGGGGTGCGGGGACCGAAGAGCGCGGCGGTCGCAGGAGCCGGCGTCTTGGTGCCGTGGTCAACCGCGGCACCAAGTACCAGTGTCGTGCGGCCGTCCTCCGTGCCCTTGACCGCTCCCAGGGTGAGGCCCGCGCCGAGCCCGGCGGAGACGGCGTCGAGCTCATCCAGGACCTCGGGCATGATCCGGTCCGTCTCGAGCCAGCCGAAGGCCAGCGCGAGTTCCAGTTCCCGGCGGGGCCACTTGGCCAGGTAGTAGCGGTTGTTGCGCCACGCCGAATCCCCGTTGTCGCCGATGGAGCGCGGGTGCGGCAGGTGGATGCCGTACACCTCCTGTCCAAGGACGATGGGCGTCCCGGTCAGGCAGACCCTCAGGGCCCACTCCTGGTCCTCGGGCCCCCAGCCCTGGAAGCCTCCGTCGAATGTGAGCCCGTGCTCCTGGATGGTCGCGGTGGGGATGGCCATGACCGCGCCGCGCACGAAGACCCAGGGGAATCGCGCGATGGCGGATTGGTGATCGGCGTTCCATCGCACGTCCATGACCACCCGGTCCTGCGTCTCGAGCTGCGCGAGCCGGTGCCGGTAGTGGTCGAAGGAGGCGACCTCGGCGGCCCCGACCTCATCATCGGCGTCGTAGCCGATGGTCTGGCCGACGACGCAGATGTTCTGCCGGTGCGCGTAGTGCCGGGTGTACAGGTTCTCCAGGAAGCGAGTCGGCAGCACGATGTCCGCGTCCAGGAAGAGGGTGACCTGCCCGCGCACATGGCGCAGCGCAAGGTTCCTGGCCCGGCAGATGTTCCAGCCGTCTTCGGCGCTGAGCACCGACACGACGCTGAGGCGCTCGGAGAACTCCCGGATCAGCGAGACGAACTCCGGGCTGTACTCCGTCGCGCCGATGACGACCTCGAACCGCGAAGGGTCCATGGTCTGTTCGGCCAGCGCCGACAGGGCAAGGCGGAGATTGGTCAGCCGCTGCTTGTAGGGGATCACGATGCTGAAGGTCGGTTCAGTCATGGCAAATAGTGTGCCTTCAGATTGCCAAACATGGCAATATTGAGCGCAGGGCGGCAAGGGGGCCGGCCGGGGTGGTCTCGGGGTGCGGAGGGGGCCATGGCTCGCCTTCAAGCCGTTCGACCGTAGGCTTGACATACCGTTCGACCGGTTTTTACCCTGAGGTTGAGAGTTTCGACAACGTGATCCGTCACCTGGAGTCCGCGTGACCGACCAGCAGACCGCAGCCGGGACCTCTCAACGAGACTTCGGGCAACCCATGTTCAGTCCGTCCGCCGTGATCGCCTCGTGTGTGGGATTCGTTCTCATCGGGGCGCTCCAGGCGCTGTACGGGCCCTCGATCCCGGCGTTGCGCGAGGAGTTCGGGCTGTCGCCGTCCGCTGCGGGGCTGGGCCTGAGTGCGCACTTCATCGGCGGCGTCACCGGCGTGCTGCTCTTTGATCGGCTTTTCGGTCGGGTCGGTAATCGGCGCCTCCTGGGCGCCTCGTACCTGCTGATGTCCTTGGGCGCCGCCGCCTTCGCACTGGCCCCGAACTGGCCCGTCGCTCTGGCGGCGGCCCTGTGTGCCGGTCTCGGGTTCGGCGGCGTCGACTATGGGCTCAACCAGCTGTTCGCCGTCGGCTTCGGCCGGCGCTCGACCGCGATGCTGAACGTGCTCAACGCGCACTTCGGCGTGGGCGCGATCCTGGGTCCCGGTCTCATCGGCGCGGTGGGGTCCGGGCATTACGCGGCGGTCTTCCTCGGCTTCGCGCTGGCCAACCTGCCGCTGCTGCTGTGTCTCAGGGGTGTTCGGGACCGCCTCGCGGACGCCCCGGGCCGCGCCCGGGACCCGGGCGCGGGCTCGCCCCTGGGTCGCAGCCTGATGTCGGTCCTCGCGGTGTTCGTCGCCCTGTACGTCCTGCACGTCGGCATTGAGGCCGGTGTCGGGGGCTGGGAGCCCACGCACCTGGAAACCGTCGGATACAGCGCGGGTGTCGCCGCGACAGCCACGTCCGTGTACTGGCTGATGATGACCGTGGGGCGGTTTCTCGTGGTGCCGATCGCCCTGCGCTTCTCCGCACCGGCCATCATCACCGTCTCCTGCGTGGGCATGACGGTCTGTCTGCTCCTGGCCGCCGTGCCGGCGCTGGCTCCCTACGCCTATGCGGGGGTCGGCCTGTTCATCGCGCCGATCTTCCCGACGGGGCTGCCCTGGCTGCACCAGGCGGCGCCGCGGGCCCGCCGAGCCGGAGCCGTGGTGATCGCGGCATCCATGGTGGGCGGTGTGGCGGCCGGGCCGCTGCTGGGCAAGGGCATCGAGGGGGCCGGGGTTCGTATGGTGCCGCTGTTGTTGTGTGCCGTCTCGGTTATGTGTCTGGCGGCCACGCTCTGGCTGATCCGCGCCACCCGGAGCCGGTGACCTTCATCATCGTCGGGCACCCAAGTTGCCTTGTGCGCAAGGAAGTTGGGTGTTCAAAATTTTAAGCCAGTCGACCGGTTTCTCTTGACCTGTCGTTCGGCCGGTTTCTATGGTGAAGGTGTTGCCGGTGAGGCCTATGGCCCCGGCCCGCCGTCCGTCTGCTCCACTTCCGATTGCCCCAGGGCCGTGTGCCCCCGAGCGCAGGAGTTTCGCCCATGCATCAGATGTCGGCATGCCTTCTCGAGGACTTCTCCACCGAGCTCTTGGCGTCGCTGCTCGCCAGCACACTCGACAGCCAGGAGCGCGCCTTTGAGTTGCTCCGTGAGGCATACGACCGCGATGCGGCCGTGTTCGTGGTGGGTAACGGCGGCAGCGCCAGCAACGCCTCACATTTCGTGTGCGACATCACGAAGAACACGAAGCCCGAACGGGGACACGGCCTACGGGCGGCCACCCTGAACGACATCGCCGTGCTGACCGCTTACGCCAACGACACCTCCTACGCCGAGGTGTTCAGCCGTCAACTGGACTCACAGGCCCGCCCCGGGGACGTACTGGTCGTCATCAGCGCGAGCGGGCGCTCGCCGAACATCGTGGAGGCGGTGCGGGCGGCCCGCCGCGTCGGAATGTCCGTCCTCGGTCTGCTCGGACACGACGGCGGGGCGGTGGGGGACCAGGTGGACGCCGCGGTTCTCGTCGACAGTGCCGACCCGGGGATCATAGAGACCCTGCACCTGGGCATCTGTCACGCGTTCACCCGAGCGCTGCGTGCCCACGCCGCCGTGAGCTCACCCGAGCTGGTGACGGTCGGATGAGGCTGCGCGCCGTGCTGCTGGACCGTGACGGGGTCCTCAACGTCAACCGGCCCGAGCACATTCGCCGAGCCGCCGACTGGCAGTGGTTGCCCGGAGCGCGCGCCGCATGCCGCCGCATGAACAGGGCGGGGCTGCGCCTGGCCGTCGTGACCAATCAGGCGTCCATCGGACGCGGCTTGCTCGACGAGCAGGGGCTCCACGACATTCACCTTCGCATGCGGGCCGGACTGCGGTCGGCGGGCGCGCACATCGAGTCCGTACACCACTGTCCCCACACACCGGAATCGGACTGCGCCTGCCGCAAGCCGATGCCGGGACTGCTTCTCGATGCGCTCGCCACTCTGCAGGAGACTCCCGCCGCGGCGGCCATGGTCGGCGACCACGAGAGCGACCTCCGCGCGGCAGCCGCCGCCGGCGCCAGGTCCGTACACGTGCGAACCGGCCGCGGTAGTGCGCCCCTTGAGCCCCCCGTGGGCTACCTCGGTTCCGTCGCCGACCTCACCCAGGCGGCCGAACTCCTGACGGCGCTCGCATGAATCCCCCAACGACGCCTTTCACCGCGACCACGCGGGCAGACCCCCGGAGGAGCCCAGTGACGGCCGACAGGTTGCAGGCCGTGGTCCTGGCCGGTGGACGGGCCACGCGCCTGGGCGACCTGGCGGGCACCACTCCCAAGGCCCTTCAACCCGTGGCCGGACGCCCTCTGCTGGACCACATCATCGACCCTCTGGTCGAACAGGGCTTCAGCCGCGTGCACTTTTGCCTGGGGCATCTCTCCGACACCGTGGAACGGCACGTGGGCGACGCCTACCCCTTCCTCAAGGCGACGGTCAGTGTTGAGGCGACGGCCCGGGGTACGGCGGGAGCCCTGGTGGACGCCCTGCCCTTTCTGGACGAGGTGTTCCTCGTCCTGCTCGGGGACACCTATGCCCCCTTCGACCACGCCTCGCTCGCAGCGCACCTTCCTGCCGACGCCGATGCGCTGATGGCGCTCACGGCGTCGATTCCCGACGTCCAACCGAACGTCTCACTGCGCGACGGGCGCGTGCACGGGTACGACAAGTCCCGCAAGATTCCCGGCGGACTGATCGACACCGGCACAGCCGTGATCCGGCGCCGTGTCATCGAGCAGTTCCGCGGAAGCGCCGAGCCGCTGGATCTCGGCACGGTCTTCCACCTCCTGCTCGAGCGGCACAGGCTGGCCGGCCTGGATGTGGGCGCACAGTGCTACGACATCGGCACCCCCTCTCGCCTCGCCCTGCTCGACGCTTGTCTGACGTCACCCCGGCCATGCTGATCAGCAGCGCGCCGCTGCGGATCTCCCTGTCCGGCGGTGGCACGGATCTCCCCAGTTACGCGCGACGGTACGAGGGACTGGTCCTGGGCGGGGCCATCGACCGCAGGGTCGCGGTCATGACCTCTCTGTCCCGGACGACGGCCGCCGTCCGTAGCGGTGCCAGAGCCTGCCTGGACCAGTGTGCCGGGTCATCGGATCTGACGTCGCTGGACAACCCCTTCGCACGGGCAGCCGTCGAACGACACTGGGACGGCCGCCCGTTGGAGATCGTTTCCATGGGAGATGCCCCCGGAGGCACCGGTATCGGCAGCTCGGCCGCGTTCTGTGTGGCCATGGTCGGCGCCCTGGCCCCGGGAACCGCCGACACCCCTGCTGACCTGGCCGAGGCGGCTGCCCAGATCGAGATGGGCGCGCTGGGGAGGCCCGTCGGCAGACAGGACCACTATCTGTCCGCCCTCGGCGGCTTCCGACTCATGCGCTTTCACCAGGACGGCACCACCACGGTGGAGCCGATCGAGGTCTCCTCCCGCACGCGCCGGCAGCTCGACGCTGAACTGATGCTGTTCTTCACGGGCGTCACGCGGGACGCCAGCTCGATACTCAAGGCGCAGGACAGCGGATCGCGCGCCGACGACGAGCGGGTGCTCCACCGGCTCCACGCCATCAAGGCACTGACCGGACACATGATCAAGGCGCTGTCCGCCGGTGACTGCGACGCCGTGGGGGCCATCCTCCACGAGCACTGGGAACTCAAACGGGGCTTGAGCGCCAAGGTCTCCCTGGCCCAGGTCGACGCGTTCTACGCGGACTCCCGGGCCTGCGGGGCCACTGGGGGAAAGCTGCTCGGCGCGGGAGGCGGCGGATATGTGCTGCTCCACGTTCCGCCGTCCGCGCAGGCCGAGGTGCGGACCCTGGCGCAGGCCGCCGGTTTCATCGAAGAACCCTTTCGCTTCGACCCTGCCGGACACCGGCTGTCCCGTCCCTGAGGCCGGCCTTGGCACCGCAACCTCACACAGCCCTGAAAGGACACTCCATGTCCAGAGCAACCTCACACGTCATGGTCACCGGTGGCGCGGGACTCATCGGCGCGGCCCTCACACACCAGTTGGTCCGGCAGGGGCATCCCGTCTCCGTCGTCGACCAGGTCCCATGGAACGAAGCCACCCGCTTGCACGACCTGGACCTCGGCGCCCAACTCGCCTACCACCAGGCGGACATCCGCGACACAGAACGCCTCGCCGACCTCGTGCCCGGGCACCCGACCGTCTACCACCTCTCGTCGAACACCGAGAACCGAGGCGATCGAGCCGCGCGCACCGCGGACTTCGACATCACCGCGGGCGGCACGGTGGCACTTCTGGAGGCACTCGTCCCGTACCCCGGCACCACCGTCGTCCTGACCTCCAGTCAACTCGTCTACGGACAGGCGGCGCGGGACGGGCTCCTCGATGAGGAGAGCAGCCCGCTGCGACCCACCAGCCGATTCGCCGCCGGCAAGGTCGCCGCGGAGGCGTTCTTGCGCGCGTACGCCGATGAACTGGGGCTGAACGCGGCGATCTGCAGACTGTCCAACATCATCGGCGACGGCATGCGGCGGGGCATCATCCATGACTTCGTCAGCGAACTGGCGGCCCGCCCGGACGAAATCAGGGTGCTCGGTGACGGCACGCAGGAGCGCAGCTACCTGCACGTCGAGGACTGCGTGGACGCCCTGATGGCCGCGGCGCAGCACGCTACCCCGCGGTGTCCCGTCTTCAACGTCTGCAACTACGACACCACGACCGCGGCCGAGGTCGCCCGCCTCGTGGGCCAAGAGCAGCCCGGGGGCGACCCCGTTGTCTCCTTCACGGGCGGTGAGCGTGGCTGGAGCGGTGACGTTCCCACCGTGCGCGTGTTCCCCAAGGCCTTGGCGGCGCACGGATGGAAACCCGGGCTCACCTCCGACGACGCCGTACGAGTGGTCGCCCGGGCCCTCTTCGCCTGATCGGCACCCCCACCCTCCGACACCGACCCCTTGGACTGCCCGTGGACCACGATGCGCACGCCCTGCCCGCAGCCGAACGTTGGCGAGCCGGTGCCCGCCGCTCCTTGTACTCCAGCCGATGGGTCTCGCTCGACCTGGTCGACGTCACTCCGCCGCAGGCAGAGGCCTATCGCCACCACGTGGTGTCGGTTCCTCCGGCTGTGGCCGTGGTGCTCGTCCACCCGGACAAGGGCGTCCTGCTCCTGCACCGTCATCGCTTCATCACCGACACCATTGGGTTCGAGGTGCCGGCCGGTGGGGTGGACCCGGGCGAAGGTATCCAGGAGGCGGCCGCGCGCGAAGTCCTGGAGGAGACCGGTTGGCAGG
This sequence comes from Streptomyces sp. NPDC033180, assembly GCF_055577645.1. Taxonomy (NCBI): domain Bacteria; kingdom Bacillati; phylum Actinomycetota; class Actinomycetes; order Kitasatosporales; family Streptomycetaceae; genus Streptomyces; species Streptomyces sp. NPDC033180. The sequence goes on along the minus strand of NZ_JBVIPU010000010.1, from coordinate 60,385 downwards.
CCGGGCAGCTGCGTCACTTCTACACCGGTAACGCCTCGGACGGCGTGTCCGACCAGAAGTTCCACTTCGTCCTGGCCCGCGCCGACCGCTACCTGGGCGAGCCCCGGGACTCCTACGAGTCCAGCAGCCAACAGTGGCACCCCGTCGACGAGATCGGAGGCCTGATCCGAAAGGGGCTGGTCCCCGGTTGCCTGAGTTCGGTGGCTCTCTTGTACGCGCTCCAGTTCGGGCTGCTGGACGACGGGGCGGCCCAGGCATGAACCGGGGCCAGATCCTCGTCACCCGTCCGGACCGTCTCGACCTGATCCAGCAGGCCGCGGCGTCACTGCGGTGCGAGCCCCGCGTCCTGTTCAACAAGAGCGATCCACCGGGTGCCGCCTCGGCCGGGGAGGAGGCGTTCGCGGCCGCCCGCCGGTCCGTGACGGCCCTGGCCCTGCGCACGGGCGATGTTCGTGCTCTGTTCAGCACAGCGGGATACGACCTGGAGACCGTACGCGATTCTCGTTTGGCGTCCGTATGCGCCGAAGCGGGCGTCGCCTTCATCGGCCAGAACACGGTGACCGCCGAGCTCTGCGCGGACAAGAGCCGGACCAAGGCGGTGCTCGGTGCCGCGGGCCTGCGGGTGGCGCCCGGCACCCTGCACAACAGCGCGCGCTCTTTGAACCGCGCCCTGCGACGCGCCGACCGGCCCTCCTACGTCAAGCCGGTTACCGGGGCATCGGGCGAGTTCAACCGTGTCGTGCGGCCCGGCGAGCAGCTCGATACCTCCACGCTGTCCTTTCCGGTGCTGCAGGAGGAACTGCTCTCGGGCACCGAGGTTTCCATCGACGTCGTCTCTCACCCGGAGGGGGAGGCCGTCTATCCGCCGATCCACAAAGGCGAGCTCGGCACATCGCCCCAGCATCCGCGCAGCAAACTGAAGATCTGCCCCTACCCGTGGGACGGGGCCGACCATGCGGCTCTCGTACGGACGGCCGTTGCGGCCGCACGAGCGGTGGGCAGCACTGCCGTCGCCAACATCGACCTCGTGCTCCACGACGACGCAACCGTAACCGTCCTGGAGATCAACGCGCGCTTCTCCGGTTCGACGTCCATGCTTCAGTCCGCGACGCGTGTCAATCCCTACGAACTCCTGCTGTCCGGGGCGCTGACAGGACACGGGAAGAGGGGCGAGATCGGGGCGTGTACCACGGTGCTGGAATTCCCGTACTACCGCACTCCGGCCAACGTCCCCGCTTTTGCGACCTTGACGCCCCTCACACCCCGTGACGGCTGGATCGGGACCGCGTCCCTGCGTGTCGATGCGGCCGTCCTGGGAGGGGACGTGACGAGGTTCCTGCAGGCGTGTGCCTCCGCCCGCTTCGAACGCGACATCCATGCAGCCGTCCATCCGCGAACGGAGAGCCTGTCGAGCCATGCCGGAAACCACTGAGGTCCTCTTCGTCAACTCCTCGAAGACAGAGCCGATATCCGTCATCGAGAACACCCCGGACACCCGGCTGCGCGTCATTACGGAGCCGCAGTACGCCGGCCTCTATTCCGCTGCCACCGAAGTGCACGTCCTCGACACCCTCGACGACCTGTCCCGCGTCCAGAGCACCGCCTTGCGGCTGGCCCGTGAACGGCCCGTGGACGCCGTGATCGGCGCTTCGGAGCGAGCCCTGCCCATAGCCGCCTATCTGCGCGCCACCCTGGGCCTCGAGGGCACCTCCTTCGACACAGTGAACGTCTTCACCGACAAGTACGCCATGAAGAGGAAACTCGCAGACGCGGGCATGCCGATCGCGCCACACCGCCGGGTCTTCGGCGTCGAACAGATCGAGCGGGCGGCCGCAGAGCTCGGCTGGCCGGTCGTGGTCAAGCCGGTTCGCGGTTCCGGATCGGTCAACACCTTCGCTGTGGCATCCGCGGAGGCTCTCGCCGACCTGCTCGACTCGCCAAGTGGCGTCGGCCTGCGGGGCGTTCACTGCCCCCTGCTGGTCGAGTCGTTCGTGGAAATGGACGGCGAATACCACTGCGACGCCGTTGTGGAGGCCGGCCAGACTCAGTTCCTCTCCGTGGCACGGTACTTCGATCCGTTGCTGCACAACCTCGACCGGATCATCGGGTCCATGCATGTGCCCGAGGACAGTCCGGTCCACCGAGAGGCGACTGCACTCCACGACGCGGCCGTCGACGCGCTCGGACTGGATCGCGGAGTGACGCACCTCGAGCTTTTCCGGACCCGCACCGGATTCGTGGTCGGTGAGATCGCATGCAGGCCCGGCGGCGGAGGAGTTGCCGCCCAGATCTCCCTGCAATACGGGGTCGACCTGTGGGAGGCCTTCATCCAGACGGAACTGAACCGGCCCGTCCACGTCCGTCCGCAGCATCGTGGCGGCATCGTCAGCACCTGCGAACTTCCCGTCAGGCTGGGCCACGTGTCGCGCATGACCACCGAAGCCGAGTTCCACGCGCTGGACCATGTCATCGGCGTCGACATCCGCCTGCGGCCGGGCGACACCGTCACGGGCACCATCCACTCCTCACGCATGGCGGGAGTGGTGTTCTTGCACACCGACACCGAGGAACAGGCGCGCAAGAGCGCCGAAGCCGTGTCCCAGCTGTTCGAACTCGAAACGGTGAGGTGAAGACGAGCGTGAACCTCCTCCTGCTCAATTCCATTCGCTACCGGAACTACCTGACTCCCGACGGGCCGGTGCTCGACCCCGCCGACCATCGCCTTCACGTCATCACCCACAAGCGTTTCGCGGCAGCGATTCCCGATTCCGACTACCACGCGCTGTCGTCAGTGACCGAATGGAACGACGACGACTGCCTGACCACCGCGCGGAACTGGCACAGAGCCCACCCGCTGGGAGGCATCGCCACCGTCTCCGAGGACCGCGTCCTGACCGCGGCCAGGATCCGCGACGCCTTGGACATACCAGGAATGCGCCTTGAACACGCTCTCGGATTCCGGGACAAGGTGGTGATGAAGGAACGTGTCGCCGCCCACGGCGTCAAGGTCCCCTCCTTTGCCGCCTTGCGTTCGCCCGCCCAGGCCACTGCGTTCGTCGCCGAGCACGGTCGCTGCGTGATCAAGCCCCGACGGGGCAGCGGATCGGCGCAGACCTACGTCGTGGACCTCCCCGCCACCGCTGACAGCATCTCTCGCCAACTGGTGGACGACCCCAGCGACTTCGAGATCGAACAGTTCATCGACGGGCCGATGTACCACTGCGACTCACTCGTGGTCGAGGGACAGGTGGCCCTCGCCTCCGTCAGCGCCTATCGGACACCGACTACCGGCTTCACCACACAAGACGCCCTGGTATCGGTGATGGAGCAGGACTCGGAGCTGATCCACCGCATCAAGGGGATCAACCGCAAGGTCGTCGAGGCACTCGGCCTGCACCACGGCGTCGGGCATCTGGAGGTCTTCGTCACCCCCTCCGGCGACATCGTGTTCTGCGAAATGGCATGCCGGCCCGGCGGAGCGGGCGTCATCCCCTCCGTACAGGCGGCCTATGGAGTCAACCTGCTCCACTCACTCCTACGCCTGGAAAGCGGCCAGCAGGTAGCCGTGAGCGGCTACGCCCACCAACTCGCGGCCTGGATCACCTTCTACCGAAGAACGGGCACTGTCATCGCCGCGAACTCGCTGCAGGACTTCCCCGAGAAGTGGATCCCGCACCGCCGGATCTACGTGGCCGAGGGCGACGTCATGACGCAGTCCCAGCATTCCACCGACGCGGCCGCCCACTTCGTCGTCACTGGTCAGGACGGCGACCAGCTGGCCCGGCGCGTCGAGACAGTGTGCGCCCGCTGGTCCATGGAGGCACGCGGTGAAGGGTGAGCTCTCCCTCCTCAGTCTCAGCCGCCTGACCTCGACCGTCGGCGACCAGTTCTACGTCGTGGCCCTCGGCGTCGCTGTGTGGGACCGCACCGGATCACCCGTGGCCACTGTGGCAGTCCTGAGTATGCGGGGCCTGATCCATGCCCTTGGGATGTTCGTTTACCGCTCGGGGTCCCTGCGCCGGCAACGGCTTATCGCCGTCGGCGGTGACGCCTGTCGCGTTGTCCTGGTCCTGGGCATGCTCCCGGCCCTCGCCTACGGCATGGCCGCTGTCTATGCCCTGATCGCCCTGATCGAGGCTGTCCAGCTCTACTACTCACCGGCGCGCATCGTGCTGGTCGACAACTGCGCCGCAGACCGGACACGGGCCCACAAGACCGACCAGGTCGTGACGACCCTCGCGCTGACCGCGGGCCTGTGTCTCTCGGGTGTCACCTATGACATGTGGGGTCTCACCACGGCACTGGCCGTGGACGCGACGAGCTTCGCCGTGAGCGCGATCCTGCTCTGGTTCGCCACTCGCCGCATCGCGGACGACCCGGCACCGCAACAGACCGAACGTCCACGCGGCTCGACACTGCGCTGGGTACGCGATCTCCCTGCGAGTGCCGGCCGATCAGCGGTACTGATCGCACCGCTCGCTTACTTGCCCATCAACGCCTTCAACGGACTCCTGGTCGTCTGGACACTCACCGAACTCGACGGCACCGCCAGCTCGTACTCCTTCCTGGAGGCCTGTATGGCCGCGGGACTCGTCGTCGGCTCGCTGCTCACGGCGCGGGCAGCCGAGCGGACCTCGACCTCCCTGGGACTGGAACTCGTCCTCATGGGCGGGGCCTACAGCGCCGCTGCGCTGTGGGGTTCGTTCCTCGCCGCGACCATACTGCTTGCGCTGTCCGCCGCCGCGAACATGGCCTTCGCCATGCGCCAGCGGCTCCTGGTCACACAGACGTACACGGCACCTGAGGACATGGGCCGAGCCTGGCAGTTCTATCGCTCGGCGTCAGCCGTCGTCGGCGCCGTGGGCGCCACGGCCGTCGCCGCTGTCGCCGAGATCAGCTCGGTGACGGTGACGTTGACGGCCAGTGGATTCCTCCTCGCCGTTGTAGGACTGCTGCTGTGGTCCCGGACGAGACGAGCTGACCCGCCCTCTTCGCCGAGGCAGGCGCCGAGCGCCCGGCCGGCCCGGCCCGGCGCCACCTTTCAGCGCTCATGATCCGCGCATCGTGACATCCACAGGGATGGGACCATCTGGTGAAGCTCATGTTGACCGCGAGCGGCCTGCGCAACGCGTCGCTGCGTGAAGCGCTGCGGGACATGCTGGGGAAGCCGTTCGAGTCGGCGCACCTCGTCCACATCCCCACCGCGTCCGTCGCCGAACCGGGGGACCACGGGTGGTTCGTCAGGAGCATGAGCCACCTGCATGCTCTTGGCTGGCGGGAGTTCGACATCCTCGAACTCAACGGTCTGCCGAAGCAAATGGTGCGTGATCGGCTGCTCCGCGCTGACGTTGTCTACGCCGAGGGCGGCAACCAGTACCACCTGGCGCGCAGTATCACCGGCAACGGCTTGGCCGACGACTTCCTGGCGGCCCTGGAGGACAGGGTTTACGTAGGAGTCAGTGCCGGATCGATGATCTTCAGCCGCAATCTCACCGCACACTCCGCCGACGTCATAGGGGACGCCGTGGACCTGCACAGGCTCGGCGCGAGGACCGTGCAGCCGCCCTTCGGCCTCTTCGACTGGTATCTGAAGCCGCACCTGCACTCGAAGGACTTTCCCGAACGTGACGATGTCTGGGCCGACCGCATCGTCGCGCGCGCCGACTTCCCCCTCTACTTCCTCGACGACGAGACAGCTGTGCGCGTCAGGGGATCAGAGGTAGACGTCGTTTCCGAAGGCCGGTGGCGGTTTCACCCGTAGGGCGACGCGGCTGTGCCGGTCAACGGTTCAGCGAGGAACTCACGCGCCCCGCGCAGCCGGGTGCGCAGGTGCCGCTGAGTGGAACTGCAGTCGAGCCGTACATCGAGCGGACCGGGGATGCCGCTGTCGGCACGGCGGGCCGTAACCAGTGCTGAGGCGTTCAACCCGTCCCGGTCGGCGATGAGTCGACCGAGCTCATGACGGCTGACCGCGTCAGTGCCGGTCACATGATGCACCCCCCGGCGGGAGGACGCAGCGAGCTCAAGGAGCGCAGCGGCCAGATCGGACACATGGACCGGACAGCGGATGTCGTCGGTGAACAGAACCCCGTCACGGCGACCGGTCGCGAGGTCGTGCACCTTGGTCTCCTCTCCGCTGTTGCCGTCGCCCATGATCAATGAGGTACGGGCCACGACCGCGTCCGGTGCCACGACCTTGACCGCGGCTTCCGCCGCCGCTTTCGCCGCGCCGTACGCAGTGATCGGATCCGGCGGGCAGCTCTCGTCGTAATGGTCCCGGTCGCCCGAGAACACGGCGTCGCTGGAGACATGGACCAGGCGTATCCCACGGGCTGCGCAGAGCCGGGCGACGCGCACCGCTCCTTCGGCCGTGGTGGCCCACTCATACCGACGGTGAACTGCGTTGACGATCACTTCAGGCCGTACGACCTCGGCCACTGCAGTCACCGAGTCGTCCTGGAGAAGATCGACGAACTGCCAATGGGCGCCCGGGACATCGCCGGGCCGGGTCGCGTAGGTCGCCACGGCCCGATGCCCGTCATCCAGCGCCCTCCGGGTCACCTCCCTGCCGAGGTAGCCGCTGCCGCCGAGGATCAGGATCTTCATAGGAGGGCACAATAATCCACCCGGCTGCCCCCTTCGCGGCCGCACCTACCGGGCGTTGTTCGGGACCGGCCTCTCGGCGTCGGCCAACTGCCGTGCCTCGACCGGCTTGTTGGTTAGGGTGATGCGGAGGCTGACGAGTTCTGGGCTGCTCAGGGTGATGTCGGCGGTGGCAGCGGACGGTACTCGGGGGTGCGGCATCGCGGTAGTGGCGGGGGCTCGGCAGTCGACCGGGGGTCGGCCGGATGCGGTGGGTGTGTGAGGGGGCGGGTGGTGCCCGGAGTGCTGCCCCCGGCGCTGCGTGCCTGGCTCGGGGCGGTCGCGGCCCTCGCCGTGCTGGGGGTCGTCGTGCTCGGGGTCATGTACGCGGGCCACAGCCGGCCCGGCAGGGTGGACCGATGGATCGTCCAGCCGACGGCGGACAGTGTGCGGCCCCCGTGGCGGCACGTCGCTCTCGCCACGGACTTCCTGGGGGAGCCCGCCGGAGCGGCCACGCTCGTCGTGGCCGCCGTGACGGGCTGCCTGCTGCTTCGGTGGCTCCGCGCAGGGGTGCTCGTCGTTGCCGCTGTCGGCGTGACCGTGGCGACGACGTCGTGGGTCAAGCCCCTGGTGGGACGCACCATCCACGGCGACGGCAACCTCTCCTATCCGAGCGGGCACACCGCCTTCTTCACCGCGTTCGCCCTCGCGGTGGCGTTGCTCGCGGTCGGCTGGCTCGGTCTGGGCAGGACGGCCGGCGCGCTGCTGGTGCTCGTCGCGGCGTTGGTTGCCGGCGCCGCCATGGGCTGGGCGCAGGTCGCCCTGGGCGCGCACTACCCGACCGATGTGCTGGGCGGTTGGTGCACCGCCCTGGCCGTGGTGCCGGTGAGCGCGTGGCTCATCGACCGGTGTGCCGAGGGCCGTCGACGCGAGCCGCGCTGACCTCAGGCCAAGCGGCGGAACACCGGCTTCACCGGTCGCCCGGCCAGCCAGGGAGCGGGGTCACCGGCGTCAAGTGCCTTGCGGTACACCGCACATGCCTGGGCCACCACCTCGACGGTGCGGTCGATGTCGGCGTCGTCGAGCGCGCTGCTCACCACGAACGACGGGGCGAGCACTCCGCCCGCGAGGAGCCGGCGCAGGAACAGGGTGCGGTACTGCTGCGACGGCTGTCCGTACTCGTCGAGGGTGGCGAAGACCAGGTTGCTGGCCCGGCCCCGGACGACGACGTGGTCGCCGACGCCCATGCCTGCCGCGGCCTCACGGACGCCGGCGGCCAACCGTGCGCCCAGGGCGTGCAGTTGGGCGGTGACGCCCTCCTCGGCGTAGGTGGTCTGCACGGCCATCGCGGCGGCCAGTGAGTGCGTCTCGGCCCCGTGCGTGGTGGACAGCAGGAACACCCGCTCGCCGGAGTGCCGCAGCCCACCCCGCTCCATCAGCTCGCGGCGCCCGGCGAGCGCGGAGACGGCGAACCCGTTGCCCAGCGCCTTGCCGAACGTGGAGAGGTCGGGGACGACGCCGTACAGGCCCTGGGCGCCCGCCTCGGACCAGCGGAAGCCGGTGATCATCTCGTCGAAGACCAGTACGCAGCCGTGCCGGTCGGCCAGCTCGCGCAGGCCCGCGAGGTAGCCGGGCGGGGGCTCGGTGTGGGTGGTGGCCGGTTCGAGGATCAGGCAGGCGATCTCGTCCCGGTACCGGGTGAGGAGCTCTTCCGTCGCGGCCAGGTCCCCGTACGGGAAGGACACCGTGAGATCGGTGGTCGCCGCGGGAATGCCGGCGGACATCGGTGTCGTACCGATGAACCAGTCGTCGACGGAGAAGAACGGATGGTCGCCGCAGATGGCCACCCGCGGGCGCCCGGTGGCGGCGCGGGCGAGGCGTACCGCGGCGGTGGTGGCGTCGGAGCCGTTCTTCGCGAACTTCACCATCTCGGCGGTCGGCACCGTGGCCAGGAAGTGTTCCGCGGCGTCGGCCTCCACGATGGAAGGACGGACGAAGTTGCTGCCGCGGTCGAGTTCGCGCCGCACCGCCTCGATCACGCGCGGGTGGGCGTGGCCGAGGCTGACCGACCGCAGACCGGAGCCGTACTCGATGTAGCGGTTGCCGTCGACGTCCCACACGTGGGCGCCGTGGCCGTGGCTGATGACCGGGGCCAGATTCTCGGGGTACTGGTCGTCGCCCTTGGCGTAGGTGTGCGCGCCCCCGGGGATGACGGCGTGCAGCCGCTCGTTCGCCAGCCGCGACTTGGGGAGATGCAACTCTTCGGTGTCCACGGAGACTTCAGCCCTCTTTCCGCTTCAGAACCTCGGCGAGGCTCGGCGCCTCCCGGTCCCGCTGGGACATCGATGTGACCGGCAGCGGCCAGTCGATGGCGAGCTCCGGGTCGTCGAAGGCGATCGTCACGTCCTCGGCAGGATCGTGCGGGCGGTCGATCCGGTACGAGGTGTCGGCGGTCTCGGTCAGGGCCTGGAAGCCGTGCGCGCACCCCGCCGGGATGTACAGGGTCGCCTGTGTCTCGCCGGACAGCTCGAAGAAGGCCCGGCCCAGGTAGGTCGGCGAGCCCGCCCGCAGGTCCACGACGACGTCGAAGACGCTCCCGTTCGAGCACCGCACCAGCTTGGCCTCTCCCGCGCCCGAGCGCAGGTGCAGACCGCGCACCACGCCCCGGACCGAGCGGGACAGGCTGTCCTGGATGAAGGCGTACGGATCGATGCCCATCGAGCTGACCACGTCGGCGTCGAAGGTGCGGCAGAAGAAACCGCGCTCGTCGGCGTACGGCGTCGGCTCGAAGAGGTACGCGCCCTCGATCGCCGGGACTTCGGTCGCCTTCATATTGCCCCCCGCAGGGTGTGGTCGGCCGCCGGGAACAAGGCAGCGGTCAACGCGGTGAACTGGTCCTCCAGGCGCCGAGCGGCGAGCAGGTTCTGCTCGGCGAGAGTCCGCCTCACCTCTGCCGAACTCCGCTCCAACGCCCGGAACTTGTCGAGCAGCCGCTCGGCGTCCACGTCGCGGGCCGGGTGGCAGTACGCGCCGAGACCCATCCGGGCCATGAGCGCGTCGCTCTTCGCCGAGTAGCTGATGGCGAGGGACGGTGTGCCGACCTTCAGTGAGCAGATCAGGTTGTGGTACCGGGTCGCCACTACGGTGTCGGCGGCCGCCATCTCCTTCATCAGGTCGTCGAGGGAGGCCGTCTCGGCGGCGGTGACCAGCGGCGAGTCCACCGCGTCGAGGATCGCGTCGACCACAGGCCGGTCGAGTTCGTCGCCGGTGACAAGGCGGACCGGCCTGCCGTCCTCGACCAGCGCGCGGACGAACGCGGTCATCCCGTCGAGGTAGCGCCGGTTGATCCGAACGGCCCTCGCGCGTTCGTCGTTGCTGCCGTGGAAGTCCATGACGCCGACGCAGACCGGGCCCGGCGTGCCCGACGGCACGCTCGCCGGCGGGGTCGGCAGGGCGAACACGAGGTCCTCGTAGACCTTGTCGCGCGCGGTGTCCACGTCCATCGCCCGCATCGCGTCGCGGGACTGGTCATCCCGGTACGACCGGTATGCGGCAAGCCGTGCCGACCGGCGCACCAGGGCCCGGGTCGGCCGGTTGCCGATCGGCCCCGCGCCGACGCTGACCAGCGCGACCCGGGTGCCGAACAGCCGGCCGGTCGCGCAGAGCAGGAACAACGAGTAGGGGAAGCCCCACGGCCGCAGCGGCAGCGTGGTCTCCAGGACGCCGGTGCCCGGCACGATCACCACGTCATGCCGGCGTACCCAGGCGGCGGTGCGGACGGCGTCGACGAGTTTGCCGAGACCCTTGGCCGCGATCGCGCCCGCACGTGACGCGGTCCGGTACTCCCCGCGGTACCAGTTCAACCGCGTCGCGGGGATCCGGTACCGGGTCGCGACGTCCTCGGGTCCGCCGCACATCGCGTCCACGACCGCGTCCGGGTGCTCGGCGCGCAGGTACCCGAGCACAGCCTCCAGCGACCCGTTGTTGCCGACATTTCCGGAGCCGAGCAGACCGAACACCCCGACGCGCGTGGGAGTTTCGTCTCTGGACGTCACGCCTGCCTCCCCTCTCGGCCGGCGACGAGGGCGTCGACGGAGACGGTGATCAGGTCCGGATCGACCGGGGCACGGTCCTCGACCCGCTCACCCGCGTCCGGCCGGACCCGGCTGGCCATCCACGCGGCCAGGTGGCGGTGGCACGCGCGCCGGTCGGCGGCGGACAACGGGGCCCGCTGGATCGCCGCGACGAAGCCCCAGACGTACTCGGCGAGGAGCCGGGGCGTCGGGTGCAGGGGGCCCGCCCTGCGCGGGTCAAGGTTGACGCACCTCGATCGCTTGGACGGATTGGCCCGCTCGGCGCGGGTGGGGTGGTCGCGGCGGAAGTACAGCAGCTCCGGCACCTGGTGGAAGGGCCCGTGCAGGGCGATCTCGGCGACGAACGTGCGGTCCGCGTGGTGGTAGCTGTCGTGCGGCTTCACCCGGCGCAGCACGTCGGCCCGCAGCACCCCGTAGAAGTCGTCGCCGCCGGGCTCGAACAGCATGCTGCGCAAGCGCTCCGGTGCATGCGGCGAGTCGGTGGCGAGCGTGTACTCGTAGGGGACCGTCACCTTGCCTTCGCCGTCGATGACCGCCTGGTCGGCGTGGGCGAGGATCACGTCAGGGCGTTCGTCGAGCGCCTCCACGCAGCGGCGCAGCAGGTCCCGGGCGTACAGGTCGTCGTGCGAGGCCCACTTGAACAGTTCGCCGTGGCACTGGGTGAAGACGTAGTTGTGGTTCGGCGCGGCGCCGATGTTCCGCAGCAGCCGGATGTACCGGATGCGCGAGTCCCGCGCTGCGTACTGGCGGCAGATGTCCTGGGTCTTGTCGGTCGAGGCGTTGTCGGTGATGACCAGCTCGAAGTCCTCGTAGGTCTGGCCGAGCAGGGCGTCGAGCGATTCGGCGAGATACTCCTCGCCGTTGTAGACGGGCAGGCCGATGCTCAACCGGGGATGGGCGGTCATTGCGTCCTCACTTCGGGAAGGGGGTTCTGGCGGCGCTCGCGCAGAGCGGACCGCAGTTGCAGCCACCACACGGCGGAGCTGCAGGCGGCCGCGGCGGCGACACCCCAGGCCGAGCCGACCGTGCCGGCCAGGACCGCCCCGCCGAGCCCGCCGGCGACGTAGAAGGATGAGGCGAACAGCTGGCAGCGCAGGCTGCGCCGGGCCGCGGCGAGCGCCCGAAGCCCGGCCGCCGCGCCGGTGCCGAGGCCGGCGCCCGCGACGCCGAGCGTGACCGGCACGATGATCGCCGAAGCGGAGCTCCAGACGTCACCGAGCACGAACTCGCCGAGGCTGTCCGGCATCAGCAGCAGCACCGAGCCCCACAGCAGCGCGCCGACGGCCTGCCCACCGCCGAGGAAGAGGCAGAACCTGCCGAGCCGGTGCGGGGCTTGGCGCAGCATCCGCGCCGCCTCCGCGACGGTGACCAGCGTCAGCCCCATCAGTACGGCGAGGAACGGGCCGAGCAGCAGCTCGGCTCCCCGGATGACACCCACCGCGCCGACCCCGACGATCGCGCCGAGTCCGTAGGCCCGCAGCTGGCTCGCACCGCTGACGCCGACGTTCTCGACCAGGTACCGGTAGCTGAGGTCGCGGTGCTCGTGCAGCCATTCGCGCGCTCCGGTGAGCCGGGGCCGGATGCCGGACTGGAAACAGCCGTACACGGCGGCCACCGTGGCGGACGCGCCCCAGGCGAGCACGAAAGCGGTCACGCTGCCCGCGCGGGCCGCCACCACCATGGCAGGCACGAGCGCGACGCCCCACACGACGTCGTTCACGAACGCCTTTCGGCCGTTGCCCGCGGCGAAGAACGAGTACCGCCAGGCGTCCTGCAACAGCAGCCCCGGCAGCATGAGGCCGAGCCCGGCGAACGCGGGCCCCACCTGGCCGCCGAGAGCGAGGCCGATCACCAGACACGCGGCGCCGATGACGGCACCGACGCCCAGCGCGGTACCCGATGAGCGGGCCACCGCCCCGCGCCAGGACGTGTCGGACACGCCGCTGAAGCGCACCACGAGCGGGTCGGTGGCCAGGCCGCGGGAGACGCTGAGGACCACTCCGTAGGTCACCCAGGCCAGGCTGAACACGCCGAACGCGGTCAGCCCCAGCGAGCGGGCCACGTAGATACCCACCGCGAAGTTGGACAGGCTGGAGGCCGCCTGGTCGGCGAGGCCCCAGGACAGCCGGCCGAGGATGGCCCGCCGGGCTGCGGGCCGGGCCGTCTTCTCCTCCCCGGTGGTCATCGGCGTCACGCTTTGATCAGCCCGGCGCCGTGCAGGGCGTCGGCCGCGACGGCGACGGCGTCGAACGGCAGCCCGGACCGCTCGGCGACGTCGAGCAGACTGTGCTCGCCGTCGGAGAGGTTGAGCACCCAGAGAGTGGCCATCTGCGCCTGCTTGGTGTCGCTGCGCCCGCCGAGCGCGTCGTACAGCCCGCGGCGGCCCAACTGCGGTTCGCCGTAAGGGCTGAGATTCAGATAGCGCCGGTTGCGGTCGAGGACCGCGAACGCCTCGCGGCAGACGGCGAGCGTGTCCGCCATCGCCTCCGGCAGCACGAAGCCCGGGTTGTCCGCCGAGGTGTGGTACTCCGGGTAGTCCGCGTACGGGGTCCGGCTGAGCGAGCCCACGCCGAGGTTGAACCCGGGGGAGCAGTACTGCCGCTCGTCGTAACCGTACGGAGTGAACTCCTTCACCTGGTGCGGACGTTCGGAGCATCGCAGTACGTGCCGCAGCACCCGGTCGATCTCCGCGTCGCCGCGCCTGCTCTGTTTGTACGTCAGTTGGCCCGCGTCACCGGCGCAGGCGAGCACGAGGCCGTGCTTGACCTGCTCCACCCGCTCCTTGTTGCGGGCCAGCCAGGTGATGGCCCCGACCGTGCCGGGCGCGTAGATGAACCGATAGGTGTAGTACGGCGTCGTCCTGGCCAACTCCCTTGCCAGGAACGTCGCCACCGCGATACCGGCCAGGTTGTCGTTGGCCAGCGACGGATGGCAGACGTGGCAGGAGACGATCACCTCGTCCGGGACCTGCCCCGGGACCACGTGCTCGGCGTAGGTGAGATGGCCGTCCGAGAGCGTCGAGTCGACGCGCACCTCGTACTCACCGTCCGGCAGCGCGTCCAGGGTCTCCTGGGCCAGGCAGAAACCCCACTCCGGCTTGTAGTAACTGGTGCGGTACGGCACCCAACTCGGGTGGTCCGGAAGGGTGTGCAGGTGTTCGCGCAGCTCGGACAGCGGCATGGTCGCCGACACCGGCACGCTGTAGCCGAGCACGTGCAGGCTGGACGCGGCGAAGTCGATGACCCGGTTGCCGGCGCTGTCAGCGACGTACGCGTCTCGTATGTTCCACTCCTGCGGCACCGTCCAGTCGAGCACCTGCGTCCCGGTCGGCACCTCGTGCACCTGCAGCGGGACGTACTCGCCGACGATGTCCAGGGTGGCGCGCACGCCGTCGCCTGTGATGCTCCGGCAGAGCGGGTAGAGCCGCTCCACCAGCGCGTGCATCTCCTCGCCGGTGCCTTCTTGTACATGTGTCACCGGCGCCGCCGCAGGGTGTCGTCGACGGCGCCGGCCTCGGACGCCGCGCGCAGTACGGCGAGGCGGGTGAAGCGCCCCTCGAAGTCCTCCCGGGTCAGGTCGAACTTCCGGTAGGCGTCGGCGAGTTCGAGAGCGCCCTGCTTTACCGTCCACGCGCAGTCGAAGCCGGGAATCGCGGCGCGGAACCGCGAGAAGTCCACCCGGTAGGACCGCGGGTCGGCGCCGTTCTCCCCGGTGATCACCACCTTCGCGCCGGACACCGCGTCGGCGACCTGCTCGGCGATCTCGGCGACCGTGACGTTGTTGACCTCGCTGCCGATGTTGAACGCCCGGTCGTGCACCGCCTCTTGCGGCGCGGCGAGTGCGGCCGCGAAGGCCCGTGCGATGTCGGCGGCGTGCACCAGAGGGCGCCAGGGGGTGCCGTCGGACAGCACCAACACCTCACCCGACAGGAGCGCGTGACCCACCAGGTTGTTCAGCACGATGTCGGCGCGCAGCCTGGGGGAGTAGCCGAAGGCGGTGGCGTTGCGCATGAACACCGGGCTGAAGTCGCCGTCGGCCAGCGCGTGCAGATCGTCCTCCACCCGCACCTTGGACTCCGCGTACGGCGTCACCGGGCGCAGCGGGGCGTCCTCGCCCACCAGATCGCCGCCCCCCGCCGCGCCGTAGACGGAGCAGGTCGACGCGTACAGGAAGCGCCGTACTCCGGCGTCGCGGGCCAGCCGGGCAAGGCGTACGGACGCGTGGTGGTTGATGTCGTAGGTGAGCTCCGGCGCGAGCGATCCCAGCGGGTCGTTGGACAGCGCGGCCAGGTGGATCACGGCGTCCACGCCGGCGACATGTTCGGCCGTGACGTCGCGCAGGTCCACCTGGTGCCCCGACGGGTCGGCGGGCGGCGGGCCGAGCACGCAGTCGGCGAACAGACCGGCGTCGAGGCCGACGACTTCGTGTCCGGCGGCCGTGAGGACCGGGGCCATCACGGTGCCCAGGTACCCCTGGTGGCCGGTGAGCAGTACGCGCAAGGTTCATTCCCCCAGATCGAATGTGCCGAGATCGAGCGTGAGTTTGGTGACGGCGAACGCCTCGGCGTAACGCGCGTGGCATTCGATGCCGCGAATCCGCGCGAGACCGAGGAAGGCCTCCCGGTCGTACCAGGGCCGGTGCCGCTGCGAGGGGTAGTGCTCCTGCAGCAGCCGCACCTTCTGTTCGGCGGTCTCCGGCGACAGCGGCTGGTACGCCGTCATGCGGCCGAGATCGCCGTCCCACTTGACGATCTCGTAGCCGAGTACGAGGTGGTCGCGGAAGGCGGTGGGCATCAGCCGCGCCAGGCCGCGGTGATCCTGGTGTGCGTCATCGGTGCGCGGGGCGAGGACCAGATCCGGCTCGGTCTGCCCGCGCAGTTCCTCGACCGCGGCCTTGGCCTCGTCCCAGTGCACGGGCATCCGGCCGTCCGGCAGCTTGAGCACCGTGAGCCGCAGGTCGGCGCCCGGGCAGAAGGCTGCGAGCGCGGCACGCTCCTCCTGCTCGCGCTCTCCGCCACCGCCGGAGAGCACCAGCGCGTCGACGCGGACACCCGGCCTCGCGAGACACAGCGTGAGGAGCGTGCCGCCGGCGCCGATGGCGATGTCGTCACAGTGCGCGCCCACCGCGACGATCCGGTCCAGGCGCCCGGACCCGAGCCGGATCACGCGCCCACCCCGGCGCTGTCCCGCTCCCACACGGCCCATGGACGGTCGCCCCGGGCGTAGGCGGAGTCGAGCGCGGCCCGCTCCTTCACGGTGTCGGTCGGCTTCCAGAAACCGCGGTGCTGGTGCGCGACAAGGCGTCCCTGCTTGGCGAGTTGGGCGCACCCGTCGGCGACCAGGTCGCCGTTCTCAGGTATGTGGTCGAAGACTTCCTGACGGAGCACGAAGTAGCCGCCGTTCTCCCACAGCGGCAGGTCGCTCACCGCGGTGATGCCTCCCACGAGGCCGTCCTCGCCCAGCTCCACGCAGTGGAACGAGGACTGCGGCGGCACGACCATCATCGACGCGCCGGCGTCACGCCGGGCGAACCGGTCGATCATCTGCGGCAGCGGGGCGTCGGTGAGCACGTCGGCGTAGTTGGCGAGGAACATCTCGTCGCCGTCCAGGTGGTGCCGCACCCGGCGCAGCCGCTCGCCGATCGGCGACTCGATGCCGGTCTGCGCGAACGTGATCGTCCAGTCCGATATATCGGTGGAGAGCAGTTCGGTCCGCCCGCCGCGCAGCACGAAGTCGTTGGACGTCGTCTCCTCGTAGTTGAGGAAGAAGTTCTTGATGTGGTGGGCGCCGTATCCGAGGCACAGGATGAACTCCGTGTGCCCGAAGTGCGCGTAGTAGCGCATGACATGCCAGATCAGCGGCCTGGGGCCGACCATAGCCATCGGCTTGGGCACGTCGTCGGCGGCACCGCTGCGCATCCGCATCCCGTAACCGCCGCAGAACAGTACGACCTTCATGCTGTGGCCTTTCCAGATGGGGCCTCGACGATGCTGAGTTCCGGGATCGGGAAGACCAGACGGCCGCCCCAGTCGTGTACGTAGGACAGCTGCTCGACGAGCTCGGCCCGCAGGTTCCAGGGCAGGACGAGCACGTAGTCCGGCCGGTCGGCGGCTATCTGCTCGGGCGCCAGGATCGGGACGCGGGTGCCCGGGGTGTACCTGCCGTGCTTGTAAGGGTTGCGGTCGACCGTGTACGCGAGCAGGTCGGGCCGGATGCCGCAGTGGTTGAGCAGGGTGTTGCCCTTGCCCGGTGCGCCGTAGCCGACGACCGTCTCACCGCGCTCGGCCGCCGTGATGAGGAACTTGAGAAGATCGCGGCGCACCTTGGCCACCCGGGCGGAGAACTCGGTGTAGCCCGACAGCTCCTGCAGTCCGGCGGCCTTCTCCCGCGCCAGCACGTCGGTCACCCGCCGCGTGGGCTCGCCCGCCGCCTCGACGGGCCGGGCCCAGAGCCGGATGGAGCCGCCGTGCGTGGGCAGCAACTCGACGTCCACCAGGGCGAGTCCACCGCTCGCGAGCGCCCGGATCGCGGACGCGACCGTGTAGTACTGGAAGTGCTCGTGGTAGATCGTGTCGTACTGGTTCTCCTCGATCAGGGTCAGCAGGTGCTGCACCTCGATGGAGACCCAGCCGTCGTCGGCGACCAGGGCGCGCAGCCCCTCGGTGAACCCGACCACGTCCGGGATGTGCGCGTACACGTTGTTGGCCACGACCAGATCCGCCGGGCCGTGTTCGGCGCGGACGGCCGAGCCGGTGTCCGGGCCGAGGAACTCCGTGAGCGTGGGGACACCCGCATCGCGCGCCGCGGCGCCGACGTTCACCGAAGGCTCGATGCCGAGGCAGCGGATCCCCCGGTCCACCACGTGCTTCAGCAGGTAGCCGTCGTTGCTCGCGACCTCGACGACGAAGGCGTCGGGGCCGAGCCCCACCCGCGCCGCCGCGTCGGCGACGAACGTGCGCGCGTGCTCCACCCAGGAGGTCGAGAAGGACGAGAAGTACGCGTACTCGCTGAACGTGTCCTCCGGCGTGATCAGCGGAGGAATCTGCGCGAGCCAGCAGTCGGTGCAGACCCGCAGGTGCAGCGGGTATGCCGGCTCCGCCTTGTCCAGTTGGTCCGCGGCGAGAAAGCTCTCACATGGTGGCGTCGCCCCGAGATCGACAACGCTCGCCATCGCCTCCGAGCCGCAGAGTCGGCATCGTGTCATCTGCTGTCCCCATCCCCCCTGCTCGCGCGGGTGTCCCCGCCGCGAGCCAGTGCTGACCGACCCGCGATCGCGGAGCGGTACCCCTCCACCAGGCGCTCGAGGCCGACGGCAGGGCTGAACCCCTGCTCGTAACGGCGCCGGGCCGCCCGGCCCATTTCCTGGTTGCGGGCCGTATCGGCCGTGACCCGGCGTACGCAGTCCGCGAGCGAGGCAGCATCGCCCGGCCGGTGCAGCAGCCCGCTCACGCCGTCCTCGACGAGCTCGACGAAGGCGCCGTGACGGGCGGCGACGGTCGGTACCCCGGCCGCCATCGCCTCCACGACCACCAGGCCGAACGCCTCCAGCCACGTCGAGGGAGCCACCACGGCCACCGCCCGCGCGATGGCCTTCTGGCTCTCCGCCGTGTCGTACAGGCCGACGCAGCGCACGTCGTCCCGGCCCGCGGCCCAGGCGGTCATCTCCTGCTCCAGTGGCCCCGCACCGGCGACCACGAGTGGCACGCCCACGCCGCCGTCCGCGGCGAGCTCGTCCCACGCGGCCATGAGCAGCCGCACGCCCTTGGCTTCCGCGAGGCGGCCGAGATAGAGCAGATGCTCGCCCGCGCCCTCGCGGCGGATCTCCGGCTCGGGCACGAAGTTGTGCTTCACCGCGAGGCGTTCGGCCGGCATGCCGGACCGCACCAGGACGTCGCGCTGCGCAGCGGAGATGCAGAAGAACCGCTCCACGCCGGACCACCACCGCCGCCGGTTGACGAGAAGGCTGAGCGCGAGCGGCACCGTCGCGAGCCGGGAGTTCCGGTAGCAGCCGTGCCGGACGGCGGGCAGCGGCGCCACCGCCCCGACGCACTCGGTGCACGGCCTGCCGTCCCGCTGCAGTGTGCCGGGCGGGCAGACCTGGGTGTAGTTGTGCAGCGTGGCCACGACGGGCACGTCGGCGTCGGCGCAGGCGGCGATGACCGAGGGCGACAGGAGCGGGAAGACGTTGTGGACGTGGACGACGTCCGGCCGCTCGGCGCGCAGCCGGGCGGCGAGCTCCTTGCGGACCGCAGGGTTCCATGGCACGAGCAGCGGCACCGCCGCCTTGGAGGGGAGGGAGCGGGCGCCGATGTCGTCGCTGCGCCGCTCGAACACCTCGACCCGGTGGCCGGCGGCGCGCAGCAGCGCCACCTCCTGGTCGACGACCTTGTTCTCGCCGCTCGGCTGCGCCGAGGCGTAGCGGTTGTGCACCACGAGGACGTGCATGCTCACAGTCGCCTCCGATCTTGGGCCCATCGCGGGATACGTCGCCGGGGCACCGCGGGCTTCGCCAGGGGCGTGGCCGCCGCGGGGGTCGCGAGGAGCGAGGCGGCCAGGGCCAGATGCAGCAGATACGGCGAGGCGTCGCCAAGACCGGCCTCGGTGTACGACGCGATCGCGCAGTAGCTGATCAGGAAGATCGCGCAGGCCCTCGCGAACGACGGCGGTCGCAGCAACGCGACGCCGCCGAGGATGGTGATGAACGCCGTCACGAGAGTGACGCCCGCCCAGCCCTGCTCGTGGTAGACGGCCAGCCAGCTGTTGTCGATCGGCAGCCCGCCGAAGGACTTGTCGCCCAGACCCATGCCGAACAGCTTCTCCGCGGTCGTCCGGGGTGCGGCGAGGAGGGCGTCCCACACCTTGGCCCGGCCGGTGAGGCTGGTGAGGTACTCCTGGCTCTGTCCGCGCAGGAACCACGCCCGCAGCAGGGGGGCGAACCCCACCGCGGCCACCGTGGCGACGACCACCGACCAGGTGAAGAACCGGCGGGCGGCGGCGCTGGTCAAGACGAGCGAGCCGATCGCCAGCACGAGTCCTATGAGCATGCCGAGCGTGGCCGTGCGGGTATGGGTCAGCGCGAGCAGGACGAGCGAGGGCACGATGATGACCGCCGCGCTGACCCTGTCGGTCCTGCGCCCCAGGAGGAGCAGCACGGTGAGCCCGATGATCACTGCGGCGTACTGACCGATCTGCGGCGGGGTGAGCGGCCACAACGCGCCGACCAGCCGTCCCCCGTAGACGTCGGGCATGGCCGCGCCCGGTGAGATGACCGCGCCGGCGGCGACCGACCCGAGCACCGCGAAGTAGCTGCGGATGTGGTGCCGGACGAACGTCTCGCTGCCGTCCCACCAGCGGCTGAGCAGCCACAGCGTGCCGACGAAGAGAGCAAGGCGGGTACAGCGGAACAACGCGCCGAACCCGGACGCCAGTTGCAGACTGGAGATCACGCTCGGCACAAGCAGCAGGGTGAGCAGCAGCAGGAAGGCGCTGGCGTGGATGCGCAGCCGCAGATTGAGCGCGAGCGCCAGCGTGAACGCGCCGACCAGCGCGCCCATCGTGACCAGCTGGATGAGGGAGCGGGGCAGCGGGATGACGGTCTCCGCCCCTGCGGAGCCGAGCGTGTTGAGGATGAGCAACCCCCACACGGTCCCGACGAGCTTCGGCGTGCCGGGGGGCGGTTCGACGCCGGAGCGCGGTTCGACGCCGGGCCGCGTGCCCGTGGTGTCCGCTCCGCCCGGCAGTCCACCGCGCCGCAGGTCCTGACGCATCTCAATCACCGGCCCGTACACGGAGGGTGCTGCTCGTGTCCTGCTCGTACGGCGTGCCCTGCCACTGCCTGAAGTCGAGCACCCGGCTCGGGTCGTGGGCGACGAACTTCCACGGTCCGATGTAGACGTTGTCGCGCCAGCGGTTGCCCTGCTTGTGGGTGATCGCGTCGGCCACCCGCTCGCCCTTGTACGGCGACCACTTCGGATACGTGCCGTAGTTGGCGAGGACCGCCATGCGGTCGCACATCGCCGTGCACTTGAGGACGGACTTGTCGAGGACGAACCGGTTGGTGTGGATGTCCACCCGCTGGGTCTTCCACCGGCAGTCGGCGTAGAGCGGCGCGGTGGCGATCTTCGGCTGCGCGCAGCGGTCGGTGTTCTTCTCCAGCAACGTGCAGTCGCCGGACGAGGTGTTGGCGGGGCTGTTGCAGAACCGGTCGGCGTTCTCCCACAGGGTGATCCCGGACCAGTTGTTCTCCAGGAGGTTCCGGTAGACCTCGATCTTGTCCGTGCGGGCCCGGACCCGTGGTTCGCCGCCGGACTCGGACAGGTAGAGGGTCGCGAAGGGGAAGTCGTCGCCGCCGGAGGCCCCCTTACGGCCCTCGACCCAGTTGTTCCGCCGGATCGTGTTCTTCCGGATGACCGCGTTGTAGCTGGTCTCATAGATCAGCGCGGCACCGTCGTTGGCCTCGAGTACGTTGTCCTCGATCCGGAAGTCGTTGTTGTTGGTGTCCGCCCACAGTCCGGTTCCGCGGTTGTCGTGCACCCAGTTGCCACGGATGTCGGCGCCGTCGACGGCCCAGAACTTGACGCCCCCGGTGCAGCCGCAGCCCTCCCGCCGCCGCTCCCAGTCACCGGTGTTGTTGCCCACGATCTCGTTGCCCTCGAGCACCAGGTCGCGAAGAGGGCCGGTGCCCTTGTAGGCGTTCATGCCGTACTGCCCGTTCTTGCGCAGGCAGTTGGCGCGGACCTGCTGTCGGGCACCGGCCATCAGCCCGGCGCCGGAGTTGTACTGGATCGTCGAGTGCTCGATCACCCATCCGTCGGCCGAGTCGTGGTTGACCACGCCCTGGTCGTGCGGCGCGACGAAACCCTGCACGGTCAGGTGGCGGACGGTGACGTCACGGGCATCGCCGCCGAACGCGTACTGATTCTTCTTCCGGCCGTCGAGCACCGCGCCCGGTGCGCCGAGATAGCGGTTCCCCTTCTTGGGGATGACCTGGGCGTGGCGGCCCGCTTCGAGCGTGTGCTTGCCGGGGCGGAGCCAGAACGTGGTGTTCGCGGGGCTGCTCTTGGTCTTCGCTGCCAGGTCGTTGACCACCTTGGGGTCGACCGTCACCGCGCCCGCCGGCGCCTTCGTCGGCCCGGCCGCGGGCTCGGCGCACACCCGGGCCACGGCTCGGGCCCCGGACTTGGCCGACGCAGGGGTCGGCTCCGCCCGGTCGCCCGGCGAGCTCTCACAGCCGGTCGTCACCAGCAGCACGGTGAGCGCCGCCGCCGGTAACACCCAGTTCCTCCCCTTCATCCCCACAGCCCCCTAGCCCCGGAACCTGAGCACGGTCGTGAACCCCTGCGTGCCGTCGGCGAAGCCGGTGCCGATCAGTGTCGTGGCGGGTTCCTTGCGCCCGAAGCCGGGGGAGTACCAACCCCGCGGTGGATCGCTCTCGCCGTGATGTGCGTGCCAGGACAGTTGCTCGGGCAGGTCGAGCACCGCGAAACGGTCCTCGCCCTCCCGGGTCCAGGTGAGCACCGCCCAGTTCCCCACCAGGTCCGCGGCGATCGCCGGGCCGAGGTGGAACGCGAGGCGCACGGCCGCCCGGCGCCCGCCGCGCACCTCGTCGATCACCCGCAGCTCCTGGCTCGCGGCGGTCAGCTCCACCCGGCGGCGGTGCACCGCGCCATGGGCACGCCGGTATCCGTCGTGCTCGGCGCTCCAGCGGGTCACACCCCCGTCGGAGGTGTCCGTGCCGCCCGCGGCCAGGACGCGGCTGCGGGCGTGCCGGATCCACAGGAACGGGCCGCCGGAGACGGACTGGTCGGCGCCGGCCAGTTCCAGGGTGTTGTGGCCGAGGGTCGAGCGGAAGTACTGCCGCCACTCGGGCTGCCCGTGGTAGCAGAACGTCCCCGGGTCGGCGAGTACGTCGACCCCGTCCTGCCGGACCTCCACCGACAGCGCGTCCGCGTGGGCATGCGCGGCGATGGAGAGGAAGCCGTGCGGACCACCGTCGCAACGGCACCAGATCTCGTCCGGACCGCGCAGGATGGTCATGCCCGCGTCCGCGAAGTGGCCCGGTCTGCTGGAGGGGCGGGCCACGGCCGGTGCGGTCCCGTCCTTCGCGTACGGCCGGATGAGCGCGGCGAGCAGCGGGGTGCGCACGTCGGTCCCGGTCACCGCCGGCCACCAGGCGAGCCGGCCGAACACCGCGTCCCCGGTCGCGAGCAGCGAGGACCAGCGGTCGGTGCCCGCGCCGTCCACGATCAGACCGTGTCCGTCGTCCGCGTCCCCCTGGCGCGGAGGCCGCAGCCGGTTGTCCACGACGGCCGCGAGCGCGTCGGTCATCCGCAGCAGCACCAGGCGGACGGTCGCGGGGACCGGCACGTCGGCGGCATCGGCCTCGGCCACCGCGGCCAGGCCGAGCTCGAGGACAAGCCCGTGGTACTCGCTCGCCAGCTCGCGGTTGAGCCCGGAGAGGAAGGTGTTGCCGCGCAGGTGCCGCTCCAGCGACCGCAGCGCGTCGTCCCGCCAGCGCTCCGACGAGGCGAACCAGTTGAACGCGCAGGCCGCGGCGAACTGCCCGGCGGCCTCGGCGATGATGTGGTTGTTCGCCGAAGAGCCCCGGCTGGGGAATCCGGCCAGCCAGCGCTGGTGGTGCCAGATCTGGTTCAGCGCCACCGGGTTGTCCTCGAAGAGACCGGCCGCGCCCGGCCAGCCGTCGAGCAGCCTGCGGACCCACACCCAGGAGAGCAGCCGCATGCCCAGCTCGATGCCACTGATCCAGTGCACGCCGCGCAGCGGAGGGTTGGCCGCCCACCAGGACCGCAGGTGCTCGGCCACGCGCTCGGCGTACCGCTCATCGCCGGTGACCGCGTAGGCGGCGGCGAGCACGGTGAGGTACTGATGCCGGGACAGCTCCCAGATCTGCTTGATGTCCCCGACCGCGTCCTCGTTGCGGTACGGCAGGTCGAAGGCATAGCCCCACGGGGCATGGCGCCCGGTCTTCGGGTCGTACCACCAGTCAGGGTCGACCAGGTCGTCGCGGGGCACCCCGAAGTACTCGGCGTGCCCGGCCATCAGCCGCTCCGCCGCGTCGACCAGACGTTTCGCGGCGTCCGGCGGCACCGCGGCGAGCGCCGCGGCGGGCAGTACCGCGGTGAAACGGGCGCCGCGCACGTTCGGGCACTGCGGCCGCGCCGAGCGCCACCGGCGCCTGCGCACGGTGTCGCCCACCCGGCCCGCGACCTCCCGCGGGCCCATCCGGGACAGCCGCCGCAGGTACCAGACCGGATTCCCCGAGTTCACGGTCATCGCGCCCCCGTCAGCGCCACCGGCACGCCGCCCACCAGGCCGGTCTGCACGGCGAGGGTGGCCGCCGTCGTGGCGACGAGGGACTCCAGCGGTACCGGCATCGGCCCACCGGTCCGCACGGCCCTGACGAACGCGGCCAGTTCGGCGTTCTGGCCCTTGTCCCGGGCCTTGGGCAGCCGCGAACTGATCCACCGCTTGGGGCCGTGGACCGAGGCACGGACGAAGTCGTCGAGCCGCAACACCTTGCCGTCCCCGACGAGGTCCAGCGTCTCCTTGGGGAAGCCGGGCGCACCGGTGGTGACATAGCTGATGGTGGCGGTGGACCCGTCCGGGTAGCGCAGCACGACCTGCAGGTCTTCGTTGCCGGACGTGGCGACCGCGTACACCGAGACCGGGTCGGCCCCGAGCAGCCAGCTCGCCGTGTCGATGAAGTGCCCGCCCTCGCCGGCGAACCGCGAGCCCTCGGCGCCCTGTTGGAGGTACCAGCTGCCGTTCTGCAACCGGCCCGCGTTGACCAGATAGCGGAGGTTCGCCGGGCCGCTCCGGGCGCCGAACCGCTGCTTGGCTTCCTGGAGCAGCGGCGAGAACCGGCGGTTGAAGCCCACCTGCAGCCGGTCGTTGCCGGACTCCTCCACCGCCGCGAGCACGCCCGTCAGCTCGTCCTCAAAGAGCGCCAGGGGCTTCTCCACGAACACCGACTTGCCGGCGAGCAATGCCCTTCGGGTCAGGTCGGCGTGCGAGCTGTGCCGGGTGACCACGAACACCGCGTCGATGGACTGGTCGCCGAGCACGGCGTCGAGATCGGTCGTCGCGTCGGCGAAGCCGAACTTCCGCTTGGCGTTGGCCGCGGACAGCGCCGTCGTGGTGACGACCGTGGACAACTCGACGCCGTCGCGCCGCGCCAGGTGCGGCAGCAGCATCGACGTCGCGTAGTTTCCCGCGCCGACGAACGCGAGGCGTACGGGCGACTTGGTGGCCCGGGGCGTGGCGGACACCTGGCCGCCCCCTCGCTTCACCGCGGGCACGGCCACCGCCGGGGCCTCCGCTTCCGTTTCCGCCGTCTGCTCGGGGTAGCGGAACAGCACGGCCACGGCCTTCAACTCGCCGTCCTTCAGGCTCTGGTAGGTCTCCACGGCGTCATCGAAGGCGGCGATGTGGGAGATCAAGGGCTCCACGTCGACGCGGCCCCGGGCGGCGAGATCGAGGAAACACGCCAGGTTGCGGCGCTCGGTCCAGCGGACGTAGCCGATCGGGTAGTCCCTGCCCTCCAGTTCGTACGCCGGGTCGTAGCGCCCCGGGCCGTAGCTGCGGGAGAAGCGGACGTCGAGCTCCTTCTCGTAGTACGCGTTCCACGGCAGGTCGAGGCTGCACTTGCCGATGTCGACGACCCGGCCGCGGTCCCGGCTCAGGTGGGCGGCCAGCTCGACGGGCTGGTTGCTGCCACCGCCGGCGGCCAGGTACACCTGGTCCACGCCGTAGCCCTCGGTGAGATCGGCGACGGCGGCTTCCACGGCGGCGGACGCGGGGTCTCCGCAGGCCGCGGCGCCCGAGCGCTCGGCGAGCTCGCAGCGCGCCGGGTCGGGATCGACCCCGACGACGCGGACCCCCGAGGCGGTGAGAAGCTGCACCACCAACTGCCCGATGAGACCGAGGCCGATGACAAGGGCCACGTCCCCGAGCTGCGGCTCGCCGCGGCGGACGCCCTGCATCGCGATCGACCCGACGGTGCCGAAGGCCGCGTGCCGCGGCGCGAGTCCGTCCGGCACCGGGGCGTAGAGGTTCTTCGGCACCCAGTTCAGCTCGGCGTGCAGCGCGTGCTCGTTGCCGGCGCAGGCCACCAGGTCGCCGGCCTTCACGTCGTCGATCCCGGCGCCGACCTGCTCGACCACCCCGCACAGCGAATAGCCGAGCGGCGTGTAGGAGTCCAGCTTGCCCATCACCTTGCGGTAGGTGGCGGGCACCCCGTTGGTGGCCACGCTCTGCATGACCTTGGCCACCTGGTCAGGCCGGGAGCGGGCCTTGCCCACCATCGACATGCCGGCCTCTGACACCTTCATGAGCTCGGTACCGGTGGATATCAACGAGTAGGCGCTGCGGACCAGCACACCGTCCGGCTTGCACCCCGGAACCGGCACGTCGAGCAGCGCCAGCTCACCACTCTTGTAGTTCTGTACAACCTGCTTCACCCGAGCTCCTCTTGCTTCAAAATCCAACGCCGTCAAAATCCAACGCCGACAACGTCCAACGGCGTCAAGCCACTTGCTGCTGGCCGGAGCCAGAGGTCGCGCCGCGATACCAGTACTCGAGGGTCAGCACATGCCACAGGTGCTTGGAGAAGTCCCGCTGCCCGGCGGCGTCCTCGGCGACCATCCGCTCCAGCGCGTCGCGGCGCAGGATCCCGGAACCGACGAGCACACCGTCGTTGACCACCTCGCGCACCAGCGGTGCCAGATCCCGGCTCATCCAGGCCCGCAGCGGGGCGCTGAACAGGCCCTTGGGCCGGTACGCGATCTCCCTGGGCAGGATCGAGATGGCCGCCTCCTTGAGGACGGCCTTGCTCTGCCGCCCGACGATCTTGTGGTCACCGGGCACGGCGAACGCCGCCTTGACCACCTCGACGTCCACGTACGGCACCCGCACCTCGGTCGAAGCGGCCATGCTCGAACGGTCCGTGTAGGCGAGGTTGAGGCCCGGCAGGAACATCCGGGCGTCGCCAAGACACATGCGGTTGACGAAGTCGTCGAGTTCGTTGTCCTGGTAGATGTCCGCGTGCTCGGTCAGCACGTCCTCGACCGTCCCTGCCAGGTCCGGATTGACCAGGGCGAGCAGCTCGTCCTGGTCGTACATGGTGTAACTGCGCCGGAACGCGGCCTCCTCCGACAGATCGGCGAAGGAGAGGAACCGCTTCGCGAAGCGCACCGAGCGGAACCCCCGGCGGGACGTGGCGACCGGCAGCCGGTCCACGGCCCTGGACAGGCCGCGCCGCAGCGGCCGCGGGACGCGCTGGTAGCGGACCGCGAGCAGGTTGGCCAGGTGCTTGCGGTAACCGGCGAACAGCTCGTCGGCGCCCATCCCCGAGAGCATCACCTTGACCCCGGCCTCCCGGGCGGCCGAGCAGATCAGGAAGGTGTTGATCGCGGCGGGGTCGCCGATCGGCTCGTCCAGGTGGTGCGTCATCCGCGGCAGCAGGTCGAGCACGTTCGGGGCGATCTCGATCTCGTGCAGGTCGACGCCGAACTGCTCGGCCACCTGCCGGGCATAGCGCAGGTCGTCCGGCATCGCCTCGAACTTGGCGTCCTCGGCGCGGAATCCGATCGTGTACGCGGAGATCCCGGGTCGGTCGCGGGCCGCGAGCGCGGTCAGATAGCTGGAGTCGAGACCGCCGGAGAGGAAGGTCGCCACGGGCACGTCGGAGAGCAGGTGCTGCCGGGTCGACTCCTCGACGACGGCGGCCAGGTCCGGCAGTTCGCCGCTGCGGGCCCGCTCCTGTCCCTCGGCGGCGACGTCACGGAGGTTCCAGTACTGCCCGCGCTCCACCCGTCCGTCGGGCCGGCACCTGAGCCAGCTCCCCGGCGGCAGCTTCTCCGCCTCGCGGAACGCGCACCGCGAGTCCGGCACCCAGTAGTAGAGCAGCGAGGCCACCAGCGCGGCGTCGTCCACCCGCAACGATCCGCCGGTCACGGCGGCGAGCGCCTTCAGCTCGGAGGCGAACATCAGACCTTCGCCGCGCCGGAGCAGGAAGAGCGGTTTGATGCCGAGCTGGTCGCGGGCGAGGACCAGTTCACCGGTCCGCTCGTCGAAGATCCCGAACGCGAACATGCCGCGCAGCCTGGGCAGACAGTCGGTGCCCCAGCGCCGCCAGGCCTCAAGGAGCACTTCGGTGTCGGAGGTGCCGCGGAAGCGCACTCCGGAGGCTTCCAGTGCGGCACGCAGCTCGGGCGCGTTGTAGAGCTCGCCGTTGTAGGTGAGGGAGAGGCTGTCCTTGACCATCGGCTGGGCGCCGGTCTCGGACAGGTCGATGATGGAGAGCCTGCGGTGCCCGAGGTGCACTTCGCCGTCACCGGCGGAGTGGCTGTAGCGGCCGGCCCCGTCCGGACCGCGGTGGGCGAGGGTGTCGGTGAGTCGGTCGGCGACGACCTTCCCGTCCGGCCACCGGTATGTGCCTGCGATGCCACACATGTCTTACCGCGCTTCCTGGTCGCTGTCCGGAACTCGTACTGCCCACGACGGCTGCTCCGTCAGCTGCCGGCCTGCCGCGTTCTGCCGGGCAAGGCGTTCGTTGTGGCCGCGCAGCGCGGTGTGCCGGCCGTCCCACAGGGTGCCGTCGGTCCGGTCCCGGGGATCGGGGTCGATCAGCACCACACCGATCACCGGGATGAGAAGGTCCGCGAGCTGCCGTGCCACGGTGTGCAGCCAGGCGGTGCTGCCGTGCCCGGCACGTACGACGAGCACGGTCTGGGAACCGAGGTCCTGCAAGCCGGTCCACGCCGTGCCCGGCGCGACCGAGCCGACGCCGAGCCTGCGCATCTGAGGCGGCACGTCCGCGGCACGATCGCCGCTGACCACGGCCGGGCCTCCTGGCTCCTGGCCGCGGGCGGCGCGCTCCAGGGCCGGCAGACCATCGATGATCACCACGGGCCCGTCCGCCGCCAGTGCCCCCGCGAGGTCCAGGGCGATCACACTCGTGCTGTGCGCACAGCCCAGTTCGAGGAGCGACACCGATTCCCCGGAGTCACGCACGGTGCGGGCCAGGGTCGATATGAGCCGTTCGCGTGCCGCGCGGGTCCGTCGGAGCTGCCACAGCTTGACCGGCCGACGGTGTACGCGGCGCAGCTCGGCGATGACCGAGGCCCCCAGGTTCGCCGCGATCTCCCGGCGCAGAACCGGACGGTCCGCCACCACGGAACCGACTGCGGCCACCGCGAGCCCGATGACGAGCCCGAGAGCGAGCCCGATGCCGGCGTTGGTGACAGCGGCCAGGGGCACGGAGTGCTCCACCGCGCGTGGGTCGTCCACGATCTGCGTGCCGGCGATGATCCGGGGTGTGCCCACGCGCGCGTCCTCGGCGCGCTGGTCGAAGTCGGCGATGCGGGAGGTGAGTTCGGCCCGGCGGGCGAAGAGCGACTCCATGCTCGCGGACGACTCCGGGTCGGTCTCCAGGGTCCTGCCCCCGATCGACTCGTTGACCCGGGCGAGTTCCTTGCGCATCCGGTCGCGCTGATCGCGCAGGGCCTTGGACTCGGCCTTCGCGGTTTCCTGCATCCGCCGCACATGATCCGCGATGAACGCGTCCGCCAACGCCTTGGCACGGGCAACCGCTTCCGCGTCGCTGTCACCCGTCACATCGATCTGCAGCAGGTTGTTGGTCACGCCGGTTCCCCGGTAGTCCTGCAAGAAGTCCTCCGGCTTCACCGAAGACTTGAGGGACTTCAGGGCCTTTTCGGCGATCCGCGTGGTCTGCAGCACCTCCACGTCGGTGCGGATCAGCGTTCCGGTGTCGTTCGGCTGATCGTCCTGATGCGCGACGAGTACCTTGGCCATGGCGGCCGGCGGCGGCGGTCGCAGCACGGCCACCGCCGCGCCGATCAGCAGCCCGATCAGGGCCAGGGTGCACCAGAGGCGACGGCGCCTGCGCACCGACACCACCAATGCCTGCAGGTTGAGCAGCGGAGCGGCTGTCGACGACTCCGAGGTCGTGTTCGTCGTCATGCCGAACCTCCCGTCGCCTGGCCGCGAGCGGCGAGCGCCGGAGCGGCCTTCTCCGGAGGATGTCCGACGGGCCGCGTGGGACGGGTCCTCACCGTGCCGGCGACGACGACGCCGACGACCTCGTGCCTGCCGTCCGCACACGCCTCGGCGATGCCGGAGAGCTCACCCGCGGTCCAACTGCCCGCACTGAGGACGACCAGCGCCCCGGACTCGGTGTCCCGGTCCGGCACCGTCGGCCGGGCCACCGAGACCTCCACCATCCGCAGCTGTGGATCGCTCTTGGCCTCGGCGACGAGCTGCCCGGCGGCCTGACGGCCGGTCTCGTCGCCGTCCGGGACGACCACCAACAGCCCTCGCGCACCGGGCACTTGGATCCGGAGGCGGGCGCACACCCGCCGGTAGCGGAGCTGTCTGCCGGCCTCGTCGCCGGATGCCACCGGGGTCGGTATGTCCCACCGGGTGTCGACGCCGAGGAAACGGCGGGCCCAGGCCCATGGGCCATGGCCTCGCGGCCGGAGCGCGGTTCGTTCACCGGATACATCGACGGTGCCGATCACCGTCGAGCGCAGCGCCGCGGCGATCTCCGCTTCGGTGCGCAGTCGCCGATTCGACCGTGCCGCGGTGAGGTGGGCGATGACCGCGACCAGAAGGAACAGCAGCGACCCGCCGGTCATGAGCTGCGTCCTGGTCGGCGGTGCCTCACCGGTCGGCAGGGCCGCGGGACCCATGACGACCATGCCGGCCTTGCCGGTCGCCGGGTCGGCCTCCTCCAGCTTCTGCATGGCCTCCTCCAGAGAGCTGCGCAGCTTCTCCAGCGAGGTGCGGGCCTGCACGCTCTCCACGGTCTGTCCCGGGTCCGCCGCCTTGGCCAGTTCGGTGATGCGTCGGTTGGTCTCCTCGACCTTCTTGCGCAGCGCCTCGGGCCGTGAGGCCCTTGCCGGGTCGGTGCTGCCGCCCGCGACGCGCGTGGCGAAGGTGACGAATTCCTTGGCGACCTGGTCGGCCAGCTCCTGTGCGTGCTCCGGGGTTTCGGCCGTACCCGAGATCTTGACGATGTTGCCCTCGGCGGCCTTGGCGCTCACCTGGTCGATGAGCTCGCTGCCGTCGCCGCCGGTCCAGTCGAGCGTGTCGGCCACCCGGTCGACCACCGACGAACTGGTCGCGACGTTCACCTGGGTCACCAGTTCGCGTTCTTCCCAGGCCCCCGGCAGGAGTACCGATGCCGACGCCGTGTAGCGCGGCGGGAAGACCACCACCGAGGCGCCGTAGCCGACGAGTGCGCCCACCACGGCGACGACGGCCAGCAGCCGCCAGCGCCTGCGGAAGATCCGCCCGACCGTGACCAGACGTATGGTGTCGTCGCTCAACGTCGCCGCCTCCTCCCCATCCGGCTCGGGGCGCAACCGACACGTCTTTGGTCGGGGCAGGCAGCGGCGTAGGCGGCGAGCAGTGATCGCTGGGAGTTCTGCCAGGACAGCTCTCCGCCGACCCGCTCCTGGCCGATCTTGCCCATCCGGGCCCGCTTCTCCGGATCGTCGAGCAACAGCGTGATGAGCTCGGCGAATTCGGTCTCGTCGTTGGCGGGCGCGTAGACGGCGGCGTCACCGGCGGAGACGCGCGCCTCCTTGAGGTCGAAGGAGACGATCGGTTTGCCCATCGCCATGTACTCCATGACCTTGTTCATGGTCGACACGTCGTTGAGCGGATTACGCGGGTCGGGGGAGAGGCACACGTCTGCGGTGGACAGATAGCGCACCAGCTCGGCATCCGGGATGCGCCCGGTGAACTGCACCTGCTCGGAGAGTCCGAGTCGCCGGGACAGCTCCACCATCGCGTCGAAGGCGTCACCGGCGCCGACGAACACCGCATGCCAGTCGGTCCGCCCGAGGTTGTCGCGCAGCTTCGCCAGGGACCGCAGGGCGTAGTCGACGCCGTCCTGCGGGCCCATGACGCCCAGATAGCACAGCAGATGCTGCTTGCCGCGCTTCAACTCCGGTTCGGGCGGCACCGGTTGGAACCGTTCGACCGCGGGCGCGCTGCGCACCACGAAGACATCCTCGGGCCGCTTGCCGCCACGGCGTACCGCAACCTCGCGGTAGCTCTCGTTCGTGGCGAGGACGATGTCCGCGGCCCGGTAGGTCGCCCGCTCCAGGGCGCACACGGCGCGGTAGAGCAGATCCTCGCCGCGGTCGAACCGGGAGAGGTACAGCTCGGGCACCAGGTCGTGCTGGTCGAAGACAAACCGCGCGCCGAGCCGCTTGAGCCGCAACGCGGGCAGGAACAGCAGGTCGGGCGGGTTGCAGGCGTGGACCACGTGGACCGGGCCGACCTTGCGGGCAAGGCGGGCCGTGTGCCACAACGCCGATCCGTACTCCCGCAGATAGCCGGTGGGACCACCGGTGGCCGCACGCAACGGGTAGCGGTGGATCCGCACCCCGTCGATCTCCGCCTCCGGCTCCGTGTCCCGCTTGCTCCCCCGGGGGCAGATGACGTCCACCGTCCAGCCCGCGTCGCGCAGCGTCGTGCATTCCTGCCACACCCGCCGGTCGAACGGCACGGACAGGTTCTCCACCAGGATCAGCGCCCGACGGCCCGTCCCGTCGCCGCCGGTCGTGTCACCAAAAGCTGTGTTACCAAGCAAGGCCTATGTACCCCGGTTCTGTCCGGCGCGTGTCGGCGTCGGGAAGGCGGATGAGATCGACGATCACCGGTCCGTCGCCATGGGGCAGCGCCGAGAGAACGTCCGGGTCCTTGGTTCCGACCAGGCACACTTCCGCGTGCTCGAGCACCTCGTCGACGGAGTCCGCCATCAGCTGTGCGAGGTGCGGCAGCCGGGTCTCGATGTACTCGCGGTTCGCGCCGATCAGCCGGGAGAGGCTCACGTTGGCGTCGTAGATCCGCAAGGAGTAACCCTTGCCGTGGAGTCTCTCCGCCAACTCGACCAGCGGACTCTCGCGCAGGTCGTCGGTGCCGGGCTTGAAGGAGAGCCCGAACAGGCCCACCCGGCGCTTGCCGGTGCGCTCGACCAGTTCCACCGCGCGCTGCAGATGGTCGGAGTTGGAGGGCAGCACGTGGGAGAGGATCGGCACCGAGACATCGGCCCGCTGCGCCGCGTGGACCAGACTGCGCAGATCCTTGGGCAGGCAGGAACCACCGAAGGCGAAACCGGGCCGCAGATAGGCCGGGCTGATGTTCAGCTTCCGGTCGGCCAGGAACACGTCCATCACCTGGTGCGAGTCCACCCCGAGCGCGTGGCACACCGCGCCGAGCTCGTTCGCGAAGCCGATCTTTAGGCCGTGGAACGCGTTGTCCGCGTACTTGATGGCCTCGGCCGTCGGGACCGGCACCCGGAACACCTCGCCGGGCAGGCCGTCGTACAGCGCCGCCACCACGTCGCCACTGGCCTCGTCGAGCTCACCGATGACGGTCTTGGGCGGATCGAAGAAGTCCCGCACGCTCGTGCCCTCACGCAGGAACTCGGGGTTGACCGCGACCCCGACGTCCACCCCGGCCGTGCCGCCGACGTACTTCTCCAGGATCGGCACCAGCAGATTCAGGCAGGTGCCGGGGAGCATGGTGCTGCGGAACACGACGGTGTGCCGCCCGCCCCGCTCGGCCAGGGCGGCGCCGATCTGCTCGGTGACCCGCTCCAAGTACGTGGTGCACAGGCTGCCGTTGGGCTCCGACGGCGTACCCACGCAGACCAGCGACACATCGCTGCCCATGATCGCCTCGCGGACGTCGGCGGTGGCGCGCAACGCTCCGGTCCGCACGGCCTCGGCGACGAGGTCGCCGATTCGCTCCTCGACCACCGGGGCCTTGCCGTCGTTGACCAGGTCGACCTTCACCTGGTTGACGTCCACCCCGATGACCTCGTGACCCATGCCGGCCAGGCATGCGGCCGACACACAGCCCACATAGCCGAGCCCTAAGACGCTGACCCTCATATTCCGTTCCTCCCCCCAGGCGCGGCCTTCCGGCCCGCCTTCCGTGCGCCGGCCGGACCACGGCCCCCGCGCGTCCATCGCATGAGTCGCATCAGTAGGCCCCTTGTCCCTGGAGCACCGCCCGCAGCGTCTTCCACAAGATCACCGTGTCCAGGGCGAGCGACCAGTCCTCCACGTACCGCAGGTCGAGGCGGACCGCCTCCTCCCACGGCAGGTCGCTGCGCCCGCTGATCTGCCACAGGCCGGTGAGCCCGGGCTTCACCAGCAGCCGCCGCCGGATGTCCGGGCCGTACGCGGCTGACTCCTCCGGCAGTGGAGGCCGTGGGCCGACGAGTGACATCGAGCCGAGGAGCACGTTGAAGAGCTGCGGGAGTTCGTCGAGCGAGTAGCGGCGAAGCACCGCCCCCACCCGGGTCACCCGTGGATCCCGGCGGAGCTTGAACAACAGCCCCGCGCCTTCGTTGCGGTCGGCCAGCTCGGCACGTGCCCCGTCGGCCCCGGTGACCATGGTGCGGAACTTGAAGATGGTGAACTCGTGCCCGTCCTTGCCGACCCTGCGCTGGCGGTACAACGCTCCGCCCCGGCTGTCCACGAGGACGAGCAGCCCGACGAGCACCATCAGCGGCGCGAACAGCATCAGCAGGAGCGCCGCGCCCGTCCGGTCGACGACCCCTTTGACCACCCGGCGCCCCCCGGTGAAGGTCGGCATGCTGACCCGAAGCAGCGGGATGCCGAGCACCGCGTCGACGTGCAGCCGCGGTCCCGCCACCTCCATGAGGACCGGGGCCACTACCATCTCGGCATCGCTGCCCTCGAGGTTCCAGGCAAGGCGCTGCAGCCGGTCCGGTGACCAGTGCGGGTCCGGTGTCACCGCGACCACGCGGTAGCCGTCGCGGCTGACGTGGCCCGCGACGTCCGTCAGTGGGCCGACGACCGGCACCCCGTCCAGTTGGTCACCATCGAGCCCGAGACCGTCCTGCGTGCAGACCGCCTCCACCCGCCAGCCCAGGTGCGGGGACTTGCGGGTCCGGGTGATCAGGTCGCGCACGGTGGCCGGGCTCCCGGCAGCGAGCACCGGGCGCAGACACCGTCCTTCTTTCCGCTGTTTGTGCAGCCAGAGGCGCAGCAGATACCGCTCGGTCATGGTGATGAGCGCGATCGCCGGGATCGCGACGAAGATCCAGAGCTTGATGTTGCGCGAGGTCAGGGCGATGCCGCCGAGCGACAGTACGACGACCGCCGTGAAGAGTGAGCGGCCGAGCCGGCGGAATTCCTCCGCACCCTGGCCGAGAACCGCCGGAGCCCATGACCGGCTCACCGCAAGCGCTCCCAGTACAAGGAGCTCGGTGCCGAAAGCGAGAATTCCCCACTTCTCGTGCCAGTTGGCCGCGTCCCGGGCCCCGAAGAAGCTGCCGATCGCCGCCACCACGAAAAACGTGGCCGCGGTATCGCTGATGATCACGGTGCGGCGGTACCGCTGCTCCCAGTCGCTCGCGGGTCGTCTGATTGCCCCGTTCGCCAGACGCCCGCGCGCCGACGGAAACGGGCTGACTAATTCCCCCTGCTGCACAGGACCCCCCACAGGTCACCAGTGGCTCGACGTGTTCGCCGAACACTGTTCCCGCAGGAGGCACCCCCGCCCCCCGCGCCGCGCTGTTCCTCCCCTCGGGAGGCCCAGCCCCCCGTACCCGGCACCTCAGCTGTTCCCAAGTCCCGAGGTGCGCGGAAACCCGTCGAAACCTTTGGGTGCTCCCCAGCACCCAAGGACCCCTGTGGACCGGCATTCCGTAGCGTCGCGCCTGGAGATCATTAATGGTCGCTTCATGTCTGAACAGCTGAAGCACGGTCAATCTAGACCATTGGCGCCAGTATGAAGAGAGGATGTGTGGAATTTGTGGTCAAGCTTTGAAATTGGCTTTATCGCTCGCCCGCCCGAGCGGTCCGGGCCTGCTCGGGCGGGCGACTTCTCGGAGCTTTCAGGCTCCGGGGATCCAGTAGTTGTGCACGGAGGACGAATCGGGCTCGCCTCCGGGGCCGGACAGACCGACCGACTCCGCCACCGGCATGATCTTCTCGGAGAAGGCCCGCATGTGCCGCTCGGACTCCCAGATGTCGTAGATGTCCAGACCATCGCCGCTCGGGACACAGACGTGGGCGATGCAGCCGTCGAAGATCTCCGGCGTTTCCTGGAGCTTGGCGTTGAGGGTGTCGTACTGATCGGTGGTGACACCCGGCAGGGAAGCATGCATGAAGATCGCCATGGCGGAACGCTCCTTGTGTCATGAGGGGGCGATGAGGGGGGGTGTGGGGTGCGATGAGGCGGCGAGGAGAGTCGCCGCTCGGCGGCCCGGCGCCCTATGGCCAGGACAGCACGTGCGTCCACCGATGGCACCCGCAAGTAATACGGCGAGCACGGCAGGGCCGCCGCGGATGTGGCCCTGACGATCAGCCGACGCCGTCGGCGAAGGCGGCGATGTCCCTCGCCACCCGTTCCGGCCTTTCCCAGTACGTGACGTGCCCCACCCCCTCGTAGACGATCAGCCGGGAGCCGAGGACGGTGTCGAGGATCGTCTGCTGCTCCTCGCGCGTCAGAATCGGGTCGCGGTCGCCCCAGACGGCCAGCGTGGGTACGAGGATCCCGGACAGCGTCGCCCGCAGATCGGTCTCGAGGAGGCCGCGCAGCGTCTCACGCCACACGCGGGCGGGTGCCTTCAGATTCTCCCCGACGACGGTCTCCAGGAAGCCGCGAGCGACGGGCTCGGCCGTCATGCCGAGCGCGAACCGCTCCACGAGGCCACGGTCCACCGGGTCCTCCAACTTCCTCACGATCTCCCACAGTTCGGTGGCCGCCGGCTTGTCGGCGAGGGTGACGGGCACGCCCAGGAGTACGAGCCCGGCCACCCGGTCGGGATACCGGCCCGCGACGATGCGCGCCTGCACCCCGCCGCTCGACGCACCGACGAGCACGGCGCGCTCGATCCCGACGCTGTCCATGAAGGCGATGAGGTCGGTCGCGAAGTCCTCGGGAAGATAGCCGCCCGGCGGCTTGTCGGCGTCGCCGTGGCCTCGCTGCGTGGGCGCGTAGACGTGCAGGGAGGAGGGCAGGCGCCGCAGCAGCGGCTCGAACGTCCACCAGGAGTCGACGTAGCCGTGGACCAGGACGACCGGCGTACCCGATGAGTCGCCCACCTCGGCGTACGGGAGGACAGGACCCTCGCGCAGCGCTGCCTCGTGCACGGCGACGGCGGACATGACGGCCCTCCTCACCTCTGCCTCCAGCGTAAGGAAAGACGGGCCGCGCGGCAGGTCGAGGCCTCGGCCGCCCGGGCTCAGCGATCGGGGTCGAGCAGCGTGTCCGCGACGGCGCCGTTCAGGACCTGGTGTGCCACGTCGGAGAGCTTGAGCCGGCGGTCGGCAGGTCGTGGAGCAGGCTCAGGGCACCGGCCACCCTGTCCTGGCGGCGCAGCGGTACTGGGCACACCGAATGCCGGCAACAGGACTGTTCTCATGCTCCAGTTGAGGAATTCACGGAGCCCTTCCACGCTACCGCCAGCGGTCACCATCGGTCGTCCTCGCAGCAGACACGCGTTCAACCGGTGGGGGAAGACCGGTCGGCGATCTCAGGAGGAAGCTCGGCGATGCCCAGAAGCCCGGCCACCGCCCTCGCCGTCAGGTCGTGCCATGCGGTGGCGCGTCTCAGCATGGCGTGGTCACTGCCGTACATCAGCACGGTGGCCGCCTCGGCTCCCGCCGCACCGGCCCGCGCCGCGAAGTCCAGGGAGGACCCCGGGTCGGTCGTACGGTCCTGGTCCCCGTGCAGCAGCACCACGCGACGGCCGCGCAGGTGCGCCACCGGCTCCCCGGCGGGACACCACGGCGCGAGGCCGACCACCCCGCGCACCAGCGGACTTCCGGCGGCGCGCAGAGCGGCGCGGGCCCCCATCGAATGCCCCACCAGGACGGTGGGCACGCCACCGGTGAGCAACTCGAGCTCGTTCAGGGCCCGGTGGGCGTCCTGCGCGGCGTCCGCCCGCTCACCGTTCCAGCCCCGGACGCGGTAGCGCACCCGCCCCATCAGTACCGAGCCCTGCTGTGTCGACCGCCGGATCGCGCCCTCGAAGAGCCGCAGCCGCGCGCCCGGCAGATTCCACGCCGGGGGTGCGGCGGTCCCGTGTTCCCGGCCGCCGTGCAGCAGGAGCACGGCGGCACGCGGCTGCTGGACGGGCCTGATCGGCTCGAGCGCCGGGCGGTGGCCATCGCGGAAGGGCACGTCGACTCCTCGACATCTCGGTGACCGGCGGACGCGGACGGGGGCGGTTGCCTCCGCAAGGCTGCCCGTCGGCACCGTCCGACCCCCGGCTCGCCTCAGCGCACGGTACGCCGTCCGACCTCGTCCAGTCTCTCATCGTCCGTGAGACGTGCCCGTACGGTTCACGTCGGGGCTCCGGGGAGCCTTGACGGCCAGTCTGCGCCCTTCATCGGTCACCTCCACATCACCGGTCACCTCGATCCCTTCGACCTTGCGGCTGCCGGGCGGGGGCGCCGCCGCTGCCGGGCAGCGGGGTGTAGCTGAGATGCGCGGGAGTGATGTCGGGGGTCAGCAGGTCGCGCGTCCGCGCCTCGGCGACCCAAGGGGCAGTCAGGTAGCGGACCTTGCCCGCCGTGCGGCTGACGACGAGCGCGGCCGCCGTGGTCACGTCGGATTCATCGGAACGGGAGATGTCCAGCGACGCGGCGCCCGGCGAGGCGGCGGGCTCCGCGTAGCGGACGACGCGACGGCCGTCGTGGAACAGCGCGACGGCGTCCCGGCCGACGACGCCCGCGTACAGCAACTGGGTTCCCCGGGGCGGAGGTTCGGCACTGGTGGCCTTCGCGATGCCGACGCGGGTGCCGGACGGCGGATCGGTTGCAGGAAGCCCGGCCAGCCGCGGGGGCGGGGGCCGTGGGCGAGCGCCGAGCGCAGCACGCGCGCCCGCACGTGCGCCGCCGCGCGGTCGGGTATGGCCCTTCGCTGCCCGGGAACGCGGGGCGTGGCACGCCCGACGCGGAATCGGGGCAACGCGCTGTACCAGGGCGTGGGCGACGAGGACGCGCCTGTGCCTTCCGCGGTCGTGCGGGAGGGTGAGGTAGGCGAGGTGCGATGGTCACAAGCCGGGGCAGGATGGTCACAAGCCGGGGCAGGGGGGCGGGGACCCGCGATGACCCTGCTGGTGCCGCTGTACGTCCACCCGGCCGCGGACCCCGAGGCCTGGCAGACGCTCGTGGCGGCCGCGCCCCAGCTGTACGGCATCGTCCTGAACGTCGCCGACGGCCCGGGCGCGACCCCCGACCCCGCTTTCACCGCCGCCTCTCGGACACTGCGCGAGGCGGGTGTCCGGGTGCTCGGGTACGTCGACACGGCGTACGGGGAGCGGCCGCTCGGCGCCGTCACCGACGACCTGGAGCGGCACCGGGCCTGGTACGGCGTGGACGGCTGCTTCTTCGACCGGGTCGCCCCCGGCCGCCGCGAGCTGCGGCACTGCCGGCGCATGGTCCGCGCGGCGCGGGGGCGGGGCGCGGACACCGTGGTCCTCAACCCGGGTGTGCATCCGGCGCCCGGTTACGCCCGCGCCGCCGACCTGCTCGTCACGTTCGAGGGGCACTGGACGACGTATCTGGGCTCGTTCGCCGCCCCGTCCTGGACGGCCAGGCACTCCCCCGAGCGCTTCTGCCACCTCGTCTACGGGGTGCCGCCGGCGCTGGCCCGCCTTGCCGGGCGCACCGCCGTGCAGCGGGGCGCGGGGGTGCACTGCGCGGTGCCCGGCGCGGGACCCAACCCCTGGACACAGCCGCCGCCCCCGGCCACGGCCGGAAGCACGTCGTGAGGCACCGCGCCGCGGCCGGAGGTACGACGTGAGGCACCGCGCCGCCGCCGGAGATGCGACGTGAGGCACCGCGCCCGGCTGGGCCTGTTCCTCGTCGCCGTTCTGCTGCTCGCCGGCTGCTCGCCGACTGCTCGTCGGCTGCTCGTCGGCGGAGCGGGGCGGCGGCCCCCCGGACCGCTGGCGGCCCCGGCCGGGCACCACCTGGCAGTGGCAGCTCGACGGCCGCGTCGACCCGCGCGTGGACGTCCCGGTCTACGACATCGACGGCTTCGAGAACCGCGCGTCCGACGTGGCCCGACTGCACCGCGACGGGCGCCGCGTCATCTGCTACATCAACGCCGGTGCCTGGGAGTCCTTCCGCCCCGACAGCGCCGACTACCCCGCCTCCCTCCTCGGCCGCGCCAACGGCTGGAAGGGAGAGCGGTGGCTCGACATCCGGCGCCTCGACACGCTGCGTCCACTTCTCGCGGAGCGCTTCGACATGTGCCGCCGCAAGGGCTTCGACGCGGTCGAGCCGGACCTGCTCGACAGCTATCTCAACCGCACCGGATTCCCCCTGACCGCACGCCATCAACTGGCCTTCAACCGGATGGTCGCCCGCCTCGCGCACGACCGCGGTCTGTCCGTCGGCCTGAAGAACGACCTTCCGCAGATCCCTCAGCTGGTGCGGGACTTCGACTTCGCCGTCAACGAGGAGTGCGCCCAGTACGACGAGTGCGCCTCCCTCACCCCCTTCGTCGCGGCGGGCAAGGCGGTCCTGCACGTCGAGTACGCCGTGCCCAACGAGAGGTTCTGTGCCCAGTCGCGTCGCCTCGGCCTGTCCTCCATGCGCAAGAAGCTGAACCTGGGGGAGTGGCGCAGACCCTGCTGATGCGCGGCCGTTTCCCCGTGGAGACGGGCGGGGGACGCCGCGTAACTGATGATCTTGCGCTCGCGTTGGACGGCCGGGACCCGGCACGCAGGCCGGGCCATGACGAAGGCTTGAGGGGCACTCATCATGCACGGCATCACCAGGAAGATCGTCGCGGGGATCGGCACCATGGCCGCCGCGCTCGGCTGTGTCATCGTCAGCGGGCCGTCGGCGGTGGCCGACGGCGAG
Source organism: Streptomyces sp. NPDC033180 (assembly GCF_055577645.1). Classification (NCBI taxonomy): domain Bacteria; kingdom Bacillati; phylum Actinomycetota; class Actinomycetes; order Kitasatosporales; family Streptomycetaceae; genus Streptomyces; species Streptomyces sp. NPDC033180. The sequence continues at coordinate 19,798 of NZ_JBVIPU010000010.1, read as the reverse complement.
TGGTGCAACCACTCGGTCTGCATCAGGACCTACGACAGCGGCACCTACCTCGGCAGGGTCGAGGTGTCGGTCACCAACACCAACCAGCCGAACCGGATCCGCGCGCGCGTGTGGACCACGAACGGCTGGAGCGCGAACACGAAGACGGAGGACGTCGCCAAGTTCCGCACCTACCGGGACCAGGCCTACCCGCAGCGCCACTTCCCCGCGGGCACCAGGCTCTGCGCGGAGGGCTTCCGGGGCGGCGGCAGCGTGGGCCTTCCCTGCGTCACCCTCACCAACTGACCGCGCCGCGGGTCAGCCGTACTGGCGGCAGCGGCCGGGGAAGACGGCCTGTACGCGTGCGGTGAGGAGAGCGAGGGCGGTCCGTGTGTCCGCGGGTCCGGGATCGGATCCGAGCTGCAGGGCAAGTCCCTCGGTCAGGCAGTGGAGTTCGAGTGCGGCGAGGTCGGGGTCGGTGTCGGCCGGGACCTCGCCGCACTCCTTTCCGTTGCGGACGGCCGCGGCGAGCATGGAGCGGATGAGACGGCCCGTCTCGGTGTGGGAGTGGGCCAGGCGGGGGTTGTCGACGGTCCGGCCCAGGAACGCGAGCATCACGCGGTGTGCCGAGCGGCGGTGGGGGTCCGCCGGTAGCCATGCGCCGAGTCCGTCGACGACCACGTCACGGATCGGCAGTCGCTGGCGTGTGGCGCGCTCACTCAGGGCGGAAACCCGTTCGAGGATCTTGTGGATGACGCGTTCGTGGGTGAAGAGCAGCATTTCGTCCTTGGTGGCGAAGTAGTGCTGCACGTGGCCGACGGAGAAGCCCGCAGTCGCGGCGGTCCGCGCCACGGTGACCCGGTCGAGCCCCTCTTCGGTGACCAACTTCTGTACGGCGTCGGCGACCTGGATGCGCCTGGCTTGGTGATCGACGACCTTCGGCATGCCGCCAGGGTATCCGCCGGATCTTGCGGAGCGTTTTACCATATGCTCGTATGGTGAAAACATTGGGACGTCGACAGGGGGTGGCCGCGGACATGGCAGAGGAAACGGCAAGGGCGGTAGGGGCACTAGGACGCAACTGGCGTGCGCGATTAGGCAAGTTGCTGGGCTCGATGCTCGTCGTGGGAGTGATCGTGGGCCTCGCCCCGCCTGTCTCGGCGGCCGACGCGTCGGACTGGTCGGGGGTGGACGCGTTCGTCCGCGGCCGGCTGGACGCGACGGGCACGCCTGGTGCCGCTCTCGCCGTGATCGAGGGCGGCCGCGTCGTGCACCAGCGCGGCTTCGGTGAGGACGGCCGCGGACGGGCGGTCACGGCCGATACCCCCTTCCTCTGGGGGTCGCTGTCCAAGCCGGTCACCGGTCTCGCCGTGATGCAGCAGGTGGAGGCGGGCCGTGTGGACCTCGACGCGCCGGTGCGCACTTATCTGCCGTGGTTCCGGCTCGCCGACCGTGACATGTCCGACCGCATCACTGTCCGGCACCTGCTCACTCACACCAGCGGCATCCCAGCCTCCGCGTCGGGCGAGGTCGGGGACCGCTACGACAACGCGCCGGGCGCTCTCTCGGGCGCGGTCCGCGACTTGGCGCAGGTCGAGCCCGCCGACCGGCCCGGCGGTTCGTACGCCTACTCCAGTGCCGGCTACGCCGTACTGGGGGCACTGGTCGAAGAGGTGTCGGGGCGGTCGTTCGGCACCTACCTGCACGAGAGGATCCTCGAACCGCTCACCATGGAGCACGCGGTCGCCACCGAGGGGGACTTCGCGCGGGAGCGGGTCGCGCCCGGCCACCGCTCCGTCTTCGGCACCCAGATGCCGTTCGACGCGCCGTACGACACGTCGGGTGTGCCGTACGGCTATGTGGGCGGCAGCGTACGGGACTTGGCCCGGTTCACCCTCGCCGAGCTGGGCGGAGGCCGGCTGGACGGTCGGCGGGTGCTGTCGGCTAAAGGGATCGCCGACACCCACCGGGGCCACGTCGACAGCCACGCGGGCCGCTACGGCCTCGGCTGGTCGGTCGGCACGCTCAAGGGCACGGGTGAACGCATGGTCTGGCACGACGGGGCGCTGCCGGGCTTCCAGGCCATGGTGGTCATGCTGCCCGACAGCGGCAGGGCCGTGATCGTCCTGCAGAACGCCTACCACCAGCTGCGGGCCAAGGAGTTCGGCGACGCCGCCGTCGGGGCGGCGCAGTTGCTGTCCGGCGCGGATCCCCGTTCCACGCCGGTCGACCGGCTGGCCGTCGCCCTGCCGTGGGCCATGGCCGCCCTGGCCGGAGCGCTGTTCCTGTGCGTGGTCGCCCCGGCCCTGCTCCGCTTGCGCGGACGGCGTGCCGCGGCCCGCGCCCGACGCAGGATCATCGCCACCGCCCTCGCGTGGGTCACCGCTGCTCTGTGCGTCGCGGCGCTCCTTTGGTGGCTGCCCTCGACCCTCGGCGGCACACTCCCCATGGCGTTGCTCTGGCTGCCCGACGTGGGGTGGAGCGCCGCCGCGGCGATCGCGCTCGCTCTGCTGCTCGCCGTGGAACGTGCCGTGTTCGGGGCCTGGGACCTGCGGCGGCACGGTCGGATCCGGCGCAGCTGAGACCCACCGGCCGGGGCCGCGTCGAGCGAGCCCCGGCTGCTGGGCTGGGTGCCCCTCAGGCAGGTTCTCGCGCCGGATGCGGTGCTGAGCGCGCGGTGTCTCGGACTCGGCGGCCCTTTCCCGGCGCAGGTCGTGGAAGAGGCGGCCCGGCCACCAGAACCAGTGGCCGAGGCCCAGGGCGATGGCCGGCACCAGGACCGTACGGACGAGGAAGGTGTCGAGCAGGACGCCGATGCCGACCAGCACACCCATCTGCGCCATCGTTCACCAGCGGCAGCCCCGCGAAGACCGCGAACGTCGCGGCCAGCACGATGCCCGCCGAGGTGATCACTCCGCCCGTTCTGGTCAGGCCCTCCAGAACCCGCGACCAGGAAGACGAAGCCCATCAAGGGGATCGACCAGTCGACGCCCGCGTAGCCGAGCACGCTCTCGAAAGGGGCCAGGGGTACTCCCGTCGGCGTACGCATCGGCCGTGTCCTGCTCCTATCGTGAGTTCCGTGACCATCTCCCGCTTCTCGCCGGGGCGCAGCCGGCGGCCATTGCCTCCGCAGCTCACGGACGTGGCCGTGGCCGCGGTCGTCGCGCTCCTCACGGGTTTGGACGCGGCGGTCAACGGCCCCGGACACCGGCAGGCCGACTGGCTGACGTGGCTGCTGTTCGCCGTGTCCGTCGCGACGCTCCTGGTGCGCAGCCGGTGGCCGGTCGCCGTCACTGTGGTCACCGGTGCGGCCTGCGCGGGCTGGGCGCTCTACGGGCACATCGGGGAGCTGCTCAATCTGCCGGTGATGGTCGCGCTGTACGCCCTCGCCGTGGAGGGAGACCGGCGCCGCACGCTGCGTACCGCCGGGGTCGCCGCCCTCGTCTCGGGGGCGGTTTCAATTGTCGCGGGCAAAGACGTGGCGCAGCCCCAGGGCGCCCCTCTCCTGGAGATGCTGTGGCCCCTCGTGCCGCTGCTGCTCGGCGAAGTGGTGCGCGGACGACGGGAGTTGCTGAAGGAGTACGCCGACCGGGCCGAGCGCGCCGAGGCCGACCGGGAGCGCGAGGCGCGGCGCAAGGTCGACCAGGAGAGGGTGCGCGTCGCGCGCGAACTGCACGACGTCATCGCCCACACCGTGTCGGCGATGACCGTGCAGGCGGGCCTCGCCCTGGACGCGCTCGACAGCAGACCCGAGGTGGCGCGGACGGCGATGCGGCAGGTGCGGACGTCCGGCAAGGAGGCGGTACGCGAACTGCGGGCCACGGTGGGCGTGCTGCGCGAGGGACGGCGGACGGCCTCCGTCGACCCGGCGCCCCGCCTCGCGCAGCTCGACGAACTGGTGGAGACGGCGCGCGGCGCCGGTCTTCAGGTGTCGCTGCACGCCGACACGGGTGGCCGTGAGCTGCCGCGGCTGGTGGAGTTGGCGGCGTACCGCATCGCCCAGGAGGCGCTGACCAACGTGATCAAGCATGCGAGCGCCCGGTACGTGGCGGTGTCCGTGGCCGTGACGGGCGAGTGCCTCGCCGTGGAGATCACGGACGACGGGCCCGGCACCTCTGGGGGCGCCGGCGAGGGATACGGCCTGATCGGCATGCGGGAGCGGGCCACCGCGATGGGCGGCGGCCTCGAAGCGGGCCCGCTGCGGGGCGGCGGGTGGCGGGTGCGCGGCATGCTGCCCGTTGAAGGCGGCATGCCGCCTGTTGAAGGAGGAGCGGCGTGAGCGACCGGGTCAGAGTGCTGCTCGCCGACGACCAGACCGTCGTACGCGCGGGTTTTCGCGCCCTGCTCGACCTCACCGGCGACCTGGCCGTGGTCGGTGAGGCGGCGGACGGCGTCGCGGCGGTGGAACTGACCCGCACCACTCGCCCCGACGTGGTCCTGATGGACATCCGCATGCCGCGCGCCGACGGCCTCGAAGCCACGCGCCGCATCGTCGCCGACCGCACCCTCGACGCCGTACGCGTCCTGGTCCTGACCACCTTCGAGGCCGACGAGTACGTTTTCGAGGCGCTGCGCGCGGGAGCCGCGGGCTTCCTGCTCAAGGACATCGAACCGGACGACCTGCGCACCGCGATCCGTACCGTCGCCGCCGGGCAGAGCCTCCTGGCGCCCGCGGTCACCCGCCGGGTCATCGAGGAGTTCGCGCGGCTCAAGGCACCCGAGGCCGAGGCGCTGCGGCTCCTCGAACCGCTGACCGACCGGGAGCGCGAGGTGCTCGCGCTGGTCGGCCGCGGCCTGGCGAACGACGAGATCGGCGCGCGCCTCCTCATGTCGCCGCTCACCGCGAAGACGCACGTCAGCCGGGCGATGACCAAGCTCGGGGCGCGGGACAGGGCACAGCTGGTCGTGCTCGCGTACGAGACGGGCCTGGTGCGCGCGGGCGAGAGCTGACCCGGCGCCCGCTACTCCCAGGGGAGTAGTCGCCGACTCCCGGCGGCAGATGTCCGGGGCGCACGCTCTCCGTAGCGTCGACGGCATGATCGAAGCACGGGAACTCACCAAGAATTTCGGCGGCAAGGCGGCCGTGGACCGGCTCACCTTCACCGTCCGCCCCGGCCGCGTGACCGGCTTCCTCGGCCCGAACGGCGCCGGAAAGTCGACCACCATGCGCATGATCCTCGGTCTTGACGCGCCGAGCGGCGGCACAGTCACGATCAACGGACGGCGCTACGACCGCCTCGCGGCGCCCCTGCGGGAGGTCGGCTCGCTCCTGGACGCCAGGGCGGTACACGGCGGACGCACCGCGCGACAGCACCTCGTCGGCCTGGCCCGCAGCAACGGCATCGGCGCCGGCCGGACCGACGAGGTCCTCGAGGCGGTGGGCCTCACGAGCGTGGCCGACCGGCGGGCGAAGGGGCTCTCGCTGGGCATGGGCCAGCGCCTGGGCATCGCGTCCGCGCTGCTCGGCGACCCCGGGGTGCTGATCCTCGACGAGCCGGTCAACGGCCTGGACACCGAGGGCATCCGCTGGATCCGCGACCTGCTCAAGTCCCTTGCCCTGGACGGCAGGACGGTGTTCCTCTCCAGTCACCTCATGAGCGAGATGGAACTGACCGCCGACCACCTGATCGTGATCGGCCGCGGCCGGCTCCTCGCGGACACGGACATGAGGGACTTCATCGAGACCAACTCCCAGGGCGCCACCCTGCTGCGTACGCCCGACTCCGAGGCGCGGCGGATGCGGGCCCTGCTGGAGACGGCGGGCGCGTCCGTGCGCCTGGACGCGCGCGGCGGCTGGCGGGTGGGCGGCCTGAGGCCCGCCGAGATCGGCGAGCTGGCCCGCACGCAAGGCCTGGCCATTCATGAACTCACCCCGGCCTTCTCCACCTTGGAGGAGATCTACACCGACATGACGCGGGCCGCGGTGGAGTACCGGGGCACGGCGACGACAACGTACGAAGCCGAGACGTCCGAGGCGAAGGAGCCGGTCCGATGACGACGACAGCGACCAGGACCCCGAGCAAGACCCCGACCAAGACCGCGGCCGCCCCCGGCTTCCGTGAAGCCCTGGCCTTCGAGTGGACCAAGTTCGCTTCCCTGCGCTCCACCCGGTGGACGCTCCTGACGACCGGTCTGCTGACCGTCGTCGGCGCGGTGTTCGTCGGCCTGAGCGGCAGTCTCCAGCCCGACGACACGGTGCTCGGCGGCAGTCTCACCCTCAGCGTCGTCTCGCTGATGGTCGCGGGCACGGTGGGCGCGCTGACCGTGTGCGGCGAGTACGCGAGCGGCACCATCACCGCCACCCTCACCGCCGTACCGCGCCGTGGCCGGGTGCTCGCCGCGAAGGCGACGCTGCTGGTCTGCCTGCTGTACGCCACCGGGCTCGTCTCCTGCATGGTGGCCTATCTGCTCGGCGGTGCGGTCCTGGAGGACGGCGCGTACGCCCAAGGGGAGCCGCTGCCCGCGCTGTTCGGCATTGCGGGGCTCTTCGCGCTCGTCGGACTCACCGGCCTGGCGGTCGGCACCCTCCTGAAGCACACGGCCGGAGCCGTCGTCACGGTGGTCGGTGTCCTCCTGCTGCCGTCCCTGTTCGGCCCGCTGCTCGGTGACCTCCGGCCCTGGGTCGCGGGGGCGACGCCGACGGCCGCCCTGGAGAAGCTCACGCAGACCTCGGACGCGAGCGCGGAGACGGTCGGCAGCCTCGGTGCCTGGCCCTCGCTCGGCGTCGTCGCCGCGTACACCCTGCTGCTCCTGGGGGTGGCCGGGCGGCGCCTGCGCCGAAGGGACGCATGAGGGAACACGGCCGCGGACGCACCGGAACGGGGTGGTCATTTTGCGATTCTTTTACAGTGGGTGTAGAAGTGAGGCGTGGCGGGGCGCCCCGGCCGCGCCGAGAATGACCGGCACGCCCCTTCATCGGAACGGAGCCCCTGTTGCTGTCCGCCCTCCTCGGCCTGCTCGCGGTCGTCGTCCTGACCGCGGGCACCGGCTACTTCGTAGCGCAGGAGTTCGCGTACGTGGCCGCGGACCGCCTCGCCCTGGCCCGCGAGGCCGCAGCGGGCGACAGGCGGGCGGCCCGCGCCGTCCAGGTTCTCGGGCGGCTCTCGTTCATGCTGTCGGGCGCCCAGCTGGGTATCACCGCCACCGGTCTGGTCGTCGGCTTCCTCGCCGAGCCGTCCGTGTCCGGGCTCCTGAAGCCCGCCCTGGACGGCACCGGCCTCTCGGAAGGCGTCGTCTCCGCCCTCTCCGTGGTCATCGGCTTCGTCGTCGCCACCGTGCTCCAAATGGTCCTCGGCGAGCTCGCTCCCAAGAACCTCGCGCTCGCCGTGCCCGACCGGCTCGCGAAGTCCCTCGCCGCCTCCACGCTGACGTATCTGAAGGTCGTCGGCCCCGTCGTCCGCGTCTTCGACGGCGCGGCGAACCGGCTGTTGCGCCGGATCGGTATCGAGCCCGTCGAGGAGCTGCACCACGGAGCCACGCTCGAAGAGCTCAGCCACCTCATCGGCGAGTCCCACGAGCACGGCTCGCTGCCGCGCGAGAGCGCCCAACTCCTCGACCACGCCCTGGAGTTCTCCGACCGCACCCTGGACGAGGTGATGGTGCCACGGGCGGACGTCACCTTCGTGCGCAAGGACGCCACGGCGGACGAGGCCGTGCGGCTCATCGCCGAGCACGGGCACTCGAACTACCCGGTCATGGGCGATCACCCGGACGACGTCGCGGGCGTCCTCGGCGTGCGTGAACTGATGTTGCTGCCCGCGGGCCTGTTCGACCGCGCCACGGCGGGCGAACAGGCCCGCCGCCCTCTGCTGCTGCCCGACACCCTGCCGCTGCCGGGCGCGGTGGCGCAGATGCGCGAGCGGGACGACGAGTTCGCGGTCGTCCTGGACGAGCACGGGGGAGTGGCGGGCATCGTGACGTACGAGGACATCGCCGAGGAGCTCGTCGGGGACATCGCCGACGAGTCCGACACGGTCGTCGAACTCGCGGTCGCGGACGGCGCCGGCTGGTTCGTCGACGCGGGCCGCCGTCTCGACGAGGTGGCCGAGGCGACCGGCATCGACCTGCCCGAGGAGCACGACTACGACACCGTGGCCGGTCTGATCGTCGACCGGCTCGGCCGCTTCCCGGCCATCGGTGACCGCCTGACCGTGGAGCTGCCCGACGGCAGCCGCGTCGTCGTCGCCGTACTCGCCCTCGACCGCCACGTCCCCGAGCGCGTACGGATCGAGCGCCTGCCGCAGGCTTACGCACCGACCGCCGATGAGGCCTCCGCATGAGCTTCCCCCTGGCCCTCCTCGTCACCGTCCTGCTGCTGATCGCCAGCGGCTTCTTCGTCGCCGCGGAGTTCGCGCTCGTCGCCGCCAAACGGCACCGCGTGGAGCGCGCGGTCGCCGCCGGGCAGCGCGGCGCCAGGTCCGCGCTCGCGGGCATGCGCGAGCTGTCCCTCATGCTCGCCGGGGCCCAACTGGGTATCACCGTCTGCACCTTGGGCCTCGGCTCGGTCTCCAAGCCCGCGATCTCCCACGAACTCGACCCGCTCCTGGCGAAACTGGGCCTGCCCGCCGGGCTCAGTTACGGCATCGCCTTCGCGCTCGCCATGGTCGTCGTGGTGTTCCTGCACATGGTCGTCGGCGAGATGGCCCCCAAGTCCTGGGCCATCGCCCACCCGGAGCGCTCGGCGATGCTGCTCACCCCGCCCTTCCGGGCCGTCGTCAAGGTCGTACGCCCCTTGCTCACCCTCCTGAACAAGGTCAGCAACGCGCTCGTCCGGCTGTGCAGGGTCACCCCGCGTGACGAGCTCACCTCGGTGCACAACCGCGAGCAACTCGCCCACCTGGTCGAGGAGTCGTGGCGGCTCGGCCTGATCAGCGATGCCGACTCCGGTCTCATCACCACCTCGCTCACCGTGCCGCTGACCGCGGTGGGCGACCTCCGGACAGCGGCCGCGCAGATCACATCCGTGCCCGCTGCCGCGAGCATCGACGAGGTCCTGGAGGTGGCCGCGGCGAGCGACCGCACCCGGCTCCTCGTCAGGGACGGCGCCACTGTCCTCGGCTCGGTGCACGCCCGCGACGCCCTGGTGGCCCGCGCCCGCAGCCGTGCCCTGACCGCCCGCGAACTGGCACGCCCCGTCCCGGAGCTCGCCGCCGACGACACCATCGCCCACGCCGTCGAGGAACTGCGCCGCCGCCGCGCCTCGCTCGCCGTGCTCTGCGACGAGTCGGGCAGGCTCACGGGCCTGGTCAGCCTGGACGACCTGCTCGCCCGCCTGATGGAACCGCGACGCCCGGTCTGACGCCTGCCCGATGCGCCCCTCCCCGACTACGACCGATGTGCCCCTCCTGGCATGAAAAGCCACCCGGTACGGGGATATACGGGGGTCGATACCTGTGGCTAGTGTGCTCGCAATGTCTTTCCGAAGACGGCCTCCTCCCTGCCCGCGGGCCGTCACCTACCGATGCGCCCCGGCGACGGTGGCGGCGGGCTGCCAGGTCATCACGCTCCTCGACGGAGACGGCCGGAACATCGGCCACCTCGCCTTCCAGGTGTGCCATCCATGCGGTGCCGCCCACGTCAACACCATCGCGATCGCGGGCCCCTGGCAGGGCATGGGCCTGGGCCGCGAGGCGCTCCACCGCGCCACGGACCCCTGGCCGGCCTACGCGTGGACCACCTCCCGGCAGTCCGCCGACGGCAAGAAGTTCTTCGCCGCGATGGCGGAGGAGACAGGTCTCGACTTCGCGCCGGGAGCCGTGGAGTGCCCTCACATCGCCGCTCCACCTCGGGGGTTCGGTCCCGGCGGTGCGCTGCTCTGAGACGGCAGCCGACATCCCCGTGCTCGGGCCGTCAGGCATGGTCCGGCACTGACGGGGGCACTCGGAGATCGGGCGCGTACGGCGTGCCCGCGTTTCTGGGGAGGACATGATGACGCCGTCTCGACTGCACCCGCGCGGCTGGACCAAGAAGGCCGCGGTCCGCCGCTCGGCGGAGAAGGAATCGCTGACAGCGGCGGGCCGTGCGGGCTTCGTCGCACGAGGTGTCGTCTACACCCTCATCGGCGCGCTGGCTCTCCAGATCGCCCTCGGCGGCGGCGGTGAACAGGCCGACAGGCAGGGCGCGTTGGCCCAGGTCGCCGAGCAGCCCTTCGGCGAGGTGATGCTGTGGGCGCTGGTCGTCGGGTTCGGCTGCATGGCGCTGTGGCGGGGCGCCCGCGCGGTGGGGAGGCACGGGCCGCGACGGAAGACCGCGTCGCGGGCCCTCGATGGCGGCAGGGCTGTCTTCTACGCCGTCGTCTGCTGGGCGACCGCCGTGTACGCCGCCGGCGGAAGCCAGGGTTCGAGCGGCGACGCCAAGTCGCAGGACTGGACGAAGTCCGCGCTGGAACTTCCCCAGGGCCGCCTCCTGGTGGGCGCCGCGGGCTGCGTGCTGATCGGCGTCGGGGTCGTCCTTGCCGTACGGGCGATGATGCGCCGCTTCCTGCGGCAGCTGGACCTCGGCTCCCTCAAGGGCCGCTCACGCCAGGTCGTCACGGCCCTGGGCGTGAGTGGCGGCGTCGCACGCGGGGCCGTGTTCACCGCGGCGGGCATCTTCATCGTGACGGCGGCCGTGCAGTTCGACCCCGACGAGGCCAAGGGTGTGGACGCGACGCTCCGCAGCTTCTCGCACACCCCCGCAGGGCCATGGCTCCTGGCCGCCGTCGCGGCCGGGCTCATCCTCTTCGGCGTCTTCTCCTTCGCCTCGGCGCGCTGGCGCAGGCTGTGAGAACACGGCGTCTGAGGCTGTGAGAACACGGCGTGCGGCTCCCGGACGGGCGCCGTGTCGTCGGCTAGAGGGGCGCCGTCTCGTCGGCCTCGAACGCACCACCGTGACCCGGCACGATCACATCGGCGGCGGCGAGTACCCGCAGCCGTGACGTCCGCAGCGTCGTGTGGTCCGGGGCCACCGGATCGTCCACCGGTCCGTTCGGCCGCCACCACAGGTCGCCCACGAACGCGATCGTCCCCTCGGCCGTGCCCGCGAGCAGGGTGATGTCCTCGCGGCTGTGCCCCGGCGTGCGGATCAGCCGCAGGGACGGGGCGAGTTCATGGCCCTCGGCGTCCCGGTCGGTCCACTGGTCGTTCTCGTAGATCGCCTTGTGGTCGTGGACCCGGGCCCGGCCGAACAGGCCGGCGTTCATGGTGTTGTCGGGGTGGTGGTGGCTGAGCACGACATCGGTGATGTCGTCCGGACCGAGGCCCAACTCCGCGAGTGGGCCAAGGATCCGGTCCCGGCTCGCCACCATGCCCGGGTCGACGATCACATGCCGGTCCGCGTCGTGGACGTAGGAGACGGTGGCGGCGACTCCGGGGCCCGTGGAGCCCGTGTAGCCGGTGGTCAGGATCGTGTAGACGGCGCTGCGGCCGAGCGGGGCGTCCGTTGTCGCGGCTGTCTGTGCGGCTGCCTGTGTGTTCGTCATGCCGATGAGTCTTCCGGGCGGCGGACCTCGCGACGAGTGGCCCTTCTGCCACTGATCGCAGGAAACGTGCCACCTACGTGCCACACTTCCGTATGCCGCCTTTCGTGACCATCGCCGCCTACGCCCCGACGGGCGTCGGCATCCTCGGCGCCGGCATCGTCTCCGAGGTGTTCGACGAACGGGGCCCGGGCCTGCCCCGCTTCGACTTCGTCCTGTGCACCGACCGGCCGGGTCAGGTCCGCACCGATGCCGGGGTGCCGATCACCGTGGAGCACGGCCTGGAGCGGCTCGCCACCGCCGACCTCGTGATCGCCCTGCCCTGGGCCGACTTCCGCACGCCGCCCGCCCCCGCCGTGCTCGACGCGCTCACCGCGGCTCACGAGCGGGGCGGGCTTGTCGCGGGTCACTGTGTCGGCGCGTTCGCGCTGGCCGCCGCGGGGCTGCTCGACGGGCGGCGTGCCACGACTCACTGGCGCTTCGCGGAGCTCCTTGCCGGGCGGTATCCGGAGGTCACCGTCGAGGCTGAGGCGCTGTACATCGACGAAGGGCAGGTCGTCACGGGCGCGGGAGCCGCCGCGGGCTTCGACCTCAGCCTGCATCTGCTCAGACGCGAGTACGGTGCGGCGACGGCCAACACCATCGCCCGGGACCTGGTCCTGCCCTCCCACCGCGACGGCGGCCAGGCCCAGTACCTCGCCGCCCCCGTCCCGGAGGACTGCCGGGACGACCGTCTCGCCGAGGTGCTCGCCTGGGCCCGCGCGCACCTGCACGAGCCGCTGCCCGTCACGGAGCTGGCCCGCCGCGCCCTGATGAGCAGGCGTTCCTTCGCCCGCCGCTTCACCGCGGCGACCGGTACCACTCCGCACGCCTGGCTGGTCAACCTGCGGCTGAGCAGCGCCGAGGAACTCCTGGAGACCACGGACCTGCCGGTGGAGGAGATCGCCCACCGGGTCGGATACGGCAGCGCGGCCGTCCTGCGCGAGCAGTTCGTACGCCGCCGTGGCGTACCGCCGCGCTCCTACCGCCGTGCGTTCACGCGGACGCCGTAGCTTCCGGGCGTATTAGGCCAGGAGGCTACGAGGCGCAGCTTCGGGGCGTTCTAGCTGAACGAGGGCATCTCGCCCTCGGTGGTCGTCAGGTCGATGATGCTGAAGGTGGCGCCCTGCTGGTCGGCGACCGTGGCGAAGCGCCCGAACGGGCTGTCCATCGGGCCGAAGAGCAGCTGGCCGCCCAGCTTGGTGACGGTGACGATCGCGGCGTCACAGTTGTCCACGGCGAAGTGCACGTTGACGAACGGCGGCGCCTCGGGCGGGAAGTCCTCGGTCATCCTGAGCCGGCCGAGCACCGTGTCTCCGTCGACCTGGAAGACGCTGAAGTCGACGTCGTCGACGTCCATCCTCTTCACCTCGAAGGGGAAGACGGAGGGGAGGAACGCGTCCGTCGCCGCCGGGTCCCGCGTGGTGAGCTCCGCCCAGCAGTAGGCGCCCGCCTCACCGATCTTCTCGAAGCCCTGGTGGGTGTTCGGCTGCCAGACGCTGAAGTACGCGCCGCTGGGCTCCTTGACCGTCGCCATGGTGCCGAACTCGCCGACCTCCGTCGGCTCCATGGCGAGGGTTCCGCCGTTGTCACGGATCTTCGCGACCGTCGCGGCGATGTCGGGCGACGCGAAGTAGAGGTTCCAGGCGGCGGGCCCGTCCGTCCCCTGCAACTGCGGCATGACCGCGGCCACGGCCTTGCCGTCCGAGCGTGCCTGCGTGTAGCCGCCGAACTCTTCCGAGCCGGCGTCGAACGTCCAGCCGAGCACTTCGCCGTAGAAGCTCTTCGCGGCCTCCACGTCGGGGAATATCGCGTCCGCCCAGCAGGGCGTGCCTTCCGGGTACGCAGCCATCGCGAGGGCCTCCAGTTCCGGCAGTTTCCTGTGGATTTCACGCTATTCGAACGAAGGCGCCCGCGCCCGTCGAATCCCGTGTCCGAGGCTCCCGGGAGCCATGGTCAGCGCGCGCCGAAGTTCTGCGTCCACCAGGGGCCGCCGCTGCCCTGCCGGTAACCGATGCCGATCTCCTTGAAAGAGCAGTTGAGGATGTTGGCGCGGTGGCCGGAGCTGTTCATCCAGGAGTCCATCACGGCAGACGGGGTGCGCTGGCCCGCCGCGATGTTCTCGCCGTAGGTGCTCCACTTGTAGCCCGCTGCCGTGACCCGGTCGCCGGGGTCCTCGCCGTCGGGATTCGTGTGGTCGAAGAAGTCGCGCTCGGCCATGTCGTCGGAGTGGCCCTGCGCCGCGTCGCCCAGCTTGCTGTTGAGGGTCAGCGGGCCGCAGCCGCTCTTGGCGCGCTCGGCGTTGGCGAGCCGGGTGACCTGTTGGCTGTACGAGTTGCCCGCCGGGGCCTCTGGCGCCTCTGGTGCCTGGGGAGCGCTGCTGGTGCGGGTGGGCTTCGGGGTCGCCTTCGGTTTCGGCGCCCTGGTCTTCGACGGCGTGGGCTTGGGGGACGGCTTGCGCGTCTTGCTGGGAGAGGCGGAGGGGGATTTGCTCGGCTCGGCGGCCGAGGTGGAGGGAGCTGCCGGGGAGGGCGGCTGCGAGGCGGTGAGCGACTGTGCTTCCGTCTGCTCGTCGTCCGAGGGGCGCGTGGCCGAGTAGATGACGCCGGTCGCGACGACGAGCACGGCCACCCCCGCGGCCACGGTCCGGCCCTTGCGCGGCGTCCGGCGGCGCTTGGCGGCGTGTCTCGCCGGGGCGCTCCGGGAGCCGGATATCTCGTACGCGTGGGCCGCTGTGGGGTGCGCGTCGGGCGATATGTGCGGTGAGCCGGTCGCCAGGTGGTGCGGGTCGGTCGCCAGGTGGTGCGCGTCGGCGGCGCTCACCGCGCGTATCGCGCCGGGTGCGGCCAGCGCGGCGGACGGCGGCACCAGGGCGAGGCCCACCAGCAGGCGCTCGGCGAGCACCAGGCCCGCGCCGTGGCCCGAGCACACCGCGCAGTCACGGACATGCCGGGCCAGGCGCTTGCGCCAGAGGGCGGAAGGCGTGCCGTCCCAAGGGGCCACCACCTCGCTCAGGTACGGGCACCGGGGCGCAGCGGCCAGCGCGCGGACCACGATCCTGGCCGTCTCCAGCTGCGTCTTCATCCGCTGTACGCGGACCGTGGCGTGCTGCGTCGGCAGCTCCAGGGCGGCGGCGACCTCCGGCCGGGTGAGTTCGCCGGAGACCTCCAGCCACCACAGCGACAAGAGTGCGCGGTCGTCGGTGTCCAGCCATCGCGTGGCCTCGGCCACCTCCCGGCGCTGGCCGACCAGACCGAGCCGGATGATGGTCAGGTCGACGAAGTCGGCACCGGGGTCCGCGACATCGTGTGCCTCGTGGAGCGGGCTCGGGCTCTTCTGCCCGGACGCACGCTGCTGCCAGTGCCTGCGGATCTCGTTCATGGCGATGGCCACGAGCCAGGACCGGAAGCTCGCCGGGTCGCGGAGCGAGCCCAGTCCTGCCAGCGCCCGCAGCATGGTTTCCTGCACGACGTCGTCCACGTCGGCATGGCCGTCGAGCGCCCGCCCGACGATGTTGTAGACCAGCGGCAGGTACCCGGCCACCAGCTCGTCCTGCGCCTGCTGGTCCCCGGTCTGCGCCGCCGTCACCAGAGGATCGTGTTCACCGATCATGGAATGCCTCACTCGCTTTCTTCGTCGGCACGTTCTGGCCTTACACCTGGGAGATCGCGTGAGCGTTCGGAGATAACAGAAAACCGCGAACGGAATTTCGGTTCGAGTCGGTGAGCATACGCACCCGGCCGCCGCCGGAACGCATGGCTTCCTTACCGGCATATCGGACATCAACCGGTTCTGCACGGCCGGTGGGGCTGAATGCCGACCAGCGGTTCACGCCCCCGGCAAGCACTCCCTGACCGCCGCGATGAGCCGCGCGGACCGTGCGTCGCCATGGCCGATCATCCGGTTCGCGGTGTAGGCGAAGCCCACGCCGAACTCGTCGTCACCGAAGGCGAATTGACCGCCCGATCCGTCGTTGCCGAAGCTCCGCGCGCCCAGCATCGGCCGGAACCGCGGGGCGTCGAGCAGAAAGCCCGAACCCCAGCGGGCGCCGAGGTCGGGGAAGCCGGACCAGGACGGCCCCGCGGTGAGTTCGCGCACAGCGTCCGTCACGGTGTCCCGGGTGAGCAGCCGTGCCGAGCCGTCGACCCCCGTCGCCGCGGCCGCGTACAGCGTCGCCAGTGACCGCGCCGACGACACCGCGCCCGCCCCGGGAATCTCGGCGCGCAGCAGCGCCGGGTCGTTCCAGCCGTGCGGCACGTCGAGGCCGGGGAAGGCGAAGGCGCCGTTCATCGTCACGATCCGCATGACCAGGGACTCGGGGTCGAGATTCCCCGGCCTGCCCTCCGCCTCGACGAGCCGGGCCAGGTGGGCGACCTCCTCATCGGGCAGGCCGATCCAGGTCCGCAGCCCGAGGCGGTCGCCGATGGCCTGGCGAAAGTACGCGCCCGGGGTGAGGCCGGTGACGCGGCGGATCAGCTCGCCGAGGACGAAGCCGAAGGTGTGCCCGTGGTACTCGTGGGCGGCACCCGGCTCCCAGAGCGGCTCCTGCTCCTCGATCGCGCCGACCACCGGCGCCCACCGGGCGATCTCGTCGAAGCTCAGGGTGCGGTCCAGGGCGGGGAGCCCGGCGCGGTGCGCGAGGATCATGCGCGGCGTGATCGCCTCTTTGCCGCCGCGTGCGAACTCCGGCCAGTGCAGGGCCACCGGAGCGTCGAGATTCACACGGCCCTCCTGGGCGAGCAGGTGAACGCAGACGCTGACGACGCCCTTGGCGCAGGAGAACACCGGAACGACCGTGTGCTCGTCCCACGGGCGACCGGTCCGCTCGTCCGCGACCCCGCCCCACAGATCGACGACCTGGCGTCCGTCGACGAACACAGCGACGGACGCGCCGAGTTCACCGGACTCGTCGAAGTTCCGCGAGAAGGCGTCCGCGACCGCCCCGAACCGCTCGTCGGCCCATCCGCTGTAACCCATTGCGCTTCTCCTCAAGTCCGTCGCGCGACGGGTCCGTCGCTCGGCCGGGAAACGCTATGCGGCAGGACCGGAGGGTTCCAACGCATTTACGCGGAGGGGGAGACCGGACCGGCCCTCAGCGGGTGAGGAGGTCCCGCAGCGCGTCGGCGATCTCGGTGGGCGCTTCCTCGGCCATGAAGTGGCCGCAGGTGACGGGGGTGTGCCGCAGGTCCGGCGCCCAGGCACCCCACAGGGCCGCCGCGTCGAAGCCGAGCGCGGCGCCCCAGTCCTGCTGGAGCACGGCAACCGGCATCCGCAGCGTGCTGCCGGTGTCCCGGTCGGCCCGGTCGTGGTCGACGTCGATACCGGCGGAGGCGCGGCAGTCGGCCACGATCGAGGGCACCGCGGCGCGGCCGGCGTCAAGATAGGCGGCGCGTACGTCTGCGGGGATCGCCCGCGGGTCGTTCGTCCAGATGTCGAGGAAGTGGCCGAAGAACGCGTCCGGCGCGGCGGCGATCAACCGCTCGGGAAGACCCGGGGGTTGGGCCATCAGATACAGGTGGAAGCCGACGGCTGCGGTGACGCCGTGCATCACGTCCCACATGTCGAGCGTGGGCAGCACGTCGAGGCAGGCCAGGTGCGTGATCGTGCCGGGGTGGTCGAGCCCGGCACGGAAGGCGACCAGGGCGCCGCGGTCGTGCCCGGCCAGCGCGAAACGGTCGTGGCCAAGGGCGCGGGCCACGGCGACGACATCGGCGGCCATGGTGCGCTTGGAATACGTGGTGCCGTCGATCTCCGCGGGTTTGTCGCTCTCCCCGTAGCCGCGCAGGTCGGGGCAGATCACCGTGTGGTCAGCGGCGAGGTCGGCCGCGACATGTCGCCACATCAGATGGGTCTGTGGGAAGCCGTGAAGCAGCACGAGCGGCGGGCCCGAGCCGCCGACGGCCACGTTCAGCGAGACGCCTTCCGAGGCGGGCACACGCCGGTAGCTGAAGTTCTCGATGGCAGGGGTCATGGTCGCGTCCTTCGCGGTGGCGGAACGGGTACTCGGTGGAACAGGTGCTTCCGAGCCTGCCGGGAGCCGATGAGCATCCGATGAGCGCGCTACCGTGACCAGGGTCGATGCCCGCGGACGGGGCGGAATGGGTGGTCAAGCGTGCAGGTCGGGTTCGGGGTGCTCGGGCCGGTGTCGGCCTGGGACGGCGCCGGGGGCGGCGTCGCGCTGAAGGGGCCGCGACACCGCGCGGTCCTCGCCCGGCTGATCGTCGCCCGCCGCCGCGTCGTCCCGGTCGCCCGCCTGGTCGACGACCTGTGGGTGGATCCGCCCCAGGACGCGGTAGGGGCCGTACGTACCTTCGTGGCCGCGCTGCGCCGCGCCCTTGAGCCGGAGCGCCCGCCCCGCACACCCGCCCGGCTGCTGGTGACCGAGGGCCCGGGGTACGCCCTGCGCGCGGAGCCCGGTGCGGTGGACGCCTGGCGCTTCGAACAGGCGGTGACCGACGCCGCCACCCTGCCGCCGCAGGAAGCCCTCGACCGCCTGGAGGAGGCCTTCGGGTGGTGGCGGGGCCCCGCCTACGCCGAGTTCGCCGATGAGGCCTGGGCCCGCATCGAGCGCTCCCGCCTGGGCGAGCTGCGCCTGCACGCCGTCGAGCGCCGGGCCGAGGTACGCCTCGACCTGGGACGTGCCGCCGACGCGGTGCCGGAGCTCGACGCGCACGTCTCCGAGCACCCCTGGCGCGAGGACGCCTGGCGGCTCCTCGCCCTCGCGCTCTACCGCTGCGGCCGCCAGGGCGACGCGCTCGCGGTCCTGCGCCGGGCCCGCGCGCTCCTGGGGGAGCAGCTGGGGGTGGACCCCGGCCCGGGTCTTCGCCGCCTGGAGGCGGACATCCTCGGCCAGGCCCGCCACCTCGATCCCGGCCCGTTCGTGGCCGGGGGAGCGGCGGAACGGGTGTGGGCCCGGGCCGCCACCGCCTACGACCGGACCGTGGCGTCGGGCGCCCGCGCCAGGCTGGACTCGACGGTGGGCTTGCTGCGCAACCTGGCGGTGACCGGAGGCGGCGGCCTCGGAGCGGCGCGTGAGCACCGCGTGGCGGCCATCGAGGCGGCGGAGGAACTGGGCGACGCGGAACTCACCGCCCGAGTGATCGGCGCGTACGACGTCCCGGCGATCTGGACCCGCGTCGACGACCCACGGCAGGCCGCGCAGGTCGTTGCGGCGGCCGAACGCACTCTGGCCGCGCTCCGTCCTGACGCCCACCCGGCGGCGCGGGCCCGCCTCCTGGCGACGATCGCTCTGGAGTCACGCGGCACCGGATCGGCGCGCGGACGCCAGGCCGCCCACCAGGCAGAGGAGATCGCCCGCAGCCTCGACGATCCCGGTCTCCTCGCTTTCGCCCTCAACGGGCGCTTCATGCAGTCATTCCACCGCACGGGTCTTGCCGCGCACCGGGACGCGATCGGCGCCGAACTCGTCGCCCTGTCCACCCGGAACGGCCTTGTCACCCACGAGGTCCTCGGCCACCTCATCCGTCTCCAGGCCCGCAGCGCGCTCGCGGACTTCCCGGGCGCCGACGGCCACGCGGCCTCCGCGGAACTCCTGGCGGTACGTCATGAGCTGCCGCTGGTAGGGGTGTTCACCCAGTGGTACGCGGCGCTGCGGCTCGCGGCGACAGGCCGGACCCAGGCAGCCGAAGCCGCCTACCGGGAGGCCGCGGCGCGACTGGACGGCGCGGGTATGCCGGGCCTGACGGACGGACTGCTGCCGCTGGCCTTGCTGTGCCTGCGCCACGGACAGCCACTCCCTCCGGACGGACGAAGCGACCGAGGCCTGCATGAGAACGACGAGAGCGGCGAGAGCGACGAGGCCGACGAGAACGACGAGAACACGGACTGGGGGCCCTACGAACCCTGGGCCCGCCCTTTGGTGCTGCTGTCCCAAGGCCGCCGCGGCGAGGCGGCGAAGGCGCTGCGCCTTCTCCCGGACCCACCCCGTGACCTGCTGCTCGAAGCCCTGTGGTGTCTGGCGGGCCGGGCGGCGATCGCCGTCGACGACCAAGAGACGATGGAACGCGCCCACGCCGAACTGACTCCGGCGGCCGACGAGTTGGCAGGAGCGGGCAGTGGCCTGCTCACCCTGGGCCCGGTGTCACGGCACCTCGACGACCTCGCATCCGCCCTGCGCCGACTCCGGTGAAGGCCCGCAGCCCGGCAGCGCGGATACCGCGTGGCCGGGCTGCGAACTGAACAGGCTCAGCCCTTGCGGGTGTTGATCTCCTCGGTCAGGGCGGGGACGACGTCGAAGAGGTCGCCGACCACGCCGTAGTCGACCAGGTCGAAGATCGGGGCCTCGGCGTCCTTGTTGATCGCCAC
>NZ_JBVIPU010000009.1:0-314599 GCF_055577645.1 Streptomyces sp. NPDC033180 | reverse complement strand
AGATCGTCGTCCTCGACGTGGACCGCCTTGTCCGCACCCATCGACAGCGCCTTGCGCAACGCGTCCTTGGCATCCTCCGGACCCACCGTCAGCACAGTGATCTCCGCGTCATCCGCCTCATCCGCGATCTGCAACGCCTGCTCGACCGCGTACTCATCCAGCTCCGACAGCAGGCCATCGACGTCATCCCGGTCAACGGTCAGGTCATCGGCGAAGTGCCGGTCGCCGGTGGCGTCAGGCACGTACTTCACGGTGACAACGATCCTCAAGCTCACGCCGGCTCTCCTACCTGGTGTGGTTCGTTATGACGACGGTATGGCACTCAGTACCCCCTGTAAAGGTACGTAGTGCCAGACGGGCCTTCTCGATGCTACGTTCCCCGCATGACTGAGGCGCGCGGACCAGCGAAGAAGGCCCCCATGCGAGAGGTGCTCGCCAAGGCGGCGTTCCAGCTGTTCCTGGAGCGGGGCTTCGAGCAGACCACGGTGGACGACATCGTGGCGCGGGCCGGCGTCGGGCGCCGCTCCTTCTTCCGGTACTTCCCGTCCAAAGAGGACGCGGTCTTCCCCGACCACGAGAGCTGCCTCGCCGATATGACGGCTTTCCTCGAAGAGGCCGACGGTGTCGATCCCGTGGACGCCGTGTGCGACGCGGCCCGGATCGTGCTGCGCATGTACGCCACGAATCCCGAGTTCTCCGTGCAGCGCTACCGCCTCACGCAGGAGGTCCCCGGCCTCCGTACGTACGAACTCTCCGTGGTGCGCCGCTATGAACGCACCATGGCCGGCTACCTCCGCGGCCGTTACGCCGACGCGGAGGACGGCTCCCTGCGCGCCGAGGTGATCGCCGCCGCCGTGGTCGCCGCACACAACAACGCCCTGCGCTCCTGGCTGCGTTCGGGCGGTGAGGGCGACGCGGAGGCGGCGGTGGACCATGCGCTCGGACTCGTGCGGGAAGGGTGGGGGAGCGGCGCCACCAGCGCAGACGCAGCGGACGACGCCCATGAAGAGGTTGTCGTCATGGTGGTCTCGAAGCGCGCCCCCATGTGGCGCGTGGTGCAGCGCGTCGAGTCCGCCCTCGGCCAGGAATCCGACTGAGTAGCACTCAGTACCTTTACCTGCTGGCACTCAGTGCCATATGGTGCGGATGCGTCGACGCCGAGCGCGGCGCGTCCGAGCCGACATCCGAGCCGAGTGCAGGTCCAATGCAGGGGGTCGAGACGTGTCCCAGCAGGAATTGAGCATCGCGCCGACAGCGCACGAGCGAACCGGCATGATCTACCAGCGCTGCCGATGGTGCGGCACCGCGTCGTTCCGGCGCATGCTGTGTCCGGTGTGCGCGTCCAGTGATCTGGCGCCCGAGCACAGCGACGGCGAAGGTGTCGTCGTCCAGTCCAGCGTGGTCAACCGCTACACGGGGACCGCGCGCAACGAATCCCTCGTCCGCTTTCCGGAAGGGTTCGTGTTCCGCTGCCGAGTTGTGGGTGCCTCGCCGCACCTCGTGTGGGTCGGCGCGCGCGTGCGGCCCGTGGCCGGGTCCGATCCGGAGACCGGTGAGGCCGTCTTCGAGCTCTGCGAAACGCACACGAGCGCCGACTGGTAATGCTTTCGGCAGCGCTTCCGGTAGGGCGTCCGGTCAGTTGGCGCCCCGCTCGCGCCCTTCCCAGTAAGGTCCCCGCAGCTTGTACTTCTGGAGCTTTCCGGTAGCCGTGCGGGCCAGTTCTCCGCGGAACTCCACCGAGGTCGGCGCCTTGAACCCGGCGAGGTTCTCCTTGCAGTGCCGGATGAGCTCCTCCTCCGTGGCCCGCGCGCCGGGGGCCAGCACGACCAGCGCCTTGACGGTCTCGCCCCACTTCTCGTCCGGCACCCCGATGACCGCGACCTCGGCGACCGCGGCATGGCTGAACAGCACGTCCTCCACCTCGATCGAGGACACGTTCTCACCGCCGGTGATGATGACGTCCTTCTTGCGGTCACTGATGGTCAGATGGCCGTCCGCGCCGATCGACCCGCCGTCGCCGGTGTGGAACCAGCCGCCTTCCAGCGCCTGAGCCGTCTCTTCCGGCTGCTCCCAGTACCCCTGGAGGATCACGTTCGAGCGGGCGAGCACCTCGCCCTCGTCCGACGTGCGCAGCGTCACGCCGAGCGCGGGCGCCCCGGCCCGGACCAGCTTCTCCGCGCGCCGCTGCGAGGTGAGGCCGTCCCACTCGGCGCGGGCGCGGTTGATGGTGAGCAGGGGTGAGGTCTCGGTGAGCCCGTAGATCTGGATGAACTCCCAGCCGAGCTCGGACTCGACCTGTTCGATGGTCCTGGTGGGCGGCGGGGCTCCCGCCACGATGATGCGCACCCGGTCCCGCCCCGGGATCTCCCCCTCCCACGACCGCGCGGCGGCAAGGACCGCGTTGACCACGGCGGGCGCCGCGCACATCACCGTGACCCCGTGCTCGGCCACCCGGCGCAGGATCTCCGCGCCGTCCACCTTGCGCAGCACGATCTGGCGTGCACCCATGCCTGCCATCGCGAAGGGCATGCCCCAGCCGTTCGCGTGGAACATCGGCAGGGTGTGCAGATAGACGTCCCGGTCCGTGACCCCGGCGTGCAGCGCGAACGTCAGGGCGTTCACCCAGATGTTGCGGTGTGTGATCTGAACGCCCTTGGGGCGCGCGGTCGTTCCGCTGGTGAAGTTGATGGTCGCGGTCGCGTTCTCGTCGTGCTCCCAGGGCTCGGGCTCGGTGTCGAACCGGTACAACTCCGCGTCGGCCCGCGCCCCGAGCGTGAAGCGGTGCTTGCAGGTCACCTCCGAGAGGCGGTCCTCCAGCGCGGGGTCGACCAGCAGGACGCTCGCCCCTGACTGCGCGACGATGTAGCTCACTTCGTCGGGCGAGAGGCGGAAGTTGACCGGCACGAGAACCCGGCCGTGGCCGCTGACGCCGAAGAACGACGTCAGCAGCCGCGCGCTGTTGGGCGAGACCACCGCGACCCGTGCGCCGTGCGGCACCCCGAGCGCGTCGAGACCGGCGGCCTGGGCCCGCGCCAGCTCACCCACGCGCCGATAGGTGAGCCCTTCCCAGGGCTCGGCCGGCTGGTCGGGCTCGTCGACGATGCCGACCCGTTCCCCGTATACGGCCGTGGCGCGGTCCAGAAAATCAAGGGCCCCGAACGGGACGAACATCCTGGCCTCCCGAAGCTCAGCTGATGTACGCCTATCCGACCACGCCCCACGGGAAACGGGACCCCTGACGCCTTCTCGGCCGTCAGCCTGCCGTCGTCGACGCCTCCTGAAGCTGCCGCAAGGACGCCACCAGTTGATCCACCTCCTCGGACGTGTTGTAGAGGGCGAGTGAGGCGCGGGCGGCGGACTCCAGGCCGTAGTGGGCGAGCGCGGGCTGGGCGCAGTGGTGGCCCGCACGGATGGCGATCCCGTCGTGGTCGAGCCAGTCCGCGATGCCTGCCGGGTCATGGCCCGCGAGGGTGAACGTGAGGACCGCGATCCGCTCGGGCGCCGACCCCAGGACCTCCAGGCCGGGCACCGTGGCCAGGGCCTGTCGCGCGTACGTCATGAGCGAGGTCTCGTACGCGGCGACGGCGTTGCGGTCGAAGGACGTGAACCAGTTCAGCGCGGCAAGGAGGCCGACCACGCCCGAGATGTGGCCCGTGCCTGCTTCCAGGCGGTGCGGGACCGGCGCGAACGTGGTCCGCGTGAAATCGACGGACTCGATCATGTTGCCGCCGCCCTGCCACGGCCGCATGGCCTCCAGGATCTCCGGCTTCGCGTAGAGCGCGCCGATGCCGGTCGGGGCGAAGAGCTTGTGCCCCGAGAAGGCGTAGAAGTCGGCGTCCAGGTCCTGTACGTCGACCGGGAAGTGCGCGACGGCCTGCGCCCCGTCCACCAGGACCTTGGCGCCGTAGCGGTGGGCTAGGGCCGTCATCTCCTTCACCGGCGGGACGGTGCCGAGGACGTTCGACGCGTGGCTGACGGCGACGAGCTGGGTGCGGGAGGAGAGGAGGTCGGCGTACGCGTCCTGGTCGATCGCGCCCTCGGGGGTGAGGGGGATCGGGACGACGCGCGCCCGGGTCTCCTTGGCGATCAACTGCCAGGGCACGATGTCGGAGTGGTGCTCCAGGACCGCCACCAGAATGTCGTCCCCGGGCCCGAGGTTGGCCCGCCCCCAGCTCTGGGCGACGAGGTTGACGGCCTCGGTCGTGCCGCGTACGAAGACGATGTCGTCCGGCGACCCCGCGCCGAGGAATCCCGCGACCGCCGACCGCCCCGCCTCGTACATCCGGGTCGCCTCGCGCGCCATGGTGTGGGCGCCCCGGTGGATGTTGGAGTTCGCGGCGCCGTAGTAGGCGCCGAGCGCCTCGATGACCTGGCGGGGCTTCTGTGTGGTGGCGCCGTTGTCGAGCCAGACCAACGGGTGGTCGTTGACGGTGCGGTGCAGGATCGGGATGTCCTGGCGGGCCGACTCGGGGGAGAATTCCGGGGGTTGGAGCTGCGGGAGGGCGCCCGCGCCGGGGGTGGCGGGCAAGGGGGCAGGCCGGCTCGTCCCGCCCGGGAGCCCGGGAAGCCCGGGAAGCCCCGGAAGTCCCGGTACTGCAGATCCGCGCTCCGTAACGTCAGGAGTAGTCATGGTAGTTGGACACCTCGACGTTCTGCAGGACGGCGATGGCGTCCTCGACCAGGACAGCGGTGTTGAAGTACGCCGTCATCAGGTACGACGTGATGCCCTTCTTGTCGACGCCCATGTTCCGCATGGACAGGCCCGGTTCGACCTCGTCCGCGACGCCCGCGGGACGCAGCCCCACCACCCCCTGCTCGGCCTCGCCCGTCCGCATCAGCAGAATCTCGGTGGTGCCGACTCCGGCGCCCATGCCGCCCGAGAACCGCACCTTGTCCGACGGGAGCAGCGGAACACCGCGCCAGGTGAGGAGCGGGCTGCCGTAGCGGTTGTCCGTCACGGGGGGCACGCCACGCCGCGTACATTCACGGCCGAAGGCGGCGATCGCCCTGGGGTGGGCCAGGAAGAAGCCGGGCTGCTTCCATACCCGCGTCAGGAGCTCGTCCAGGTCGTCGGGGGTGGGGGCGCCGGTGCGTGCCTGGACCCGCTGCCCGGCGGAGACGTTGTGGAACAGGCCGTGCTCCGGGTGGTTCAGGAGCGAGGACTCCTGCCGTTCCCGCAGCGCCGCGATGGTGAGGTTGGACTGCGCGCGGGTCTGGTCGATGGGCCCGTTGTAGAGGTCGGCGACCCGCGTGTGGACGCGGAGCACCGTCTGCGCGAGCGTCATGTGGTACTCGCGGGGCGCGTCCTCGTAGTCGACGAACGTCCCCGGCAGATCCGGTTCCCCGACGTGCCCCGCGGTCAGATCCACCGGCACCTCGGCACCGGGCGCCATGGCGTCCGCGTCGCAGTAGGCCGTGATCGCACCGCCCAGCGCCTCGTCCCGGTCGGCTGTCCGCGCCAGCGCGCCGCGGTCCGCGCAGAGCGCCACGCCCGGGGTGAGCGCCTTGACGCGGTAGGCCATCTCCTCGGCCCGGGTCCACGCGCCGAGGTCGAAGAACTGGCCGTCGCCGATGACTTCGAGCAGCGCGTCCTCGCCATACCGCCCGGTCACCCGCTTCTCGGCCCTGCCCCGCACGATCACCCACAGCCGGTCGGCGGGGTCGCCCTCCTGGGCGAGGACCTGCCCGGCCTCGAAGGTGACCTCGGTGAAGGCGCCGGCCAGCTCCGCGAGCAGCGCGTCGTCGGCGTCACGGAGGTAGGGGATCTCGCGTAAGTCACCGGGTACGACGCGCTGCGAGCCGCTCTCCTCGTACGTGGTGATGCGGTCGTCGCCGAGCACGAACGTCCTGCGCCGGTTCACCCGGTAGATGCCCGACTCGACGTCGACCCAGGGCAGGGCGCGCAGCAGATAGCGCGGGGTGATGCCGCGCATCTGCGGAGTGGTCTTGGTGGTTGTCGCCAGTTGCCGTGCGGCATCCGGACCGAGTGCGAGCCGGTCGTTCACTGGAACCTCCTGGAAGGACGGTCGTTCTTGGCTGCCGAGATGGCATTGCTGCCGTGATGGCATCGGCGCCGATCGTCTTCTCGTTGTTCCATGACCGCAAGTACCGCTTTTTCAGCTCTATTTGATAAAAGGCCGGAAATGAACCGACCGTCTGCCTCGCGCCCCCGGGCCACCCTTCCAGCGCGCTGCCGAGAAATCCCTCCACAGCAGATATCAGGCTCAAACCATCCCAATACCGGATCCAAGCACCCCTGAAAGCAGCGCTTATGGCTCGGGTAGCGGGATGGGGAGTCGGGCAGGATGGTTTTGGTGCGGCCGGTGAGATCGGCCGCCGTACGAAGGGTGCAGCGATGACAGATTCGGCCCCTGGGCGGCTCACCATCTCGCGGGCGACGCTCGACGACTGGCAGGTCGTCAGCGGGTGGGCGGCGGACGAGGGCTGGAACCCGGGCCTGCGCGACGCCCCGTCCTTCTTCGCGCAGGACCCCGACGGCTTCTTCATCGGCCGCGTGGATGGCGAGCCGGTCTCCGCGATCTCGGTCGTGAACTACAGCGAGGTGTACGCCTTCCTGGGCTTCTACCTCGTCCGCCCGGACCTGCGGGGCCGCGGCCACGGCCTCGCCACTTGGCGGACGGCGCTCGCCCACGCCGGGAAGCGCACTGTCGGCCTCGACGGCGTGGTCGCCCAGCAGGACAACTACCGCCGTTCGGGCTTCGAACTCGCCCACCGCACGATCCGGTACGTCGGCCCCGTTCCCGGCGGCGTCCCGAGAGGCGCGCGGGTCCTGCCGGTCGAGGCCGCGGGCCTGCGGGCGATCACCGCGTACGACGCCGCGAGCTACCCGGCCGACCGCCCGCGTTTCCTGGAGTCCTGGTTGACCGCTCCGGGGCACCGCGCACTCGCCCGGATCGTCGACGGCCGCGTCACCGGATACGGCGTGCTCCGCGCGGCCCGGGGCGCCCTGCGGGTCGGGCCCCTGTTCGCGGACACGCGCGCCGACGCGGAGGAGCTCTTCGACGCGCTGACGGCGGAGGCGGACGGCGCACCCGTCGTCATCGATGTCCCCGAGACCCAGCCGCATGCCGTGGCCCTCGCCGAGACGCGCGGCATGAAGCCCACTTTCCCGACCGCCCGTATGTACACCGGCCCGGTAAGGGAGTTGGCGAAGGAGCGCGTCTTCGGCGTGACCACGCTCGAACTCGGCTGAGCCGCGAGGGCCGGGCTCCACCACGGGTCCCGGCCCACCCGTCACGACAAGAACGGCCGCTACGTGATCGTCAGCCTCTTCTTCGCCTCGGCCTCGGAGCTGTTGCCGACGTAGACGTCCACCGCCCCCTCCTCGACACGGAACTCACCGTTCTCCGCGTTCGTCCAGAACCCGAAGTCCTCGGCGCCGAGCTGGAAGCGGACGGTCTTCGACTTGCCGGCCTTCAGCGTCACCCTGCGGAACCCGCGCAGCTTGCGCACCGGCTGCGCGATGCTCGCCGCGATGTCGTGAACGTACAGCTGGACGACCTCGTCGCCCGTGCGCTCGCCCGTGTTGCGGACGGTGACCGACACCTCCAGGGTGTCGCCCTCGCGCAGCGCCCGCGCCGGCACGCGGTCGCGGCTCAGCTTCGGCTCGCCGATCTCGAAGGACGTGTAGGAGAGCCCGTGGCCGAAGGCGAACTGCGGGGTCGGGGGCAGGTCGAGGTACTTCGACGTGTATTTGTTGCCCGCGTTGTACGGGCGGCCCGTCGACTCGTGGTTGTAGTGGACGGGGATCTGCCCGACCGTCCGCGGGAACGAGACGGGCAGCTTGCCGCCCGGATTGACCTCGCCGAACAGCACGTCGGCGATCGCGTGTCCCGCCTCGAGTCCC
Source organism: Streptomyces sp. NPDC033180 (assembly GCF_055577645.1). NCBI lineage: Bacteria > Bacillati > Actinomycetota > Actinomycetes > Kitasatosporales > Streptomycetaceae > Streptomyces > Streptomyces sp. NPDC033180. The sequence goes on along the minus strand of NZ_JBVIPU010000009.1, from coordinate 306,732 downwards.
GGGTGCCAGGCTTCGAGGACGGCGGGCGCCGACTTCAGCCAGCCGCCGACGGTCAGCGGACGCCCGTTGACCAGGACCACCACGAACGGCTTGCCCGTTGCCGCGACCGCCTCGATCAGCTTCTCCTGCCCGCCCGGCAGACTGATGTCGCCGCGCGCCGCCGCCTCGCCGCTCATCGCCGGGGGCTCGCCGACCACGACGACGGTGATATCCGCCTTCCTGGCCGCGGAGACCGCCGCCGGGATGCCGCTGGTGTCCTCGCCCTCGGGGTCCACGCCCTTCGCGTACGTCACCTTCGCCCGCGGGGCGGCGGCCTTCACCGCCGCGAGGATCTTCCCCGAGGGGAAGTTCTTCGCCGCGCCGGGGAACGTCCACGTGCCGAGCAGGTCGTCGGAGTCGCCGAACGGCCCCACGACCGCGATCGACCCGGTGGACTTCTTGAGCGGAAGCGCCTTGCCGTCGTTCTTCAGGAGCACCATGGAGCGGGCGGCGGTCTCGCGGGCGGCCTCGCGGGCATCGGCGGACGGCTTGTCGATCGCGTCGTCCTCGTCGACGTACGGATGATCGAAGAGGCCGAGCGCGAACTTCAGGCGCAGGATGCGCGCGACCGCTTCGTCGAGCCGGTGCCCGCTGATCCTGCCGCTGCTCAGCAGCTTCTTGCCGTGTTTGGCGAGGTCCGTGCTCGCCATCTCCATGTCGACGCCGGCGTTCAGCGCGAGGCGGGCCGCGTCGGCGCCGTCCTCGGCGAAGCCGTGCGCGACGAGTTCGTCGACGCCGTTCCAGTCGCTGACGACGAAGCCGTCGAAGCCCCACTCCTTGCTCAGCACGTCGGTCAGCATGTGGGAGTTGCCGTGGGCCGGGACGCCGCTGACGGTGTTGAAGGAGGCCATCACCGTGGCCACGCCCGCGTCCAACGCGGCCTTGAACGGCGGCAGATAGTGGTTGCGAAGCCGCGACTCCGACACGTCGACCGTGTTGTAGTCCCGGCCACCCTCCGCCCCGCCGTACGCGACGAAGTGCTTGGCGCAGGCGGCGACGCGGTCCTTGGCGTGGAGCCCCGAACCGTTCTCGCCCCGCTCACTCTTCCCGTCCTTCTCGCCTTGGTAGCCCTCCACCTTGGCCACCGCGAACGCCGTCGTGAGGTACGGGTCCTCGCCGCAGCCCTCGGCGAACCGGCCCCAGCGCGGCTCGTGCGTGACGTCCATCATCGGCGAGAACGTCCAGTGCACACCGTTCGAGCGGGACTCCCTCGCCGACACCTCGGCGTCCCGCCTGGTGACCTCCGGGTCGAAGCTCGACGCCTGGGCGAGGGGGATCGGGAACGTGGTCCACAGACCATGGATGACGTCGAGTCCGAAGAGCAGCGGAATGCCGAGCCGGGACTCCTCCACCGCGATGCGCTGCAGGGCGTTGCTGCTCTTGGCGCCGAAGATGTTCAGAACCGAACCGAGCCGTCCGGCACGCGCCGCGTCCTCGACGTCCTTGGTCTCGCTGCCGCCGGGGCCCGTGCTGACGGCCCAGGGGAGCTGCTGCAGCTGCCCCAGCTTCTCTTCGACAGTCATACGGTCGAGCAGTTGCTGGATCCTCGGGTCGAGGGGGCTCGTGGGGCTCGGGCGCTGCGCCGCGGCCTGGGCGGTCCCCGTCCCCGCGGCGGTGAAGCCGCCCCCCGCGACGGCTGAGCCGCCGATCGCGGACAGCAGAGTACGCCTTCGTAGCTCTCGCATGTGTTCGCCTTCTAGCATCAGGAAGTCGACAAACTCTGTGATGGCCACAAGAGTTGAAGCGAAAGTACGTTCCTGTTACATGCGGGTCAAGGGATGACGCGGGGACGCGCGGGGGTCTCGTTTCGGTGTCCTGCTCCCCGATGCTTGACCTAAAGGAAGCTTGAGGTTCTACGTTCTTCTCATGAGCATGGAAACGACAGCCTGGACCCAGCTGCACAGCGTCATGAACGCCGAGCAGGACCGCCGTCCCTTCGCCCGCGCCACCTTGCGCCGCATCGGAACCTTCGCCCGCCCGCACAAACGCCGCATCGTCTACTTCGTTCTCCTGAGCATCATCACCGCCTCGCTCGCGGTGGCGACCCCCCTGCTTGCGGGCAGCGTCGTGGACACGATCATCTCGGACGGGGAGTCGTCGCTCGTCGTCCGGTACGCCCTGCTCATCGCCGCCATCGCCGTCGCCGAGGCAGGCTTCGGCCTGCTGAGCCGCTGGCTCTCGGCGAACCTGGGGGAGGGACTCATCCTCGACCTGCGGACGGCCGTCTTCGACCACGTACAGCGGATGCCCGTCGCCTTCTTCACCCGCACCCGCACCGGGGCGCTCGTCAGCCGCCTCAACAACGACGTGATCGGCGCCCAGCGCGCGTTCAGCAACACGCTCTCCGGCGTCGTCGGCAATGTGGTCATGCTGCTCCTGACCCTGGCCATGATGCTGAGACTCTCCTGGGAGATCACGCTCCTCGCCCTTGTCCTGCTCCCCGTCTTCATCGTGCCCGCGCGCCGCATGGGCTCCCGGATGGCGAAGCTCCAGCGCGAGGCCGCGCACCACAACGCGGCGATGGGTACGCGCATGACCGAGCGCTTCTCCGCCCCGGGTGCCACGCTCATCAAGCTCTTCGGCCGACCGGGCGCCGAGTCGCAGGAGTTCGCCACGCGGGCCGGCCGGGTGCGGGACATCGGTGTCCGCACGGCCATGGCGCAGTCCACGTTCATCACCGCGCTCACCCTGGTCTCGGCGCTCGCCCTGGCCCTCGTCTACGGCCTCGGCGGCTACTTCGCCCTGAACGGCGCCCTGGAAACGGGCGCGATCGTGTCCCTCGCCATGCTCCTGACCCGCCTCTACGCGCCGCTGACCTCCCTGGCGGGAGCGCGAGTCGAGGTGATGAGCGCACTCGTCAGCTTCGAGCGCGTCTTCGAGGTCCTCGACCTGAAGCCGCTGATCGACGAGAAGCCGGACGCACGTGAGGTCCCGTCGGGCCCGGTGGCGGTCGAGTTCGACGATGTCCGCTTCGGCTACCCGGCCGCCGACAAGGTCTCCCTGGCCTCCCTCGAAGAGGTCGCGTCCCTCGACACCCGGGGCGGCGACGAGGTCCTGCACGGCCTCTCCTTCCGCGCCGAGCCGGGCCAGACCGTGGCACTCGTCGGTTCGTCGGGCGCGGGCAAGTCGACGATCGCGCAACTGCTTCCCCGGCTTTACGACACGGACGGCGGGGCCGTCCGCATCGGCGGGGTCGACGTCCGCGACCTCTCCGCGGTGTCCATGCGCCGGACCCTCGGCATGGTCACCCAGGACGGCCACCTCTTCCACGAGTCGGTCCGCGCCAACCTGCTGCTCGCCCGCCCCGAGGCCACTGAGGACGACCTGTGGGACGTCCTGCGCAGGGCCCGCCTCGAAGACCTCGTGCGCTCCCTGCCCGACGGCCTCGACACCGTGGTCGGCGAGCGCGGCTACCGCCTCTCCGGCGGCGAGCGCCAGCGGATGACCATCGCCCGGCTGCTGCTCGCCCAGCAGCGGGTGGTCATCCTCGACGAGGCCACCGCGCACCTCGACAACACCTCGGAGGCCGCGGTGCAGGAGGCTCTCGCCGAGGCTCTGGAGGGCCGCACCGCGATCGTCATCGCGCACCGGCTCTCGACGGTGCGGTCCGCCGACCAGATCCTCGTCGTCGAGGCCGGGCGGATCGTGGAGCGCGGGACGCACGAGGAACTGCTCGCGGTGGACGGCCGGTACGCGGAGCTGTACCGCACCCAGTTCGCGGGGAAGGCGGAGAAGGAGGAGAAGGGGAAAAAGGGGGAAAAGGCCGAGGCGGTGGCGGTGGCGGTGGCGTAGGCGTGTGGCTCACCGCGGGCTTCTCCGGTCCCGCTCCGTCGGTCCACGACGGGGCGGGACGCCTTGTTGTTCCCCTTCGTGTCCGACTTCTTGTTCCGCCGATTCTTCCGCTGCCTGTCCCGCGTCCTCCCGCGCCGCTCCCGCGAGCCGCAGCAGGCCACCCGAAGCCGGAGTGCGACCGTGTCGCATCGCCGCCGCCACCATGAGTCCCGCGAAGGCGACCGCCGCGGCGAGACCGAGCGCGAGCGCGTAGCCGGTCTCCGCGTACAGGATCCGGTCCTCGTCCGAGTCGTCCACCACATACTGGGCGAGGATCGCGCCCAGGAGCGTCACCCCCGTGGCCTGGCCGAGGTTGTTGGCCACGCCCATCAGGCCCGCGCCCACCGCCGTGCGGTCGGGCGGTACCGCCTCCACGACCAGATTGGAGACGCCGACGAAGAAGCAGCCGAAGCCCAGGCCCATGAACAGTGCGGCGAGGAGGAGTTGCCACAGCGCGGTGTGCAACAGCGCCAGGGTGAGCGTCGCGCCGGTCAGGCCCGCGAGGGCGAGCAGGAGCGTGTGGCGGGGGCCGCGGCGCCGGGCGAGGAGTCCGCCGAGTGGTCCGCATGCCGCGCCGATGAGACCCTGCGGTACCAGGAACACCGCCGCGCCGACGATGCTCATCCCGAAGCCGTAGCCGAGCGACGTCGGCGTCTGGACCAGCATCGGCATGGCGAAGGCCGTCCCGCCGATCGCGAAGGCCCCGGCGAACGCCGCGGTCAGCGTCCAGCGCAGCGCGGGCCCCGTCAGGAGCCGCAGGTCGATCAGCGGGTCCGGGGTGCGCAGTTCACGTCGTACGAAGCCCGCGAGCAGAAGGAACGAGCAGCCCAGGGCGGCCAGAGTGGGCGCCGATGCCCAGCCCCAGGCGCCGCCCTGACCCACGAACAGCAAAAGCCCGCCCGCTCCCGTGCCCAGGAGCAGGCCGCCCGCCGCGTCGACGCCGTGCCGGCCGGTCGGTGGCCGGCGGAGCGGGGACTCGGGCAGGGCCCGCGCGAACCAGGGCGTGAGGACGACGACGTAGGCGAGGGCGAACCAGAACACCGCGCGGTAGCCGAAGGCCTGGCCCAGCGCGCCGCCGGTCAGCGGGCCGATGATCGCGCTCAGGCCGATGCCCGTGGTGACCGCGCCGAGCGCCACCGGGACCACCCGCGCCGGGAAGATGTCGCGGATCAGGCCGTACGCCGCCGGGGCCATCACCAGGCAGGTGCCCTGTACGGCACGGCCCGCGAGCAGCACGGGGTAGGAGGACGCGAGCGCGCAGATCAGCGAACCGACGGCGAAGCACCCGGCCGCGTACAGGATCATCCGCTTCTTGCCGATGGCGTCGGCGACCCGCCCGAGCAGCGGCTGCGCCACCACGCCCGTCAGGCTCACCACGGTCAGTGTCCAGCCGATGGAGGGGGTGTCGAAGGCGTCGGACATCAGCGGCAACACCGGGTAGATCAAGGTGAGTTCGAGTGCGGTGACCTCTGTGAGCAGGACGAGCGGCACGAGCAGGAGGGCGTACGAGGCCGGGGAGAGGTCATCAGGCAGTGGCGTACCGCGGGGTGAAGAGGCGGGAGGGGGAGAGGGCATGGCTCGGGTCGCACCGCCGCTCGTCGACTCAAACAGCCTGCTCATACCGGGAGTTCAGGTTCTAACGCACTTGCGTTGAAGGGGCAAGGGTCACACACTGGCCGACGTGACCGATCCCCGCCGGAACCCCGCCCGCACCCGGGTCCGGCTCATCGAGACCGCGGAGCGGCTGTTCGCCGAACGCGGCATCCACGCGGTGTCGCTGCGCGAGATCGCCGCGGCGGCCGACCAGCGCAACACCTCGGCCGTCGCCTACCACTTCGGGGACAAACGCGGCCTGGTCACGGCCGTGTACGCACACCGGCTCGGGCCGACCAACGAAGGCCAACTCGACCGCTTGGCCGTGCTCGACGCGGAAGGGCGCGGCAAGGAACTGCGTGGCCTCGTCGAGGTGTTCGTACGGCCCATGGCCGACCGGATCACCGGGGCGGCGGCCCAGCCTGGCACACCGCCCGACCCGCCCGCACCGCCCAGCTACTTCCTCCGCTTCGTCGCACAGGCCCTGTACGTCGAGGACATCGCGCCGTACGACCTGGCCGCCGAGACCTGGACCCGTGCGCTGCACGACCTGTACGCCCGCATCGACGCCTGCCTCGCCGAGCTCCCAGGCCCGGTCCGCGCCGACCGGTGGCGCGTCTTCGTCGGGCTCACCCTGCACACCCTCGCCGATCACGAACGGGCCCTGCAGCACGGCACGGCCCGTCCGGGAGTCCGCACGGACCTGCTCCTCGCGAACCTCGTCGACGCCGCGGTCGCGGTCCTCACGGCACCCGTACACCCCGCGACGAGCGCCCTGCTGGAGCCCTGGCCCCACTCCTAGTCAACCGGAGGCCCGACCGATGCCCGACCCCTTCCACCCGGGCGATCCACGCCCCGCCCCGAGCGCCCCGGACGTCGTCGTCATCGTCCTCGACGACCTGGGCTTCGCCCAACTCAGCTGCTACGGCTCCGACATGGCCACTCCGCACCTGGACCGCCTCGCCGCCGACGGGCTGCGTCTCAACCGCTTCCACGTCACCGCGATGTGCTCCCCGACCCGCGCCAGTGTGCTGACGGGGCGCAACCACCACGCCGTCGGCATGGGCTTCCTCGTCGACCTGCCGATCGCCCACCCCGGCTACACCGCGCGCCTGCCGAAGTCCGCCGCGCCGCTGCCCCGCGTGCTGCGCGACGCGGGCTACTCCACGCTCGCCGTCGGCAAGTGGCACCTCACCCCCCGCTGGGAGCGCACCGCTTCGGGACCCTTCGACCGCTGGCCGCTCGGCTACGGCTTCGAGCGCTTCTACGGATTCCTGCAGGGCGACACCAACCACTACGCCCCGCACCTGGTGCGCGACAACCACTACACCGAGCCCCCGGCGGGCCCCGACGACGGCTATCACCTCAGCGAGGACCTGGCCGACGCGGCGATCCGCATGATCCTCGACCAGAAACACGCCACCCCCGACAAGCCGTACTTCCTCTACTTCCCGCTCGGCGCGACGCACGCCCCGCACCACGTGCCCCGCGCCTGGAGCGATCCCTGTCGGGGCCGGTACGACCACGGCTGGGAGCAGTGGCGCGAGGAGACGTTCGCCCGGCAGACCGCCATCGGCGTCGTACCGAAGAGCACGGAGCTCTCGCCCCGCCCGCCCTGGATCCAGGACTGGCGGGAGCTGACCGGGGACGAGCGGCGGGTCTTCGCGCGGATGCAGGAGGTGTTCGCCGGATTCCTCACCCACACCGATGCCCAGATCGGCCGCCTGACCGACTTCCTGCGCCGCACCGGACGCCTCGACAACACCCTCGTCCTGGTCCTCTCCGACAACGGGGCCAGCGCTGAGGGCGGCAGCACCGGCACCCTCAACGAACACCGCTTCACGGCCCGTTCGGGCGACAGCACCGCCCGCAACCTCGCCGCGCTCGACGACTGGGGAGGCCCCGCGACCTATCCGCACTACGCCTGGGGCTGGGCCTGGGCGGGCAACACCCCGCTGCGGCTGTGGAAGCGCTACACCTGGCTCGGCGGCACCCGCGCCCCGCTCATCGCCCACTGGCCGCGCCGCGTCCAGGACGCGGGCGCCATCCGTTCCGGGTTCGCGCACGCGGTCGACCTCATGCCGACGATCCTCGACGCGTGCGGGGTCCAGGCACCCACGGAGGTCGACGGTGTGCCCCAGCAGCCGGTCGACGGCCGCAGCCTGCTGCCGGTCTTCGACGATCCGCACACTCAACTGCCAGGCCGGACCCAGTACTTCGAGATGCTGGGATCCCGCTCACTCGTGCACGGCGAGTGGAAGGCGACCACCGACCACGTCTCATCCGGCGTCGCGGACGAGGAACGGCTCCTGCCCGGCAGCCGTGACTTCGCGGCGGACCGCTGGTCGCTGTTCCGGCTCACGGACGACTTCGCGGAGGCGCGCGATGTGGCAGCCGAGCACCCCGACGTCGTACGGAAGCTGGCCGCGCTGTGGGACGAGGAGGCCGCACGCAACCACGTGCTGCCCCTGGACGACCGCATGCAGGAACGCCTCACCGCGATGATCCCGCCCGCCTGGCCGCCGCCCGCCAGCGCGTCGTACGCCCCGGGCGGCGCCCCTGTCCACGACGAGGCGCTGCCCCTGCTCTTCGGCGGATTCACGCTGACGGCCGACGCCGAGGTTCTGGGCGGCACGCCGGCCGCCGGGGTGCTGTGCGCGCTCGGCGACCTCAACGGCGGTTTCGTCCTGTACGCCCAGGAGGGCCGCCTCACCTTCGCCTGCTCCCGCGCCGGGGACCTGGACCGGCTGGTGGCGAACGAGCGGCTCATCGCGGGCCGGCACCGGATGGGCGTGCGGTTCGACGCGGGAAACCGGAGCGGGGGCAATGGAGGCGACGGGAGCTTCAGCCTCCGCGTGGACGGCCGGGATGTCGCGACCGCCCCGCTCGGGGGCCCGTTTCCCTACACCTTCCAGCACGGGGGCGCGGGGCTGTGCATCGGCCACGACCGGGGTCTTTCGGTCGATCCGGGGTACTACCGGCCCCCGTTTCCCTGGCGGGGGACCGTGCACGAGGTCGTCATCGACACCACGTCCGCTCGGTCGGAGGGCAGGACGGCGAAGCCGTCCGCCGACGAGGAACTGCGGGCGGCGCTGCACAGCGACTGACTGCGGCGGCCCTCATGCCGCGGGCTCCCACCTGAATCCGTCCGGGTCGGTGAAGGCACCGGCGTCGCCGCCGATCGTGAGCCGGTGCGACCCGCTGCCCTCCGCCGGGACACCCGCGACCTTGGCAAGCCCGCGACGCCCGTACAGCGACAACTTGACGCGACCCCCCGAGCCGTCGAACTCGACGTACTTGCTGCCGAAGCTCTTCGCGACGGTGAGGCCGCGGTCGACATAGAACCGCTTCGTCGCGGCCATGTCGGAGACGCCCAGCAGAAGAACGATCTCGTCGATCTGCCGGCTGTCCGGGCCGGTGTCCTTCTTCGACGAGCTCGCGAGCTGCCAGACCGTCCCGTCAGGGGCCTGTACGACACCGCCGTAGCCCCACAGGGACTTCTTGGCGGGCTTGATCTCCGTGGCCCCGGCGTTCAGTGCGGCGCCGAACAGGCCGTCGACGATCGATGGCTGCGAGACCACGAGCGACACCGTGAACCCGCGGAACCCGGCCGCCACCGCCTCCGAGCCCCGCAGCCGTACCTGCTTGCCCAGGCCGAAGGCGTCCGTGTAGAAGCGCTCGGCGGCCGTGGGGTCGGCCACCTCAAGGGTGATGCACTCGATGGAAGTCATGGAACTCACGCTAAGCGCGAGCCGGTGACCGGCGCTTCTCGAATCCTGATCGATTACCTGGGGACCAGGTTGGGCCGGGTGGGTCGTTGGTGTGGTCCGTTGCGCCGAACTGGGGGCGCTGGGGAATTTTCTGAGTGGGTGTCGGAAAAGGCTAGGTTTCGGCGTCTTCTTTGTCTCCCCCACCGCCGAACCGGATCTTCCGAGGATGAGGAGTCACCCATGGTTGACAGACGTGCCGACCGACCCGGCCAACCCGTCCGGCCTGCCCGGCTCGCCTGGCTCGTGGTGAGCGTGCTGGGTGCGTTCGCGTTGACGGGGTTGCCGGTGGCTGCTGCTGTCGTACCGTCCGCTCCGACTCCCGCCGCTCCGACTCCGACTCCGCCTGTACCGGCGCCGCAGCCCTCCGGGGCGCCGGCGGCACCATCGGCTGCGCAGACGCTGGGAGCTGACAAGCCGTCGGTGACTTTGCTGAGGGCGCTGCAGCGTGATCTGGGGCTGTCGGGTGGGCAGGCCCGTGAGCGGCTGGTGAACGAGGCGGAGGCGGGGACGCGGGCGGGGCGGCTCCAGAACGCGCTGGGCAAGGACTTCGCGGGCGCTTGGGTGCAGGGCACGACCTCCGCCCGCCTGGTGGTGGCGACCACGGATGCCGCGGATGTGGCTGCGATCAAGGCGGAGGGGGCGCGGGCCAAGGTCGTCAAGCATGGTCTGGGGGAGTTGGAGGCCCTCACGGCGAAGCTGGATGCCGCCGCCGGGGTGGGCGGGGGCCTGGAGACGCCGGTGCGGTATGTCGACGTGCGGGCCAACAAGGCGACGGTGCAGGCGACGAGCAGCGGGGCCGCCGACAAGCTGCTCGCGGCGGCCGGGGTCGACCGGCGGCTCGTGGACGTGAGGGTGTCGGTCGACCGTCCGCGCGCGCTGCACGACGTCCGCGGGGGCGACGCGTACTACATCGACGAGAAAGCTCGTTGTTCGGTGGGGTTCTCGGTGACCAAGGGCGCCCAGCAGGGGTTCGCCAGCGCCGGGCACTGCGGCAAGCCGGGCGCCAAGACCACCGGCTTCAACAAGGTGGCCCAGGGTGCCTTCGAGGCGTCGGTCTTTCCCGGCAAGGACATGTCCTGGGTCAGCGTGAACAGCCAGTGGACCGCCACGCCCCGGGTGAAGGGTGCGGGGACGGCAGATGTGCAGATCGCCGGTTCGGTGCAGGCGCTGGTGGGCGCGGCGGTCTGCCGGTCGGGTTCCACCACCGGCTGGCACTGCGGGACCATCGAGCAGCACGGCACCAGCGTGACCTACGCGGAGGGGGTCATCAAGGGGGTGACCCGTACCACGGTGTGTGCGGAGCCGGGGGATTCGGGCGGCTCGTACCTCTCCGGCACCCAGGCCCAGGGTGTGACTTCCGGGGGCAGCGGGGACTGCAAGAGCGGCGGGGTCACTTTCCATCAGCCGTTGAACCCGCTGCTCAACGAGTTCGGGCTCACGCTGAAGGCCGCCCCCGCCCAGCGCGATCCCAGTACGCAGGAGGCCTCGGGCAGTTGGGGTGCGGGCAAGGTCTATGAGACCGGGGTGCGGGTGACCTACGACGGTGTCACCTATGTCTGCCTGCAGTCGCATCAGGCGCAGGGCGTGTGGCAGCCCGCCCGCACCCCGGCCCTGTGGCAGCGCGTCTGACGGACCGTCCGGCCCGCCCTGCCCGGTGTCTCAGGTGTGTGCGAGCAGGGTGTACGCGGTGGTGACGAAGGTTTCGCGGGCGCGGTAGCGGCGGGTGCAGACGGCGGCCAGGGCCGTTGCGGTGTCGGGCCTGTAGCCCAGGAAGGCTTGCTGGCCGAGGGTGGCTCCGCAGTGGAAGTTGAGGGGGCCGTGTTCGGTGGGGTGTTGGAACCAGGACATGGTGTGCGTCTGCCGGTGCCCCCGGCCGCGCCGCAGGACCGGGCGGCCCACCGCCCGCAGGGCCGCGGCCAGGGTGTGGCCCGCGGGGTCCAGATGGGCTTCGAGGAACGTCAGCAGGTCGTGCGGGGTGGCCCGGACCGCGCCGGCTGCCTGGAATCCGCCGATGGTCAGTGGGGGCGTCGGCGTGACGCTGTCCTTGCGGTGACCGGTGGCGTCCGTGTCAGGCCCGGCGGGGCGCAGGGCGGTGCCGTTCAGCCGCAGGGGCCGCAGCACCTGCCTGGTGAGCAGGTCGTCCCAGGGGGTGGCGGTGGCGGCGGCCAGGGCGTGACCGAGCACGGCGGCACCGAAGTTGGAGTAGTGCCAGCGGGTGCCGGGCCGCCGTGGCGGGCGGCGGCGCAGAAAGGCGTCGATGACGTGCTGGTCCTGATAACCGGCGTAGGGGTTGGTGCGCCAGGTGGGCAGGGCCCGCACGTAGAAGTCGGCGGGCAGGGCGGGCAGGCCGGAGGTGTGGGTGATCAGGTGGGCGAGGGTGGGGGGATCTGGGCCGGGGTCCTTGGCGGGGGCGAGGAGGGCCAGGGCGGGCTCGCCCGCGGAGAGGACGCCGGTCTGCGTCAGGTGGGCCAGCAGCAGGCCGGTGAACGTCTTGGAGGCCGAGCCGATCTCGTAACGCAGCTCGTCGCGGGGGACGGGTGGCGGCGGCGCGGTTCCACCGCGGCGCACCGTGCGCCGGCCGTCGCGTGACAGCGCGAAGACAACATCGGGCGCCCCGACCGCGGCGATCGCGTCATCCAGCAGGCGCACCGTCTCGGCGTCGGCGTCGGCGCCCGCGTCCGCGTCCGCTTGTGCGGGTGCCGGGAGGTGGCGGGGTGGAGGTTCGCCTTCGGTGGTGCTGTGCGGTTCGCCCGGCCAGGGGTCGTGTAGGCGTGTCATGTGGGTGCGGGGTGTGTGAGCTGGGCCAGGGCGCGGGAGGTGGCCAGGACGGAGGCGAAGGCGGCGACGAGTGTGGGGTGGTAGATGAGGTCGAAGAGTTCGTCGGGCTCGCCCTGGGGGATGGTGCGTACGGCGGGCATGGCCCCGTCGGGCTGCTGGGCCGCGGCGAAACCCTCCCAGGCTCGCTCGTCCAGGGTCGGGCGGGGCAGGCAGGCGTCGACGACGAGGAGTTCGCCCAGCAGGTCCCAGCGCTCCAGGTCGAGCCAGTCGTCCAGCCAGGCCGGCAGCCAGGTGGCGAGGTACTCGGCGAGGGGAGCGGGGATGTTGTCGGGGTCCTTGCCCCAGTCGGTGAGGTGGAAGACGGTGTGGGTGATGTCGTAGGCGGTGTGCCCTTCCACGGTCCAGGGTTCGGGGGTACGCCCCAGCCACGTCCGGCCGATGACCTCGGCCTCCGGCGGGCTGGGATCGAGCCCGAAGCGGCGTTGGAACGCGGAGAGCCCGAGGCGGCGTACGGGTGGCATCTCGCGGGCGGCGAAACTTTCCAGCCGCTGGTTGAGCTGGACGATCTGCTCGAAGGCGGGATGGCTGTAACCCAGCTCCTTGAAGGGGAGGTAGACCTCGAAGGGGATGGGGGAGAGGGGCTCGATGTGCTGGCCGCGCACCAGCATCCGGCCGCCGTCCAGCGCGTTGCGCCAGGCATGGTCGAGCAGTTGCCGTGCCAGCTGCGCCTGCCGGGAGCCGGCCACCCCTTCACGGAACAGCACCGCGCAGATGAGGGCCAGTTCGCCGATGGGTTTGAAGCGCTCCAGGAAGCCCACTTCCGGGTCGACGTCCGGCTCCAGTCGAAACCCGTCACGGTGGGTGTGCAGCCACTCCAGGGCGCGGCTCCCGACGGTGTGGATGAGGCGGGTGCTGGTCATCTCGACACTCCTCGTCCCCTCTGCCCGTCCTGCACCTGATGCTTCGGCTGCCCAGGATGCTCGGGCCCCGGATGCCCCGGATGCCCCGGATGCGCGAAGGCGGGGGCCTTCCCGGCCGCCACAGCGGCGGCGCCGGCGTCCTCGTGCAGTGCGTCGGCGGTCAGTACGGCGGCGAACGCTGTCATCAGCGTCGAGTGGTAGCAGCCGAGGAAGTCGTCCGCGGGCGCCCGGCCGTCCCGCCCGGAGCCGACCTCCGGAACGGCTCCGGAGGCGCCCTGCGCTCGGGCGAGTCGTTCCCAGGCGTCTCGCAGCATCGTGCGGTCGGGCGGGCCGGGCAGGCTGCCGGCCACGGCCAGCAGCTCACAGCTCAAATCCCACCGCTCATCCTCCAGGCAGGTGTCCAGCCACGGCGGAAGCCACTGCGACAGGTAGTCGGCGACCTGCGGGGGAACGTCGTGCGGGGCCGCGCCCCAGTCGGTGAGGTGGAAGATCACATGGGTGAGCGTGTAGCCGGCGTCCCCCTCGAACGTCCAGGGCTCCGGCAGGCCGCCGAGCCAGGTGCGCTCAAGCGCCCGCTCCATGCCCTGGTGCTGCCACATGCCGCTGTGGCGCTCGGAGTTGAGGATGCCCAGGCGCCGGTTGGGCTGCTGCTCGGTCACCTGCCAGGAGCGGGTGCGGGTCACCGTCGCGGCGGCCTTCTCGAAGCCGTCGTGGCGCAGCCCTGCCGAGGCGAACGCCGCGTAGATCTCCAACGGGTACGTCGCGAAGGGCTCAAGGCGCTGCAACTGGCACAGGAGGTCGCCCTGCCCGGCCTGCCGCCAGGCGAAGTCCAGCAGATCACACGCCCTCAGATGCAGCGGCGCGGACGGTTCGGTGTGCCGGCCGACGGTGACGCACACATGCGCCAGTTCCCCCAGCGGCTTCCAGGTGAAATTCACGTTGCCGCACTCGGCCAGCGCGTCCTCCCCGAGCGCGAAATCGTCGCGGTGCTCGGACACCCAGGCCAGCGCCGCCTCGGCCACCCCCCGGACATCGCGCGCCCTCACCCCGGCACTCCGGCCCGCATCAGCTGCGCCGCCTCCACCTGCAGCACCACGCGGGGGTCCGCGACCCCCATCTGCGCCACGAACTCAAGTCCCGCCTCAAGACCGAGCGTTCGCGGCACACCGTCGAGCAGGACCAGCCAGCGGCCTGCTCCCGCGGCCTGCAGCCAGTCGCGGCGGCGGACCGCACGCACGAAGCCCCGGGCGACATCCACGGGCCGAGCACGGGCCACCCGGGCTACCGCGCAGTCGGTGCCGGGCACCGCGAGGGGTGCCAGCACGGCGAGTTGATGGGTCAGCACCTGCCACGGGGCGTCCTCGAGCCAGGCCGCACGGGGCTCCGTCCCATGTCCCGGCACGCCGTCGAAGGACGCGTCAAGCTCCGCCAGAGTTCGTTGCATGGCCCAGTGGCTCCACACCGACGTGGGAGAAGCGTCAGCGGGCGGTGGATAGGCTCGCACCGCCTTGCCGAACACGGCGAGGTCGGCGGGTTCCAACGGCGCGCGGCGCAGGACGCCCGGCAGAACGGCATCAGCGCCCACCACCCGCACGGCGGCGAGAGCGAGGCCGTCCGCGGTCACCGCGTCGGACCCGGTCACGCTGTCGGCCAACCGGAATCGGCCCCCGCCCCGAAGAGCGGAGACCAGTTCCGACGTGAGGCCCTGCACCGCGCCCGCCAGAGGCGTCGTAGTGCCTGACTCCTCCATACGAGCCCCCGTCAGGCCTTCTTCGGCCGAGGCGTCGGAGGTGACAACAGCAGGGAGATCGTTCCGCCCGTCAGAGCCAGTGCCGCGCATTCGCGGCTGTCGCGGTAGGAACCGTCGGCCTCAACCGGATCGAGAGCCGCCTCAACGTCCAGAGCTTCAGCCACGTCCTGATCCGTGAATTCGGTGGAAGCCATGCCTCTACCTCTTCCATCATAGAACGCCGGGTTTTCCCACGTAATGGCCGCACGTTTACCGCGCGCACTGCCGGCCGTGGAAACTCAGCGCTTGGATTTCCTTTACCTCACGCGCATTAGAGAATTGCGCGACCAAGGTAAAGCGGTGCATGCTGCACGCCTCTAGACCATTCTCTTCGAGGCGCCCTTATAAGCTTAGACGAACAAGCACGGTGCAGCATCCGCAGGCGATATCTCGTATGCGAACTATCGCGACGTGTACGGGGTTTGGCCGCCGTCGGACGTCGGAGAGCGCGCAGGTCGCGGCCATCAGTCGCCCGTGGTCCGCCAGAACTCGCGCAATGCGCTCACGAGTGCTTCGGGCGCTTCTTCGGCAATGTGGTGGCCGGACTCGATCGGGCCGCCGTCCAGCCGACCGCCCGCCCAGTCGCGCCACACGTCCAGCACGTCGCCATACAGGTCGCACATGTCATCACGGGTGGCCCACAGCACCTGTAGCGGACAGCCGATGCGTCGGCCGGTCTGCTGGTCGGCGTCATCGTGCTCCCGGTCGACGCCCAGACCGGCTCGATAGTCCTCGCACATGGCGTGCACGGTGGCCGGGTCGTGAATGGCACGCCGATAGTCCTCATACGCCTCGGCACCCATCTGTTCGGGAGTGGCCTTGTACCAGGCGTCGGGGTCGGCGTTGATGAGCCGTTCAGCTGGTTTGTCGGTCTGCCCCAGAAAGAACCAGTGCCACCAACTCGCGGCGAAATTCGCGTCGCAGCGTCGCAGTGCCTCGCCGATGGGGACGGCGTCGAGCACGGTGAGGGCTGAGACCATGTCCGGGTGGTCCAGGGCGAGACGGGTGGCTACGTACGCGCCCCGGTCGTGGCCGACCACGGCGAACCGCTCATGCCCCAGGCCCCGCATCAACGCCGAACAGTCCTCTGCCATGGCGCGTTTGGAGTACGGGCGGTGCTCTCCATCGGTGGCTGGTTTCGACGACTGGCCATAGCCTCGCAGGTCGGGGCAGACCACCGTGTGCCCGGCGGCAACGAGGTGCGGTGCGACGCGATGCCACGTCGCGTGAGTGCGTGGATGGCCGTGCAACAACAGCACCGCCGGGCCGCTGCCGCCGTGGCGCACGCGAAGTCGGGCCCCAGCCCCCGCGCGCTGCTCCAGATCGAATCCATCGAACATGTGCGCCCCTCGACGACTCGGACATTGTCGCTCGTCTGCCCCGGATCGGTGAACCCATCCGTGCGCCATGCCTCATGCACCACGTTCAAGTCCAAGATCTAACGCTTGGTCATCTGCACAGGTCAGAGGCGTCGCTGCTGCTTGATTCGCCACGGTCCTTGATTGTTTTCGTGAACGTTCATGATCACGACAGTCATTCAGCTCCCGGTGAGTGTCGCTGCCGATCGGCGTGTACCTCTCAACGATCGCGAACATCAGCTGTCGTCCGTGTTCTGCCTGGCGCTCCGGGAGGTAACTTGGAGGACAAGGCCCCTGAAGGAGGGCGATTCCATGCCGTGGTACGTATGGCTGCTCGCCGCGGGGGTCCTGGGTGTCGCGGAGTTCTTCACTCTGACACTGGTCTTCGGGTTGCTGGCGGGCGCAGCGCTGGTTGCCGCCGTCGTCGCCGGCGTGGGCATCGGCCTACTCGGTCAGCTCGTGGCCCTCGGCGTGGCAGCGGCAGCGGGACTGCTCATCGCCCGCCCTGTCGCGCTGCGGCACATGGCACAGCAACCCCTCATGCGCGACGGCAGTGACGCTCTGGTCGGCAAGCGGGCCGAGGTCTTGCAGGAAGTCACCGCGACCCGAGGCCTGATCAAACTCTCCGGCGAACAGTGGTCCGCACGCGCCCTAGACGAAGGCCTGGTGATCCCGGTGGGAGCACTGGTGGACGTCATGGAGATCGAAGGCGCCACGGCCGTCGTCTACCCCCGCGAACTCCTGCCATGAACGGCTGAACGCACAGCGACGGAGGCATTGTGGATCCCGTTGTCATCCTCATTCTTGTGGCGGCCCTTGTTGTCGTCTTCCTTGTGGCCTCCACCGTGCGGATCGTTCCGCAGGCACGCCGCTACAACATCGAGCGCTTCGGCAGATATCGCCGGACGCTGCAACCGGGCCTGAATCTGGTCCTGCCGGTGGCGGATCGCATCAACACCAAACTCGACGTGCGCGAGCAGGTCTACTCGTCCGACCCCAGACCGGTGATCACTGAGGACAACCTCGTGGTCAACATCGACACTGTGCTCTACTACCAGATCACCGATCCGCGGGCGGCGGCCTACGAGGTTGCCGACTACCTGCAGGCGATCGATCAGCTCACCGTGACCACGCTGCGCAACGTCATCGGCAGCATGGATCTGGAGGGGACGCTCACCGGGCGTGAGGAGATCAACGCCCAGCTGCGTGCCGTCCTCGACGACGCCACCGGCAAGTGGGGCATCCGGGTCAACCGCGTGGAGATCAAGGCCATCGATCCACCGACCACCATCAAGGAAGCGATGGAGAAGCAGATGCGGGCCGAGCGTGACAAGCGCGCGGCCATTCTGCACGCCGAAGGGGAGCGACAAGCCAAAATTCTTACCGCGGAAGGCACGAAGCAGAAGGACATCCTGGAGGCACAGGGCACGCAGCAAGCCATGATCTTGCGGGCGGACGGTGAGGCGAAGGCGGTGGAGCTCGTCTTTCAGTCCGTCCATCGCAACAATGCCGATCCGAAGGTCCTGGCCTACAAGTACCTGGAGACACTGCCGCACTTGGCGAGCAGCGACAACAACACGTTCTGGGTGATCCCGGGGGAGCTGACTGAGGCGGTTCGGACCGTCAGTCGTGCGTTCGGTGATGAGTCGACGCCGGGTGCTCCCAAACCCGCGCAACCTGAGGAACCAGGCACTACCGAGGCCGACGACACGTCGGACGAAAGCCGGATTGCCGGGCTCGACGCAGGCTCGACACTCTCCCTGGACGCTGCCAGGGCTGCCGACGAGGCCGAGAAGCAGGCCGCCGCCGCGGTGAGCGACGCCAAGGCAGAAGCCGAGGCCGCACAGTCGCCCCAGGTGCCGCGCAGGGGGCAGACTTCCGGCAGTTGAGTTCATACGTCCCGAGCGGGACATCAACATGGGCGTAACGTCCCACGCTCCTGACCTGCGGCGCTCCTGACCTGCGGAAACAAGTGCACGATGAACGGACAGCCTGTCCGAATGACGGTGGCGTCACGCTTGCTGGGCCCCCCGACCCCGTCGGTACATGCGCCCCACGCCTGCGCTAGAAAGGCGTGAACGATCCATCAAGAGGAGCCTGGGGGCGGACATGGCGGGGCAGGACATACCGGAGAAGTATCTGGACGGGTACGCCCGCATCCTCGCGGACGCCTCCGCGACCGGCCGCCGTCTCACCCGTGACGAGATCGAATCGCGCCGCCTCCTGGGCGAACGCGCGGCCGAGGCCGGACTCGGACTGCGTTCCCTGGTGGTGACCCACCTGACCGAGACCCGCGTGAACTGGCCGGGCGCCATCGCCTCGGCCGACAGCGTGCTCGCCGTCGCCACCCAGGTCATCGACGCCTTCGCGGAAGGCTATGAGCGGGCCCAGCGGGTCGCCGTACGCCAAGAGGAGGCCGCACGCCGGGAGTTCATCGATGACCTGCTCTACGGCCGCAGCGATCTGGGCCTGCTGGCCGAGCGCGCCGAACGCTTCGGGCTCCGCCTGTCCTACGAACACGCCGTCGCCGTGGCCCAGGGAGAGGCTGCCTACGAAGACGGCGACGCGGTGCCCCGTGAGGTCGAGCGCGCCCTGATCGGCCGGTTCGGTGACCGCAGCATCCTGCTCACCACCAAGGACGGGCGTCTGATCTGCATCGCCCCCGGTGACCAGGAGGACGTCCTGGCCTACTTCGCCAAGCAGGCGTACGCGGCCACTGACGGCGGGCGCGTCGCCCTGGGCCGCCCGCGGCCAGGCCCGGGCGGCGTCGTTCACTCGTACGAGGAAGCGCTCAATGCCCTGGATCTGGCGGAGCGCCTGGAGCTCGACGCACCCGTGCTGCACGCCGCCGACCTCCTCGTCTACCCCGTGCTCACCCGCGATCGGCAGGCCATGGCCGACCTGGTGCTCAACACCCTCGGCCCGTTGCGGACGGCCCGCGGCGGTGCGGAGCCACTCATCGACACCCTCACCGCCTACTTCGACTCGGGCTGTGTCGCAGCGGAGGCGGCCCGGCGCCTCTCGCTGAGCGTGCGCGCGTTCACCTACCGCCTGTCCCGCATCCATGGGCTCACCGGCGCCGACCCGGCCGACCCCGTGCACCGCTACACGCTGCAGACCGCGGTGATCGGCGCGCGACTTCTGGGTTGGCCGGGCGTGCAGTTCTGACGGAGTCAGCCACAACGGGCACCCAGCGGCTGTTTCTGCACCGCGTCCTTGACGCGAAGAACGGAGAGAAAGGGCCGTTTCTCGCTCCCGGTCCAATGCCTGACGGGTCATCAGGAAAGTCGGCGATCAGTCGGCGTGAGTCCTGAAAACCTGCGGAACGCTACCCGAACACGCGACACGTTGTACGCTGAGGAAACAGCCCTTGACCTGCAATAAAGCAGGCAGGGAGCCTACCTCCCGGAGTGCCTTCATGCTGCGCACCATGTTCAAGTCCAAGATCCACCGCGCAACGGTGACCCAGGCGAACCTGCACTACGTAGGCTCCGTCACCATCGACGCCGACCTCCTCGACGCCGCCGACCTGCTGCCCGGCGAGCTCGTGCACATCGTCGACATCACCAACGGCGCCCGCCTGGAGACGTACACCATCGAGGGCGCACGCGGCAGCGGCGTCATCGGCATCAACGGAGCGGCCGCCCACCTCGTACACCCCGGCGACAGGGTGATCATCATCAGCTACGCCCAGGTCGACGACGTCGAGGCACGCACCCTGCGGCCCAAGGTCGTGCACGTCGACGGCGAGGACAACCGCATCGTGGCCCTCGGCGACGACGCGGCCGCGCCGGTACCGGGCGCCGACGACATGGCGCGCAGCCCACAGGCGGTGCGAGACCTCCAGGAGAGCCGATGAGCAGTGGGATCGAGATCCGCGACGACCGGGCGCGCGGCGCCATCAAGGCGCTCACGGACGGTGAAGTCGTCGGTCAGATCGTCTACTTCACGCTGGACGCCCCCGAGTCCGCCCTGGTGCCGGTACACACCGAAGTGGTGGCGGCACACGAGGGTGAGGGCATCGCGGGGTCGCTGGCCAGGGAGCTGTACGCGAGGGCGGCGCGGGAAGGCGTCGCCGTCGCGCCCCTGTGCCCGTACGTCGTGAAGTGGGCCGAGCAGCACCCCGAGGAGGCGCCCGTCCCCTCCGGCAAGCTGGTGAGCGCGGCCCTGGACAAGGTGAAGTGGGACCCCGCCGCATGGTGAGCGCGACGCTCGCCCTGCTGCACACCTCGCCCGTCCACGTCCCCGTCTTCGAAGGGCTGCGGGACCAGGACCATCCGGGGTTCGCCCTGCGGCACCTCGTCCACGAGGATCTGCTCGCGCGGGCCCGTGCCGAGGGTCCTGACGCGGTGGCCGACGACATCCAGGAGCTGCTGGTGCGGACCGTCGCCGAGGGGGCGGGCGTCGTGCTCTGCACCTGCTCGACGATCGGCGCCGTCACCGAGGCCCGCGCCGCAGCCGTCGGCGTTCCTCTCGTGCGGGTCGACCGGCCCATGGCGGCCGCCGCCGTCGCCGCGGGGCGGTCCGTGGCAGGCGTCGCCACCCTGGAGAGCACTCTGGCGCCCACCCGCGCACTGGTAGAGGAGGAGGCCGCCCGCGCGGGGCGGCCCGTCGACGTCACGACGGTCCTGGTGGCAGGCGCCTGGGAGCGGTTCGAGGCCGGCGACAGGGAAGGCCACGTACGCCTGATCGCGGCTGCCGTCGACGCCCTGGACGGCGTTGACTCCGTCGTCCTCGCCCAAGCGTCCATGGCGGACGCGGCGGACCGTGCCACCCTGCCCGTGCCGGTCATCTCCAGTCCCCGCCCCGGACTGCGCGCGGCAGTCGCCCGGTGTGACGCGAGGGTCAAGTCGTAGGCTGGCCGCGGGAGATGGGTGATTGCTCATCTCCCGCGTACCCCTTCGACTTTCACACTTCACAGGAGCGGACATGGCGCAGCAGGGCGAGGAAGCCGTGATCAGTCCCACCGGCTGGGTGGCCGACCAGGCCCGTCTTTACGAGGAGTCGGGCGGCACGAAGGGCACCGGGGTGCAGGGTGTCCCCTGCCTGCTGCTCGACTACCGCGGACGGCGCACGGGGCAGTTGCGCCGCACCGTGCTGATCTACGGCCGCGACGGCGACGACTACCTCATCGTGGCCTCCAACGGCGGCGCCGACGAGCACCCCCTGTGGTACCGCAACCTCGTCGATGCGCCCGACGTACGGCTCCGCGTGGGCACGGAGGAGCGGTTCGACGCCCGCGCCGAGACCTTGTCGGCCGAGGACAAGGCCAGGGTGTGGCCGGGCCTCGTGGACCTCTTCGCCCCCTACGCGGACTATCAGGCCAAGACGGATCGCGACATCCCCGTCATGCGGCTCAGGCGCACCCAGGACTGAGGTCGGACGGCTCCAGGACGCGTGGACTCGGCAGGCGTGGGCACGCGAGGCGGGAGAGAGTGGACACGACCGATCTCCGACCCTGATGGAGGAGACATGACCGTCCCGTACCCCGACCCCACGCCACCCAGCCCGATCCCCGACCCGGGCGGCCCCAATCCGATGCCGGACCCCGAGCGCCCCACGCCGGGTCCAGGCCCCGGCCCCGTGCCGCGGCCCACGCCGGACCCGCCGCCGACCCCGCTCCCGCCGCCGGGACCGGAGCCCGAGACGGAGCCGAAGCCGGTCTGACGGCGGGGCGGGCCGACAGGCGCTGAGCCTGCCGGGAGCCGACAGTCCCTAGGCCCGCACCTCCGTGCGGTCCCCGCCCCACAGCGTGTGGAACGAGCCCTCGCGGTCCGTACGCCGATAGGTGTGCGCTCCGAAGAAGTCCCGCTGCCCCTGCGTGAGCGCGGCCGGCAGCCGGTCCGCGCGCAGCGCGTCGTAGTAGGCGAGGGCCGCGGAGAAGCCGGGCGTGGGGACACCCTGCCGGGTGGCCGCGACCAGGACCGCGCGCCAGTCGTCCTGGGCCGCGCCGATCTCCTGCGCGAACGTCTTGTCGGAGAGCAGGCTCGGCAGGTCCGCGCGCGCGTCGTACGCGGCGCGGATGCGGTCCAGGAAGGCGGCGCGGATGATGCAGCCGCCGCGCCAGATGGCGGCGACCGCGCCCAGGTCGATGTCCCAGCCGTACTCCTCGCTGCCCGCGGCGACCTCGTGGAAGCCCTGTGTGTACGACACGATCTTCGAGGCGTACAGCGCCTGCTCCACCTGGTCGGCGAAGGCCGCCGCCTCGGCCTCGTCGAGCGGACGCGCCGTCGGTCCCGCCAAGTCCTTTGACGCCGCCCGCAGTTCGGAGTGGCCCGAGAGGGACCGGGCGAACACCGCCTCGGCGATGCCCGACACCGGGACGCCCAGGTCGAGGGCGATCTGCACGGTCCAGCGGCCGGTGCCCTTCTGCTCGGCCTGATCCTGGACCACATCCACGAACGGCTCGCCCGTCGCGGCGTCCACGTGCTTGAGGACCTCCGCCGTGATCTCGATCAGGTACGAGTCGAGGCGGCCGGTGTTCCAGGTGCGGAAGATGTCCGCGATCTGCGCGGGGGAGTAGCCCGCCACATCGCGCAGCAGCTGATACGCCTCGGCGATCAGCTGCATGTCCGCGTACTCGATGCCGTTGTGCACCATCTTCACGAAGTGCCCCGCGCCGTCCGGACCGACGTGCGTGACGCACGGCTGGCCGTCCTCGGCCTTCGCGGAGATCTTCTCCAGCATCGGCCCGAGCGAGGCGTACGACTCCTCGGAGCCGCCCGGCATGATGCTCGGGCCGAGCAGCGCGCCCTCCTCACCGCCCGAGACCCCGGTGCCGACGAAGTGGATGTCCTGCTCGCGCAGTTCACGCTCGCGGCGCCGGGTGTCCGCGAAGTGCGCGTTGCCGCCGTCGATGATCATGTCGCCCGGCTCCATGAGCGGCGCGAACTCCTTGATCACGGCGTCTGTGGGCTCGCCCGCCTTCACCATGATGACGAGACGGCGCGGGCGCTCGAGCGCCGCCACGAACTCCTTGGCGGTCTCGGTGGCGATGAACTCGCCCTCGTGGCCGAACTCCTCGACCAAGGCGTGGGTCCTGGCCGCCGTGCGGTTGTGCAGGGCGACGGTGTAGCCGTTGCGTGCGAAGTTGCGGGCCAGATTGCGCCCCATGACCGCGAGGCCAGTGACACCGATCTGGGCTGACGTGCTGCTCATACCGTGGCTCCTGGAAGTGGAAGTGCCGCCTGTGTTCGCCAGTATCGCCCCGCGGCGTAGCGTGACATTCCGACACTGTGTCCGACGGAGGAGTCGCCCGTGTCCCACTTCGACATGCCACTCGACGAACTGCGCCGCTACCGGCCGGAAGCGAACGAGCCCGAGGATTTCGACGCGTTCTGGGAGAAGACCCTTTCGGCCGCACGCGAACACGATCTGGACGCCCGCTTCGTTCCCGTCGACGCGCACCTGAGCACGGTCGACGTCCTCGACGTGACGTTCGCGGGCTTCGGCGGCCACCCGGTCAGGGGCTGGCTGATACTGCCCGCCGGAACGACCGAGCCGCTGCCCGCCGTCGTCGAGTACATCGGATACGGCGGCGGCCGCGGACTCCCGCACGAGCGGCTGCTGTGGTCGGCCGCCGGCTTCGCGCACTTCGTGATGGACACCCGGGGGCAGGGCAGCGGCGGTTCGGCGGGCGACACTCCCGACCCGGTCGGCAGCGGGCCCGCCTACCCCGGCTACATGACGCGCGGTATCGAGGACCCTCACGAGTACTACTACCGGCGCGTCTTCACCGACGGCGTACGGGCCGTCGAGGCGGCGCGCGCGCATCCGCTGGTCGACTCCTCGCGCGTCGCGGCGGTCGGCGGCAGCCAGGGCGGCGGGATCACCCTCGCCGTCGGCGGACTCGTCCACGACCTGGCGGCGATCGCGGCCGACGTGCCGTTCCTGTGCGACTTCCCGCGCGCCGCGACCCTCACCGACCGGCCGCCGTACCGGGAGATCGCGCTCTACATGAAGGCGAAGCGAGGGGTCGAGGAGCGCGTCTTTCGTACGCTCTCCTACTTCGACGGCGTGCACTTCGCGGCGCGCGGCACGGCGCCCGCCCTCTTCTCGGCGGCCCTGGAGGACATGACGTGCCCGCCGTCCACCGTGTTCGCGGCCCACAACTCCTATGCGGGGGCGGAGCGTTCGATGGAGGTGTACGCCTTCAACGATCACGAGGGCGGTGGCCCCTACCAGCAGAGTGTCCAACTCCAGTGGATCCCGCAGCACTTGAAGGGCTGACCGGTCGGGCGTTCCCTCGGTCGCGCACCCTTGTCAGGGCTCGGTCGGACCGGCTAACTTGCCGCCTTGTCGTGTGTCCGACGTGACTGTGATGTGTGTGACTTCAGGGAGCTCTCATGGCCTTACGCGGTCGACACCGCCGGTATCAGCCGAACCGGATCAACCGCGCGTCGCTGACCGTCACGGCGGGCGGCGCCGGGATGGCGCTGCCGCTGATCGGCACGGGCACGGCCGCGGCGGCGGACGTCGACACCTGGAACAAGGTGGCCGCCTGCGAGTCCACCAACAACTGGAGCATCAACACCGGCAACGGCTACTACGGCGGCCTCCAGTTCAAGCAGTCCACCTGGGAGGCGTACGGCGGCACGGTCTACGCCCCGCGCGCCGACCGCGCCACCAAGGACCAGCAGATAGCCGTCGCCGAGAAGGTGCTCAAGGCACAGGGCCCGCAGGCCTGGCCGGTCTGCTCGGAGCGGGCGGGCCTGACGCGCGGCGGTGACGCGCCCGACATCACGCCGATGAGCGCGCCCAAGAAGGCGGCGCCCAAGGCCCCCCAGCGCGAGGTCAAGGACGTCAAGCCGGAAGTGACCCCGCAGTCCACAGCGGGCCGCGGTCAGATGTACACGGTCGTCCGCGGCGACACGCTCTCCCAGATCGCCGACGAGCGCCGGGTGAACGGCGGCTGGCAGCAGCTGTACGAGACCAACCGCTCGACGATCGGCGGCGACCCCGACCTGATCACGCCGGGCCAGCGGCTCGCGCTGCAGGCCGCGCAGAAGAAGGCCGACCAGCCGGAGGCCGTGCCGAAGCAGCGCACGGAGCCCAAGCAGCGGGCCGAACCGAAGCCGAAGCCCAAGGCAGAGAAGCCCAAGGCCGAGCCGAACAAGGCGAAGCCCGCCCAGGCCGCGCAGGGCTTCTCCGCACCCGTGGCCGCGTCGCCCAGCACCCCCTACCGTGCGGCCGGCGGCTCCTGGTCGAAGGGGTACCACACGGGAGTCGACTTCCCCGTGGCCACCGGGACCTCCGTGAAGTCCGTCGCCGCGGGCACGGTCGTCTCGTCCGGCTGGGGCGGCTCGTACGGCTACGAAGTGGTGATCCGGCACGCCGACGGAAAGTACTCCCAGTACGGCCACCTCTCGGCGCTCACCGTGAAGGCCGGGCAGAAAGTGGGCGCGGGGCAGCGCATCGCGCGCTCGGGTTCCACGGGCAACAGCACGGGCCCGCATCTGCACTTCGAGATCCGGACGGGGCCGGGCTTCGGCTCCGACGTCGATCCGCTCGCCTATCTGCGGGCCGGCGGCGTCCGGATCTGACGCGGCCGCTCCGCCTGAACGACCGAAGCCCCTGGGGAATCCCCAGGGGCTTCAGGACGTGCTGCGGGTTCTCCGCTGTCAGAAGCCGATGCGTTCGCGTCCGTGGCCATGGCGGAACAACACCCGCCGGTGCGGCCCGGCCACGGGCTGGGAGGGCACCGCGGGCAGCTCGTGCGCCCGCGCCTTCGGGGGCACCGTGTCCGCCGCCGCGGGACCGCCCTTGGCCACCGGCACCGTCGACGCCGAGACGCCCTGCGCCGCGCCGATCCGCTCCGTGGTCAGCAGGATCAGACCGCCGGCCGCGACGACTCCGAAGCCCAGGGCGACGGCCGTACCCGCGGAGCCGTAGCGGAACGATTCGCCGAAGAGCGTCAGGCCCACCGCGGCCGCCACGACCGGGTTCACGACCGTCACCGTCGACAGCGGCGCCGTCAGGCCCGCGCCGCGGTACGAGGCCTGCGAGATCAGTACGCCGGCCGACGCAAGGACCGCGATCACGGCGAGGCTGGGCAGCTGACGCGTCAGGGGTTCGTGCGCCTCCCAGTCCACCGCCACCGTCTTGGTGAACACCGAGGCGATACCGAAGGCGACGCCCGCCGCACTGGCGAGCAGCACGCTGCGCACCACCGGATGACGGTGCACCGCGTGCGCCACGACCATGAGCGCCACCACGGCGCCCGCCGTCACCAGCGCGACCATGACCCGCTCGGCGTCGTCCAGGGACTGCGCGTCGGCCGACTGCGTCAGCGAGAGCAGCCCGGCGAGGCCGACGGTCGCCATGAGGGCGCCGCGCCACGCGGTGGCCCCTGCCTTGCGGCGCACGAAGAGGGCGGCCATCGGCAGGGCGAAGACGATGGTCAGGGCGCCCAGCGGCTGCACCACGCTCAGCGGCCCGTACGCGAGCGCCACCACGTGAAGCAGCGCACCGAGGCCGTTCAGCGCGATGGCGACCCACCAGACACCGCGGCGCAGCGGTGCGTACCGCCGCTCCGGCGTGCTGACGGCCACGCGCTCCTGCAGAATGGCCCCGCCCGCGTACGCCACGGCGGAGACGAGGGAGAGCAGCACGGCGACCGTGAGGGCACTCATGAGGTGCTCCACGGCTTGTGTTGCGCCCCCTGGTGGGCCCGGGGCGTCCGGCGCGGCGAACGGTCGGCTTCCATACTCACTACGATCTCGCGAATTTCGCTCCACGTCGTCGTACCTCAGCAGGCATTGGGTCCTACTGCCGATGGAGTACTACCCGGAAGATGTCCTCCCCCGGGTGGGTTACGCCGCGGTTCGGCGGATCATCCAGAATCTCGAAAATTCTTGCGTACCCACCCCCGCCGAGACCCTCGTCCAGGCCGTCGCAAGGAGTGGAAAGTATCAGACGAAGTGGCCTCTGACCTGGCCTTTTATGGTGCCCGCCGGTATTCTTGACCCTCGTGGAAAGGGGTCCGGATGCACCGGAACGTACGCACGGTCGACGACGTCCTGAAGCTCATGGACGGCCTGTTCGCGCCGGAAGCCGACCGCTGGACCGCGGACGCGTCGAGCTGGTGGGACGGCTTCTACACCGACCGCTCACGTCCGGTCCCGTTCTTCGTGGCGAAACCCGACGAGAACCTGGCCTCGTACGTCGACCGGGGCCTGCTCACGCCGGGCCGAGCCCTCGATCTGGGCTGCGGGCCCGGCCGCAACTCCCTGTACCTGGCCTCCCTGGGGTTCCAGGTGGACGCCGTCGACCTCTCCCCGGCGGCCATCGCCTGGGCCGAGGAGCGGGCCCACGGAGCCGGGGCGGACATCCGCTTCCACTGCGGCGACGCCTTCGCGCTCACGGAGGCAGAACTCGGCGGCCCGTACGACCTGATCCACGACTCGGGCTGCTTCCACCACCTGCCGCCCCACCGCCGCGTCAGCTACCTCTCCCTGCTCGACCGCGCCCTCGCTCCCGGCGGCCACCTCGCCCTCACCAGCTTCGCCGCCGGGGAGGCGGGCTCCGGTTCCGAGCTGCCCGACGCCGACTTCTACCGTGCGTCCGGACTCCATGGCGGCCTCGCCTACACCGCGCAATCC
The DNA here is from genome assembly GCF_055577645.1 of Streptomyces sp. NPDC033180. Lineage (NCBI taxonomy): Bacteria > Bacillati > Actinomycetota > Actinomycetes > Kitasatosporales > Streptomycetaceae > Streptomyces > Streptomyces sp. NPDC033180. The sequence goes on along the minus strand of NZ_JBVIPU010000009.1, from coordinate 279,054 downwards.
CTGCGCTGGATCTTCTCCGACCTCACGGAGATCGAGCTGCGCCGTATGCGCGACGAACCGGCCGACTCCGCGTACTTCGGCGAGCCCTTCCTGTGGACGGCCCTGTTCCGCAAGGCCGCCTAGGCTCTGCTCTCGTGAAAACCCCTCTCGACCTGACAGAAGTCGGCTCCGTCGGCGGATTCTTCGCCCTGCGCACGGGGGCGCCGCCCGGCGGCGCCCAAGTGACGCCCCTGGCAAGGGTGTACGCGGGAGACAGCGGGCCCCTCGCGTTCCGCGTCGACAAGGTCGCCACCCGGCTCAAAGCGCCCGACGCGCGCATCGCGGTGTCCGTGGCGCAGCTGGGGCTCGCGGCACGGCTGTGGTCGGTGGCGCTCGGCTCTGCCGCACTCCACGGGACGGTGCCCGACCTTGATCCGGGGCTGCTGCACTGGGATGCGGACGGCAGTTCGCCCGACGACCTGTGGCTGACGGACGTGCGGACGCGGCCGGGCGACGCCGCGAACATCCGGGACATCGTGCAGCACGGACATCTGGCACCCCTGGCCGAAGCCTTGCGCACGCGCCACCGGATCTCCGCACCGCTCCTGTGGGGCAACGCGGGCTCCGCGCTCGCCGGGGCGGCCCGCGAACTGGACACCTGGGCCCGCCGCAAGGGACGTGCCGACGTGGCGGAGCGCGCACGGGCCCTGGCCGCCGAACTCTTCGACCATCCCGACCTGTGCGGCACCGGAACCCTGACCGGCACCGCGTTCCGCCGCCGCAGCTGCTGCCTCTACTACCGCTGCCCGAGTGGCGGTCTGTGCGGTGACTGCTGCTTCGACCGGCCGCCCCAGAGGTCGGTGCGGGCCTCTTCCCCGCCGGGCGCTTCTGGGTGACCATGAGGGGGCGGGCGACCGACGGCTGGGGCGGACGGACGGAGGGCTCTGCGTGCGAGTGGGACTGCTCACCCGGGAGTATCCGCCGGACGTCTACGGCGGCGCCGGAGTCCATGTCGAGTTCCTCGCACGGGAGTTGGAGGCCCTCGTCGACGTCGACGTGCACTGCTGGGGGAATGGAGAGACCGCCCGCGGGCCCGTACGTCACCAGGCGTGGGGCTGCCTGGACGGCGCCAACGACGCCCTGCGCACCTTCTCCGTGGACCTCTCCATGGCGGCCGCCCTCGCGGGGTGCGACCTCGTCCACTCCCATACGTGGTACGCCAACCTCGCGGGCCACTTCGGCAAGCTCCTGCACGGCATCCCGCACGTCATGACCTCGCACTCCCTGGAGCCCCTGCGCCCCTGGAAGGCCGAGCAGCTGGGCGGCGGTTACGCCCTCTCCAGCTGGGCCGAGCGCACCGCCGTCGAGGCCGCCGACGCGGTGATCGCCGTATCGCGTGGCATGCGGGCCGACATCCTCACCTGCTACCCCGCCATCGACCCGGCGAAGGTGCACGTCGTCCACAACGGCATCGATACCGGCCTGTACCGCCCCGACCCCGGCACGGACGTCCTCGAACACCTGGGGATCGACCCCGAGCGGCCCTACGTCCTGTTCGTCGGCCGCATCACCCGGCAGAAGGGCGTGCCCCATCTGCTGCGCGCCGCAAAGGAACTGGACCCCGCCGCCCAGCTCGTGCTCTGTGCCGGAGCCCCCGACACCCCGCAGATCGACGCCGAGTTCCGCACCCTCTTCGAGGAGCTGAGCCGCGCCCGCGCCGGAGTCCACTGGATCCCGGAGATGCTGCCGCGCCCCCAGGTCATCCAACTCCTCACTCACGCCCGGGCATTCGTCTGCCCTTCCGTGTACGAGCCGCTCGGCATCGTCAATCTCGAGGCGATGGCCTGTGGCACCCCGGTCGTGGCATCGGATGTGGGCGGCATTCCCGAGGTCGTCGCCGACACGAGCACGGGGCTCCTCGTCCCGTACGAGGAGAGGGAGCCGGCAGCCTTCGAGGCCCGGCTCGCCCAGGCCCTGAACGAACTGGTCGCCGATCCGCGCACCGCGAGCCGTATGGGCGCGGCCGGACGCGACCGGGCCGTCGAGGAGTTCGGCTGGGACGCGGTCGCGCGACGCACGACCGACGTGTACGAGGAGTTACTCGAGTCCAAGTGATCCCAGTTAAGGGGGCGGCGCGATGCGCGGTGGACCTTCGGTGCTCGGAATCGTCCTGGCGGGCGGTGAGGGAAAACGCCTGCAGCCCCTCACGGCCGACCGGGCCAAACCAGCGGTCACGTTCGGCGGCACGTACCGCCTCGTCGACTTCGTGCTCTCCAATCTCGTCAACGGCGACATCCTGCGGATATGCGTACTCACCCAGTACAAGTCGCACTCCCTGGACCGGCACGTCACCACCACCTGGCGGATGTCCAGCCTTCTCGGCAACTACGTCACTCCGGTCCCGGCGCAGCAACGCCTCGGCCCGCGCTGGTACTTGGGCAGCGCCGACGCGATCCTGCAGTCCCTCAACCTCGTCCACGACGAACAGCCCGACTACATCGCGGTGTTCGGCGCCGACCACGTCTACCGCATGGACCCTCGGCAGATGCTCAGCCAGCACTTCGAGAGCGGCGCCGGGGTGACGGTCGCCGGAATCCGCGTGCCGCGCTCGGAGGCGTCGTCCTTCGGCATCATCAGGCCCGCCCGGGACGGCACGCGCGTCGACCGCTTCCTGGAGAAGCCCACCGACCCGCCCGGCCTGCCCGGATTACCGAACGAGGTGTTCGCGTCCATGGGCAACTACGTCTTCACCACGAAGACCCTCGTCGACGCCATCCAGCAGGACGCCGAGGACGACAACTCCAAGCACGACATGGGCGGTTCGATCCTGCCCATGCTCACCGAGCGCGGCCTCGCCCAGGTGTACGACTTCGACGACAACCGCGTGCCGGGGGAGACCCCGCGCGACCACGGCTACTGGCGGGATGTCGGCACGCTCGACGCGTACTACGAAGCGCACATGGACCTGATCTCCGACCAGCCGGTCTTCAACCTGGACAACAGGCGCTGGCCCATCTACACCCACTCCGACGGCCTGCCGCCGGCCAAGTTCTGCGCGGCCGGCATCGCCAGCGAGTCCATCGTCAGCCCCGGCTGCGTCATCCGGGGGCAGGTCACACGCTCCGTGCTCTCGCCCGGCGTGACGATCGAGGACGGGGCGGTCGTGCAGGGATCGGTCCTGCACGACAACGTCCGCGTGGGCAGGGGAGCGGTGGTGCGGGGCGCTGTGCTCGACAAGAACGTGGACGTCCCGCCCGGGGCGACGATCGGGGTCAACCCCGAGCGGGACGAAGAGCTCTACACGGTGTCGAAGGGGGGCGTGATCGCCCTGGGGAAGGGGCAGGTCGTGCCCATGTAGTGGGCCCCTGGCAGTGTCCTCTACAGCACCCGGCGTCTGCGGCCCAGCCAGGTCTGCGCGATCACGACGAGCGCCAAGAAGGCGCCGCTGACCACCTGTTGGTAGGCGGAGTCGAGCGAGCCGATCTGGTTGATGACGTTCTGGATGACCTTCAGGAGCAGCACACCGACGAGTGAGCCGCTGATGAAGCCGAATCCGCCGGTCAGCAGCGTGCCGCCGATGACGACCGCGGAGATCGCCTCCAGTTCCATGCCCGAGCCGAGGATGGTGACGCCCGAGACCAGCCACGCCGCGTTGAGCGCGCCCGCGAGGCCCGCGCAGAGGCCGGAGAGGGTGTAGACGGTGACCTTCGTGCGGGCCACCGGCGCACCCATGAGGGCCGCCGCGTCCTCGTTGCCGCCGACCGCGTACACGTACTGGCCGAAGCGGCTGCGGCGCAGGACCACCGCGCCGGCGACGAAGAGGCCGAGGGTGATCCAGACCGGGGCTCCGACGCCGAGGATCTTTTCCTGGCCGAGCGTCGCGAAGAAGGAGTCCTTGTCGACCAGGTAGGTCTTTGAGCCCTCGTCGGTGATGGACAGGAGGATGCCGCGCGCACCCAGCATCGCGGCCAGCGTCACGATGAAGGGGGCAAGGCGGGAGCGGGCGATGAGCAGGCCGTTGACCAGGCCGATGAGTCCGCAGACGGCCAGGGGCAGGAGGAGGGCCACCGCTGTCCCGTACTGCGAACCCCAGGCCGCGAGGACCCCGCCGAGGGCGAAGAGTGAGCCCACGGAGAGGTCGATGCCGCCTGTGATGATCACGAACGTCATGCCGAGCGCGACGACCGCGAGGAAGGCGGACGAGACCGCCATGTTCTCCAGGTTGTCGCCGGTCAGGAACGTGTCGAAGCTGAGCGACGCCGCGATGACGGCGACCACCAGGGTCACCAGGGCGCCGTGCTGCTGGGCGAGTGCGCTGACGCGCTCGGAGCGGCTCGCGCCGGTCTGCTCGTCCGCTGGCTTCTTCATGGGCTTGGCCTCGGATAGGACGGTGCCGGTCACCGCTTGCCCCTCTCCCGTGCCGCGTAGACGGCGAGAATGATCACTACGGCCTGGGCGATCTGTGTCCAGGAGGGCGGCAGATCGTGCTTGATGAGCGTGGCGGTGAGCAGTTGGATCAGCACGGCGCCGGCTACGGTGCCGCCGATGCGTACGCGTCCGCCGCTGAGCGGAGTGCCGCCGACCACGACCGCCGTGATGGCGGACAGTTCCATCAGGTTGCCGAGTGAGGTCGGGTCGCTCGCGGTGAGACGGGCTGTTGCCAGGACGCCCGCGATGGCGGCAAGCGCTCCGGAGCAGACGTAGACGAGGATCAGGACGCGGCGTACGGGGAGTCCCGCCAGGCGCGCGGCCGGGCGGCTGTCTCCGATGGCGAGGAGCTGGCGGCCGAAGGTGGTGCGTCGTACGACGAAGGCGACGAGGAGTGCGAGTGCTGCCGCGATCAGGACGAGATAGGGGATGCCGAGGACGTCGCCCGAGCCGAGCGATGCCATCGTCGGGTCGCGTACGTCCTTGAGCTGGGGGAGGAGCACCAGGGCGAGGCCCCGGCCGGCGACCATCAACGCCAGGGTGGCGACGATGGGTTGGACGCCGATGAAGGCGATGAGGGAGCCGTTCGCGATGCCTATGGCCGCGCCGCCTATGACCGCGACGATCAGGGCGATCCACGTTCCGTAGCCGAGGTAGAGGGAGAGGAGGGACGTGGAGAGTGCCATGACCGAGCCCACGGAGAGGTCCACGCCCTCGCTGCCGATGGCCAGTGCCATGCCGAGCGCGACGATGAGGACCGGGGCTACCTGGACTGCCTGGGTGCGGAAGTTCTCGGCGGAGAGGAAGTGCGGGGTGAGGGCGATGTTGAGGAGGAGCAGGACGGCTACGCCTGCGTAGACGCCGTAGTTCTGGAGGAGGCGGAGGTATCGCTCGCGGTCTGCCGCCGAGCGGCCCAGGGCGAGGTCAGTCATGGGAACTCCGGGTGCTCCGGGTGCTCCGGGTCAGGTGTCGGGTGCGGGTTTTCGCCTCTGGTCCGGTTGTGGGGCGGGGCCGCGCCGGTATGTCCGTCCTTGCTTCGGAATGGCGGCTGCAGGCCGTCGTCGGGTGTCGGTCACTCACCGGGGACCCCTGTCGTTGCTATCGCTCGCATCAGGGCGTCCTCTGTGACTGTGGAGCCGGTCAGTTCCTCGATCACGGTGCCGTCCTTGAGGACTACGACTCGGTCTGATCCCTCTATGAGTTCCTCCATGTCGGAGGAGATGAGGAGGACCGCAAGGCCGTCGTTCGCCAACTCGTCTATGAGCTTTTGGACTTCGGCCTTCGCGCCGATGTCTATGCCTCGGGTGGGTTCGTCCAGGAGGAGGACCTTCGGGTTCATCGCCAGCCAGCGGGCCAGGAGGACTTTTTGCTGGTTGCCGCCCGAGAGTTCGCCCACCTTCTGATGGGGGCCCGACGCCTTGATGCGCAGGCGCTTCATGAAGGTGTCCACGATGGAGTCGATCGCGGCCTCGTTCACCAGGCCGAGGCGGGAGAGGCGGGGGAGCGCCGCGAGTGCGATGTTCTCGCGGACCGAGAGGCCGGGGACTATTCCCTCGGCCTTGCGGTCCTCGGGCAGGAGGCTGATCCCGGCTCGGATGGCGGCCGGGGGTGAGCCGGAGCGGACCGGGCTACCGGCCATCAGTACGTTGCCCGAGTCGGTCGGCAGCGCTCCCGCGATCGCCTTCGCCGTCTCGCTGCGCCCCGAGCCGAGCAGGCCGCCGAGCCCCACGACCTCGCCCGGGCGGATATCGACGGACACGCCGTGCAAGTGGTGGCGCATCGTCAGGTCTCTGGCCTGGAGGACTGGTTGTGTATCGGGGGCGTGTTCTCCGGAGAACTTGGTCACGCCCTCTTCGCGGACCTCGCCGATCTCGCGGCCCAGCATGAGCGAGACGAGGCGTAGCCGGTCGAGCTCCGCGATCGGCCCCGTGTGCACCCGCTTGCCGTCGCGCAGCACGGTGACCGTGTCGCACACCTCGTAGAGCTCCTCCAGGCGGTGGCTGACGTAGATCACCGCGATGCCGCGGTCCCGCAGCATGCGGATGACGCCGAACAGGGTCTGGACCTCGCGCGGTTCGAGGGACGACGTCGGCTCGTCCATGATGACGACCTGCGCGTCTACCGAGACCGCTCGGGCCAGGGCCACCATCTGCTGTGTTCCGACGCCCAGTTCGCGCAGGGGGCGGCGTACGTCGACGCCTATACCGAGCCGTTTGAGGGCCTCTTCCGCCTCGCGGTGCATGCGGCGGAAGTCGATGAGACCGAGGCGGCCGCGCGGCTCGCGGCCGAGGAAGAGATTGCGGGCCACGCTCATCAGGGGGACGAGGTTGACCTCCTGGTAGATGGTGGAGATGCCCGCGTGCTGGGCCTCGAGCGGGGTGGCGAAGGCGACCTGGCGGTTGTTGTACGTCAGCTTGCCCGTGTCCGGTGCGTACACGCCGGTGAGGACTTTGATGAGCGTGGACTTGCCCGCGCCGTTCTCGCCGATCAGGGCGTGCACCTCACCGGCGCGCGCGGTGAAGTCGACCGAGTCGAGGGCGCGTACGCCGGGAAATGTCTTGGTGAGGTCCGATACCGAGAGGACGTCCGGCATCTCAGTACGCCTTGCCGAGGTCCGCCTCGGCGTTGGTCTTCGTGTAGGCGCTGTCCTTGATGACGATGTCCTGCGAGACCTTCGTGCCCTGGGTGAAGGTGTCCAGGGTCTGGAAGGCGAGCGGACCGAAGCGCGGGTTCGACTCGATGACGCCGTCGATCCAGCCGTCGACGATGCCCTGCACGGCGTTGCGCGTGCCGTCGACCGTCACGATCTTCACGTCACCGGCCTTCTTGCCCGCGCCCTTGAGGGCGTTGACGGCGCCGAGGCCCATCTCGTCGTTCTCGGCGTAGATCCCGGTGATGTCCGGCTTGGACTGGATGAGCTGCTCGGTGACCTGCTGGCCCTTCTCGCGGGCGAACTCGCCCGTCTGCTTGAAGACGACCTTCAGGTCGGGGGCCTTCTCCTTGATGCGGTCCTCGAAGCCCTTGGTGCGTTCGGTGGTGACGTTGTTGCCCGCGGCGCCGAGCAGGATCGCGACCTTGCCCTTGCCGCCGGTCGACTTGATCATCTGGTCGGCCGCGCGCTTGCCCTGCTCCACGAAGTCCGAGCCGATGAAGCTCACGTAGTCCTTGCAGGGCTTGGCGTTGATCTTGCGATCGATGGTGACGATCGGGATGTGCTTGGCGGAGGCCGAGCGAAGCACCGGCTCCCAGCCGTCGGAGTTCAGCGGGGCGATGACAAGGAGGTCGGCGCCCTTGGCGATGAGGTCCTGGACGTCGCTGATCTGCTTGGAGAACTGCGACTGGGCGTTGGCGGTGAGCAGCTTGACGCCGCGCTTCTTCGCCTCGGCCTTGATGGACGCCGTCTCCGCGATGCGGAAGGGGTTGGCCTCCTTCTCGGACTGGGAGAAGCCCACGGTGGCGCTCTTGAGATCGAGCTTCTTGCCGCCGTAGGCGTCTATCGCGCAGGTCGGGCCGCTTCCCTCGCTCGGTTCCGACACGACCTGGCCCGAGTCGCCCTGATCCTGTGACGCGGAGCTCTTGTCGCCGTCATCCTCGGACTTGGCGCATCCGGTGGCGAGCGCGAGGCTCGCGGCGAGGCCGGCGGCGAGGAGGGTCCTGGCTGAGGTGCGGCTAAGGCGTGTGGTCGGCTTCATGGAGTCCCCAAAACGGCACGGCCCCGGCGCTGAGAGCGCGCACGGGAGGATCGGCTCTTACGGTCAACTCGGCGGTACGGGGAGCTTTTTACATCGTTGGAAGAGGGCTGTAAACCCTCCGCGCAAGCGGAGCAGGCCGACGGCTCAGCGTCGGCCCAGCGTGCTCTCTCGCTCCACCAGGCGGAACTCCGCGGTGAGTTCACGCCCTTCGGGCTCTCCCGAGCCCTCCAGACTCCGCAGCAGCGAGGCCACCGCGAGGCGTGCGATGGCCTGCTTGTCCGGCGACACCGTGGTCAGCGTGACCGCCCCGAACTGCCCCTCGGCGATGTCGTCGAAGCCGACCACCGCCACGTCCCACGGCACGCGCAGGCCGCGCTCGTGCAGCACGCGCATGGCGCCGATCGCCACCAGGTCGTTGTACGCGAACACCGCGTCGGGCCGTACCCCCGCGTCCAGCATCCGCGCCATCGCCTTCGCTCCGTCCCAGCGGTTCCAGCCGCCGACCGGACCCACCAGGTTGTCCGGCGCGGCGATCCCCGCCTGCGTCAACTCCTCGCGCCAGCCCTGGAGTCGGAGATTCGCCGGCTGGTTCGCGGAGTCCGTGCGGGCACCGAGATACGCGATGCGGGCGCGGCCGCGGCCGATGAGGTGGCGTACCGCCGTGCGTGCTGCCGCGACGTTGTCGATCGCGATGTGGTCGTAGGGCAGGTCGTACTGGCGCTCGCCGAGCAGCACCAGCGGAACGTCGCCCTCGCGGCCGAGCAGGTCGGCCGATTCGAGCTCAAGCGGGCTCAGGATCAGACCGTCGATGACCCGGGCCCGGAAACCCTGGCTGACCAGGACCTCCTGCTCGCGTTCGCCACGGGTGTGGTCGAGCAGGACGGTGAAGTCGTGCTCGGCCGCCGCGTCGATGACCGCGCCCGCCAGTTCGGCGAAGTACGGGTTGCCGAGCTCGGGAACGGCGAGGGCGATGATCCCCGTACGGCCCTTGCGCAGGTGACGTGCCGTCAGGTTCGGTCGGTAGCCCAGCTCGTCGATGGCCTCCTGTACGCGCGCCCGCATCGCCGGGGTGACGTGCTGATACTTGTTCACCACGTTCGAGACGGTCTTGATGGAGACGCCCGCGCGCTCCGCGACGTCCTTGAGGCTAACCCGCACGTGCAGCTCCCTGCGTCGAGGTGCACCCCTGTCCTGGGGTGTTCGTCATGGCCCTGGACAGCGCGCCGGAGAGCGTGCTGTCATGCCAACTGCCGTTCCTTCCAACGTTGTACAGATTCGTTGTACAGACTGCGGCGGTCAGCCGCCACCCCCTTCCTCAGCCTTCAAGCACCGCTTCGAGCTACGGAGGATCTGTGCGCCCCATCCGACCCGGACGAGTACGGCAGCGACTGATTTTGCTGCTCACCGTCGCCCTCGCCTTCGCCGGACTCACCGCGGTTCCGGCCGCGACAGCCGCCGACGAACCCCCCGAAGTCCACGGCCTGAAGGGCGAGTACTACACCCAGTCCGCCCCCGGAGCCTTCGACTTCCACGAGCTCAAGGCCACCGGCTTCGACCAGAAGATCGACTTCGACAACCTCGACCCGCGCCTGACCTTCGCCACCGGAAAGGCCGACGACGCCACTGTCCGCTGGACCGGCAAGGTCGTCCCGGAGAAGACCGGCCCCCACACCTTCTCCATGATCGGCGACAACGGCTTCCGGCTCTGGGTCGACGGCAAGCTCGCCATCGACCACTGGGTCGACGACTGGGACAAGGAACAGACCGCCCAGCCACTCGAGTTGACGGCCGGCAAGGCCTACGACATCAAGGTCGAGTACTTCGAGCACTACGGCGGCTCCAACCTCCACCTGCGCTGGACCGAGCCCGGCGGCACCAAGGAAGCCGTCCCGCAGTCGGCCTTCCGCCTCCCCGACGGCTTCGACTATGACGGCGCCACCTCCGCGACGGTGCTCAAGGACGGCCGCACCCTGAGGCTCGACTTCGCGCAGAAGCTGACCGCGCCGCCGAGCGGCCTCGCGGACCACATCGAAGCCGTCATCGGCGGCGCCAAGTGGCCGATCAGCACGGTCAAGGCCGACCCCAAGGACTCCCGCGTGCTCCTCGTGGGTCTCAAGGAGCCGGTGGTCGGCAACAAGGAAGGCAACGCCAAGGGCACCGCCGATCTCCGCTACGACGGCAAGGGCGGCCTGGCCGGCGACGACGGCAAGGAGGTCGCAGCCTTCTGGAGCAGCGGCCCCAACCACTCCGAGCACCAGCTGCGCACCAAGTTCGCCGACGACGTGAGCCCGGACAACGCGCTGCCCGAGTACCCGCGCCCCCAGCTGACCCGCGACGCCTGGCGCAACCTCAACGGCTCCTGGCAGTTCGCGTCGGCCAAGGCCGGCGAGAAGCCCCCGTTCGGCCAGAACCTCGGCGAGAAGATCCTCGTCCCCTACCCCGTGGAGTCCCAGCTCTCCGGCGTGGAACGGCACGAGGACCGCATGTGGTACCGCAGGACCTTCACCGTCCCGCAGGGCTGGAAGGTCGGCGACGGCAAGCGCCTCAAGCTCAACTTCGGCGCCGTCGACTGGCATTCCGAGGTGTTCGTCAACGGTAAGAAGGTCACCGAACACAAGGGCGGCTACGACAAGTTCAGCGCCGACATCACCGACGCCCTGAAGCCGGGCAGGACCCAGGAACTGATCGTCGGCGTCTATGACCCGACCGACTCCAAGGACGGCGAGAACCCGCCCGTCGGCAAGCAGCGCCTCGACCCCAGCGGCATCTGGTACACCCCGTCGTCCGGCATCTGGCAGACGGTGTGGATGGAGCCGGTCGCGGTCGATCACGCCGACTCACTCAAGATCACGCCCGACGTCGCCACCAAGCAGGTCACCGTCGAGCCCAAGGGCGTGCGCGACGGAGTGCCGGTCAAGGCGGTCGCGTACGAGGGGAAGAAGAAGGTCGCGGAGGCGAGCGGACGCACGGGCACACCGCTCACGCTGAAGATCGCCGAGCCGCGCCTCTGGTCGCCGGACAACCCCTTCCTCTACGACCTGAAGGTCACAGTCGGCCGCGACAGCGTCAGGAGCTACTTCGGGATGCGCACCATCGCGGTGGAGAAGGTGAACGGCACCCCGCGCACGATGCTCAACGGCAAGCCGCAGTTCCTGATGGCCACGCTCGACCAGGGCTTCTGGCCGGACGGCCTGCACACGGCGCCGACCGACGAGGCGCTCGCGTACGACCTGAAGATGCACAAGGAGATGGGCTTCAACTCGGTCCGCAAGCACATCAAGGTAGAGCCCGACCGCTGGTTCTACTGGGCGGACAAGCTGGGCCTCATGGTCTGGCAGGACATGCCGTCGATGCGGTCCGACCGCAATCCGAGCACGTCGGCGCGCGCCCAGTACGAGCACGAGATGAAGCAGATGATAGACGAGCACGCGAACCACCCGTCGATCGTCATGTGGGTCACCTTCAACGAGGGCTGGGGCCAGTACGACGAGGGCCGCATCGCCACCCAGGCCAAGTCCTGGGACCCGACCCGCCTGGTCAACGGCATGTCGGGCCTCAACCTCGGGCGCGACGGCGGCACCGGCGACATCATGGACGAACACGGCTACCCGAGCCCGGCACTCCCGCCCAAGCCCGACGGTGAACGGGCCCTGATCAACGGGGAGTACGGCGGCCTCGGACTCGCGGTGCCCGGCCACGCGTGGTCCGTCCAGCAGAGTTACGTCGACGTCGATCCGGCGACGTACACGGACGACTACCTCACCAAGCTCGACGAGGTGCACGCGCTCGCCTGCAAGGGCGGCAACGGCGCCGTCTACACCCAGATCTCGGATGTGGAGGGCGAGTTGAACGGCCTGCTGACGTACGACCGCAGGGTCGTCAAGCCCGACGTGAAGCGGCTCAAGGCAGCGCATGAGGCCTTGATCAGCGACGCTTCGCGGCCGGACCCGGCGGGGTGCCCGGGTTCCTGACCCGGGTGCGAGGGCGCTCCGGTCCGGTCGGCGGACCGGAGCGCTCATCCCGTGGACGCTTATCCCGTGGACGCGGCCCCTTCCGCTTGGCACCATCAGCTCGTGATCACCGAGAGCGAATGGGCAGCGGCCGCGGCCCGCAACAACGCCGAGTGGTGCGACGCGGTCTGCCGCGCGCACGGCCTGGCGGGGGAGTTCGGCGCAGGGGCCTGGACCAGCGCGCGGCGGACGCCGCCGCTGTATCCGGATGCCGTCTCGCTCACCCCCGACGTCTCGCCGGGCGACCTGGTGGCGCGGATCGACACGGCGTCACCGGGCTGCTCCGTCAAGGACAGCTTCGCCTGCCTGGACCTGGAGCCGCTGGGCTTCGAGGTGCTGTTCGAGGCCCAGTGGATCCACCGGGAAGCGGGCGCACCCCCCGCTGCTGCGCACCTTGGCTGGGAACCGCTCAAGAACGCCGAGACCCTGCCCGCGTGGGAGACCGCGTGGAACGACGGCGAGGAGAGCACGGGCCTGTTCCGCCCGGGGCTGCTCTCCGACGGCACGACGTTCCTCGCCGCCTACGCCGAGGGGCGGATCGTCGCGGGCGCCATCGCGAGCCCCGGTGAGTCCGTGGTCGGCATCTCCAATCTGTTCGCGGCGGACGACGCACCGGGCGGGGAGGAGTCCGCCTGGGCCGGCTGCCTGACGGAGGCCGCCCGGCTCTGGCCCGGCCTGCCGGCCGTCGGATACGAGAGCGGCGAGAGCCTGGAAGCCGCGGTCAGCCAGGGGTTCACCCCGATCGGGCCACTGCGGGTGTGGCTGCACACCGGCTGAGAGCCGCCGTCGTCTCGCCCCCTCCCACCCCTTGACTCATGCGACGCGCGCCCCGAAGAATGATCGCGTTCCGCGCTTTGACAACGTTGTCCAAGGAGGCGTTCCCACCCATGAGATGGACCCAACGGCTACGCGGTACGGGGGTGGCGGTGGCCGCGGCCACGCTCCTCGGGGGAGCCCTCGCCATCCCGGCGGCGCAGGCCGCTCCGGCAGCGGACAGGACGGAAGCAGCGGACGGTCAACTGACCGACCTGGTCAACCCGTTCATCGGCACCGAGAACGAGGGCAACACCTACCCCGGAGCGGCCGTGCCCTTCGGCATGGTCCAGTTCTCGCCCGACACCGGGCACAACACCGGCTACGACCACTCCGACACCCACATCCGCGGCTTCTCGACCGTCCATCTCTCGGGCGTGGGCTGCGGGTTGGGCGGCGACCTGCCGGTGCTCCCCACCACGGGTGACGTCAAGGAGACGGACTACGCGAAGTACGCGGCGGAGTTCAGCCACGACGACGAGAAGGCGAGCCCCGGCTCCTACAAGGTGGGTCTCAAGTCCGGCATCGAGGCCGAGCTGACCGCCACCAAGCGCACCGGCGTGCAGCGCTACACATTCCCCGCCACGGACAAGGCCAACGTCCTGCTCAACGCGGGCCAGTCGCTGCACAGGACGGGCTCCACCAAGGTCGAGATCCTCGACAGCCGTACGGTCCGCACGGCGATCACCGGCAGCGGCTTCTGCCAGGACACCAAGCCGTACACGGTCTACACGGTCACCCGCTTCGACCGCCCCTTCACCACGTCGGGCACCTGGAAGGGCGACACCGTCACCGCGGGCTCCGAGGAGTCGTCGGCGGGCGAGGAGCGCAACGGCGCGTACGTCCGGTTCGACACCTCGAAGGACCGCACCGTCGAGGCGACCACCGCGCTTTCGTACGTCGATGCCAAGGGCGCCGCGCTCAACCTCCGCGCGGAGGGCGGGCGTTCGTACGACCGTGTGGAGAAGGCGGCCCAGCGGGCGTGGGAGGACCGGCTCGACGACGTGAAGGCCAAGGGTGGCAGCGAGACCGTGCGCCGCACCTTCTACTCGTCCCTCTACCGCTCGTTCCTCGCGCCGAACATCGGCAGCGACGTCGACGGCCGGTACACGGGCTGGGACCAGAAGATCCACCGGGCCAAAGGCTTCACGTACTACCAGAACTGGTCCCTGTGGGACACCTACCGCACCCAGGCCCAGCTACTCGCCCTGCTCGCGCCGCACGAGTCACGCGACATGGCGCTCTCCGTCCTGAAGATCGACGAGGAGAGCGGCTGGCTGCCCAAGTGGGGCTACGGCACGGTCGAGACGAACATCATGACCGGCGACCCTGTCACCCCTTTCCTCACCAACGCCTACCAGCAGGGCCTGCTCAAGGGGCACGAGGAGGAGGCGTACCGCGCGTTGAAGAAGAACGCGGACGGTGTGCCGCCCGCCGACTCCGCGCCGGTGGGCCGCGAGGCCAACAAGGAGTATCTGAGCGAGGGCTTCGCGCCCTACATCAAGGGCCGCCCGCACGCGAAGCCCGGTGACTCGGACTACGACCACGGCGCTTCCGCGACGCTCGAGTACGCCCTTTCGGACGCGATGCTGGGTCAGATGGCCGGCGACCTGGGGCACGAGGCCGATGCCGAGCGGTACGCGGACCGTGCGCGGAACTACCGGAAGATCTTTGACAGTTCGACCGGCTTCTTCCGAGCGCGGGACGCCGAAGGCGCCTTCACCGGACCCGCGGACCCGGCCAAGAGCGAGGGCTTCCACGAGGGAACGTCCTGGCAGTACCAGTGGCTCGTCCCGCAGGATCTGCCCGGCATGGTGGACCTCATCGGCGGCAAGCAGGCCACCAACGACCGCCTCGACTCCTTCTTCGCCTACGAGCAGCTCCTCAAGGACCCGGCGAAGACCGCGCGCGAGGTGTGGGTCAACGGCCCCTACGACTACTACAACGCGGACAAGTACAACCCGCAGAACGAGCCCGATCTCATCGCCCCGTACACGTATCTGTCCACGGGCCAGCCGTGGAAGACCACCGACGTGGTGCACGCCGCGCTCACCCTCTTCACGGACACCCCGACCGGCATGACAGGAAACGACGACCTCGGCACCATGTCCGCCTGGAACGTGCTCTCCTCGATCGGCATCTTCCCGGTCCAGCCCGGTACGGACACATGGGGCCTGTCGACGCCCGTCTTCGAGCGCGTCGACCTCGAGCTCGACCGCCGCTACTACCCGAAGGGGCGCCTCACGGTGAAGGCGCCGGGAACCTCGGACACCGACCGGTACATCCAGTCGGCGCGCACGGACGGCGCCGACTACGGCAAGACGTACCTGACGACCGACGACATCCGAGACACCCGCGAACTCTCCTTCAGGGTGGGCGACAAGCCCTCGGAGTGGGGCACGTCCAAGGACGCGGCGCCGCCCGCGCTGAAGTGATGTACCCGCCCGCGCTGAAGTGACGTAACCGATACGCCACTTGCGCACCATCAGGCCCGCCTCTCCCGGAGAGGCGGGCCTTCATCTGTTGTTAACTGTGCGTAGCTTGATCGTACTTGACCGTAGTCGGGCAACGGCGGTTGACTGCACCCTCATGCCATCCCCCGCATCGTCCTCGACGCGAGAGCAGCCCGTTGAACCCGTTGAAAGCGCAGACCGCTGAGTCCTCCGACCTGCTCGCACCTCTCGACCTCGCCTTCTGGAACATCGAGTCCGCCGAGCACCCCATGCACCTGGGGGCCCTCGGTGTCTTCGAGGCCGACTCGCCGGGCGCGGCCGAGCGCGCCGCCCAGCTGCTCGCCTCGCGCGCGGCCACCGTGCCAGGACTGCGGCTGCGGATCCGTTCCGTCTGGCTGCCGGTCGGCGGGGCCGTCCGGGCCGCCGCGCCCGCCTTCGACCCGCTGGACCACGTCCGCCTCGCCGCACCCGCGCGGGACTTCCACTCCGCGGCGGGCGCTCTCATGCAGCGGCCCCTGGAGCGCGGCAGGCCCCCGTGGGAGGCGCATGTCCTGCCGGGGGACGACGGCACATCCTTCGCCGTGCTGTTCAAGTTCCACCACGCCCTCGCCGACGGGCTGCGTGCCCTGATGCTCGCCGCCGCGGTCATGGACCCCACCGATCTGCCCGCCGCGCGTCCGGGGCCCACCGGGTCCGAGCCCTCCGGGTGGTCCTGGCCGGACCCCCGCAATCTGCCGGGCCTTGTCCGCGACACCGTCAGCGATGTGGGGCAGGCCCTGGACATCGGCTCGTCCGTCGCCCGCGCCACCTGGGGCGTACGGTCATCGGCCGCCCTCACGTCCCAGGCCACCGGCACACGGCGCACCGCGGGGGTGCTGCTCGATCTGGACGACGTGCACCGCGTGCGCAAGACCGTGGGCGGCACCGTCAACGACGTACTGATCGCCGTGGTCGCGGGGGCCCTGCGCCGCTGGCTCGACGAGCGGGGCGACGGCAGCGAGGGAGTGGAGCCGCGCGCCCTGGTCCCCGTCTCCCGGCGCAGGCCGCGTGGCGCGCAGCCGCCGGGCAACCGGCTCTCCGGGTATCTGGTCCGGCTGCCCGTCGGTGACCCCGACCCGGTCGCGCGGCTGCGGGCGGTGCGGGCCGCCATGGACCGGAACAAGGACGCGGGTCCCGGGCGTGGTGCGGGGGCGGTGGCCCTGCTCGCCGATCACGTGCCGCCGCTCGGGCACCGCATCGGCGGTCCCGTCGTCGCGCAGGCCGCCCGGCTGCTCTTCGACATCCTCGTGACCAGCGTCCCGCTGCCCAGCCTCGGCCTGAGCCTCGGCGGCTGCCCGCTCACCGCCGTGTACCCCTTCGCGCCGCTCGCCCAGGGGCACGCACTGGCCGTCGCGGTGTCGACGTACCGGGGCCGGGTGCACTTCGGTCTGGTCGCGGACGCGGCCGCCGTACCCGACCTGGACGTTCTCGCGCGGAGCGTGCGGGAGGAGCTCGCGGGGCTCGTCGAAGCGTGCGTAAACCGTCCGCGTTTGGTAGAGGGGGCCGTCGCTACGTAAAGTTCTCTTCTTTGGAGCTTCCGCGGTCACTCAGACGAGCCGCGGCATGAGTGACGCGAGGACAGCGGCGATGACGGTGACAGAGGACAGCCTGGAGGCTGCCGGTTCGGCCGAGCCCCAGGAGGCCGAGTCTGCTGACTCCGCCGAGACGCCGGCGTCCGCGGACTCCTTCGGTCCCGGCGTCGACCCCGAGCGGCTCGCCGTCTGCCTCAGCGTGCTCGACGAGCTCGACAAGCTGGACGTCGACCACCCCGACGCGATCGCGGTGCGCCGGGCCACGGCCGGGATCTACCGCACCGTGAAGCAGCGCCGCCGCCAGGAGCGCCGGGCCGCCAAGACCGCGCACGACAAGGCCGTCACCGAGGCCACCGCCACCGGCTCCGCCGAGCGCATCGACGACGAGACCGAGGGGCTCCTACCCTCATCGCAGACCGAGGAGGGCAGGATCGCGGGGATACTCCAGCGCCCGCGCTCCTGCTACACCTGCAAGACCCGGTACGTGGAAGTCGACTACTTCTACCACCAGCTCTGTCCCGACTGCGCCCTTCTGAACCGGTCCAGGCGCGACGCCCGCACCGACCTCACCGGCAAGCGCGCGCTGCTCACCGGCGGCCGCGCCAAGATCGGCATGTACATCGCGCTGCGGCTTCTTCGCGACGGCGCCCACACCACCATCACGACGCGGTTCCCCAAGGACGCCATCCGCCGCTTCAAGGCGATGGACGACTCGGCGGAGTGGCTGCACCGCCTGGAGGTCGTCGGCATCGACCTGCGCGACCCGGCCCAGTCCGTCGCGCTCGCCGAGCGGGTCGCCGCCGCGGGACCGCTCGACATCCTGATCAACAACGCGACGCAGACCGTACGCCGCCTGCCCTCCGCGTACGCCGCCCTGGTCGACGGCGAGGGGGCGCCGCTGCCCGCGGGGGAGCTGCCCGCCCACTCCGTCATCGGCGCCTTCAACTCCGGCGCGGTGGACGGCCTGGCCGCACTGCCCGTCGGCACCAGCGGCCTGGACGCCCAGCAGGTCGCCGACCTCGCCCTCGTCGCGGGCAACGCCAGCGTCGCCCGGCACCTGGACGGCACCGCCATCGACGCGGGCGGCCTGGTCCCGGACGTCGTCGACAGCAACACCTGGGTGCAGACCATCGAGCAGATCTCCCCGGTGGAGCTCCTCGAGACCCAGCTGTGCAACTACACCTCGCCGTTCATCCTGATCAGCGCGCTGCGTCCGGCGATGGCCGACGCCGCGAAGAAGGCGTCGAGCGGCCGCTCCTACGTCGTCAACGTCTCCGCGATGGAGGGCGTCTTCGGCCGCGGGTACAAGGGCGCGGGCCACCCGAACACGAACGCCGCCAAGGCCGCGATGAACATGGTGACGCGGACCAGCGCCCAGGAGATGTTCCAGACCGACGGCATCCTCATGACCTCGATCGACACCGGCTGGATCACCGACGAGCGCCCGCACTACGACAAGCTGCGTCTTGCCGACGAGGGCTTCCACGCCCCGCTCGACCTGATCGACGGCGCGGCGCGGGTCTACGACCCCGTCGTGCGGGGCGAGGCGGGCGAGGACCTGTTCGGCGTCTTCCTGAAGGACTACGCACCCGGCAAGTGGTAGCCGCGCGCGGGCGGCGTCAGGCCCTGTCCGTGGCCTCGCCCGCCGCCCGCAGCCGCTCGTGCACGGCATACGGGGAGGGTCGTATCGGCGGCGGCCCGCACCCTCGTCCCGCCGTCCACGAGGATGTCGGCACCTGTCACCGGCCCCCATGGCCCTAAAGGCATGGGAGGTGCCCCCACGGCCGCGTCCGAGATCAACCACGCCACGGCCCGCGCCACGTCCTCCGGTTCGCTGATGCGGCCGAGCGGCAGGCTCTCGGCGAGCCGCTCCTCGGCGCCGGCCCACACGAAGCGGGCCATCTCGGTGCGGACGAGGCCGGGGACACGGAATTGACGCGTACCCAAGGGGTCCAGCTCACCCGCGAGTTGGGCGGTCAGGTGCAGGAGCGCCGCCTTGCTGGTTCCGTACGCGCCCACGTTCGGGCCCACATGGGACGCGCCCTCGGTACACGTCACCGGGTGGGGTCGACGTCCATCAGCGCGCCGTAAGGGGCGTTCGTCGCGGCGTTGTTCACCAGTACGTCGAGCCTCCCGAACTCCCGGACCGCGAGAGCCGCGCATGCCTCGGCCCGACCGGAATCAGCCACGCCGCCCGCGCAGCCGACGGCCCGCGCGACGGCGAGCCCGATCCCTCGCGGGGCTCCGGCCACCAGGGCCACCGCGCCCTCCCGTGCCTGCGCAGAAGTCATCCCCGTACGGTCCCATGGAGATCTGGAAAGGCGCATGGGCTCGACCCGCTGGGGCGTTTGCGGCCCTCGGGCCACCCCCACAGCGTGATCAACTGTCCGAAATCCACTCCTTCGGCCGACCCCATAGAGCGCGGGCCCGCTCATTTGGTTAATGTGAGGCGAACGGACGGTCTCCAGGGGTCCACAAGCGCCCCTCTGCCGCCCCGGGACAGGCTCGCCACCACGGCCGCGCTCCCGCCCGAACAACGGCGCCACCGCGACCGAACAGCCCTTGTCCTTCCGTTACGCGACACAAAGGAGTGCGCGGTGACACCAGATCTGACGAAGCAGGAAAAGCGACCGGCGGAACGCAGCAGCGAGCGGGCCGGCAGACCACGCAAGCTCAGCAACCTGGACTCGTGGGCGAAAGCCGCCCCGATCCGCCTTGCGGGCTACGAGGACGACCTCGCGGAGCCGCACATCCTCCCCGGTATCGACTGATCCTTCGCCGCGTGCCCCCTGCCGACCCCGGCCGGCCGGGGGCACGCGGCGTTTTGGACCGGTCGCGCATGGCCCGGCGGTTGCGGGTTACTCCGGTGAGCATGGACGGAACATCGGATGCCGAGCGCAGCGTGGACCGCGCGCCGGAGGAACCGACACAGTTGCCCAAGCGGTCCTGGCGGGCGGTGCTCACCGGGGTGGTCCGGGAGTTCCAGGACGACGAGCTGACGGACCGCGCGGCGGCGCTGACCTACTACGGAGTGCTTTCGCTGTTCCCGACTCTCCTGGTGCTGGTCTCGCTGCTCGGAGTGGTCGGGAAATCGGCGATCGACTGGCTCCTCGAGAACCTGGAGGAGCTCGCGCCCGGCTCGGCGCGGGACATCATCAGCGACGCCGTGCGGCAACTGGAGGGCCGGGGCGGTGTTGGCTCGCTGATGGCGGTGGTCGGCATCGTGCTCGCGGTGTGGGCGTCGTCCGGGTACGTGGGGGCCTTCATCCGCACCGCCAACGCCGTCTACGACATGCCCGAGGGGCGGCCCATCTGGAAGGTGCTGCCGGTGCGGGTGGGAGTGACGGTGGTGCTGCTCCTGCTTGCGGTCGTCAGCGCGCTCATCGTGGTGTTCACCGGCGGTCTCGCCCGCACCGTCGGCTCGGCCCTGGGGTTCGGCGACGCGGCCCTGACGGTGTGGTCGATCGCGAAGTGGCCGGTCCTGGTCGTCCTGGTGACCTTCATGATCGCGCTGCTGTTCTGGGCGACGCCGAACGTGAAGGGCCGCGGCTTCAGGTGGATCACCCCCGGCAGTGTGATCGCCCTGGTGATCTGGCTGATCGCCTCGGCCGGATTCGCCTTCTACGTCAGCAACTTCAGCTCCTACAACAAGACGTACGGCGCGCTCGCCGGAGTGATCATTTTCCTGGTGTGGCTGTGGATCAGCAACATCGCGATCCTCCTCGGCCTGGAGTTTGACGCGGAGCTGTCCCGTCAGCGTGCCATCGCCGGCGGCCTTCCCCCCGACGAGGAGCCCTACGTACCGCCCCGCGACACCCGCGCCTGGGACGAACAGGACCGTCGCCGCATGGACGAGTGACGACGCGAGACGACGAGGGACACCGCCCGCCATGGCCGCGGCCCTCGACCATGTGCCGATGCCGGAGATCGGGGTACTCGGCCGCCGAACAGACAGGAGGTTGATGACGATGGCCCAGACAGGCCCGCACGCCACCGGCCATGACAGCGCCGGACACGGCGCCCCCCACAACAACGAGCCGGTGGGCGAGTTGGTGCAGCGCGCCTCACAGCAGCTGACGGAGCTGGTGCGCGGCGAGATGCGCCTGGCGCAGGCGGAGATGAAGGAGAAGACCAGGCGCTACGGCAAAGGCAGCGGGTTGTTCGGCGGAGCCGGTCTCGTAGGCTTCCTGACCCTGCAGGCCCTCGTCGCCACCGCGATCGCGTCGCTCGCCGTGCCGCTTCCGGTGTGGGCCGCGGGGCTGATCGTCACCGCCGTCCTCGGTCTGATCGCCGCGGTACTCGCACTGACCGGCAAGAAGGAAGTCGGCCGGGCCGCCCCGCCGATCCCCGAACAGGCCATCGGCGGCGTGAAGGCCGATGTCGCAGAGATCAAGGAGAGTGCACAGCGATGAACCAGCCCCACGACAAGCACACCGCGGGCGCCGGGGAACTGCGCGCGAAGGTCGAGCAGACCCGCCAGGACCTGGGAGAGACGGTCGAAGCGCTGGCGGCCAAGGCGGACGTCAAGGCCCGCGCCCAGGAGAAGGCGGTCGCCATCAAGGGACAGACGGCCACGAAGGCCGCGGAGCTGGGCGAGCAGGCCAGGGCGAAGGCCACCGAGGCCGCCCATGTGCTGCAGGACAAGGTGCCCGACCAGGTCAAGGACAAGGCCGCCGCCGCCACCGGCCAGGTGAAGGCCGCTGCCGGACAGGCCACCGAGGTGTGGCAGGACAAGGCCCCGGAACAGGTACGGAGCCGCCGCACCGGCTTCGTCGCGGGCGGCGCGGCGCTGGTGGTCGCGTACGTGCTGGTGCGACGCAAGAGGAAGCACGGGAGCGCGGTGTGAAGGCGTCGAAGATCGCGTACAAGCCGGTCGGGATGGCGCTCGGCGCGCTCGCGGGCGTGGCCGCCGGCGGACTGTTCAAACAGGCGTGGAAGATGGCCGGCCACGACGAGGACGCGCCCGACGCCACTGACGAGGACCGCGGCTGGGGCGAGATCCTGCTCGCGGCCACGTTGCAGGGAGCGATCTTCGCCGTGGTCAAGGCGGCCGTCGACCGCGGTGGCGCTGTCGCGACGCGTCGGATGACGGGCACCTGGCCGGGTTGACTGGAGGCGGGTCGTAATTCATCCGATGGATCGGCGAGAGGCATCGCAAATGTCCAAGTCCCCGCTGCGGCCAATGCATTGACACCCTTCAGGGGCGCTTGAATCATCGGATGTCATGACTGACATGCGCATGATGCTCGCGCCCCGCGCGCGGCTACGCCGGTTGAGAGGCGCCGCGGTGGCCCTGCTGCTCCTCGCGGCGCCCGTCCCGGCGGCTCAGGCTGCCGGGACGTCGCAGTCCGCCGCGAGTCCGCAGTCCGCCGCGAGCCCGCAGCCCGCCACGAGTCCGCAGTCCGCCGCGGACCCGCCCCGCACCGTCCCGGCGCTCGCCGACTGGACGCCGGGGAAGGGAAGTTACTCCTACGGCCCCGGCACCCGGCTCGTCGCCCGCGGGCAGGCGGCGCGCGAAGTGGCCCGCACCCTCGCCGACGACCTGCGCGCCGCGGGCGAGGGCAGCGTGCCGGTCACCGGAGGCGCCCCGCGCGACGGCGACATCGTGATCGCCGTCGCACCCGCGCGAAGACCACTCGGCGCCGAAGGATACGAACTCCGTGCGGGCAAGCGCCTGGAGATCACCGGCGCGACCGAGGCCGGCGCCTTCTACGGCACCCGCAGCCTTCTCCAACTCCTGGCCCAGAGCGACCGCGTACCGGCGGGACGCACGGTCGACGTGCCCCAGTACAAGGAGCGCGGAGTCGGCGTCTGCGCCTGCTACATCCACATCTCGACGCCCTGGCTGGAGAACCTCGTACGCGACATGGCGTACAACAAGCAGAACCAGCTGCTCCTCGAACTCAAGGTGAAGAGCGAGAAGCACCCCGAGGCCAACAGCTGGGGCTACTACACCAAGAGCGAGATACGTCGCCTTGTCGCCCTCGGCGAGAAGTACCACGTCACGATCATCCCGGAGATCAACTCGCCCGGCCACATGGACCCCTGGCTGGAGAAGCGCACCGACCTCCAGCTCACCGACTCCGACGGGAAGCCGCAGCCGTCGCGCCTCGACATCACCAAGGACGAGGCCTTCGCCTACTACACGAGCCTCATCGACGAGTACGCCGAGGTGTTTCCCGCGAAGTCCTGGCACATGGGCGCCGACGAGTACATGCTCGGCTCCGACTTCGCCAAGTACCCCCACATCCTCGAATTCGCGAAGAAGAAGTACGGCGAGAAGGCGACCCCGCAGGACGCCTTCGTCGACTTCATCAACCGGGTGCACGCGTACGCGACCGGCAAGGGCAAGCAGCTGCGCATCTGGAACGACGGCCTGACCGGCGCGAACACGGTGCCGGTCGCGGCGGGGACGAGCGTGGAGCACTGGCTCGACGTGAAGACGAAGCCCAGCCAACTCATCGCCCAGGGCTACCCGTTGCAGAACGCGGCCTACTCCCTCTACCTCGTCCGCGGCGGCTTCCACACCGACACCAAGGCGCTGTACGACAAGGCGTGGGACCCCCGCAGCTTCGAGGGCGAGAAGCTCGGGTCGCGGGCCGGCATCACCGGGGCGAAGATCAGCCTGTGGCCCGACAACGGCCGGGGCGAGACCGAGAACGAGGTCGCGGCCTCCATGGCGATGCCGCTCAGCCATGTCGCCCAGGTCACCTGGGGCGCCGCGCACCCGGACCCGACGTACGCCGACTTCAGCGCGCGCGCCAAGTCCGTCGGACACGCGCCCGGTTGGCGGGACCTGACGAAGGTGCCGGTGGCCGATGGCACGTACACCCTGCGGGACACCGAGGGGCGCGCGGAACCCGTCGACCACGAGATCAAGCGCACCGCCGACGGCTACGTCACGCTGAAGTCCACGACTGACGGCACCTGCCTGGAGACCCGCGGCGGAAAACTCACGCTCAACGTGCCGCTGGAGCCTGGAAGTTCGGTCACGGGGCAGACCTGCGACGCGGCGAACACCTTGCAGCGCTGGCAGTTGACGAAGGCGCCGGACGGCTACCTGCTGACGAACGCGATCACGCGGATGTCCGTGTACGTGGCGGACGACGGGCGGCTCCAGCAGTACCCGGCGGATCAACAGCGCCCGGCCGCATGGACCTTGACCGCCCACTGACCCCCGCTCCAGGCCCGAGACCCTAGCCCCGACAGGGAGACCCGCCCACCCATGACTGTCAGCAGACGTCTCTTCGTGACCGCCGCCGTCACCACGGCCGTCGCCGCGTCGAGCAGCTCCCTCGCGCTCGCGGCGCCCGGCTCCATCGGGACGGCCGCCGCCGCTCCCGAGCCGCCCTACCGCATCCCGATCAGCCCCAAGGACTCCCCGGACGAAGTCGTTGCCAAGGCCTCCCAAGTCCGGCCGACAGAACGGCAGATCGCCTGGCAGCGGCTGGAACAGACCGCGTTCCTGCACTTCGGGGTCAACACCTTCACCGGCCTCGAATGGGGCACGGGTGACGAGGACCCCGACGTCTTCCAGCCGTCGGGCCTCGACACCGACCAGTGGGCACGGGCCCTGCGCGACGGCGGATTCCAGCTCGCCATCCTCACGGTCAAGCACCACGACGGCTTCGTGCTCTACCCCTCCCGCTACACCGAGCACAGTGTGGTGAGCAGCAGTTGGCGGGACGGGAAGGGCGACGTGCTGCGCTCCTTCGCCGACTCACTGCGCCGGTTCGGGATCAGGGTGGGCGTCTATGTCTCGCCCGCCGACGAGAACCAGTACCTCCACGGCGTCTACGCCAACGGCAGCGCGCGCTCGCGGCGCACCATCCCCACGCCGGTCGAGGGCGACGACCGGGCGGATGCCGCAGCCGCGCGGTCGTTCACCCTCGACGCGACCGACTACGGCGCGCACATGCTCAACCAGCTGTACGAGGTGCTCACCGAGTACGGGCCCATCGACGAGGTGTGGTTCGACGGGGCGCAGGGGCGCATCCCGCCGGAGAAGGTCGAGACGTACGACTGGGACAGCTGGTACGCGGTCATCCGCGCCCTGGCTCCGAACGCGACGGTCGCCGTGCGCGGCCCAGACGTCCGGTGGGTCGGCAACGAGGGCGGACTCGCGCGCGAGAACGAGTGGAGCGTCGTACCCGTCAAGGACTCGGGGAACGGCAGCATCGACTACGCCCTGAAGTACGACGCGCCCGATCAGGGAAGCCGGGAGGCGCTCGCGGAGGCGAGGGCGGTCGCCCAGTACGTGCAGTGGTGGCCGGCGGAGTGCGACGTCTCGATCAGGCCGGGCTGGTTCTACCACGAGGACGAACAGCCCAAGTCCGTCGAGCAGTTGACGGACATCTGGTTCCGTTCGGTGGGCCGGAACTCCGTGCTGCTGCTCAACATCCCACCGGACGGGCGCGGCCTGCTCCCGGAGGCGGACGTGGCACGGCTGCGAGAGTTCCACGAGCGGATCGGGCGCGAGCTGCCCGAGGACTTCGCCCGGGGAGCGCGGGCCCGCGGCGACGGCCGCCGCCCGTCGCACGCGGTCGACGGTGACCCCGACACGGCGTGGGCATGCCCCGCGCCTTCCCGGGGGACGCTCACCGTCGACCTCGGCAAGGCGCGCGAGATCGACCGCATCCGGCTCGGGGAAGACATCCGGCGAGGTCAGCAGCTGGAGAAGGCGGTGATCGAAGCGCGGATCCCCGACAGGTCCGGATGGTCGCTCGTGGCGGAGGCGGACACGGTGGGAGCAAGCCGGGTCCTGACGCTGGCGGCGCCGGTCCGTGCACGGGAGTGGCGGCTTCGGGTGACGGGGTCGCGCGGGACGGTGCGGCTCGCGGAGTTCGGTCTTTATCGGTCGCGGGTGTAGGGGTTCCTCCGGGATCCGCGCGGACGGAAGCTCCCGCATCCGTCTGCGCGGCCCCTGGCGCCGGGGGCCCCGCACCGCGGCCCGCGAAGTCCTGCGTACCGCCCCGGTGTTACCGTCGCGGCCATGTCCAAGAGCGAGATAGACGCCGTGACCGCCGAGTTCTTCGGCGCCTTCGACAACCGGGGTGGCAGGACTGCCGACGTGGCCCGCATCCGCCGGCTGCTGATACCAGGTGGCGTGATCGTCGTGACCGGCCCCGACTTCAGGGTCTACACGGTGGGGGAGTTCATCGAGCCCCGCCAACGGCTCCTGACCGAGGGCAGGTTGGTGGACTTCTCCGAGTGGGAGACTTCCGAACGGACCGAAGTCGAGGGCGACATCGCCTCACGGTTCGGCACGTACCGCAAGGCAGGGACGCTCGACGGCACGGCGGTGCAGTCGCCGGTGCGGAGGGCCTGTTCAGAAACAGAAAGGCTGTGGCCCCTGCTGTGGCCCCTGCTGTGACCACTGTCGGGATGGGACATCGTGGGCCTTCTCGCTCGCGGGTGAGGTGGTGGTTCAGGAACGGGAAGTGAGGGGCAGACCCGCGTCGCCCGCGGCGCGGAACCCGTCGTCGACCGCGACGACCTGCCGGCCGGCGGCGTCCAGGAGCGAGGCGGCGATCGCGGCGCGCATCCCTCCGGCGCAGTGGACCCACACCGTGCCGTCCGGCAGCTCGTCCATCCGCAGACGCAGTTCGTGGACCGGGATGTGCACCGAGTCCGCGATGTGCCCGGCGGCGCGTTCGGAGGCGCGGCGCACGTCGAGCACAAGCGTGCCCGAGCCGCACCGGCGGGCCTCGGCGAGGTCGGCGAAGGTGGCGCGCGGGAACGACGCCGGCTGTTCCCCCTCGCGGAGCCAGCTCGCCGGGCCACCAGTGGCGGCAGCGGCCGGGCGGTCGATGCCCACCCGTGTCAGTTCGCGCTGCGCGTCGGCGATCTCTTCGGCCGTCTCGGCCAGCAGCGTGACGGGCTTGCCCCAGGGGATCAGCCAGGCGAGATACGTGGCGAGCTTGCCCTCGCCCTCGAAGTTGAACGACCCGGCCACGTGTCCCTCGGCGAAGGCGATCCGGTGACGGAGGTCCACCACCCACTCCCCGGCAGCCAGCCGCTCGGCGAGCTGTCCTGCGTCGGCGGGCGCGGGCGGGACCTCAGCCCCCGGCGACCCGCCCCGTGCTCTCCCGTTCGATGAGGGTCGGCAGTGGCACCTGGACCGTGGCCGCGGGGCCGTTGTCCAGGAGGGACAGGAGTGCGCGCGCCGCTGTCCGGCCGAAGGAGACCGTGTCGCGGGACAGGGCCGTCAGCCATGGGTGGACCATCCGGCACAGGGCCGAGTCCTCCCACGCGATCACCGACACGTCCCCCGGCACGGTGAAGCCGAGCGAGGCCGCCGCGGCCACCCCGGCGACGGCCATCACGTCGTTGTCGTACACGAGAGCCGTCGGCGGTGTTCCGTCGGAGAGCACCCGCCGGGTCACCGCGGCGCCCTCCGCGTCCGAGTAGTCCGTGGTCACCGAGCGGACCTCGGACAGGTCGCGCCGCTCAGCCTCGGCCCGCAGCGTCCGGATCCGCCGCTCCGTGTGGGCGAGGCCCGGCAGTCCCGCGATGTGCACGATGCGGCGGTGGCCGAGGGAGTGCAGGTGGTCCACGACCGAGGCCATCGCGCCCGCGTCGTCGGCCCACACGGTGGAGAGGCCGACATGGTGCGCCTTCGGGTCCGGCACGCCGCCCGTCACCACGGCGGGCAGCCCGAGATCGTCGAGGAGCGCCGGGCGGGGGTCATCCGTGCGGGGGTCCACGACGAGGACGCCGTCCACCCGGTGCTCGGCCCACCACCGCTGATAGACCGCGCACTCGGCGGCCACGTCCTCCACCACCTGGAACAGCAGGCCCAGTTGACGCTCCGCCAGGACCTCCTGGATGCCCGAGATCAGCTGCAGGAAGAACGAGTCGACGCCCAGCGTCCCGGCGGGCCGCGCCACCACGAGACCCACGGTCGCCGAGCCCTCACCGGACAGCGCGCGCGCCGCCGCGCTCGGGTGCCAGCCCAACTGCTCGGCGACCCTGCGCACCCGGTCACGGGTGACGTCGGAGACTCCGGGCCGGTCGTTGAGCGCGAAGGACACGGCGCTCTCGGAGACTCCGGCACGGCGCGCGATGTCCTTCATGGTCGGCCGGCGTGCCGGGGACCGCTTGCCTTGCACCGGTGTTGCCCCTTTCCCGTGAAGCGCATACTAATGCGCTTGAGCCAGCACACTCTAAAGCGCATTAGTCGATCGCCGCAAGAAGTTCAACGCACCCCGTTGACCTGCATAGTTGGCGAGGTGGGCAGGATTATTCAACGAATCCATTGACTTTTTACCGGAGTTCCATGCAGGGTCTGCCTCACGCTGGGCCGAGCAAAGGAGCCGTTTCACCGTGCGCATCTCCCACCACCCCCGCATCCCCAGAAGGGCAGCCGCCGCTGCCGCCGTCCTCGCCGTGCTCCTGCCGCTGAGCGCCTGTGGCGACGGAGGCGACGGCGGCGGCTCGACCGACGCGTCCGGCAAGATCGAGGGCGAGATCACCTTCCAGACCTGGAACCTGAAGGCCAACTTCAAGTCGTACTTCGAGGGCGTCGTCGACGGTTTCGAGAAGAAGTACCCGGGCACGAAGGTGAACTGGGTCGACCAGCCCGGTGAGGGCTACGCCGACAAGATCAGCGCCGACGCCGCGGCCGGCACCCTCCCCGACGTCGTCAACGTCTCGCCCGACCTGGTGGCCCCGCTCGCCAAGGCCGGTCTCGCGCTGGACCTCGACAAGGCCGCAGGGAAGTACGAGAAGGAGTATCTGCCGGGGGCGTGGAAGAGCCACCAGATACCGGGCACCGAGGGGACGTACGCCTTCCCCTGGTATCTGAACACCGGGCCGCTCTTCTACAACAAGCGGATCTTCAAGGACGCGGGGCTCGACGCCGACAAGCCCCCGACGACGTACGACGAACTCTTCGACAGTGCACTGAAGTTGTCGAAGGAGAGCAACGGCAGGACCGCCACACTCGCCAACATTCCCGCCATCGAGGACTTCGGGCGCTACGGCGTCCCGCTGATGGACAAGGAAGGGACCCGGTTCACCTTCAACGGCCTCAAGGGCGTCGAACTCCTCACCGAGTACAAGAAGTTGTACGACGCGAAGGCCCTGGACGGTCAGGCACTCAATGCCACGCCCGAGTCGACGGGCAAGAAGTTCCTCACCGAGGCCGTCGCCATGAACCCCGGGAGCGCCCTGGACCTCGGCAAGTTCAAGAAGGAGGCGCCCGGGCTCTACAAGAACATCGGGATCACCCCGCAGATCACCAACACCGGCAAGGACAACATGTACGTGATGGGTGTGATGGTGAACACCCGCACCAAGCAGACGCCCGCCGCCGTGGCCTTCGCCCACTACGTGACGGACGCTCAGCGCCAGATGTCCTTCGCCAAGAAGGTGGCGATCTTCCCCAGCACGGAAGGCTCGCTCGACGACCCGTACTTCACCAAGCAGGACGGCGCCGATGACACGCGCGTGCGGGTCGCCGCCGCCAAGTCCATCAAGACCGCGGTGAACTACACACCCGTCCTGTTCAGCGAGCAGATGAAGATCGAGCTGCGCAACGCCGTCGCCCGTGCGCTGCAAGGCAAGGAGAGTCCCGAGGAAGCGCTTGACAACGCTGTCAAGAGCTGCGACCGGCTGCTGAAGCAGAGCTGAGAAGACGACACGGGACCACCACCATGAAAAGCTCCAGCGCCGCCGCCGCCGTCCCCCGCGCCGCAGCCGACCGCGGCCCTCGCAGCCGCATCAGGCGTCAACTTCCCGCCAGCCCCTGGCTGTTCGCCGCCCCAGGGCTGCTGGTCGTCGGCATCTTCATCCTCTATCCGTTCGTCAGCACGCTCATCAACTCCTTCACCGACAAGCGGACCCTGATCCCGGGGGAGTACGTCGGGCTGGACAACTTCCGGGAGCTGCTGCACGACGACATGTTCTGGATCGGGCTTCGCAACTCGACGCTCTACATCGTCGGGGTCGTGCCCGCGCTCGTCCTGCTGCCGCTGCTGCTCGCGATGCTCGTCCAGAAGCACATCCCCGGCATGACCTTCTTCCGGTCCGCCTTCTACACGCCGGCGGTCGCGTCCATCGTCGTGGTGGGTCTGATCTGGGTGTGGATGCTGGATGAACGGGGCCTGGTCAACGCGGTGTTGGAGGCAGTGGGCGTCGGCTCGGTCGGCTTCCTCAGCGACCAGTGGCTGCTCCTGCTGAGCGCCATGGCCGTCACGGTCTGGAAGGGCCTCGGCTACTACATGATCATTTATCTGGCGGCCCTCGCCAATGTGCCGCGCGAGCTGCACGAGGCCGCCTCGGTGGACGGCGCGGGCGCGGTGCGCCGCTTCTTCACCGTCACCGTGCCCGCCGTGCGTTCCACGATGGTCCTGGTCGCCGCGCTGTCCTCGGTCGCCGCCTTCAAGGTGTTCTCCGAGGTCTATCTGATGGCCGGGCCCAACGGCGGCCCGGCGGGCGAGGACACCACGCTCGTGATGCTGGTGCAGCGCGTCGGCACCGGCCTCACCGGCCGCGTCGGGTACGCGTCGGCCATCTCGGTCGTCGTCTTCGTCGTCACCGTCGCGCTGATGCTGCTCGTGCTGCGCGCGGACCGGAAGGAGGACTGACCCGTGAGCATCGCGACCGACACGCGCAAGACCGGCCGAGCGGCGGCAGGGAAGACGGAGGGGCAGGCGCAAAAGGAGGGCTCCCGCGGGCGGGGCCGGATCACCGACGAGAACGGCCGCCGGATGCCCGTGTGGGAGATCGTCCTGCGCTACGTGCTCCTGCTCGCCGTACTGGCGTTGATGATCGGACCCATCCTCTGGCAGCTGTCCACATCCCTGAAGGGGCCGCACGAGAACATCTTCAGCTCCCCGCCCGAGTTCCTGCCGAGCAGCCCGACCTTCCACAACTACGAACGGGTCGCCGACACCATTCCCGTCTGGGACTACGCCTTCAACTCCCTGAAGGTGGCCGTCGCCAACGTCGTGACCAACTGCGTGGGTGCCACCCTCGCCGGCTACGCCCTCGCGCGCCTGCGCTACCGGGGACGCAGGGCGGCCACGCTCGTCTTCATCCTCGCCATGCTGGTGCCCGTGGAGGGCATCATCATCGCCCAGTTCACGACGATGCGGGAGCTGGGCCTGAACAACACCCTCATCGGGGTGCTGCTGCCCGGCTGCGTCTCCGCGCTCAACGTCCTGCTGATGCGCAACGCCTTCCTGAACCTGCCGTACGAGATCGAGGAAGCCGCGTACGTCGACGGCGCGAACGTCTGGCAGCGGTTCCTGCGGATCGCCCTGCCCGCGGTCAAGGGCACGCTCGCCGTGGTGGCGATCTTCGCCTTCATGGGCGCCTGGGACGACTTCCTGTGGCCGCTGATCGTGCTGAGCGATCCGGACCGGTTCACCCTGACCATCGGCCTGAACTATCTGCACGGCACCTTCGCCAACGACGAACGCCTCGTCGCCGCGGGCACGGTCATCGCGGTGCTTCCGCTGATCGTGCTGTTCGCCTGTCTCCAGCGGTACTTCTTCCGCGGGGTGGGCGAGGGAGCGGTCAAGGGCTGAAGCCCGCATCGCCCTGCCCGTCGCCGTGACCAGTACACCCCCACACTTCCGAGAACCAGGACTCGCATGCCCCGTATGACTCATGTGCCTCGTGTGTCTTCCGACGCGCCGCGCTTCGGAGCGAACTACACCCCCAGCCAGGGGTGGTTCCACCACTGGCTCGACTTCGACATCGACGCCGTGCGTGCCGACCTCGACGCGATCGCCGGACTCGGCCTCGACCACATCCGGGTCTTCCCGATCTGGCCGTACTTCCAGCCCAACCGCGGCCTGATCAGGCCGCGCGCCGTGGAGCAGCTCGTCGCCCTCGCGGACGCCGCGGCCGAGCGCGGGCTCGACGTCAACGTCGACGGACTGCAGGGGCACCTGTCGAGCTTCGACTTCCTGCCCGCGTGGACGCAGACGTGGCACCGGCGGAACATCTTCACCGACCCCGATGTGGTGGAGGGGGAGGTCACGTACCTGCGTACGCTCGCCGCCGCGCTCGCCGACCGGCCGAACTTCATCGGCATGACCATCGGCAACGAGGTCAACCAGTTCTCGGCGGGCCCGCACCCCGATCCGGACCGCATCACGCAGGACCAGGCGGGGGAGTGGCTGCGACGTGTCCTCGCCGCGTGCGAGGAGGGCGCTCCGGGGAAGCTGCACCTTCATGCCGAGTACGACGCCGCCTGGTACCAGGACGACCAGCCCTTCACTCCGGCCCAGGCGGCGCGGCTCGGCGGCGCGACCGCCGTGCACTCCTGGGTGTTCAACGGCACGGCACAGCGACACGGGCGGGAGGGACTCGCCACCGCGCGGCACGCGGCGTACATGATCGAACTGTCCAAGGCGTGGGCGGACGATCCCCACCGTCCGGTGTGGCTCCAGGAGGTGGGCGCACCCGCTCCCCTCATCCCCGCCGAGCACGCGGCGTCCTTCACCGAGGCGACGGTGGAGGCGGCGCTGGACTGTGCGGATGTGTGGGGCGTGACGTGGTGGTGCTCGCACGATGTGTCGCGTTCGCTGGCGGACTTCCCTGAACTCGAGTACAGCCTGGGCCTGTTGACGAACGGGGGTCAGGTCAAGCCGGGGGGCGAGGTGCTGGCTCGGCTCGCGAAGGAGTGGCGGGGGCGGGAGTACGCGCCTGCCGTTCGGACGACTGCGGTGGTCGTGGACGACGCCACCTCGCGGCGGTCCGCGTGTGCACCCGGGGGTGCGGTGTTCGACGCCTTCATGGGTCTTGTCGCGGACGGGGTCCGGCCTACGACGGTCCTGGCGAGCCGGGCGGGGGACTCGGCGCACTTGGCTGCGCGGGGCATCACGGAAGTCGTGCGGCCGGGGGAGGTCGGCTAGGCCCGAGACCTGCCCCCGACCCCGCCCCTTCCCGGCTGTGTCTATTGGTGGCTCCGCCGCGCAGGGGGCTCCGGCCCCAGACCCCCCGGTCCTCAAAGCCGGACGGCTGAAAGATTTCCCCGTACCGGCGGGCGTCTCAGCCTGTCCGGCGTTTGAGGACGAACTCGGCGGAGCCGGCGATTGACGGTACGCAAAGCCTCCGTACAGCCCACCCCGATCAACCCTCGGAGAGAACATGCACGACGACCGCACCCTCATAGAAGCCCGGCTCAAGCGCGTCCTCGACGAGCGCATCAGGCCCGCCGTCCACCCCGAGTCCGTCCCCCTGGACGTCGCGGTGTGGAACGCCCCCGGCGAACCCGTGCCCGTCGAGGAGGGGCTCGCGGCGCACCCCGAGCCGACGGCGGTCGGCGCCCCCTGGGGCGCCCCCTGGGCCACCAGCTGGTTTCAGGTGAACGGCACCGTGCCCACGGAGTGGGCGGGGAAGACCGTCGAGGCCATCCTCGACCTCGGCTTCGACGAGAACATGCCCGGCTTCCAGTGCGAGGGCCTGGTCTACCGCCCCGACGGCACCCCGGTGAAGGGCCTCAACCCCCGTAACCAGTGGGTGCGGATCGCCACGTCGGCGACCGGCGGCGAAGACGTCCACCTGCACATCGAGGCAGCCTCCAACCCCGTCATCCTCGACTACCACCCCTTCCTGCCCACCCAGCTCGGCGACAAGGAGACGGCCGGCAGCGAGCCCCAGTACAAGCTCGCCCGCATGGACCTCGCGGTCTTCGACGAGACCGTGTGGCAGCTCGTCATCGACCTTGAAGTGCTCGGGGAGCTCATGCACGAGCTCCCCGAGGACTCCGGTCGGCGCTACGCCCTCGTCCGTGCCATCGGCCGCGCCCTGGACGCCGTCGACCTCCAGGACGTCAACGCCAGCGCACCCGCGGCCCGCGCCGAGCTCGAGGCTGTCCTCGCCACCCCCGCCGAGCCCTCGGCCCACCGCATCAGCGCCGTCGGCCACGCGCACATCGACTCCGCGTGGCTGTGGCCGCTGCGCGAGACGGTGCGCAAGGTCGCGCGTACGACGTCGAACATGACCGCGCTCATCGAGGACGAGCCGGACTTCGTCTTCGCCATGTCGCAGGCGCAGCAGTGGGCGTGGGTCAAGGAGCACCGGCCCGAGGTGTGGGCGAAGGTCAAGAAGGCGGTCGCCGACGGACGCTTCGTGCCCGCGGGCGGCATGTGGGTCGAGTCGGACACGAACATGCCGGGTTCGGAGGCGATGGCCCGTCAGTTCGTGCACGGCAAGCGGTTCTTCCTCGACGAGTTCGGCATCGAGAACGACGAGGCGTGGCTGCCCGACACCTTCGGCTTCGCCGCCGGACTGCCGCAGATCATCAAGGCGGCGGGCTCCAAGTGGCTGCTCACCCAGAAGATCTCCTGGTCGCAGACCAACCGCTTCCCGCACCACACCTTCAACTGGGAAGGCATCGACGGCACTC
This sequence comes from Streptomyces sp. NPDC033180, assembly GCF_055577645.1. NCBI lineage: Bacteria > Bacillati > Actinomycetota > Actinomycetes > Kitasatosporales > Streptomycetaceae > Streptomyces > Streptomyces sp. NPDC033180. Next base: position 244,743 of record NZ_JBVIPU010000009.1, on the reverse strand, counting down.
GCATCTTCACGCACTTCCCGCCCGTCGACACCTACAACTGCTCGATGAAGGGCAGCGAGATCGCCCACGCGGCGAAGAACTTCAAGGACAAGGGAGTCGCCAGGCACTCCCTCGCGCCGACGGGCTGGGGCGACGGTGGCGGCGGCACCACCCGCGAGATGATCGCGAAGGCGGGACGGCTCCGGAACCTGGAGGGCTCGGCGACCGTCGAGTGGGAGACCCCCGCCGCGTTCTTCGAGAAGGCCGAGGCCGAGTATCCCAACGCCCCTGTCTGGGTGGGCGAGTTGTACCTGGAACTCCACCGCGCCACGCTCACCAGCCAGGCGGGCACCAAGCAGGGCAACCGCCGCAGCGAGCACCTGCTGAGGGAGGCGGAGCTGTGGGCGGCGACGGCTGCCGTCAGGTCGCCAGAATTCACGTATCCCTACGAGGAGTTGGACCGCATCTGGAAGACGGTGCTGCTCCACCAGTTCCACGACATCCTGCCCGGCTCGTCCATCGCCTGGGTGCACAGGGAGGCGCGCGCGACGTACGCGAAGGTCGCCGAGGAGCTGAACGGCATCATCGACGCGGCCCAGCGGGCGCTGGCAGGGGAGGGCGGCGGCGCGGGCGTCCTCGTCTTCAACTCCACCCCGCACACCCGGGACGGAGTCCCAGCGGGCGGCGCACGCCCTGCCGCCATCGACGGCCAGGCGGCGATCGCCTCCCGCGCGGACGGTGGCTACGTCCTGGACAACGGCCTGCTGCGGGTCGAGATCGACGCGCGCGGACTGATCGTGTCGGCGTACGACATCAAGGCCGACCGGGAGGCCGTCGCACCCGGCCAGGCGGCGAACCTGCCGCAGATCCACGCCGACTTCCCGAACATGTGGGACGCGTGGGACGTCGACGAGTTCTACCGGAACACGGTCACGGACCTCACGGAGGCGGAAGCGGTCGAACCCGCGGAGGACGGCGCGTCGGTCCGTGTCGTACGGACCTTCGGCGGTTCGCGGCTCACCCAGGTGCTGTCCCTCGCCCCCGGCTCGATGAGCCTGGACATCGACACGGAGGTCGACTGGCACGAGACGGAGAAGTTCCTGAAGCTGGCGTTCCCGCTGGACATCCACGCGGAGCGGTACGCCTCGGAGACGCAGTTCGGCCACTTCTACCGGGCCACGCACACCAACACGAGCTGGGAGGCCGCCAAGTTCGAGGCGTGCAACCACCGCTTCGTGCATGTGGAGGAGCCGGGCTGGGGTGTCGCCCTGGTCACCGACTCGACGTACGGCCATGACGTGACGCGCACGGTGCGTTCCTCCGACGCCGGCACGACCACCACGGTCCGCGCCTCGCTCCTGCGCGCCCCGCGCTTCCCCGACCCCGAGACGGACCAGGGTGTCCACCGCTTCCGGCACGCGCTGGTCCCGGGTGCCGGGATCGGCGACGCGGTGCGGGAGGGCTACCGGATCAACCTGCCCGAGCGGCGGATCGCGGGCGGCGCCGAGGTGGCCCCGCTGGTGACGGTCGACAACGACGCCGTCGTCGTCACGGCGGTCAAGCTCGCCGACGACGGTAGCGGTGACGTGGTCGTCCGCTTCCACGAGGCGCGAGGCGGACGCGCGAAGGCGACGCTGGCCGCGGGCTTCCCGGTCGGCTCCGTCGAGGTGACGGACCTGCTGGAGCGGCCCCTCGCGGATGCCGCGGCTCCGGAGCGCTCGGGCAACGAAGTCGCCCTGACGCTGCGTCCGTTCGAGCTGGTGACGCTGCGGCTGACACGGGGGTGACGGTGCTCTGCTGCTGAGCGGATGCCGTACCTCTTGGTGGAGTGCAGTGATGAAGTGAAGTGACGCCTGGTTTGGTCGGGTTGGAGGTGAGAGGGGACGGCCCACCTGACCAGGTGTCACATGACGCGTCCTTGAGACTGCCGACGATCAGGCTGACAGCGTGCCGCGTCCGCCCTACCGTCACTCTGCGTCCGTCACGCTCCGTCCGCCACTGTGCGTCCGTCACCGTTCGTCCCGCAGCCGAAGCAGGTACGTCGCTGTCAGCGCGACGGCGCGGTCCACGTCCTGCGAGAGCTTCACGAGGGCGGTTGACGCCGTCGGCCCGGGGACGCCCGCCAGCGCCTGGGTCAGTCGTCCGCGTGCGGGCGCTTCAGTGGTGTCGTGGGCGAGGCGGTCGATGAGCATGGTCGCGATCTGATCCGCCGTCGCGGTGTCGCTCGCCAGTACGCTCAGCGCATCGGCCGCGTCGGTGTCGTTCCTTCCCTCCACGATCATGTCGACGAGCGTCGGGATCGCCTTGGCCGTTCCCCGGGACCCGAGTGCCAGAGCCGCATACGCCCGGACCACCACATCGGGGTTCGCGAGGGCATCCCGCAGCCGTGCGGTGGCCTCGTCACCGGGCAGCTCGGCGAGGGCCTGCACGGCGCGTTCCCGCACCGCGGCCACCGGTGAGCCAAGGCCCTCCGCCAGGAGGGCCAGGCCGCCGTCGCCGGATCGGGCCAGCGCCCAGCGAAGGGCCCCGGCGACATTCGGCTCCGTCTCGCTCAGGGCCGCCTCGACCAGAGCCTCCACCGGTACCGGAACCTCATCGACCGAGGAGAGGGCCGCGCGCTGGCGTGCGTCGGCGCTCTTCGATCCCAGGGCCTGGAGGAGCGCGACGACCTGGAGGACGTCCTCCCAACCGGTGGGGTCCGCGGCATCGATCCGGCGCAGCCGCGTGAGCAACTCGGTTTCGGCCGCGATGCGTTCACGCGTCTGACGGACGAGGTCGCCGACGAGCGCACCAGGCGTGAAGCCGGGATCGTCGAGCGCGCGCCCGATCTCACGCAGCGAAAGACCCAGCGACCGCAGGCTCTCGACATGGAAGATCCGCCGGATGTCCTCCCCGGCATACTCCCGATAACCGGAGCCGGTACGGCCCGAAGGCCGCACCAGACCGAGCGACTCGTAATGCCGGAGCATGCGGGCACTGACCCCGGACCGTCGCGCCACCTCACCGATCAACACGCCTCATCGTCCCTCCCGGCCGGACCCGCCGAGGGCCACGACGCGCTTCGCCTCCTCGATCGCGAACTCGAATCCGGCGTCCGGGTCGCGCAACAGCCGCTCTGTGGCCATCGCGTGCGCACGCATGCTCGGGCCGGGGGCCGTCGTCGCGGCACGCAGAGCGGGCACGATCGCGTCCCCCAGCGCGACCAGCGCTCGGCTGAGACTCAGCTGAGTCTCGCGCCCGCCGCGCCCGAGCTGCGTCGCAAGAACCACGGCCAGCGCGGCCTCCTCGCCTTCCGGCACGAGCACCACCGCGGCCCGCCAGGCGCTCCGCGCCACCTCGTCGTCGGCGTCGGACAAGAGCTTCCGCGTGATGGCCGGCCACGCCTGCCGGTCCCCGATCTTGGACAGCGTGTGCAGCGCCTGGCTCCGAGCCTGCGCACGGGGCGAACGGACTTCGCGACGCAGCGCGGGGAGCGTCATGGAGACCGGGTGGCGGGTGAGTGCCCAGGTCAGCATGTCGCGGACGAAGAACTCGGGCTCGATGGCGCAGCGCTCGACGAGCTTGTCGACGAAGCGCGGGTCGGGCGCCGTGCCGACGGCGAGGGCTGCCCGCAGTCGCACGGACGACCGGTCGTCCTCCAGCCCTTGGAGTCCTCGTGTCGCATCCGTGTCCTGCCTCGTGATCGTCATGGAGACCACCTCCTCGGCCACCAGTGAAGGCCTTGTCACTGTGTCAAGGTCAACAGTTCACGGCCCGCCCCGCCGGACAGCCCTGGCCGTACACGGCCATATATGTGCTGTCTGATGTGTCGCTAGATCGCGGTGAAACCGCCGTCAGCGGCGACCACGGCTCCCGTGACGAAACTGGAGCGGGGCGAGACGAGGAAGCACAGGACCTCGGCGATCTCCTCGGGCTGCGCCACACGTCCCAGTGGCTGCGCGGCGGCGAAGGACGCCAGGTAGGCGCGGCTGTCGGGGCGGATCGTGTCGAGGAAGTCCGTCTCGATGACGCCCGCGGCCACGAGGTTGGCACGGATGCCCAGCGGGCCGCCCTCGACGGCGAGCACCTTGGTCAGTTGGGCCAGAGCGCCCTTCGACGCACTGTAGGCGGCGCCTTCGGGCAGGGCGACGGTGGAGGCGTACGAGCCGGTGCTGACGATGGCGCCGCCGCCGCGGCTCTTCATGGCCCGGAACGCCTCGCGGGCGCAGAAGAAGGAGCCGCGGGCGTTGACCGCCATCACGGTGTCCCAGTCCTCGGCCGTGGTTTCGGTGACGGGCTTGTTCTGGGTGCGCCCGGCATTGTTCACGAGGATGTCCAGTCCGCCGAAGGCGTCCAGGGCCGTTGCCACGGCGCGGTGGGGGGTCTCCTCCTGGGTGATGTCGCCGCCGATAGCGACGACGCCCGGAAAGTCCTCCGCCAGGTTCTTGACGTCGGGACGGAGGTCGAGGGCGACGACCCGGGCGCCGCGGGCGTGGAGGAGCGCCACGGTTTCCCGGCCCACCCCTCGTGCGGCTCCGGTGACGAGGGCGATCTTCCCAGCGAACTCGGTGGATTCGGACGGTGCGGCGGATGCGGATGCGGTTGCGGGTGCAGGTGTCATGGTGCGGTCCCTGGAGCAGGTGAAGGTGAGTGTCGTTCAGTGCGCGGTGAGCCCGCCGTCGACCACCAGCTCCGCGCCGGTGACGAACGAGGAGTCGTCGCAGGCCAGGAAGAGGATCGCGGGGGCGACCTCGTCGGCGCGGCCGGCTCGGCGCATCGGGGTGCGTCGGATGTCCGGCTGCTGGTCACCTTGGTCGTCCAGGAGGTCCTGGATCATCGGCGTGGCGATCACCCCAGGATGCACCGAGTTGATCCGTACTCCCTGCCGGGCGTACTCGACCGCGGCGGTCTTGCTCAACAGGCGCACGGCCCCCTTGGACGCCTGGTAGGCCGCAGCCACACCGCTCCCCACCAGGCCGAGTACTGACGACGTATTGACCACCGACGCGTTGCCGCTCGCACGCAGGAGCGGCATCGCCGCCTTCATGCCGAGCCATGTGCCCTTCTGGTTCACGTCAATGACGCGGTCCCACGCCTCTTCCCGCGTGTCCTCGATACCTGGCCAGTCCACAATGCCGGCGAGGTTCACGAGCACGTCCAGCGTTCCGAACCGGTCGCGTACGACGGTGATCACTTCGTCCCACTCCCGCGCGGAGGAGACATCGAGGCGGGCAGCGACGACCTCGGCGCCGCGTGCCTCGATCCGGTGGGACAGCTCCCGCAGGGGGTCTTCGGCGACATCGGTGATCACCAGCCGGGCGCCTTCGCCGGCGAAGAGCTCGGCGGTCGCTGCGCCGAGGCCGCCGGTCGCGCCCGTTATCAGTGCGACCTTGCCGTCAAGTCGTTGTCCTGTCATGGGTTGGTCCTTGCCTCTCGTTGGTGTCGACGGTGGTTGCCGGTCACCGTGTACCGGCCGGTGTACGTGCCGGCCTGCTCACCGCGGGCTTCGGCGTACCGGCCGTCCGGCAGCAGCTCCTGCCGGACGTGACCACTGTGGTCCTTCCCGCTCCACCGAGTCTGGGCAGGTCAGGGGCCATCAACCAGGACGCGTGCTGCCTGGGCATGACACACCCAGGCTGCACACCGAGCCCTCGCCTAGCCTGAACACATGGACGACAACCACCTGGGAGACTTCCTGCGCGCACGCCGCGCCGACCTGCGGCCGGAGGCCGTCGGCATGGCGAGTCACGGGCCCCGCAGAGTCGCCGGACTGCGCCGCGAGGAGGTCGCCGTCCTGGCCGGGGTCAACGCCGACTACTACACCCGCCTGGAACAAGGCCGCGAGCGCAATCCCTCACCCCAGGTGGTCGACGCACTCAGCCGCGCACTGCACCTCGACACGGACGCCCGCGTGCACGTGTACCGGCTGGCCGGGGCCACGCCGAACGACCGGCCTTCCGCCCATGCCACCGAGCGGGTGAGCCCAGCGCTACGACAGCTGATGGACGGCTACCCGAACACTCCAGCGTTCGTGATGAACCGGACCCTGGACCTCCTCGCCGCCAACGCCCAGGCCGATGCCCTCTACGCCCCGTTCGATCCGGCGGACAACTTGGCCCGCATGACCTTCCTCGACCCCGCGGGCCGCAACTTCTACAGGGACTGGGACCGGGCAGCACAGGCCACTGTCGCCAACCTCCGCGAGGCAACCGGATTCGATTCGGACAACCCACGGCTGCGCGAACTCGTCCGCACCCTCACCGAGGACAACGCGGACTTCAACCGTCTCTGGAACGCCCACACCGTGCGTGGCAAGACCCAGGACGCCAAACACCTCCTCCACCCGGACGTCGGCCCCCTCACCCTCACCTACCAGGCTTTCGACGTACGCGACGCCCCCGGCCAGCAGCTCGTCATCTACCACGCCGAACCAGGCAGCCCCAGCGCCCAGTCCCTCGATCTGCTCGGTTCCATCCACGCCACCCGCGGCCGGCCCGCCCCTCGGTCCCACCGCTGATCAGATCACGCCGTACGCCGGACAGTTCCGGCCGTACGTCGAACAGGACCTAGCCGTCCAGCTGTGTCCGCAGCCACTCCTCCACCTCTCCCACGTGCGCCGCCGCCGCGGCTCTCGCCGCCTCCGGGTCCCGGGCCACCAGGGCGCGGTGGATGCGCGCGTGCTCCCGGCGGGTGCGTTCGAAGGCGCCCTCTTCCTGGTAGCCGCGCCACACCCGTGCGCGGAACGTCCGCGACGACAGGCCCTCCAGGATCGCCGCCATCGTGTCGTTGCCCGCCGCGAAGGCGATCGCGCGATGGAACGCCAGGTCGTGGGAGAGGATCTCCTCCGGGTCCTCCGTGGCGTTCATCGCCTCCAAGTGCTTTTCCACATCCGCCAGTTGATCCGCCGAGATGCGCGCCGCCGCCAGCGCCGTCGCCGTGGACTCGAGGACCCGGCGTACCTCCAGAAGCTCCACGAGCCGTGGTCCGCGGGACAGGTCCGCCACGACGCCGAAGGTCTCCAGGAGATCTCCGGCCTCCAGCTGTGTGACGTAGATGCCCGAGCCGTGCCGGGCCTCCAGGACCCCCATCACCGTGAGGGCGCGGATCGCCTCCCGCATGGAGCTGCGCGAGATACCCAGCTGGGTGGCCAAATCCCGTTCCGTGGGCAGCCGTTGGCCCGGTTCGAGGCGGCCCTCGCCGATCATCGCCTTGATCTGCTCGATGGCCCGACCGGTCACGGTGCCCTTCTGCGGGGCGGTCTGGTCCACGTAACGCTCCTCCACTGGCCGAGTGCGCCGCAGTCTAACCAGAGATGTGGTCGGACCACTACGGCCTGAAAGTGGGAAAACTTGGCGTCGAGGGGTGTTGTGAGCGCCAAGTGGTCTGATAAATATTCGCCCATCAGTCGCTAGGACTCCCGATCCACGCTCGATGAGGAGCCGTCAGATGGCCGGCAGAACAGTGCGCAACAGGTCCAGCAGGGCGGGGATTTCGCGGACGGCGCGGATCGCCGCCGCGACGGCCTGCGCGTCCCTCGTGCTCACGGCATGCGGCAGTACGAAGGACAGCGCGGCGCCCGCGGGCGGCGAAGGCGGCGGCGAGGGCAAGGTCGGCGTGATCCTGCCCCTGCTGACCTCGCCGTTCTGGCAGTCGTACAACGACTACGTGCCGAAGATGGCGAAGTCCGAGGACGTCGACGCGATGAAGACCGTCAACTCCAACAGCGACCCCTCGCAGCAGATCACCGACATCAACAACCAGCTCAATCAGGGGGTGAAGGGGCTCGTCGTCGCACCGCTCGACAGCGCCGCCATCTCCGCAGGGCTGGACCAGGCCGAACGCAAGGGCGTCCCCGTGGTCGCCGTCGACGTCGCCCCCGAGCAGGGCAAGGTCGCGATGGTGGTGCGGGCCGACAACGTCGCGTACGGCGAGAAGGCCTGTGACTACCTCGGCGGGCAGGTGAAAACCGGCAAGGTCGTCCAGATCATGGGAGATCTCGCCTCCGTCAACGGCCGTGAGCGCTCCGAGGCGTTCCGCACCTGTGTGAAGAAGAAGTACCCCAAGCTCAAGGTTCTGGAGATCCCCGCCAAGTGGGAGTCCGACACGGCCGCGTCGAAGCTGGACACGCTGCTCAACTCCAACCCCGACATCAAGGGCATCTACATGCAGGCGGGCGGCGTCTATCTCGCGCCCACCCTGCAGACCCTGAAGTCCAAGGGGATGCTGAAGAAGGCGGGCGAGAAGGGGCACATCACCGTCATCTCGAACGACGGCATCCCGCAGGAGTTCGACGCCATCCGCAAGGGCCAGATCGACGCCACCGTCTCGCAGCCCGCCGACGCGTACGCCAAGTACGGGATGTACTACATCAAGGCCGCGATGAACGGGAAGAAGTTCAAGCCGGGCCCGACCGACCACGACTCGACCATCGTGAAGCTGCCCAGCGGCATCCTCGAGGACCAGCTGCCCGCACCGTTGGTCACCAAGCAGAACGTGGACGACTCCAAGCTGTGGGGCAACACGGTCAAATGAGTACGCCGATGACCAAGCCCCATGCTGCCGGTCCGACGCCGCTCGTCGAAGCGACCGGCATAGTCAAGCGGTACGGACCCACCGTCGCGCTGCAGGACGGACAACTGACCGTCCTGCCCGGTGAGTCCCACGCCCTCGTCGGCCGCAACGGCGCGGGCAAGTCCACCCTCGTCACCATCCTCACCGGACTCCAGGCCCCGGACGCGGGCACCGTCCTCTTCGACGGCGAGCCCGCGCCACCGCTCACCGACCGCGACGCCTGGCGCCGCAAGGTGGCCTGCGTCTATCAGAAGCCAACGGTCGTGCCCGACCTGACCGTTGCCGAGAACCTCTTCATCAACCGGCAGCCCGAAGGACGCGGCGGCTTCATCAGCTGGCGCAGGCTGCGGGCCCAGGCGGCCGAGGTGCTCGACACCTGGGACGTACGGGTCGACCCGGACGCGCGGACCGCCGACCTCAAGGTCGAGGACCGGCAGATGGTCGAGATCGCGCGGGCGCTCAGCTTCGGGGCGCGCTTCATCGTCCTGGACGAGCCCACCGCGCAGCTCGACAACCGTGAGATCGAGCGGCTCTTCACGCGCATGCGGGCGCTCCAGGAGTCCGGCGTCACCTTCCTCTTCATCTCGCACCACCTCCAGGAGGTGTACGAGGTGTGCCAGACCGTCACGGTCCTGCGCGACGCCCGCTGGATCACCACCGCGCCCGTGGCCGACCTGCCGCGGGCCGCCCTGGTCGAGGCGATGGCGGGCGAGGCCCTGCGGGAGAAGGAGGCCGCGGAGGAGTCCGTCGCCCGGACCGAGGTCCCCGCCGACGCCCCCGTGATGCTCGACGTCAGGGGCCTCACCAGCGAGTCGTACGCGGACATCGACCTGACCGTCCGCAAGGGCGAGGTCGTCGGCCTCGCCGGATCCAGCGGCAGCGGCAAGATCAACCTGGCGGAGACCATCGCGGGACTGCACATGCCGACCGGTGGCAGCGCCCAACTGGAGGGCAGGCAGCTGCCGTTCGGGGACGTCGCCGCCACGCTGCGGGCCGGTGTCGGCTGCGTCCCGCGCGACCGGCACGATCAGGGACTGGTCTTCGGGATGACTATCGGCGACAACGCCACGATGACCGTGCTCGACCGGCTCGGGAAGTACGGCTTCGTCCGTGCCGAGCGCAAGCGCGGGTTCGCCGAGGAGCTGATCGACCGCCTCGACATCCACGCCGAGGGGCCCGACCAGCCCGTGTCGGACCTCTCGGGCGGCAACGCCCAGAAGGTCGTCATGGCGCGCGCCCTCGCATCCGACCCGCGGCTGCTCGTCCTCATCAACCCCACCGCGGGCGTGGACGTGAAGTCCAAGGAGTCACTGCTCGCCCGGATGGACAACGCACGCGAGGACGGCACCGCCGTCCTCGTCGTCTCCGACGAGCTGGACGACCTGCGGCGCTGCGACCGCGTCCTGGTCCTCTTCCACGGCCGGGTCGTCGCGGAACACGAGGCGGGCTTCGCCGACCACGCCCTGATCGCATCCATAGAGGGGGTTGGCCCCGAAAGGGGCGCGGGACTGTCACATATGCGGCTCCGCCGTGTGAGCGCGACAGGCCCCCACTGGCCCGCGGCCGAAGAACAAGGAGACCACAGTGGCTGACACCAAGGCCCCGGCCGCACAGGCTGCCCCCGCAAGGAAAAGCACCGCCGAAAGCCGCGCGGCGAAGAGCATCCTCCTCCGCCGCGCACGCGAACTCGCCCTGGTTCCAGCGCTGTTGCTCCTCATGGTCCTGGGAGCCCTGCTCAATGACTCCTTCCTGACGGAGCGAAACCTCATCTCGATCCTCGGCGCCTCTGCCGCCCTCGCGATGGTCGTCCTCGCCGAGTCCCTCGTTCTGATCACGGGCAAGTTCGACCTGTCCCTGGAGTCGGTCGTCGGCATCGCGCCGGCCGTCGGTGCGCTCCTCGTCCTGCCCGCCGCCCAGGCCGGGTTCGGCACGGACATGCCCGTGGCTGCCGGGCTCCTCGCGATCCTGCTCGTCGGCGGAGCCATCGGCGCCTTCAACGGCATCCTCGTGGTGAAGCTCAAACTCAACGCGTTCATCGTCACGCTCGCCATGCTGATCGTGCTGCGCGGACTGCTCGTCGGCGCGACCGAGGGCAAGACGCTCTTCGGCATGCCCGACGCCTTCTACACCCTCGCCACCACGACGTTCCTGACCATCCCGCTCTCGGTGTGGCTGGCCGCCGTCTCCTTCGGCGTCGCGGGCTTCGTGCTCAAGTACCACCGCGTGGGGCGTGCCCTGTACGCGATCGGCGGCAACGCCGACGCGGCACGCGCCGCCGGCATCCGCGTCGAGCGCGTGATGCTCGGCGTGTTCATCGTCGCCGGGTGCCTCGCCGCCGTCGGCGGACTGATGCAGACCGGTTACGTCGGCGCGATCAACGCCAATCAGGGCCAGAACATGATCTTCACCGTGTTCGCCGCCGCGGTCATCGGTGGCATCAGCCTCGACGGCGGCAAGGGCACCATGTTCGGCGCCCTCACCGGCGTCCTGCTGCTCGGCGTCGTACAGAACCTGCTCACCCTCGCCCAGGTGCCGTCCTTCTGGATCCAGGCCATCTACGGCGGAATCATCCTGGTCGCCCTGATGATCGCGCGCGTCACCACCGGCCGCGCACAGGACTGACCCCGCTCCGGGTTCCCCGTCTCCTTGCCCCTTTCCGGAAAGGCCTCCTGTGTCCCCGACTTCCGCCCGCATCACCGCGGTTGACACCTATGACGTACGGTTCCCGACCTCGCGGGAGCTGGACGGATCCGACGCGATGAACCCGGACCCCGACTACTCCGCCGCGTATGTGGTCCTGCGCACCGACGCGGACGACCCTCTGGAGGGGCACGGCTTCACCTTCACCATCGGGCGCGGCAACGACGTGCAGGTCGCCGCGATCGAGTCGCTGCGCCACCACGTGCTCGGCCGGTCCGTCGAGGAACTCTGCGCCGATCCGGGGACGTTGAACCGAGACCTGATCGGGGACAGTCAGTTGCGCTGGCTCGGGCCCGAGAAGGGCGTGATGCACATGGCCATCGGCGCCGTCGTCAACGCGCTGTGGGATCTGGCGGCCAAGCGCGCGCGCAAGCCGCTGTGGCGGTTCCTCGCGGACGCCGAGCCGCAGTGGCTGGTATCCCAGATCGACTTCCGCTACATCGCCGACGCCCTCACTCCCCAAGACGCGCTGCACATACTCCAGTTGGGCAGACACGGAGCCGTCGAACGCGAAGCCCTGCTGCGCAGGCGCGGCTACCCCGGCTACACCACGTCACCGGGCTGGCTCGGCTACAGCGATGAGAAGCTGACCCGTCTCGCCCGCCAGGCCGTGGCGGACGGCTTCACCCAGATCAAGCTGAAGGTCGGCGCGGACCTGGCGGACGACGTACGCCGCTGCCGTACCGCCCGCGAGGCGATCGGGCCCGGCATCCGGCTGGCGATCGACGCCAACCAGCGCTGGAACGTCGGCGAGGCCGTCGAATGGACGCGCGCCCTGGCGGAGTTCGACCCGTACTGGGTGGAGGAGCCCACAAGCCCCGACGACGTCCTGGGCCACGCGGCGATCCGCAAGGCGGTCACCCCGGTCAAGGTCGCCACCGGCGAGCACGTGCAGAACCGCATCGTCTTCAAGCAGCTCCTCCAGGCGGGCGCCATCGACGTACTCCAGATCGACGCCGCCCGCGTCGGCGGCGTCAACGAGAACCTCGCGATCCTGCTGCTCGCCGCCAAGTTCGGCGTCCCCGTCTGCCCGCACGCCGGCGGCGTCGGCCTGTGCGAACTCGTCCAGCACCTGTCGATGTTCGACTACGTGGCAGTGTCCGGCACCACCGAGAACCGCGTCATCGAGTACGTCGACCATCTCCACGACCACTTCATCGACCCGGTCGTGCTGCGCGAGGGCCACTACATGGCTCCCACTGCGCCGGGGTTCTCGGCCTCCATGCGGGCCGAGTCACTCGCCGAATTCACCTATCCGGACGGCGCCTTCTGGGCCGCCGACCTCGCTCAGGGCAAAGGAGCAGCCGCGTGACCACATCCCAGGACTTCGAGGGCCTGAAGGCCCTGGTCACCGGGGGAGCCTCCGGCATCGGGCGGGCCACCGCCGAGCTGCTCGCCGCGCGCGGCGCCCAGGTCGCCGTTCTCGACCTGGAGCCCGGCTCCGTGGAGAAGCCCCTCACCGGCCACCGCGCCGACGTCTCGGACGACGCATCGGTCCGCGAAGCCGTCGCCGCCGCCGTGGCCGGCCTCGGCGGACTCGACGTACTGATCAACAATGCGGGGATCGGCGCGCAGGGCACCGTCGAGGACAACGACGACGACCAATGGCGCAAGGTGCTCGACGTGAACGTCCTCGGGATCGTGCGCACCACCCGCGCCGCCCTGCCGCACCTGCGGGTCTCCCTCCACGCGGCGATCGTCAACACCTGCTCGATCGCCGCCACCGCGGGCCTCCCGCAGCGCGCCCTGTACTCGGCGTCGAAGGGAGCGGTGCTCTCCCTGACGCTCGCCATGGCCGCGGACCACGTACGCGAAGGGATACGCGTCAACTGCGTCAATCCCGGCACCGTGGACACCCCGTGGGTCGGCCGCCTCCTGGACGCCGCGCCCGATCCGGCGGCCGAGCGCGCCGCACTCGAAGCCCGGCAGCCGACCGGCCGTCTGGTGAGCGCGGACGAAGTCGCCGGCTCCATCGCCTACTTGGCGAGCCCGCTCTCCGGCGCGACCACCGGCACCGCACTCGCCGTCGACGGCGGCATGCAGGGCCTGCGCCTGCGCCCGGCGGCCCAGTGAGCGGCATGGCCAGGCGCGTCATCGGACCCGGCGGTGTCGAGGTGACCGAGCTGTCCTTCGGCGCCGCCGGCCTCGGCAACCTCTACGCCCCGATCACCGACGAGGAGGCCGCCGGGGCGGTCGACGCCGCATGGGACGCGGGCATCCGCTACTTCGACACGGCGCCGCACTACGGTCTCGGTCTGTCCGAGCGCCGGCTGGGCGAGGCACTGCGGGCCCGGCCCCGCGAGACGTACACGCTCTCGACGAAGGCGGGCCGACTCCTCGAAGCGGTGGAGAGCTCCAAGGGCGACGACCTCGCCCACGGCTTCGCCGTGCCCGCCACGCACCGCCGTGTCTGGGACTTCAGCGCGGACGGCATCCGCCGCTCCCTGGAGGCGAGCCTGGCCCGCCTGGGCCTTGACGTCGTCGACGTCGTCTACCTCCACGACCCGGACGACCACGCGGAACAGGCCCTCCGCGAGGCGTATCCGGCGCTGGAGCGGCTGCGCTCCGAAGGAGTCGTCGGCGCGATCGGCGCGGGCATGAACCAGACGGCGATGCTCACCCGCTTCGTCCGCGACACCGATGTCGACGCCGTGCTGTGCGCGGGCCGCTACACGCTCCTGGACCAGAGCGCCCTGGCCGAGCTGCTCCCGGCCGCGCACGAGCACGGCAAAGCGGTGGTGATCGGCGGCGTCTTCAACTCGGGCCTGCTCGCCGACCCCGGGCCGGGCGCCACCTACGACTACACGACGGCGCCCCGCGCCCTCCTGGACCGCGCCCTCCACCTGAAGTCGATGGCCGAGCGGCACGGCACCACGCTGCGCGCCGCCGCCCTGGCCTTCCCCCTGGCCCACCCGGCGGTGACCACCGTCCTGGTCGGCGCACGCTCGCCGTACGAAGTCCGGGACGCGGCAGAGCAGTTCGCGGCCGTCGTCCCCGAGGACTTCTGGAAGGAAGCCCGCGCCGAAGGTCTGCTGCCCGCCCACGTGCCCGTACCCGCCCACGTGCCCGGACCCGTACCCGTCCCCGGAGAGGCCCCCGCGTGAGAATCGCCCTGCACACCAAGGTCCGCGCCGACCGCGTCGCCGCGTACGACGCCGCGCACCGCGAAGTGCCCGCCGAGCTGGTCGCCGCCATCCGCGCGGCGGGCGCCACCTCCTGGACGATCTGGCGCAGCGGCACCGACCTCTTCCACGTCCTGGAGTGCGAGGACTACGCCCGGATGCTCGGCGAACTGGACAAGCTGCCGGTCAACATCGCCTGGCAGGCGCGCATGGCCGAGCTGCTCGATGTCGTCCACGACTACTCGGTCGTGGGCGCGGAGGCGGGACTGCCCGTCGTATGGGAGCTGCCGTGACCCCGCACATCGTCGACGCCCACCACCACGTGTGGGACCTCTCCGCACGTGACCAGGAATGGATCACCGGCGAGGCACTCGCCCCGATCCGCCGGAACTTCTCCCTCGCCGACCTCCTGCCTCAGGCTCGCGCCGCGGGGGTCGCCGCGACCGTGCTCGTCCAGACGGTCACCGTCGCCGGGGAGACCCCCGAGTTCCTCGCCCTGGCGGCGGCCGGCGACCTGGTGGCGGGCGTCGTGGGGTGGACCGATCTCACCCGCCCGGATGCCGGTGACACGCTCGCGTCGATGCGTGAACTCCCGGGCGGGCAGCGCCTCGTGGGCATCCGGCACCAGGTGCAGGGCGAGGCCGACCCGCAGTGGCTGCTGCGGCCCGACGTGCGCCGGGGCCTGGCCGCGGTCGGCGCGGCCGGCCTCGCCTACGACCTCGTGGTGCTGCCCCACCAGCTCCCGGCCTGCGTCAAGGCGGCTCAGGAGCACCCCGAACTCACCTTCGTCCTGGACCACTTGGGCAAGCCGCCCATCGCCTCCGGCGCCCTCGAACCCTGGGGCGCCGCGGTCCGCTCGCTCGCCGCGCTCCCCAACACCGTCTGCAAACTCTCCGGCCTGGTGACCGAAGCCGACCCGAAGAACTGGACGGTGGATGATCTGCGCCCGTACGCGGACACCGTCCTGGACGCCTTCGGGCCTGAGCGGCTGATGTTCGGCTCGGACTGGCCCGTCTGCACCCTGGCCGCCACCTATGCCGAAGTCGTCGACGCCGCGCGTGAGCTGACCGACCCGCTGAGCGACAGTGAACGCGCCGCCCTCTTCGCCGGAACCGCGACCCGCGTCTACGGCCTCTGACTCACCGGGGCGAGGACACCCGCGTCGGCGGCAGGAACTCCCGCACGTACGTCCGCTCCCAGCAGGCGCCCGTCTCCCGCAGCTCACGCCGGGTCGTGAAGCGGTAGCGGTAGAGCCGGGCGCGGATGTACGCGGGAGGCGCCTCCGGCGGGAACGGGACGTGGCGCAGCAGTCGCAGCGTGTCCCGGTCGCCGTCCAGGAGCCGCTCCACCAGCGGGCCGAACCACGACCGCGCGTAGGCGGGGGAGAGCGCGGCGAACCACATCATCCAGTCCAGCCGCAGATGGTAGGGCGCGAACTGCCGCGGCCGGCGGCGCACATCTCCCGGCTTGCCCTTGAACCCGTACTCCCGCCACTCCGACTCCTGACGGGGTGTCGTGTCCGCCGTGCCCTCGATGACCACTTCCTGGCGGACGCGGCTGACGCTGCCGAACGCACCGTAGGCGTTGACGAGATGGAACGGGTCGAAGGAGTAGTTCATGATCTGCCCACGCGAGAACAGATTGCGCGCGGGCCGGTAACTCAGCCCCAGGACCAGGGCCGTCGCCGCGATCACGACCACCTCGTACCAGAGCGGGGGAGCGGGCGACGTCGACGGCGCTCCCGTACCGCCCAGGTCCACCACGGACACGGCGAGCACGATCGTCAGCCAGTTCAGCCAGGCGAAGTTGCCCGACAGGACGAGCCACAGCTGGGTGGCGATCATCAGGCAGGCCGCGGCCGTCGCGATCGGCTGTGGCGTGAACAGCAGGACGGGCACGACGAGTTGGGTGAAGTGGTTCGCCGCGACCTCCACCCGGTGGACCGGCTTCGGCAGATGGTGGAAGAACCAGCTCAGCGGTCCCGGCATCGGCTGTGTCTCGTGGTGGAAGTACAGGCAGGTGAGCTTGCGCCAGCAGGCGTCGCCGCGCATCTTGATCAGCCCGGCCCCGAACTCGACACGGAACAGGACCCAGCGCAGCAGGAAGAGGACGAGCACCGGCGGCGCCGTCTCGTCGTTGCCGAGGAAGACGGCGAGGAAGCCCACTTCCAGGAGCAGGGACTCCCAGCCGAAGCCGTACCAGGTCTGCCCCACGTTCACGATCGAGAGGTACAGGGCCCACGGCACCACCCACAGGAGCATGCCGCCCCACAGAGGCAGGAGACTGTCGGCGCCCGCGAGCAGCGCGAGCGCGCAGGCGCAGCCCGACCACGCGACGAGGGCGAAGAAGCGGTCCGAGTAGTGCAGCTGGAAGAGGCTCGGCGCCCGGCGCCACGGCACACGCTCGACGTAGCGTGGCACCGGCAGCATGCCGCGCTCCCCGATCAGCGCGCGGAACTGCAGCGCCGCGCCCAGGAACGCGACGAGATAGAGCGCGGCGAGAGCCCGCTGGAAGACGAGGCGGCCGAGCCAGTACTGATCCGCTGTGAACCATTCCACAAGGCCATCTTGCGCCCGAACCGGCCCGGCTCCCCTCCCGGCTCGCGCCCCGGACGCACCAGCCGCCTCCCGGCTTGCGCACCGGCTCCGACTGCCCCAGAGAATAGGGCGAAAGTCCCCGAAAACAGGCGGGAGAGCACGGTGCGTGTGCCCATCAGGCCCACCAGGGCCCATGCGACGGCCTTCGCGATATCCGCGGCCCTCGCCGTCGCGGGATGTTCCGGCAAAGGCGGCGAGAACACCGCCGACGCGGGCTCCGAGCTTTTCATGCAGCCGGCCGCCGCCCAGGGCCCCGATCCGTTCACCGACTCCACCGCGACATCCACGGCGAGTCCCTCGCCCGTCACCCGTTCGCCGCAGCCCTCACCGACCGGTACCTCATCGCCCACGGCCCAGGGCGTGCGCTCCCTCTCGGGCGGTACACCAGGGCTCTACGGCGGCACGCAGTCCCTCGCCAGCTGCGACGTCGACACCCAGGTCCGCTTCCTCACCGCCGACCAGGGCAAGGGCCGCGCCTTCGCCCAGGCGTCGGGCGTCTCCCAGGCCGGCATCCCGGGCTTCCTGCGCGGCCTGACGCCGGTCGTGCTGCGGGCCGACACCCGCGTCACCAACCACGGCTATCGCGACGGCGGCGCCACCAGCTTCCAGTCCGTGCTGCAGACCGGCACCGCGGTCCTCGTCGACAACCGGGGGCTGCCGCGCGTGCGGTGCGCCTGCGGGAACCCGCTGAAGCCGCCGGTCGCAGTCAAGGGCACCCCGAGCCACCAGGGCAAGCCGTGGTCCGGCTACCGCCCGGCGCAGGTCGTGGTGGTGACTCCGGCACCGAAGATCATCGTGAACATCACCATCGTGCACATCGTCGACAACACCTGGATCGAGCGGAGGATCGGTGACGAGCACGGCGGCCATGACCACACCGTGCCGCCTCCGACACCGTCCCCGAGCACGCCGTCCCCGAGCACGCCGTCCCCGAGCACGCCGTCCCCGAGCACGCCGTCCCCGAGCACGCCGTCCCCGAGCGACCCGGACGACAGCGACACCCCGAGTGACAGTGACAGTCCGAGTGACAGCGACTCGCCCAGCGACAGCGACACCCCGACCGACGGCGACTCGCCCAGCGACAGCGACACCCCGAGTGACAGTGACAGTCCGAGTGACAGCGACTCGCCCAGCGACCGTGACACCACCTCCACGGACTGCCCCACGCTCGCTCCCGCCACGGGCGTGGAGCCGCCCACCGGCACCCCGCCCGAGATCCCGCCGGGTTGCCCCACGCCCCCGAGCGGCTGAGCGTGCGCGCTCGGGCCCGACAGCGAAGAATCATGAAGTGTCATGACGCTCACGTCACTGCCGGACGACTGGCCAGCGGATCCCCGGTCGATCCTGGCGTTCAACCGCACAGGCTGCTTCGACTGGGACCTCGACAGCGGCCTGATGCACCTCGACGCCGCCGGCCACGACGTCTTCGACGTACGGCCCGACGAGTACGACGGTCACCCGACGACTCTCGGCGTCCGGGTCCCGCCGGTCGAGGCACACCGCCTCGACGCCTACGTCTCGCACGCGCTCAAGGACGGCAGCCGGACCTACGGCATCTACTTCCGCATCCGGCTGCGCGAAGGCGGACTCCGCTGGACCCATACCCAAGGCTTCATCCAACGTGACGACACGGGTAAGCCGCACCGCATCGTGGGCATCGTCCGCGACGCCACCCAGGAACTGGGCGACAGCACGGCCCGGCATCAGCGCGCCGACGAGGAGGAGGACCGGCGCCGCCGCACGAGCATCGTGCAGGGCACCACGGCGGCCCTCGCGCACGCGCGCACCGTCCGTGACGTCATCGACGTGCTCAAGGACACCCACGGCCTCGCACACCTGGGCGCGTCGAACCTGGTCATGGGCCTGGTCGAGGCCGGGCGGATCCGGCTGGTCGCGGAGGGGCCCGTGGGCAGCTTCGTGCCGGGCACCAAGTTCACGCGGATCGACGAGCGGTTTCCGATGAGCGACGCCGTGCGCACGCTCTCGCCGCGCTTCATCGAGACGGCGGCCGAGTTCGCGGCCTCGTACCCGGAGCTGTGGCCGCACATAGACGAGATGGGCATCACGGCGGCCGCGTATCTGCCGCTGATCGCGCAGGCCAAGCCGATCGGCGTGCTCGGCCTGCTCTACCAGGACAAGACCGGCTTCACCGGGGAGGAGCGCAACGTCCTGGTGGCGCTCGGCAGCGGCATCGCGCAGAGCCTCCAGCGCGCCATGTTCTACGAGCAGGAGAAGGACCTCGCCCAAGGGCTCCAGCAGGCGATGCTGCCGCGCACCATCCCCGGCGTGCCCGGCGCCGACGTCGCGGTCCGCTACCGTTCGGCGGCGCTCGGCCGGGACATCGGCGGCGACTGGTACGACGTGATCCCGCTGCCCGGCGGCCGGGTCGGGGCGGTCATCGGCGACGTACAGGGCCACGACACCCACGCGGCGGCCGTCATGGGCCAGCTGCGCATCGTGCTGCGCGCCTACGCCGCCGAGGGGCACACGCCCGCCACCGTCATGGCCCGCGCCTCGGGGTTCCTGCACGAGCTGGACACCGAACGCTTCGCCACCTGCCTCTACGCGGAGGCCGACCTGACGTCGGGCGTGGTCCAGCTGGTGCGGGCCGGGCACATCGACCCGCTCCTCCAGCAGACCGACGGAAGCTGTCGCAGGGTGCCGGTCGACGGGGGGCTGCCGCTGGGTCTCTCGGCCGAGTTCGGCCGCCTCGAATACCCGGTCACCACCTTCGAACTCGACGCGGGCCAGACCCTGTTGCTCTTCACCGACGGCCTCATCGAGGAGCCGGGCGCCGACCTCGACGACGGTCTGCGGGCCCTGGGCGAGCTCGCCTGCTCGGGGCCGCGCGACCTCCAGCAGCTCGCGGACCGGCTCTGCGAGATCGTGGACGAGCGGGGCGGCGAGGACGACGCAGCGCTGCTCCTGCTGCGCCGCCGCCCGGTCGACGCCCCCCGGTCCGGCGGCCGCCTGCAGCAGCATGTGGGCTCCGGGGACCCGGAGGCCTTGGTCGAGGCCCGGCACATGATCCGGGCCGCGGTGCGCGCCTGGGGCGCCCGGGACCGTGCCGACGACATCGAGCTGGTGGCGGACGAGGTGATCACCAACGCGCTGATGCACACCGACGGCGCGGCGATCGTGACCCTGCGGGTGATCACCGGCACCCCCGACCGGCGGCTGCGCGTCGAGGTCGAGGACTCGTCCAGTGCACTGCCGCGCCGCCGGGAGGCGGGGGAATCGGGGGTGTCGGGGCGGGGGTTGATGCTGGTGGACATGCTCGCGGACGGGTGGGGTGTCGAGTCGCGCGGCGGCGGCAAGTGCGTGTGGTGCGAGTTCATCGTGCCCTCGCGGGAGAGCCAGGGTTAGGAGCGAGTGGATGCCGGAACTCCCCGAGGTCGAGGCGCTGCGCGCCTTCCTCACCGACCACCTCGTCGGCCACGACATCGTCCGGGTGCTGCCCGTGGCGATCAGCGTCCTCAAGACGTACGACCCGCCGCTCGGCGCCCTCGAAGGACGCACCGTCACGGCTGTCGCGCGCCACGGCAAGTTCCTCGACCTCGACGCCGACGGCCTGCATCTGGTCACCCACCTCGCCCGCGCGGGCTGGCTGCACTGGAAGGACCGTCTCCCCGACGCCCCGCCCCACCCGGGCAAGGGCCCCCTCGCCCTGCGCGTCGCCCTGGAGACGGGGGAGGGCTTCGACCTGACGGAGGCGGGCACGCAAAAACGCCTCGCGGTGTACGTGACCGATGCCCCGGAAGAGATCCCGGGCATCGCCCGCCTCGGCCCCGACCCACTGGCCCCGGACTTCGACGAGGATCGTTTCGCCGGTCTCCTGGCGGACGAACGCCGGCAGATCAAGGGCGCGTTGCGGGACCAGACCCTGATCGCGGGCGTCGGGAACGCGTACAGCGACGAGATCCTGCACGCGGCCCGCATGTCCCCGTTCAAGCTCACGTCGAGCCTCACGGAGGAGGAAGTCCATGGGCTGTACGCGGCGCTGCGGGCCACGCTGAACGAGGCGGTGGAGCGCTCGCGCGGTGTGGCGGCGGGCCGTCTCAAGGCGGAGAAGAAGAGCGGCCTGCGCGTCCACGGCCGTACCGGCGAGCCGTGCCCCGTGTGCGGCGACACCATCCGCGAGGTCTCCTTCAGTGACTCCTCGCTGCAGTACTGCCCCACCTGCCAGACGGGCGGGAAGCCGCTCGCGGACCGGAGGATGTCGCGGCTGCTGAAATAGCCGTGCGCGTGAAGGGGTGTTCAGGGAGCGCGGAGAATTCCAGGGAGCAGGGGGGCGGCAGGCAGCTCAGGGCCGCCGTAAAGTCAGCAGGCGCCGACCGTCCGTCGTGCGCACCTCGTAGCGGGCGATGTCATCGCGGGGCAGCGCCGCGCCGCCCTGCGTCGACAGCTCGGCCGATGGCTCGCCCGCGGGCACCTTCCACGTCGTCACCGTCTGCTCGGAGCCGTCGGTACCGACAGCCACGAGCTCACAGACGTGGGCGCCTTCCGCGTCGCGGATACGGAGCCCGATGTCCGTGCCCCAGTCACGGCCCCGCGCGGTCAGGGTCGCCGAGACGCCGGTGCGGCCGTCGCGGGCGGAGATCTGTTCCGGCCCCGGCCCGTCGGCCCGCAGAACCGCCGTCGCGGGAGCCGCGAGCGCCAGTGCGACGCTTGCCGCGACCGCGCAGAGCCACCGCCTGCGCCCGGCTCTGCGCAGCCGTCCGGCCTCGGCGAGCAGCCGCTCGGCGAGGCCGGGGCGCGGCACGGCCAGCGGTTCGACGTGGGGCGGAGTGAGACGGTCGTAGGCAGCCAACTGCTGTGCTGTCGGGCCGAGTTCAGCCACCAGGGCCCGGCACTCGGGGCAGTCCATGAGGTGGTCGTCGAAGCGGAAGGTGTCCGCAGCGTCGAGGACACCGAGCGCGTAGGCGCCGGCGTCGCGATGCCGCTCCAGGGACCTCATGGCGTTCCTTGCGTGACGAGTCGGGCAGGGGGGCGAGTCGGGCAGGGGTGCTTCCTGCCCTCCCGTACGCAGCGGACCGCCGAATCACTCAAGACGCCGGACGCGAACACGCGCGCGGGCCGTCAGACGTCTCGGTCGCGGTGTCGATCCGCCCCTGCCGTGGCGTCAGAACAGATGGATCGCCAGGTGTCCGAGCGGCAGCCCAAGGCGCCAGGCCGCTGTCCACACCTTGGGCCCGTCGTCCTCGCCGCACGGCGACCCGCCGCCGGGCACCGCGTCCAGATCGGGCGCGAGCAGCTCCGTCTCCTCCAGCCACCGCCACGCCAGGTCGGCGAGGTCGAGGTCGGGCGTGGGCTCACCGGAGGCGACCGCGTCCGCGGCGAGCACGGCCATCCGCTCACCCACCCAGTCCTGCCACGGCTGGTCGTAGGCCGTCAGGGCCAGCCAGGTCTCCAGCTGGGAGACGACCCGGATGCCCGACAGCTCGCCCTTTGTGTCGGAAAGGAAAATAGTGAGGGCCAGAGCGTCACGCCCCGCGCGGTATTCGAAAGATGTCGGCGGCATCAAATCGCCGGTACGCAGTAATTCGTCCGCGATGTACTCGGCGTACAACCACGCCATCGGCACGGCCAGTTCGCCATCACTAGGGCCCTCCGTGTTTCCTCGGCTCTCGTGCAGCATCCCGTCTCGCCTTCCTCCGATCCGTGCCCGTCGCCGGCCTCTGGCCCCAATCCGGAACACGGATGAGGACAGCCGATTACCCGAAGGGGGCTCTGAGCAAGGCGCTTTACGGAGGCTTGACTCAGCCCCCGGTTTCGTCGCAGGTCGGAGCCGGTGTGTTCTTCGTGTCACATGGCCGGATGATTTAAGTCCTTTTCGGGGACTATGACGGCATTGCTGCTTGACTCGACAGTGTGTCCGAATGTGGATTCGTTTCGCCGATATCCCCCATTCTTGGAGCCTGGTCGATGACGCAGCGCACACCGCAGGGAAAGGCCGTGCTGGCCGCCGTAATGATCGGAGCCACTCTCGCCGCGACCGCCGCCTGTACGGCGAATACGGAGCCCGCACAGGAACGGAAACCGCAGCCGCCCCCCGCGCCGTCGGCGGCCGGTGGCGGCCAGGGCGCTCAGCGCGCCTTCACGCTCGTCGCCTCCGGGGACGTGCTGCCGCACTCCTCGATCATCGACAGGGCCAACGCCGACGCGGGCGGCGACGGGTACGACTTCGTGCCGATGCTCAAGGACGTCAAACCCGTAGTCTCCAAGGCCGACCTGGCGATCTGCCACATGGAGACGGTCTACGGCGAGAACGGCGACTACACCGGCTACCCCAGCTTCAAGTCCCCGCCCCACATCGCGCGTGCACTCAAGGCCACCGGCTACGACTCCTGCTCCACCGCCTCCAACCACACACTCGACGACGGCGCCGACGGAGTCCGCCGGACGCTCGGCGCGCTCGACAAGGCAGGCGTCAAGCACGCGGGTTCGGGCCGCACGGAGGCCGAGGGCAAGTCCCCCGCCTGGCTGCGCGCGGGCGGCGCGAAGGTGGCACAACTCGCGTACACGTACGGCACGAACGGTACTCCGACGCCCGAGGGCAAGCCCTGGACGGTCAACCTCATGGAGCGCGAGCGGATCATCGCGGACGCGCGCGCCGCGCGGAAGGCGGGCGCGGACGTGGTCGTCGTCTCGGTCCACTGGGGCACGGAGTGGCAGGACGCCCCGGACAGCCGCCAGCTGAGCCTCGGCAAGCAGCTGACGGCTTCCCGTACGCAGGGCCGCCCCGACATCGACCTCATCCTGGGCACCCACGCGCACGTCCCGCAGGCGTACGAGAAGGTCAACGGGACCTGGATCATCTACGGCATGGGCGACCAGATCGCCGGCGACATGATCAACCACGAGGGTGCGAACGACCCGCGGGGCAACCAGGGCACGATCGGCCGCTTCACGTTCGCCCCGCCCGCGGCGCCCGGCGGACGCTGGGAGGTCGACAAGGCCGAGTTCATCCCCCAGTGGTTCAACACGGGCACGGGACGCGTGACCAACCTGAACGCGGCACTGGACAGCGGCGAGGACGTCGCCGACATCCGCGACCGGATCCGCCGGGTCGTCCTGAGTCGGGGCGCGGCGAAGGACGGCCTGGTCATGGGCCAGTAGACGGGGCGCGGCCCGGGCCGGCCGGGGGAGTGTTCACCGCTCTGGGGGGGGGGCGGACCGAACCGTCAGCTCGGCCGCCCTCCCCGGGAGTCATAGTCATCTCACCCGACCCGCACCAGCCACCCTCGCCCCGGTTCCACCCGCACCGCCTCACCCGCGGCGAACCTCCGCTCCGGCTGGAATCCCTCGATCGCGGGCGCGTACGCGGCCACGGGCCCCGAGGCCGCGGTGAGGACGACGTCCACGGGCTCCTCGGCCCACGAGGCGAGCGCCGTCACGGTTCCTCCGGGCCCCTCCCACGTGGTGGCGAGGACATCGTCACGGCCGGTCCTCACCGGCGGCGCGTCCGTGGTCCACCACCCCGTCATCTCCGCCGCCGGGAGCCGGAGTCGGTCGAAGGCCCGCCACAGCGGCCGTACGTCCGTCATGGGCGCCCGCGCGGTCATGCCGAAGACGAGCCCGCGCCAGGGATTCCCGCCGCCCTCCAGCATCTCGCCCATCAGACCGAAGGGAATGCCCGAGATCTCGACGAGCCAGTACGCGGGATCGGCGCCGGCGGACCCGTCCGCGCCGTCGTAGTCGAAGAGCTCCCCCAGCCAGAGCCGGTCGACGTAGGGCAGCAGCTCCGCGTACAGATTGGCACTGGAGGCGAACCCGTCCGGCTCGCGGTACTGGTTGCAGGAGTGCAGGTCGACCAGCGGCGGCGCCTCCCCGGTCGCGGACAGGACCTTCCTGACCCGCTTCATGGTCGTCCGGTCGTACGCCACGTCGTCGAGGTAGAGCCCGTCGACGCCGACGACCCGCCGCAGCCGCTCGATGCCGCTCACATAGGAGTTGTGCCACCGCGAGTCGCCGGACGTGACCACCGCGACATCGCCCACGTCGGGTGCCACCCACCCGGGCACGTAGTCCCGGCCCAGATGCTCCCGCAGCCACGCGTGCCCGCCTCCCGGCCCCGGCGCGAAGATCTCGTCACCCAGGGCGGCAAGCACCGGCAACTCAGGTGTGTGGCGCGTCAGTTCGCGGACCGTGTCGTACACCTTGACCTGGATGCCGAGCCGGTGCGCCTCCTCGGTGTACGAGCGCAGGGCGTCCGCGCCGAGGAGCGGGTCGTTGATGTACGGGTTGGGCGGCGTGGCGTGGTGCAGATTGGCGACGTTCGCGCCGTACTCGGCGATCTCCGTGGGCGAGGCGTACGCGTGGAAGTAGCGCTCGGACACCTGCCGCGCCGGTTCGAGCGGCTTGAACGGCGTCAGGAGCAGCCGGAACTCGAAGCAGCGGCTCTCGCCCGCGCGCAGCGCGAGCGGCCCGCTGAAGGCACGGAGGCGGCGCACCCCCTCGCTCGTCCGCAACCGCACCCCGCCCGCCCCGTCTCCCGCCCAGGAGCGCGGGGTACGCAGGGGCTTCTCGCGGTAGTAGTTGGTGTTGAGCGGCCGTGCGTAGTGCTCGTCCCGCAGACTCAGCTGAAGCCCCGCCGCCGGGTCGCCGAGCCAGAACGCGTCCTGGTTGCGGGTGGGCGTGTCCCACTCCCAGTCGTACGCCGCCGGGCATGCCCGGCCCGTCAGACCGAGCCCCATCGCGTACCGCGCGATCTCCTCGCGGACCGGCACGTCCAGCGTCACGTCGAGCTCGGTGTCGGCTGTGGCCTCCACGGTGGCGCGCACCACGAGGAGGCCGTCGGCCTCCAACTCGCCCTCGGTGCGCAGGAGTACGTCCTGCCCTGCCGCCCGCGCCGACCAGCGCACCCGCGCCGGGCCCGGCCGGTCCATGCTGAGCGGCCCGTGCTCCAGAGGGCGGCCGATGTCCAGCGTGACGGGTGCGGCGAGCAGGTCACGCGGCGGTCCGTCGACGCGCGTGACGGCCGGCGTGAAGGTGGAGACCAGCCGCCGGGGGAGCCCTTCCGGGCCGAGCTCGACCGTGCGGCCGAGCAGCGTCAGGCGCTGCCCGCCGGCTTCCGCGGCCCCCAACTCGAGCGGGGTGTACGGGGCCACCGGTTGATCGTCCTGCGCGAGCGTCGAGTCCAGCCATCCGAGGCGCGCGAGCCGCCACGGTTCGCCGGCGCCGCCGTCGGTGACGACGTCCTGCCCGACGGTGAGGCGCAGCGGCAGCACGCGCTCCGGGGAGCCGGACGCGCGGACGGCGATCTCCCCTTCGTACAGGCCGGGTTGAGCGTCCTCGGGGATCTCCACGCCGAACCACAGCGCCCCCGCGCACCCTTCGCCGACCGAGACGTGCCGCTCGAAGCCCTGCCCGCGCGCGTCGATGCCGCCCGTGCTGAGGCACCGTACGGAGAAGGGGAGCCCGCGGATCTCGGCGCGCAC
Organism: Streptomyces sp. NPDC033180; assembly: GCF_055577645.1. Classification (NCBI taxonomy): domain Bacteria; kingdom Bacillati; phylum Actinomycetota; class Actinomycetes; order Kitasatosporales; family Streptomycetaceae; genus Streptomyces; species Streptomyces sp. NPDC033180. Next base: position 218,355 of record NZ_JBVIPU010000009.1, on the reverse strand, counting down.
ATCCGTCAGCTCCTGGAGCGCGTACACGCCGGTCTGCACCGCGTGGAACTCCCCGCGGTCGGCCGTGACGTCGAGCGGCGCGAAGGGCGTGCCCAGGGCCCAGCGTGCCGGGAGCCGTTCGTAGCGGCCGAGCGGATGGGTGCGGTCCTCGCCGAAGAGGAGGAACCGCTCGTCGGTACAGGCCTGTTGGACACGTGAGCACTCGTCATCCGTCGCCGCGAAGCCGAGCGGCGCGAAGGAGTCGACCGCGCTGGCCGCCTCGTAACCGAAGGCCTCGGCGCGCGGCAGCTTCTCCCAGCCGGAGTCGCCGTGCAGGCCGCAGCGGTGCACCCAGCCCGGGTCCGCCGTCGGCGTCGGGGGCCGGTAGGCGGCCTGCGGATAGTAGGGCTTGCCCGTGTGCGCGTACGGGAGGTAGTGCACGGCGTAGGTGCCGGGGCCGTCCACCGGCTCGAAGGCGACGCGTCCCGCCTCGGCCGTGACCTCCACGGCGACGGTGTTGCGCACGCGTTCCCCGGACGGCCCGACCACGATCACGTCCACCGCGCCGGGGTCCGGGTCCTGGCGCCGCCACGGCAGTTCGGCCGCGACGGCCGGGGCCGTGCTGTCGGTGGCGGCGGTGCGTACGAGAATGCGGTGGTTGCCGTAGACGTCGCTGTCCCAGGAGCCGATCCCGCATGCCAGCTCCGGATGGCCGGTCTCACCCATCTGTGCTCCCCCAAGGGCGCTATTTATTAGGTAAGTTTCTCAATCGCTCCGGGTCACACTGGAGATCAACCGATCGCGCTGTCAAGGGGGACGCCTTGAATCGGGGAGACATGAGTGGGGACCCGTCGCTGCTGCGCCGCCTGAACGCGGCAGCCGCCCTGCGTGTGCTGCGCGAGCGGGACGAGATCACCGTGCCCGAACTGGCCACGCTCATCGGGGTGTCGCGGCCCACGGCTCAGGACCTCACGGCCCAGCTCCTGCGCGAGGGGCGCCTGGTGGAGTTGACCCCGGGCAGCGGCAGCGTGGGCAGGCCCGCCCGCAGGTTCCGCTTCCGGGCCGAGGCCGCCCACGTCCTGGGCGTGGACATCGGCGCGCACAAGATCCTGGTGCACGCCGCTGACCTGCTCGGCCGCAGCGTGGCCACCCAGCGCGTCGCCGTCACGCCCGAACTCCCCGCGGCCCAGCGCCTGGACGCCGTCCGCGAGGCGATCGCGGGCTGCCTCGCCAAGCCCGCCGCGGCGAACGTGCGCCCGCTGGCGACCGGCGTCGGCACCAGCGGCATGGTGGACGCCGTGGGCCGGGTGGCGGAGAGCGACTCGCTGCCCCAGTGGACGGGCCTCGACCTCACCCGCGAACTCGCCGACCCTGGCCACGGTCCCGTCGTCGTGGGCAACGACATCCAGCTCGCGACCCTCGCCGAGTGCACCGGGGGAGTGTCGGTGGGCGCGGGCGACTGCGTGTACCTGTACGTCGGCAACCGCCTGGGTATCGGCCTGTGGCTCCGCGGCGAGTTGTACCGCGGACACCACGGCGCGGCGGGCGAGATGGTCGCCGGGGACGGCTGGGAGCGCTGCTACCAGCGGCTTCTCGACTGGTTCGCCGGGCACGAGGGCGCGGACAGGCCCACCCGCGAGAACGCCGCCCGCGCGGTGGTGACCGCGGCGGCCGCGGGCGACGGCGGCGCCCGGTACACCCTGCGCGCCTTCGCCGAGGGCCTCGCCGAAAGCCTGGCCCGCCACGTCGCCGTACTCGACCCGCGGTCCGTCGTACTCGGCGGCGGCATCTCTCGCGCCGGCGCCCTGCTCAGCGAGCCGTTCGCGGCGCGGCTCGGCGCGCTCTGCCCCAACCGGCCGACCGTCCAAACCTCCGCACTAGGCGAGGAATCAACCGCAATCGGGGCAGCTCGCCTCGCACTGGAACACATCGATCACGCCGAACAGAAAAATCCAACTCTCTAGGGCCAGCAGGTGGTTGACGGGCGGGAGTCACGCTTCGATGATGTGGCTCTCTTTCGGCAAGTTGGCTACTTAATTGGCCGACTCTCGACTGCCGTCCCGGCTGTCGGCTGCCACTTTTCTGTTCCGTCGTGCCGCCAGGCCAGGGAGTACGTGTGACATCCCCAGCAACGCAACGCAGGCCACGAGCCGCGTCGCCGCCACCGTCCGGGTCAGATCCGACGTCGGATCCGAAGGCCCCCGGGCCGCCGCGCCACCGCCGCGTCCCGCTCCGCGTCCGACTGCGGAACAACTGGGTGATGCTCGCCCTCATGGCCCCGGGCCTGCTCTTCTTCCTGCTCTTCTTCTACGTCCCGATGGTCGGCAACGTCATCGCCTTCCAGGACTACCAGCCCTTCATCGGCTTCAAGGACAGCCCCCTGGTCGGCCTCGCCAACTTCCAGGAGCTCTTCGCCGACCCGGCCTTCTGGGAAGCGGTCCGCAACACGCTCGCCTTCGCCGCGCTCCAGCTGATCTTCTTCTTCCCGGCGCCGCTCGCCCTCGCCCTGCTCATCAACAGCCTGGTCAGCCCGCGCATCAAGAAGTTCGTGCAGAGCGTCGTCTATCTGCCCCACTTCATCTCCTGGGTCCTGGTCGTCGCGCTCTTCCAGCAAGTGCTCGGCGGGGCGGGCCTGTTCAGCAACTACCTGCGCGACCACGGCATGTCTGCACTGGACGTGATGACCGACCCGGGCACCTTCCCCCTCCTCATCACCGGCCAGGTGATCTGGAAGGACATCGGCTGGGGCATGATCATCTACCTGGCTGCCCTCGCGAGCGTCGACCAGAGCCTGTACGAGTCGGCGGCCGTCGACGGCGCCGGACGCTGGCGCCGCATGTGGCACGTCACCCTGCCCGCCGTGCGCGGCGTCACGATCATGCTCCTTGTGCTGCGCCTCGGTGACGTCCTGTCCGTCGGCTTCGAGCAGTTCCTGCTCCAGCGCGACGCGGTCGGGGCCCGCGCCTCGGAAGTCCTCGACACGTACATCTACTACCACGGCGTCGTCTACGGCGACTGGGGCGTCGGCGCCGCCGCGGGCCTGGTCAAGGGCGTCGTCGGGGCCCTGATGATCTACGGCGCCAACAAGGTCGCCCACGCCTTCGGAGAGCACGGGGTGTACAGCAAATGAGCAGCTTCGGATTCCCCCTGCGCTCGCCGCGGCCCCGCGAGGAGCGGCCCGCCTGGGAAGAGCCGCCGACGAAGATCGGCTCGACCGCCAAGGCCGTCGTCATCACCGTCATCTGCGCCGTGATGATCCTGCCCTTCCTCACGGTCCTCTCCACCAGCCTCGCCTCCCGCGAGGAGATCACCGAAGCCGGCGGCTTCGTCCTCTTCCCCACGGACCCGACCCTGGAGGCGTACCAGACGATCCTCTCCGGCGGCATCGTCTCCCGAGCCGTCGTCGTCAGCGTCCTGATCACGCTCGTCGGCACGGCACTCTCGCTCCTGACGACGATCGCGCTCGCCTACGGCCTCAGCAAACGCGGCGTCCCCGGCAGCAAGCCGATCCTCCTGATGGTGCTCTTCACGCTGCTCTTCGTGCCGGGCATGGTGCCGATGTACGTGGTGGTCAAGGAGCTCGGACTCCTCGACTCCTACTGGTCGTTGATCCTCCCGGTCATGATCAACGCCTTCAACCTCGTCGTCCTGCGGGCGTTCTTCATGAACATCCCCGAGGAGCTCTATCAGGCGGCACGGATCGACGGCGCGGGCGACTGGCGAATCCTGACCCGCATCGTGCTTCCGCTCTCCAAGGGCGTAGTCGCCGTCGTGGGGCTCTTCTACGCGGTGACGTACTGGAACGCGTTCTTCAACGCGATGCTCTACCTCAACGACTCGGGCAAGTGGCCCATCCAGCTGGTCCTGCGCACCTACGTCGTCCAGGGCAAGTCCATCTCCGGCGACCAGCTGGGCGTCAGCCATATGCCGCCGCAGCAGTCGATCTCCATGGCCGTCGTGATGATCGCGCTCATCCCGATCCTGCTGCTCTTCCCGTTCCTGCAGAAGTACTTCACCAAGGGCGTGCTCACCGGCGCCATCAAGGGCTGAACTCTCTTTCCTCTGAACCCCTTTGCGGAGATTCCCATGACAGGCATGTCCCGACGCACATTCCTGAGCCTCTCGACCGCCGTCGCGGCGGGCGCCGCCGCCACCTCGCTGACGGGCTGCGGCTCGGGCGCCAAGAAGACGGGCGAGACGGCATCGGCGAAGGTGAAGCTGCCTTCGTACGTCCCCTTCAGCAAGGTCAAGCCCGATCTGCCGCCGAACGCGAAGGGGTTGTCGGCGGGCTTCCTGTCGTACCCCAAGGACCTGGTGCGCAGCGTCCCGAAGACTCCCGGCGACGGCTCGAAGATCACGATGCTGACCGAGATCTGGACGCAGCCGCCGCTGCCCAAGGACTCCAACGCGTACTGGAAGAAGGTCAACAAGGAGCTCGGCGTCGACCTCACGGCGATCCTGGGCACCGACCCCGGTTACGAGGAGAAGTTCTCCGCCGTCATCGCAGGCGGCGATCTGCCGGACCTGCTGTGGATACCGCCGAACCAGGGCATCCAGCACATCGCCGAACTGCTCGAGGCCAAGTGTGCGGACATCACCGAGTACGTCTCGGGCGACGCGGTGAAGAAGTACCCCAACCTTGCCGCGATGACCCCCGCGCACTGGAAGACGGCGGTCGTCAACGGCAAGATCTGGGGTGCGCCCGTCCCGTACCCCGCTTTCGGTCAGGTCTACGCGGGCAACCCCGAGGTCTGGGAGAAGGCCGACGGGATCCAGGCGACCAGCCCGGAGGAGTTCCTCGCCAAGTGCAAGGAGGTCACCGGCGGCAAGGTCTGGGCCCTTGAGCCGATCTACGTGAACGCGGCCAGCGTCCTGAGCCAGTGTTTCGGAGCCCCCAACAAGTGGCGGCAGAACAAGGACGGTTCGCTCACCTGGTTCCAGGAGACCGACGAGTACGAGGAAGCTCTGAACTTTGTGCTCAAGCTGAAGAAGGCGGGCGTCTTCTATCCCGGCAACCCCAAGATGGCCGACGCGTACATCAAGATGGCGCAGGGCTCGATCGGCGCCACTGTCCACGCCAACCCCTACAACGCGCGCCAGGAAATCCGTGTCCAGGACCCGTCACTGGCTGCCGAGATCATGATCCCGTTCGCCGCGGGAGGCAACAAGCCCCATCACCACTACCACCTCGGCACCATCGGGTACACCGCCATCAAGAAGGGCGACGAGAAGCGGGTGCGCATGCTGCTCGAGGTGCTCAACTACCTGGCGGCGCCGTTCGGGAGCAAGGAGCGCGAGTTCCTCGAGTACGGCACGGAGGGCGAGGACTTCACGTTCGACAAGAACGGCTTCCCGGACCGCACGAAGAGGGGAAAGGAGCAGGTCGAGGGCCTGTACAGTGGACTGCAGACGTCGACGACCTCGCCCTTCGCCCTCATCGCCTCCAGCTTTCCCGGAAGCGAGCGGGCGCAGGACGTCAAGGACGTGTACGCCGCCGAGCAGAAGCTCATCGAGACCGCCATCCGTAACCCCGTGGTCGGCCACTACTCGGACGCGTACACGCAGCATTACGGCCGCATGGACACCGAGTCACGGGACCTCGTCAACGACATCGTCAGCGGCCGTAAGAAGCTGAGTGAATGGAAGCCGTTCTGGGCGGAGTGGCGGAACAGGGGAGTGGAGCAGATGGCACGCGAGTTCCAGAAGTCGATCGAGCGGAGCGCCTGATGCGTCAGGGCGCGGTGTCGCGCACGTCGGTCTTTGCCAACTCCGACTTCCGGTACGAGTAAGCGAAGTAGATGACAAGACCGACCGCGAACCACACCGCGAACCGCGCCCATGTCTGCCACTGCAGGAAAGTGATCAGCCAGATGGAGAAGACGACGCCGATGGCGGGCACCACCGGCATTCCGGGGCAGCGGAACGTACGCGGCAGATCGGGCTGCTTGTAGCGCAGCACGATCACCGCGACGCACACCACGACGAACGCCAACAGGATGCCGATGTTGGTGAGTTCGGCCGCCTCGCCGATCGGCAGGAAACCGGCGATGGCGGCCGACGCGAACCCGACGATCCACGTCACCCGGGTGGGCACGTGCCGGGTCTTGTGCGTCTTGGCGAACCACTTCGGCAGCAGCCCGTCACGCGACATGCTGAACCAGACGCGGGTGACGCCCAGCATGAAGGTGAACATCACGGTGAGGATGCCGATGATCGCGCCGACCGCGATGACATCGGCGAGACCGCCGAGGCCCACCGACTTGAAGGCGGTGGAGAATCCGCTCTCCGGGTCGATGTCCTTGTAGTCCTGCATGCCGGTGAGGACGAGACAGGCCAGGACGTACAGGACCATCGAGATCGCGAGGGAGTAGAGGATCGCCTTCGGCATGTGGCGCTGCGCGTCCTTGGATTCCTCGGCGGCGGTGCTCATCGCGTCGTAGCCGAAGACGGCGAAGAAGACCGTGGCCGCGCCCGTGAACGCCCCGCTGACGCCGAAGGGGAAGAACGGCTCGTAGTTCCCGGTGTTGATGTGGAAGAACCCGACCGCGATCACCACGAGCACGACGATGACCTTCAGCACGACGACGACCATCTCGAAGCGTGCCGCGTTCTTGATGCCGAGGGTCAGCAGATAGGCGATGAGCAGACACAGCACCGCGGCGAACAGGTCGACCTTGTGGCCGTCCCCGGTGCCGGGGGCGCCCAGCATCCAGTTCGGCAACTGGGCGCCCATGTCGTTGAGCAGGAAGTTGAAGTAGCCGGAGATGCCGATCGCGACCACCGCCACGATCGCCGTGTACTCCAGGAGCAGGTCCCAGCCGATGAACCACCCGGTGAGCTCGCCGAGCACCACATAGCCGTAGGTGTACGCCGATCCCGCCTTCGGGATGAGGCCCGCGAACTCGGCGTACGAGAAGGCCGCCGCCGCGCTCGCGACGCCGGCGATGAGGAAGGAGATGAGGACGGCGGGCCCGGCCGTGCCGTTGGCCACCGTCCCGGCGAGGGTGAAGATGCCGGCGCCGATGATGCCGCCGACGCCGATCGCGGTGAGCTGCCAGAGGCCGAGCGAGCGGGAGAGCCCGCCCTCCGCTCCCGCCTCTGTCTCTTCGATGTGTTCGATGGGCTTGCGGCGCAGGACGCCGTGCCCCATCCGGAGTCCCGCCATGAGCTCCACCTTTTCGCGGACGGCAGTCGGCTGATGGCGGATCATGATGGCGCAGGGGTGAGCATGACGGAAGACGCCACACCCCTCAAAGGTGTGAGGGTTCAGCAGTCTGGCGGCTGTGGGCTACGGAACCACGGTGACGGGCCACCGGCCCGCCTTGACGAGGCGCACCGCGACCGATCCGACGATCCGGTGGCCCGCCTGCTCGGATGCGCCGACGACCACGGCGTCCGCCTTGAGGTCGTCGGCCGCGGTGACCAGGCCGCTGTACGGGTCGCCGCGGAAGGTGTGGAACTCCCAGCGCACGTCGAATATGTCCTTCACCCGCTCGGCCGCGTCTCTGATCTCGGTGATCAGTCCCTCGGCGATCTCATCGGTCGCCTCGGCCACCGGGGCGCCGAGGGCGGCCCCCGCGGCCATCACCGGCTGGATGTAGACGACGGCGAGCAGGGCGCGCTGCCGCCGTGCAAGGCCTCCGGCATATGCCGCGGCCCTGAGTGAGGAGTCCGAACCGTCGACACCGACGACGATCACCTTCGGGCCGTCGGTACCGCGTTCGAACTGGTGGAAGTGGTCTTCAGTCACAGCCGAGAGGTTAACGGAGAGCACCGTTCCTGTTGAGGGCGCCCACGGCCGGGGCGGCGGCCACTGGCTCGACGGGCGGAGTGCACGTGCTCGACGGGCTTGCGCGCGCCCGCTCGACGGGCGGCACCGGCCGACCCTTCCTAGGGTCGATCCATGAGCACCAGCGTGGAAAGTCCGAGGACCGCGCCTTCGCAGGGCGCGCGTGACCGCTTCCTCAGACGAGTGCCGGAAGGGTTCGCCACCTTCTTCGGCGCCCTCGGCCTCTTCTGCGCGATCCTCGCGGTCATCGCCCCGCTGCGCCACCTCCTGCGCCCGGTGATCGGCGTCCTTGGCCTCCTCACGGTCCCGGTGAGCCCCAACCTCGCCTACGCCGTCTTCCTCTTCCTCCTCGCCGCCGCGACTGCAGCCCGCAAGAAGGTCGCGTGGTGGCTGGTCATCATCTACCTGGGCCTCCTCCTCGCTTTTGACGTGCTCGGCATCGCCCTCGGCTTCTGGGCGGACTCGCTCCCCTCGCTGATCGTCTGCGGCGCCGCCTTCGCCCTCCTGGTCCTGGCCCGCAAGGAGTTCTCCGCGGACTCCCGCCGAGGCGCGGTCCGGCGGGCCGTCCTCGTGCTGGTCGCGGGTCTCGCCGTGGCGATCCTGCTCGGCTGGGGCCTCGTCGCGCTCTTTCCGGGTACGTTGCCTCGCGGCGAGGCCCTGCCGTGGGCGGCGAACCGCGTCTGCGGCGGGCTCTTCACCGGCCACGACTACTTCGACGGCAGGCCACCGCGCACCCTGCACTTCTGGCTCGGCCTCTTCGGCGCCCTCGCCCTCCTGAACGCCGCCGCCGCGCTCTTCCGCTCCCAGCGCATGGAAGCCGCCCTGCACGGCGACGAGGAACCCCGCATCCGCGCACTCCTCGGCACGTACGGCGCCCAGGACTCGCTCGGCTACTTCGCCACGCGGCGCGACAAGGCCGTCGTCTTCTCGCCCAGCGGCAAGGCCGCCGTCACCTACCGCGTCGAGGCGGGCGTCTGCCTGGCCAGCGGCGACCCCGTCGGTGACCGCGAGGCCTGGCCGCACGCGATCGGCGCCTGGCTGGACGTGGCCCGGCAGTACGCCTGGGCCCCGGCCGTGATGGGCGCCTCCGAGGAGGGCGCCACCGCCTACGCGCGCTCCGGGCTCGGCGCGCTCCAGCTCGGAGACGAGGCGATCCTGCATGTCGCGGGCTTCGACCTGGACGGCCGTGACATGCGCGTCACACGCCAGGCGGTGAACCGCGTCCGCCGCACCGGCGCCACCACCCGCATCCGCCGTCACTCCACCCTCACCGACGAGGAGATGGAGGCGATCGTCGACAGGGCGGACGCCTGGCGGGACACCGAGACCGAGCGCGGCTTCTCCATGGCGCTCGACCGGCTCGGCGACCCCGAGGACGGCGACTGCCTGCTCGTAGAGGCCCTTGACGCCGACGGCCGGCTCATCGCGCTGCTCTCCCTCGTCCCCTGGGGCAAGGACGGCATCTCCCTGGATCTGATGCGCCGCGACCGGGCCACCGCGCCCAACGGCGTCATGGAGTTCATGGTCGCCGAACTCTGCGCGGGCGCGGGCAAGTTCGGGGTCCGCCGGATTTCCCTGAACTTCGCCGTGTTCCGCTCGGTCTTCGAGGAGGGCGCCCGCATCGGCGCGGGGCCGGTGCTGCGGCTGTGGCGCAAGCTGCTGCTCTTCTTCTCCAAATGGTGGCAGCTCGAAGCGCTCTACCGCTCCAACGCGAAGTACCACCCCGAGTGGTATCCGCGCTTCATCTGTTACGGAGACGCCGGAGCCCTCGCCCGGATCAGCCTCGCCTCGGGCATCGCCGAGGGCTTCGTCTCCGTGCCCTCGCTGCGCAAGCTCTGGGGCAAGGGCCGACGCTCCAAGGGCGTCACCAAGCCCACCAGCACGGAGGGCCTGCCGCCGATCTCCGCCCTCGGCCTCGCGGGACACGGGGACGCCACGGACGCCGACCCCTTGGCCGCGCTCCCCGACCAGGTCCGCATCCGCCACCGCAAGCTCGACGGGCTGCGGGCCGACGGCATCGACCCCTACCCCGTGGGCCTGGCGCCGCGGACCCACACTCTGGCCGATGTGACGCCTGCCCTGACGGGGGTGGAGGTCACGGTCGCGGGCCGCGTCATGCTCGTACGCGACTTCGGCGGGGTCGTCTTCGCCGTCCTGCGCGACTGGTCGGGCGACCGCCAACTCGCCCTGACCCGCGACCGTTCGGGTCCCGGAGTCCTGGACCGGTTCGCCTCCGGCACCGACATCGGCGACCACATCACCGCCACCGGCACGGTCGGCACCAGCGACCAGGGCGAGCTCACCGTCTTCGTCACCGGCTGGCAGCTCACCGGCAAGTGCCTGCGCCCGCTGCCCGACAAGCGCCGCGGTCTAGCCGACCCCGAGGCCAAGGTCCGCCGCCGCTACCTCGACCTGGTCGCGAGCCCCGGCGCCCGCGACGTCGTGCGGGCCCGCTCCACCGCCGTACAGGCCCTGCGCCAGGGGCTGTTGGACCGCGGCTATCTGGAGGTCGAGACCCCGATGCTCCAGCAGATCCACGGCGGCGCCAACGCCCGCCCCTTCACCACCCACATCAACGCCTACGACCTCGACCTCTACCTGCGCATCGCACCCGAGCTGTATCTGAAGCGGCTGTGCGTCGGCGGCATGGAGAAGGTCTTCGAGATGGGCCGCACCTTCCGCAACGAAGGCGTCTCCTACAAGCACAACCCCGAGTTCACGATGCTGGAGGCCTACCAGGCGTTCGCCGATTACGACGTGATGCTCGACCTCACCCGCGAACTCATCCAGGGCGCCGCCACTGCCGCCTTCGGCACACCCGTCGCCCGCAAGGCGGACGCGGACGGGCGGCTCACCGAGCACGACATCTCCGGCCCCTGGCCCGTCAAGACCGTCTACGGCGCGATCTCCGAAGCGCTCGGCGACGAGGTCGACGCCGACACCCCACTCCCGCGGCTGCACCAGCTCTGCGACCGCGCGAACGTCCCGTACAAGCCGGACGACGGCCGCGGCGACGTCGTCCTGGAGATGTACGAGCGGCTCGTCGAGGAGAAGACGCAGCTGCCCACCTTCTACAAGGACTTCCCGACCGACGTCTCCCCGCTGACCCGGCAGCACCGCACCGACCCGCGTCTCGCCGAGCGCTGGGACCTGGTCGCCTTCGGAACCGAACTGGGCACCGCGTACTCGGAGTTGACCGACCCCGTCGAGCAGCGCCGCCGCCTCACCGCACAGTCGCTGCTCGCCGCCGGGGGAGACCCGGAGGCGATGGAGCTGGACGAGGACTTCCTGGACGCCCTGGAGTACGCGATGCCGCCCACCGGCGGGCTCGGCATCGGCGTCGACCGGCTCGTCATGTTCCTCACCGGCCTGACGATCCGGGAAACGCTGCCCTTCCCGCTCGTCCGCCGCCGCTGATCCCCTCCCGCCCCTCGTCGGTTCTGCTGGTCCCATCGGGTGCTTTCGCGGCCCGCCGTGGTGTTGCTGGTCCTCCCCGGCCTTCCGCCATGCGACGGATTAGTAATGAAAAAGGATCAGATGACTCCAGGGCGGCGCGCACTCCTGCGCGGCGCCGCTGTCTTCGGTCTGGCCGCGGCCGCGGGGTGTTCCGGCACGGAGCGGCCGACGACCCCAGGACCCACGGCTCCCAGCGGTGCGGCGGCCGGTGGCCCGCCCGCCGCACGTGCCCGCAAGCCCTCCGCGTACCGCCTGCAGCCCATGGCGGGGCAGGGCCCGCCGCATGCCGCGCGCGCCCTGCCCCGCGTCCGCAGGAAGCCGATCCTGCGCATGGACGGACAGGGCCGCAGCATGTTCCTGACCTTCGACGACGGCCCGGACCCCCGCTACACACCGGGCATCCTGCGCACCCTGCGCGAGTACGACGTCCGCGCGACGTTCTTCGTCTGCGGCGAGATGGCGGTCGACAACAAGGATCTGCTGCGCGAGATGGCCGACGACGGGCATCTGATCGGCAACCACACCTGGACACATCCGCTGCTCCCGAAGATGAGCCGGAGCGCGATGCGCGAGGAGATCGAGCGCACCTGCGAGGTCGTCGAGGACGCCGTGGGCGAACCCCCCGCCTGGTTCCGCGCCCCCTACGGGGCCTGGAACCGCAACGCCTTCCAGCTCGGCGCCGACCTGGGCATGGAGCCGCTCGCCTGGACCGTGGACACCCTGGACTGGACCGAGCCGGGCACCGGCGCGATCATCCGGCGCGTACGGGCCGGTGCGGGGCCCGGTGTCGTGGTGCTCTCGCACGACGCGGGCGGCGACCGTTCCCAGAGCGTCGAGGCCCTGCGGACGTACCTCCCCGAACTCATCGATTCGGGTTACCGGATCACCGTGCCGAGCCGCTACTCCATGTAGGGGCTCGTAGGACGTGAGTTCAGGGCGTTGTTTCGCCCGCCCGGTGCCGTGTTCCGCCGACGCATTCGCCGTCAGCGCACATCCACCAGGCGGGCGAAAGCGACTACGTTCCCGTCGTATCCGGACCGCTTGGAGAACCCGCCGCCGCAGGTGATGACGCGCAGTTCCGGAGCTCCCTTGTCGCTGTATACACGGCTGCCCGGGAAATTGTTCTTCTCGAACACTTCGATTCCGTAGACCTCGAAAACCGCGGTCTTGCGATCCCTGCGCAGGATCTCGACGCGATTTCCCTTCTTCAGCGAGCCAAGACCGTAGAAGACGGCAGGGCCCTGCTGATTGTCGACATGGCCGACGATCACGGATGTGCCCTTCTCGCCCGGCGAGACGGCACCGGTGAACCAGCCGGCGAGGTTCGGGTCCTCCGGCGGCGGCGCGTCCACCCACCCGTCCTGGTCGAGCCCGACCGGCATGACCGGCGCGTCCACCCGGATGCCCTTGATCCCCACGCGCTCGGCGGGGGAGAACGTCAGTGGCGCGACAGCATCCCCGTCGGGCGTCCGGTCCGCCGCGGCGGCGGACGCCGGCTGGGGCGGGCCCACGTCGAATTCCCCTGAGCCATTCCGGATCAGCGCGAGGCCGGTCAGCAGGACAAGCGCCATCGCGCCCCACGGCGCGCGCTTGCGCTGCGGTTCCTCTTCATCGGCCGGCTGGGACAAAGGCATTCTCTGATCCCCTCTCAACGCGGCATTCGAACCGCGTCCGTTGCGCGTACAAGAACGCTAAGCGCGGCGCGCGCGACGGGCGACAGAGCGGGAGCGAACGGGTGGCGCCCATACCGGGCATGCGCCATATGAGTCGTGGTCGGCAGGAAATTTCTGACGGTCCGTGACCTGCGGCAATATCGGCTTGTACGTTCGCGCTTCGGCGTGTCGCCTCACCAGGACGGCCGATCGTCGAAATGCGGGTCTGTGCACGGCAACTGAGGGTCTGTTTGGGAGGCGCTCTCGCCGATCGACCGGGGACGGTTACCCCGGGGCGTCTTCCGCGGAGGATTCACATGCGTGCTTCTCGTATGCGCACCACTCGTGCCCTCGCGGTCGCAGTCACCGCGGGTGCCGTCGTCGGCCTCGCCGCCCCGACGGCATCGGCCTGGGCCGATCCGTCCAACATCGTCGCCATGCCGAGCGTGATCCCCCGAGGGGGACAGCTGACGGTCACGGTCGACGGCACGGCCTGCCACACCCCTGGCAGCAAGGTCACGTCGAACGCCTTCCCCAACACGAACCTGAAGACCATGGGCGGCGGCACGGCCAGCGCGAACCCCATGGTCTACCACCACGCCAGCCCCGGGGCCCACAGCATCACCGTGCACTGCGGCGGCAAGACCCTCACCAAGCCCGACGCGTTCACCGTCATCCACGGCGGTGTCCGCGGTGGTCTCGGCGGCAGCAGCAACGCCGGGGCGACCGGCACCGACATGGCGATCGGCGGGGCGCTTGTGGCGGTCGCGCTGGTCGGTGGCGGGGTCTTCTGGATGCGCCGCCGCTCGGAGAACGCGGGGCGCGGCCTCTGACCGTACGCCCCCGATACCGGCGCTCCCGTCACTCGCACGTCGGGGTGCCCGTACGTCGGGTGTGACCCGTTCCGCCCTCCTGACCGGCGCGTCCCCCCTTCCGCGCCGGTCGGGCGGCGGTTCGTGCCGGCCCGCATGTCGCAGCCCGGACGCCCGCTGAGCGCAGCGGTGTCCGGGCTGCGACATGCGGGTCGGCGTGCGGGGTCAGGAGTTGCCGTTGCCGTCCCCGGTGCGGCGACGCGTCCAGTAATACGCGGTGCCGAGTGTCCCCACGATCAGGGCGCCCCCGAGGGCGATCTCGTGCACATCGAGCCCGCCGAGGCTGCCGCCGGCGCCGGCCTTGACTCCGTGACGGACCGGGGCGCTCGGGTGGTGAGTGGGGTGGTGCGTGGGGTTCTGGGTGGGGCGGCCCGTGGCGATGGTGAGGTCCGTCGTGCCCTTCTCGCCCTTGCAGTCGAAGGTCACTTCGTACATCGCGCCCGGTTTGGCGTCCTCGAAGACCGTCGCGGTGGCCGACTGCTGCCCCTGGGGGATCTGGGCGTCGTTGAAGACACCGGAGGTGACGGTCGTGTTCCCTTCGCAGCCGTCCACGCTGAGGGTGACCTGGCCGCCGGCGGCGATGGTGGACGGGGTGACGCGGAAGCCGAACGAAGTGATGTTGTTGTTCGTGTCGTTCTCGTCAGCGACGGCAGTCGAGGCGGCGGTCGCGGTGAGGGTCAGGGTCGTGGCGGCGAGTAGAGCGGCCGAGGCGACGCGTATCGCGCGCATGCGAATTCCTCCGGGTCCCCGAGGAGCAGCCGCGGACCTTCTTCCGCTTTCACCTGATATGCACCTCGATGCCGAAAACGCTAAACAGGAAGCCACACCCCCGCGATCGCAGCCGCGCGAACGGGGCAACGGTGTGGGCCGGACAGGGGAACGGGGCGGAGTGTCGCGGGGCGGGTGCCGGGGGTTCGCGGCGTGGGGGGTGTAGTGGGGCGGGGCGGGTGCGGCGTGTGTGGGGGGCGAGGCTACCGGGCGGGCGTTGGCGCTCGGGATGCGCGAGGCTGCCTGGCCCTGCGCGGGCGGCGATGGCGTAGGGGCGCGAGGCTGCCGGGCGGTGGCGGTGGCATTTTGACGGCCCGGCTGTGTGCGTGCTGCCGCGATCCTTCCGTCGCGTCTCGGCTGCGAGCTGCGGTTTGGTCGGCGGGGGCCGGGTTGTGGTCTGCGCGGCGATCAGTCCGATGGCTTCGGGGTGCCTGGCCCTCTGTGCGTGGCGCGTGGCTGTGGGGCGGTGGCGGTGGCGTTGAGGCGGCCCGGCTGCCGGTTGCCTGCTGCCGCGATCAGACCGATGACTTTCGGGGGTGGTGTCGACCGGGCGGCCCTGGCCGGGAGGGGGGGGCAGGGCCGGTGTCGCGTCCAACTTGCTGTTTCTGCGCGGAAATCCAAGCCTGCGCAAGCTGCGGGCCCCGCAGCGGCTCAGGAACTCTTGGTCCACACATGCGCCCCGCTGCCGCGCCACTCCACGAGGTGGGGGTCGTCGAGGGCCATGTCGGCGTCGCCGAGACCCGCCCGGCGCAGGAATTCCACCAGGTCGCGGTCGTCGCGCGCGACACCGACGGCCTGCCCGCGCACGGTCACCCGCCGTCCGCCGTCGGCAGCGGGCGGGTGGACGATGATGGGTGTCTGCCAGGTCATGCCACCAGAGTGCGCCGCGCGGGGCCGCCGCGCAGCACGGTTTACGGACCCGTGTGCGAAGCCGGTGCCGGGGAGCCGGAGTAACCCCTGCGCCGACACCCCTCCCAGAGGCGCCCGCCGGACGGCGCGAGCACCTCGTCGACCAGCGCGACGAGGCCCGATGCCCTGCCCTCCAGGCCCCGCCGCGCCACGGCATCCAGCTCGGCGGAGAAGCCCGGCCGTACCTCGCCCACGCGCCGCACCGGCCAGCTCCCGCCACCCAGCCACGACCCCGTACGCAAGAGGACGAACTCGCCGATCCGCCGGGCGATCTCGGTGACGATGCGCAGGCGCTCGCCGGCCGCCCCCAGTTCCTCCGCCGTCACCTCGCGCGGCCCGGCCGCCATCAACTCCCGCGCCCCGTCACGGGGTCGGGCTGCCGCAGATTCCCTGCTCATCTCCCGGCGTTGCCGAAGAGCGCTTGGAACGGCTCCGGGGTGGCTGCGACGCCCCGGCTGTAGGGGGCGTCGAAGTCCCAGATGAGGAAGAGCAGGAAGGCGATCAAGGCCGAGAACAGCCCCGCCAGGATGAGTTCGCGGGGGGTTCGGCGGATCTGCAGGGCGAAGATCATGCCGACGGTGACGAGACCGCCCGTGATGAGCCCGAACCAGACCACGCCCGGCATGGTGGCCCCCGCACTGTCGCCACGGGAGCTTCGCGCGTCGGCGGCGGCCGCGACCGCGTCGACTAGCGGCTGGTAGGCCTGGGCCTCGAAGTCGGACTTGGGGTGGTAGTCGGTGACGTCGTGGCGTACGCGGGAGAGGAGTTGGGAGCCGCGGTCGGTGAGTTCACCGGTGTCAGCCATGGCATCCCACTCGGTGGTGACGACATGGCTGACATACGCGTCCACGTCCTTACGGATGCGCTCGCGGACGTCAGCGGGATAGACCCGCGCCCGCTCGGACACCTCGTGCAACGCCTGGGCCTCGCTGTGCACATGGTCCTGGGCGACGCTGCGGGCCTCCCAGACACCGGCGATGGCCAGGCCGAGGACGATGGCGTACACCACGCCGATCATCATCGTCATGTACTCGATGACGTCCGGAGTCTCCGAAGCGTCGTAGTCCGGGCTCGTCCTGCGGTGCCGCAGGAAGGTGACGACGAGGACGACGCCGCACGCGGCCGCCATCGCGAGGGTGAGAACAAGCCATTCCGACATGGGACCTCCGACGGTTCAGCGCGGCCGCAGCGCGGCTACGGCGAGCACCGCGGGCGCGGTGATGAGCAGGGTGAGCGAGACCAGGGAAGGGCCGCTGCGGGGCGGCGTCCTGCGTGGCGCGGCGCGGTAAGCGGGGTAACTCACCGGCTTCGGCGTGACCTTGGGGGGAACGGTGGGTGTCGGCTTCGGGCTCGGAGGCGGGGGCGGCGGTGGTGGCGCGGGCTCCGGAGGGGCCGGGCGCGCGGGCGGTGGCGGTGGCGGCGGGGGAGGCGGCGGCTCGGGCGCCGGTGGCTCCGGTCGAGGCGGCGGAGCCGGAGCGGGCGGCGGCGGAGGAGGTGGTGGAGGCGGCGGAGGCGGAGGCTTCGGGTGGCGCGTGGGGCCCGCTTTGCAGACCACTCCGTCACCCGCGACAGCCACGGCGTCACCGCCGGGACCGTCACCGATCGAGGCGTAGCCGCAGTTGTCGGCGGGCGCGGCGGCGGGCGCGACGGCGGGCGCGGCGGCGGGCGCGGCGGCGGGCGCGACGGCTAGTGCCGCGGGTGCGACCGCCGGCGCCGCGGCGGAGGCGATGACCGGTACCGCCGCAGCAGCCGGCGCACCGAGCAGCCAAGCCAGCACCAGCAGCGCCGGTAAGCGTGTGACCAGGCCGGACGAGGCCCTCATGGATCCATACACGTCAGGGATCATGGGCAGCATGTCGCCCTGCCACGCCGATGCCGCCCTCCTGTGACCCGAAGGGAGGAGACGCCGGGCGTGAGATTGACGAACAAAAGATTCTTGGACGCCGGTTGAACACACCGGCCGTTCCCACCCGTACCTAGGGCCATGCGTGACGCACTCAGCGGCGCGATACCCAAGGGACAGCGGGAGTCAGAAATGAAGACCTGGCGGAGCGCCTCGCTCGTAGCGACAGCTGCGGCCATGCTGGCGCTGACGACGGCGTGCGGTCAGGAAAAGGGGGACCAGTCGCCGAACGGACAGAACGTCGGCAACCAGGCCCCGGCCAAGTCGGACGGGTACGGTGCAGGCGACGGATACGGCGCAGACACGGGCGACGCGAAGGAGGGGGCGGGCAAGGCCAAGGCCGCCGGTCAACTCGCCGTCTGGGACAGCAAGAAGCTCGGCAAGGTCGTCACCGACAGCGAGGGCCGCACGCTCTACCGCTTCGACAAGGACACCGCCCAGCCCCCCAAGTCGAACTGTGACGGCGCCTGCGCCACGACGTGGCCCGTCGCGTCTCCGGAGGGCGCGGCGCCGCCGCCCGGCGTGGACAAGTCCCTCCTCGGCGAGGTCACCCGTACCGACGGCAGCAAGCAGCTGACCATCGACGGCTGGCCGATGTACCGGTACGCCAAGGACACCAAGGCCGGAGACGCCAAGGGCCAGGGCGTGGGCGGGACTTGGTACGCCGCCGCCCCCGACGGCAAGAAGGCGGCGCCCGCCGCCGACGAGGCCGACCCCCCGGCCGAGACCGCACCCGTCGACCCTGCGGGGCTCTCCACCCGCAAGGACCCCAAGCTCGGGGAGATCGTCGTGGACAAGAACGGCATGACCGTCTACCGGTTCACGAAGGACTCCGCCTGGCCGATGAAGTCCGCGTGCACCGGCGCCTGCCTGGAGAAGTGGCCGGTGGTTCCGCCCGTCGACAAGAACGACACCAAGGGAATTCTCAAGAAGGGGTTCGTCGTCTTCGACCGCCCCGACGGACAGCGCCAGCAGACGATCGACTGCTGGCCGATGTACACCTTCGCCGGTGACAAGAAGCCCGGCGACACGAACGGGCAGGGCGTGGGCGGCACTTGGTACGCCGCCGGCCCTGACGGAAAGCCTGTCGGCGCCCCGAAGTAGACGTACGGGAATCAGACGTACGGGAATCAGACGTACGGGAAGCAGACGTACGGGAAATAGACGTACAGGAAATAGAGGTACAGAAGCAGCCGGCGCCGCAGGGCAAGTGCGAAGAAGAACTCAGCCATGAAGGGGGGCAGTCAGAAGTACCTCGCGTACGGTCTACCGGTCCGTTCCTTTCTCCCCTCCCGGGGAAGGAACGGACCGGTTCTTTGGGTTGATATTCGGCACTTGCCACAGGCAGTGACCGAGAACGGACGGCCAATTTCCGTTTTGACTCGCTCCTTTGGCGGACGATCAGTAGCCTCGCCTTCGAACACCGGCTCGTCTCGCCTACGTCTTGGAGTCCTGATGGAGCGTCCCGCCTGGGCCCCGCAGGGCATCGACATCACGATGCCCAGCGTGTCCCGCATCTACGACTACTACCTGGGCGGTTCGCACAACTTCGAGGTCGACCGGGACGCAGCCCGCCGGGCCATGGAGTTCATGCCGGGGCTGCCCAAGATCATGCAGGCGAATCGTGCCTTCATGCGCCGAGCGGTGCGTTTCGCCGTCGACGAGGGCATCACCCAGTTCCTCGACATCGGTTCGGGCATCCCCACCTTCGGCAACGTCCACGAGGTCGCGCGGCGGGCGGACCCCGAGAGCCGCGTGGTGTACGTCGACCACGACGCGGTGGCCGTCGCACACAGCAGGGCTGTGCTCGACGGCGACGAGAAGGCAGCCGTCGTCGCCGCGGATCTGCGCAAACCGCAGGACATTCTGGGCAGTTCGGAGGTCGATGAGCTGCTCGACCTGGACCGCCCGGTGGCCCTTCTTCTCGTCGCCGTCCTGCATTTCGTGGAGGACGCGTACGATCCCTGTACAGCGGTCGCCGAACTGCGGGATGCACTCGCGCCCGGCAGCCTGATCGCCGTCACGCACGCCTCGTACGAAGGGATGCCGATCCCCGCCGAGCAGGCCGGTCAGGCCGTCGGCGTCTACAAGGACATCCGCAATCCACTGATCATGCGCTCGCGCGAAGAGATCGCGCGGTTCTTCGAGGGATACGACATGGTGGAACCCGGCCTCGTGCCGATGCCGCGCTGGCGGCCCGACACCGCGCCCGAGGAGGAGGATCCGTACGCCTTCTCCGGGTTCGCCGGCGTGGGGCGCAAGGCATGAGCGGGGAACCGGACGGCCCCGAGGACAGAGTGCGCAGGTTCGCCACCATCTGGAGCCGTGCCATCTTCCCGGTGACGGCGACCTCGCTGACCCGTCCCGAGTTCGAGCAGCAACTGGTGCCGCTGGCGCGGAGGTTGCGCGCCGCGCTGCACGAGCGGATCTTCGAATCGGCCGAGGGCCAGGCGATCGGCGCCGCGCTGGTCGGCACGCACTGCACCGATCCCGAGGCGCTGAGCCGCACGCTCGACTGCGTGGACGCCTACCTCGTCCTGTACTGCGGCGACGACGGGCCCCAGGAGGAGCTGAGGGCCCGCTCCGCGCGCCTGCAGCACGCCGTGGCCGCGGGCTTCGCGGCAGCCCTTCGCGAGCGGACCCTCGTCGAGCAGGAGGCGATATCCCGGGCCGCCCTGGACGCGCGCAGCGCCGTCGCCGAAGCCCTGCACGCGAGCGAGGCACGCTTCCGTGCCGTCTTCCACGGCGCGGCGATCGGCATCGGCATAGCCGACCTCACGGGCACGGTCCTCGAGGTGAACGACGCCCTGATCCGTATGTTCGGCGGCCTGGAGAACCAGCTGCGCGGGCGCAACGTCGCGGAGTGGACGCACCCCGACGACTCGCCCCACGTCTGGAAGCTCTACGACGAGCTGGTGCGCGGCGAGCGCGAGCACTACCGCGTGGAGAAGGCCTTCTACCGGCCCGACGGTACCGTCCTGTGGACCAACCTGACCGTCTCGCTGCTGCGTGACGCGGACGGAGTGCCGCAGTACCAGCTGGCGTTGATGGAGGACACCACCGAGCGCCGGCTGCTGAACCTGCGCCTTCGCTACGAGGCCACGCACGACGCGCTCACCGGACTGCCGAACCGGACCCTGTTCTTCGAGCGCCTGGAGAAGGCCCTCGCGGCGGGCGACGGCGCACGGTTCGGGCTCTGCTATCTCGACCTCGACGGCTTCAAGACCGTCAACGACAGCCTCGGCCACGCGGCGGGCGACCGGCTCCTCGTCGAGGTCGCCGACCGGCTGCAGTCCTGCGCCACGGCACCCGGCGAGATGGTCGCGCGGCTCGGCGGCGACGAGTTCGTGGCGCTGACCACCGGCCGTGACACCGAGGTCGAGGTGGACGAACTCGCGGGCCGCATCATGCACGCGCTCTCCACGCCCATCCGCGTCGAGGGGCGCGAGCTGACCGTGCGCGGCAGCATCGGCATAGTCGAAGGCCCGGCCGGGGAGCGCGGCGCGGCGGAGGTGCTGCGCAGCGCGGACATCACGATGTACCGCGCGAAGTCCGCGGGCGGCAACCGCTTCGAGCTCGCCGACCCCGAGGCGGACGCCCGCGCCATCACACGGCACGGTCTGACCACCGCGCTGCCCGCGGCTTTGGAGCGGGGCGAGTTCTTCATCGAGTACCAGCCCCTGGTGCACCTGGGCGACGGCAGCGTGCGCGGGGCCGAGGCGCTGGTGCGGTGGCTGCATCCGCAGCACGGCATCATCGGCCCGGACCGCTTCATTCCGCTCGCCGAGCACACCGGTCTGATCGTTCCGCTCGGCCGCTGGGTCCTGGAGGAATCGGTCCGCCAGGCCCGCACGTGGAAGGCGCGGCACAAGGACGCGGGACCGCTGCGGGTGAACGTGAACCTCTCGCCCATGCAGCTGAACCACCCCGGCCTGGTCTCGGACACGGTGGAGATCCTGGAGCGCTCCGGGCTCGAACCGGGCGCCCTGTGCCTGGAGGTCACCGAGTCCGCGCTGATCGGCGCCGACGACGACCTGCTCAAGCCGCTGCGGCGGCTGGCCGAGATGGGCGTGGACATCGCGCTCGACGACTTCGGCACGGGCTACTCGAACCTCGCCAATCTGCGCCGCCTGCCGGTGAGCATCCTCAAGCTCGACCGCTCCTTCACCCAGGGCATGCAGCACTTCCCGGCCGACCCCGTCGACCTGAAGATCGTCGAGGGGATCGTCGCACTGGCCCACAGCCTGAACCTCGCGGTCACGGTGGAGGGCGTCGAGACGGGCGCGCAGGCGGATCAGCTGCGAGAGTTGGGATGCGACACGGCGCAGGGCTGGTACTACGCGCGGCCCGGCCCGCCTGACCAGCTGCACGAGCTTGCGCTGGCGGACGCGACGAGCTGAGGAGTACGAGAGTGTCCGACGGAGTGATCCAGTGGGTGTACGCCTTCGTGGACCGGCCCAAGGACCGGTTCGCGAAGGCCCATGACTTCTGGGCGGCGGTCACCGGGACGCGACTCTCCGCGTTCCGCGGCGACGACGACCAGTTCGTGACGCTCCTTCCCGACGGGGCCCACGCCGTCCTGAAGGCGCAGGCGGTCGAAGGCTCCGGCGGCGCTCACCTCGACTTCGCCGTGGAGGACGTGCCGGCCAAGGCGCGCGAGGCCCGCGCACTCGGAGCCGTCCCGGTCCTTACGGGGGAGGGCCTTGAGGTCCTGCGCTCTCCGGGCGGCCAGCTGTTCTGCGTGGTGGAGTGGGAGGGCGAGAAGCTCCGCCCCGAACCGCTCGCCCTGCCGGACGGCACCACGAGCCGCCTCGACCAGATCTGCCTCGACGTGCCGCCGGCGGTGTTCGAGGCGGAGAAGGCGTTCTGGCCCGCCTTCACGGGGTGGTCCGACCGCCCGGGTTCGCGCCCCGAGTTCCACCTCGTGGAGCCCGATCCGCGTCTGCCGATGCGGATCCTGCTCCAACGTCTCGACGAGGACGGGCCGGCGGGAGCGCACCCGGACTTCTCCTGCTCCGACCTCGACGCGGATCGCGTCCGGCACGAAGCGCTCGGCGCCGAGGCGGTGTGGCGCGGGCCGCACTGGATCGTGATGCGGGACCCGGCGGGGGGCACGTACTGCTTGACGATCAGGAATCCCGAGACGGGCGGCTTGCCCGACGCGCGCTGACCCCGCTTCAACCTGCGGGCCGGTGGGGGCCGGCCGCGCAGTTCCCCGCGCCCCCGGCGGGGCGCTCAAGGTGCCCGTCTGGGGCTTCCTGATCGTGCCGGGCCCCCGCGGGGTCCGCCCTCCTCAAGGGGCGCGGGGCTGTGACATATGCGGCTCCGCCGCGCGGGCGTGCCCAGCCCCCACCGGGCCCGCGGTCTCGACACGGCACCGGAGCGCCTACCGCTCCAGGAGCATCCGCTGCAGCTCCCGCGCAGCCCGTGGCGGAGCCACGTCGCTGCGGTGGGCGAGGGCGATCGTGCGGTGCAGGGTCGGCCGGGCGAGGGGCGTCATCCGCAGGCCGCGGCCCGCGCGTTCGGCCACCATGCGGGGCACTACCGCCACCCCGAGCCCGGCCCGCACGAAGCCGAGCACCGCGTCCATCTCGCCGCCCTCGACCGCGAACTCCGGCTCGAATCCCTCGGCCCGGCAGGCGGCGACCGTCAGCTCCCGCAGGTCGTAGCCGTGCCGGAACATCACGAGCCGTTCCCGCTCCAGATCCGCGACGCGCACCGACCTGCCGCCGAACTTGCGCACGTCCGGCGACGACACCACGACCAGGTCCTCGCGGAGCAGCTCGACGGTGGTCAGGGCGGGGGACGGTGACGGGAGCGGAAGCACCACGATGGCCAAGTCCAGTGCTCCGCGCGCCAGTTCGCGTACGAGGTCGTGGGAGCCGCCCTCCTCCAGGAGGAGCTGGATGCCGGGGTGGCGGTCGTGGAAGGCGCGCAGGACCTCGGGCAGCAGGCCCGTGCAGACGCTGGGCGTCGCCCCCAGGCGGATCCTGCCGCGGCGCAGCTGGGCCAGCTCCTGGACCTCGATCCGGGCGGTGTCGGCGTCCGCGAGGATCCGGCGGGCCAGCGGAAGCAGCGCCTCGCCCGCGTCGGTCAGCGCGATGTTCCCGCGGGCCCTGCTGAAGAGCTCGGCGCCCAGCTCCTTCTCCAGGGCGCGGACCTGCTGGGAGAGCGAGGGCTGGGATACGTGCACCTGCTCGGCGGCCCGAGTGAAATGCCTGGTCTCGGCCACCGCGACGAAGTAGAGGAGTTGCTGGAACTGCATACACGTCAGGATACGGCCGATGATAGCCATTCGCTATCGAGATGAGCTGATCCATCTCTTGGACCGATCGGGACTTTCGGCCTTAGCGTCGGTCCCATGGCTCTGGCAACGCGGACGGACCGAAAACGGTCGTCGATGACGCGCACGATCTGGGACTCGTCCGTCGGCAAGAAGACAGTGATGGCAGTGAGCGGCCTGATCATGCTGCTCTACCTGATCGCCCACATGATCGGGAACCTGAAGATCTTCTTCGGGCCCGAGGAGCTCAACCACTACGCCCACTGGCTGCGCACGGTCGGCGAGCCCTTCATGCACTACGAGTGGACGCTGTGGCTGATCCGCGTCGTCCTCGTCGTCGCCGTGGTCGCGCACGCCGTCTCCGCGTACCAGCTGAGCCGCCGCGACATCAAGGCGCGGCCCACCCGGTACGTGAACAAGAAGGCGGGCAAGAGCTTCGCCACGCGCACCATGCGCTGGGGCGGGATCATCCTCGCCCTGTTCATCGTCTGGCACATCCTGGACCTGACGACCGGCACCGTGCACCCGGGCGGCTACGAGCACCTGCACCCGTACCAGAACATCATCGACACGTTCTCCACGTGGTACGGCAACGTCATCTACATCGTCGCCGTGGTCGCCCTCGGCTTCCACGTCCGCCACGGACTGTGGAGCGCCGCGCAGACCCTCGGCGCGGGCAGGGCGGCCCGCGACCGCGCCCTCAAGATCATCGCCAATGGCCTCGCGCTGGTCCTGACGGCGGGCTTCGTCGTCGTACCCGTGGCCGTCATGACCGGAGTGGTGAGCTAGCAGATGAGTTCCTCCCGTGAGCACACCTCCAGCGCGTACTCCTCCCGCGAGTACGCCGACTACGCGACCGGGGAGCCGGTCGTCGACACCAAGGCTCCGGCCGGTCCCGTCGCCGAGCGCTGGGACACCCGCCGCTTCGAGGCCAAGCTGGTCAACCCCGCCAACCGCCGCAAGCACACCGTGATCGTCGTCGGCACCGGCCTCGCGGGCGGCTCAGCGGGCGCCACGCTCGCCGAACAGGGCTACCACGTGGTGCAGTTCTGCTACCAGGACTCACCGCGCCGCGCCCACTCCATCGCCGCGCAGGGCGGTATCAACGCCGCGAAGAACTACCGCAACGACGGCGACTCCGTCCACCGGCTCTTCTACGACACCGTCAAGGGCGGCGACTTCCGCGCCCGCGAGTCCAACGTCCACCGCC
The DNA here is from genome assembly GCF_055577645.1 of Streptomyces sp. NPDC033180. Taxonomy (NCBI): domain Bacteria; kingdom Bacillati; phylum Actinomycetota; class Actinomycetes; order Kitasatosporales; family Streptomycetaceae; genus Streptomyces; species Streptomyces sp. NPDC033180. The sequence continues at coordinate 193,534 of NZ_JBVIPU010000009.1, read as the reverse complement.
TCGCGCAGATCTCGGTGGAGATCATCGACCAGTGCGTCGCACAGGGCGTGCCCTTCGCCCGCGAGTACGGCGGCCTGCTCGACACCCGCTCCTTCGGCGGCGTTCAGGTCTCCCGGACGTTCTACGCACGCGGCCAGACGGGACAGCAGCTCCTCCTCGGCGCCTACCAGGCACTCAGCCGGCAGATCGCGGCGGGAAACGTGGAGATGCACCCGCGCACCGAGATGCTCGACGTGATCGTGGTCGACGGACGGGCCCGCGGCATCGTCGCCCGCGACCTGATCACCGGCAGGATCGAGACGTACTTCGCCGACGCGGTGGTCCTGGCATCCGGCGGGTACGGCAACGTCTTCTACCTGTCGACGAACGCCATGAACTCCAACGCCACGGCCGTATGGCGTGCGCACCGGCGCGGCGCCTACTTCGCCAACCCCTGCTTCACGCAGATCCACCCGACGTGCATTCCGCGCACCGGCGACCACCAGTCGAAGCTGACGCTGATGAGTGAGTCACTGCGCAACGACGGCCGGATCTGGGTCCCCAAGGCCCAGGGCGACGACCGCCCGCCGAACAAGATCCCCGAGGACGAGCGCGACTACTACCTGGAGCGCATCTACCCCTCCTTCGGCAACCTCGTGCCCCGCGACATCGCCTCGCGCGCCGCGAAGAACGTGTGCGACGAGGGCCGCGGGGTCGGCCCCGGCGGGCAGGGCGTCTATCTCGACTTCGCCGACGCCATCAAGCGCATGGGCCAGAAGGCGGTCGAGGCCAAGTACGGCAACCTCTTCGACATGTACGCGCGGATCACCGACGAGGACCCGTACAGGACGCCGATGCGGATCTACCCCGCCGTGCACTACACGATGGGCGGACTCTGGGTCGACTACGACCTGCAGACCACCGTCCCCGGCCTGTTCGCGGTCGGCGAGGCCAACTTCTCCGACCACGGCGCGAACCGGCTCGGCGCTTCGGCCCTGATGCAGGGCCTCGCCGACGGCTACTTCGTGCTGCCGTCCACGATCAACGACTACCTCGCCCGCAATCCGCACCACGCCGAGGTCGACGCCGATCACCCCGTCGTACGCGAGGTCCTCGACGAGACCGCCGACCGCATCACCCGGCTCCTCGCCGTCGACGGCGACCGCACCCCCGACTCCTTCCACCGTGAACTCGGCGAGGTGATGTGGGAGTTCTGCGGCATGGCCCGTACGGAGACGGGTCTTCGCAAGGCGCTTGAGCGCATTCCGCAGATCCGCGAGGAGTTCTGGCGCCGGATCAAGGTTCCCGGCACCGGCGAGGAGTTCAACCAGTCCCTGGAGAAGGCGAACCGCATCGTCGACTACCTGGAGCTCGCCGAGCTGATGTGCCTCGACGCCCTGCATCGCGCCGAGTCCTGCGGCGGCCACTTCCGCGAGGAGTCGCAGACGCCGGACGGCGAGGCGGCGCGCGTGGACGAGGAGTTCTCCTACGCGGCCGCCTGGGAGTTCACGGCCACGGGTGAGGCTCCCACCCTCCACAAGGAAGACCTCGTCTTCGAGTACGTCCACCCCACTCAGCGGAGCTACGCATGAAGCTCACCCTGCGCGTCTGGCGCCAGCAGAACGCCGACGCCGACGGCGCCATGTCCACCTACGAGGTGGACGGCATCTCGTCCGACATGTCCTTCCTGGAGATGCTGGACACCCTCAACGAAGAGCTCATCGTCAAGGGCGACGACCCCGTCGCCTTCGACCACGACTGCCGCGAGGGCATCTGCGGTGCGTGCTCGCTCGTCATCAACGGCGACGCGCACGGGCCCGAGCGCACCACCACCTGCCAGCTGCACATGCGGTCCTTCAAGGACGGCGACACGATCGACATCGAGCCGTGGCGGGCCGCTGCCTTCCCGGTCGTCAAGGACCTGGTCGTGGACCGGTCGTCCTTCGACCGCATCATCCAGTCCGGCGGCTACATCAGCGCTCCGACCGGTGCCGCCCCCGAGGCGCATGCGGCGCCCGTGCCGAAGCCGGACGCGGACTTCGCCTTCGAGCACGCGGAGTGCATCGGTTGCGGCGCCTGCGTCGCCGCCTGCCCCAACGGCTCGGCCATGCTGTTCACTTCCGCCAAGGTCAACCACCTGGGTGTCCTGCCCCAGGGTGCGCCCGAGCGCGAGACGCGTGTCCTGGACATGGTCGCGCAGATGGACGAGGAGGGCTTCGGCGGCTGTACGTTGACCGGCGAGTGCGCGACCGCCTGCCCCAAGGGCATTCCGCTGCCTTCCATCTCCGCGATGAACAAGGAGTGGCTGCGGGCCACGAGGAAGGTGAGCCGCTAGGCATCGTGTGGGGCTGTGGGGATCTGCGGGTCGTTTGTGGCTTGTCACGCAGTTCCCCGCGCCCTTTCGGGCCGCGTACCGTCGCCGCATGCACCCGGGAGCGTACGACCCCGCCAGGCCGGCCGTCGTCACCGCCGACGGCACGAGGACCCTCACCTACGGACAGCTCGAAGAACGCTCCCTGCGGCTCGCGGATCATCTGCGGGCCGCAGGCTTGCGCAGGGGCGACCACTTCGCCCTGCTCAGCGACAACGACCCGCGCGCCCTGGAGGTCTACTGGGCGGCGCTGCGCTCGGGCCTCTATCTCACGGCCGTCAATCACCACCTCACGACGGACGAGGCCGCGTACATCGTCCGTGACTGCGGCGCGAAGGCGCTGATCATTTCCGGCTCGCTCACCGAATTCGGCGCGGCGGTGACGGAGTTGGCGGGCGGCCCGCCGATCAGGCTCGGCCTGGACGACGGAACGTACGAGAAGGCGCTGGAGTCGGCGTCCGCGCAGCCGCCCGACCACCAGCCGCGCGGCGCCGACATGCTCTACTCCTCCGGCACCACGGGCCGCCCCAAGGGCATCAAGCCCGTGCTGCCCGAGGGGGACGTGCGCGAGGAGCCGAGCACCTACGTGCTGATCTTCCAGGCCATGTACGGCTTCGGCGAGGACACCGTCTACCTCTCGCCCGCCCCGATCTACCACGCGGCGCCGCTGCGCTTCTGCGGAGTCGTCACGGCGCTCGGCGGCACCGTCGTCCTCATGGACACCTTCGACGCGGAAGGCGCCCTGGCGGCCGTCGAACGCCACCGGGTCACGCACAGCCAGTGGGTGCCGACCATGTTCGTACGGATGCTGAAGCTGCCCGCCGAGGTACGCGAGCGCTACGACCTGTCGTCGATGAGGACCGCCATCCACGCCGCCGCGCCCTGCGCCGTCGAGGTCAAGCGGCGGATGCTGGAGTGGTGGGGGCCTGTCCTGTACGAGTACTACTCGTCGACGGAGGGCAACGGCATCACGTTCATCTCGCCCGAGGAATGGCTGCGCAAGCCCGGGTCCGTCGGCAAGGACGGACTCCTCGGCGAGCTGCGGATCTGTGACGACGCGGGCGAGCCGCTGCCGATCGGCGAGACCGGCACCGTCTACTTCGAGCGCGAGGAACTCCCCTTCCGCTACCACGGCGACGAGGACCGCACCCGTGAGGCCCAGCACCCCACACATCCGAACTGGACCACCACCGGGGACATCGGGCACGTCGACGAAGACGGCTATCTCTTCCTCACCGACCGCAAGGCATTCATGATCATCTCGGGTGGTGTGAACGTCTATCCGCAGGAGGCCGAGGACTGCCTCGTGCTGCATCCGGCGGTCGCGGACGTCGCGGTGATCGGGGTGCCGGACCCGGAGATGGGGGAGGCCGTCAAGGCGGTGGTGCGCCCGGCCGACGGTGTGGCCGTGGGGCCCGAACTGGAGCGTGAGCTGGTCGCGTTCGTGCGGGAGCGCATCGCCCACTACAAGGCGCCGCGTTCTGTGGACTTCACTGACTCGCTGCCGCGGACCCCCACCGGGAAGCTGGCCAAGTCCTCGCTGCGAAGGTCGTACTGGGAATGACGCGAAGGGGCGGGTCGTGTCAGTCGATCTCGCCGCTCGCCAGGACCGTCGCGCGGAAGGACGCCACCACCGGCCGCAGATCGATGACGTGCCAAGCCGCCCAGAGGTGAACGGACGCCTTGTGCCAGGGCAGTTCACGTACGGCGACGCCGTCCGTCGTGCCGCGCACCATGCTCCTCTGGATGAGGGCGAGGCCGAGTCCGGAGGCGACGAGGCCGAGCGCGGTGAGCGGCTCGGCGGCGTCCAGGCGGATGTCCGGGGTGAAGCCGGAGGCCACGCACGAGGCGAGGAAGGCGTCGCGCCAGGCCGGGTCCTGCGAGTTCTCGACCGCGATCCACGCCTGGCCGTCCAGGTCGCCCGGCGCCAACTCCGCCTGCGCGGCCAGGGGATGAGCCGCGGGCAGCGCGAGCATCAGCGGGTCTTCGAGGAGGGGCGCCGCCAGGAGGTCCGGATCGTCGCCCGACGGCGGCTCCCGGACTAGGGCGATGTCGAGACTGCGCTGCCGCAGGCCCTCGAACTGTTCCGCCGCGGAGAGACTGTAGAGGGCCACATGGATGCCGGGACGCTCCTCCTGGAGGGTGCGCAGCGCGCCCGGCAGGACGCCGGTGTGCATGGCATCGCCCACGTATCCGATGCACAGGCCGCCCTCCTCGCCGCGGCCCAGCCTGCGGCCGAGATTCTCCAGACGGTCGGCGTGCCGCAGCAGGGCGCGGGCCTCGCTCAGGAAGACCCGGCCGTCGGCGGTGAGACGGATGCGCTGCTGGCTGCGCTCGAACAGGACGAGACCGAGCTGCTTCTCCAGCTGGGCGATCTGGCGGCTGAGCGGGGACTGGGAGATGTGCAGTGCTTCCGCTGCCCTGCCGACGTGTTCCGTCTCGGCGACGGCCACGAAGTAGCGGAGTTGTCGCAGGTCAAGCATGTAAGACCTCGGAGGACTCAAGTGTGTCCAAGCGAGTCTTGGACAGTCTCAAGCATCGATCCTAACCTCGAACTCGCAAGGCCGACGGATAACCCGAACCAGAGGAAACCGTCGGAAACCCACCACCGCGAGGAATCCCCATGAGCATCACCTCCCTCCTCCCCGGAGCGCTCGGCTTCGGCACCGCCCCGCTCGGCAACATGTTCCGCGCCATCCCCGACGAAGAGGCCGCGGCCACCGTCGAGGCCGCCTGGGACCAGGGCATCCGCTACTTCGACACCGCCCCCTTCTACGGCGCGGGCCTCTCCGAGATCCGTCTCGGCGACGTCCTCGCGGGCCACCCCCGCGACGACTACGTCCTGAGCACGAAGGTCGGCCGCGTCATCCTGGACGAGGTAGAGGACCCCGCGGCCCGGGACCTCGGCGAGAAGGGCGGCCTCTTCGAGCACGGCCGCCCGAACAAGATGGTCAACGACTACACGGCCGACGCCACCCTCCGCTCCATCGAGGACAGCCTGAAGCGGCTCAGGACGGACCGGCTCGACATCGTGTGGGTGCACGATGTCGCGCAGGACTTCTACGGCGACGAGTGGCTCGCCGCCTACGAGACAGCCCGCACGGGTGCCTTCCGCACCCTGGACAGGCTGCGCGACGAGGGTGTCATCAAGGCCTGGGGCCTTGGCGTGAACCGCGTGGAGCCGCTCGAACTCACCCTCGACCTGGACGAGCCGAGGCCCGACGCGTTCCTCCTCGCCGGCCGCTACACCCTCCTCGACCACGACCGCGCCCTCCAGCGCCTGCTCCCGGCCGCCGAGGCCCGGAACGTCGACATCGTCGTGGGCGGTCCCTACAGCTCGGGCATTCTGGCGGGCGGACAGCACTTCGAGTACCAGAAGGCGCCCGCGGAGATCATCGCCAAGGTCGAGCGCATCAAGGCGCTCGCCGAGCGGCACGGGGTCGGCATCAAGTCCGCCGCGCTGCAGTTCTCCCTCGCCCACCCGGCGACGGTCGCGGCGATCCCCGGGGCCACCAAGCCGAGTCGCATAGCCGAGGACGTCGCCGCGCTCGGCGAGAGTGTCCCTGCCGGGTTCTGGGGGGACCTGCGTGCGGAGAAGCTGATCGCCGCGGACGCGCCGGTTCCCACGGCCTGACCGCCAACTGCCCCCGCCCACACCCTCGTACCTCTCACAAGGAGAACCCGTGGCTTCCACCTCCGCGTCCATCGAGATCCCCGTACCGGCCGGCCGCGTCTGGCAGCTCATCGGCGGCTTCGACTCGCTGCCCGACTGGCTTCCGTTCATCCCCGCCAGCGAGTCCAGCGAGGGCGGCCGCGTGCGCACTCTCACGAGCGAGGACGGCGGCGTCATCATCGAGCGCCTCCTGACCTTCGACGAGAAGGCGCGCACCTACAGCTACTCGATCCTGAAGGCTCCCTTCCCCGCCACGGATTACGTGGCCACCCTCACCGTGCGAGAGGTGCCCGGACAGGAGGCGTCCCGCGTCGAGTGGTGCGGCGTCTTCACGCCGGTGGGGGTCGGTGAGGACGAGGTCGTCGCCCTCTTCCACGGCATCTTCAGCGACGGCCTCGCCGCCCTGAAGCAGACCCTCGCCGTCTGAGGCAGCGGTCGTCCGTCAGACCCGGGCGATGAGCTTGACCTCGACAAGCAGCTCCGGGAAGGCGAGCCGAGGGGTGCCGATCATGGTGCTCGCCACCTGGGGGTCCGGCCGACCGTAGGCCTCCTTGCGCACCGGTCCCGCCACGGCGTCAGCCGCGTCGACATCGAGTGCGTAGATGACTTCCTCGACGACGTCGTCAAGCGATGCGCCGAAGCGCCGGAGCAGTTCCGCCGCGTTGGCGTAGCACTGGCGCAGCTGATCGCCCATGAGGGAGAAGTCCGTGACCAGTGCGGCATCATTGAGGGGAGCGGGAGCGACGACTTCCGTCCCGCTGTGGGCCACTTGGCCGGAGAGGTAGATGGTGTCGCCGCGTCTGACCGCCTGTACGTACCCGTAGGTCTTTTCCCACGGGACGCCGAAACTCTCGACTTGCTGTGCGCTGCTCATGAGGCCGACGGTATGAGGCAGTTCCGGGGCGGACCAGGCTCGGCTGTGCCACTTACGGCAAGGATCGTGCCAGAGCCGGCATCAGGTCCGCGAAGGTACGAGGGGGCGCAGTTGGGATCCGCGGAAGGCCGGACGGTGGTCGCGATCCTGGTGATGCCGCGTGTGTTCGCGCTCGACGTCAGCATTCCTGAGCATGTCTTCGGGCGGCATCCGGGCTATCGAGTCCTCGTGCGCGCAGATGTGAGCGGCGGGGCGTCGCTCGCCGATGTTGAATCGGCCGACATCGTCGTCGTGCCCGGCTATGAGGAACCGCACGTCCCGGTCCCGGACGCGTACCTGAAGGCACTGCGGATCGCCGTCGAACGGGGTGCCCGTGTCGTGGCCATCTGCACAGGGGTGTTCGCGCTCGCGGCCTGCGGGATTCTGGACGGCAAGTCGGCCACGACGCATTGGCGCCATACCGAAGAACTCCGTCTTGCGTATCCGTTGGTGGACGTCGTCGAGAATCGGGTGTTCACCGAGGACGGGGCCCTTCTCACGTGCGCGGGCGGAGGCGCCGGAATCGACGCGTGCCTCCATGTCGTCGAGAGGGATTTCGGTACGACCGCCTCGGACGGCGTGGCGAAGGACCTCGTCTTCTCCTCCACGCGTGGCGCGAACGAACCGCAGTACAGGGACGTGCCCGCGCCACCGCGCGACAGCCTGCGGGCAACGCGGGAGTGGGTGCTCGACAACCTGGGAGCCGCGATCACCGTGCAGCGGCTTGCCGACCAGAGCCTGCTGTCGCGGCGGACCCTCATCCGTCGTTTCGTGCGCGAGACTGGCCTGCCCCCCATGCAGTGGGTCGCGCTCCAGCGGATTCTCGGTGCGCGCCGGCTCCTTGAGTCGTCCGACTGGTCGGTCGAGAGGATCTCCGGAGCGACGGGATTCGGATCGGCCGCCAATTTCCGGACGATCTTCCGAAGAGAAGTGGGCGTGACCCCGACCGCCTACCGGAAGACGCATGGTTGAGTCCTCCGGAGTGATCTACTGGCCTTGGGGGACAAGGCGGGGGTTCGCGTTCGGGGGGCCACACAGTCGCACCGCAGCAGGAGGTAGCAGCATGCTCGTCGATCTCTCCGGCAAGACCGCCCTCGTCACCGGATCGACCCAGGGAATCGGGGCGGCCATCGCGGTCGGCCTGGCCCGGGCGGGCGCCCGGGTGGCCGTCAACGGACGGTCCGCCGCCTCCGTCGACAAGGCCGTCGAGCGGCTGAAGGAGGAGCACGGCCGTGCCGAACTCCTCCCGGCTCCCGGTGACATCTCCACCGACGAAGGCGCCGCGCAGGTCTTCGCGGCAGTTCCCCGCGTGGACATCCTCATCAACAACCTGGGCATCTTCGGTGCGGAGCCGGCACTCGACATCAGCGACGACGAATGGCGCCGCTACTTCGAGGTCAACGTACTGACCGCCGTCCGCATGATCCGTCACTATCTGCCCGGGATGAAGGAGCGCTCCTGGGGCCGGATCCAGAACATCGCCAGCGACTCGGCGATCGTCATTCCCGCCGAGATGATTCACTACGGCACGTCGAAAACCGCCCTCCTCGCGGTCTCCCGGGGCTTCGCGAAGGAGGCCGCCGGATCGGGCGTGACCGTCAACTCCGTGATCGCGGGCCCCACGCACACCGGCGGCGTGGAGGACTTCGTGTACGAACTGGTCGACTCGGCCCTGCCCTGGGACGAGGCGCAGCGGGAATTCATGGTCAAGCACCGCCCGCAGTCCCTGATCCAGCGGCTCATCGAGCCGGAGGAGATCGCGCACATGGTGGTCTATCTCAGCTCTCCGTTGGCCTCCGCCACGACGGGCGGCGCGATCCGCGTCGACGGCGGCTACGTGGACGCGATCGTGCCGTAGCCATGACCTCCACAGCCATGACCTCGACCACCGTGCCCCGCACCGCCGGCCTCCTGCTCGGCGTGGACATCGGGACGTCCTCCTCCAAGGGCGTCCTCGTCCGCCCCGACGGCACGCTCCTCGCCCAGGCGCAGCGCGAGCACACGACGTCCACACCGCACCCCGGCTGGTTCGAGCACGACGCGGACGGCGTGTGGTGGCCCGAATTCCGGTCGCTGGCACGGGAGTTGCTGGCCGCACTGCCCGTCGGGGAATCGCTCGCCGCGGTCGGGGTCAGCGGCATCGGCCCCTGCCTGCTCCCCGTCGACGAGGAGGGCACGCCGGTCCGCCCTGCCATCCTGTACGGCATCGACACCCGGGCCGGCACCGAGATCGCCGACCAGAACGAGCGCTACGGCCCCGAGGAGATCATCCGCCGCTGCGGCTCGCCCCTGACCAGCCAGGCGATCGGCCCGAAGCTCGCCTGGCTGCGCCGCAACGAACCGGCGGCCTATCGCGCCACCCACCGCTGGTACATGGCGAGTTCGTACCTCGTCCACCGTCTCACCGGCCGGTACGTCCTCGACCACCACTCGGCGAGTCAGTGCACTCCGCTGTACGACCTCGCCGCCCGAGCCTGGATGGATGACCGCTGCGAGGAGATCGCCCCGGGCCTCGAGTGGCCCGAGCTGGTCTGGCCTGCCGACGTCGTCGGCGCCGTGACCCCTGGGGCCGAGGCCCTCACCGGCCTCCCCGCGGGCACCCCCGTCGTCGCGGGCACGGTCGACGCCTGGGCGGAAGCGGCCGGTGTCGGCGTCGCCGCCCCCGGTGACCTCATGCTCATGTACGGCACGACGATGTTCCTGGTAGGCATCCTGCCGGAGCCGCTGACCAGCCCGCACCTGTGGGGCACGGCGGGCGCGTTCCCGGGCACCTACTGCCTTGCCGCCGGAATGGCGACCTCGGGCGCGGTCACCGGCTGGCTGCGTGACCTCACCGGCACCTCGTACGAGCAACTGACCGCGGAAGCAGGCGCGTTGCCGCCCGGGGCCGAGGGGCTGCTGATGCTGCCGTACTTCGCGGGGGAGCGCACCCCGCTCTTCGACCCCGACGCGCGAGGACTCCTCCACGGCCTGACACTGCGGCACGGCCGCGGCCATCTCTACCGGGCCGCCCTGGAGGCCACCGCCTACGGTGTGCGGCACAATCTCGCCGCCATGACCGAGGCGGGCGCCACGGCCGACCGCCTGGTCGCGGTCGGCGGTGGCGCCCGTGTGCTGTGGACCCGGATCGTCTCCGACGTGACGGGACGCGTGCAGCATCTGCCGCGCCACACCATCGGAGCCGCGTACGGCGACGCGTTCCTGGCGGCCGTCGGGGCCGGTCTTGCCGAGCCCGGCGACATCGCGCACTGGAACCCGACGGTCGAGGTGGTCGCGCCGGACGCCACCACCTCGGCCGTCTACGACCGGCTCTACGGGCTCTACCTGGACCTGTATCCGGCGACCCGCGAGGCCGCGCACCAGCTCGCGCGCCTCAACTAGGCTGTGTCGACTAGTTGTTGGTGGTCACGTGGACGTAGTCGACGACGAGCTGCTGCGGGAAGGTCGTGCTGCCGTCCGGGTCGCCGGGCCAGTAGCCACCGACCGCGAGGTTGAGGATCAGGAAGAAGGGCTTGTCGAAGACCCACTGCTTGCCGCCGAGGTCGGCCGGGGTGCGGGTCTGGTAGACGTTGCCGTCCACGGACCACGTGACCTTGTTGGGCGACCAGTCCACCGCGAAGGTGTGGAACTTGTCCGAGAAGGCCTCGCCGCCGGGCAGGGTGTAGCCCGCGCCGATGCCGCCCGAGCCCGAGTAGCCGGGGCCGTGCAGCGTGCCGTGGACGGTGCCGGGTTCGAAGCCGACGTTCTCCATGACGTCGATCTCGCCGCTCTGGGGCCAGCCCACGTTGCCGATGTCGGCGCCGAGCATCCAGAACGCGGGCCACATGCCCTGCCCCTTCGGCACCTTCATCCGGGCCTCGACATGGCCGTACGTCTGGGTGAACTTGCCCGAGGTGTTGAGGCGGGCCGAGGTGTACTCGCAACGGCCGTACCAGCACTGGTAGTTCTCGGGGTTCTCCTTGCGGGCGGTGATGACCAGATTGCCCTGGCCGTCGAGGGCGGCGTTCTTGTTGCCCGAGGTGTAGAACTGCCGCTCGTGGTTGTTGACGTTGTCGCCGGTCTCGATCTGCCACTTGCCGCCGTCCACCGCGGAGCCGGCGGGCCCGTTGAAGTCGTCGGTGAAGGTGGGGGCCGCGGCGGCACCGGCGGTGGAGGTGGGGGAGGGGGCCGCCGAGGCTCCGGAGGGGAGTCCGGTGAGCGCCGTGGCGCAGCAGGCCAGGGCGGCGGTGGTGAGCGCCGCACGGCGGCGCCAAGAGGTGTGCACTGTCATCACATCGCTTCACGTGGGGGTGGCGAGGAAGTGGGGGGGTGCGAGGTACGGGGGGGCATCAGGGCATGCGCGCATCAGGGCATGCGCATGACAACGCGACATCAAGGACTGAACGCGGCGAGCGATCAACCCCGACGCTTTGTTCAGTACTTGATTTAAGGCAGACTCCCGGGCGCCGTCAAGGAGTTGGTGTGTACCAACCTCAGTGAACCCCGCCGTACGCTCGCGCCAGATACGGCGCCGTCCGGCTGCCCTCGGCCTGCGCCACTACTGCCGGCGGCCCCGAAGCGACCACCCGGCCGCCCTCGTCACCGCCGCCCGGACCCAGGTCGATCACCCAGTCCGCGCCGGCCACCACCGCCATGTCGTGCTCGACGACCACCACCGAGTGGCCGGCGTCGACCAGGCCGTGCAACTGGCGCAGCAGGACCTCGACGTCGGCCGGGTGGAGTCCGGTCGTCGGCTCGTCCAGGAGGTAGAGCGTGTGGCCGCGCCGGACCCGCTGCAACTCGCTGGCCAGCTTGATGCGTTGGGCCTCCCCGCCCGACAGCTCCGTCGCGGGCTGCCCGAGGCGCAGATAACCGAGACCCACGTCGAGGAGGGTCCGCAGACTGCGGGCCACCACCGGGGTGTCCGCGAAGAACTCCGCCGCCGCCTCCACCGTCAGGTCGAGCACCTCCGCGATGTTCCGTCCCTGGTACGTCACTTCGAGGGTCTCGGGGTTGTAGCGCGCACCCCCGCAGGCGGGACACGGCGCGTACGTACTGGGCAGGAAGAGCAGCTCCACGCTCACGAACCCCTCGCCCTGGCAGGTCTCGCACCGCCCGCCCGCGACGTTGAACGAGAATCGGCCGACGCCGTACCCCCGCGTGCGTGCCGCGTCCGTGGCCGCGAAGACCTTGCGCACGACGTCGAAGAGGCCGGTGTAGGTGGCCAGATTGGAGCGCGGCGTGCGGCCGATCGGCTTCTGGTCGACGCACACCAGGCGGCCCACGCCCGCCAGCTCCTCGGTGACCTCGCCGATGAGCGTGGACTTGCCCGAGCCGGAGACGCCGGTGACCGCGGTGAAGGCGCCGAGCGGGAACTCGGCCGTCACCTCGCGCAGGTTGTGCCGGCTGACGGGGCCGACCTTCAGCCAGCCGCGCGGGCCGCGCACCTCGCGGGCGGGAGCGGGCTCGCGATCGAAGAGGAAACGGGCCGTCGCGGACTCCGTGACGCCGGCCAGATCCGCCACCGGGCCGCTGTGCAGTACCTGCCCGCCGTGCTCGCCCGCGTCAGGACCCACGTCGACGAGCCAGTCCGCGTGGCGCATGACATCGAGATGGTGCTCCACGACGAAGACCGAGTTGCCCGCGGCCTTGAGCCGGTCCAGGACGGTGAGCAGGGACTCCGTGTCCGCCGGGTGCAGACCCGCCGACGGTTCGTCCAGGACGTACACGACGCCGAAGAGCCCCGAACGCAACTGGGTCGCCAGGCGCAGCCGTTGCAGCTCACCCGTGGAGAGGGTGGGCGTGGCGCGGTCCGGGCTCAGATAGCCGAGGCCCAGCTCGGTGATCGTGGCGATGCGGGCCAGGAGGTCCGCGGTCAGGACACGGGCAGCCTCCGAACCCGCGTCGCTCTCCAGGGACTTGGCAAGATCAGAGAGCGGAAGCGCGGCGAGATCGGCGATCGTGCGGCCCGCGAACGTGACCGCCATCGCCTCCGGGCGCAGCCTGCTGCCGCCGCACGCCGGGCAGTCGGCGCTCGCCAGGAACCGCTCGGCCTTGGCGCGCAGGGTCTGGCTCTTGGAGTCCGAGAAGGTCTTCATCACATAGCGCTGGGCGCTCATGTACGTGCCCTGGTACGGGCGTTGGATGCGGCCCGCGTCCCGCACCGGGTGCACCGTCACCACCGGCTGCTCGTCCGTGAACAGGATCCAGTCCCGGTCGGCCTGCGGCAGCTCGCGCCAGGGCCTGTCGACGTCGTGGCTCAGGGCGTCGAGCACATCGCGGAGGTTCTTGCCCTGCCAGGCACCGGGCCAGGCCGCGATCGCGCCCTCGCGGATGGAGAGGGACGGGTCGGGGACCAGGAGCTCCTCGGTCGTGCGGTGTACGCGGCCGAGGCCATGGCACTCAGGGCAGGCCCCGGCGGCCGTGTTCGGTGAGAAGGCGTCCGAGTCGAGCCGCTCGGCGCCCTTGGGGTAGGTGCCCGCGCGGGAGAACAGCATGCGCAGGGAATTCGAGAGGTTCGTGACCGTGCCCACCGAGGAGCGGGACGTGGGCGCCGAGCGCCGCTGCTGGAGCGAGACGGCAGGGGGCAGGCCGGTGATCTCACCGACCTTGGGCGCCCCCACCTGGTGGATCAGCCGTCGGGCGTACGGGGCGACGGACTCGAAGTAGCGGCGCTGAGCCTCCGCGTAGATGGTCCCGAAGGCGAGGGACGACTTTCCCGAGCCGGATACCCCGGTGAAGACCGCGAGGACGTCACGCGGAACGTCCACGTCGACGTTCCGGAGATTGTGCTCGCGGGCACCCCGGACACGTACGAACGGATCGTGGGGGCTGTGCATGGGGACTCCGTACGCGGCTCGGGGGCAAACCCCACGATTCTAGGTCCCGGCCAGACCCGCGACCCGGGCCAGGCGCCGGAAGGAGTCGAGCAGGCCCTCACGGTCGTACGTACTGGTCGTGACCAGCACTTCCTGTGCGCCGCTCTCCTTGACCAGCGTCTCAAGATCGTCGGCCACCTGCTCCTCCGTGCCGTGGATGTGGCCGACGAGACCGGCTTCGTAGAAACCGCGCTCCTTCTCGGTCATCCGCATCTCCGGTGCCTCGATGCGCTCGGCCGGGGGCAGCGGCGGGAAGGTGCCGTGAGTGCGCGAGTACGCCATCGACCAGGCTTCCGGTATCAGCAGGCGGCGGGCCTCCTCGGGCGTCTCGGCGACGGCGATCGTGCCCGAGACGACGACGTACGGCTCGCTCGACCAGACGGAGGGCCGGAAGGAGGCGCGGTAGTGCTCGATGCCGCGGAGCATCTTCTCGCGGCTTCTGATGTCGCCGATGACCATCGGGAGCCCGGCCCGCGCCGCGATGGTGGCGCCCTCGCCGATGGCCAGGACGAACGGCGGGACGGTCATGCCCTCGGAGGGGCGGGCGTGCGCTCCGGTGTCGGACGTGCCGCGGAACCAGCCGAGGAGCTCGGTGAGCTGCGCCGCGAAGTCGTCGGCGTCGTGCTTGTCCCGGCCAAGGGCCTTGCGCACCCCGTCGGTGAACCCCACTGAGCGGCCGAGCCCCATGTCTATGCGCCCGGGGAAAAGCGCTTCGAGGACGCCGAACTGCTCGGCGACGACGAGGGGTTGATGGTTCGGCAGCATCACGCCGCCCGTGCCGACCCGGATCGTGCGCGTCGCCGCGGCGACGGCGGAGGCCAGGACGGTCGGCGCGGAGCCCGCGACGCCCGGTACCGCGTGGTGCTCCGACACCCAGAGGCGGTGGTATCCGAGCCCTTCGAGCTCCTGGGCGAGGCGCACGGTGTCACGCAGCGCCTCGGGGCCGTCGTGCCCCTCGCGGGTGCGGGAACGGTCGAGGACGGAGTAGCGGGTTGAACCGATCACTGAGGTCACACCGGGTTCAACGCCTGAGCGGCGCCGGGATTCCCGGGGTCGGGGTCGGGGCGGGGCCGACGCGGGGACTGCCTACGCTGGGCGCGTGACGGACGACAGCAGGCCACTTGCCGTATTCGACCTGGACAACACGCTCGCGGACACCGCGCACCGCCAGCGCTTCCTGGAGCGCAAGCCGCGGGACTGGGCGTCCTTCTTCGCGGCGGCCCCGGACGACCCGCCGCTGGAGCGGGGCGTGGCTCTCGCCCTGAAGAGCGCGCGGGAGTGCGAGGTCGTCTACCTCACGGGCAGGCCCGAGCGGTGCCGCGAGGACACCGTGGCGTGGCTGGCGGCGCAGGGGCTTCCGGAGGGGCGCGTCTGGATGCGCCGGAACGACGACCGGCGGCCCGCCCGCCGCACCAAGCTGGAGATCCTGCGGCGGATCTCCGGGTCCCGCGAGGTCCGGATGCTGGTGGACGACGACGAGCTGGTGTGCGACGAGGCCGAGCGGGCGGGCTTCAAGGTCGTACGAGCGCGCTGGGCGAGCACGTCCGCCGCGCTGAAAGACGCTCAGGAGCGCGAGGGGCGGACGTGACCGCTCGGTGGTGGGCTCGGTGGCGGGGTCAGGCGCTGTCGCCGTCCTCAAGGCGGAACCCGACCTTCAGGCCCACCTGGTAGTGCTCGATCTCGCCGTTCTCGATGTGGCCGCGCACCTGGGTCACTTCGAACCAGTCCAGCGAACGCAGCGTCTGCGAGGCGCGGGTGATGCCGTTGCGGATGGCCTGGTCGACTCCTTCGTGCGAGGTGCCGACGATCTCGGTGACCCGATAGGTGTGGTCGGACATGAGGGTGTTCCTCTCCGCCGTGTGGTGACCGCACAGCTGTGGGGTGACGTCACTCCACCGTGCCCCACCACGCGGCCGTGCGCGAGGTGGTGAGCGAGGGGCGCACCGAAATCTCCGAGTCCGGTGCCGTTCCCCCTTGACCGACCCATTGGTACAGACCAAAATCCAGCCGTACCCGTTCGAGCCGCCAGCTCACCCCCCGCGTCGGGCCGACCTTCCCTGTCCGCAGGCAGAAAGTGACCCACGTGAAACCGCACCGCCGCGCCGCCGTGTCCGTGTCCCTCGTCCTCGCCGCCACCGCGCTGCTCCCCGGATGCGGCGTCCTGCCGGGCGGGGGTCAGGACAAGCGGACGGTCACTGTGTGGCTCATGCGAGGCAGCGCGTCGGCGGATTTCATCAAGCGGTTCACCACGGACTTCGAGCAGCGGAACGGCGCCATCGATCTGGAGATACGCCTCCAGGAGTGGACCGGCATCGGCGGCAAGGTCAAGGCCGGGCTCAAGGCCGATGACGGGCCCGACGTCATCGAGGTCGGCAACACCCAGGTCGCTCAGTACGTCGACGAGGGCGGGCTCTACGACCTCACCCTGGAGTCCGCACGCGACCTCGGCATGAAGGACTGGCTGCCGGGCCTCGCCGAGCCGGGGCGCTACAACGGCAGCCAATACGGCATCCCCTGGTACGCCGCCAACCGCGTCGTCATCTACAACAAGGACCTTTTCGCACAGGCCGGAATCGAGCGGCCGCCCAGGACGCGCGAGCAGTGGATCGCCGCTACGCGACGGCTCAACTCCGGCGGCAGCCAGGGGATCTACCTGGCAGGGCAGGACTGGTACACCCTGGCCGGCTTCATCTGGGACGAGGGCGGCGATCTTGCCACGGAGGACAAGGGGTCGCGAGGCGTGTGGGAGGGCAGCCTGCACACTCCCGCGGCGCTGCGGGGCATGGAGTTCTACCGTCAGCTGCAGGCCCTGGGCGAGGGCCCTCGCGACGCGGACGAGGAGCATCCGCCGCAGGCAGGGATATTCGCCAAGGGGGACGTGGCGCAGATCGTCGCCGTGCCCGGCACGGCGCGGGCCATCGAGGAGGCGAATCCCGAACTGAAGGGAAAACTCGGCTACTTCCCCGTCCCGGGCAAGACGGCGGCGAAGCCGGGCGCCGTCTTCACCGGCGGCTCCGACCTCGTGGTGCGCGGGAAGACGGACGACCGCGCGGGCGCGGTCGCCGTGATCGAGGCGCTGGCAGGCAAGAAGTGGCAGACGGACCTCGCCCGGACCATGAACTACGTGCCGAACAAGACGACCCTCGCCTCCGCCGTCTCGGGCGAGGAAGGCGTCGCCGCGATGGCCGCGGGCGCCGCGCGGGGCCGGGCGACACCGGCCTCGCCGAAGTGGGCGGCGGTGGAGGCGGACAACCCCATCAAGGCGTACATGTCCAAGGTGCTCACCGGGGGTGACCCGGCGACGGAGGCGAAGGCGGCCTCGCGCCGGATCACCCGGGAACTGGACGTCAGCGGGCCGTGAGGGTCACGGGCCCCTCGCGCCGGCCCCCTACCGCGCCTCGCTCAGCGACAGCGCGAAGCGCGCCCGCTCGTCCGTCCACCAGTGGGTCAGCTTCAAGCCCGCCGACGCCAGTTCGGAACGTACGCCCTCCTCACGGAACTTCGCCGAGATCTCCGTCCGCATCTCCTCGTGGCGGTCGAAGTCGACCGCCAGGTCCAGTGCCGGGATCTTCACCGTCTGGACGGCCAGCGAGCGCAGGCGCATCTCGATCCACTCGTGCTCGCTGTCCCAGGCGGCCACGTGCGAGAACGCGTCGGGGTCGAAGTCCGCGCCGAGCTCGCGGTTGATGACGGTCAGGACGTTCTTGTTGAAGGAGGCCGTGACGCCCGCCCCGTCGTCGTACGCCGAGACGAGCACCGACTCCTCCTTCACCAGGTCCGTGCCGAGCAGCAGCGCGTCACCGGGGGAGAGCAGGGTGCGCACCGACGCCAGGAACGCCGAGCGCTCCGCGGGCAGCAGGTTGCCGATCGTGCCGCCCAGGAAGGCGACCAGACGCGGGCCCGGCGTGCCCGGCAGGGCGAGGCCGCGGGTGAAGTCGGCGATCAGGGCGTGCACGTTGAGGGAGGGGCGCGCGGCGATCAGGGCGTTCGCGGCGCCGGTGAGCGCACTCTCGCTCACGTCCACGGGGACGTACGTGTGCAGACCGGGAAGCGCGTCGATCAGGTGGCGGGTCTTCTCCGACGAGCCCGATCCCAGCTCGATCAGCGTGCGCGCGCCCGTCGCCCCGGCGATCTCCGCGGCGCGGGTCTGCAGGATCTCGCGCTCGGCGCGCGTCGGGTAGTACTCCGGGAGCGTGGTGATCTCGTCGAAGAGCGCGCTGCCCCGCGCGTCGTAGAACCACTTGGGCGGCAGCGTCTTGGGCGTGCGGGTGAGGCCGTGCAGGACGTCGGCGCGCAGAGCGGCGTCGGTGGCGTCGCGCGGCAGGGTGCGGGTCAGCTGGAACGGGCTCACGCGGTGGGCTCCTTGAGCGGGGTCAGCAGGACATCGGTACGGCTCGCGGCGAGCAGAGTGTGGTCGGGCACCTGTCGCCAGTGCGGATCGTCGTCGTAGGGCTCGGAGGCCACGACGGTGCGGCGGCCCGGCTCGGCGAGATACCAGAGGGTGTCGCCCCAGGCGGTCGCGGCGATCGTCTCGCCATTGGTGAGCAGGAGGTTGAGGCGCGACCCGGGGGCCGCCTCGGCGACCTCGACCACGGTGTCCGCGAGGGCCTGGCCCTCGTCGTCGCCACTGCGCAGCCGGTGCAGGACGAGCGCCCACACCAGCGCGGAGTCGCAGCGCGCCTCCATGGACAGGAGGTCGGCGGGCGGCAGGAGGCGGGACACCGCTGCGAGCGAGTGGGGCCAGCCGGTGACCGCGCCGTTGTGGCTGAACAGCCAGGTCCCTGCGGCGAACGGCGCCGCCGCGGCCTCACCGTCGGCGCCCGCCTCGGTCGCGTCGCGCACCGCGGCGAGCACGGCGCAGGAGCGGACGACACGGGCGAGGTCCGCGAAGGACTGGTCGCCCCAGATCGGCCCTGAGCGGCGGTAGCGCGCGGGCACCGGGTCGCCGTCGGCGTACCAGCCGACCCCGAAGCCGTCGGCGTTGACCGTGCCGTAGCGCTGCCGACGCGGCGCCCATGACTGGCGGAACAGGCTGTGCACAGGGTCCACGAGGAGCTTGCCGAGAGGCTCATCGGGGCCCAGGAACGCCAGATGACGGCACATCAGGAGGCCTCCGCCGGGTTCGCGTCGCGCGCGGTGCGGAACCCGGAGAAGATCTGCCGCCGGATCGGATGGTCCCAGTTGCGGAACGTGCCCCGGCACGCCACCTCGTCCACGGAGAACGCCCCGCCACGCAGGACCTTGTAGTCACCGCCGAAGAAGACGTCCGAGTACTCGCGGTAGGGGAAGGGGGCGAATCCCGGATAGGGCAGGAAGTCGCTTGCGGTCCACTCCCACACGTCACCGATCAACTGGCGTACGCCGAGCGGGGATTCGCCGGCCGGATAGCTGCCGGCGGGGGCCGGACGCAGATGGCGCTGGCCCAGGTTCGCGCGCTCGGGTGTGGGGTCCGCGTCGCCCCACGGGTAGCGCATCGAGCGGTCGGACGCCGGGTCGTGCCGGGCGGCCTTCTCCCACTCCTCCTCGCTGGGCAGCCGCCGCCCCGCCCACCGGGCGTAAGCGTCCGCCTCGTACCAACTGACGTGCAGGACCGGCTCGTCGGGCGGCACGGCCTCGACCGTACCGAAGTGGCGGCGCAGCCACTGGCCGCCCTCGCGGCGCCAGAACAGCGGTGCCGAGAGTCCGTTGCCGCGGACCATGTCCCAGCCCGCGGGGGCCCACCACCGCTGCTCCTCATAGCCGCCGTCGGTGATGAAGCGCTGGTAGTCGGCGTTGGTCACCGGTGTCGTGTCGATGAAGAACGGCGGCACGAGGCGGTGGTGCGCCGGACGTTCGTTGTCCAGGGCCCACGGCTCGGTGGAGGTGCCCATGGTGAACGGGCCGCCCGGTACGAGGACTTCGGCCGGTCCGCGGAACGGCTCCGCGGGACCGGGGTCCGGCGCCGTCAGCGCCGTGGGGCCCGAGCGCAGCTGATGGGTGATCAGCATCGTCTCGTCGTGCTGCTGTTCGTGCTGCGCGATCATGCCGAACGCGAAGCCCGCGTCGGTCAGCGGCGAACCGCGAAACGGTGTGCTCTCCAGGACGTCGAGAGCGCGCCCTCGGACATCGGCCGCGTAACGGCGGGCCTCGGCGGGCGCGAGCAGCGGCAGGCTCGGCCGCTCGGAGCGCGGGTGCTCGAAGGCGTCGTACAAGCCGTCGATCTCGGGTCGCATGGCGTCGCGGCCCGCCACCGCCCGCAGCAGCCACATCTCCTCCTGGTTGCCGATGTGCGCCAGGTCCCAGACCAGGGGCGACATCAACGGCGAGTGCTGTGCGGTCAGTTCGGGTTCCTCGACGCACGTGGTGAGGAGCGAGGTGCGGTCCCTGGCGGCGAGCAGCGCCGCCAGGGCACGCCGGCGAAGCGCATCGGGGTCGCTGACGGTTCCGGTCATCGGAGGATGCCCTTCTCGTGCTCGTGGTCGTAGTGGTGGCCGTCCAGGTGCCCGTCGAGCAGGTCGTCCGCCGGGCAGCGGCCCCGCGCGACATACCGCTCGGCGTACGCGGCGACGGCTTCCCGCACCTGGGCGCTCGCGCCCATCCGGGGCAGCGCGTCGGCCGCCGCCGCGAAGCACGCGGCCGCGGCCTCGCGCAGCTCCGGGTCGGTGAGCCCGTGCCGCGCCGCGTCCAGCCAGAGCGGGCTGCGCGGCGCCGCGGGTGCGCCGGGCGGGCACGCGCGCTCGGCCAGCGGCTTCACCGTGCGATAGGCGGTCTCGGCGGCCTGTGGGTCGTCGAAAAGCGCGCTCGTCACGGCGAGCGGCACGATCCAGCCGCTGTGGCCCGGCTGGGCGTCGACCATCCGCAGCTCCAGGTGGCCGCGTGGTCGTACGGGCGGGAAGAGGGTGGTCAGGTGGTAGTCGAGGTCGTCGCGGGTCGGAGGGCGTGGCCCGCCCGAGCGGGCCCAGGTGCGGAAGGTGAGCCCTTCCGGGACGGCCCACGGGGTGCCGTTCCGGTCGTCCTCGCCGCCCTCGCCCCTGAGGTCTCTGATGAACATCACGGGTGCGTCGAGCGCGTGCCGCGTCCAGGCCGCGCGCGGTTCCGCGTCCATCGACGGGGCGCCGGACGTGCCCGGGTCGATCGACGCCCACACGGCCTGCCGCGTGGAGCGCCAGCCGGTGGAACGGCCGTCCTGGACCGGCGAGTTGGCGAACGCGGCGACCAGCACGGGGCCAAGGAGATGCGCGAGCCGCCACCGCCGTCCGTAGCCGAGCGGGCCCGGCTCCTCGTGCCCCGCGTCCAGGCAGATCTGCACGGATGCCGTGGAGCACATCATGCGGCGGCCCGCGGGCCCCGTGCGGTCGAGATAGCGCTCCATCGCGTCATAGCGCGGCCGGTGCAGGATGCGGGACGGCGGGCGCCAGGGATCGGCCCCGAGACCGGTGAGCGTCAGATCCAGGGTGGCGAGGCGGTCACGTACGAGGGAGAGATCGGCCGATACGGCGGATACGCACTCCATGAGCGAGGCGGCGGGGAGCGAGCTGAGCTCCAGCTGGCCGCCTGGTTCGACGGTGATCAGGGAGTGCAGGGGCAGGGCCCGCAGTGCGGCGTAGGCCGCTTCGAGGCGGGCGGGGGACACGGGCAGATGGAGCCGGTTCGGCTCGTGGATCAGCCATTCCAGTTCGACACCGGTGACGCGGGGTGGCCCGGTCTTGAAGCAGATGCCGGTGACCAGCGCCTCCGCTTCGGACTCGGATACCGCGGTGCCGTACTTCGCGCGGTACGTCGTACAGTCGCCCTCGGGCATGCAGGGGTCCTCCTGTTCAAGTTCTGCCTGGTCCAGCGGTTGTGGACCACCCGGTCAACTCGATTGGGTGCCGACTGAGTTGGCAGCGCTCGTCCCACCCAAGACCAGGTCGGCCATTCGCACAAGAGTGCCCCTGGGGTCGAGTCGATGCCAGGGAATTCTGTTGCGGCGGGCGACGGGAAGAGCTCACCATGCGTTCATGTGTGAGACGGGGGACAGGGCAGCGGAGGTCGGGTCGGGGGAGCGAGCATGAGTGCGCGACTGCGTGGCATCGCGCAGCAGACCGAGGAAATCGTGGCAGCAGGGCGGTACGCCGCTCCGGGTGGCCGCGAGGTGGTGATCGCGGATGCGGTGGACGCCGCGCGCTCCGGCACGCGGATGTTCGGTCCGGCGGCCCTGGACGTGCCGCCCGTGACTCCCGTGACGCCGCCCGAGCTGATCCCCACGGTAGTCGAGGTCACCGGAGAGAGCAGCTTGGAGGCCACTCGCCGCCTGACGGCCGCGGAAGGGGGCCCTGTGGCCGCCTTGAACTTCTCCTCCGCGCGCAATCCCGGCGGCGGCTATCTGAACGGCGCCCAGGCGCAGGAGGAGGCCCTGTGCCGGGCCTCGGCTCTGTACACGTGCGTGCGCGCGGCCCGGGAGTTCTACGACCACCACCGCGCCCACCGCGACCCCTTCTACAGCGACCGGGTGATCCACTCCCCGGCCGTGCCGGTCTTCCGCGACGACCGGGGGCAGCTCCTCGACGAGGCGTACACGGTCGGCTTCCTGACGTCCGCGGCGCCGAACGCGGGCGTCGTGCTGCGGCAGGCCCCCGAGCGTGCGAAGGACCTTCCGTCCGCCCTGGCCCGGCGAGCGGACCGGGTCCTGGAGACGGCCGTGGCCTGCGGGTACCGGCGACTCGTGCTCGGGGCGTGGGGCTGCGGGGTCTTCCAGAACGACCCGGCGCGGGTGGCGGACGCGTTCCGGGTGCTCATCGACGAAGGCGGCCGGTTCCACGGGTACTTCGAGCACATCGTGTTCGGGGTGCTCGACCGTACGCGCGGCGCGGTGACGCGGGCCGCCTTCGAGGAGACGTTCGGCGCGGGGTTCAAGGGCCCCGTAAGGGGCGCGGGGAGCTGCGCGACCGCGACCAGCCCCCACCGGCCCGCAGGTTCATCACTACGAGTGCGGCGAAGCGTTCAGCGCCAGCCGTAGCGCTCCTGCAACCGCCGTACGACCAGGTTGAACCGCATCCGGTCGAGCGCGCACGCCTCGCGTCGCATGCCCGCGTCGTGCACCCGAAGCACCCGGTCGATGTCCACCCACGACTCGCGCCCCTCCCGGTCCCAGGGCCCGCTGCCGATCGGCACCCACTCCCTGTCGTTCGCATGCTGCTTGCTGGAGAGCTGCACCGCGAGCAGCGTGCCGCGCGCCTCGCGGGCCACGACCAGGACGGGGCGGTCCTTGCCGCGCCCGTCGTTCTCCTCGTAGGGCACCCACGTCCAGACGATCTCGCCCGGGTCGGGATCGCCGTCGTGGGCCGGGGCGTACGTCGTCTGAACCTGGCCGACCTCGCGGGGCTCGGCCTCGGTGGTCGCGGTGCGGCCTGTGCGGCCCGGGTGGGCGGACATCTGCGGGTCATCGGTATTGGCAGTCACGCGGGCCACCGTAGAACCTGTCCGCCCCAACCCGCGGGGCGGGTCCGCCCGATGGACCGCAGGCTGCCCGCACCGCTCAGGCGGCTTCGGGCCACTGCTCGTACCAGCGCTGGTCCGCCTCCAGTTGTGCGGCAAGGGAGATCAGCAGCGGTTCGCTGCCCGCCGGCCCCAGCAGCTGCGCGCCGACCGGAAGGCCGCCGTCCGCCTTGCCCGCGGGCACGTTGACGCCGGGCCAGCCAAGGACGTTCCACGTCCACGCGTAGGGGCAGGCGGCGATCATGGCCTGGTCGGTGCGCCAGCCGCTGAGGGCGGCCATGGTGCCGATACGGGGCGGGGGAGTGGCGGTGGTGGGCGTGAGGACGACGTCGTACGTCGAGAAGATCGCACCCACACGGCGGTGCAGGGCGGCCTCGGCGCGGCGGGCGAGACGCAGCGGGGCGCCGCCGAGCACGCGTCCCAGGCGGGCCGCCTCCTTGGTCCGGGGGTCGAGCAGCTGCGCGTCGGGAATCTCGCGGGCCCAGTCGGTGATGCCCGCCGTGGCGCGCGGCACGAAGTCCAGACCGATCTGGCCGTAGCGCGGGTCGGCCTCCTCCACGTCGTGGCCGAGCGCGGCGAGCCGGTCAGCCAGGACGATGACCTTCCGGCGCACCACGGGATGCAGCCGCTTGGGGGTCGCGGTGAACGGCATGCGCAGGGAGAGGGCGATCCGCAGCCGCCCCGGCTCGCGCCTCGCCGCGTCCGTGGCGCTGATGGCGGGCGGTTTGTGCAGGTCACCGCTGTGGTTGCCGCTCGCCGCGTCGAGCAGCAGGGCCGCGTCGGCGACGGTCCTCGCGAGCGGGCCGTTGACGGTGATGCCGTTGAACGCCTCGGGCCAGGGCCACGTCGATATGCGGCCGCGCTGCGGCTTGATCCCGACGAGATGGGTCCAGGCGGCGGGGATGCGCACCGAGCCCGCGCCGTCCGAGCCGAGCGCGGCGGGGACGAGGCCCGCGGCGATCGCGGCCGCCGAGCCGCCCGACGAACCGCCGGGGGTGTGGCCGGTGTGCCAGGGGTTGCGGGTGTCACCGAAGCCGGGCCCCTCCGTGAAGGGCCACTGCCCCAGCTCGCAGGTGTTTGTCTTGCCGACGATCACGGCGCCGGCCGCACGCAGGCGGCGTACCGACTCCGCGTCCTCCTGCTTCGGCGGGAAGTCGCCCCGGCAGCCGAACGCGGTCGGCTCGCCCGCTATGTCGGTGTCGTCCTTCACGGCGAGCGGCACGCCGAGCAGCGGACGCCCCGCCCCGCCGGCCGCCAACTCCCGGTCCGCGGCGTCCGCTTCGACGAGCGCGGCCTCAGCCCGCACCAGCTTGAAGGCGTTGAGCATGGGCTGCGAGGCCTCGATCCGCGCCAGCGTCCGCTCCGTGAGCGCGCGTGCGGACACTTCCCCGTCGGCCAGCGCGCGAGCGGTCCGCGCGAGGCCATCGGCACGGTCGACTGTCATGTGGGGGCACCTTTGATCGACGGGCAGGTGCACGCACGCTAACCGGCGCGGCCGGAACGCGGTACGTGTGCAGGGCAGTTCACGCCGCGCACGGCAGCCGGCCGGTCCGATGCGCGGGCCGTGGCCGCTCCGACGCCCGCCTGAGAGCGCTTCCGCGCCGTCTGGAAAGATGAGCCTTGTCATGGCGCAGATACCGAACAAGACCCCACAGCAGCAGGCGCAGCAGTCCGCGCAGTACTCCGTGCCGACCAGCGCCGACGTTGCACGCCTCGCGGGAGTCTCGCGCGCGACCGTCTCGTACGTCCTGAACAACACGAGCGCCGTCCGCATCAGCGAGCCCACCCGCCGCCGCGTGCACGAGGCCGCCAAGGAACTGGGGTACGTCCCGCACGCCGCGGCCCGCAGCCTGCGCGCGGGGCACACCCGTGTGGTCCTGATGCCCACGCCGCAGATCCCGGCGGGCCCGCTCTTCAGCGAGTTCTTCAACGAGCTGCAGTGGGCGCTGAGCAGGTTCGACTACACCGTCGTGCAGTACGGCAGCCTCGGCCTGACCGGCGAGGAGGCGGCCCGGGCCTGGGCCGAGCTGCGCCCGGTCGCGGTACTCGCCCCCGCCGCCTCGGGGCTCGGCGCGCGCGGTGTGAACGTCCTGAAGCGCTCGGGCGCCAAGGCCGTCTTCACGATCGGCCCGCAGCGGGCCGAGGGCGCCCACGCCCTGCTGATGGACCAGCGCCTCGTGGGGCAGTGCGCCGCCACCCACCTCCTGGAGCGCGGCAGCCGGCACATCGGCGTCGTGATCCCCGAGGAGCGGGGCCTTCGGCCTTTCGCGTGCCCGCGCGCCGAAGGCGTCCGCCGCACCCTCGCAGAGCACGGCACGGACGCCACGACGACCGAGCTGCCCCTGGCGTACGACGAGGAGTCCGCGGCCCGGCTCGCGGCGCGCTGGCGCTCGCTGGGGGTCGACGGGGTGTTCACGTACAACGACGAGTACGCGATGCTGCTGATGCGGGCGCTGCAGGACGAAGGCATCGCCGTCCCCGAGGAGACGGCGATGATCGGCGCCGACGACTTGATGCTCGGCAGACTCCTGCGGCCGCGCCTCAGCACGGTCCGCATCGATCTGCCGTCGGGCCAGAAACTCGCGGAGCTCGTCGACCGGGTCGTGCGTGACCCGGGCATGGAGCCCGAGGTGCACGACGTGCTCGGTGTGACGGCGGTGCGCCGCGAGTCCAGCTGACCCTGCTGCTGGTGGGAGCTGCTCTGCTTGTGGGCTCTGCCTGTGGGGGCTTCCTTACTGCTCCTGCGCCTGGGCCTTGGCCTGCTCCTCGGCGACGGACTGGCGGACCTCGTCCATGTCCAGCTTCCTTGCCTGCCCGATGACGTCCTCCAGGGCGGCCTCCGGCAGGGCGCCGGGCTGCGCGAAGACGGCCACCTGATCGCGGACGATCATCAGCGTCGGGATCGACTGGATGCCGAAGGCCTGAGCGAGCTCGGGCTGCGCCTCCGTGTCCACCTTGCCGAAGATCATGTCGGGATTGGCCTCGGCGGCCTTCTCGTAGACGGGCGCGAACGACCGGCACGGACCGCACCACTCCGCCCAGAAGTCGATCAGGACGAATTCGTTGTCCGTGACCGTCTGGTCGAAGTTTTCCTTGGTGAGCTCCACAGTCGTGCTGCTCATGGTGTTTCCCTCTTCCTGCTGTCGGTCGAAGCCGCTGTGCACAACGGCCCGGGCGGCAGACGTATTCCACGCGCTCACCCGTGCTCGCTGTCGCGCGCGTACCCATGTGGCCACGTCGCACACCTGCGACCACACTGGCTTCCATGACGGATTCGAAGACGTACGACGTAGTGGTCCTCGGTGCGGGTCCCGTGGGGGAGAACGTCGCGGACCGGGCCCGTGCGGGCGGCCTGAGCGTGGCGATCGTGGAGAGCGAACTCGTCGGGGGCGAATGTTCGTACTGGGCGTGCATGCCGAGCAAGGCGCTGCTGCGCCCGGTCATCGCCCGCGCGGACGCCCGCAAGGTCCCCGGACTGCGCCAGTCGGTGCAGGGTTCTCTCGACGCGGCGGCGGTCCTCGCGCACCGGGACGACTACACCTCGCACTGGAAGGACGACGGCCAGGTCGGCTGGCTGGACTCGATCGGCGTCGACCTCCACCGCGGCCACGGCCGCATCGCCGGAACACGTCAGGTGAGTGTCACGGGCTCCGACGGGACCGAGCAGGCCCTCACCGCCCGCCACGCCGTGGCTGTGTGCACCGGCACCCGCGCCGCGCTGCCCGACCTGCCGGGCCTGGCCGATGTGAGGCCGTGGACGAGCCGGGAGGCCACGAGCGCGGATCATGCGCCCGGTCGCCTCGCGGTGGTCGGCGGCGGCGTCGTCGCCGTGGAGATGGCCACGGCATGGCAGGCGCTCGGCTCGCAGGTCACGCTGCTGGTGCGCGGTGACGGGCTGCTGCCGCGCATGGAGCCGTTCGCCGGGGAGCTGGTCACCACGGCGCTCACGGAGGCGGGCGCGGACGTCCGCACCGGCGTCTCCGTCACGGCCGTGCGCAGGGAGAACGGCACGGTCACCGCGACCCTGAGCAGCGGCGACGGCCTGGAGACGGACGAGATCCTGTTCGCCACGGGCCGCGCACCGCGCACGGACGACCTGGGCCTCGATTCGATCGGCATGGACCCCGGCTCCTGGCTGCCGGTCGACGAGAGCCTGCGGGTGCAGGGCAGCGACTGGCTCTACGCGGTGGGCGACGCCAACCACCGCGCGCTCCTCACCCACCAGGGGAAGTACCAGGCCCGCGTCGCGGGCGCCGCGATCACCGCCCGCGCCCAGGGCGTCCCCCTCCTGGAGACGGACACCTGGGGCGCGCACTCGGCCACCGCCGACCATGCGGCCGTACCGCAGGTGGTCTTCACCGACCCCGAGGTGGCATCCGCGGGTCTGACCCTCGCGGAGGCGGAATCCGCGGGCCGCCGCGTGCGTGCAGTGGACTACGACATGGCGGGCGTGGCGGGCGCGGGGCTCTACGCGGACGGCTACGAAGGCCGTGCACGCATGATCGTCGACCTCGATCGCGAGATCCTGCTCGGCGTGACCTTCGTGGGCCCCGGCGTCGGCGAACTCATCCACTCGGCGACGGTGGCGATCGCGGGAGAGGTGCCGATCGACCGACTGTGGCACGCGGTCCCGGCTTACCCGACGATCAGTGAGGTGTGGCTGCGGCTGCTGGAGACGTATCGGGGATAGCCCACGCGGCGCTCGCACCGCCCGATCCGGAGCCCGTCACTCACGGTGTCCCCCTGGGGGGTGACACCGTGATCCACACCGGGCTCACTCACCCGCGTCCCGCCACGCCCCCTCCCGCAGCAGCCGAAGGCCGTTGAGCCCCACGATCACGGTGGAGCCCTCGTGGCCGAGTACGCCGAGGGGGAGCGGCAGGCTGCCGACGAGATCCCAGGTGACCAGTGCGGCGATGAACGTTCCGGCGATCACCAGGTTCTGGACAACGAGCCCGCGGGCACGCCGGGACAGTGCGATCACCCTTGGCACGGTGGCGAGTTCATCCCGCACGATGACGGCGTCGGCGGTCTCCAGGGCGAGGTCGGAACCGGCCCGGCCCATCGCGATGCCGGTGTGGGCCGCGGCGAGGGCGGGGGCGTCGTTCACGCCGTCGCCGATGACCAGGACCTTGCGTCCCGCGTCCGCCGCCTCACGAACCGCCGCGACCTTGTCCTGCGGGAGCAACCCGGCCCGTACGTCATCGATGCCGGCCTCCGCCGCGAGCCGGGCGGCAGCCTGCGCGTTGTCACCGGTGAGCAGCATCGGAGCGGTCCCGGTGAGGGATTCCAGGGCGGTGACGGTCGGCGCCGCGTCCGGGCGCAGGCGGTCGGAGATGCCGAGCACGCCCACGGGGGCTCCGTCGCGCAGGACGAGCACGGCGGTCCGGCCTTCCTCGCCCAACTTCCGTGCGCGAGCGAGTACTTCGATGTCCGCCGCCTTGGCGGGCTCGCCCGTCGGGCCGGTTTCGAGCAGCCGTGCCGGAGCGCCCACCCGGACGGTCGCACCCTCGACCGTGGCGCTCACCCCGACCCCCGGCACCGAGGCGAAGTCCGCCACCGTCGGGACGGTGAGGCCGCGGGCGCGCGCCGCGCTCACGACGGCGCGACCCAGGGGATGTTCGCTGCGGTGCTCGGCCGCCGCCGCGAGCGCGAGGAGGGCGTCGTCGGTCAGGGTGCTGCCGGGGAGCGCGTGGACAGCGGTCACCCGGGGCGTCCCCTCGGTCAGGGTGCCCGTCTTGTCGAGGGCGACCGCGTCGACCTGACCCAGACGCTCCATCACGACGGCCGACTTGACCAGGACGCCGTGCCGCCCCGCGTTCGCGATCGCCGACAGCAGCGGCGGCATCGTGGCGAGGACCACCGCGCACGGCGAAGCCACGATCATGAAGGTCATCGCCCGCAGCAGTGCCCCGGTCAGGTCGTCGCCGAGCGCAAGCGGCACGGCGAACACGGCGAGCGTGGCGACGACCATGCCGAGCGAGTAGCGCTGCTCCACCTTCTCGATGAACAGCTGCGTCGGCGCCTTGGTCTCCGACGCCTCCTCCACCATCGCCACGATCCGCGCGATCACCGAGTCCGACGCGTCACGCCCGACCCGCACCCGCAGTGCCCCCGCCCCGTTCAGCGTGCCCGCGAACACCTCGTCCCCGGCCTCCTTGGTGACCGGCAGCGGCTCCCCGGTGATCGTCGCCTGGTCGACGTCACTGGCGCCGTCGAGTACCTCGCCGTCCGCGCCGACCCGCTCACCGGGCCGTACGAGGATGATGTCGTCGACCTTCAACTCGGCGGCGTCGACGGCCACTTCACCGCCCCCGGCGGTCACTCGTGCGGCCGTGGCGGGCGCGAGGTCGAGCAGGCTGCGCACCGAGTCGGCGGTACGCGCGGTGGCAAGGGCCTCCAGGGTGCCAGAGGTGGCGAAGATGATGATGAGCAGGGCCCCGTCCATCACCTGCCCGATCGAGGCCGCCCCGAGGGCCGCGACGATCATCAGCAGGTCCACGTCCAGGGTCTTTCGGCGCAGCGCGCGCAGTCCCGCGAGCGCCGGCTCCCAGCCACCGGCGACGTACGCGACGGCAAACAGCGGGCCCCACAGCCATGCGGCGCCCCCGATCACCTCGAGCGGCAGCGCGACCAGGAACGCGACCGTGGCCGCCGCCGCCCAGCGGGCCTCGGCGAGCGCGAGGACGCGGGTGCGGCGGCGTGGAACCCCCGCAGGTCCGGCGGGAGTTCCCCGGTCGGAGCGGTGGAGCAGGGCAGTGGGCATGGCGAAGTAACCCTTCACGGGCTGGGGAACGGCAACGCCCACACCGTACAGGAACGAATGAACAGCTTTTCATGTGTGCATGTGTCATCGATAGGATGGCGCCATGGGCCACGGAGTCGACGACAAACGCACCGCCACCACGCGCGAACGCCTGGACGCCGTGGGGGCCGCCGACGTTGCCGCCACCCTCCAAGCCCTGGCGACGCCCTCACGGCTGCTGATCCTCGCCCGTCTGCAGGAGGGACCCTGCGCGGCCGGCGAGCTGGCCGAGGCCGTCGGCATGGAGCAGTCGGCCTGCTCCCACCAGTTGCGCCTGCTGCGCAACCTCGGCCTGATCACCGGCGAACGGCACGGCCGCTCCGTCATCTACGCCCTCTACGACCACCACGTCGCCGAACTCCTCGACCAGGCGCTCTTCCACGTCGAGCACCTGCGCCTCGGTCTGCGGGACACACCGCGGGGCGGCTAGCCTGAGAGTGATCTTCGATGAGAATCTCTTGATTCCGCATGGGTGAGGCCCGCGCAGGCGGAATCCGCACAGGTGAGGTCCGCACAGGTGAGGGAGTACGGCGTGTGGCCCGTGGTGGCGGTCGTGGCCGTCGGCGGTGCGATCGGCGCGTCCGCCCGCTACGGCGCGTCCCTGATCTGGCCGACCGCCCCCGACACCTTCCCCACGACGACGCTCCTGGTGAACGTCATCGGGTGCGCGGTCATGGGTGTCTTCATGGTGGTCCTCACCGAAACGCGGACGCCGCACCGCCTGCTGCGGCCCTTCTTCGGCACCGGTGTGCTCGGCGGCTTCACCACCTTCTCCACCTACGCGGTGGACATCGAGCGCCTGGTGGAGGGCGGCCACGCCGGCACGGGCCTGGCGTATCTCGGACTGACGCTGCTCGCGGCCCTCGCGGCAGTGTGGAGCGCGGCGTGGGCGACGCGCCGCGTCGTGGCGTGGAGGCGACCATGACCAGACTGACGGGTACGGCCCTGCGTGTGACGGTCTTCGTCGGCGAGGCCGACATCTGGCACCACAAGCCGGTCTACTCGGAGATCGTCCACCGCGCCCGCGAGGCGGGCCTCGCGGGCGCCGGCGTCTTCCGGGGCATCGAGGGATTCGGCGCCTCGTCGCTCATCCACACGCAGCGGCTCCTCTCGCTGAGCGAGGACCTGCCCGTCGCGGTCGTGATCGTGGACGACGAGGACAAGATTCGCGCGTTCCTGCCGCAGCTCGACGAACTGGTCACCGAGGGACTCGTGATCCTCGACGACTGCGAGGTCATCCGGTACGTGGGCCGGGGCGGGGCCGACCGGTGACCTGGCTCTGCGTGGTGGCAGGGGCGATGATCGGCGCCCCGCTGCGGTTCCTCACCGACCGTGCCGTGCAGGCCGGGCACGACTCGGTCTTCCCTTGGGGCACGTTCGCGGTCAACGTGGCGGGCAGCCTGGTCCTCGGCGTGCTCACCGGCGCGACCATCGCGGGCGCGGCCTCCTCCCACACCCAGCTCTTCCTCGGCACCGGCCTCTGCGGCGCCCTGACGACGTACTCGACCTTCTCGTACGAGACGCTGCGGCTCTCCGAGGGCGGGGCCAGGTTCTACGCGGCGGTCAATGTCGTGGCGAGTGTGGTCGCGGCGCTCGGCGCGGTCTTCGTGGGCGTCGCGGTGGGGGAGGCGGTGTGGGGGAGTTGAGGCACCCCAGGGATTGCCTCGGTCCCGGGCTCAGGCCTCGGCGAAGTCCCCCGAGAGGGCCGCGGCCACCCGCAGGTGCCGGGCCGCGTCGGCGTCCCGTCCCTGCCGCTCGAGCGTGCGGCCGAGGAGCAGCCGCGCGTACTGCTCGACGGGGTCGAGCTCGATGACCGTACGCAACTCGCTTTCCGCGCGCCGCAGTTGGGCCGAGTGGTAGTAGGCGCGGGCCAGCAGCAGACGCGGGGCGACCTGCTCCGGCACCTCGTCGGCCAGGGTGCCGAGGATGCGCGCCGCCGTGGCGTACTCCTTGGCGTCGAAGAACTGCCGCGCGCGCTCCCAGCGCTCCGTCGCGGTTCCGTGGTCGTAGTACGTCGTGTCCACTGTTGCCTCCTTCGAGCCGTCCAACGACCACGGGTGGTCAAGAATTCCACTAAGAGGGCGCCGGAGGGCGGGCGCCGGGACGACGGGTCCGGAATGACCGGGGCGCGTGCCTGACGGCAGATGCCCAGCGGGTCTAGGTTGTGCGGCATGAGCAATCTTGATCGCGAGGCGGTCCCGTCCCTGTGCGGCGGTCGAGGGTTCGTCGTCGCCGAACCGGTCCGGGAACTCCTCAGCCCCCGCAAGGTCAAGCTCGGCGAGTCCACCGAGGTCCGCCGCCTGCTGCCCAACCTGGGCCGCCGCATGGTCGGCGCCTGGTGCTTCGTGGACCACTACGGCCCGGACGACATCGCGGACGAGCCCGGCATGCAGGTGGGCCCCCACCCGCACATGGGCCTGCAGACGGTGAGCTGGCTGCACGAGGGCGAGGTACTGCACCGCGACTCCACGGGCAGCCTCCAGACGATCCGTCCCCGCGAGCTGGGCCTGATGACCTCGGGCCGGGCGATCTCGCACTCCGAGGAAAGCCCCAGGAAGCACGCCCGCCTCCTGCACGGCGCCCAGCTGTGGGTGGCGCTGCCCGACGTCCACCGCGACGCCGACCCGCGCTTCGAGCACCACGCGGAGCTGCCCCTGGTCACGGCCCCCGGCCTGACGGCGACGCTCATCCTGGGCACGGTCGACGGCACCACGTCACCCGGCACGACCTACACCCCGATCGTCGGCGCCGACCTCACCCTGACCCGCGACGCGGACGTACGCCTGCCACTGGACCCCGACTTCGAGTACGCGGTCCTCAGCATGTCCGGTGAGACCCGGGTGGACGGCGTCCCCGTCCTGCCCGGCTCGATGCTGTATCTGGGCTGCGGCCGCACCGAACTGCCGCTGCACGCCGAGTCGGACGCGGGCCTGATGCTCCTCGGCGGCGAGCCGTTCAACGAGGAACTGATCATGTGGTGGAACTTCATCGGGCGGTCCAACGAGGACATCGCGCAGGCCCGTTCGGACTGGATGGACAGCTCGCGCTTCGGTGAGGTGAAGGGCTATGCCGGTGACCGCATCCCCGCGCCGGACCTGCCGCCCGTGCCGCTGAAACCGCGGGGGCGGGTGCGCTGAGCTGGGCAAATGTCTGACCGGCTCGAAATTCGAGCAGTGCTTGGCTCAGGATGGCGATTAGGGGCCGCGATGTAGCGCAGCCCTTGGATCCGGATGCTGCAGAGGGGCTTCACAGTCCATGGTGTGCTCTTCTGTGGCAGAGCTTGGCAGACCTGATGCCGACCTTTCTGACTGCCCGTCAGATTGGTTGGCGTGCAGGTTGGACGCACCTAGCTGTCCCTGCCGGCGATGAACCGCCGACCTGAAGAGTGTCTGACCGTTGAACAGCCGGTTCCTTCATCTTCCGTACCTCGTGTCCTGTGGCGGTGGACCTTGCGGAACGCGATCTCTGAGTGAATGCCAGATCTGGCCGCGTACGTGTCAAGTAGGCATGCAAACTCTTCACACTTCCCACGCCGGCTGCACGACGCAAGGTGGCATGGTTGATCGACTGACGGGCCGGACACTCCGCGTCCGCGTTGGGGGGACATTCATGCGTACTCGTACCGCTGCAGCTTCGGCCGCTTTGATCCTGTGCACGGTGATGGGCTCGGCGGCCTGCTCGTCGCCCTCGGACGGCAACCCATCTTCGGGTGCCTCGACCTCGGACGAACAGGGCAAGAGCCAGCGTCAGGCGAACAGGGTTGCCCCCGACGCCGATCCCTCGGCCTGCGCGACTTCCAGCGAGGAGATCCCGGAAGGCTGCGCGGTCGACATGGATGTAGACGAGATGGACGAGGCGACTCCGGCCACGGAGCCGCCTGCCACCGATACGTGGGTACCCCCGACGAACTGACTGCGCCCACGGCGGGCTGCCTGGCTCGACGGGGGAGCGTCGAAGTTCGTCGGCGGGGCTGAGAGCGCCGTAGGCGAGCCTCCGCGCCTCCCGTCTTCACGAAATCCCCCACACCTTTCACGTACTCGTTCGATTATGATCACGGCGCGTTCATAATTGGTTGAAGACCTCAACTACGAGGTCAGGGGTGGGGGGTGGGGGCACAGATACATGAGCACGAAGACGCGTTTGAAGAGTGCTGTTCTGGGCGGCGCAGTGATGCTTGCACTGTCCGCGATCGTCGCGTTCCCGGCACAGGCTGACGACCAGCCGCCCACGGAACTCGTCAAGGTGGAGATGCCGGCGGATCTGGAAATCGTGGAGGCAACTCCTGCGACAGCGGCAACCCCGGCGCCCGACTCTGCGGCTGCCTCCAAGGCTCCGAGCCGCCCCTGCCTGGTAGTGACCTCCACGTACGGATCGACCGGCTGTTTCCAGCCCTACGGCGACCTCATCTGGTCGCAGGACACTGCGTCGGACGGCCTCTCGTCCGTCACGGTTGTCCACACCGACTACGGACGCCCGGCCTACGGCTGCGTGAACAGCAGCAAGGCCGGCAGCTGGGGCTACTGCAACAAGGACTACAAGGAGAAGGGCAACGTGTGGCTTGAGGTCTTGCGTTACGACAGCAAGACCAAGGACTGGTACCAGCCCATTGCCAAGTCCAGCAAGATCCCCGTAGACGGCCAGTAGAGCTCAAGGGCATCTTGCGGATGTCATGCTGCCGTGGAGGCCCTTGGGGGGTCCGGGGTCTCCACGCTGCCCTCGCCGGGCTTGCTCCACAGTAGAGGACATGCGGGCGCGTGCGGCCCCCTCGGCCGTCGGCCTCGTTCCGCTTCGGCATCGCGCAGTCGGGCCGTGCACTTGCCGCATCGCTGGCCTTCGTAGAGCAAGGCGAAGGGAGTCGAAGCGGGTCCGGGCAGAGCCGGGATTGAGCTGGTCTCGCCGACCGGTCCTGTCCGCGGCGATGGTGGCCCTAAACGCTCTCCGTGCGGCTATCGCATGGAGGTACCAGGGGCACTCTCTGTGGGTCATGACCGCCGAACTGGGCTGCTCCCGACCGCCTCAGCGGTGCCCGACGCGATCCGTTGTTCAACGGGCCCGAAGTTGCACGCAGGTGTCCCGCGCGAGGCGGCGCGGCAGAGCTGCTGTGGCGACTCGACTGTGTACACCGACACTGGTTGCCGATAGGCGGGGCTCCTGCGCGTCGGCCAGCGAAGGAGCCATCGAGATCGCGGACTGCCAGCGAGCTCTACGTTGCCTCTTCCTGGTCAAGGCGCTGCATGAGATGTGTAATTCGGGACAGCGCTGCCTGTGCTTGATCGAGTGTGTCCTGGAGGTTGCTCACGTCCGTCCGCAGAGCTTTGCGGACGTCTACCGGCGGCAAAGCGGTCACGAAGGTGCCTTTGCCTTGGGTGGTTTCGATCAACCCTTCCTCTCGTAGCACCGCGTGCGCGCCGCGAATCGTGTTCAGCCCGTCAACCTGGTACTCGGCCATCAGGTTGGCGATGGGCGGCAGAGCGGTCCCGACCGGGAACTCTCCCTCGCCGAGTCGCCTGCGGAGGTCGTCGGCGATCTCTCGGTATCGCGGTGTCTTCGCCATACTCAACACACTAGGAGGTCTAGAGGTCTTAGGCAAGCGGCTTTCCACCGGAAGGAGGGCTTCCGTGCTTCAAGCCCTCGGCTGGGGAATCTGATGGCCCGGCTGGAAGTATCCAGTAACTGCTCGGCGTTGTTGCTCTCTCAGCCGAAGAGGGGGAGGTGTCGGGCCTGAAGCTGTTTCGCACGGACGCGACGAATGGCGGCATGACCGAGGTCATGCCGCGTCGGGCCGAAGCCGAGGCCGATGTACAGGGTCTCGTCGAGGCAGACATGGAGACCCTGCTGGGCGTTCGATTCCTGGCGAGCGAGGACGGCACTGGGCCGATCCACGGGGGCCGGATCGATGCGCCAGGATTGGACGCCGTCTGGTAGTCCGCAACGGCTGCCACCCGCCCCGAGGGCAGACCCGGCCGGTACGTGTGCCTGATCGCCTTCGTTCTCCACGTCAGTCATGGGGACACTGCCGCGCCCGGATCTTGGCCGTCGTGCTGCGAAGTTTCCGGTTCCCTGAGGGGTCATCCCGCTGCCTGGCAGCGCTCGGTGGCACCGGGAGAGTGTGCAAGGGGCCGGACTGCCGGGGTCCGGTCGTTTCCGGTCACTTTCCGGACGGCAACGGTTCCGCAGGGTGCAACAGAAGAGGGATTGTGAAGTGGTTCAGGCCCGTCCGTAGATATTTGTCTGCCCTGAGGGGAGGGGCTTGTTCCGCCATGTGTGGCATGGGTGTTCGGGGGAACGGGCGGGTGACTTGTGGTGATGGCGTGTCAGGTTGTGTGCCTCTCGTGACCGTTGGGGTCTGCGGGATGTGACTTCCTGTGGGGGAAGCCTTGATGCATCGCACTTGGGGTGCGCGCCTTTCGCGCGCCCGGAAAAGATCAACTCTGGCGTCGGCGGCCATACTTGCCTCCGGGGCCCTGACACTGTCCCTGCTACCGGCTGCGGGGATCGCAGCAGCGGCGGATGATCCAGGTTCGGCGTGGGGCAAGGACGCTCCCTCGTTCACGACGCTGCCGGTGAAGGTCGGTTCGAACGACCCAGTAGCACCGCAGGCCGAGCGCACGCCCTCCGACGAGGTCGCCGCCTGGAGGGCCGAGCAGAAGAAGCGGGCACAGGGCGACGGCAGCACCGGCCGTTCGGGTCGCGCGGCGCCCAGCGATTACGTGCCGGAGGGGCAGGGCGATGTGCCCTGGCACAAGATCAGCAACTTCGCGATAACCGACGCGTTGACGGCCCGGGTCGACTACTCGACCGGCAACCTGATGCTGACCGCGACCGACTTCCAGATCGCCGGTGTAGGCCAGTCTCTGAGCCTGTCGCGCACCTACAACTCCTTGGACGCCCCGTGGGGGAAGGTGTCCCAAAGGTGGTGGCAGCAGTACGAGCGCTACCTCCAGGTCCTGGACGACGAGGTGGTGCTGTACGACGCCTCGGGCAACAGCCTGCGCTTCACCAAGAAGGCTGATGGCACCTTCACCACCCCCAAGGGCTACTCGAAGGAACTGAAGAAGAACGCGGACGGCACCTACACGGTCACCAACTGGAAGTCCTCATCCAAGGACACCTACAACGCTGATGGCACGCTGACCAAGGTCACCGACAAGAACAAGGGCACCATCACCGTCACCCAGCACGACGAGGGCGGGCAGAACAAGGGCTTCAAGCTGACCGAGACCCGCTCGAACCGGTGGATCGACCTGGTCAGGACCGACGCCTCGCAGTGGCAGGCCAAGGACAGCGCGGGCCGCACCGCCGTCTTCGACCTCGACCCGGCCGGGAACCTGCACAAGACCACGAACGCCGAGGGCAAGACCACCACATTCGACTACGACTCCTCCCGCCGCCTGACAAAGATCACCACGGCGGAGGGCCGAGTCACCGTCTTCACCTACGATGCGGCGAACCGTGTCACGTCCATGCTGCGCGCCACGGAGTTCAACGGCTCCGGCCACACGGGGCCGACGTGGACGTATGAGTACGACGCCGCCTCGCCGACGGCGGCGGGCACGACCAAGGTCACCGACCCCGAACAGCACGCCACCAGCTACCAGCACGACGGTGACGGAGAAGTGGAGAAGGTCACCGACGCCCTCAAGCACTCCCGCTCGACGAAGTTCGACGCGAACCACAACGTCGACACGTCCACGGACGCGATGGGCTCGGGCAGCACGCCCGGCAACGTGACCGACTACGGGTTCAGCACCCGCAACAACCTGGAAAGTGCTGCGTCGCCGACGGGCGGGAAGGCGGTCACGAGCTGGCAGACGATCGCCGGCGGGGACGTGCCGAAGGATTCCACCAACGCGGACGGTGAGAAGACCAAGTACGGCTACGACACCGCGGGCAACACCAAGTCGGTGGCTCAGGAGGGCACCGGTGGCGGCAGCGTCTCCTACACCTACAACCCGGCCACTCCCAACTGCGGTGGTTTCGAGGGCCAGCGGTGTGCGGCCGAGACGAAAATGTCGGCGTCCAAGACGGTGAAAACGTCCTTCACCTACGATGACAAGGGCAACCTGACCAAGGTGAGCCCGCCGGGGCCGCTGGGGGAGACGACCTACACGTACGACAGCCTGGGCCGCACCGAAACTCTCACCGACGGCCGCGGCATCAAGAAGGTGTTCGCCTACGACCACCTGGACCGCATCAAGACCGTCTCCACCACCAACGACACGGTCCGCTACTTCTACGACGACGACGGCAACCTCCGCCAGCGCGACGACAACACGGGCACGGTCAAGTACCAGTTCGACCCGCTGCAGCGCGAGACCGTCCGCACCCTGCAGGACGGCTCCCAGACCCTGTTGGCCTACACCCCGGCCGGCAACGTCGACTTCTACCAGGACCCGGCCGGCAAGGTCGACTACACCTGGAACGAGGTGAACAAACTCAAGAACCTCAAGGACCCGCAGGGCCGGGTGACGGAGTACAAGTACAACAACAATGACGTCCGCACGGAGACCGCCTACCCCGGCGGCACGGTGCAGAAGGTCGACGTAGACAAGTCCAGCCGCCCCGAAAAGATCAGGGCAACGTCCAGCAAGGGCACGCTGGTCGACCTCGCCTACACCTACGGCTACGGGACCGGCGCCAAGACGGACGGCGACAAGATCCGCACCAAGACCGACGCGGTGACCGGGTTGAAGACGACCTACAGCTATGACGGGGCTGGACGCTTCTCCTACGCGGCGGAGAACAAGGGCTCCACGCTGAACGAGTCCTGGCAGTACTGCTACGACCTGGCCGGCAACCTCACCAGCCAGGGCACGGAGAAGGGCTGCCCCCGCGGCACCACTTACACCGTGAACGACGCGCAGCAGATCACCGCGAAAAACGGCTCGTCCACGAACTGGTCCTACGACAAGCAGGGCCACGAGACTGCGGCGGCCCCGACGCCGGAAGGCACCCGCACGGGTGAGAAGTGGTCGGATCACAGCCAGCTGACCTCGCTGACGGTGGGCGGCAAGACCTACGAGGGCCAGTACGGCTCGACCGACCAGAGCGAGCGCATCAAGCTGGGCGACACGTTCTTCCACAACGGCCCGATCGGCCTGTCGGCCACGTCAACTGCCGGTGTGGGCACAGGCTTTAACCGGGAACCGGGGGGCACACTCAACTCCATGACCCGTGACGGGAAGGCGTACTTCTACCTCACCGACGCTCTCGGCTCGGTCGTCGCCACCGCCGACGAATCCGGCGCCAAGGTCAACTCCTATTCCTACAGCCCCCGCGGGGTCACACGCTCCGTCAGCACCGAGAAGGCCAGCCAGCCCTACCGGTTCGCCGGCGGCTATCAGGACGTCACCGGCATGTACCACTTCGCGGCCCGCTACTACGACCCCAACATCGGTCGCTTCAACAGCCCCGACCCCTCCGGCCAGGAACAGAACCCCTACCTGTACGCCGAAGGCGACCCCGTAAACCGCATCGACCCCAATGGTCTGCTCAGTCTCGGGGGAATCGTTGACGGCCTCGGTAAGGCTGTCGATGCCTACGACGTTGCCCAAATCGGTAAGGATATCGCGAAGGGTGACGTGCCAGCAGTTTCAGCAGGCATCGCCAGCTTCACCGCGGGGTTTGTAGTCGGCACAGCGTGCACGGCGGCAAGTGGTGGAGTTGGACTGGCTTCCGGAGCTGCCTGCCTGTGGGCCGGATACGCTGCAGGGGAGATAGTGAACACCGTGCTTGAGCCCTGATAACGGTGATCGCGGGGCAGGAACTCACCACGTTCCTGCCCCGCAGTCCATCAACGGAGGAACGAAGATGCCCAGGGAAACCAAGAAGAACTCACTATCGAGCGGAGAGTACCGGAAAGCGTGGAGAAATCTTGCCCTCGCATTTGTCCTGCTTTATTTCTTGATCGGTGCGAGCTCGATGGCTACTGGTAGCTCGACGGGGAGCGCCTGGCTTCGCCCTCTCGGCCTCATTGCTCCGGCACTTGGTATGGCATTTGTGATTCGCAGCAGGCGCCCCAGAGCATAACTTGGTGAGACGGAGTTCTCGCCTCATAATTTGGAGTACTGCGTACCCGCGAGCCGGTTCATGTGGCAACAGACTGACGAGGCGGGTGCGCTGACCCGACCTGTTCGGCGCGGATCTCGGTTTCTCGTCGAACGGCTGTGGCGCCGGGGCCGGATGACGCCGAAGGGCCCGGCGACTTGATGCGCTGAGGGGTGACATAGCGTATCGGGCATGTCCATGCCCCCGTCACCGCCCGGTGGCTTCGGCGCTGCCCCGCCCCCGTACGGCCAGCCGCCCCAACCGCCCCCCTTTCATCCGCCGTTCCCACAGCAGGGGCAGCCGTACGGGCCTCCCCAGCCCTATGCCACGGGGCCTGCTCCTTGGGGAGCCCCGCCCATGGCTCCGCCGCCTCGTCGTAGCACCGGCAAGGTGCTGGCCGTGGTCGGGGTCGGTGTGGGGGCGCTGGTGGTGGTGATCGCCGGGTTCGCGGTGTTCGGCGGCGCCGGGTTCCCGGAGGCGAAGTACCGCCTGCGGGTGCCCGCCGAGCTGGCCGGGGGAACGTTCAAGCTTGGCGCGGACCTCTCGGACACCTCGGGACGGCAGATCGTGGAGGACAACCGGAACCGCAGCAATGTCCGCAACCCGACGGCTGTCGTGGGCAGTTACACGGGACAGGGCGAGCAGGACGGCAGCAGGCTCGTGGTGTCCGGCATGTACGGGCAGTTCAGGGACCCGGCGTTGGCGAGGGACCACATGATGGACGGCGCTGCCGAAGCCGAGGGCGCCACGGTCGCCGTCCCCGCCCACGACGTCACCCCCGAAGGCTCGGGCATGACGCTGCGGTGCCAGGTGCTGACCTCCGAACAGGGCGGGGCATCGAGCAACGTTCCGATGTGCGCGTGGAACGACGACAACACGGGAGCGGCGGTGGGTCTGATCACCGACGAGAACGTGGACCAGAATCCCAAGGACGTCGACCTGGACCAGGTCGCGCGGACGACACTGAAGGTACGCGAGGACATGCGCGAGCCCATCAGCTGAGGCACGTTGCCCGGGTGGGCGGGGGTCGGGCAGCGCCACCGTCGTCCGGTCGCACGGCCCCCCGCTGCTACGCATGCCTACCCTCGCCGTGCGACGTCGGGTGCTCCGCGGTGCGCGACCGCCGCGTCGCGCTCGCTACCGCGCGGCGTGAGTGTCCGCGCCGGGATCACTCCGTGCCGTCAGCCGGCAGGCGCTCCGGCAGCCCGAGCCGCGGGAACCGGTCGTCGTGGAACGTGATGATCTCGGTGATCGCCCTGCCGGTGACGCGTAGGACATCGATCGTCAGCGGCAGGTACGCGCCGTCCTGCTGCTGCCAGAGGTAGAAGGCGATGGCGGGTTGCCGGTTCACCGAGGTGGGGACGGCGCGCAGGCCCTTCAAGCCCACGAAGCCGCTCTCGACCCAGTCGTTCACCACCGCGTCGCGGCCGACGTAGAGGCCCGGCGTGGGCGGCATCGAGCAGCGGACGTCGTCCCGCAGCAGTGCGGCGAGCCCGTCGATGTCCGTGGCCACACTGGCGTCGGTATAGCGGCGCACCATCTCGCGCGTCCCGGTGTCCTGTTCGCCGCCGGTCCAGTCCTGCCGCTCGGTGGGCAGGTGCTCCCGCACGCCGGTGCGGGCCCGCTGCAGCGCGCTGTTCACGGAGTTGACGGAGTCGCCCAGGAGCTCCGCGACGTTCTTCGCCGGCCAGCCGAGTACATCCCGAAGGATCAGTACGGCTCGCGGGCGCGGCGCGAGGTGCTGGACTGCGACCAGGTACGCCAGCTCGATCGTCTCCCGCGCGACGGCGACGGTCTCCGGCTCGTCCGCGTCGCCCGCGGGCAGCTCGTCGAGCAGCCGGTCCGGGTAGGGCTGCAGCCACAGCACCTCGCCGCCGGTCGCAGGCTCCGGGCGGCACTTGGCGACCAGGTCCAGGCAGGCGTTGGTGGCGATCCGGTACAGCCAGGCCCGGAACGTCGACCGCCCCTCGAAGGTCTCCCGCCGCCGCCAGGCACGCAGGAACGTCTCCTGCACGGTGTCCTCGGCGTCCTCGAACGACCCGAGCATCCGGTAGCAGTGCACGTGCAGCTCCCGCCGGTGCCGCTCCGCCAGCCCCGAGAACGCCGGTTCGTCGAGTTCGCCGAGCCCGCTCACGTCCAGACCGCTCACGTCCAGACCGCTCACGCCCACCTTCTCCGGCCGCATGTCCGCACTCATCACGTCATCCTCCGCCTCGTCGTGTCCCGTCGTACGTGTGACGGGTGAGGGCGCGAAAACTCATCACTGGGCTCGGTCGGCCCGGTGTGCGCGCGGGGCGAAGGAGGATGATCCGCAGCGCCGATCAGGCGCGGTCGTGGAGAGTGACGTGGTACCCGTCGGGGTCGGTGAAGGTGAAGGTCCGGCCGAAGGGGCCGTCGATCGGTGCGGAGACGATGGTGTGACCGTCGGCGGCGAGA
This sequence comes from Streptomyces sp. NPDC033180, assembly GCF_055577645.1. Lineage (NCBI taxonomy): Bacteria > Bacillati > Actinomycetota > Actinomycetes > Kitasatosporales > Streptomycetaceae > Streptomyces > Streptomyces sp. NPDC033180. The sequence continues at coordinate 150,997 of NZ_JBVIPU010000009.1, read as the reverse complement.
GCATCGTGGATGGCCTGGACGTCTGTGGCGTGGAGCCAGATCGCGGCGCCGATGCCGGGCTGGGCGACGGATGCGAGATCGGTGCCGGGAACGACGTCGCGGAGTGCGAACGCGATCGGCTTCGTCTCGAAGACGACGGCGTGCGGAGGTCCGGCCTGCGAGCGGACGAGGCCGAGGTACTGCTCGTAGAACGCCTGCGAAGCGTCGCGGTCGCGCGCCTGGAGCGAGATGAAGTCGGGGCCGGTGACGGGCATGATGATGCTCCTTCTCTTCGTGTCAGCTTCCTGACACAGGACACGGTATGTCAGGTTGCTGACACGCATCAAGGCGGGGTCGGCCTGGAGACGTCGCCGGGCTCCTGCTGAAGGAGGCGTCGAGTGCCCTCCGTGCAGCCATGGAGGAGGTGCTGCGGCCGCTGGGGATGAGCGTGACGCACTACTCCTGCCTCGAGCTGCTGGCTCAGCGACCGGGCCTGTCGAACTCCGAGCTCGCGCGGGGCGCGTTCGTGACGCGGCAGCCGATGAACGTGCTGCTCCAGGCCCTGGAACGAGACGGCTACGTGACCAGGCCCGCGGAGGCGGCCGTCGGGAAGGTCCTTCCCGCGCGGCTCACGCCTCGCGGCCGACGGAGTCTGGAGAAGGCGACCGTGGCGGCCCGGTCCGTCGAGGTCAGAATGCTGGCCGGCATGACCGAGGCCGAGCAGTCAGTCGCGTTCCGGACCCTGGACTACTCGGCCGAGCCCGGGTTCTCGTGCTTGTGGGCATGGAAGCGCGCCTTCTTCTGGCGATTCCCGCAGGTGTTCATGTCGCACCATCTGCGGGTGCGGCTTCGGCTGGTGTCGAAGAAGGCAGCTTGGCAGGTTGGCGATGCGCACAAGGCGAGTTTTCCGTCTCGTTCGCCCGTGATGATGCTGATCGCGTCGGCGGCGACAACGCCCAGGGCGTCCTCCACGGAGGAAGCCGAGCCGAGCCGCCATTGCCGCTTGCCCTCGGGCGTCAGGACAGCCGCGGCCCGACCTTGCGTGCTGCGGTCGTTGATGACCTGGACGGCCGCCGCGGGGAGAGGGAGAGGGTCTCGGCGCGCGGCCGCTGTCGCGGCGGCGTGAATCGATTCCCTCAGCTCCCAAGCGCGTTCGAGCTGCGCGGTGGTGCAGGACTCCACGGCGAGACCGCTCACCGTCAGCCAGTCGACGAGCCGGTTCGGCGTGGGAACGCGCTCCACAGCGTTGCCGCAACGCTCCGTCAGGGTCGCCGTGAAGCTGGTCGCCAGCACCTTACCGAGACGGAAGTCGGGAAACCGAGCACTCATGGAACCACCATAGCTGGTTGCACACCGGCATCGCGCCTGCTAGAACCGTCTTAGCCGGTTCCGCCGGTCCCACGATGGCCAGGAGGTCTCATGTGCCGCCCAACCAGCGACGTTCAAGTATTCGAAGCCCACGCGACCGACACCGACCTCGACGACCTGCGCGCGCGACTGGCGGCGGCACGGCTGCCGGAAGCTGAGACGGTCTACCGCGCCGCGCCCGACCCGCATCGATGGGAACAGGGCGTTCCTCTTGCCGACCTCGTGGACGTCGTGAACTACTGGCGCACCGGGTACAACTGGCGGTCGTTCGAAGCGCGCCTCAACCAGATCGGCCAGTTCCGCACGACCATTGACGATCTGGGGATCCACTTCCTGCACCGCCGATCCACCCGCGCGGACGCCACCCCTCTGCTCCTGACCCATGGATGGCCAGGCAGCGTCGCCGAGTTCACCCACGTAATCGAGGAACTGGCGGATCCGAAAGACGCGGACGCACCAGCGTTCCACGTCGTGGCCCCGTCGCTACCGGGCTTCGGTTACAGCGACAAGCCGGCCACCACCGGGTGGGGAACCGAAAAGATCGCGGCCGCCTGGGTGGAGCTGATGGGAAGGCTCGGCTACAGCAAGTTCGCGGCCCACGGCGGCGACTGGGGAGGTGTGATCACCACGATCCTCGGCGGCAGGTTCCCGGAGCACGTTCTCGGCATCCACACAACGGTCGCCCAGGCGCCGCCCGGGTTGACAACGGACGGGCTGACGGCGGCCGAGCGCCAATGGACTGCGGAAACCCGCGATTTCTGGCGCCACCGGGCGGCGTACGCGAAGCAGCAGGCGACCCGACCGCAGACCATCGGCTACTCGCTCGTCGACTCACCGGTCGGGCTTCTCGCCTGGATCCTTGACAAGTTCGCCGAGTGGACCGATACCGAGGACAGCCCGTTCGAGACGATCTCCATGGACAGCGTCCTCGACAACGTCACCCTGTACTGGCTGACCAGGACCGGCGCATCGTCGGCCCGCATCTACTACGAAAGCCACAACTCACTCGACCCCGAACTGCGCGTCGACGTCCCGTCAGCGATCAGTACGTACCCCCACGACATCGAGAAGTATCCGCGTGCCTGGGCACAGGAGCGGTTCCGGCAGGTCGTCCGATGGAGGACACCTGAAACGGGGGGACATTTCCCGTCGCTGGAGGTTCCCGAGTATTTCGTCAAGGATCTGCAAGAGGGCCTCGCGGCAGTGCTGGCCGCCGGCGGAAGCCGGTCATGACGTTGTTGACGCCGGCGTGGAGGCGTGAGGCCATGGACACCTGCTCCCCGACGGCAACTCGCCCGACGAGGCGGCGGCCGTACTGGCCCGAGGCCGCCGGACGCGTCGGTGCCGACGTCCGGCGGCCCGTCGGCGCGGCATCGGAGGGGGAGCCCCTCCCGCGCGCTGCCGCCGCTCAGCGCTCCGGCTGAGTCCGGAGCGTCACCGTGCAGGAGAACACCGGCAGTTCGCCCTGCTGGGCGTTGACCGTGATGGACATGTGGCCCTCGCTGTTCGGAGTGAGGGGCCCCGTCGTGATCAGGCAGGGCTGGTCGAACTCCACGTACCGGAAGAACGCCGTGTCGAAGGCGACCGGCGCCACCGTGTGCGGCATGGCCGAGGCCTGGGCCGCCTGGGCTGCGGCCTCCAGCAGGACCATGCCCGGGAGGTGGTCGTGCGGGTGGTCGAAGAGCACGCTGTGCGAGGTGTCCACGCGCAGCTGCCAGGTGTTCGGCTCGCTCGTGGGTGAAAGGACCACATTGCGCGCGTCGCTGCGGCCGACGTGGGATGCCGGCACGGGAGGGGTGAGCGGGATCGCCCGGGCGAAGGCGCTCGCGGCATCCGCGTAGTTGCCGCGCAGCCGGTCGTAGATGGCCGGGGGATGGGTGGTGTACTCCAGCGAGGCGGTGCCCAGCGGCCTGCCCGCGCGGCTGGCCTCCACCTGGGAGGCCAGCTGCACCGAGCCCAGCCGGCGTCGCTTGACCTGTGTGTGGACGATGAGCAGCTCCACCTCGGCCGGCTCCGCGTCCGTGCCGAGCGCATCGATGTCGATGGTGGACCGGAGCTGTTCCCAGCCCAGGCGATGGTTGAGGGGGATGTCGTGTGCGGCATGGGTCAGGAGCGCGAGCGCCTGGCGCAGCGTCTCCGTCACCAACAACGGGCTGTAGCTGTCGCCTTCGGTGTAGAAGCTGTGCCGGTGCGGCCAGCGCGCGGTGACGATCTGGGACACCTCGGAGACCGAGCGCCATCCGGTGACCAGGGCTTCATCCTGGATGGACTTGCGCACGAGCTTCTCGGTGGCTATCGAATCTGTCGCCGAGGTGGTGATGGTGAGCGTCATGACGAGTTCTCTCCCCTGGAACTGCATGTTGAACTAAGGCATGAGGAGGTACTGGGTCTCCCCGTACCTGCAGTAAGATAAAGAATAGTATTTTTCTTGTCGAAGCTGATCAGCGGGGTGCACATGGCGGTGCGAGCGGTGAAGCAGGAGAGGGCGGCGCGAACGCGGGCCGCCCTCATTCGTGCGGCGGCGGAGGTGTTCGGGGAGTACGGCTTCGCCGGCGCCAGCGTCTCGCGGATCGCGGACAGGGCGGGGCTGACCCTCGGGGCGGTGTACTTCCACTTCAAGTCCAAGGAGGAACTCGCGCGCGAGATCGTCGCGGCACAGCCCGGCCTCGTAGTGCCGCCGCAGGACTCGCACGGCCTGCAGCACGCCATCGACGTCACGCTGACGTGGGCGTACCAACTGCTCGAGGATCCCGTCCTGCAGGCCGGTGCCCGCCTGGTGATGGATCAGGAGAGCTTCGTGCCCAAGAGCGAGAACTCGCACCAGCAGTGGATGGGCATCCTCCTGCGCGACTTCCAGGACGCCCAGAAGCGGCGCGAGTTGAGGGCCGGGGCGGACGTGGAGGCGTATGCCCGCCTCATCGTGAGTGCTTGTACGGGGGCGCAGATGCACGCGCAGCTGGAGACCTCCCGCATCGACCTGCCCGAGCGGGTCGAGGAGGCCTGGCGGTGCCTGCTGCCCGCGATCGCGGCACCCGGCACGATCAAGAAGATGCAGTTCGGCAAGGAGCGAGGAGTGACGTCATGAAGCAGTGGGCGACAGAAGGCCCGAAGATCGTGGTGACCGGTGCCACGGGGGCGGTGGGCCGGCATGTCGCCCGCGGCCTCGGGGCGCGGGGCGGTGCCCGGCTGTTGGTACGGGACGCGGACAAGGCCGCCCGGTTGGAGCTGCCCGGCGAGATCGTCACGGGCGACTACGAGGACCTCGGGCGCCTGGAGGAGGTGCTGGCCGGGGCCGACGCGGTCTTCGTGGTGACCGCCAACCCGTTGCGGCCCAAGGACGACGAGAACATTCTGCGGGCCGCCCGCTCGCAGGGGGTGCGGCGGGCGGTGAAACTGTCCTGGACGGCCGTGGCGGACCCTGGCGCCGATGACCTGATCGCAGCCTGGAACCGCGAAAGCGAGGCCCTGCTGCGTGACTCGGGCCTCGACTGGACGGTGCTGCGCATGCGCTCGCCCATGAGCAACACGTTGTCCTGGGCACCCTCGATACGCGCGGAATCGGTTGTCAGGAGCCCCGGGGGCGATGCGCGTACCGCGTGCGTCGATCCGCGTGATGTGGCCGAGGTGGCAGTGCGGGCGCTCACCGGTCCCGGCCACGAGGCGAAGGCGTACGCACTGACGGGGCCGCAGCCCCTGACGCCGCGGGAGCAGACCGAGCAGCTCGCCGAGGTTCTTCGACGTCCCTTGCGATTCGAGGAACTGACGCTTGATCAGGCACTGGCGCGCTGGCGCGAGCGCCTGCCCGAGCCTCTCGCGTGGGCGCTCGCGGAAGCGGCAGGGCGACGTGCCGCCGATGCCTCGGCCGGCACCGAGGGCGACCTCGAGATGCTGCTGGGGCGGCCGGCCACCACCTATCGGAGGTGGGCCGCCGATCACGCCACGAGTTTCGTGTGACCGGCAGGGGCACCGACCTGCTTGCGGGGCGGTGTGGTCACGGTCTGCGCAGACCGCGTCTGCGCAGTACATGACCGCCCAGTACCTGAACGCGCAGTACATGACCGCGCAGTACATGACCGCGCCCAGTACCTGAACGCGCGGCACGTGAACGCGCCGCACCAGCACAGGAGTAACGCCATGGAAACGTCTCACGCGCCGCTGCACGCCAAGACGGTGATGATCACGGGGGCTTCCAGCGGCATCGGTGCCGCGGCGGCGCGGCTCTTCGCCGAACAGGGAGCGGCGGTGGGGCTCATGGCCCGCCGGGAGGGCAGGCTGCGCGAGCTCGCCGATGAGATCGCGGCGGCGGGCGGCCGGGCCCTGGTGACGGCGGGGGACGTGACCGAGCCGAAGGATGTCGAGCGGGCGGTTGCCACGCTGGTCGATGAGTTCGGAGGGCTGGACGCGGCGTTCAACAACGCCGGCTGGGGCTCCATAGGCACGCCGATCCACGAGACGGACGACGCGGTGTTCCAGCAGATCATGGACGTGAACGTGCGGGGCGTGTGGAACTGCCTCAAGCACCAGATCCCGGTGATGCTGCGGCAGGGGAGCGGCTCGGTCGTCAACACCTGCAGTACCGCGGGCGCGTTCGCGACCGGAGCCATCGCCCCTTACGTGGCGGCCAAGCACGCGGTGCTGGGGCTGACGAAGGCAGCCGCCGCCGAGTACGGCGTCCACGGCATACGCGTCAACGCCCTGATGGTGGGCGCCACTCGCACCGAGCTGATGGAGACGGCCATGGAGCAGGTGCCCCAGCTCGAACAGGCATCGGTGGCCCGGGCCATCCAGCACCGCCTCGCCGACCCGGTGGAGGTGGCCCGAGCGGCCGCCTGGCTCTGCGGCGACCAGGCGTCCTTCATCACGGGGGCCGCGGTGCCCGTCGACGGGGGGTGCAGCGCCGTGTGAGGAGGTGTCCGACGCCGGTCCGTCGAGTCCGCGTGGCTTGTTCGTGGGTGGGTCTGCGCTGTCCATGGGAGTCTGCGTTGCTCATGGGGACGCCCGCGTTCACGGTTCGTCGGCGGGGGGTGCGGCGATCGACTCCTCGCCGTCGGTGGGCGCGGGCAACCTCACCTCAGGGAGGGCCTGTCGCCAGATGCGGGTGAGCATGGTGACGTTGCTGCCCGGCGTCTCGGGGCAGCAACGATGGCAGAGGGTCGCTTCCACCCCGCAGACCAGGTGCACCGCCATTTCCGTGATCGCCGCCCGGTCCACTCCCGGCAGGCTCCCGGCCGGCGCGTCCCGCAGCCGAGCGCCGATCGTCGGCGCCCACAGGCACTGCCAGGCGGGCTGTCCCTCTGATCCCTCCCGGGCCAGGCGCGCGGCGGCCCGTACCGAGGGGTTGCGTTCCAGGAGTTCCACGAGTGCGAGCGTCAGTGACACCACGGACTGCAAGGGGGGTTCCTGGCGCGCGACCACATGATCGACGAGCACGCGGGTGGCGGCGGCGCCGTCTTCCCTGACGGCCGCCGCGAGTTCCCCCTTCGAGGCGAAGTGGAAGGTCAGTGCGCCCATCGAGATCTCTGCCGCCCGGGCTATTCGGGCGAGTGACGAACCGGAGTAGCCGAGTCGGTCGAACTCGCTCGCGGCCGCCCTCAACAGTGCGCGGCGAGTCCGGCCCGCCCTTTCCTGCTTCACTGTGACCCTTCCTGGAAGGTGTGCTCGTCCGCCTGTGCCGTTTCCTCGGACGGGAAGACCCCGTGGGGTGCCGGGGACGCCGCAGCGGAATGCCTTCCTCCACCGCGCACCTGCCCGCTTCGGGGCCGGGCGCGGTACGTCCGGGAAAAACATAGCAATCACTATTATTCTAGCTTGGTGGCAGGGCGGATCCAAACGCGGGCGCGCGTCCACCGCGTGCGGTGCCGGATGCCGTGTCGGGTCAACGGCGTGCTGGGGGGCCGGGGTTGGCCGGGCGGCCCGGATCGCCGGGCCGTGCCGGGGCCGCCATCGCTGGCAGAACCACTGACATAGCGACTGGCAGAGCCACAGAGGCACTGACAGAGCCACTGACAGAGGCCACGCCCGTGGACGTGGCCTCTGCCAGTGGCTCTGTCGGCGATCACCTCTGTCGGTGGTCGGTATGTCCGGACCCGTTACAGCGCCTTGATCGCTCCGCCGTCGATGACGTAGTCGGCGCCCGTGATGCTGCCCGCGAGATCGGAGAGCAGGAACACGATCAGGGCCGCGACCTCGTCGGCCTCGATCATGCGGCCCGTGGTGATGCCGAAGGTCCCCGGTATGCCCTGGAGGAAGGAGGTGTGCTCGGCGCCGGCTTCGGCTGCGACCTGTTGGCCGTAGCCGTCGGGGGCCTCCCAGATGGAGGTGCGGACCACTCCCGGGGAGACGGTGTTGACCCGCACGCCCTGAGGGCCGAACTCCTCGGCCATGGCCTTCCCTGTCGCGGTGAGCGCCGCCTTGGCCGCGCTGTAGGCGACCGGGCTGCCGCCGGGCTGCCGGGCGGAGACGGACGAGATGTTGACCATCGCGCCGCGGCGCTCGATCAGGCTGGGCAGCGCGGCCCGGGCGGCCCGCACTGTGCTGAGCAGGTTCAGGTCCATGTTGCGCAGCCATTGCGCGTCGTCGGTGTCGAGGAATCCGGCGGCGCGGAGGTCGTCGCCGGCTCCGACGTTGTTCACCAGCAGGTCGATGCCGCGCAGCTCCGCGAGGGCGGCTGTCATGAGCGTGGTGACGCCTTCGGCGGTGCTCAGATCGGCCGATACCGTGAGCGCCCCGGTCTCCTTCAGCTCGGGCGTGATGGTGCGGGCGGCACCCACGACGCGGACGCCTTCCGCGACGAGCCTTCGGACGGTGGCCAGGCCGATGCCCCGGCTTGCGCCGGTGACTACGGCCGTCTTGGAGGTGAGGTTGAGGTTCATGGTGCTCCGGATCTCGAACGGCGTGTGAAAGGACGGGTGTTGGGGGGCAGGGGTGCGGGGGCGTGTCCCCGGTTCAGGTGCGCGGAGTCACCATCAGCGGGAGGCTGCTCGGATGCGGCAAGGAGCTGTTCGACTCCGTGATCCGCCCGGTGCCCGGTTGGATCCGAAGCTGCCAGTGGGTGACGAGACTGGCAAGAGCCACCGTCATCGTGGTCTCGGCGAGGTGCTCTCCGACGCACCGGTGCGGTCCCGTGCCCCACGGGAAGTAGGCACCGCGCGGCAGATCCTGGCCGGCCGGGGAATCGCTCCGCTCGGGGTCGAAGCGGCGTGGATGGGCATACGTGGCAGGGTTGCGGTGCATGGCACGCGGGCTGTACCCGATCTCGGAGCCCGCGCGGACGAGGGTCCCGCCGAGCTCGATGTCGTGCCGGGCACGCCGGGTGAACAGCATGGGCGCGTGCAGCCGCAGCGTTTCGTCGACGACCTTGCGGGTGTACGAGAGGTCCTTGAGGCGGTCGTAGTCGAGCGGCCCTCCGTCCAGGACGGCCGAGGCCTCTGCGTGTATCCGCTGCTGGACTTCGGGCCGGACAGTCGTCTCGAACACGGCCCAGGTCAGCGAGGTGCTGGTGGTTTCCAGGGCCGCGAAGAGCATCATCAGGAACTCGCTGCGGACCTGCTCGTCGGTGTACGGCAGGCCCGTCAGCGGGTGCGTCGACTTCAGCAGCACAGCCAGGACGTCGTGAGCGGCCACCGGGTGGGTGCGGCGGTCCTGGATCAGTGTGTCGACGATGGCGTGGAAGCGCCGGACGGCCGCGTTGAACCGGCGGTTTCCCGGTGTGGGCAGGGACATCAGGAAATCGGGGAGCACGGTCCTGGGGATCAGTCTGCGGGCGATCATGAAGAGGGTCCGCCGGATGTCGCGTACGACGTCATCACTCAGGTCGGCGCTGAACAGGGCACGCAGCACGACGGCCGCGACAAGATCCGACAGCGCCTCGTCCGCGGCGACGGGTCTGCCGGGCCGCCAGGACGAGAACCGCCGGTCGGCTTCCTCGACGATGTCCTGAGTGTGGGAGCGGACGCCGCGCCGGCTGAAGGCGGGTTTGACGACCCGCCGCTGGTGGCTGTGAGCCACGCCGTTCGAGGCGATCAGCGGATTGCCGAAGTGGCCGGCGAGGCCCTCGAAGAAGCGGCCCCGCTCGAAGGCATCGGTGTCCACCTGGATGCGGTGGACGAGAGCCGGGGCGTTGGCCAGGTAAAGGTGGAAAGGACCGAAGCCGACGCGTACCAGTGGGTCGTCGGTGCGGGTGGACTCGAAGAAGGACAGCGGTCTGCGCAGCAGGGCGGGCGCGTGTCCGAGGAGGGGGGCCCTGCCCGGAGCGGGCGGGCAGGGCGATGGTGCGGTGCTCGGCATGGGGGGCTCGGCTCCTCGGCGGAGGTCGGGGCGAGGCTCGTCGTCAGCGGTGGTCGCCGGACACGGTACCGACGGCCAGTGTGTTGCCCTCGCTGATGTAACCGTCGGGGGAGTTCAGCGGGTGGTCGGGCGCGTCGGGATCGGTGAACCGCTGCCACTCCTCGCTCAGGCCGAGTGTCAGGGCCTGCCCGGCGAGCTGGGCGCAGGCGGCGGTGTAGAACTCCGTCGCGGCGGGGGTCAGCGGCGAGTGGTGCTCGATCAGGACGGTACGTTGACGCACTTCGGTCAGTCCGGCCCGTTTGAGGTGGCGGTACAGCTCCCGGGTGCGCAGGAGTTGGCGGGCGTAGCCCGGTGCGGCGCCCGCGGCGCGGAAGAAGTCGCCGAACAGATAGGGGTCGGCGGGCCGTGCGGTGATCAGGTGGGCGTCGAGGTCCTTGACGGCCACGGTGCCGCCCGGGCGTACCACACGAGTGAACTCGGCCAGTGCGGCGGCCAGTTCGTCGTCGTCGAGGTACTGCACGGTGTTGGAGCACCACACGGAGTCGAAGGAGTCGTCAGGGTAGGGCAGTTCGAGCAGGCTCGCCCGGCGCACCTCGACGGGGCAGGGCAGTTTCCACTCCCCGACGCGCCGTGCGGCGAGCGCGACGTTCTCCTCGGCGAGGTCGATGGCGGTGACCCTGCCGCTCGCGCCCACGAGGGAGCCCAGGTGCGGTAGGAAGTCGCCAGGCCCGCAGCCGGCGTCGAGCACGTGCTGTCCCGGTTCGATGCCCGCTCGGTCGAGGAGGTCGAGGTAGGGATGTTCGCAGGCGCGGAAGTGGGTGTCGACCACGGAGTGGTGGGTGAAGCCGAGGCCGGTCGACGTGGTGTAGCCCCAGTCCTTGTGGTCTTCGGTCAGCATCAGAGGTCTCTGCTTCCGGTGTTGGCGTCGACGGGTGCCGCGGCGCGGTCGTCATCCGTGGTGGTGATCTCGGAGAGGAGGCGGCTCAGGGCCGCGGTGACCGCCTCGGGCGCTTCCAGGGGCTGCAGGTGTCCCGCGTCCGCAACCGTGACCAGCCGCCCATGCGGCAGGGCGTCGGTTACGTGCTGGGACTCCTCGGCGGTGACCAGTTCGTCCTCGGCCCCGGCGATCACCGTGGCCGGTATCCGGGCGGCGCGCAGCACGTCGGTGGAGTCGGGGCGCACGGCGATGGCCCGTTGGGCCCAGGCCAGGGCGGCCGGGTCGGCAGCGCGGGCGTCGGCCAGGACGCGGGCCAGGAGCTCGGGGCTGCGCCGCCGGGTCGTGGCGCCGAGCAGTGCGGGTGTGACGCGCTCCACCACGGCAGGGCCGGTCTTCCCGTCCTGGACGACATGGGCGAACTGCAGGCGCTGGGCGGCGGCTTCGGGGCTGTCGGGAGTGGCTCGCGCGGACAGCAGGGCGAGTCCCGCGACCCGGTCGGGGAAGCGCCGCAGGAACGCCATCGCCGCGTATCCGCCCATGGACGATCCGGCCAGGGCGGCCCGCTCGATGCCGTGCTCGTCGAGGGTGCGGGCCAGGTCGTCGGCCACGGTGTCGAGGGACGGCGGCGCGTCGCCGAGCGGCGTGGTGCCGAATCCGCGCTGATCGGGGGTGAGGACCCGATGGCCGAGCGCGCGCAGGGCACCCGCCTGGGCCTCCCACATCGTGGCGTGCAGCGACAGGGCGTGCAGCAGCACTATGGGTACGGGGGGCGCCGCCGGGGCGGTCATCGGGAGGCCTCCGCTTCCGCTGTGGTGATGAACTCCCTTATGTGTTCCGGAAGTTCACGGCCGCGGCGCCAGGCCACGGTCACCGGGGCGGGCGGCAGGTCGTGAATGGGCACCACGCGGATGCTCGGCGGCGCGATGTCGGCGAGCGACAGGAGCGATATGTGCACCGCCTCGCCCCTTGCCACCATGCCCATCATCTCGGGGATGGCGGAGACCAGGCGGTTGCGGCGGATGAGGCGTCCTGCCGGGGTGCGCGGCGGTACGACCTCGTCCCACACGTACGCGGGGAAGGTGCCCGGCCGGGCGAAGGTGTCGTGGTCGGCGAGTTCCTCGATGGAGACCGAATCGCGGGCGGCGAGCGGATGCCCCGCGCCGACGACGACCGCGCGGGCGTCCTCGGCGAGCACCCGGCTGGTGACCAGGTCGGGCTCTCTGAGGCCGAACTTGATGATCATCAGATCCAGTTCGTCCGCTCGTATGCCGCTGAACGGGTCGGCGACGTCGTACTCGCTGAGGCGCACGTCGGCCTCGTCCCAGCCGGCAAGGCCGATGATGTGGGACGCCACCGCGGCGGAGCCGTGATAGCCGAACCGGATGACCCGGGCGTCGGTGGCGGTCGGGGCCGGGTGCGTGGTCGCGGTCGCTTCAGGCAAGGAGTGCCTCCTCGGTGAGTCCGGCGGCGGCCTTCAGCCGGCCGGGGAGCTGGTGGTCGGTGACGGCGCGCACGCGGGCCAGGCGTGCCTGTACCCCGGACATGCGCGGTAATTGACGCAGCGTCAGTTGATCCCCGGGGGTGATGACCCCGTCCAGGACCGCCTCGACGAGCACATGATTGACGTGAACGACCGCTTCGGAGACGGTGCAGTCGGCGGTGGCGACGTACAGCTCGCGGTACCCGCCGCGACGGGCGCCCGCCGGGGGCTCGCCGGGGATCTCGATGACGGTGTCCGGTCGGTCCGGCAGGGCGGCCCGGCCGTCGAAGAGCTTGAGGAGCCGGCGCAGTCCGGCCGTCTCCGCGGCCGGCCCCGGCGCGGCCCACGCCGCCGAGAGATCGGGGGCGACGTGCGCGAAGGTGAACCGTTCGCGCAGGTGCGCGGGGTTGCCCGCGAGGAACACGGTACGGGTGAACGACGAGCGCCAGGCGGCCGCACGCTCGGGCCCCACGCTCAGGGCGAACACGCAGGTTTCGCGGGCCCATTGGGCGAGGTCGAAGCTGCGCAGCACCACGGCGGCCAGGGTGCCCGCGTCGGCGTCCTCCGCGGCGATGGCGTGCTGGGCCGCCACGAGGCCGTCGTAGCTGTCCATGTCGTGCCGCGCGGCGAGGTCGGGCCGTGCCGCACGGATGCGTGCGGCGGCCCCCTCGCGCAGGCCCTGTTGGGTCAAGGTCATGAGAACACCGTCGTCAGGAGGTCTGATGCGGGGGCGGCGCGGCGCTTGCCGAGCAGGCCGGAGGTCAGCCGGTAGGGATCGACGTACACGTGGTCCTTGCGGTGGCGCGCGAGATGCTCGTCGAGCGGGCGCGGCGCATCGTGCCGGGCTGAGGCCAGGAGCTGCCCGGCGCGCTTGATGCTCTGGTGCAGCAGGTCGGCGCGGAAGGACTGCTGTCGGCCGGGCCCGAGCATGGCGATGAAGTACAGCCGCATGCCCAGACGGACGGCGGCCGGGTCGTGCTCGCCGCGCACGGCCCGCAGAAGCGCGTCCGCGTGCACGTCCCGCCAGCCGCCCTGGCGTGCCGAGAGGATCTGACCGTCGATGGGGACGCGGCCAAGACTCACTCGCCGCACGCTGGGCCCCAGTGCCGTGAGCACCCGATCCAGCTGTTGGTAGTCGGGGTCGAGGTCGCTGTCGTAGAGCAGCACCACTTCGTCGAAGTCCGGTGCCATGGGCAGGAGTTCGCGCAGCGCGCAGGCCAGGTAGTTGGCACGCCCGTCGGCCGTGACCAGCTGCCGCAGCGGCAGCCCGAAGCGGGTGAGGTCCAGGTAGACCGGGCCGCCGACCTCGCGCTGGTCCAGGCACATGCCGAGACCGGCCAGGCGGTGCAGGGCGGCGTCGAGAGTGAGACCGGGCGGCTGGTGGCGCAGCAGGCCGGGGTCGTGCAGGCCCAGCGCGGCGTAGTGCTCGCTCCACAGTTGCAGGACGCGGGCGCTCGCGGGGTGCACCCAGCCGTGCTCGACCGCGTCGGCGTAGGGCCGCAGGGCCCGGGCCGACACGCGTGGTGCCGCGCGGAAGCCGACGTACAGTTCGCCGATGCCTTCCTCGGTGAGGTCGGCGTAGTCGGTGTCGCCGCGCGTGCGGTCGAGGAACTCCCAGAACCCCAGGGTCTGTTCGGTGGGGTGGTAGGTGGTGTGGCTGTAGCGCAAGGTGACGTCGGCCAGCGGCCGGGTGGCCCGGTACATCACGTCCGTCCACAGGAGCCCCTTGAGATGGCTGGGGGTCAGTGGCTTGGAAGGCGTGATGGTGATCGGTGCGAGCAGGACCCGGCGGCGGTCCGAGGGCGATGCCCTCGGGTGCGGTCTCGGCTGCTCCAGGGGGAGGGCCGTCATACGAGAGCCCCCTCGGCCGCCATGACCGCGCGGACGAGCTCGTCCCGGTCGGGTCCCTCGGGCCGGGGCTCGGCGGGCGGCCTCGCCTGCCGGACACGGGCGAGGAACGTCTCGTCGCCGAGCACCTCGGCGGGGGTGCTGAGTGACATCAGGATGCGGGTCAGCCCTCGCCACACCGTGCCGTCGGTGCGCGCCGCGGCCGCTATAGCCGCGAAACCGGGCAGGCCGTCCTGGGACCGGACCGGCGCGGGAGCGGGCGTGCCGTCGATGGCGGCCCGCCAGTTGGCGATGCGCAGCCGGTCGGACGCGGCGGACTGCTCGTACCAGGGCTGGAACAGCTGCTGCGTCATCCGTGCCACCGCCTCGCGCTGCGCGATGTCGACGTCCGGCTGCCCGTCGATCAGGTCGGCGAGCCGGAAGGCGTGTTCGAGGGCGAGCGACATGCCGCGGCCGAACAGCGGGTTGGTGATGCAGGCCGCGTCGCCCACCGGGAACAGCCCGGCGACCGGCACCTGTTGCGTACTCGCTGTGCCCCACAGGGTGTTGGCGGGGCTGGTGATCACACGGACCGGCGAGATCGGCGCGCTGACACTGCTCTCCAGCCAGGGGGTGAGACCCGGGGTGGCGCGCGCTGCCGCGGTGAACCCGGCTCGGCTGCGCAGCCCGTGCAGTGCCCGGTCGCCGGGCAGGGTGGCCAGGGCGATGGAGAAGGTGTCGTTGTCGCCGGGGTGCAGGACTCCGGCGTAGTGGCCGAAGATGTCGCCGACGGCGTTGCCGCGGTTGATCGGGCCCGGCAGGGTGCTGGTCCTGAGCTGGTAGAAGCGGGTGTACCCGGTGAGCCCCGACGGGCTCGTGCGGTCTGCGGCGACCGGCAGGCCCGCGTCGCTCAGCCACGTGCGCGACAGCGCGCGGCGTCCCGTCGCGTCCACCACGATATCGGCGGGGATGCGCGTGCCGTCGCCGGTGACGACGGCACGCACCCGCCGTGCGGACCGGTCGAGTTCGATGCCGCCGACGGTGGTGTCGTGCCGGACGGTGACGCCGGGCCGCTCGCTGACCGTCCGGTGGAGCATCAGCTCCAGGCTGGCGCGGCGGCACCCGAGTGCTACCAGTTCCTCGTCACCGGGCTCGCGTGCGGCGTCGGTGGCGCCCGCGGGCAGGGCGTCGGTGAGGTCGAGGGTGGGGGCGCCCGCGACTCGAGCCGCGGCGAGCACCTGCGGGGCCTGTTCGCGCAGCACTCGCACACCGAGCGAGGTGAGGGTGTGCGAGTGCAGCCCCTGCGGCACGGTCGGCCGCTTCCACCAGGAGACGGCCTCGGCGATGGACCACTGGGGAGGCTTCGGCGCCCGTTCCAGGACCAGGACGCGATAGCCGATGCCGGACAGCGCCAGCGCACTGGCGAGTCCGGCGATGCTGCCACCGACGACTATGGCTGACGGCATGTCAGCGCCGCCGTCCGTGGACGAAGAAGACCCGCCGCACGTCGTTCACCTCGCGCGAGGGCACCGGGTCCGGCCAGCGCCCGAAGTCCGCGCCCTCCTCCCCGGGCTGGGGTGCCCGCACAGTGAAGCCATAGCGGTCGAAAAGGGCCTCCGGTTCGTCCGTGCCGAACAGCCAGGGGCAGCCCCACCTCTCGAACACATCCAGCAGCCCCCGCATCTGAGGCAGCGTCAGGGCAGCGGCGTTGACGATGTCGGCGGCGATGCGGCTGCCGGGCGCGGAGATCGCGGCGACCCGCTCCAGGATGCGGTGGGTGTCCGGCTCGGGGATGTAGTAGAGCAGCCCTTCCAGCAGCCATGTGGAGGGGACGGTGGGGTCGTACCCCGCCGCCCGCAGATCGTCCTCCCAGGAGGGGGAGGTGAGGTCGACGGCGACCTTGCGATGGTCCGTGCGCGGCTCGACGTCGGGCAGCCGCTCCTCCTTGTAGGCGAGGACGGCGGGGCGATCGACCTCGAACCACCGCACGCGGGAAGGCCAGTTGAGCCGGTAGGCGCGCGAGTCCATGCCGGCCGGGGCGAGCACGATCTGGGTGGTCTGCTCGTCGGCCGCCGCCTCCTGCAGGTAGTCGTCGAAGAACCTGGTGCGGATGGCGTTGTAGTCGGGGGTGCTCGGCAGGGTCCGTGCGAGGCCCGGCGGGAAGGTGGCCGCACGGACCTCCGCGAGCAGTTCGGGGCCGATGTCCCCCGCGAGCGCCGCGGCGTACGGGTCCTCGTACAGCCGGTCAGGGCGCTTGGTCTCGGCGGCACGCAGAGCGGCGGTGAGGAGCGCGGTGCGTTCGACGGCGTCCAGTGATGCGGTCATTGCAGTCCTTGTTCTCTCGTGCGAGGAGGCCCGCGAGCGGTGCCTCAAGTACCCGTCTGTGGCGGGGTGTTCGCGGGTCGGGGTCGAGGAGGCGGCAGCGCACTCAGCTGCGGGCGGGTTCCGTGAGCCGGGCCCACTGCTGTGGGTCCTGCCGGAAGAGCCGGTCCTTGACCTGGGTGGGGCGGATGCCGCCGGCTACCTGCTGCTGCCAGTCGCGCAGGAACGCGTCGGGGTCGAGCAGGAGCAGTGACGGAGCGGCGAGCCGGTTCGTGGTGCGCGCCGCGTGGTAGCCGGCCGACTCGCGCCGCAGTGCCTGGTCGAGCCGGTCGGTGAAGCGGGCCGACTCGTCCTGGCTCCACGGTGTCGTCGCCGATACCGCGAACTCGTACGCCGCGGTCCGTCGCGGGTCCGTCGCCACCCGGCAGGCGGCGTTGCGCAGGTCGAGGCCCGTGGCGTCGAGGGCGCTCTGCAGGGCCCGGATGACCTGGGCGTCGCGCAGCCGCTCCCCGGCGTGGTCGGAGCGGTTGTTGCCGCGGCCGGTGTACTCGACGCGGGGTACGCCTTCTTGATGGTCGACGACCCGTACGACGTCACCGACGGCGTACCGGTAGAGCCCGCCGACGTGGCTGAACACGACGTGGTAGTCGCGGCCCGGCTCCAGCTCGTCGGGCCGCAGCGTGGCGGTGTCGGGCCCGAGGTCCTGATCGGCGTCGGCGAACTCGTGCACCGCGGCCGAGACGACGAGGCTGCCCGCCGTGCGGTGCCGGTCGAGAGCCACGCCCACCGGCCCCTCGGAGGCGGCGACGGGCGCTGGGAGCGCTGTCACGCCGGGACCGAACTCCTCGCGCAGCCGCGGGAGATAAAGCGATGCGAGCCCCGTGGTCCAGCAGAACAGGGCGCGCATGTTCGGCCAGATGTGCGCGGGGCGAACGGTGCCGTGGCGCTCTGCGAGGCGCTCGAGATCAGTTGCCCGCTCGGGGTTGGGGGAGCCGCACGGCACTCCGCCCAGGGTGCCGTCGCGTACCTCCTTGACGATGCGGGGCAACCACTGGCGCAGCTGATAGGGCAGCGCCGCCACCATCGCGGGGTTGATGCCGATGACACAGCGCACATCGCTTTCCACCGCGAGGCGCAGCCGCAGGTACATCTTCTCCAGGTGCTCGTCGGCCGCGACCGGGACGGGGAGCGTTGCCCAGGGGGCTCCGGTGCCGGGCTCCGCGGAGAGCGGCTCGCCGAAGGCCGAGCCGAAGTCGACCTGGCTCGCGCCGACATGCGGCCGCCCGGACGCGGTGGTCGGCGGGGCGGAGAGCGGGTCGTGCTTGAGGTTGAGCACGGCGCCCGGGTGGCTCAGAACGTCCGGGAAGTGCTCGATCAGGGGCGCCCACGCGGCGTAGTAGAAGGGGAAGAAGGTGGTGCGCATGAAGCGGGGCGTCACCGGGATCTTCTTGTGTCCGCCGGTGCTGCCACTGCTGGTGAAGAAGACGGCGGGCCGGTCGGCGGTCAGGACGCCGGGCTCACCGCCCGCGGCGCGTTCGATCCATGGTTCCAGGTCCGTGTAGGTCTGGACCGGCACGGCCTTGCGGAAGTCGTCCAAGGTGCGGATGCGGTCGAAGCCGTGCTGCTTTCCGTACTCCGTACCGGAGTTGAAGTCGAGAAGGTCGCGCAGCACGCGCTCCTGGTGGCCCGCCGCGTCGACGAAGGTGTCCCGCAGCCCCTGGCGTTCGGCGAACACGCGGGCGCGGTAGCGGCGCAGCCGGTCGGGATCCGTCCATGACTCAGCCGAACTCATGGGTGAGCACCTCTCGTATCGCCGCCGCGGTGTCCTCCGGGCGGTCGTGTTCCTCGATCACGGTCACGGGCAGGGACTGGATCTCGTCCCGCATCGTCTTGGCGAGGTCGGTCTGATAGCGGCGAAAGCCGTCCCACTCGGGCCGCGGGCCGTAGTGCTCGAGCAGGTTGAGGTCGAGACCCATGCGGCTGCGCCGCCACGCCGTCTCGGGCGCCACGTCGAGGTAGACCACACGGCGCGGCTGGGGGAAGCTGCGCCACCACGCGAACAGCTGGCTGTCCGGGGCCCCCGCGAGACGGCACTTCGCCAGGAACTTGTAGTAGTAGGAGTCGACGACCACGGGCCCTCCCGATGCCTCCTCGCGCAGCAGCTGGTCCCGCAGATGGACGACAGCGGTCTGCACCAGGGTGGAGAGGAACTCCGGGGACCAGGCCTCCGGGTGGGGCGCGACGTCCTTGACGACGTTCCTGCGCAGCCGGCCGATCAGGGTGTGCTCGGGGGCGAGGCGGGCGTCGTCGACGGACAGCAACCGCCACTGGGGCGCGGACCGGCCGAGGTGGTCGAGGGCGGTCGACTTGCCCGCCTGGTCGGGGCCGAGCACGACGCAGAAGGGCGGATGCCCGGCGCTCGGCACGGTGTGGGCATGAGGGGTCACGGTGATGTCGCTCCCTGGGCCGGGGTGGTTCGTGGCTCGCTCGGGCTGCCGCGCTGCCGGCCGGAGCACATGGATCGAGCGTGGACAACGAAGGTACGAATTACCGGATTGTGCGTGTATGCGAAGTCTACGTGGACAACTCGCAGAAGAATAGCGGCAGTTGGGGCAGGAGGGGCAGGAGATGCGCGGGGGCCGACGGTCTCAGCCGTCGGCCCCCGCGTGGCCCGCCTCGGCCGGGGGAAGGCAGGCGGGCCCGTTCATGAGGCTCACTGGTCGACGGTGGACTTCTCCCGCTCCGGCGGAATCAGATCGTCCACGGGGGCCACCCGTACCTCGGTCGGCTGGTGGCGCGGTTTCTCGGCCGGTCGGGACGAGCGCCCCCAGCGGGTCATGGCGGGTCGTTCGACCAGAGTGTGGAGCAACCAGGCGAAGAACAGACTGGCGACGGCGAACAGGAGGGAGATCCCGATGGCGCCGGGCGTCGACCAGGTCTGCTCGGCTCCGATGAGCTTGTGGCCGTAGTGCAGGACCAGGTCGTGGACCATGTAGAAGGCGAAGGAGACCTCGCCGAGCCAGATCATGACCCGTCCGCGGAACGGGGACCGGGTGCCGTTGACATCCGCCTGGGCGCCCGCGGCGATGACCATCATGAGCGGGATGACGGTCACGGCGAGCATGCCGTAGATCGCCGGCACGAACATCAGGACGATGAGGGACACACCCAGCAGCGGTATGGCCGCGGAGAGCCGGACGGGCAGCCACAGGCCGCTGCGCACGAGCCGGGCGAGAAGGATGCCGAGCGTGAAGTCGAGCATCCTGACCGGCGGGAGGTTGTAGACGATGTAGAAGTGCCGGAGCGGAATGTCGGCCCACGGGGCCAACGGACGGTCGGGAACGAAGAGTTGGACGCAGATCGGCACCAGTACGACGGCGGCCAGGACGCCGGCCGTCCATGCCCACAGACGGTTGCGCGGAATGCGCAGGATGAGCCGGTGCAGGAGCGGGAAGGACAGATAGAAGAGCGCTTCACACGCCAGCGACCAGGCGGGCCGGTTGGTGCTGGAGAACACGTTCGGGCTGGGGAACCACGACTGGATGAGCAGCACACCGGGCACGGTGTTCCCCAGGTTGAGGGCCTGGCCGGTCCAGAGCAGGAGCAGGGCGCCGATCACCAGCGTGACCAGATGGTTCGGGTAGACCTTCATCAGCCGCCGGCGCCAGAACGCGCGGACGGTGTCGTTCGGCCGCGCCGACCAGGTCAGGACGAATCCGCTGAGGATGAAGAAGAAGCCGACCCCGACCCAGCCGAGGCGGTTGACGGTCTGCGTCAGCGAGTCGTTTACCTTCGGGTCGTCCCAGAGGTTCTCGATGGCGATGTGGGCTAGGAAGACGAACAAGGCTGCGATGAAGCGCATCCCCGTCAGGGAAGGCAGCCGTTTGTGCACGTTGGACCCCACGGGTCGACTCCAGTTCTCCTGCCGCTGAGCGGCGATACGCGGTGGATGGGACGAGCAGAGGGAACGGGTTCGCCTCTGCTCGGTCGCCTTCTGTCAGAGCCCGGAACTCCGCCCCCGCAGCGCCTAGTTGTGCGCCGGTGAGGGGGTCTGTTCCGTGGCGGGGGCTGCGGTCGTGGTTGCGGTCGGGGTGCGTCGGCCAAGGGCCGCGGCCACGAAGGCCAGCAGCAGGCCGCCCGCGGTGAGGAGGGCGCCGGCCCCGTTCACCGAGGCGTATCCCAGGCCGGCGCTGATGGTCAGACCACCGACCCACGCGCCAAGGGCCACACCGATGTTGAACGCGGCGATGTTGGCGGACGAGACCAGGGCATTGGCGCCCCCCGCCTGTTTGATGATGTACATCTGCAGCGGCGAGAGCGTCGCGAATCCCACACCGCCGAGCAGCGCGAGGGTCGCGGCCGCGGCGGGCCGGTTGTGCACGGTGATCGTGAACAGGGCCAGCGTCGCCGCGAGGCCGGCGAGTACCACCAGGATCGTGGGCATCAAGGCGCGGTCGGCGGCCTTGCCGCCGAGCAGGTTGCCGATGACCAGGCCGACGCCGAACAGGACGAGCAGCCAGCTGATGGCTCCGGTGCTGTAGCCGGCGACCTCGGTCATCAGCGGGGTGACGTAGGTGAACGAGGCGTGCAGGCCGCTGATGCCGATGGCGGTGATGCCGAAGGCCAGCCACACCTGCGGACGCCGGAAGGCGGCGAGCTGTCCGCGCAGTCCCTCCGTGGGGTCGGCCGGGGCGTGCGGCACCAGCAGGGCGATGCCGATGAAGCCGATCAGCCCGAGGCCGGCGACGACCCAGAAGGTGGAGCGCCAGCCGAACTGCTGGCCGAGCAGGGTGCCCATGGGCACGCCGAGCACATTGGCCAGGGTCAGGCCGGTGAACATCAGCGAGATGGCGCGGGCCCGCTTGGCCGGTTCGACCATGTCGGCCGCGACGACGGTGCTGACACCGAAGAACGCGCCGTGTGCGAAGGCGGAGACGATGCGTCCGAACATCAGCAGCCCGTAGGTCTGCGCGACGGCGGACAGCAGGCTGCCCGCGATGAACAGCGCCATCAGCGCCAGCAGGATGACCTTGCGCGGCATGCGTGCGGTCAGGGCGGTGAGTGCGGGTCCGCCGACGACGACACCGAGTGCGTATCCGGATGTCAGCAGGCCTGCCGTCGCGATCGACACGTGCAAGTCGCCGGCGACCTCGTTCAGCAGACCGTTGATGATGAATTCGGTGGTACCGATCCCGAATGAACTGATGGCCAGGGCCAACAGGGCGAGGGGCATGGACAACCTCCTGTCAGTTGTGTGTGCCGCGGGGTGCGGACAACGGGGATAATAATTGCACACGCCGTATATCCGTGTGCGCGGTCTACCCGACAAGGCGCATAAACTGCGTGCGCAAGTGGCGGCGGGGCGGCCGGACTTGGGGGAGACCGACCGCCCCGCCGTGACCTGAGGTCGTCG
This sequence comes from Streptomyces sp. NPDC033180, assembly GCF_055577645.1. NCBI lineage: Bacteria > Bacillati > Actinomycetota > Actinomycetes > Kitasatosporales > Streptomycetaceae > Streptomyces > Streptomyces sp. NPDC033180. The sequence continues at coordinate 129,385 of NZ_JBVIPU010000009.1, read as the reverse complement.
CGGGAGTGGTGGTCTTCGCTACGGGATGTCGATCTCGTTGCGGTAGACCATGAGCTTGGCGTCCTTGGCCACGTAGTAGTTCTGGACCGAGTACGCGATGGTGGCGAAGTCCAGTCGGCCGTCTCCGTTGAAGTCGGCGGTGGCGATGCGGGCGACGGATTCGTCGGAGACCCGCCACTTGGTCCAGATGCCGTTCTTCAGGTCGACGGCCTTGTAGTACATGACCCCCTGCCACGGCCACGGGCCGCGCAGGGCGACCAGGAACTCGTCCTCACCGTCGCCGTCGAAATCGGCGGTGACGATCTGGTGACCGGGGCCCTCGCCGTTCTCGTTGGGGTCGCCGTAGACGTCGAGCAGGACGCGGTTCCACTCGACCTCGCCGGCCGCCCCGTCGGTGGCCTTCGTGTAGACGGCGACGGTGTTGCCGTGGAAGGGCTCGATGGCGGCGACGTACGCCATGGGATCGTCGCCGACACGGCCGACGTTGAGGTCGCCGCTGCCGCGGAACCCGGTCTGCTCGAACTGCGTGAGCTCGCCGGTGCCGATGAGCTTGCGGATCCACTCCTTCGTGCCCTCGTCCCAGTACATCCACGTCACGCCCTCGTCGGAGGCGAGCAGCAGGGAGTCGCGGTCCGAGCCCGGGATGAGGCCTTTCTTCTTCTCCGCACCGTGGATCATCCGGAAGTGAGTGTCGTCGATGACGGTCATCGGCCACTCCTCCGCGCTGTGCACGTCGTCGGGCTGTGTGAACAGCACGACGGGGAGCACCGCGTGGACGTCCTCCCTGGCCACGATCGGCAGGCCGATGATCTCAAGACGCTCGTTCTGGGTGAAGTGGCCGACGCGCAGCCGGTGCATACCGGTGGTCCGGCCTATGTAGTGGCGCTTCCAGCGCGACTCGTCCTTGTCCGGGCTTCCGGGGTTCTCCAACCAGTCGATCTTTCCACCGGCGTCGTTGGCGTCGTAGATGGTGCCGATGGGCCCGTACAGGTCGTAGCAGACGATGATGTCGGGGTGGCCGTTGCCGCTGACGTCCGCGTAGTCCGCGCCCACCGGCATCTTGATCCGGTCGGCGACCAGGCGCCGGGTCCAGTCCTCACCGTTCTGGTACCAGTAGATCTCGCCCAGGCTCAGGCCGTAGCCGAACAGGTCGGGCTTACCGTCGTTGTCGATGTCGGGCGCCTCGAGCCAGTAGCCGTCGCGCAGTTGGTCGGCGACTGTCTCGGGGGTGAACTCGGGGGCGCGGAACGGGGTCGCGTCATGGTGGGGCATGGTCTTCTCCAAGGCGTCTCAGCGGGCGATGGCGTGGTATTCGACGGCGAGCCAGACGCAGTCGGTGTCGGCGCGGTACTGGTGCCAGGGGTAGCGGAACGAGCCGTCGGGTTCCTGGACACAGAAGGGGTCCGGCGTGGTGTAGCCGGGGCTCATCCGCAGGTCCTCGTAGAGCGCCGCGTGGTCCTGGGCGGAGAACTTCTGCATGCGGCCAAGCCCGTGGACCTGCGTGTGCACCTCGATGAAGTCGTGCCGGTTGTGGATGGCGCAGTCGGTGCCCGCCGGAGCGAACCAGAGGTTCACCTTGACCTTGAACGTCTGTTCCCGCTCCGGCAGTTGGGTCTGCTTGAGGACGTACGCCGGATCGAAGCTGAGCGTTCCCGCGTCGTCCTGCGGGCTGAGCCACAGGGGAGTGTCCCGGGGGAAGGGGGTCGTCTCGCCGTCCTGCGGATCTGGTGCCGGCAGATCACCGAGGAGCCGCCACCCCGGCTCGTCGACGATCGGCGCCACAGGGACGGCGTCGTCCGTGCGCAACAGGACGAGGGCGTCGGCCCGTTCGATGGTGGTCTCGCGCAGGATGGTGGACGACAGCGGCGGGATGGCCTTGCGCGGTTCCTGGGCGATGTGGACCGCTTCGACGCCCAGGTTGACGACGATGGCGGAGCCACTCACGAAGTAGTTGTCGGCATTGCGCACCAGCGTCGCTTCGACGTGCCGGCCCGTGAAGCTGAGCGGAGTCTCGGCGTCAGGGGCCTCGGTGGTGGCGCGGACGAGAGGGGCGGGGTCGGTCACGGTCTGTTTCCCTTGCCAGTCGGTGTGGGTGCTCCGGGCCGCGCGGCTCAGGCGGGCGTGGCGGTGGTGGTGCGCGCCAGCTCCACCGACAGGTCGTCGATGGGGTTGGCCGGAGCGAAGGAGTCGGCGGCCGGCCCGTCGCCGAAGTAGTGGGCGATGGCCTTGACGGTGCGCTCCGTCGCGCGGCCGTCGCCGTACGGGTTGGCGGCGGTGGCCATGCGGCGGTAGGCCTCGGGGCTGCGCAGCAGTTCGGTCGCCGCCGCCACGATGCCGTCCCGGTCCGTCCCGACCAGCCGTGCGGTACCGGCCACGACGGCCTCGGAGCGCTCGGTCACATTCCCCAGGACCAGCGTCGGCTTGCCGAGCGCGGGACCCTCCTCCTGCGCGCCGCTGCTGTCCGAAAGGACGATGTCCGCACGTCGCATGAGCTTGCTGAAGCTCAGATAGGGCAGCGGGTCGACCACGGTGATGTTCGGGTGGTCGCCGATCTTCGGGAGCAGGGCGTTGCGCACCACGGGGTTGCGGTGCAGCGGGACGACGACACGGACGTCGGGTTCCTCCGCCACGTCGACGAAGGCCTCCGCGATCTCGGACAGGTGCGGCCACGCCTCGCGCCGGTGAGCGGAGGCGACGACGATGCGCCGGGTGTCCGAGTCGAGGTCCTCCAGCGCGGGGTGGCCGTAGGAGGAGGACTTGCCGCTGGCCCACTGGAGGGCGTCGATGACGGTGTTTCCCGTGACCACGATGTCGTCATCGGCGATCCCCTCCCGCAGCAGGTTGGTGCGGTTGCCCGGGGTGGGAGCGAGATGCAGCGCCGCGATCTGTGCCACGAGCCTGCGGTTGCCCTCCTCGGGGAACGGCGACCGCAAGTGCCCGCTGCGCAGCCCCGCTTCGACGTGCACAACGGGAATCTGGTGGTGGAAGCCGGACAGTGCGGCGGCCAGGGTGGTCGCCGTGTCGCCGTGGACGAGCACGGCCTGTGCCGACAGGTCCTTGAACACCTCACCGAGTCCGTGCAGGGACCGGGAGGTCACCTGGGACAGCGTCTGCTTCGGCGCCATGATCTCCAGATCGATGTCCGGCTCGAGGTCGAAGGCGTCCAGGGTCTCGTCGAGCATCTGCCGGTGCTGTCCGGTCGAGACGACGATCGGGTGGAAACGTGGGTCGTCCTGAAGCGCTCGGATCACCGGCGCGAACTTGATGGCCTCCGGTCGGGTACCGAGAACAACTGCAACGGTCCGCATTCTTTTCATCCTCAGGCTCGTCAATGGGCAGGCTCGCCCCGGGGCGGTCACCGGCGATTCACGCGCACGGGTCCAGGGTCGGGGCCGAACAACGCCGCTCTCGGGACGACGTCAACGCGTCGACGGGAGAGCTCAGATAGGCATCTGCTGCACGAAGGGGGTTTCTGCGGTGGAAAGAGAAAGCGACGCTTTCCCCTCGCCCGTTCCCCCGGAATCCACGGCGCTGTGGAGGCAGTCTCTGCCGGTGCGCCGGGAAGAAACCCTGGCGCGGTGAATGACAGTACGCAATCGCCGCTCGGAATCAATGGCCGAGCGGAATACCCCGGACATTCTTGGCAAGTTCAAGAAGTCTCGGCGTCCGGCCGCGGGACCGTGTCACACTCCCGGTCGGCCCGACGGGGCGGCGTCACCCCTCCGCCCGTCGGGGCCGGCGCCTCTTCGGCCACGAAGGTCCGCAGCCACTTGAGGAATCCGGGCCCCAGGTCCTCGCGTTCGCACGCCAACCGCACGGTGGCGCGCAGGTATTCCGCGCGGTCGCCCGTGTCGTAGCGGCGCCCGGAGAACACCACGCCGTGCACCGGCCCGCCCTGTTCCGATCCTGCGAGTTCCCGCAGCGCGTCCGTGAGTTGGATCTCGCCGCCGCGGCCCGGCTCGGTGCGGCGCAGCACGTCGAAGATCTCCGGGGCCAGGACATACCGGCCGATGACCGCGTAGTTGCTCGGCGCGCTGCCGGGTGACGGCTTCTCCACCAGGTCCGTGATGCGCACGACGTCGCCGTCGGTGTCCGCCTCCACCGCGGCACACCCGTACAGGTGGACCTGGTCCGGGCCCACCTCCATCAGCGCCACCACGCTGCCGCCGTGCTCCGCGTGAACTTCGGCCATGCGGGCGAGGAGCGGGTCCCGCTCGTCGATCAGGTCGTCTCCCAGGAGCACCGCGAAGGGCTCGGCGCCCACGTGCGGAGCGGCGCACAGGACGGCATGCCCGAGTCCGCGCGGGTCGCCCTGGCGCACGTAGTGGATGTCGGCGAGCCCGGTGGAGGCCGATACCTGGGAGAGCCGGTCTTCGTCGCCCTTGCGCCGCAGCACTTCTTCGAGTTCGTAGTTGCGGTCGAAGTGGTCCTCAAGAGGACGCTTGTTGCGTCCGGTCACCATGAGGACGTCGGAAATTCCAGCGGAGACGGCTTCCTCGACCACGTATTGGATGGCGGGCTTGTCCACCACAGGAAGCATTTCCTTGGGGGTGGCCTTGGTTGCGGGAAGGAAGCGAGTTCCCAGCCCCGCAACGGGGATGACAGCCTTGGAGATGACGACAGATGTATCAGGCATGGAGAAAACCTACGAGCTGCTTCCCGGCGCTCGAAGCGGTTCTCCTCCAGGAGCGACGACTTCGGCACATTCGAGGGTCAAGAGATCGCACTCTCGGATGTCGGTCCGCGCCCCGGCCGGCCTGGTGGGTGCGGAACTGCCCGGCTCCGGCAGGCCGAGGGGGCGGGTGGCGATGCCGCGCAACGCGGCCTCCCAGATCCGGGTGAACTCCCTGGACGGGTCGGGCCCGCCCTCGGCGCGAGTGGTGGTGCGGACGTGCGCCTCCGCGCCGGCGACGAGGAGCCGAGCCAGTGCGACGAGCGTGGCGCGGTCGCGGGTCCCGGGGCACTCGCTCTCGGGCACCTGCGCGATCAGTCGCTCGACCGTCGGGAGCCAGCAGTCCGACCAGTCGCACGCGGAGTCCGCGCGCTCGCGGGCGAGTCGTGCGGCCGCACGCACCAGGGAGTCCCGTCGAAGGAGGGTCGCCAGCGCGAGGGTCACGGAGACGACGGTTCTCAGAGGGGGCGCCTCCCGCTCGGTCATCACCTGCTCCACGACGGAGCGCGTAGTGGCCACGCCCTGCTCCTGTACCTCGTCGGCCAGCGCCTTCTTCGAGGGGAAGTGGAAGGTCAGGGCGCCCATGGAGATGTCGGCCGCCTCACTGATCCGGGCGAGTGCCGTGCCCTCGTAGCCCGCGTCGTCGAAGACGGAGGCCGCCGCCCGGATCAAGGTCTCTCTCGTACGGGCGGATCGTGCCTGTTTCGCCATGGTCTGCCTCCAGGATGCGCACACCCGAGCAGGCCTGGGCGGCCGTTGGGCGTGGAAGATGTACGGGAAAACGGGCCGGTGTGCCGTTGCGTTCCACCCGCCCGTCGCCGGCGCGGACGGCTCCGCGACGCGACGTGAGGCCACCACGTGGTCTGCCGCCGGTCCGCGCGGCCTGCGCCGCCCAGTATTCAGCCGTGGTGATGTACGGCACAACGCGGGCCCCTGGAAGGCGCGTTCGGATGTGGGCCCGCGCGCCGCCGGCCCCGCCGTTGCTGTGATCGAAGCCCCCGCCGAGCCGTCATCGGGTGATGGGTGAATCCCGTACCGACTTGGCAAAGTCTCGGTTCGGCACGGTTCCCGGTTTAAAAAAAGAACGACTACTATTATTTTTGTGGTCGTCGGGACGCTTTGCAATGCCAAGGGGAGGCATCATGATGGAACACCGCGCAGGTCTGGACGGCACACTCAGCTCCTTCACGGAGGAGCTCTTCGCTCAACTGTCGCGTGCTGACCAGCGTCGTTGGGCCCGCGCCTACCTCCAAGGGCTCCTGGCCACGCCGGGCAAGAAGTCGGTGCGCCGACTGGCCGCGTCGGTGTCGAGCTCGCCCACGGCTTCTCAGTCACTGCAGCAGTTCGTCAACGCCAGCCCGTGGGACTGGGAACCGACGCGCAGGCAGCTGATACGCGTGGCCGAGCGACATGGCTGGGCGCGGGCGTGGGTCGTCGAGACCGCCGTCCTGCCCAAGCGAGGCGATCACTCCTGCGGGGTGCACCGCCGCTTCGTCCCGTCGGTCGGCCGTACCGTCAACTGCCAGCTGGGCATCGGCGCCTTCCTGTCCTCGGAGAACGGGGATCTCCCCGTCGACTGGCGGTTGTTGCTTCCCGAACAGTGGGGCGACGACACCCGGCTGTGCGAGCGCGCACGCGTTCCCGAAACGGCTCGGAGCCAGCCCCTGTGGGCGCATGTCCTCGGCCTGGTGGAGAACCTCGCGGCCCATACGTCGTTTCCCGCGGTCCCCGTCGTCACGGATGTGAGCGACTACCCCGAGGGCATCTGCCTGCTGGAGCAACTCACCGGCCTCGGACGCGACTTCGTCGTATCCGTTCCCCTGGATCTGCCGGTTCTTCCGGCCCTCTCGCGATCGTCCGGCGTGAGCCGTGACGACACCGACGCGCGGGGCGCCCTCGGTGCCGCTCGCTTCCTGCAGCGGCACGGCACCCGGCACCCGCACACCGTCACGTTCGCCCCTCCGGGGCAACGGCAGCAACAGGTGCGCACCGTGTCCGGACTGGTCCGCCTGCCCGGCAGTCGGCACACCTACCGGGTCTTCGCCGACCGGCCGTCGGAGGGCGAGCGCCCCCTGCGCGTGTGGATCACCAATCTGGTGGACCGGGGCATCGAGCACCTCACCACTCTCGCCCGCATGCACAGCGGCACGGTCTCGACTCTGCGGTCCCTGGAAGCGGACTATGGGCTGCTCGACTTCGAGGGGCGCTCCTTCCCCGGCTGGCACCACCACATGACCCTGGTGTCCGCGGCGTACGCGTACAGCCGTCTGTTCTCCACTCCTGGTCAGGACCCTCAACTCGACATATACCGCCAGACCTCGGAGCTGTTCCCCGCGTGAGTCCACCACCCAACAAAGAGGAAGTCATGCCACTCGCACTACTGGCCCTGGCTGTCGGGGCCTTCGGGATCGGGACCAACGAGTTCCTGATCATGGGCCTGCTGCCTGACATAGCAGCAGACATGTCCGTCTCCATCCCCACGGCCGGCCTGCTGATCTCCGGTTACGCACTCGGTGTTGCCGTGGGGGCACCGATCATCATCGCGTTCACGATGCGGGTGAGCCACAAGCACGTACTGCTGGGACTCCTCGGGCTTTTCATGATCGGCAACGCCGTGGGGGCGCTCGCGCCGAACTACAGCCTTCTCATGACGGGCCGCATCATCTCGGCCCTGTGCCACGGTGCGTTCTTCGGAATCGGCTCGGTCGTCGCCGCTTCGCTGGTCGCCCCCACGAAGCAGGCGAGCGCCGTAGCGATGATGTTCAGCGGTCTGACGATCGCCAACGTCGTGGGTGTCCCGCTCGGCACCTGGCTCGGCCAGGTGGCCAGCTGGCGTGTCGCCTTCTGGGCGGTGACGGGGCTCGGCGTGATCGGCTTCATCGTCGTGGCGGCCCTGTTGCCGAGCCGGCCCGCGGATCCCGAGGCCTCGCTGCGACAGGAGCTCGCGGCCTTCAGGCGTCCCCAGGTCTGGCTCGCTCTGGCCATGACCACACTGGGCTTCAGCGGCCTGTTCGCCTCGTACAGCTATGTCACCCCGATGATGACCGACGTCACCGGGTACGCGGCGGGCAGTGTCATGTGGCTGCTCGTGCTCTTCGGCTGCGGCTTCGTGGTCGGCAACTCGCTCGGCGGCAGGGCCGCGAACCGCAGTCCGATGGCGACGATTCTGGTGCTCTTCACCGCGTTGACCGTGGTGCTCGCGACCTTCACCTTCACGGCTCACTACAAGCCGCTCGCGGCGGTCTGGCTCTTCCTGCTGGGCGCGATCGTGTTCGGCACCGTGCCGCCGCTGCAGACCCGTGTGATGCAGGAGGCGCCGGGAGCGGGCACCCTTGCCTCCGCCGCCAACATCGCGGGATTCAACCTCGGCAACGCCATCGGTGCCTGGGCGGGAGGCCTGGCCATCAGCGGTGGCCTCGCGTACAACCACACGAGCTGGGTCGGCGCGCTGCTCAGTGGCGGCGGACTGGTACTCGCGGTGATCACCGCCCTCATCTCGAGGCGCGCAAAGCCGGTTTCCCGGGCCCAGGACCCGCCTGCCCCGGTCGTGACATCCAGCGAGGGCGATCCGGTACAGGTCGCTGCCCGGTCCTGAGGGGAGGGACCAGGGGAAACGAGGAGGAGCACCACGGAGGAGCACCACGGAGGAGCAGCACGGTCTGCCGACGCGCGACTGTCAGTGCCGAGTGCCAGGCTGGTGTCACAAGGACCTGCGAAGGGAATCGTCGTGATCACCACTGACACCGCTCCCGGCTCCCCCTGCTGGCTCGACCTCGGCACCCTCGACGTCCGCGCCGCCGCGGACTTCTACGGCGCGGTTCTCGGCTGGGATTACGAGTCCATGGGCGAGGCGGAGGACATGGACGGCGGCATGTTCCAGAAGGACGGCAAGACCGTCGCCGGGCTCGGCAAGCTCACCGAGGAGGGCGCGCGCTCTGCCTGGATGGTCTATTACACGGTCACCGACGCGGACACCACGACTCAGGCCGTGGAGCGCGCGGGTGGCACGGTGCGGGTGGCGCCGAGGGACCTGGACGACTGGGGGCGGATGGCGCAGTACAGCGACCCGCTGGGAGGCCAGTTCGCCGTCTGGCAGCCGGGGAAGAACGCCGGCTTCGAGCTGGCGGACGACCCGGGCTCGCTGTCCTGGACCGAGCTGATGACGAGCGACGCGACCGCAGCGAAGGAGTTCTACGGCGGCGTCCTCGGCTGGCAGTTCAGCAACATGGAGATGCCGGGCGGTGGTGGGACCTACACCCTCATCACTCCTGCCGGACTTCCCCAGGAGCGCATGCAGGGCGGCCTGATGGAGCTCCGCAAGGAGGACCTCGCGCTGACCGGCGGGCGGCCGTACTGGCACCCGGTCTTCGCCGTCGCCGATTGTGACGCCGCGGTCGCCCAGGTCACCGGGAACGGCGGCAGCGTGCAGATGGGGCCCGAAGACGTGGAGGGCGTCGGCCGCCTGGCCGTCTGCCTCGACCCCTCGAACGCGGAATTCGTGGTGCTCGCCCCCGCCGAGAGCTGAGCCCTGAGAGGGCCTGGACGCCGAGGAGGGTGGGGCTGGACCCACTTCCGAACCGATCTGGCAGGCATCGGGTTCCTTGCCGTGCAGAGTGGAGTCACCGAGCCGTACCGGCCGGGGTTCACGAAGCAGAAGGAAAGGCTCATGCGACAGGTCGTGTCGTGGGCGGCAAGTGCCTGCGTCGGGTTCGTCCGGTCATGCGTGGTGGTGCTCGTCAGCATGCTGGTGCCGGCCGTATGGGCCGCCGCCGTGGCGCTGGGGGTCTGGTGGGGGGCGGGAAACCCGTGGTCGTGGGTCGCGCCGCTCGTGCTGGTGACGGTGGGCTCGCTCGGCCTGTCCCGCCCCGTCTGCCGGATCTTCCGGCTCCTGGTCGCACGGTGGACGGGCGCTGTCACCCCCGCCGGATACCGCCAGGCGGAGCCGGTGGTGCGGATGTCCACCGGGTTCTGGTGGAACGGCTTCTCGTACGAGCGCACTCGCCGCGATGCCCTCATGGACCAGCGGCGGCGCATCCGCTGGAGCGACCCGGCCAACTGGCGTGACCTGCGCTTCACGGGGATCGCGCCGCTCACCGCGGGCGTGGTCGCGGCGGTTCCGCCGAGCGGGGTCGCGGTGGCGTTCCTCGGGATCGGCTCGTCGGCACTCCCCGCACGCCTGCTCGGGGTGCTCGGCCCGGCCATGGCCATCGCGAGCGGCCCGTACGCCTGGCGGATCGTCGAGCCGGTGACCGCACGCTTTCTGCGCGCGTCGCCCGCGATGCTCCTCGCGGACCGGGTGGACGAGCTGACCGCCCAGCGCGCGGACACCACGATCGCGCAGGCCGCCGAGATCCGCCGGATCGAGCGCGACCTGCACGACGGAGCGCAGGCCCGCCTGGTCGCGCTCGGGCTCTCCCTCGCGACTGCCGAAAAGCTGATGGAGAGCGACCCCGACCAGGCCAGAGCGCTGATGCGGGAGGCGCGATCGGGCGCGACCACCTCCCTGACCGAACTCCGCGAACTGGTCAACGGAATCAACCCGCCGGTGCTCAACGACCGGGGGCTCCTCGACGCCGTTCGCGCTCTCGCCCTGGACAGCCCGCTCGAAGCGACTGTCAGCACAGACATCCAGCACGCCGACATCCAGCACGCCGACGTTCAGCACGCCGACGTCCCGTTGCGCCTGGACCCGCCCATCGAGTCCGCCGCGTACTTCGGGATCGCCGAACTGCTCACCAACGCGGTCAAGCACGCCCACGCGACCCGGATACGGATCTCCATCGCGCACGACGGCGCCGGACTCGTCATCGAGGTCGAGGACGACGGCAGGGGCGGGGCGAGTGCGCGAACCGGTGGTGGACTCGAGGGGCTGCGCCGCCGCCTCGCGGTCTTCGACGGCACCCTGGAGCTCACCAGCCCGGCAGGCGGGCCGACCCGCGTGAGAATAGTGGTGCCATGCGAATCGTTGTAGCCGAAGACCTCTACCTCCTGCGCGACGGAATGGTCCGCCTCATCGAGGCGTGCGGACACCAGGTGGTGGCCACGGCGGGCACCGGACCCGACACGCTCGACGCGCTCCTGACCTGGCGCCCGGATGTCGCCGTCGTCGACGTCCGCATGCCGCCGACCCAGACGGACGAGGGCCTGCGGGCAGCCATTGCCGCCCGCGGCGAACTGCCCGGCCTGCCGGTCCTGATCCTCTCCCAGTACGTCGAACAGCTCTATGCCAGGGAGCTGTTGGCCGACGGGGCCGGCGGCATCGGCTACTTCCTCAAGGAGAGCGTGTTCGACGCCGACCAGTTCATCGACGCACTGGAACGCGTCGCAGCTGGCGGAACCGCCATGGACCCGGCCGTCATCGCGAAACTGCTGTCGAGCGGTTCGTCGAACCGACTGCTGGAGCGCCTGACCGAACGCGAACACTCCGTGCTGGCCCTCATGGCCGAAGGACTGTCCAACCAGGCCATCGCCCGGCGGCTGTTCCTGAGCGACAGCGCCATCAGCAAGTACACCACCTCCCTGTTCGGCAAGCTCGGCATCACCGATGACGACGACAGCAACCGTCGCGTCCTCGCCGTCCTCACCTATCTGAACAATCCCTGAGGGGCGCGAAAGGGTCGATCGTAGAAGCGGGACAGGCTCCGCAGGACACAGGCGGGCTTGTCGCCGCCCTCGATCTCGACCGTGCCGTCGACCGCGATCTGCACCCCGCCCCGCACCGTGTCGACGGATCGGGTGGAACTTGAACCCCTTCACGCCGTACTCCTGCACGAGCCGGCGGGCCTGTCGCGCACAGGCCGAGGCCGAGGCCGGGGCCGCGCCCCGATCCCGTGACGACGGCGACCTTGCCGCGCAGGTCCACGGCGTACGAGTCCAGCATGGACAGACCCCTCCAACAGGCAGTGACAAGAGATGGTTTGGCGGGTCGGGGGAACACGACTCCGGTCGGCATCGGCCCGCAGAAAGGAAGCCGAGATAGACGATTGTTGTCGTCAATGATTGTTTCCAACATCGGTAATGCGGCGTGCCGGACACTGCCAGCGGTGACCGCCGACTGCCCGCGAACCACCGACCAGGGAGAGCGCACCTCATGACCAGCCGGAAGACCACCGCCGAGCCCGTGGAGGAAGGATCCGTCGACGAGGGTGCGCCCTGGATGCGGGGCCTGCACGCGGATGCGGGCTATCTGCTCTACCGCCTCGGCCTGCGCTCGGGTCAGCTCTTCAACGCGGCGCTCCAGAGATCGGGCCTGCGCCTGCGCCATTACGCGCTGCTGCGCTACCTGGCCACCGTGGAGGGCGCGGCACAGCGCGAGCTGAGCGAGGAGCTCGGCTACGACCCCAGCGCGATCGTCGGCCTGGTCGACGACCTGGAACGCCTCGGCTTCGTCGACCGCCGACCCGCCCCCGACGACCGCCGCCGCCGCATCGTCGCCCTCGCCCCGGCGGGCCACGACTTCCTACGGGACTCCGAGGGGGCGGCCCGGGGGGTCACTGACGAACTCCTGTCCCCGCTCGGGCCCGAGGAGCGGGAGACGTTGCATGTGCTGCTTTCGCGGATGGCGCATACGGGGGGCGAGGTCTGACCCCCCCCGCATGCGCCGGGATCGTTCGGGTCAGGTCCCCGAGGCCAGCTCCGCCCTCACCTCGCGGGCCGCCGCGACCAGGCTCTCCAGGGAGGCCTTGGTTTCGGGCCAGCCGCGGGTCTTGAGGCCGCAGTCCGGGTTCACCCACAGGCGTTCGGCGGGGATGGCCTCAAGTCCCTTGCGCAGCAAGGCCGCTGCTTCCTCGGTGCTCGGTACGCGCGGGGAGTGGATGTCGTAGACCCCGGGGCCCGCCTCCCGCGGGTAGCCGTGTTCGGCCAGCTCGCGGGCCACCTGCATGTGTGAGCGTGCCGCCTCCAGGCTGATGACGTCGGCGTCGAGGTCGTCGATGGCCTGGACGATGTCGCCGAACTCGGCGTAGCACATGTGGGTGTGGATCTGTGTGTCCGGTCGGACGCCGCTGGTGGTGAGGCGGAAGGACTCCGTGGCCCAGTCCAGGTACGCGGCGTGCTCGGCGGTGCGCAGCGGCAGCGTCTCGCGCAGCGCGGGCTCGTCCACCTGGATGACCGAAGTCCCCGCCGCCTCCAGGTCGTTGACCTCGTCGCGCAGGGCGAGGGCCACCTGACGTGCCGTGTCACCGAGCGGTTGGTCGTCGCGGACGAAGGACCAGGCGAGCATGGTGACGGGGCCGGTGAGCATGCCCTTCACGGGGCGGTCGGTGAGCGAGTTGGCGTACGACGTCCAGCGCACCGTCATCGGTTCGGGGCGTGAGATGTCACCCGCGAGGACCGGCGGGCGCACATAGCGGGTGCCGTACGACTGGACCCAGCCGTGCTGCGTGGCGAGATAGCCGGTGAGCTGCTCGGCGAAGTACTGCACCATGTCGTTGCGTTCGGGCTCACCGTGCACCAGGACGTCGATGCCCGCCTTCTCCTGGAAGGCGAGGACCTCGCGGATCTCCGAGCGGATGCGCTCTTCGTAGCCGTCCGTGTCGATGCGGCCCGCACGCAAGTCGGCCCGCGCCGTGCGCAGTTCGGCGGTCTGCGGGAACGAGCCGATGGTGGTCGTGGGAAGGAGCGGCAGACCGAGGCGGGTCCGCTGGGCCGCCGCACGCTCCGGATAGGCGTGCGCACGGCGGGCGTCGGCGCCCGTGACGGCGGCGACGCGGGAGCGTACGGCCGGGTCATGGGTCAGAGCCGAGCCCGAGCGGGACGCCAGATCGGCGCGGTTGGCGGACAGTTCGGCCGCGATGGCCCCCGTGCCCTGGGCCAGGCCGCGGGCCAGCGTGGCGATCTCGGTGGTCTTCTGATGGGCGAAGGCCAGCCAGCGGGCGATCTGCGGGTCGATGTCACGCTCGGCGGTGGAGTCCAGCGGGACGTGCAGCAGGGAGCAGGACGCGCAGACGTCGACCCGGTCGGCGAGGCCCAGGAGCGTGCCCAGGGTGGAAAGGGACTTCTCCAGGTCGTTGATCCAGATGTTGCGGCCGTTGACGACGCCCGCGACCAGCCGCTTGCCGGGCAGCCCGCCGACGGCGGCGAGATCCTCGAGCTGGCCGGCGGCGGACTCCGTGAAGTCCAGGGCGAGGCCCTCGACCGGAGCCTTGGCGAGCACGGGCAGCGCCTCGCCGAGCCTGCCGAAGTAGGAGGCGACGAGCAGCTTCGGACGGTCGGTGAGAGCGCCCAGGTCGCGGTACGCGCGGGCAACGGTGTTGAGTTCGGCCGGGGTGCGGTCCTGGACCAGGGCGGGCTCGTCGAGCTGCACCCACTCGGCGCCCGCAGCGCGCAGGTCGGCGAGGACCTCCGCGTACACGGGCAGCAGGCGGTCGAGCAGCGTCAGCGGCTCGAAGTCGGCGGCCACGCCGGGCGCGGGCTTGGCGAGCAGCAGATAGGTGACCGGGCCGACAAGGACGGGACGGGCGGCGAGGCCGAGCGCGACGGCCTCCCTGAGCTCGTCCACCTGCTTGGTGGAGTCGGAGGTGAAGACGGTGTCGGGGCCCAGCTCCGGCACGAGGTAGTGGTAGTTGGTGTCGAACCACTTGGTCATCTCGAGCGGCGCCACGTCCTGGGTGCCGCGGGCCATCGCGAAGTAGCCGTCGAGCGCGTCGGTGTCGACGGCCTCGCGGTGCCGCAGCGGGACGGCTCCGACCATGACGCTGGTGTCCAGGACGTGGTCGTAGTACGAGAAGTCACCGGTCGGCACTTCGTGGATGCCGGCGTCGGTCAGGCGCCGCCAGGTGGACCGGCGCAGCTGCGCCGCGGTCTCCCGGAGGGTGTCGGCGGTGACGCGGCCCTTCCAATAGCCCTCGACGGCCTTCTTCAGTTCCCGGTCGGGGCCCTGGCGGGGGTAGCCGTACACGGTGGACCGTGCTGCCGGGGCTGCGGACTTCGCTGTCACGGAAATCTCCTTCGCGAGATGACTCCTGAGGATCCCGGGGACGGGACACGGACGCGAAGGGATGACGAACCGGGCGGACCGAACGCACGCCACCGGCGTGGTGCTCCACCTGATCTGTACGCCGACCCGCCCACGAGGTCACCGGGATGTCCGCGCGTGAGGGATCACGCACGGGCAACGGGCAGGTCTTCGGACTCGCGGGCACACCTGCCGAGGCAGATTCCTACTGGCCGTCGCTTCCCGGACCCGGGCTCGGATCCAGTGCGTATGACGGCGGTCGTTCCCACTCACCGCTGCGGGGCAGTCCCGGATTCCCACCGGGTTCCCTCTTGCGACGCGTCTGCCTGGCGGGCAGGGCGAACCAGCTGCACCGATCAGGCTAGAGGGTGGTCGGCTTCTTGGGCAGTACTGATCACATTCCGGACCGTGAGGTGAGACACGGGCCCGTGGGCGGGGCGGGCACATGGGTGGGGCGGGCACATGGGCGGGGCGGGCACATGGGCGGGGCGGGCACGTGAAGGGGCGCGGAACAGATCACCACTCTGTTCCGCGCCCCGCTCACAGCAGCCGCGGGCCCCTCAGCCCGGCGGCGGACCCGGGCCCCTCAGCCCCGGTCGTAGAGGTGGAACCCGCGTCCGCTCTTGCGGCCGAGCAGCCCCGCTTCGACCATGCGCGAGAGCAGCGGCGGCGGGGCGTACAGGGGTTCCTTGAACTCTTCGTAGAGAGATGCCGCGATGGAGGCGACCGTGTCCAGGCCGATCAGGTCCGCCAGCTTGAGCGGGCCCATCGGGTGTGCGCAGCCGAGCTCCATGCCCGCGTCCACGTCGGCCGCCGTCGCGAAGCCGGACTCCGTCATGCGGATCGCCGAGAGGAGGTAGGGCACGAGCAGCGCGTTGACGACGAAACCCGCCCTGTCCTTGGACCGCACGACCGTCTTGCCCAGCGTGTACGTGGCGAAGTCCTCGACGGCGGCGACGGTCTGCGCGGCTGTGTGCAGCGAGGAGACGACCTCGACCAGGGGAAGGACGGGTGCGGGGTTGAAGAAGTGCAGTCCGATGACGCGGTCGGCCCGATGGGTCGCCATGCCCAGCCGCATGACCGGGATGGAGGAGGTGTTGGTGGCGAGGATCGCCCCGGGGTCCTCGACGACCTTGTCCAGGGCGGCGAAGATCTCCGTCTTCGCCGCCGTGTCCTCGACCACCGCCTCGACGACGAGGTGGCGGTCGGCCAGGTCGTCCAGGCTGCCGGTGACGACCATGCGGGCCAGGGCGTCCTCGGCGTCGGCGCGGTCCAACGTGCCGCGTTGGACGGCGCGTTCGAGTGACGTGGCAACGCGTTCGCGGGCGGCGCGGGCGGCGAGGGCGTCGGCCTCGCACACCACGGTGTCGAGGCCGGCGCGGGCGCACACCTCGGCGATTCCGGCGCCCATCCGGCCCCCGCCCACCACACCGACCCGGCGGATGGCCGCGGTCATGACTGTCCCTGCGAACGGCGCACGAGCGGCTGGTCCACGAGGTGGCGGCGGTAGGCGTCGGTGGTGAAGAACGAGGGCAACTCGCGTGCCAGTGCGCTCCGTTCGAAGAGACCGCGGATCTCGTCGAGGGGCGCCCACGGGTACTGCGCCCCCAGGGCGGCGAGCTCGTCCTCCACCAGCGCGAGCACGGTCGCCCGATCCACCACCCGATGGCGCAGCCACTGCCAGATCTGCACCCGGGCGATCTCGGCCGTGGCGGCGTCCTCCATCAGGCCGTACAGGGCGAGGGCCCCCTGCCCGCGCAGCCAGGCGGCGAAGTAGCGCAGGGCGACCGCGATGTTGGTGCGCACGCCCTCCGACGTGGGTGGTGCGCTGACGCGGCGCACGGACAGCAGCTGGGCCGCCGTCACCTCGACGTCGTCGCGGGTGCGGTCGATCTGGTGCGGGCGGGTGTCGAGTACTCCGTCGAACACCTCGCGGCATACGGGGACAAGCGCGGGGTGGGCGACCCATGAGCCGTCGAAGCCGTCCTCGACTTCGCGTTCCTTGTCGAGCCGCACCGTGGCGAGGGCCGCCCGGTGGGCTTCGGGGTCCTTGCCGGGCACGTGGGCGGCCATGCCGCCGATCGCGTGGGCGCCCCGCTTGTGGCAGGTGCGTACGAGGAGGTCGGTGTACGCGCGCATGAAGGGAGCGGTCATGGTGACCTTCGCCCGGTCGGGCAGCAGGAAGTCGGTGCGGTGCCCGAAGGTCCTGATGAGGCTGAAGAGGTAGTCCCAGCGGCCCGCGTTGAGGCCCGAGCTGTGCTCGCGGAGCTCGTAGAGGATCTCCTCCATCTGGACGGCCGCCGTGATGGTCTCGATCAGGACGGTGGCCCGAATCGTGCCGCGGGGGATGCCGATGAGGTCCTGGGCGAGGACGAACACGTCGTTCCACAGCCGTGCCTCGTCGCGGTTCTCCAGCTTCGGCAGATAGAAGTACGGACCGTGGCCGGCGTCGATCTGCCGCTGGGCGCAGTGGAAGAAGTAGAGCCCGAAGTCCACGAGGGAGGCGGGCGCCGGCCGGCCGTCGATCTGCAGGTGTGCCTCGGTCAGGTGCCAGCCGCGCGGGCGTACGACGATGGTCGCGAGCTGCTCGCCGAGCCGGTACCGCTTGCCCTCCGGTGTGGTGAAGTCGATCCGCCGCTCGATCGCGTCGAGCAGGTTCAGCTGACCGCCGACGATGTTGTCCCAGGTGGGTGAGGTGGCGTCCTCGAAGTCCGCCATCCACACCCGAGCACCCGAGTTGAGGGCGTTGACCGTCATCGCACGCTCGGGCGGCCCGGTGATCTCCACGCGACGGTCGGTGAGGCCGGGGGCCGATGGAGCCACCTGCCAGGAGTCGTCCGCCCGGATACGGGCGGTGGCGATGGAGAAGTCGAGAGGGGAGCCGGAAGCGAGCCGGGAGTTCACCCGCGTGCGCTCCTTGAGGATCTCCAGGCGGCGGTCGGCGAAGGCGTCGACGAGGCGGCCGACGAACTCCAGCGCCTCGGGGGTGAGGATCTCGTCGTGCCGGTGGCCAGGTACGCCGAGGACCTGCGCACGGCTTGTCGGAGCGGAGATGGACATGCGGGTCTCCTCAGCAAGGGGGCGGACGGACGGGACGGTGGGGGCGCCCCGTGAGGGGCGCGGGGCCGTGACATATGGGGCTCCGTCCCGCGGGCGCACCCAGCCCCCACCGGCCCGCGGACATCAATGCGGCGATCCGGCGAAGCGCCTAGTGGAACTGCTCTTCCTCGGTGGAACCGGAGAGCGCCGTCGTGGAGGAGGCCGGGTTGACGGCGGTGGACACCTGGTCGAAGTAGCCGGTGCCGACCTCACGCTGGTGCTTCACGGCGGTGAAGCCCTGCGCCTGCGCGGCGAACTCGCGCTCCTGGAGGTCCACATAGGCCGTCATGCCGTGCTCGGCGTAACCGCGGGCCAGGTCGAACATGCCGTGGTTGAGGGAGTGGAAGCCGGCCAGGGTGATGAACTGGAAGCGGTATCCCATGGCTCCCAGCTCCCGCTGGAACTTGGCGATCTGGTCGTCGTCCAGGGCGGCACGCCAGTTGAAGGACGGCGAGCAGTTGTAGGCGAGCATCTGGTCGGGGTGCTCGGCGTGGATCGCCTCGGCGAACTCGCGGGCCTGGGCGAGGTCGGGGGTGCCGGTCTCGACCCAGATGAGATCCGCGTACGGGGCGTAGGCGAGGCCGCGGGCGATGACGGGCTCCATGCCGCCGCGCACCCGGTAGAAGCCCTCGGCGGTGCGCTCGCCCGTCACGAACCGCGCGTCGCGCTCGTCGACATCGCTGGTCAGCAGGTTCGCCGCGAGCGCGTCCGTGCGCGCCACGATCAGCGTCGGCACATCGGCGATGTCGGCGGCCAGACGGGCCGCGTTGAGAGTACGGATGTGCTGGCCGGTCGGCACGAGGACCTTGCCGCCCAGGTGACCGCACTTCTTCTCCGAGGCGAGCTGGTCCTCGTAGTGGATGCCTGCCGCGCCGGCGGCGATCATCGCCTTGGTCAGTTCGAAGGCGTTGAGCGGTCCGCCGAAGCCCGCTTCCGCGTCGGCGACGATGGGCGCGAGCCAGTCGGTGGTGTCGTCGCCGCCCTCGGCGGTGGCGATCTGGTCGGCGCGCAGCAGCGCGTTGTTGATCCGACGGACCACCTGCGGCACCGAGTTGGCGGGGTAGAGCGACTGGTCGGGGTAGGTGTGCCCGGCCTGGTTGGCGTCGGCGGCCACCTGCCAGCCGGACAGGTAGATCGCCTGCAGACCGGCCTTGACCTGCTGGACCGCCTGGCCGCCGGTCAGTGCGCCGAGCGCGTGGATGTAGTCCTGCTCATGCAGTTGGCGCCACAGCCGCTCGGCGCCGCGCCGGGCCAGGGTGTGCTCCTCGCGGACGCTGCCGGAGAGCCTGACCACATCCTCGGCGGAGTAGGTGCGCTCGATGCCCTCCCACCGGGCGTCGGCCGCCCAGCGCTGAGCCAGCTCCTGGGTCGTTGCCGTCGTCGTCCCTGCCTGTGCCATGACCGTCTCCCGGGGAATCGTGAACTGTGCGAATGTCTGGCACTGAGTGCCGGGTAAATCTGGAGTGCGGCCCGCCGGTTCCGTGGGTGAGCAATCCGAGCAATGACGCCGAGGCGGGCGGAACGGGTCGGGATCACCGACGTCAGGGCATTGAGTCGTATCCCGATTCCGATCCGCCCGACGGAGTCCGGCGGGCCGCAGTACGACTCTGGCATCGGCACTCAGTGCCAACAACCGGGGAAAGCTGCCAAGTTCTGCGCATCTTTCCTCGCCGTATTGCCAACTCTGTTAATGCCGAAAGCCCGGCTCGCGTGGCTACCATCGCCAGCAGCACGAGCGGTGCCGACGAGGGTGATCGTGTCCGGACAGGAGCCACGGGTGAGCAAGACGTACGCGGGAGCACGGCTGCGACGGTTGCGGGAGGAACGCCGCATGAGCCAGGCCGACCTGGCCCGCGCCCTGGCCATCTCGCCGAGCTATCTGAACCAGATGGAGCACGACTCCCGGCCGCTGACCGTGCCCGTGCTGCTGCGTCTCACGGAGGCGTTCGGCGTCGACCCGGGCTTCTTCTCCGAGCGTGACACCAGCCGCCTGGTCGCCGACCTGCGGGACGCCCTCACCGGCGAGGTGTCCGCGGGCCGGGTCTCCGCGTCCGACCTCTCGGATCTGGCCTCGCGCATGCCCGCCGTGGCGAAGGTCCTGGTGGACCTCGGCCGCCGCAACCAGCTCCTGACCGAACAGCTCTCCGAGGCCGCGGAGGGCCGGGGTCCGGGGACAGCGGCACAGCCCCGCTCGGCGCACGAGGAGATCCGCGAGTTCTTCTACCGGCGCCAGAACTACCTGCACGACATGGACGTGGCCGCCGAGCAGTTCGCCGCTCAGATCGGCGTACGCCCCGGCGAGGTCGTGCGTGCCCTGTCCGCGCGCCTCGCCGAGCGCCACGGGGTGCGCCTGGCCGCGGACGCCGACCGGCTCCTGCACCACTACGATCCGGCGGCCCGGGTCCTGCACCTCTCCAACCGGCTGCGCCCCGGCCAGCAGGCGTTCCGGATGGCCACCCAGCTCGCCCTGCTCGAGTACGCGGACGAGATCTCCGCGCTCGCGTCGGAGGACTTCGGCCAGGGGACCGCGGCCTGGCCGCTGGCCCGCATCGGCATCGCCAACTACTTCGCCGCCGCGCTGATCCTGCCCTACCGCCGCTTCCACACGGCCGCGGAGGAGTTCCGCTACGACATCGAGCGGCTCACCGACCACTTCGGCCTCGGCTACGAGACCATCTGCCACCGCCTCAGCACCCTGCAGCGCTCCCGGCTGCGCGGCGTGCCCTTCTCCTTCGTCCGGGTCGACAGGGCGGGCAACATGTCGAAGCGTCAGTCCGCCACTGCCTTCCACTTCTCCCGCGCGGGCGGCACCTGCCCGCTGTGGAACGTGTACGAGGCGTTCGCCGTACCCGGCCGCATTCATGTCCAGGTCGCCTCCATGCCGGACGGGCAGCGCTTCCTGTGGACCGCCCGCGCGGTGACGCGGCACCGCGGCGGCTGGGGAGAGCCCGGCAAGACCTTCGCCATCGGCCTCGGCTGCGAGATCCGCCATGCCGCGCGGCTCGTCTACTCCGACGGTCTCGATCTCGACAGCGCCTCGTCCGCCGTGCCCATCGGCATGGGCTGCCGCCTCTGCGAACGCACCGACTGCCCCCAGCGGGCGGTGCCCCCGCTGGACCGCCGCCTGGCGATCGACGAGAACAGCAGCACCTTCGTCCCCTATCCCGTGGCCGGGGAGCAGCGGGGGACCTGAAGGTCTTATTGCACATCGGTTGCAACTACACTCCACCTGCAGAAAGAAAGCTGTAGGGGAAGGAGACGCCGGTGGCAGCGGGGCGCATTGTGCTGGGGATCGAGTCGTCGTGCGACGAGACCGGAGCGGGGATCGTCTCGCAGGGGCGTCTGCTCGCCCATGCGGTGGCGTCGAGCATGGACGAGCACGCCCGGTTCGGCGGAGTGGTCCCCGAGATCGCCGCGCGAGCGCATCTGCACTCCTTCACCCCGGTCGTCCACCGCGCCCTCGACCAGGCGGGTCTGAAGCTCTCCGACATCGGCGCGGTGGCGGTCACCACGGGGCCCGGTCTGTCCGGCGCGCTGCAGGTCGGCCTCGCGGGGGCCAGGACCCTGGCCTATGGGCTCGATGTCCCGCTGTACGGGGTGCACCACCTGGCCGGGCACGTCGCCGCCGACTCGCTGGAGCACGGCCCGCTGCCCGATCCCTGCGTGGTGCTCATCGTCTCCGGCGGGCACACCTCCCTGCTGCTCGTCCGGGACCTGGCCCGCGATCCGATCGTGCACCTGGGGGACACGCTGGACGACGCGGCGGGCGAGTGCTTCGACAAGGTCGCCCGCGTCTTCGGACTGCCCTATCCGGGAGGCCCCGCCATCGACCGCGCGGCCCGGAGCGGCGACCCGCGCGCGGTGGCCTTCCCCCGCCCGCTCACCGGGCCGAAGGACGACCCGTACGCCTTCTCCTTCTCCGGCCTCAAGACCGCCGCCGCGCGCTGGGCCGAGGGGCACGCGGGCCGTGATCTTCCGGTGGCCGACGGTGCGGCCTCGCTCCAGGAGGCCGTCGCGGACGTTCTGACCCGCAAGGCGCTTGCCGCCTGCCGGGATCACGGGGTCGGAACCCTCGTCGTGGTCGGCGGAGTCGCCGCCAACTCGCGGGTGCGGTCGCTCGCCGAGGAGCGGTGCGCCGCCGCCGGGGTGCGGCTGCGCGTGCCCCCGATGACCCTGTGCACGGACAACGGCGCGATGATCGCCGCCGTCGGCGATCTGCTCGTGCGCGCCGGTGCCGAGCCCGCTCCCTGGGACGTGTCGATCGACCCGTCAGCCCCGCTGGCGTACGCGGCCCTGCAGCCGAGGGCGGCCGCGGCGAGGGCGGCCTGATGACGGCGGTCGTCCGGCTCCTGCGCGGCGAGCAACTGCTCGCGCACATCGACGCCTTGTGCACCGTCTATGCCGAAGCCTTCCGCGTGCCGCCCTGGTACGAGGACGAGGAGAGGGTGGCGGAGTTCGCGGTCCGGCTCGCGGGCGACGTACGGCGCCCCGGCTTCACCGCGGCCATCGCCCTTGAGGGGACGGACATCGCCGGGTTCACCACCGGGTGGACCACGCCCGACCCCTTTCCCGCCGACCGCTGTTACCCGCAGGCGGTGGCCGGACTCGGCGCCGAGCGCGCCCTGTCGTGGCTGTGCGGAGCCCGTGAGATAGACGAACTCGCCGTGCGCCCCACCGCGCAGGGCACCGGAATCGGGGCCGCACTCCTTGGGGCGATGGCCGCCGGTGCTCCCGACGACCGTGTCTGGCTGCTGACTTCGGTCCGGTCGGCGCAGGCCATGAGCTTCTACGACCGTCAGGGCTGGACCCAGGCGACGCATCCCTCTCCAGACGGCAAGGGCGTCGTGGTCTTCCTCGGGCCACGTCATCCCGCCCGGACTCTCGCGCTGTGCGGCGGGGAGGGGCGGGTCCCGACACTGTGACCGGGGAGTGTGCTGCCATCCACACGGCACTGGCGAAGTCCGAAGCTACCTGGACATGTACCTCAGCGACTGGTTCGCCGCATGGGACCGGCTGGGGGTGCTGCGTACCCCGACGGTCGTGGCCGTCTCCGGCTGTGCGCTCGGTGGCGGCTGGTGCCCGCCGACGAACTCCTCACAGAGGCCCTCTCCGTCGCGGAGACCGTCGCGGGGATGTCCCTGCCCGTCGCGATGATGGCGAAGGAAGCGGTGTCCCGCGCCTTCGAGACGACCCTCGCGGAGGGCGTGCGCTTCGAACGCAGCTTGTTCCACGCCGTGTTCGCGACCGCGGACCAGAGGGAGGGCATGGCCGCATGCGTCGAGAAGCGGCCCCCCGGCTTCACACACTCCTGAGACGGGGTGCTGAGCCGGTGGCGGTTCCCCGGCCTCCTGGGGAACGTGGCGCGTGCCGACCGCGCACGGGCCGAGGCACCTGGGCTGACCAGGGGCGTACGCCCTGGTCGTGTGCGCTCGCGCGTGCGACAGGTGGGGTGGTCCCGCAAGTTGTCAGTTGACTCGATTGCGCACTAGGGTCGCCACGCCTTGGTGCTCGGGAAATCGGTGTGATGCCGGTGCGGCCCTCGCCACTGTGATCGGGAAGTCCGGCTCCAGCCCTCGCGGCAGCCACTGGGTACGCGCGTACCCGGGAAGGCGGAGTCCGGTCGGTACGACCCGTCAGCCAGGAGACCGGCCAAGGCGCGTTGTCCATCCACGAGGTGCTGGAGAGGGTCTGCTTAGCCATGCACATAGCCGAGGGTTTCCTCCCACCGGCGCACGCGATCGCCTGGGGCGTTGCGTCCACGCCGTTTGTCGTCCACGGAGTCCGCTCCCTCACCCGTGAGGTCAAGGAACACCCGGAGAGCACCCTGCTCCTGGGCGCCTCCGGAGCCTTCACTTTTGTCCTTTCCGCGCTGAAAATCCCATCCGTCACGGGCAGTTGCTCGCATCCGACGGGGACCGGGCTCGGCGCGATCCTGTTCCGGCCGCCGATCATGACGGTGCTTGGCACCATCACGCTGCTGTTCCAGGCACTGCTGCTCGCCCACGGCGGGCTCACCACACTCGGCGCCAACGTCTTCTCCATGGCGATCATCGGGCCATGGGCCGGATACGCCGTCTACCGGCTCCTGAAGCGGTATGACGTGCCGCTCATGGTCGCCGTGTTCTTCGGGGCGTTCGTCGCCGACCTGTCCACGTACTGCGTCACCAGCGTCCAGCTCGCCATGGCCTTCCCCGACCCCGGCAGCGGATTCCTCGGCGCCCTGGGCAAGTTCGGCGGCATCTTCGCCGTCACGCAGATCCCCCTCGCGGTCAGCGAGGGGCTGCTCACCGTCATCGTGATGCGGCTGCTCGTGCAGTCCAGCAAGGGCGAGCTCACGCGGCTCGGCGTGCTGCTCCAGGGCAAGCGGCAGGGCCCGAAGACGGTCGAGACGACCAAGACGACGGAGACGGGGGCCAGCGCCTGATGAGTCGGAACGCGAAGATCAACACTCTGCTCCTCCTCATCGTCGCCGCCCTCGCGGTGCTGCCGTTGGCGCTCGGGCTCGGCGACGACGAGAAGGAGCCGTTCGCCGGGGCCGACGCCCAGGCCGAGACCGCGATCACGGAGATCAAGCCGGATTACGAGCCGTGGTTCTCACCGCTGTACGAACCCCCCTCCGGAGAGGTCGAGTCGGCGCTCTTCGCGCTGCAGGCGGCGCTGGGCGCGGGTGTCCTCGCGTACTACTTCGGTCTGCGCAAGGGGCGCCGCCAGGGCGCGGAGATCGCGCGGGCCGAAACCGAGGGGGCGCCCGCGGAGAAGACCGCTGACGCTCAGAGCACCCGGGCCGACAC
The DNA here is from genome assembly GCF_055577645.1 of Streptomyces sp. NPDC033180. Lineage (NCBI taxonomy): Bacteria > Bacillati > Actinomycetota > Actinomycetes > Kitasatosporales > Streptomycetaceae > Streptomyces > Streptomyces sp. NPDC033180. Next base: position 104,868 of record NZ_JBVIPU010000009.1, on the reverse strand, counting down.
CGAACAGGTCTGACCCCCCTTGCTGCCCATCGACGCGGCGGCGCACAGCAGTCGCTGGCGCCGCCGCCACCCCGTGGACAAGGCCGTGCTCGGGCTCGGCCTCACGGTCGTGGCCGTGTCCCTGCCGCCCTGGCCGGGTGCCGCCCTCGTCCTCGTCGCCGCGCTCGCCGTGCTGCTCGGGCCCGCCGGAGTGCCGCCGCGCACACTGTGGCGTGCCTACCGCGTACCGCTCGGCTTCTGCGTCACCGGCGCCCTGACCCTGCTCGTCCAACTCGGCGGACCCGAAGGGTTCGTCACGCTCGCCGACGGCGGACCCGCGCGGGCGGCCGGACTGCTCCTGCGCACATCGGCGGCCTCGCTCGGCGTCCTGCTGTTCGCCTTCACCACGCCTCTGTCGGACCTGCTGCCCCGCCTGGTGAGGGCGGGTGTACCGGCGCCGGTCGTCGACGTGGCACTCGTCATGTACCGGATGAGCTTCCTGCTCCTGGACTCCATGAGCCGGATCCGGCAGGCGCAGGCCGCGCGCCTCGGCCACACCACCCGGGCCGCCACCTGGCGCTCCCTCGGCGGACTTGGCGCCACCGCGTTTGTGCGGGCCTTCGACCGGGCGGGCCGGCTCCAGGCCGGGCTCGCCGGCCGCGGGTACGACGGAACCCTGCGGGTGCTCGTGCCCGACGCCCGGATCTCACGGAGCTTCGTGGCCGCCAGCACGGTCCTCCTCATGGGCCTGGTGGCCCTCACCCTCGTACTGGAAAGGCTTCTTCCATGAGCGAGCCGAGCGAGCCCAGCGCTCCTCGCGAGCCGAGCGGGCCCTTGGTCGCTCTGCGCGGCGCTTCCTACGCGTACGACGACGGGCCCACCGTGCTCAGCGGTCTGGACTTCGACGTCACCGAGGGCCGTGCGCTCGCGCTCCTCGGCCGCAACGGCAGCGGCAAGACCACCCTGATGCGGCTACTGAGCGGCGGACTGCGCCCGGACCAGGGCGAGTTGACGCTCGGGGGTGCTCCCGTGACATACGACCGCAAGGGGCTCACCCGGCTGCGCACCACCGTTCAGCTGGTCGTCCAGGACCCCGACGACCAGCTGTTCGCCGCATCGGTCGAGCAGGACGTGTCCTTCGGGCCGCTGAATCTGGGGCTGCCGGACGGCGAGGTGCGCGCCCGCGTCGCAGAGGCGCTCGCCGCGCTCGACATCAGCGCCCTGGCGGACCGCCCCACCCACCTCCTCTCCTACGGTCAGCGGAAGCGGACGGCCATCGCGGGTGCCGTGGCGATGCGCCCCCGCGTCCTGATCCTCGACGAGCCGACCGCGGGGCTCGACCCCGACGGCCAGGAACGCCTCCTGGCCACTCTGCAAGGCCTGCGGGACGCGGGGACGACGGTGGTGATGGCCACCCACGACGTGGACCTGGCCCTGCGCTGGGCCGACGACGCGGCGCTTCTCACGCCGTCGGGAGTGCGCACGGGACCGGTGGCGCGGATGCTCGCCCAGCAAGAACTCCTGGCCCAGGCGGGCCTCCGCCTGCCGTGGGGAATCGCCGTCACGGAACTGCTGCGGACGAAGGGCCTGCTGGCCGGGGCGGAAGACGGCCCGCGCACGCCCGAGGAGCTGGCGGCTTACATGGCTTCGGTAGTGCCTGGCGCTTCAGCGGGCTGACCGGCGCGGGGCACGGTCGGGCAGGAGCGTCATGGCCAGGAGCGGGATCGCGGCGAGGGCGAGCCACGGCGCCCAGGGGGGCAGCCCTGCGTCCAGGAGCGAGCCCGTCGCCGCGCTGCCCGCCAGGACGATCAGGCCGGAGACCGATGACAGGGCGCCGGTGTAGAGGCCCAGCCTGCCGTCGGGCGTGAGGTCGGGGACCCAGGCGCGGGCGGCCGGGGCCACCAGCATCTGGCCGAGGGTGAGCAGGACGACGAAGGCGGCGGCGGGCAGCAGCCCGGCCACCCCGGCCCACGCGGCAGGCCGCGCGACGGCCACCACGGCGAACCCCGCGGAGATGAGGGCGAGCCCCGCCGCCATGGAGCGCCGCTCGTCCAGCCGTCCCGCGGCCCAGTGGGTGACCGGGAGCTGCGTGGTCACCACGAGCAGGGAGGAGAGGGCGAACAGCCAGGCGAGCGGCGCCTGCGACCCGGCCGCGCGCTCCACCTCCTGGGGGAGGGCGAGGTAGAGCTGGTTGTACGCCAGGAGATACGCGCCGTAGGCACAACACACCGCCAGGAAGCGGCGGTTGCGCAGCAACTCACCCACACCTCCTCGTACCCGGATCCGCTCGCGCCCCGGGATGTGCTGGGGCAGCAGCCACAGGTGCCCGGCAAGGACGAGGACGAAGACCCCGGCCCCGGCCAGGCACACGGTGCGGAAGTCGACGGAGAGCAGCAGTGCGCCGAGGAGCGGACCGAGGAACGCGCCGGCCTGGCCCGCCACGGTGAGCAGGGCGAGGACGCGGGTGCGCGGGCCGCTCCCCGACTCCTCCCAGAGCACTGCCTGCCGGGCGACTTCGGATTCCACGGCGGGGGAGAACAGGGCGGCGGCGAAGCCGATCAGGAGGACCGCGCCGATGACCGACCAGGTCTGCTGCGCGTAGCCGAGCCAGGCGAAACCGGCGATCCGCAGCAGGCAGCCGGTGAGCACGACCGGCCGTACGCCGTACCGGTCGGTCAGGGCGCCGCCCACGACGAAGAGCCCCTGTTGGCTGAACGTCCGCAGGCCGAGCACGAGTCCGACCAGCCAGCCCGCCATGCCGATCGCCGCCCCCAGGTGCTCGGCCAGGAAGGGCAGCACGGCGAAGAAGCCGATATTGAAGGCGAGTTGGGTCAGGATCAGCAGGCGAAGCAGCGGCGACAGGTGCGGCCAGGTGCGTTCGCGGTGTGAGCGTTTCGCGTTCCGGAGCCGCGCGGGTGAGGACAGCTGATGTCGACTGCTCACCGGGCAACCGTCCCGGCCGTGGTCAACTCCCGCTCGGTGGGCGGTATGTCCACCACGCGAGGGTGCTCTTCGGGTCGGCCCCTGCGCCGCGGCCACCGGGGGATCGGTACTCCACCCGCCGCCGTCACCGCGAGAGCGCCGAGGAGAGCGAGTGCGGCTGCCGGAGCGAGCAGGGCCCAGGGGGCGCGTTCGGCGTAGGGCTGGTTCTCGGCGAGCAGCAGACCCCACTCGGGGGACGGGGGCTGCGCGCCGAGGCCGAGGAAGCCGAGGGCTGCCAGGGCCAGCGCGACGGCGGGGAGCCGCAGCAGCGCGTGGCGGGTGACGGGCGGCAGCACCGCGGGCAGCAGATGGTGCCGGAGCTGGTGCCGACGGCCTGCGCCCAGACTCCGCGTCGCCGTCAGGTGGAGCGTGGCGCGCTCCTGGAGGAGCAGGGCGGCGGTATGGGCGGCGAGCGGAACCCAGGCGACGACGGCCACGGCGATCGCCGGGGTGGCCGCTCCGCTGCCCGCGACCCCGGCGACGAGGAGACCCGCGAGCGTCGGCGGTATCGCGTTGAGCGTGTCGAGAAGAGGGCCGGAGAACCGGGGCAGAAGACCGAGCAGGACGCCGGCCACCAGCGCGAAGGCGCTGATCCCCAGGGCCAGCGCGAGGGTGTGGAGCGCGCCGTGCCCGACCCGGGCCAGCACATCGCGCCCCAGGGCATCGGTGCCGAACGGGTGCGCCCAGGACGGTGCTTGGAGCCGGGCCGCGGTGTCCAGGGCGAGAGGATCCCGGGCCAGGCTCAACAGGATGACGCCGAGCAGCACACCGGCGTACAGGAACGGCAGCCGACTGGGCGCGGGCGGCTCGGGAAGGTGCAGCGTGGGCAGGGCTCCGTCGCGCAGCGCGGGGCCGCTCGTGAGCCGGGACGCGAGGCGGAAAAGAGCGCCCGCCACGGCGGCGAGCAGGACGAGCGCGAGCGTGCCGGCCTGGAGGACGGGCAGATCCTGCGCCACCGCGGCCTGCAGGGTGGTGCGACCGAGCCCGGGGATGTCGAAGACCTGCTCCACGGCGACCGCGCCACCGGTCAGGCCCACGACGAACAGACCGACGTTCGGCAGCAGTCCGGGGACGCAGCGGCGCAGCGCCTGGCGCGCGATGCGTCCGTGCGGGATGCCGCGGGCCGCGGCGGCGCGCGCCCAGGGTTCGGCGAAGGCGCCGGGCAGCAGGTCGTCGAGGAGCCGCCCGAGCAGCGCCCCGGCGGGAAGACCGAGCGAGAGCGCGGGCAGCACGAGCCACTGGGGCCCGTACCAGCCGAGCGCCGGCAGCCAGGCCAGTTGCACGCCGACCACGGTGGCGAGCACCGATGCGGTCAGGAACTCGGGCATCGCCGCGACGACCGCGGCCCCGCCGCCCGAGTGCCCGCGTCCGGAGAGCCGACGGCGGGAGCCGAGCCACAGGGTGCGCGAACACACCGCGCCCGCGGCCACGACGGCCGCCACCAGCGCCGCGGACATGAGTAGCAACGAGACACCCAGGGCCTGCGCCACGGAGGGCAGTACCGCTTCACCGGAGATCCACGACTGCCCGGCGTCCCCGCGCAGCAGCCCGCCCGTCCACTGGGCGAGCAGATGCAACGGTCCTTCGTCCAGGCCGAGTTGGGCGCGCACGGCCGCCACGGCCTCGGGGGTGGGGGTGCGCTCCGCCGCCCGGGCCTTGAGCACGGTGAGCGCCGGGTCGGTGCGCGAAAGCCAGGGCAGCAGACCGATCAGGCACAGCAGCGCGACGGCGATGACCACGCGCCAGAACAGCGCCGGTCCGCGGACGAACCCTTTTCGCATGGGGCCCTCAGCGCCTGGTGCCGGTACCGACCAGCGTCCGCTCGTACGGGTCGAGGATCTCGCCCCGCACCGAGCCGCCGACGCCCGTGATGATCCGCTGGTGGACCAGCGGCACGACCGCGTCGGTGCCGAGGATCGCGGACTCGGCGGCCATGGTCGCGTCCTGCCGCGTCGCGGTGTCGGCCGTGTTCTCGGCCTTCCGTACGGCCTTGTCGACGGAGGTGTCGCACAGCTGGGAGAGGTTGTAGCTGCCGTCGCAGGTGTAGTCGCTGGCGAGGACCGACACGGGGTCGCCGGTGTCGAGCATGGTGTTGCGGGCGCCGACGAACGCGTCGAACTTCCCGGCCAGCGCGTCACCCTCGATACGGGAGGACTCCCGCACTTCCAGCGTCACCTTGAACCCGGCCTTCTGCAGCTGCTGCTTGAGCACCTGGGCGACCTCGGGGAGCTCGGGCCGGTTGTCGTACGTGGCCAGGGTGATGGACTTGCCGCCGGGCGAGGTGGCCCGCGCTTGTCCCCCGGGCTTGTGCCGCTTCCCCTCGGCCCAGTTCAGGGCGGGCCCGAAGATGCCCTTGCCGGTGTCGGCGTGGCCCTCGTAGACGTCCTTGGCGAGCGCGGACGTGTCGATCGCGGCGCGGGCCGCGGCGCGCAGGCCGGGATCCTTGAAGGCACCCTTCTCCGTGTTGAGCTGGAGCGCGGTGGTGCGTGCCGTGGCGGTCTCGCGGCCGTGCCCCTCGTCGAGTGAGGCGGCCTGCGAGACGGGGACAGCCTCGGCGATGTCCACGTCGCCGGTGCGCAGGGCGTTGGTGCGCGCGGTGCCGTCGGCGATGAACCGCGCGTCGACGCCGGACGCCTGCGCGCGACCGCCCCAGTAGTCGTCGAAGCGGTCGAGGGTGGCCGCGGTGGCGCCGGTGGTCTTCGTGAGCTCGAAAGGCCCCGTGCCGGTGCCGACCGGGTTGGCCTTGTCCCCCTTCTCGTACGCCTTCGCGGAGAGCACGGCGAGGCCGGGGCTCGACAGGCGCAGCGGCAGCGCGGGATCGGGGGCCTTGGTGGTGATCCGGACCTGGTCGTCGCCGACGGGCTCGGCGGTGAGCGATGCCCCGGACAGCGCGGCGGTGACGGGCTCGGCCCTGCCCGCGTGGGTGAGGGCCGACGCGACGGCGGCAGGTGTGACGCGGGTGCCGTCCTGGAACTCGGCCTGGCGCAGGGTGAACAGCCAGCCGCGGTCGCTTTCCTGCTTCCAGGACGCGGCGAGCGCCGGGGCGGCGGCGCCGTTCGCGTCCAGTTCGGTCAGACCCTCGGTGACGCCGAGACGGCTGAGGAGGGTGGCGTCGGCGCCGTACGGGGAGAAGTTCTCGGAGGGAGGGAAGGCCAGCGCGACCTTCAGCCGGGCGCCTTCCGCGGTGTCGCCGGACGCGTCGTTCTTGGCGGCGAAACAGCCGGCGAGCAGCGGGGCGACGAGCAGGCCGGCTATGAGGGGGAGGGGCCGGGGGCCGACGGAGCGCATGGTCCTCGTTCTCGGGGTGGGGGTGTCCGGAAGTGCGGCCACAGGTTACATGACAACCATTTCCATTAATGAGGCGGGGGTCATGGGCGTGCCCGGGAGAGGGGGTGGGCTTACGGCTGCCGCATGGGTACTTCGAAATGCATGACGCGTGATGTGCCGGAGTCCTCGCGCTCGTCGTGTACCACTTTCCCCAGGGAGCGCCAGAAGCCCTCGGCGCCGGTCACCGCCGGGTCGGTGTGCAGATAGACCGACCGGTATCCGCCGTCCGTCGCGGCGAAGTCCAACAGCTGGCCGACCAGCTGCCGGGCAAGGCCGCGGCGCCGGTGCTCGGCCCGTACGTAGACGCGTCGCAGTTGCGCCGTCTCGCCCGAAGGGAAGCGTTCGGCGATCCAGCGCGGATTCGGCGGGTGTGCGGGGCCCCGGGAGTCGAGGGCTGCGGTGGCGGCGACCGCTCCGTCGCGCTCGTCCACCGCGACGAGCAGGGTGTGGCGGGCGGGTCTCAGATACGCGCCGTCGAGGTCGATGATGTCGCCGTGCCAGCGCGGCACGTATCCCGTGCCGAAGTCGTGGTAGACGGTGTCGAGCATGACGGCTCGCGCGGCGCCGAGGTCGTCGGCGGTGGTCGTCGTGATGCGGTATCCAAGCACTTGCACATCCTAAGCATTAAGGAGATATGGCCTGTCACCAGCGGTATTGCCGAGCAGTTGAACCGCGCACGCGCACGACGTTGCATGGTCATGCGAAGTCATGCATACTCTTCCTATGTCCAAGGTCCTCACCTCCCTCCCCACCGGCGAGCGCGTCGGCATTGCCTTCTCCGGCGGTCTCGACACCTCGGTCGCCGTCGCCTGGATGCGTGACAAGGGCGCCGTCCCCTGCACGTACACCGCCGACATCGGTCAGTACGACGAGCCCGACATCGCCTCCGTGCCCGGCCGTGCCTCCGCGTACGGCGCCGAGATCACCCGGCTCGTCGACTGCCGTGAGGCGCTGGTCGAGGAAGGGCTCGCGGCGCTCGCGTGCGGTGCCTTCCACATCAGGTCGGGCGGGCGTCCGTACTTCAACACCACGCCGCTCGGCCGTGCCGTGACCGGCACGCTCCTGGTGCGGGCGATGCTGGAGGACGGGGTGCAGATCTGGGGCGACGGCTCCACGTTCAAGGGCAACGACATCGAGCGGTTCTACCGGTACGGGCTGCTCGCCAACCCGCACCTGCGGATCTACAAGCCCTGGCTGGACGCGGACTTCGTCACGGAGCTCGGCGGCCGCAAGGAGATGTCGGAGTGGCTGCTCGCGCACCAGCTGCCCTACCGCGACTCGACGGAGAAGGCGTACTCCACGGACGCCAACATCTGGGGCGCCACGCACGAGGCCAAGACCCTCGAGCACCTCGACACCGGCCTTGAGACCGTCGACCCGATCATGGGCGTGCGGTTCTGGGACCCGTCGGTGGAGATCGACACGGAGGACGTGACGATCGGCTTCGACCAGGGCCGCCCGGTCACGGTCAACGGCAAGGAGTTCTCCTCCCCGGTCGACCTCGTCATGGAGGCCAACGCGATCGGCGGCCGGCACGGCCTCGGCATGTCCGACCAGATCGAGAACCGGATCATCGAGGCCAAGAGCCGCGGCATCTACGAGGCGCCCGGCATGGCGCTCCTGCACATCGCCTACGAGCGCCTGGTCAACGCGATCCACAACGAGGACACCCTGGCCGCGTACCACAACGAGGGCCGGCGCCTCGGCCGGCTGATGTACGAGGGCCGCTGGCTGGACCCGCAGGCGCTGATGATCCGCGAGTCGCTGCAGCGCTGGGTCGGCGCGGCGATCACCGGAGAGGTGACGCTGCGGCTGCGGCGCGGCGAGGACTACTCGATCCTCGACACCACGGGCCCCGCGTTCAGCTACCACCCGGACAAGCTCTCGATGGAGCGGACCGAGGACTCGGCGTTCGGTCCGGTGGACCGGATCGGTCAGCTCACCATGCGGAACCTCGACATCGCCGACTCCCGTGCGCGCCTGGAGCAGTACGCGGGCCTCGGCCTGGTCGGCTCCGGCCATCCGACGCCGATCGGTGCCGCGCAGGCCGCGTCGACCGGTCTGATCGGCGCCATGGACGGCGGCGGCGCGGAGGCGATCGCCTCGCGCGGCGAGACCACGGAAGAGGAGTCGATGCTGGACCGCGCCGCGATGGAGTCCGGCACGGACTGACACCGCTCACCGGTCGTACGCACCTGACGGCGGGCCCCGGCGGATTTCGATCCGCCGGGGCCCGCCGTCGTCGTAAGGGGGAGAGGCGGAGAGCCGCGTCTTTCAGGGAGTGGCAGCCGAGCGGTCGGCGCGGACCACGCCGAAGACGTCCGCCATCCGCAGTGCCGCCTCCAGGTCGCCGTCGACCTCGATGACCTGGGCGCTGAGGGCGTCCTCGAGCGGCAGGGAGCCTGCGCCCAGCTGGAGCAGGGTGCCCAGGTCGGTGACGAGTGTCGCGGCCGCGTCCGGCGCGGGGCCGAGGCCCGTCTCGACGGTGCCGTCGTCGACGCGGGCGTGGAAGACGAGATCCCCGATCACCCACTCGTAGGTCTCGCGTACGCCAAGAGCGCGGTCCGGGCGGAACGAGGCGCCGACGGCTCCGACGATGCCGTGGCGGCCACCGGTGGCCTCGGGGTGCGCGCCGAGGATGGCGATCGCCCGTGCGGCGGCCGGGAGTTCACCCTCCAGCCGGGCGAGACCGCGTGCGGCGGCGTCCTCGACGTCCACGAGGCGGGCGCCGATGGCGAGGAACGTCCCGAGGTCGGTCGTGATGGCGCAGACGGCGTCCGCGGCGCTGCCGTGCCGGATGTCGAGCACGCCGTCGTCGACCCGGAGGTGGAACGCGTCGCCGTCCACCCGGAACTCGTACGTCTCCCGCACACCGCCGGCCTGTTCGGGCCGGAAGCTGGCGCGCAGACAGCCGAGCACCCAGCTGAGCCGGAAGGTGTCGCCCGGCCGGGGCGCGGTCGGCAGTCGCATGCCCCAGCGGGTGAGCTCATCGAGCACCGGGCGCATGGCGGCGCCGAGTTCGGTCAGTTCGTAGACCGCCGACGGCGCCGGGGGCGGCAGCTTGGCCTGGCTGAGGATGCCCGCCTCGCGCAGCGCGCGCAGCCGTTCGGCCAGGACGTTGGGGCCGATGCCGGGCAGTCCGGCGAGGAGGTCGGTGTAGCGCCGGGGGCCGAGCAGCAGCTCGCGCACGATCAGCAGGGACCACCGGCCGCCGACGACGTCCAGGGCCCGCGCCGCCGGGCAGGACTGGTCATAGCTGCGTGTCATGCGGGTCGGCCGCCTTCCCCGTTGATAGCAGGCACTTAGGTTTTCCATAGTACCGATCAACTTGGGGGCAGCTGGGGCCTGTTGAGTAGCGCCGAGGTGGGCGAGGACCTCGGGCAGGGGTTTCACCACGACCGCGGCCGACCGGCTGTCACCTGATCGACGGCGGCTGATCACCCCGTCAGCACGGGCATACATGCACGCAGGGGGACATCAGGCGTCCAGTACGCGGAACGAGAAGAGGCATCCCACATGTCAGCGCAAGAAGGCCCCGGCATGCCCGCCGAGATGAAGGCCGTCCAGTACCGCAGCGTCGGCGCCGCTCCCGAGGTGGTCACCGTCCCGCGGCCGGAGCCGGGCCCCGGCCAGGTGCTCGTGAAGGTCACCGCCGCGGGCGTCTGCCACTCCGACATCGCGCTGATGAGCTGGCCCGCCGAGGCGCTGGCCTTCCCGTTGCCGCTCACCCTCGGCCATGAGGGAGCCGGAACCGTCGCCGCGCTGGGCGAGGGCGCCGCCGGCTTCGAGGTCGGCGACGCCGTGGCCGTCTATGGGCCGTGGGGCTGCGGAGCCTGCCTGATGTGCGCGCGGGGCAAGGAGAACTACTGCACGCGCGCCGCCGAGCTCGGCATCTTTCCGCCCGGACTGGGGGCTCCCGGTGCCATCGCCGAGTACATGATCGTGGACGACGTCCGTCATCTGGTCCCGCTGGACGGCCTCGACCCCGTGACCGCCGTGCCGCTCACCGACGCGGGCCTGACCCCGTACCACGCCATCAAGACGTCCCTGCCGAAGCTGACCCCCGGCAGCACCGCCGTGGTCATCGGCACGGGCGGCCTGGGGCACGTCGCCATCCAGCTGCTGCGCGCGCTGACCCCGGCACGGGTGATCGCCCTCGACGTCACCGACGGGAAGCTGCGACTGGCTCACCAGGTCGGTGCTCATGAGACCGTCCTGTCGGACGAGCGTGCGGCGAAGAAGGTCCGTGCGCTGACCGGCGGCCTCGGCGCCCAGGCGGTGTTCGACTTCGTCGGCGTGCCGCCCACCGTCGTCACGGCGACCGCGTGCGCGGCGGTGGAGGCGGACGTCACCATCGTCGGCATCGGCGGCGGAGCCGCGTCCGTCGGCTTCGGCACGATCCCCTACGACGCGGCGGTCCGCGTCCCGTACTGGGGCAGCAGGGCCGAGCTGATCGAGGTACTCGACCTGGCCCGTTCCGGCGTGATCGACGTCCATGTGGAGACGTACGCACTGAACGACGCCCCCAAGGCGTACGAGCACCTGCACGAAGGCCGGGTCAGCGGTCGGGCAGTCGTCCTGCCCAACGGCTGACCCGGCCCGTGGTACACGTTCGCCGGATGTCCGGTGTCCAGTTGTGTCTCGCGCCTGGGCGCGCGGCACGCCTAGATGCTCAGGAGCCGTTCCGTGGCCTCCCGGTACTGCCGCAGCGCGAGGCGCAGTTCTTCCGTGTGCGCCTCGGTGTCGTGGCCCTGCCAGCCCGCGCGCAGCGTGCGCCGTCGTTCGGTGAGGGTTTCGGTCAGGTGCCTGACGGCGTCGTCGAAGAGGCCGTCAGCCTCTTCCACCGCCTGGCGCGGGCTCTCGACGAAGGTGCTGAGAGCCTGTTGGAGCCGCAGGCCGAACTTGTCCCGTTCGTCCTGCGGAAGGAGCACCGGGCCGGATTCGGTGGCGTGGGTGCCGGTGGTGGGGGTGCCTGTGGCGTGGGAGCCGGTGGCGGGGGAGGGGGGCGCGGCGTGGCCGGGGGCAGGAGCGGGGGCGCCGCTGCCGATGGCCTGCTCGCGCGGTGTGAGGTGCTGGGCGTCCGTCATGACGTGCCACTTCCCTTCGCGTGACGCCGGGGCAGTGCCCACGGGGTGTGGCCGCGGTCGGCGGTGGACTGCCGGCCGTGCCGGGTGGAGTCGACCGTGTGCTCGGCGACCAGTGCCTCGAAGAGGCGTCGCGCCTCGACCATGGCCTCGCGCATTTCCTCGGTGCCGCCCTGCCCGCGGGTCGCCGTGTGCACCTTGCGGTATCCGTGGACGGAGTGCGCATGGTGGACGGAGAGCGCGGCCACCTGCTCATCGAAGCGCTCACCGTCGGGGAAGCCCCGGTCCCTGGCCAGGCGGGCAAGGAGAGCGTCGGCCTCGACGACGGCCTGCTGCGGTGATTCGACGAACTGCTCCTGGACGCCGGCCCACTGCGCCACATAGCGCTCGCGCGCGCCGGGCGGCAGGGGCTCGGCCTTGACGGAGCCGTGGAGTCGTACGCGCTCGCGGAGCTCCTGTTCGGCTGCCCGTACGTCCCCGTCGTGACGGGCGACGGTGTGGTCGTACTCGGGCCCGAAGCGATGCTTCAGGCTGCGTCCGCCGCCCCGGGCTCGCCGCAGTCCGACGAAGAGGACGGCGGCTGCTGCGATGACGACCACGGCGATGATGACGGCGGTGATCATGGCTGCCTCCCTTGAACTCGTGGTCCGTTCAGCTGGTTTCGTGGTCGTTCGGCGCTGAAGCCGGCCGGTGGGCACCCACGCGACGTGGGCACCGATCGGGGCGTCTGCGATCAGCGGTCGAACGACTGCTTCCGATTTGGCATGGCGGCCGAGTACCCCCATGTTCGGCAATCAGTCGGCCCAGGGGCGCCCCACCCGGCTCGGGAGCGTCGACACGCCCGCGCTCCCGAGGTCGCCGGATCCGCCGCATCGGATGACATGCTCAAACGATCGGTGAAGTCGAGACCGCCGTACGGCGAGTGCCGGTGAAACCTGGACCACGCGAAGGGCAAGTGCGAAGTGCTGACCGTGCTGGTGCTGGCCGCCGATCACCGGGCCATGGACCTGATCCCGCAGATCGAGGCCGTCCCCGGCGTGTACGTCATCTCCCAGACGGACGACAGCTTCCTCGCCATGGCACGGGCCCGCGCACTGCTGCCGGACGTCCTGGTCATCGACCTCAGCGCCCGCTTCGCCGGAGATGCCGCGACGGTCATCGACCAGGCACGCCAACTCCAGCCGCCCAGCCACATCCTGGTCCACTCGGGCGACGCCGTGGTGGGGGCCGTCTCCGCCGCGGGCGTGGTCGGACCCGCTGCGGGCGGCTCACCGCCGGGGCTCGCGCACGCGCTGGCACGTCTGGCCGGTGAGCCGGCCCCGCCGCCGTGACCGGGCCGGCCCGACCCTCCTACGCCTCCGCGACCCGCACCGAGAGTCCGTAGTCCAGCTCGGACCCGTCGACCAGGAGCGCCTCGACGGTGCGGGTTTCGGGATCGATGTCGGCCTCCATGCCGTCACCCGCGTACCGGGGGAACCCGGAGGACCCGGTCTCGCCGGTGGCCACCACGACGGCCGAGCGCAGGGCGCCGCGGGCATCGGTCGTACTCGCGCCGTCCCCCGTGAACCCGGGGACCAGCAGGATCTCGAAACGCTGCGGGACAGTGTTCATGCACGTGACGCTAGACAGGACTCGCGCACCACGCACGTCCACCGCTGCCGGTCGGCCCCGCCGGCGCTCCTCATCGGACGGTCAGATCCACTCGCAGCGGCACCGGCGGAGCGGCATCCGCCGGTTGTTCGACGCGGACTGTGGTCTCTGCCGTGCCGGGCGGGCCCGAGAGCGGGTCCGCCCGGCACGTGAGCGTGTACTGGCCCGCTGCGGGGGCGGCGAGAGAGAACCGCCCCTCGGCGTCCGTCACGGCGGCGATGTCCGGCAGGGGCCGTGGCCCCTTCGTGAACAGGACGTGGGCGCCTGTCACCGGGGCGCCCGACGCGGTGCGGACGATGCCGGTGATCTCCATTGCGGGCCTGCTCTCGCTCATCGGGATGTGCTCACGCTTTCCACGCCACGTAGTTGTTGAAGACGGGTGTGGTGAACCGGGTCCCCGAGTTCACGCGGGCCCCGCCGTAGGCGTGTATGGCGAAGCCGTAGCGGTTGTTGTTGTCGATGCGGTAGACGGAGCTGCCGCTCTGCCCGCCGGCGGTGTCGATGTCGTAGTACACCTTGCGCGCGGCGACCGAGTCGATCCCGCGTGCCGCGTACCAGAGTGTCCCCGGCGGCTTGTCGCCCGGATAGCCGGCGATGTTCCCGGTGGCCTTGAGCAGGTCCGAGTCCGACCAGACGCCGAAGCCGAACCAGCCCGTGGTCGCGCCGATGTTGGAGGGCGTGATGATGGCGCCGTAGTCGAAGTTCTCGTCGCCGTTCTCCGTCCAGCCGGTCACGGAACGGAAGCTGGTGCACGTGATGCTGCCGTAGGGCAGTGAGGCGCCGTTGCGGCCCGGCATGACCTGGATGCTCTTCACCCAGCCGTCCCGGCCCGCCACGCCGCTGCCCTTGATGTAGACGCAGTGGCCCGCGGTGGCGAGGGTGTGCGGTCCGAGGAGCCAGCCGGTGCCCTGGTAGAGGGCGTTGTCGCGGGCCGTGATCAGCAGGTAGCAGTGCACCCGCCACGGATACACGCTGGTGTTGGTGATCTGGGTACGGTCATCGGGACCGTGCACGGTCTCCGGAGCCAGGGGCGGCGGGCCGAAGGACGCCTCGCCGATGTCGGGCAGCGCGGCGGTCGGGGCCGTCCACGCCTCCGGAGCGAAGTGCTCCGGGCGCCGGTAGCCCTCGACGTGCTCAAGGCCCTCGCCCGTCGAGTGCTGTGCTTCGCCCTGCGTCCCCTCGGACGCGGGCTGGAGTACCGCTTCCTGCTCGGGGGCCAGGGTCACGGAGCCGTCGTCGGGTTCGTTGGTCACTGCGCTGTGCGGGTCTTGCGGCATGCTGGATCACCCGGCTTCTCTGAGAGCTGAGATGTGATGCCTTTCCGACGCCGCGGCCGCAACGTTTAGGGTCAATGCTTCTTCTACTGCCGCCGGACAAGTGCCGCAATGGGCCTTTTGCGCCGACCGGCGCGCGTGCGCATGTCCGTTCTTTCGGGGCGCCGAGTGCGTCAACCGACCGGCTCCCGGGGCCCATGCGGCGCGCAGGGTGTCAGCTCACACCGCCGTCTCACGGCGGACGGCCCGGGCCAGGTCTCAGGAGCCCCCACACGGCACCCGCGCCCCGGCCGCTGCCGGCGCGGGCGGGGCGCGATGCCTCAATCACGTCTCGAACAAACAAGCAGCACCGACGAGCGGGGCACGGCAGGTCGCCCCGCCCGTCTGCGAACAGCCGACCGGCGGCGCACCACGGGCGGGCGTTAGCCTCGTCCCGGACGACAGGGCAGTGGACGACAGGGCAGTGGAAGGGAGACGGGTGTGGCGGAGCAGCGGGGGCGTTCCCGGCGACGGGGGCAGGGTGAGCTGGAGGCGCAGGTCCTGGCGGCGCTGCGCGAGGCGGAGGGCCCCGCGACCGCGGGCTGGGTACAGGAGCGGCTCGGCGCTGACCTCGCGTACACGACTGTCGTGACGATCCTGAGCCGCCTCCTGGACAAGGGCGCGGTGACCCGCGAGCGCGCGGGCCGCTCTTTCGCCTGGACACCGTCGGCCGACGAGGCGGGCCTCGCGGCACGCAAGATGCGCAAGGTGCTCGACGGCGAGCGCGATCGCGAGGCGGTCCTCGCCAGCTTCCTCACCGCGCTGCCGCCGGGCGACGAACAGGTGCTGCGTGAGCTGCTGCGGCAGGACGAGGCGGAGAGGGACGCCTGAACCGCCATGGGGATGTTCGTCCTTCTGCCGCTGGTGCTTCCGCTGACGGCCTGGCCGGTGGCCCGGCTCGCCGAGCAGCGTCTGCACCCGCGCAGCGCCACCCGACTGCTCACGGTGGTCGCCGCGATCATGGCGCTCTGCAGCACCCTGTGCCTGGGCCTGCTGATGGTCGTGGGCACGGCGCAACTGCCCGGGAACCCGCTGCCTGACGGCTGGTCGGACCCCGAGGTGCGCGCCGCCGTCCCGTACGACGAGGTCGCCGGGCGCCTTGCCATTCCGGGGCTGCTCGCCGTGGCCGTGGCGTGCGGCAGGACCCTGTGGCGCCACCGCCAGGTACGCCGCCGCGCCCACCGCGCCCTTGCCGGTCTTCCCGGCACCGCCGTCGCCGTCCTGCCCGACGACGTGCCCTACGCGTACGCGCTCCCCGGCGGCGACCGCGACCGGGTCGTGGTCACCACCGCCCTGCTCGACGGCCTCGAACCCGCCGAGCGCCGCGCCCTGTTCGCCCATGAACGCGCCCACCTCGCGACCCGGCACCACCGCTACCTGCTCGCCGTGCAGCTGGCCGCGCGCGCCAATCCGTTCCTGCGCCCGCTGCGTACGGCCGTGTCCTACACGACCGAGCGCTGGGCGGACGAGGCCGCCGCCCACTCCGTCGGCGACCGCAGGACCGTCGCCCGCGCGATCGGCAAGGCGGCTCTGCACTCCCGGGGCGCCCCGGCCCCGACCCTGGCCGGACTCGCCGCGCCGGGGCCCGTGCCGCGCCGGGTCGCCGCCCTGCTCGGCCCGGCTCCCGCGGCGCGCAGCTGGCCTTCCGTGTTCACCGCGGTGGGGCTCGCGGCGTGGGCCGCGGCGGCGGGGGCGGCGGCCTCCGCCATGTCGTCGGCGAACTCCGCGGTGACGATGGTCCTGATCCTGCACGCGGCCACCCCGCTCTAGCCCCGTTCCCGACCCCCGGAACCCTGCCGCCGCGCTTTGCCGTTCCTTTACAGTGGCTGTAGAAGCCCTACCGCTTCCACGCCACCGCCCTCGTACGACACTTCGTACGAGTACGAGAAGGAGCCACGGACCCGCAATGGGTGAGCCTCCCAGTACGAACCGTGCCATGCCCCGCCCGCTGTCCGAGCGCGAGGGAACGGGGGTGGCACGGTGACCGAGCTCCTGCTTCTGCTGCTCGCCCTGCTCCTCACGCTCGCCTGCGCGGTGTTCGTGGCGGCCGAGTTCTCCCTGACCACTGTCGAGCGCGGTGACCTGGAGCGCGCCGTCGAGGCGGGGGAGCGGGGTGCCGAAGGCGCCCTGAAGGCGGTCCGGCGCCTCACCCTCCAGCTGTCCGGCGCCCAGCTCGGCATCACCGTCACGTCACTGGTGATCGGCATGCTCGCCGAACCGTCCCTCGCGGCCCTCCTGCGCGGCCCGCTGGAGGCGGCCGGACTCGGTGGTGCAGCCCCGACCACGGCCACCCTGCTCGGCGTGGCCCTGTCCACCGTGATCCTGATGGTCGTCGGCGAACTGGTGCCGAAGAACTGGGCGATCTCCCGGCCGCTGGCCGTCGCCAAGGTGGTGGCAACGCCGCAACGCGGCTTCACCGCGGCCTTCGGCCCGTTCATCCGGCACCTGAACAACACCGCCAACCACGTCGTACGCCGCTTCGGCCTGGAACCCGCGGAGGAACTGGCCTCCGCGCGCACCCCCGAGGAGCTGATCGCCCTCGCCCGACGCTCGGCCGCCGAGGGCGCCCTGGAGGCGGACTCGGCCGAACTGTTCGTCCGCACCCTGCACTTGAGCGAGCTGACCGCGGAGAACGTGATGACCCCGCGGGTGGACGTACGCGCCCTGGAGGCGCACGCCACGGCCGCCGACGCGGCGAACCTGACGCACGCCACGGGCCTGTCCCGCTTCCCCGTCTTCCGCGACAGCCTGGACGAGGTCATCGGCACCGTGCACATCCGTGACGTGCTCGCCCTGCCCCCGGAGAAGCGGCAGCTCACCCCGGTCACCGACCTCGCCGCCGAGCCCCTGCTCGTGCCCGACAGCCTGCCCGCCGACCGGCTTCTGGAGCGGATGCGTCAGACCCGCACGATGGCCGTGGTCATCGACGAGTACGGCGGCACGGCCGGTGTCGCGACCGTGGAGGACATCGTCGAGGAGGTCGTCGGCGAGGTCCGCGACGAGCACGACCCCGTCGAGGTCCCCGACCTGCTGCCCGCCCAGGCCGCCCCGGACGGACGTACCGTCTGGGAGGCCGGCGGCAGCGTCCGGATCGACCAGCTCGCCGCGATAGGCCTCACCGCGCCCGAAGGACCGTACGAGACCGTGGCAGGACTGATCGCCACCCGGCTGACCCGCATCCCGGCCGAGGGTGACGCCGTCGACCTCGACGGCTGGCGACTGGCCGTCCTGACGGTCGAGCACCACCGCGCCGACCGGATCCGCATCACCGAACCGGCGCTCCAGGTGCCGCGCCAGGCCGTGGAGGAGGCGCGATGACCACGCTCCAGCTCGCCATCGGCGCCCTGACCCTGCTCACCAACGCGTTCTTCGTCGGCGCCGAGTTCGCCCTGATCTCCGTACGCCGCAGCCAGATCGAACCCCGCGCCCAGGCGGGCGACAAGCGCGCCCGCATCACCCTGTGGGGCCTGCGGCACATCTCCGCGATGATGGCCACCGCCCAACTCGGCATCACTGTCTCCTCGTTGGTGCTCGGCGCGGTCGCCGAACCCGCCATCGCGCACCTCCTGGAGCCCGCCTTCGAGGCGGTCCACATCCCGCACGCCCTGGTGCACCCGTTCGCCTTCGTCATCGCCCTGACCGTGGCGACGTATCTGCACATGCTGATCGGGGAGATGATCCCCAAGAACATCGCGCTCGCCGCCCCCGCGAGGACCGCCCTGCTGCTCGGCCCGCCGCTCGTCGCCCTCACCCGCGCCCTCAGGCCGGTCGTCTTCGGTATCAACGCCTTCGCCAACACCCTGCTGAGACTGCTCAGGGTCGAACCGAAGGACGAGGTCGAGTCCGTCTACACGGACGACCAGCTCGCCCGGATGGTCGTCGACTCCAGCGCTGCCGGGCTCCTCTCGGCGGCCGACGGCGAGCGGCTGCGCGACGCGCTCGAGCTCGGCACCCGGCCGGTCGGCGAGATCCTCGTGCCGACGGCCAAGATGCGCACCGTCGAGGACTCCGTCACCCCGGAGCGTCTGGAGCGCGTGGCCGCGGACGCGGGCTTCTCCCGCTTCCCGGTGACAGGACCGGGCGGCACCCTGCTCGGCTACCTCCACATCAAGGACACCCTGGGCATCGCGGAGCGGGAGCAGCCCTTCCCGCGCGGTGTGTTGCACGTGGTCACGCGGGTGCACATCGACACGCCGCTCGACGACACCCTCACGGCGCTGCGGGCCGCGGGCAGTCACCTGGCCGCGGTCACCGGCGAGAGCGGCACGGTCCTCGGGTTCGTCACCATGGAGGACGTGCTGTCCGAGCTGGTGGGTCCCTCTCCGGCGGCACTCGGCTGATTCACAGGTGGCGCGACTGTACGCGCGGGGGCTCCGGTGGCTAGGGTGCCCGTGATGTTCTACACAGGTGTAGCACCCGCATCGGACGTAAGACGCGAGACCGCGGGCCCGGGATCCCCCGGGAGGTCCCGTGAGTGAGCCTGTCCGTTCGATGAACCGGGCCGAGGCGCTGCGGGCGCCGCTGCCCGCCGCGCGCAGTGCGCCTCCCAAGGCTCCGGCGGCCCCCGCCGTGGCGCCGGAGCCTTTGGTCAAGCGCCGGGACTCGTTCTTCGACAACGCCAAGTACCTGGCGATCGTGCTGGTCGCGATGGGCCACGCGTGGGAGCCCCTGCGCGGCGACAGCCGGGCGGCGGCCGCGCTCTACATCACCGTCTACACCTTCCACATGCCGGCGTTCATCGTCATCTCCGGCTATTTCTCGCGGAGTTTCGACGCGAGCCCCGGTCGCCTCAGGCGTCTGGTGACGGGCATCGCCGTGCCTTACGTCATCTTCGAAGTCGCGTACACCTTCTTCAAGCGCTGGGCGGGCGACGACCCGACGTACCCCATCAGCCTGCTCGACCCCTGGTACCTCACCTGGTTCCTGGTCGCGCTCTTCGTCTGGCGGCTCACCACCCCGCTCTGGAAGGTGGTGCGTTGGCCCCTGCCGATAGCGCTCGCCATCGCCGTGCTCGCCTCGGTCTCGCCGGATATCGGCGACGACCTGGACCTGCAACGGGTGCTGCAGTTCCTGCCGTTCTTCGTCCTGGGTCTGTGCCTGAAGCCCGAGCACTTCAAGATCGTGCGCCGCCGGGAGGCCCGCATCCTGGCGCTGCCCGTCTTCGCGGGGGCCCTGCTGTTCGCGTACTGGGCGGCGCCGCGCATGAACGCCGCGTGGTTCTACCGCCGGGACAGCGCACAGGAGTTGGCGGCGCCCGGCTGGGCCGGTGGAGTGATGACGCTCGCGATGTTCGGCTGTTCGGCGGTCCTCGTCGCGTGCTTCTTCGCCTGGGTGCCGGGCCGAAGGCTCTGGTTCACCGCGCTGGGCGCGGGCACGCTCTACGGCTATCTGCTGCACGGGTTCATCGCCAAGGGCTCCCGCTTCTGGGACTGGTACGACCTCGACTGGCTGCACACTCCGCTCGGCGAGATCACCGTCACCCTCGGCGCGGCGACCCTCATCACCGTGCTCTGCACGCCACCGGTGCAGCGCCTCTTCCGGTTCGCGATGGAACCCGACATGGAGTGGGCGTTCAAGAAGGACGCGAAGGCGGTCGCCCGCGGCCGCGGCGCACACCGGCGGCGCTGAGCCCGCTCACCGTGCGTCCGGCGCGGGTCCGAAGCGGCGCCGGTACGCCGACGGGGCGAGGCCGGTCTCGCGGCGCATCAGGGCGCGCAGATTGGCGGTGGTGCCGAGCCCGCTGCGGCGGGCGACCGTGTCGAAGGGGGCCACGCCCCGCTCGATCAACCGGCAGGCCAGCGCGAGACGTTCGCCGGTGAGCCAGGCCAGCGGTGTGGTGCCCAGCTGGGCCTGGAAGCGGCGGTGGAGGGTGGCGGGGCTGAGTGCGGCGCGCGCCGCCAGTCCCGGTACGGAGAGGGGCGAGTCGAGCCGTTCCTGGGCCCAGGCGAGGAGCGGCGCCAGGGACTCGTCCGGCACATCGGGCACCGGCCGCTCCACGAACTGCCGCTGACCGCCGTCCCGGTGGGATGCGAAGACGAGGCGCCGGCTCACCGCGTTGGCGACCTCGGCGCCGTGGTCGCGCCGGACCAGGTGCAGCCCGAGATCGAGGGCGGCGGCGCTGCCGGCGGCGGTGAGGATGTCGCCGTCGTCGACGAAGAGCACATCCGGTTCGAGCTGTACGCCGGGGAAACGGGCCCGGAAGTCGTCCGCCCACTGCCAGTGCGCGGTGGCCCGGCGCCCGTCGAGGACCCCAGCCTCGGCGAGCGTGAAGGCCCCGCTGCAGAACCCGACGAGCCGGGCGCCTCGGGCGTGCGCCCGGCGCACCGCGTCGAGGACGGCCGGGCGCCGGGGAACCTCGATGTCGGGCCGGTTGGGCACGATCAGGGTGTCCGCCGACTCGGCGGCGCCCAGGTCGGCGACGCCCGTGAGCGTGAAGAACCCGTCCCGCATCAGGGTGCGCGGCTCGGGTGAGCAGAGAGTGAACTCGTAGAGCTCACGCCCGAGGTCGGGCCGGCGCAGACCGAACACCTCGGTGGCGCAGCCGAGCTCGAAGGGGTTGGAGTTCGCGTCGACGATGACGACGACGCGATGCGGGGCCCTTCCCTCGGCGTCCTGCCCCTCGGAGGCCTCGACCTGAGAGGATTCTTGCGACATACGCTATTTCTACCACTCACGAGGGCGGCGGTGACCGGCGGACGCTGGACCCATGAGCAACGAACCCATCGCCCTCAGCAAGGCCCTGGCCTCCTTCGACGCCCTCTGGAGCCCGCGCATCGTCACCCGCGTCAACGACTACGACGTACGCGTGGCCAAGGTCGAGGGCGACCACCTCTGGCACGTCCACGACGACACCGACGAGTTCTTCCTGGTCCTCGAAGGCGAACTTCGCATCTCCCTGCGCGAGCCAGCCGGTGAGCGCACGGTCACCCTCCCCAAGGACGCCGTCTTCACGGTCCCGCGCGGCACGGAGCACAAGCCGTCGGCCCCGACGGGCGCCAGAATCCTCGTCTTCGAGCCCACAGGCACCCCGACAGTCGGCGACCGCCACGACGACATCCCACCCCACGTCGACGCGACGACGGGCCACCGGCTCGATCTCTGAGGACGGCTCAGTGGCCGGGGTGCGGCCGGACCCGTCTACCGCCCCATCTGGGCAGCGGCGCACAACAGCGGTATGCCAAGTGTCGAGCCGTCAACCACGAGAGGGTGGGCCAGAGATGTGGACCGCTGGATTCTGGAAGGCCACCGCGGAGCGTGCGCTCCGTACCTTCGCGCAGTCGCTGGCCGCCGTCCTGGTCGCCGGGGCGACCACCCTCCTGGACGTCGAATGGAAGGCGGCGCTCGCCACCGCGGGGATGGCGACGCTGCTGGCCGTGCTGACGGCGGTCGGCGCCGCGAACGCCGGGGCGCGCGGGCCCGGCATCACGGAGACTCCCTCCACCCGCGGCCGGCCTACGGGCTGACCACCCGGCCGGACTCCACCGAAAGCCGCGCGCCCCGGAACCGCTCCCGCAGCCTCCGGTCGTGCGACACCACGACCAGCGTGCCCCCGTATCCCGCCAGTGCCTCGTCGAGCTCCTCGACAAGGGCGGGGGAGAGGTGGTTCGTCGGTTCGTCGAGCAGGAGGAGGTCGGCCGGGCGCGTCACCAGGCGTGCGAGCGCCAAGCGGCGGCGCTGGCCCACGGAGAGCCCCCGCACCGGCACCACCAGGTCCTCCTCACGGAAGAGGCCGAGGGACAGGAGTGTTCGGGAGTGCTCCTCGGGGAGTCCCTCCAGGCCCGCCGCGAACGCTTCGAGCAGCGGCCTCGCCGTGTCCTCGTACGCGATGTGCTCGATCTCCTGCGGCAAGTACCCGATGCGGGCCGGGAGTTGGACCTCCCCGCGATCCGGGGCGAGCACTCCGGCAAGGACGCCGAGCAGCGTCGACTTGCCCGCGCCGTTCACCCCGGTCACCAGCGTGCGCGAGCCCGGATCGAGTGTCAGGCGGTCGACGAAGAGGCGTTCGCCCACCGCGATGTCCGTCAACGAGACCGGGCGTACGAAGGGGTGGCCGCCGCCCTCGATGCCCTCGCCCGGGGTGAAGTGCAGCGGGTCGGGCGGGCGCGGCACCGGCTCCGCGCGCAGCCTGCGCAGCCGCTCGCGCGCGTTGCGCACGATCCCGGACAACTGGCCCTCCACCGACCGCTGATGGCCCGCGAATCGGGGGCTCTCGCTCATCCGCCAGCCCACCGAGAGCCGGTTGGAGCCGCCCTCGGCGAGCCGCTCCTGCCGCTCGACCTCGTCGCTCCACTCGCGGTAGCGCTCCTCCCAGCGGCGCCGGGCCGTGGCGCGCTGTTCCAGGTAGCCGTGCCAGCCACCGCCGAAGCGGGCAACGGACCCGCGGTCGCCGTCGACCTCGACGATCACCTCGGCGACGCGGTCGAGGAAGACACGGTCGTGGGTGACGGCGACGACCGTGCCCCGGTGGGCACGCAGCCGCTCCTCCAGCCAGCCGAGCGCCTGGTCGTCCAGGTGGTTCGTCGGCTCGTCCAGGAGGAGCAGCTCGGGCTGCGGAGCCAGGACGCAGGCGAGCGCGAGGCGCGCGGCCTCGCCGCCGGACAGCGAGCCCAGGGTGCGCGAACGCTCCAGGTGCGGGACGCCGAGGCCGTGCAGGGCGGCTTCGACGCGGGCATCCGCGCGGTAGCCCTCACGCGCCTCGAAGGCGGCGATGAGGTCCCCGTACGCGGCGAGTTCGGCCGAACCCGCCGCGCCGAGCGACTCCTCCGCCTGCCGGATCCGCCGCTCCAGGTCCCGCAGTTCGGCGAGCGCGTCATCCACCGCGTCCTGCACGGTGGCGTGCGGCGGAAGGCGCAGGGTCTGCGCGAGATAGCCGGTACCGCCGTCCGAGACGACGGCCACCTCGCCGTCGGCGGGCGCGAACTCGCCCGCCATCAGCCGCAGCAGCGTCGACTTGCCCGAGCCGTTCTCACCGATGACGCACGCCTTCTCGCCGGGCCGCACCGAGAGGGAGACCCGCTGAAGCACGGGCCGCTCCGGATAGCCGTACGACACCTCGCGCAGGACGAGTTGACTCACAGTGCGCATCCCCCTCGGCTCACACGGGCTGACCGAACAGCTCCCGCAGTACATCCTCCATGGTGACCATGCCGGCCAGCCTGCCGTCCGAGCCGAGCACTGCCGCCACATGCGTGCGGCTGCCCCGCATCGCGGTCAGCACGTCGTCCAGCGGCGTGGTCTCACGGACCTGGGCGATCTTCCGCATGTCCGGCACCCGGAACGGCAGATCGCGCGGCATCCGGTCGAGCGCGTCCTTGACGTGGAGATAGCCGACGATGCGACGGCCGTCGTCCACGACGGGGAAGCGCGAGAAACCGGACTCCGCCGAAAGCCGCTCGAGCTCCTCGGGCGTCACGCCCACCCGGGCGTAGACCACGCTCTCCAGCGGGAGCACCACATCCCTGACGGGGCGGCGGCCCAGCTCCAGGGCGTCGTGCAGCCGCTCCTGGGCGCGGTCGTCGAGCAGGCCGGCGTCGCCGGAGTCCTTGACCATCCGGGCGAGTTCGTCGTCCGAGAAGGACGCGCTCACCTCGTCCTTCGCCTCGACCCTGAGCAGCTTCAGAAGGCCGTTGGCGAACGCGTTGATCGCGAAGATGACCGGGCGCAGCGCTCGCGCGATCGCGACCAGCGGCGGGCCGAGCAGCAGAGCCGTGCGCACCGGCTCGGCCAGCGAGATGTTCTTGGGGATCATCTCGCCGAGCAGCATGTGCAGATACGTCGCGAGCGCCAGGGCGATGACGAACGAGATCGGGTGGACCAGACCGTGCGGCACCCCGACCCCGTCGAACAGCGGCTCCAGGATGTGCGCTATCGCGGGCTCGGCGACGATGCCGAGGACCAGCGTGCACAGCGTGATGCCGAGCTGCGCCGCGGCGAGCAGCGCGGAGACGTGCTGCAGGCCCCACAGCACGCTCTTGGCACGCCGGTCGTCGTCCTCGGCGTACGGCTCGATCTGGCTCCGGCGTACGGAGATGAGGGCGAACTCGGCGCCCACGAAGAAGGCGTTGACGACGAGGGTCGCCAGGCCGATCAGCAACTGGATGGCGGTCATCGCTCCTCCTCCTGGTGGTCGTCGTGCAGGGGCGCGTGCAGCAGGACGCGGGCCGCGCGGCGGCCGCGGGCGTCCACGACGTCGAGCCGCCAGCCGCCCACCCGAAGGCTGTCGCCCTCGGCGGGGATACGGCCGAGCTCGGTCGCGACGAGCCCGGCGAGCGTCTCGTACGGGCCGTCCGGCGCGCGCAGGCCGACGCGGGCCAGCTGGTCGGTGCGGGCCGAGCCGTCGGCGGAGTACCGCGTGCGGCCGTCGTCGTCCGTGCCGTCGGGGGCGATGTCGGGCGTCTCGTGCGGGTCGTGCTCGTCCCGCACCTCGCCGACGACCTCCTCGACGATGTCCTCCAGGGTCGCGACGCCGGCCGTGCCGCCGTACTCGTCGATGACCACGGCCATCGTGCGCTTGCCGGAGAGCCGGTCGAGCAGGCGGTCGACGGTCAGCGACTCCGGTACGAGGAGGGGCTCGCGCATCAGCTCGGCGACGGGGAAGCGGGCGCGGCGCTCGGCCGGTACGGCCAGGACGTCCTTGATGTGCGCGACGCCGACGACCGAGTCGAGGTTGCCGCGGTAGACGGGGAAGCGGGACAGACCCGTCGCCCGGGTGGCGTTCGCGACGTCCTCGCAGGTGGCCATCACGTCGAGGGCCATGACCTGGACCCGCGGCGTCATCACGTTCTCCGCGGAGAGGTCGGCGAGGTTCAGGGTGCGGACGAACAGCTCGGCGGTGTCCGCCTCCAGGGAGCCCTCCTTGGCGGAGTGCCGGGCGAGCGCCACCAGCTCCTTGGGGCTGCGCGCGGAGGCCAGCTCCTCGGTGGGCTGGATGCCGAAGCGGCGTACGGAGCGGTTCGCGGTGTTGTTCAGATGCGCGATGAAGGGGCGGAACAGGGAGCTGAAGAGCCGCTGCGGTGTCGCCACCCGTTTGGCGACGGCCAGCGGCGACGAGATCGCCCAGTTCTTGGGGACCAGCTCGCCGACGACCATCAGGAAGACCGTCGACAGGGCCGTACCGATGACCAGGGCGATCGACGAGGCCGCCGATGTGGGGATGCCCATGGCGCGCAGCGGGCCCGAGATCAGCTTGGCGATGGAGGACTCGGAGAGCATGCCGACGACCAGGTTGGTGACGGTGATGCCCAGCTGGGCCCCGGAGAGCTGGAAGGTGAGGTTCTTTACGGCTTTGAGAGCGCCGGCGGCACCGCGCTCGCCGCGCTCGGCGGCTCGCTCCAGTTCGCTGCGCTCGACCGTCGTGAGGGAGAACTCGGCCGCGACGAAGACACCGCAGGCCAGCGAGAGCAGCACCGCCACGAGGAGCAGGAGCACTTCGGTCATCGGGTCACCTCCGTCCCATGATCGGGCAGGGACAGGGCGAATGCGCGATGTCGGGTACTAGGAGGCTCGCCCATGGGCGGACGCTCACACCTTTCGTAGACGTTCGAGTGGTCCGTCCATATTAAAGGATCAGCAAAGCCCACTCCTGCGGACCAGCTGCGGGTACCCGCAGCTGGTCCGCTCAGTCGGCGAGGTGCTTCACCCAGCGGCTCCACTGCGGCTCGGGAGCGTAGCCCGCGGCATGCCAGGTGTGATGGGCCTGCTCGTTGCGGTTCAGGACCATGGCGTCGCCGCGCCGCCCGCCGAGGCCCACGAAACGCTCCTCGGCCGCGGCGAGCAACGCCGAGCCGATGCCCTGGCGGCGGTGGTCCGGGTGTACGGCCAGGCGGTAGAGGTGACAGCGCCAGCCGTCGAAGCCGGCTATCGCGGTGCCGGCGAGGAGGCCGTCGCGCTCCGCGAGCAGCAGGGCCTCGGGGTCCCGTGCGAGGAGACGCGCCACTCCGTCGTGGTCGTCGCTGATGCTCGTCCCCTCGGCGGCCTCGTGCCAGAACCGCAGCACGGTGTCGATGTCGGAAGGGGTCGCGCAGCGGATGTGGAGATCACTCATGGGGAGATGTAAGCAGTGCGACCGCTGGCGCGGCGAGCGGTTTCGGTGGCCCGTCGGGTCCCCGGCCCCTGCCGTCTGCCTCGGAGCGGAAACCTGCCATGAAAACTTTTTCTAGAAAATAGCTCTAGAAACAGTCATGATTGGTCCAGAATCGCGGTCATGGTCAATCGTGAGTCCGAGCCGGTGCGTCAGCCCGTGCCCGGCAACCCCTACGTCCAGCCGGTGCCCCCGGCCGGTCCCCGGCCAAGGCTCGGCGCGATCCTTGGTGCCGGCGCCGTCGCCCTGATCCTGATCGGTGTGGGCCTCTACGCCGTCACGCAAGCAGACGGAGACGGCGACGGCAGCGGTTCCCGTGAGCCCGTCGCCGGGCAGACACGGGCATCGCAGGACGGCGACCGGGAGTCTGCCGGCCCCGACCGGGACGCCGACGCGAAGGACGACGGGTCGGCCGCCGTGATCGACGTCAACGCGGGACGCAAGCCCGGTGAGGCCAAGGCCTGGGTCGCCATGAACGACATCAAGCTGCCGGGCAAGGGCGCGCAGCTCCTCGACCTGTGGCACGTGCCCGGGATCGTGGCCCAGGCCGAGTACAACGAGGTCACCGGCTACCGGACCGCCGACGGCTCGAAGGCGTGGTCGGTGCCGCTGCCCGGCACGGTGTGCGACACCCCGGTGAACCCCACGCCGGACGGCAAGGTCGTGGTCGTGTACACGAAGCGGAAGTCCGAGGGGAACTCGCAGTGCGACCAGCTGCGGATGATCGACCTGAAGACCGGCGAGAAGGGCTGGCACAAGGAGCTCGTCGACGGCGGCTTCTGGGACGACACCAGCATGACGCACGTCGCCATCACGGGCAGCACCGTCCTGGTCGACCAGAGCGCCACGATGCGCGCCTACCGGATCGGCGACGGCAAGCGGCTGTACACGACCGAGCGGGAGAAGAAGGGCGGTTGCTCCCTCGACGGCGTCGCGGGCGGCACGCGGCTGCTCCAGGTGGAGTCCTGCCAGCCGGGCAGTCCCAGCACGCACGGCCGGCTCAAGAGGCTCGACCCCCGCACCGGCGACGTCAAGTGGAGCTACCGGACCAAGAAGGGCTGGAGCATCCGGAAGGTCTACTCCGTGGACCCGGCCGTGGTCGCCGTCCAGAACCGCGACGACATGGACGAGTGGGCCGTCGTCGCCGTCGACGACAAGGGTGGTCAGCGCTCCTGGATCAGTGTCGACAAGGGCCCGCACAAGTTCGCGATGTGCGCGGGGGCCGGGGACTCCGGCGAGGGCGTGCAGAACTGCCCGGGGGCCGCTGTCGGCGCGGACACGTTCTATCTGGCGAGCGAACCCGAGGACGGCGTCCTCGGACCGAACAAGATCGTCGCCTACGACCTCCGTACGGGGAAGTCCAAGTGGACCGGCTCGGTCGACGGCGGACGGCAGTTCGTGCCCGTCCCCGTGGCCGGAGGCGACCGGCCCGGGGTGATCGCCTACGCGCGGGCGCAGGACGGCAAGAGCGGGCAGACCGTGCGGTTCGGCCCCGGTGGCGGCAAGCCGGACGTGCTGCTGCGGCACACCTCGTCGGCCCAGAGCATGGAGGCCGCGATGTTCGCGGGCCACACCCTGTATGCCGACAAGCGGTTCTTCGTGGCTCCCACGCGCCTGGACGGCAAGAGCCACGGCGGCAAGGGCGAGGAAGGCAGCGCCCGCATGCTCTCCTTCGCCCGCTGAGTCCGGTCGAGCAGCACACCGCCCTACCCTCACCAGCAGTGGAGCCACGATGACGCAGCCGCCCCCCGAACAGTCCCCGCAGCACCCTCAGGGCCCCGTGCCCGCGCAGGGCGCCTTCGGCCCGCCCCCGCAAGGCGCCTTCGGCCCGCCCCAGCAGGGGCAGACCCCGGGCTTCGGCCCGCCCGTCGCCCCGCCGCCCAGCGGCTACGGCCCCCATCAGGTCTACCAGTCGATACCGGCGCCCGTCCCGCCACCGGGCGCGGGGGGCAGACGGCCCGGTCGGCGTACCGCGATCGTCGTCTCCGTCGTCGCCGTGCTCGCCCTGATCGTCGGCGGCGGCGTCTGGTACGCCACCTCTGCGGGCGACGGCTCGAAGGAGAAGACAGCGGCCAAGCCGGGCGGCGACGCCGCTGCGCCCACGTATGAGAAGCCCGAGGAGAAGGCGCCGAAGGACCCCAAGGCCTTCTTCACGGGCAAGGCCTTGCAGCCCAAGTTGCCCAAGGGGCAGACCACTTGGAAGGCGCAGGGCTCCTGGCTCACCGACAAGGTGTACGCGAAGTCCTCGGTCGAGGCGATCGTCGGCATCGACGCCACGTCGGGGAAGGAGCTCTGGCGCCTGCCGAAGCCGGGGGAGTCGTGCGCGGGCTCCCCGGACCTGGGCAAGGGCAACATCGCCGTCGTGGTCACGGGGGCGAAAGTGCAGGACGACAGAGGCTTCAAGGACGCGTGCACCGAGGTCACCGCCGTCGACGTGGACACCGGTGAGAAGCTCTGGACCAAGTCGATCAGCATCGGCTACCAGAAGGAGAAGACGGCGTTCAATCAGGTCACCATCAGCGGCGACACGGTCGCTGTCGGAGGGCTCTACGGAGGCGCGGCTTTCGACCTGCGCAGCGGCGACGTCCGGTGGGAGCCGAAGCAGGGGGACAAGTGCCGCGACGTCGGGTACGGGGGTGGCGAGCGGCTCGTGGCGGTCCGCTCCTGCGGCGACTACGGCTCGGAGCGCTTCCAGGTCCAGCTCCTCGACCCGGCCACGGGAAAGTCGAAGTGGACCCACAAGCTGCCGGCGGGCGTCCGCAGCCCCAGCCTGGTCTCCACCAAGCCGGTGGTCGTCGCCCTCGACTCCGGTGAGATCACCTCGTCCGGAGCCACGGATGTCTTCCCCCTCGACGAGAAGGGCAATCGGCGTACGAGGATCGCCTTGACGGACGGCAAGTACCTGCACAAGTGCGGCACCGTCTCCGTCGTCCAGGACTGCCGGGGCATCGCGGCGGGCAACGGCAAGCTCTACGTCGCCACCGAGAAGCGCGAAGGGGCGAAGGAGTACTCGTCGACGAACGACATCGTGGTCTTCTCGCTGGCCACCGGCAAGACCACGGGGGAGAAGGTGGAGGCGGGCGACAGCTCCCCCATCTTCCCGATCCGCATGGACGGCGGGAACGTGCTCGTCTACAAGAGCGGCCCCTACGCGCAGGTCGTCTCCCTCGATGGCAGGAACCTGAAGAAGGAGACGGTGCTTCTCGACGCGGGCACCCGGCCGACCGCGCTCCCGCCCCTGATCTCCGAACTGCGCTTCCACCGAAACAAACTGTTCCTCAGCTCCGATCTGCTCGGCCAGTACTCCGCGGACAGGAAGACGATCATGATGTTCGGGTTCGCGGCCAAGTAGTTCGCGGCCAAGCAGGCGGACAGGACTTGGGCGCCCAGTTCTTCTCAGGGCAAGTTCGGTGCCCGCGGTACGGGCCCGGACAGGTGGGGACAGCGGCAGCGGATCATCACTCGTGCGCGATGGCCGCCAGCACATTCATGCGCGACGCACGCAGCGCGGGCAGCAGGGCCGCCGCGAGGCCGACGACCACCGAGCCGATCAGCACCGCGAGCACCGTCGTCCAGGGGATCGCGAACGCCGTCATGCCCTGCAGCGCGAGCACCTGCTGCGCCGCGACGCCCCACACCAGACCGAGCGCGAGGCCGAGCAGCGCGCCGAACACCGCGATCACCACAGACTCCAGCCGGATCATCCGGCGCAACTGCCGCCGGGCGAGCCCGATGGCACGCAGCAGACCGATCTCGCGGGTGCGCTCCACGACCGAAAGAGCAAGCGTGTTGACCACACCGAGGACCGCGATGATGATCGCCAGGCCGAGCAGCGCGTAGACGAGGTAGAGCATCACGGCGATCTGCTCGCGGATCAGTTCCTTGTAGTCGGCCTGGTCGCGGACCTGCACCTGCGGGTACGGGTCGAGGGTCTTCTCGAGCCGGTCGCGCAGGGTGTCGGCGCCCGTGCCCGAGGCCGCGTTCACATACAGCGCGGAGTCCTGACCGCCCGGCACGAACTCCTCGACCGTCTCCATGCCGAAGAAGATCCCGCCCTCGATGCCGAACCCCTCGGATCCCGGCTGGTCGGTGAGTGCGCCCACCGTCAGTTCCGTCTTGCGTCCGCCGGGGAACTCCACGGAAAGCCTGGAGCCCACCCGGGCCTTGTGTTCCCGCGCGAAGTCCCGCTGCATGGCGATGCTTCCGGGAGCGAGCGCCCGTGAGGTCCCGCCGTCGACGTACGTGACGCGGGCGACGTCGTCGAGGCGCGGGTCGTAGCCCGCCGCGGTCGTCTCCACGCTCTTGCCGTCCGGCATGGACACCTTCACGGGCGCGAACCGCTGGCGCACGACGAGCCCGGCGCCCTCGGTGTCCTTCACCTTCTCGGTGATCTCCTGCGAGAAGGGCATGAAGTTGCTGTTCTGCACGACGAAGTCGGCGCCCAGCGTCTTGTCGATCTGTTCGTCGAACGAATTGGTCATCGACGCGCTCGCCACGGACATGCCGCTCACCAGGGCGAGGCCCACCATCAGCGCGGCGGCCGTGGCGCCCGTGCGGCGCGGGTTGCGCAGCGCGTTGCGCTGGCTCATCCGGCCGACCGAGCCGAACAGGGCGGGGAACGCGCCGCCGAGCACCCGGATCACCGGGCGGACGAGGAGCGGTCCCGCGATCACGGTGGAGATCAGGGTGAGGACGAGACCGAGACCGAGCAGGGACGCCGCCGACGAGGTCCTCTCCGCGGTGGCACAGCCCACCAGGGCGGCGGCGCCCGCCGCCCCGACGATCGCGCCGACGGCCGCGCGAATCCTCAACGGCCGTCCCACACCCGCGATTTCGGCGTCCGCGAGGGCGGCCATCGGCGAGACCTGCGCCGCGCGCCGCGCCGGGAGGTACGCCGCCACGAACGTGACGCCGACCCCGACGACGTACGAGGCGACGGGAGTTCCCCACCCGATGACCATCTCGGTGGACTTCAGGTTCATCCCGAAGGCGCCCATCAGCTCGATGAGCCCGGCCGCGAGGCCGATCCCCGCCGCGAGGCCGAGCGTGGAGCCGACCACGCCGAGCAGGACGGCCTCGGTGAGCACGGAGCGGCGGACCTGTCTGCGGTCGGCGCCGAGCGCGCGCAGCAGGCCCAGTTCGCGGGTGCGCTGCGCGATCAGCATCGAGAAGGTGTTGACGATCAGGAAGATGCCGACCAGGACGGCGATACCGGCGAAGCCGAGCATCACGTACTTGATGACGTCCAGGAAGCCGCCGAGTTCGGAAGCCGCGGAGTCGGCCTGTTCGTCGGCGGTCTTCAGGTCGTAGCCCGAGCCCAGTTCGGCGGCGATGCGGCGCTTGAGCTCGGTGTCGCTGACACCGGCGGCAGCGTCCACGGCGATGCCCGTGGCCGCGTCCTTGCCGCCCAGGAGTTCGCGCTGGGCGGTCGGGGTGTCCAGGAAGAGCAGGGCCGCTCCGGGGTTGGTGGTGGTGAAGGTGACGATGCCGACCACCTCGACCTTGAACGAGCCCGGCGCGGCGAGCACCGTGAGGGTGTCGCCGATCTGCACGTCCTTCTTGTCGGCCGTGTCCGCGTCGAGCAGCGCCTGGTCCTTGCCGCGCGGGGCGTGCCCCGAGGTCAGCTCGACGGGGCTGCGGTCGCTGACGTACCAGTTCGTGGCGAGGGTGGGGGCCCCGGTGGTGGGCCCGACCGGGTCGTTCTTGCTGTCGACGACCGTGATGTTCTCGACGGCCGCGTCGATACGGGTCCGGGCGACCCCGTCGACCCCGGCGAGGCGGTCGGCGAGTTTCGCGGGGACCGTCGGTGTCTGCCCCGATGGCACCGCCTCGTTCAGGTTCTCCTTCGGCTCGACGGTCACATCGGCGGACGTCGAGGCGAAGAGCCGGTCGAAGGTGCGGGCCACCGTGTCCGAGAAGATCAGGCTGCCCGCTACGAACGCCACCGAGAGGATCACGGCGAGCGCGGAGAGCAGCAGTCGGCCCTTGTGCGCGAGGAAGCTCCTGAGCGTCGCCTTCAGCATCGCCGCTGGCCGCCTCAGTCCCGGTCCGGCGCGCTGTCGGCGCCCTGGCCGCTGTCGGCCCCGTCGGCCGCGGGACGGCTCTCCTTGGGCACCGCGTGGATCACGTCGAATCGTTTGAGGCGTTCGAGGACCGACTCCGCCGTAGGACGCGGCATCTCGTCGACGATGCGGCCGTCCGCGAGGAAGAGCACCAGGTCGGCATGGGCGGCGGCGCCGGGATCGTGGGTCACCATGACGACGGTCTGCTCCAGCTTGTCGACGGCCTCGCGCAGGAAGCCGAGCACTTCGAGGCCCGCACGCGAGTCGAGGTTGCCGGTCGGCTCGTCCGCGAAGATCAGTTCGGGACGCGAGGCGAGCGCCCGCGCGCACGCCACGCGTTGCTGCTGGCCGCCGGAGAGCTGGGCGGGCCGGTGTTTGAGGCGGTCGCGCAGGCCCAGCGTCTCGATGACGTGGTCAAGCCACTCGCGGTCGGGGCGCTGACCGGCGATGTCCATCGGCAACGTGATGTTCTCGGCGGCGTTCAGGGTGGGGATGAGGTTGAAGGACTGGAACATGAATCCGATGCGGTCGCGCCGCAGCTGTGTCAGCTCCCGCTCCTTCAGCCCCGTGATCTCGGTGTCGCCGAGCCACACCTGACCCGCGGAGACCGTGTCGAGCCCGGCGAGCAGGTGCATGAGCGTGGACTTCCCCGAGCCGGACGGGCCCATGACGGCCGTGAACCGTCCGCGCGCGATGTCCACGTCGACCGCGTCGAGGGCGAGCACGGTGGTCTCGCCGGAGCCGTACGCCTTGGTCAGACCGCGTGCCCGTGCGGCTACCTCGGTGGACTCCGCAAGGCCTGTGGCCGATGCCGAAGCAGGTGTGGACAACGCCGCCTCCTGGGTCGTGGACGCTCCAACTCCCTTAATCCTGCCGAGAGTAGAGGGTCTGGGCGGGCGTCGGTATCCCTCCAAGGTCGTGAACCGAAGACGCATGTAAGGGGCACTGGACGGGCTCCTCATGTGCGCCCCCGCGCCCTCGTGAGCCCTCCCGCACCCTCTTGCCGGTGCTAGCGCCGCGGCGCTAGCTTGAGGGCATGGCGAAGACCCAGCTGAACGTGCGGGTGGACGAAGGCACCGCCCGGGCCGCGCGCGAGCGAGCCCTCGCCCGCGGGATGAGCGTGAACCGCTACATCGAGGAACTGGTCAGGCAGGACGCCGGCGAGGTCGGCCACACCTTCGTCGAGGCCGCCGCCGATTTCATGAAGCAGTACGAATCCGTCTTCGCCGAAGAGTTCGGTGCTGAGCGCGAGGGTCGTCGCTGAGCCCTTGAACCTCAGAATCGATCTTGCCTGGCTTCTGATGATCGCCGAACACAAGACGCCCGGAGACCCGCAGGTCACCGACTGGGGTGCCCTGGTGGCCGCCGTCAGCCGGCACGAGGCGGAGATCTTCGGCGTGCCCGTCTACGAGGGCCCGCACGACCGGGCCGCCGCCCTGCTCCAGGTCCTCCTGCACATCCCTGCCCTGGAACGCTCCAACGCCCTGTTCGCCTCGTCCGCCGCCTACGCCTATCTGGTCGCCAGCGGCGTGAAGGTCGTCACCTCCCCCGAGCAGGTGCGCGAGCTGGCCCGCCTGGTGAAGGAGGACGGGGCGAGCGTGCGGGCCATCGCGGACGAGCTGCGGAAGTGGAGCCGCTAGCCTTCGGGCAAGCCGCCGCCCGGCGGGAACTCACAGGTCGGTGGCCCGCGGGTGACGTGGCTCGTACAGGCCCACCTCGCCGCCGCCCGGCAGCCTGAAGCGGGTGAGCAGACCCCAGCCGGCGTCGGTGACCGGCTGGGTGAACTTCACGCCCCCGGCGGTCAGTTCCCGCACCGTTTCCGCCACGTCGTCGCACATCAGATAGAGCTCGTGCGCCTCGGGCCCCGGCGTGGGATGGACGGCGGCCTCCGCGGGCGGCAGCTTGAAGATCAGCCAGCCGCCGCCCGCGTCGACGTGGGGGTAGTCCAGTACGTCCCGGAAGAAGGCCCGGTCGGCTTCGGCGTCGTTGCTGTAGATGATGAGGTGCGCGCCATTGATCATGCGGCGAGGATAGGTTCGGCGGGAGAGAGCCGCACTCCAGGAGGACGCCCATGCCTGCCGCCATCCAGCCGATGATCATCACCCCGGACCTCGAACGGCTGTTGCGTTTCTACCAGGAGCTGCTCGGGGCCGTGGAGGTGTCGAGGACTCCGGATGAGGGGCCCGCGTTCTTCGTGGACCTGCGCATCGGCGACTCGGAGCTCGGTGTGGTCTCGGACGCGAGCGTGCCGCTGGACACGCCGCAGCGCATTTTGCTGAGCGTGGCGGTGGAGGCCGTGGACGACCTCCTCGAGCGGGTGGACTCCCTCGGTGGTGAGACGCTCGGGCCGGCCAACGACATGCCGTGGGGGCAGCGCGTCGCGCACATCAAGGACCCGGACGGCAACGCGGTCAACCTCACGCAGCTGATCTGAGCCCCGCCTGCCCGTCTTGTCGGCGCGGGGCGGTTCAGTCGCTCTCGGGCCGCCGTGCGGTGCCGAGCACGCAGTAGGAGGAGGGCAGCCGCGGACCCTGCGGGGGCACCGACAGCCGCCGGTACGGGCCGATCTCGAAGCCCGCGGCGCGCAGGGCGCCCAGCGGGTCCCGCGCGACGTGACAGCCGCCGAAGAGGAGGGGCCAGACTGTGCGGTCCAGGACGCGCTGCGTGGCCGCCATCGCAGCGCCCGGAGCCACGCCGTGCTCGAAGAACCGCAGCTCGCCGCCCGGCCGCAGGACGCGCCGCAGCTCGCCGAGCGCGCGGGGCACGTCGTGCACGCTGCACAGCACCAGCGAGGCCACGGCGCCGTCGAAGGCCTCGCTCTTGACCGGCAGCGCCTCGGCGGCGCCGGGCACGACGTCGACCGGCACGTCGGCCCGCACGGCCGCGGACGCTGCCAACTGCCGCAGGATGCGCTCCGGTTCGATCGCCACGACCTCGGAGACCGCCGCCGGATAGTGCGCGAAGTTCAGGCCGTTCCCCGCACCGACCTCGATCACCCGCCCGGAAAGCCCGGCGAGCAGCTCCTTGCGGTACGTGGCGATGACGCGCTCGGCGGCCACGCTCTGGCGGGCGTAGAACCGGGCGAAGACGGGGTGGTGCACCGCGTCCCGTGACGCGGCTTTGGCGAAGCGAGGTGACATGGGCCCTCCTCGACGGGACGAGCGGATACCGCAATGGTGCCCCGGCGCGACCGGTTTCCCCCATGCCGACGCGAACGACCCCCTCGCGGCGGGGCGCCGCCTCCCTCGGATGCCGCTGGGCCCCTGCCTCCACCCCCGGAGTTCAGCGCGTAGCCCCGATGCCCTGGGGCGCCTCCCGCTCGGTGAACGTTGCCGCGTCCCAGCTGCCGCCCAGCTGTGGAGCCAGCCAACCGGCCGCGTGGGTGCGGAAGTCGGCGCGGGTGAGGGACCCCGCACCCTGCGGGACAGCACCGAGCAGCGGTGCGCCCGCTGACTGCGGCAGGTCCGCGAGGTTGCAGCGTGACGCCAGGTCCGGTGCGCCGGGCCAGCTGCCGACCGTGACGCCCAGAGGGGCCAGGCCACGGGCCCGCAGTGCCTCCGCCGTGAGCGCCGTCGAGTTCAGCGTGCCGAGGCCCGCCGACGCGACCACCAGGACCGGGGCCTCGAGGAGGCGGGCGGCGTCGGCGAGGGTGGCGCCCTCGTCGTCGTAGCGGACGAGCAGGCCGCCCGCGCCCTCGATCAGGACCAGGTCGTGCTCCGTCGCCAACTTCTGTGCCGCGTCGGCCACTTCGTACGGGCGCACCGGTGCCATGCCCGCCCGCCGTGCCGCGGTGTTCGGCGCCAACGGCTCGGGGAAGCGGGCGAGTTCGAGGGTGGTGATCTCGTGGCCTGCCAGCCGCGTCACCTCTTCCGCGTCGCCCGGCTCGCCGGGCGCCACCCCCGTCTGCGCGGGCTTGAGCATCGCGACGCTGCGCCCCGAGGCAAGGGCGAGGGCGGCCACCGCCGCCGTCGTCACCGTCTTGCCGATCTCGGTGCCCGTCCCGGACACCACCATGACCGTCATCTCAGCCCTCCTTCGCCGCCGCGCACACCGCGCGCCCGATCCGTGCCACGTCGTCGTCGCTCGTGATGAACGGCGGCATCGTGTAGATGAGGTCGCGGAACGGCCGCACCCACACCCCCTCGCGGGTCGCGGCGCGGGTCGCCGCCGCCATGTCCACGTCGTGGTCAAGCTGTACGACGCCGATCGCGCCGAGCACGCGTACGTCACGGACGCCCGGCAGGTCAGCCGCCTCGGCCAGCGTGGCGCGCAGGCCCGCCTCGATGCGTTTGACCTCGGTCTGCCAGTCCTGCCCGAGGAGCAGCTCGATCGAGGCGGCGGCCACCGCGGTGGCCAGCGGATTGCCCATGAACGTCGGGCCGTGGGCCAGGACCGGCACCTCGCCCCGCGAGATTCCGTCCGCGACCCGCGATGTGCACAGCGTCGCCGCCAGCGTCAGATAGCCGCCGGTCAGCGCCTTGCCCAGGCACATCACATCGGGCGTGACCCCGGCGTGGTCGGCGGCGAACAGCGCACCCGTGCGGCCGAACCCCGTGGCGATCTCGTCGAACACGAGCAGCACGTCGTGCTCGTCGCAGGCCTCCCGCAACACGCGCAGATACGCGGGGGAGTGGAACCGCATACCGCCCGCGCCCTGCACCACGGGCTCCACGATCACGGCGGCAAGCTCGTCGGCGTGGCGCCCGATCATCTCCCGCAGGTGGTCCGCGTACGCGTCGTCGTACGCCTCGAAGCCCGCGGGCGGCGCGTCCGCGAACACCTGCTCGGGCAGCGCCCCCTGCCAGAGCTCGTGCATACCGCCCTCGGGGTCGCACACCGACATGGGCTGCCAGGTGTCCCCGTGGTAGCCGCCCCGCCAGGTCATCATCCGCCGCTTGGCCGGGCGGCCGAGCGAGCGCCAGTGCTGCAGGCACATCTTGACCGCGACCTCGACCGACACCGAACCGGAGTCCGCGAGGAAGACATGCTCGAGCCCCTCCGGCGCTATGTCGACAAGGCGCTTCGCCAGACGGACGGCGGGCTCATGGGTGAGCCCGCCGAACATGACATGGCTCATCCGGTCCAGCTGCCCGCGCACCGCGTCGTTGAGCACAGGGTGGTTGTAGCCGTGGATCGCCGACCACCAGGACGACATCCCGTCGACCAACTCGCCCCGGTCGCCCGCGAGTCGCAGCCGCACACCGCTCGCCGACTCGATGACCAGGGGCTCCTGGCGGCCGGGCATGGGGCCGTACGGATGCCACACATGACGGCGGTCCAGGTCGAGCAGCTCGGGCACGGAGAGGTCAGGCATTGGGCGCCAGATCCGTTCCCGCGCCCCGGCGGCGTACCGCCACCAGGTCCGTGCGTGCCTCGGACGTCTCACCCTCCGCGGCCTCGACCGGCGCCGGCTCGGACGAACCGCACGGCCCGCAGCCGCCCCCGGCATCGCCGTGCGACCCGCAGCCGGCCGCCGCCAACGCGTCCGCGCGGTGCTCCGGAAGCGTCACCGTGTCCGTGCCCTCGACCTCGAAACCGGCGTCCGCGATCATCTCAAGGTCGGTCTTGCCGGCCTGGCCCTCACTGGTCAGGTAGTCGCCCAGGAAGATCGAGTTGGCGAGGTGCAGCGCCAGGGGCTGCATCGTGCGCAGGTGCACCTCGCGGCCGCCCGCGATGCGGACCTCCACGTCGGGGCAGACGAAGCGGACCATCGCCAGGATGCGCAGGCAGCGCTGCGGGGTGAGGTTCCACTCCTTGGCGAGCGGGGTGCCCTCGAAGGGGATCAGGAAGTTGACCGGCACCGAGTCGGGGTCGAGGTCGCGCAGCGCGTAGACCACGTCCACCAGGTCCTCGTCGCTCTCGCCCATGCCCGCGATAAGACCCGAACAGGCGGAGAGGCCCGCGGCCTGCGCCTGCTGCACGGTGTCCACGCGGTCGGCGTACGTGTGGGTGGTGGTGATCTCGCCGTACGTCCCCTCGGACGTGTTGAGGTTGTGGTTGTACGCGTCCGCGCCCGCCGTGCGCAGTTTGTCCGCCTGGCCCGCGGAGAGCAGTCCGAGGCACGCGCACACCTCGACGCCTTCGTGTCGGTCCTTGATCGCCTCGATGGTCTGCGAGACCCGGTCGACGTCACGGTCGGTCGGACCGCGCCCGCTGGCGACCAGGCAGACCCGCTTGGCACCGCCCGCGACACCGGCCGCGGCGGCCTGCGAGGCCTCGTCGGGCTTGAGCCAGGTGTACTTGAGGATGCCGGCCGTCGAGCCGAGGCGCTGCGAACAGTACGAGCAGTCCTCCGGGCAGAGCCCCGACTTGAGGTTGACCAGATAGTTGAGTTTCACCCGGCGCCCGAACCACTGGCGCCGTACCTTCCCGGCGGCGGAAACCACGTCGAGAAGCTCGTCGTCGGAGGTGGCCAGCACGGCCAGCGCCTCTTCACGGGTCGGCAGCTCGCGCCGAAGCCCCTTGTCCACCAGCATGTTCAGCAGATCCATGGCGCTGATCCTTACGCAACTGAGCCTCGCTTTCCAAGGAGACTTCGCACAACAGACACGCTGAGAGGTGTGGGTATTGCCACATCCTGGCCCGGTGGCCGGGCGGCTAGGGTCTGTGCACTGTCTACAAACCGGCCAGTGCTGACGACCCGGAGGGACCCCATGGCGAGCTCGCCGTTCGACTGGATCGACGAGCAGGCGAGCCTGCGCGCACGGGCCGGACTCGTCCGCACCCTGCGCCCCCGCCCCGCCGACGCCGGCGGCCTCCTCGACCTGGCGAGCAACGACTACCTGGGTCTTGCCAGGCACCCCGCGATCACCGAGGCCGCGGCAACGGCGGCCCGGCGCTGGGGCGGTGGAGCCACCGGTTCGCGCCTGGTGACCGGCTCCACCGAACTGCACGCGGAACTCGAGCGCGAGCTCGCCGAGTTCTGCGGCTTCGAGGCCGCGCTGGTCCTTTCCTCCGGATACGCCGCGAACCTCGCCGCCGTCACCGCTCTCGCCCCGTACGGATCGCTGATCGTCTCGGACGCGGGCAACCACGCCTCGCTGATC
The DNA here is from genome assembly GCF_055577645.1 of Streptomyces sp. NPDC033180. Classification (NCBI taxonomy): domain Bacteria; kingdom Bacillati; phylum Actinomycetota; class Actinomycetes; order Kitasatosporales; family Streptomycetaceae; genus Streptomyces; species Streptomyces sp. NPDC033180. The sequence goes on along the minus strand of NZ_JBVIPU010000009.1, from coordinate 65,346 downwards.
GACGGCTGCCGTCTGGCACGCGGTACGACGCAGGTGGTGCCGCACGCCGATCCCGAAGCGGTGCGCAAGACACTGGACGGCCACACGGGACCCTCTGTCGTCGTGTCGGACACGGTCTTCTCGGTCGACGGCGACGCGGCTTCACTGACCGAACTCAGTTCCGTCTGCGGTGAGTTCGGTGCCGGTCTCATCGTCGACGACGCCCATGGGCTCGGCGTGCTCGGCGACGGGGGACGCGGCGCCCCGCAGGCCGCCGGCCTCGCGGGCACGGCTCACACGGTGGCCACGGTCACCCTGTCGAAGTCCTTCGGCAGCCAGGGCGGCGCCGTCCTCGGGCCCGCCAAGGTCATCGACCATCTGGTCAACGCGGCCCGGACCTTCATCTTCGACACGGGGCTCGCTCCCGCCGCCGCGGGCGCGGCCCTCGCGGCCCTGCGGCTGCTTCGCGGGGAGCCGGAGCGTGCCGCGCGGGCACGCGCGGTCGCGGCCGAGCTGCATCAACGCCTCACGGCGGAAGGTCTCTCGGCGGTACGCCCCGACGCCGCCGTCGTCTCCGTGCGGGCGCCCTCGCCGGAAGCGGCCGTGCGCTGGGCCGCCGACTGCCGGGGCGCGGGCCTCGCCGTCGGCTGCTTCCGTCCGCCGTCGGTTCCCGACGGCATCTCGCGGCTGCGGCTGACCGCCCGGGCGGATCTCACCGACGCGCAGATCGCCGATGCCGTACGAGTGATCAGCCGCGCCGCACCCCGGTAGTCACCGGAGGCCGTGGACGAAGGCCTCCCATGTCGCGGGTGAGAAGAGCAGGGCGGGCCCTGCCGTGTTCTTCGAGTCGCGCACGGCGAGCAGCCCCTGCTTCGGCCCTGAAGCGAGCGAGGCTGTCTCCACGCAGTTGTTCATGCCGTTGCTGCGGCTGCTGCGGTACCACCGTGCGTCGTGCAGAGAGGTGCTGGAAGGTACGTGCCGAGGCAGTGCAGTCATGGTGCCCCCTTACGCGCCGTCACGTATCCCGGCGATGTGTTCCGTTGATTCCTCGGGTGAAAGCGCCTTTCCCTGAAGGGAGTTGAAGGCCTCCGTGTATGCCTGGAGGTCTTCTTTCCGTTCGAGGTAGAGGCTACTCGTCAAGTGGTCGAGAACAACCACATCCAGATCAGCAATGTTCGGAAATGAGAAGATAACGAAAGACCCGATGAGTCCCACATGCTCTCCGGCGGCGAATGGCAGCACCTGAAGTCGTACATGGGGCAACTGTCCGGCTTCCAGTAACCGCTTCAACTGACCAGCGAGCACCTGGCTGCCGCCCACCGGCCGGTGCAGCACCGCCTCGTCAAGGATCACGCTCAATCGCAGCGGGGGAGCCGTGCGCAGCACGTCCTGACGGGCCAGACGCACCTCCACCAGCGTGTCCACCTGCTCGTCCGGCAGTCCGTCGAGCGCGGCCCGCGTCACCGCACGCGCGTAGTCCGGCGTCTGCAACAGGCCCGGCACGACGGTGGTCTCCAGGGTGCGCATCCGACAGGCCTGTGACTCCAGACTGATGAAGTCGCGGTAGGCGGGCGGCAGCAGCTCGCGATAGGCGTGCCACCAGTGGCGGCGACCAACGTCGTCGTCCGAGCCCGCCAATGCCACCAGCAACTGGCGGAGTTGGGGGTCCCGCACCTCGTACGCATCGAGCAGCAGTCCTACGTCGGCCGCCTTGACGCTGCTACGCCCCGTCTCGATCCGGCTGACCTTCGACTGATGCCACCCGACCCGGTCCGCCGCCTGGCCACTGGTGAGCCCGGCGTGCGCGCGCAGCGCGCGCAGTTCGGCGCCGAGTTTCCGACGGCGCACCGCGGGACCGTACCGCATGTCCGTCTCCTTCCCGACGGAGCGTTCCTATTCGGCCTTCCCAGGGCCGCTCAGGGGCGACAGTAGAGGAAGCGCCGACCTCGCGCCCAAATACGGTCTCTCGTAGCAGAGTTCACCGCTTCGAGCGACAGATATATGCACATCCTGGTGGATGGCCACCTGTGAGGGGCCCAAGAGTGGCAGGCTGGCGCGAAGCACCATTCCGGGACTGTCCTCGTTACTTCCGCTACGAGTCGGAGCCGAGCCCGGTGGGAAAGGGACAACGTCGCCATGGCAGACCTTCAGGAAGCATCCGTCACCCTGCCGAGCGATCCTGCCTCGGTCTCCGCGGCCCGGAAATACGTCTTGAGCGTCCTTGCCGAGTGGGGCCTGCCGGGCGAGACCGAAGCGGCCGACACGGTCCGGCTCATCGTCTCCGAACTCGCCACGAACGCCGTCCAGCACACCCGGGGCCAGTCGCCCACCTTCCGGGTGGACATCGAGCTCGACCGGGACGAACAGCTGCGCATCGGCGTCACCGACAGCCACCCGCGCTACCCCAAGCGGCTGCCCGCGGCCGTCCAGCAGGACAACGGCCGCGGCCTGGTGATCATCCGCTGGCTCACCACGGAGTGCGGCGGCAGGCTGTCGGTCACCCCCACAGCGGAGGGCGGCAAGACGGTCTGGATCGCGCTGCCGTGGACCGCGCCGGTCCGCGGTGAGGCAACGGCACCCTCGGCCTCGCCCTCACCCCGCTGAGCGTCCGAAGGCCCCCCGGAGCAGGGCCCGGAAGGTGTCCGCCGCCGGATGCGACTCGTCGGTGCGGTGGACGACGGAGATCGTGCGGCGCAGGCTGCCCGGCTCCAGCGGCCGCATCCCCACCGGCGTCGCAGCCGTCCGCGCCACCATCTCCGGTACGACGGCGACGCCGAGCCCGGCGCTGACCAGCGCGCACACCAGCGCGTAGCCCGGAGTCTCGACCAGGACCGCGGGCGTCGCGCCGGCCCGCGCCAGCGCGGACTCCACGCCCTGCCGGGGCGGATGCGTCGGCGCCATGCTGATGAGCGGCTGCCCGGCGAGTTCGGTCAGGGGCAGCCGTGAGGGGGAGTTCGCGAGTGCGTGCCCAGGCGCGGTCACCAGGACCAGTTCCTCCACCAGGATCGGCTCCGCCGTCACGGACGCGGGCAGCGGCACCGGATCCGCAGGCTCGTACGTATGCGTGAGGGCGAGGTCGACCTCGCCCGCCGCCACGGCCGCGACGCCGAGCGGCGGTTCATAGCCCCGTACCGTCAGATCGATGTCCGGATGTGCGCGGCGGAACGCCGTCAGCGCGGGCGGCACCAGATGGATCCCGGCGGTGGTGAAGGTGCCCACGCGCAGCCTGCCGCCGGAAAGACCCGCGAGACGGGCCAGTTCGTGCCGGGCCTGCTCCATCTCGTCCAGGACCCGGCGGGCCCGCGCGAGCAGCAGCTCACCCGCGCCGGTCAGACGCGCCCCGCGGTGATGCCGGACCAGGAGCGCGGTGCCCGCCTCCCGCTCGAGCTTGGCCAGCTGCTGGGAGAGGGCGGGCACGGTGTAGCCGAGGCGCTCGGCTGCGCGGGTGATCGACCCGGCCTCGGAGACCGCCACCAGTGCGGCGAGCCGCGTCGGGTCGTACATGGTCTCTCCCGGTACAGGAGCCGACGGGCGCTGGAGCGGTCCGTCGTCGTGGGGCTAAAGGCCTGCTTAAGGCAGACCCAGGATATTGCACATACCTGCTGAAGGCAGAAGAACGGCAGGCTGGAAGCCATGGACGCACAACTGGTCGCCTTCACCGGGGTCGCCGCGGGCATGGTCGCCATGCCGGGCGCCGACTTCGCCGTCGTGGTGCGCAACGCCCTCGCCTCCCGCCGTGCCGGGGTCATCTGCGCGGTCGGTGTCGCGGGCGGGCTCCTGGTGCACACGGCGCTCGCGGTGGCCGGGGTCGCGGCGGTCCTCGCGGCGGTTCCCACGCTGTTCCGGGCGTTGCAGGCCGCGGGTGGGGCCTACGTGCTGTACCTCGGCTACCGCGCGCTGCGGTCGGCGGCGCGTCCGCTCGAGAGCTTCGGTGCGCGGGACGGCGCGGAGCAGGCGGCGGCCGGGGGCAGCCTGCGGCAGGGCTTCTTCACCAACGCCCTCAACCCCAAGGCGCCCATCACCTTCCTCAGCGTGCTGCCCCAGTTCGTGCCCGCGGGCAGCCCCGCGATGCCGAGGACCCTGCTGCTCGCGTCCATCATCGTGGCCCTCGCCCTGGTGTGGTTCCCGGTCGTCGCCCTCCTGGTCGACCGGCTCGGGCGGTGGCTGCGCAGGCCGCGCACGGCCCGTGCCATCGAGGGCGGCACGGGCGTCGCGCTCAGCGTGCTCGGCCTGGTGCTCCTCACCGAGGCCCTGCTGGCCTGACGCCGCGCGACGTGTCCGATTCCGTGCCCTCGTCGCCCCCACTCCCGTCCTCGCCCTTGTCCGCCGCGCCGCGCACCAGGAGGGGGAGCAGGCCCCACAGGCCGGCGCACACCACCAGCGTGCCCGCGCTCGCGATGATCCCTCCGGTCCTGCCCACCGCCACGTCGACGACCAGCAGCACGGCGCCGGAGACCGCGAACACCAGGACCCCCAGACCGACGCCGGCGAGGCGGGACGACACCCGCACGATCAGCGGCTTGGCGCGCTGCCCGAACAGCGACCTGTGCACGGCGGCCGGAGCGGTGAACAACGCCGCGGCGAGGACGGCGAGCAGCAGCGTGGTCACGTAGGTGGCGCGCTGCACCGTGTCGAGCGAGGGGAAGCGCTCGGTGAAAGCGAGCGTCAGCAGGAACGCGAAGAGGATCTGCACCCCGGCCTGCGTGACCCGCAGTTCCTGGAGGATCTCCGCGAAGTTGCGATCGGCGCGTTCGAAGCGCGTCTCGTTGCGTGGCGGCTCGCCTGCGGTGGAGGGACTGTTGTTTTCGGCCATGGCGCACGAGTATCCGCGTCGAGGTGCCCCACGCCTGGCGGGCACGCCGAGCGGAGGGCCGGGCGAGCGGTGGCGGGCGGCCGTGCGGCCGCCGCCACCGCCCCCGGACGGGCCGGTGACCGGCGGTCAGTGACGGGCCATCAGCGCACCCGGCCGTAGGAGACGCTCTTCGTCCAGATCTTCTCGAGCCGCACCACGGTGTTCGACTTGGGAGCGTGCCAGATCCGGCCCTTGCCGGCGTAAATGCCGACGTGGTAGACGTTCCGGCCGGAGTGGAAGAAGACCAGGTCACCGCGGGTGCGGTTGGACGCGGAGACATGGCGGGTCTTGTTGTACTGCTGTCCGGCGGTGCGCGGCAGTTTCTTGCCCGCGCGCTTGAACGAGTACTGGGTCAGGCCCGAGCAGTCGAACCGGTTCGGCCCCGTCGCTCCGTAGCCGTACGGGGAGCCTTTCTTGGAGGCGGCGATCTTGAGCGCCTTCGTCCCGTGAGTCGCCGCCTCTGCCTCCGACGTGAGCCCTGGGGCCACGAGCGTGCCGCCTACGACGGCGAGCGTGAGGGCCGATACGGAACCGGCCCTGGTGAGCAGCGACGGAACATGATTCAGCGCGGTCATGCGCAACCCTTCGTCAACCGCCTGTGAAGGATGACCTGTCGGATTCGGGCTGACAAAGTTGCCCGGCCGCGATGTGCGGCTTCACCCCAAGGGCCTGCGTCCGGACTTTCCGGACCGACCCGTCATGCCTGGGTCCTCCACTCCTGCCAATGCACCGATGTCGACCGGTCATCCGGGCGGCGGCAGGACTCGGCGTCCGCCCGGACCGCCCCGCCGCTGCGGCGGGGGCTTGTCGTCGAAAGGGATCTTGACCCGTCAAGGGCGCGAATTCCGAGCCGAAACGGCGTTTTGTGAGGCTCCTCACGGCTGAACCGTTCGGGTGGACAAGGTCGGATTCGGGGTCCGGGAACGGCACCCGACGATCGTTCGACCAGCACCGGAACAAGTAATTCCGGCCCCCGCGTACACATCTGACGCAACTGCAGACGGCCCGAATAACGACGATTGTCTACGCCGAACGAGGTAGCCCGTTTGGTTCGTTTGAGATCGGCCCGGGACGCATCGGACTCCGGGCCGCTGGATGACGGGTGCTCAGGACGCTGTCGGAGGCGGAACGGTGACCCGCCCGGCCCGCCGCTCCCCGTCGAGGACCCGCAGAGCCCGTGCCAACGTCGCTGCGTGCACGGCGCTCTCTCCCCGCTGGTGCATGAGCGTCAGCGCGTCCCGCAGGGCGGTCGCGCTGCCGACCAGGGCCTGGGCGGCGCGCAGCCCGCCGTAGGTGTCCGAGGCGCGGGCGGGGTTGATCCGGCCCACCAGGTCGATCACTTCGAGGTACCGGTCGATCAACTCGCCCTCGGCGCGGGTGAGCGCGGGCAGCGGAGGAAGTTCGGGTGGCAGCATCGGCGCTTCACCCCGCGCCCGGGGTGCGGAGGGACGACTTGCGGCTCGCGATGATCCGGTCCACCAGGCCGTAGTCAACTGCCTCGGTCGCGCTGAGGATCTTGTCCCGTTCGATGTCGGCCGAGACGCGTTCCGCGCTCTGGCCCGTGTGTTGGACGAGCAGCCTCTCCAGTTGCGCGCGGGTGCGCAGGAGTTCGTCGGCTTGGATCGCCAGGTCGGAGGTCTGGCCGTGGACCGGCTCGGCGAGCGAGGGCTGGTGGATCAGCACCCGGGCGCCGGGCAGCGCGAACCGCTTGCCGGGCGTCCCCGCGGCCAGCAGGACGGCGGCCGACGACGCTGCCTGCCCCAGGCACGTCGTCTCCACGTCGCAGGAGACGAACCGGATCGTGTCGTAGATCGCGGTCATCGCGCTGAACGAGCCGCCGGGGGAGTTGATGTAGAGCGCGATGTCGCGGTCGGGCGCCAGATATTCGAGGTGCATGAACTGTGCCATCACGTCGTTGGCCGACGTGTCGTCGATCGGCGTCCCCAGGAAGACGATGCGCTCCTCGAGGAGCTTCGAGTACGGGTCGAGGGTCCGCTGCCCCGTGCTGGTGCGCTCGGTGAACTCGGGCAGGACATAGCGGGCGAACGGTCGGTTCATGGCACGTCTCTCCTCTGCCGGGGTCGGCTGCTCCCCAAGGCTCCTGTAAAAAATGTACAGGACGTACGTAACGTTCGGGTGAGATGGCGCGACGACGTGGGCATGCTCCGCATCGTCGTGATCTCCCATCCCGAGCCGAAGGTGTCGTCCAATGAGCCCCGAAGCCCAGCTCGTCCACCTCACCGCCCGTGAACTCGCCGCCGGAATCCGCACCCGGGAGCTGTCGGCCCGCGAGGTCGTCCAGGCGCACCTGGAGCGGATCGAGCAGGTCAACGGTTCCGTGAACGCGGTGGTGACCCTGGTGGCGGAGCGCGCCCTCGACGAGGCGCGCACCGCCGACGAGGCCGCCGCGCGCGGCGAGCCGCTCGGCCCGCTGCACGGGTTGCCCGTCGCCCACAAGGACACCCACGACACCCGCGGCGTCCGGACCACCTATGGGACGCCGCTCCTCGCCGGCAACGTCCCGGACAGGGACGAGTTGATCGTCGAACGCATCCGCGCCGCCGGGGCGATCACCATCGGTAAGACCAACGTGCCCGAGTTCGCCGCCGGTTCGCACACCGTCAACCCGCTCTTCGGGGCCACCCGCAATCCGTACGACCCTCAGCGGTCGGCGGGCGGCAGCAGCGGGGGAGCGGCGGCGGCGCTCGCGTGCGGCATGCATCCTCTGGCCGACGGCAGCGACATGGGCGGTTCGCTGCGCAACCCGGCGTCGTTCTGCAACGTGGTGGGCCTGCGCCCCTCGCCGGGCCGGGTGCCGAGCTGGCCGGACACCGCGCCCTGGTCGACGATGACCGTGCAGGGGCCGATGGCCCGCACGGTCGCCGACGCGGCCCTGCTGCTGTCCGTCGTCGCCGGGCCCGACCCGCGCTCACCGATCGCCCTCGAGACGCCGGGAAGCGCGTTCGGTGGGTCGCTTGACCGGGACTTGGGAAGGCTGCGGATCGCCTGGTCGCCGGACCTGGGAGGGGCGGTGCCGGTCGACCGTGAGGTCAGGGACGTGCTCGCGCCCGCGGTCACGGCCTTCGCCGACATGGGGTGCGCGGTCGAGGAAGCGTGCCCCGATCTGTCCGGCGCCGACGAGGTGTTCCGCACCTTCCGCGCCTGGCAGTTCCATCTGGCGCTCGGCGGCCTGCTGAAGACCGCGACCGAACGGATCAAACCCAGCCTGGTCCGGAATATACGACAAGGGAGCACACTCACCGGCATCGACCTGGAGCGGGCCACCGTGCTGCACGGTCAACTGTTCCACCGGGTGCGGGAGTTCTTCGAGCGGTACGACGCGCTGGTCCTGCCCACCAGTCAAGTCCCCCCGTTCCCCATTGATTTGGAGTATCCGGACAAGGTCGACGGGGTGCCCATGGCGGACTATCTGGACTGGATGCGCTCGGCGTACCTGGTGTCCGCGACCGGCAGCCCGGCCCTGTCCGTGCCCGCCGGATTCACCCCCGGCGGACTGCCGGTCGGGCTGCAGATCGTCGGGCCGCACCGCGGCGACCTACGGGTTCTGCAGATCGGTCACGCTTTTGAACAAGCGACCCGGCACGGCGAACGCAGGCCGGAGCGGAGCGTTACGCGTCCCGGCGGCCGGGTACTCGGGCGCCATGGATCGTTTGGAGCATCTGGACAAGAGACTCATCGATGAACTGACGCACGCGGCCCGCGAGGCCGTACGCGACGAGCTGAAGGAGCAGACGCGCAAGCAGCGCCGCAAGGCCGCGCTGTACGCCGGTGCGGGGGCCGTCGGCCTCTACGCGGGCGCCGCGCTTGCGCTCGCTCTCGGCCTCGCGCTGGCTCTGGGGCTGCCCGACTGGGCGGCCGCGCTGATCACCGCGGTGGTCCTCGGTGTCGTGGCCTTCCTGTTGCGCGGCGCGGCCCGTCCTTCCGTGGACCGGGAGCCATCCATGGCCCCTCCGCCCGTGACACCGCAGGCGCCCGCACCGCCGACCGTGCCGCCGACCGTGGACGCGACGCACCCGGGGGGCACGGAGCCCGAGGTGCCGCACCGCTGGGGCCAGTGAGCCGCGACACCTCAAGAGAGATGTTTGGCCAACGAATTACGGGCCACTCGTGAAGAAGAGGTGGCCATATTGAACACATCGTCGGATCCAGAGAAGAAAAAGGCGAGTTCGCAGAACTCGCGCAGTTCAACCGAAAACGCGGAAAGCGGCGGGACGCAGCGCCGCCCGGGCCCCATGGAGGTGCTGCGCACCGCACGCACCCAGCTCGCCGAGCTGACCGGGATGGTCGCCGAGTCCGTGTCGTCCTTCGAGCAGACCGAGGACGGCTGGACGCTGGAGATCGAGGTCCTGGAACTCACCCGGGTGCCGGACACGATGAGTCTCCTCGCGAGCTACCAGGTGGAGTGCGACCCGCAGGGCGAGCTCCTTGGCTACCGGCGCATCCGCCGCTACGAACGCGGTCGGGCCGACGGTCAGAAGGCCGGCGGCCGGTAGCGAACCCGTCGCGCGGGTTTTCCGCGGATTTTCCAACAGACTCCCCAGATAAGGAGGGCCGGTCGTCATGACCGTTGTCCCTGCACAGCAATCCGGTGGATCGGGCGGCACCAGTGGCCTCTACGACGTCCTGGAGCTCGTTCTCGACCGTGGCCTCGTCATTGACGCCTTCGTGCGTGTCTCGCTCGTCGGCATCGAGATCCTGAAGATCGACGTACGTGTGGTCATAGCCAGCGTGGACACGTATCTGCGCTTCGCCGAGGCGTGCAACCGCCTCGACTTGGAGGCGGGACCGCGCAAGGACCCCGGTCTCCCCGACCTGGTGGGCGAGATGACCGAGTCCGGCGCGCGCGGCAAGTCCAAGGGCGCGCTGTCCGGTGCCGCCGAGACCATTTCCGACGCGTTCAAGCAGTCCCGTGAAGAGGGTCAGTCGGAGTCCCGTCCGCGCGCCCGTAAGAGCACGTCCGCGCGCAGGAAGGAGGAGCAGGAATGAGCACGTACGTCTACGGCATCGCCGCGAGTACACACCCGGCACTGCCCGAAGGCATGGACGGCGTAGGGAAGCCCTCTCGCCCCGTGCGCATCGTCAAGGAAGGCGACTTGGCGGCGATCGTCAGTGAGGCGCCCGAGTCGCTGCGCGCCAAGCGCCACGACCTGCTGGCCCACCAGAACGTGCTGAACGAGGCAGGCGCGGCGGGCCCGGTCCTTCCCATGCGGTTCGGCAATGTCGCCCCGGACGACGCGTCCGTCACGAGCGTGCTCGCCGAACGCGCCGAGCACTACCGCGAGCGGCTCGCGACGCTGGCCGGCAAGGTCGAGTACAACGTCAAGGCGAGCCACGAGGAGCAGGCCGCCCTGCACCGCGTGATGGCCGACAACCCCGAGGTGCAGGCACTGGCCGAGGCCAACCGCCAGGCGGGTGGCGGAAGTTACGAACAGAAGCTGCAGCTCGGCGAGATGGTGGTGGCCGCGCTCCAGGCCCGCGAGGCCGAGGACGCGGTGGAACTGCACCGCACTCTGGAGCCTGCCGCGCACGCCGTCAGTGTGGGCCCCGAGTCCACCGGATGGCTGGCCAACCTGTCGTTCCTGGTGGAGCGCGACTCGTCCGCGGTGTTCCTCGCCGCCGTCGATGAGGTCCGCAAGGGTCATCCGCACATCGAGCTGCGCGTCAACGGCCCGCTGCCGCCCTACAGCTTCGTCGAGCCCGGCCCCTCCGAGCCGACCGGAGCCACTGCGGAGTCCGCGTCCTCGCAGGCGGGCGGCGAGTAACCGATGGGTCTGATCGGCGAAGTACTGATGCTGCCGTTCGCCCCGGTGCGCGGCGGCCTCTGGGCGGTGAGCCAGGTACTCGCCGAGGCCGAGCGGCTGTACTACGACCCGGCCACCGTCCGGTCCGAACTCGCCCTTCTCGAGCAGCGGCTCGAGTCGGGCGAGCTCGGAGAGGAGGAATTCGACCGCTTGGAGGACGAGTTGCTCGACCGACTGGAAATTGGCCTGCGCGGCGGCGCGGGAACCGACAACGGGACCACATGATGAATCGACTGGGAATGGGCCTCGCCGTAGGGGCTGGATACGTCCTCGGGCGTACGAAGAAGATGAAGCTGGCGTTCGCGGTCGGCACCATGGTGGCCGGCAAGCGGATGAACCTGAGCCCGCGTGCCCTGGGCGATCTTCTGTCGCAACAGCTGCAGAACAACCCGCAGTTCAAGGAGATAGGCGACCAGCTGCGCGGGGACCTGCGCGGCGTGGGCAAGGCCGCCACCGGGGCGCTGGTCGAGCGGCAGATCTCGGGACTTGCCGACCGGCTGCACGGTCGGACGGCGGATGTGCGCGACCAGCTCGCGGGCGTGAAGCCGGACATGCCGGGTCGCGGTCGCGATGAGGACTCGGAAGAGCCCGACGACGCGTACGAGGAGTACGACGACGAGGACGAGCAAGGCCGTCGGGACGAGCGGGACCGTGAGGAGTCCGTGGACGAGGAGTCCGAGGAGGAGCCCGACGAAAGGCCGCGGTCGAGGAAGCAGGCTCCCGCGAAGAAGGCCGCCCCGAAGAAGGCGGCGGCCAAGAAGAGCACCGCAAGGAAGACGGCGGCGCAGAAGAGCCCTGCGAAGAAGGCGGCGAAGAAGGCCCCCGCCCGGGCCGCGGCGAAGAGCTCCGCGCGCCGCGCCACCGGGGCCCGGCTGCCGAAGGAGGGGGGCCGCGATGAGTGACACCCTGAAGTCCGGGACGGACAAGGCGAAGGACAATCCGCTCGCCGGCATCGCGCAGAGCGAGGCCGCCGACCGGCTGAAGGCAGAGGTCCAGGAGTATCTCGGCGCCCAGGCCCAGCGGCTGCTCGTCGGTGTGGGCCACAAGCTCGGCGAGACGACGGGCAAGCTCAACGACATCGCCGAGGGCAACAGTCCTGGCTTCGCCAAGCTCGCCCTCGACGGCGGCCGCAAGATGGCCGAGGGTAAGGGGCCGCTGCGGTCCGCCGTGGAGGTCGGCGCAGGCCGGGCCAAGGACAGTGTGATCGGTGCCTTCAAGAACATGACCGGAGGCAAGGGCCGCCGCAAGGGCGGGGCAGGCAAGAAGCCCACGGTCATCATGGAGTTCATCGACGTGGGCGTGCCGCTGCGCACGGCGTACGACCAGTGGACCCAGTACCAGGATTTCAGCACCTTCGCCAAGGGCGTCAAGAGCGCGAACCGCGCCGACGACACCACCTCCGACTGGCAGGCCAAGGTCTTCTGGTCCAACCGGAGTTGGAAGGCACACACCACCGAACAGGTCGCGGACGACCGGATCGCGTGGACCTCGGAGGGTGCGAAGGGCACGACGAAGGGTGTCGTCTCCTTCCACTCGCTGGCCGAGAACCTCACGCGCGTCCTGCTGGTCCTGGAGTACTACCCGCAGGGTCTCTTCGAGAAGACGGGCAACATCTGGCGCGCTCAGGGCCGCCGGGCCCGGCTCGACCTGAAGAACTTCGCGCGGTTCATCACCATCAAGGGTGAGGCGGAGGACGGCTGGCGCGGTGAGATCCGCGACGGCGAAGTCGTCCACAGCCACGAGGACGCGCTCGCGGAGGAGCAGGAGCAGGCCGAGGGCGAAGCGGAGGACGTCGCGGAGGACGAGTACGAGCGCGATGACGAGGGGCAGCCTGAAGAGTCCTACGAGGACGAAGAGGAGCAGCCCGAGGAGTCCTACGAGGACGAGGAAGACGAGGGCGAGGACGAAGCGAAGTTCGAGGAGGACGAGGACGAGGGCGAGGCGAAGTATGACGAGGATGACGAGGGAGTAGAGGACGAGAAGTACGAAGAAGAGCCCGCGACGAGCGGGAGTCGCCGATGACCATGCCCAGCCGGATGCCGGAGCCGTATGGACAGGGCGGCGGTGCGAACCTCGCCGACATCCTGGAGCGCGTGCTCGACAAGGGGATCGTGATCGCCGGTGACATCCGGATCAACCTGCTCGACATCGAACTGCTCACCATCAAGCTGCGGCTGATCGTCGCCTCCGTCGACAAGGCGAAGGAGATGGGGATCGACTGGTGGGAGGACGACCCCGCGCTGTCCACCCGGGCGCGTCGCGACGAACTCACGCGTGAGAACGCCGAGTTGCGTGCCCATGTCGCCGAACTGGAGCAGGGCAGGACGGGCGAGGCGGAGCGAGGCAGGACGAGGAGCGACAAGTCGGAGCAGAGCAAGACAGCGCAGAGCAAGACGGAGCAGAGCAAGACAGCGCAGAGCAAGGCGGAGGAAAGCACATGAGTGGACTGCGGTACGTCTACGCGATCTGCCGGCCCTTCGACGCGGCGCTCCAGGCGCAGGTGACCGGAGTGGACGGCGTGCCCCCCGGTCAGCTGTCCCACCACGGCCTGATCGCGGTGGTCGGCACCGTGCAGGAGCGGGACTTCGCCGAGGAATCGCTCCGGCGCCATCTGGAGGACCTGGACTGGCTGAGCGCGACCGCACGTGCCCACCAGGCCGTGATCGACGCGCTCACCGCGGTAACCACGCCGCTGCCGCTGCGGCTGGCGACCGTGTTCCGTGACGACGCCGGGGTGCGCGCCATGATGGAGGCGCGGGAGGACTCCTTCCGGCGCACGCTCGACCGGCTCGACGGCCGCGTGGAATGGGGCGTCAAGATCTACTCCGACGCGCAGGCCGCACGCCCGGCGGCCGAGCCGGAGAAGCCCGCGTCGGGCCGGGATTACCTGCGCCAGCGGCGACAGCGCAACAGGGCGCACGAAGAGATGTGGGAGAGCGCGGAGAAGTTCGCGCACCGGCTGCACGACACGCTCTGCGAGCGGGCGGAGGACGCCCGGCTGCACGCCCCTCAGAACTCCGCGCTCTCCAAGGAATCGGGCCGCAACGTACACAATGCGGCCTATCTGGTGTCACGTGCGGACTCGGAGGCCTTCGTGGAACTGGTGGAAGGCGTGCAGGGCCAGGATCCCGGCATGCGCGTGGAGCTCACCGGACCGTGGGCCGCGTACTCCTTCGCCGGCGTGGAGGCTGAGGTGGAGGCCGGAGGGGGCGACACGGCCGACGGCCTGGCGGGGGAGGTGGGACCGTGACCGTCATCGAACGCCGGGAGGTCGCCCTGGTAGACCTGCTCGACCGGCTCCTCGCGGGCGGGGTCGTCATCTCCGGGGACCTCACTCTGCGCATCGCGGACGTCGATCTCGTCCGCATCGACCTGAACGCGCTCATCAGCTCGGTGAACGAGCAAGTTCCCTCGCCCTTCGAGGAGTTGCTGTGAGTGAGCGCGAGCGCGAGCAGGGGCAGGAGCGGGCAGCAGGGAAGAACCGCTTGGAGCTCGAACCGGACACCGTGGAACGCGACCTGATCAAGCTCGTCCTGACCGTCGTGGAACTGCTGCGCCAGCTCATGGAGCGGCAGGCCGTGCGCCGGTTCGACACCGGGGAGCTCGACGAGGACCAGGAGGAGCGCATCGGGCTCACGCTGATGCTCCTTGACGACCGCATGGCCGAGCTGCGCGAGCGCTACGGCCTGCGGCCCGAGGACCTGAATCTGGACCTCGGGCCGCTGGGGCCGCTGCTTCCGAGGGATTAGCCGCCGGAAGCGGCCGACTTCGCGAACTCCTTCATGAACGCGTCGCAGAACGCCTTCAGGTCGTCCGGCTTGCGGCTGGTGATCAGCGTGTTGGGTCCGTCGTGGCATACCTTCACCTGCTCGTCGACCCAGGTGCCGCCCGCGTTGCGGATGTCCGTACGGACGCTCGGGAACGAGGTGAGCCCCCGTCCCGACACGACGTCCGCCTCGACGAGGATCCACGGGGCGTGGCAGATCGCGGCCACCGGACGGCCGGTGTCGAAGAAGCCGCGTACGAAGGACACGGCCCCCTCGTCGAGGCGCAGCGCGTCAGGATTGGCCACGCCGCCCGGAAGGACGAGGCCGTCGAAGGAATCGGGCGACACCTCGCCGACGACCTTGTCCACGGGAAACGTGTCGGCCTTGTCGAGATGGTCGAAGGCCTGGATGCGGCCCGGCTCCGTCGACACGAGGACGGGCTCGCCGCCCGCGTCGGTCACCGCCTTCCAGGGGTCGGTGAGTTCGATCTGCTCGACGCCCTCGGGCGCCATCAGAAATGCGATACGCATGGTTGCTCACTTTCTTTGTCGGGGTCTGTTGCCCGGTTTCTTTGTTGGGATTTGTTGCCCGGCGGACTAGCGGGCCGTGTCCCGCACGACCCGCACGGTGTCGAGGCCGGGGTCCGCGGCGTCCGGCAGGTTCATCCCGGCCGTCTTCCCGGTGCGCAGATAGCGCAGCACCGGCTCGGTGAGACGTTCGCCGGGCAGGGCCGCGGGGATGCCCGGTGGGTACGGCGTCAGCATCTCGGCCGCCACGCGCCCCGCCGCCTCGGCCACCGGCACGTCGACAGTGGGCCCGAAGTAGGCGTCGCGGGGCAGATCGACCTGGGCAAGCCGCAGCGCGGTGGGGGAGGGGACCTCCACCTCCGGTACCGGACGCAGTCCGGGAGCGGCGTGGGCCAGGGCGCGTAGGGAGGCCAGGAGTTCGTCCGTCGTCTCCCGGTCGTCGGCGTGGGTGAGCTGGGTGCTGATGCGGCGGTGGTCGGCCAGGTGAGCCTCGACCGAGCGGTGCTCGCGCAGCCAGTCCGCGGCCCGGAATCCCGAGGTGCCCAACCCGCTCACGTCGATGACGACCGGCAGCGGGTCGAAGTCGGCGGCGGGCCCGCAGAAGTCGTCGCGGTCGTTCACATGCAGCCCGTCGATCTCCTCGATCGCGGCCCGGACGTCGGCCGCCAGATCCAGGGCGGCCCCCATCAGCTCCTTGCCGCGCAGAGCCATCTGGCGGCGCCAGCCGTCGAGGCCGGCGTAGATGAGCACGGACGGGCTCGTGGTGCCGAACAGGTCCGCCCGGGACTTCAGCACCGTCGGGTCGATCAGCTCGCCCTGGAGATGGAAGACGGAACCCTGCTCCAGGCCGCTGCCCATCTTGTGGATGCTGGTCACACAGATGTCGGCGCCCGCGTCCATCGCCCAGGACGGCAGGTCGGGGTGGAACGGCAGATGCGCGCCCCAGGCCTCGTCCACGATGAGCGGCCGGGAGCGGCGGTGGCAGACATCCGCGATGCCCCGCAGGTCGGCGCAGCTGCCGTACGGAGTGGGGCTGGTGACCAGGGCGCCCTTCGCGTCGGGATGGGCGGTGAACGCCTCGGCGTAGGCCTCGGCCGTTGGAGGGTGTGCCAGATGCCGCTCGGGGTCCCAGGAGGGATCGACCCAGACCGGCCGGATCCCGGAGAGGACCAGCGCCGATACGACGGACTTGTGCGCGTCGCGCCCGATGAGCAGTTTCTCGTGCGGGCCCGCGGCCGAGAGCATCGCCGCCTTGACCGACAGGGAGCTGCCGCACGTGGAGAAGAAGGTGTGCGACGCGTGCACGGCGTCGGCCATCAGCCGCTCGGCCCGTTCGAGGACCTGGCCGCGGCCTAGACGGTCGTCGAGGCTCCCGGAGGCGAGGAGGTCGCCGTGAAAGACGGCGTCGCCCAGCACCTCACGCACCAGTGGATCGGCGCCCCGGGCCTGTTTGTGGCCCGGGGGCGTGAAAGCGATGCGGCCCTGTCTGCGGTGGTCGGCCAGGGCTTCGAGTACGGGGGCTCGGGCGTGATCGACGGTCATGGATCACGAGTTCCCTGGTCCCCTCAAGGTCAATCAGAGTGACTGAGCTCAGGCCAGTTGGGTACTCAGAGTCACATGCGGATGAGTGTGATGGACGTGGGGTCGAATGCGGTCCGGCTGGTCGTGGTGGACGCGGAGGACGGTGTGCCGTTGCCGGTCCACACCGCCAAGTGGAAGGTGAGACTCTCTGAGGAGGTCGGCCCGAGCGGGGTGATCCCCGAAGACTCGCTGGGGCAGCTTGTCACGGCGGTGGCCGAGGCGGCCGGGACCGCCCGGAGATGGGGGGCGGCGGAGCCCCTCGCCTTCGCCACGACGGTCGTCCGCAGCGCGCCCAACCGGCTGGACGTGCTGGAGACGATCGGCGAGGAGACCGGCGTACGGCTGTGCACGCTGCCCGGAGAGGTGGAGGCCGAACTCACCTTCCTCGGCGCCCGACGGTGGATGGGCTGGCGGGCCGGGCCGCTGGCCCTGTTCGACATCGGCGGCGGCTCGCTGGAGGTCGCCTTCGGACGCGGACGGCTGCCGGACTACGTGGCCTCGCTGCCCCTCGGCGCGCGCCGGCTGACCCGGGAGTTCTTCGACGGCGAGGACCCGCCGACCGAACAGAGCGTGAAGGCGCTGCGGCGCAAGGTGCGTCACCAGCTGCGGGACGTCGCCGCACGCATCCGCTGGGAGGGGCCGCGCACCGCCGTGGCGACGTCCCGGACGTTTCAGCAGCTTGCCCGGCTCGGTGGCGCCGCCCCTGGCCGCCACGGGCCTTTCATGGCACGGCAGTTGAGCCGGGCGGACCTGCGCCACTGCCGTGACCGGCTCGCCGCCCTGCCGGCCGCCGAGCGTGCCGACCTGCCGGGGGTCTCGGCGCCGCGGGCCGCGCAGAGCCTGGCCGGGGCGATCGTGGGGCACACGGCGATGAAGCTGACGGGCGTCAAGACGGTCACCCTCTGTCCCTGGGCCATCCGTGAAGGCGTGCTCCTGCGCCACATGGAGGACGGCGGGGCGTGGTGGGCGGAGTTCAGCCAGGGCGAGGCCGCTGTGCGCGCCGCCCACCCGGTGCCGCTGCGGATCGCGGCCCTGGGGCACTGAGCCCCGCGGCGCTGAATCAGTGCTCCGCGGCGCTGGGACGGGCGCGAGGCGTGCCGGTGCCGACGCTCTGCCGTCGGCGCAGCGCCGCACGCTCCTCCGCGTTGGTCCCGCCCCAGACGCCGTGGGCCTGGCCGCTGTCGAGGGCCCAGGCGAGGCAGGGCCGTAGCACAGGACAGCGCACGCAGATCCGTTTGGCGGCCAGCTCCTCGCGCAGCGCGGAGCCGGCCGCGCTGACGGCGAAGAACAGGTCGGGGTCGGCTCGCGCGCAGAGCGCGCCTGTCATCCACTCCATCAACGCCTCACCTCGGGGGTGGAGTTCACCCCCTCCCGGCCGGGTCCGGTCCGGACGAGGAGGAGGCCCCGTCAGGCTCATTCCTCCTCGGTACTCGCTGCCGCAGGTGCCACCCGAAGCTGGGCGATCGCCGTGGCCAATTGCTGTCGGAACGCCTTCGGGATCTTCCCTCCCGTGACGGCACTGACCAGTTCGTCGGACACGAGATGCAGCTTGGTGTTCGTGTTCTGGGAGATCGAGACCAGCACGCTCCACGCGTCATCGGCGCTCAGGCCGAAGGAGGCCATCAGGATTCCGCGCGCCATGTCGATGACGGGACGCGTCTCCATGGCCCGCCGCAGCTGACCGAGTTCGACGCGCGGGTCCTGCTCGGCGGCGGCGTCCGACACGGCCACCAGGTCACCGTCGAGGGGAGGTTCGATCGGCAGCAGTTGCCCTTCGCCCTCGCCCGGCGGGTACGAGGACATGAAGCGCGTGGCTGCACTGTCCTCCGCGAGCTGAGTGGGAAGTGCACGTTCTGTCATGGCGGCCACTCCGTAGGCGTCCTGGCGTCATCACCTCACCCAGCGTCGGGCGGAGGAGGCACACACGTCAAGAGATACCTGAAATGTTGTTCGCCCTTTTGGATGCGCGAATCAAACGCCCTATCTTGGAGTGATGGCTGCAGTACCTGAACCCCACAGCGGTTGGACCTTCCTCACCAACCACGCACGTGTGCTGGCCGCGATCGCTGACGACCCTGCCACGCGCATTCGGGACATCGCCGCTCGCTGCCGGCTCACCGAGCGGGCCGTGCAGAAGATCGTTTCCGATCTGGAGGAGGGCGGTTATCTCTCCCACACGCGTCAAGGGCGCTCCAACACGTATCGCATCGAAACGGGGACCATCCTGCGTCACCCCGCCGAGTCCGGGCTCGCCGTCGCGGAACTCCTCTCGCTCCTCGCCCAGCACGACGTCGACCACGCCGAAGGGGCGCGGCAGTTGGAGTCCTCGCCGTCGCGCGCACGCCGCCCGGAATCCGGCCGGTGACCGGCGAGGTACGGATCAACTCGCCAGCGGCGGCAGCACCTTGGTGCGGTGGAAGTCGAAGAACCCTCCGTTCGCGGGCCTGCTCGAAGTGGGTCGGCGGGGGCAGGAGTCGGGCGAGCTCCCCGGGGAGCTGCTCGTGGGCCCGGAGTGCCGATGATCCCGTCCTCGATCCGGCCCGCGAGCTCGGCGGCATCGGGGCCGAAGGCGGAAACGTCGATGGGCACCGGTTCATCGTTGACGGTGGCCGCGAAGTGCGCGGGGATACGCCTGCCAGGCCGCCGTTCCCCCCGGAATCGGCCGCCCGGCGGGTCCCTCGCCGGGCGGCCGGTGGCGGGCTCACTGCCGAACCCTCCCGGGAGCGGTTGGGCGGCGTGCCGCCACTTCCCCAGTACCGGGCTCGGTCCGGTCCAAACGGCTCCACGGCCCCGTGCACGCCCCCACCTCTGACCCGTCCGCGGCCAATGCCACCTCCGTCGCCCGAATCTCGGCAGGGATGCACTCCAGGTCCTGGCGATCGGTGACGACCGCGGCACCTCAAGGCGGGGAGCGGCCTGTGCCCCTCTGACCTGCGACGGATCCGGTTCGCGGGTCGAATGGCCATGCCGGGCGCCGGTTAAGCTGGGGAGCATGGCCTACGAGATTCCGGTGACGCAAGCCCGAGCAGAGCTCGCCGACCTGATCAACCGCGTCGTGTACGGCGGTGAGCGAGTGGTCGTCACCCGTCATGGCAAGCCGCTCGTGGCCCTCGTCTCCGCTGCGGACCTGGAACGACTCGAGGCGTTGCCGTCAGCGGACGAGGAAGGGGTGGTCAGCTCCGTCTCGTCGTTGCGCTCCACGTCGTCCCCGGCGCCCGGCGCGGGCGAACGGCAGCGTTTCGGCATCGCCGCCGAGCACCGCGGCCCCGACACGGCGTAGCCGTAAGGCAATTGAGCACCTGAATGGCCGTACGCCCCCGTCCGCTACAGCGGGGGCGTACGGCTGTCTCCGTGTGCTGCGGGGTCAGGCGACCGGCGCCGCTTCCCTCACCGTCGGCGCGTCGTCGCGTGCCGGGTCGGCAGGGCGGCGGCGGAGCGCGCCGAGCAGCACGCCCGTCAGGCCGAGCAGGGCCCAGGCGGCGAGGGTGAGAAGCGGCCCCGTGACGCGCGCGCCGTCGAAGAAGGACACCGAGCGCAGCAGGGAGCCTCCGGCACCCGGCGGCAGCAACGCTGGCCCAGGTGCTCGGCCGCAGGACCGGCGTGCGGGAGGGGGAGGCCCCGTACTTCCCGCGTCTGATCGTCCAGGTGTGGGCGGAGACCCTGCGCAACGAGGAGCTCGCGGCCGTGATGAACGAGGGATACGCGAAGGTGCGCGTGGCCTGGGTGAAGATCGTCGAGGGGTATCAGGCGGCGGGCATGATACGGGACGACATCCCGGCCGACCATGTCGCGCGAGTGATGGTCGCCGCGGCCCAGGGGTTCGCCGCGCAGCTGGCGCTGTTCGACGAGGTCCCGGTCGAGGCGCTGCAGGGCGGTCTGCGGGGTCTGATGAGTATGGGGCAGCCCAGCTGCTGGTCATGGAGCGGTCAAGCGCTGGTTAACCTCGTTGAAACTCCTCCCAACTACCCTGCCATGCCACGCCACCAGGGGATTTCGTAGCCGGGGTGCGCGCGATCCAGCGCGTTGCCTGTGTGTTACATCTATATCCGTCGCGGTGGCCGCGGCAGCCGGACCCCGCACGGTCCGGAGCGAGGACTGTGAGGTGGGACGCGTGCAACTGACCCCGCACGAGCAGGAGAGACTGCTCATCCATGTGGCCGCGGACGTGGCCGAGAAGCGAAGGGCGCGGGGGCTGCAGCTCAATCACCCCGAGGCGATCGCGCTCATCACGTCCCACATCCTCGAAGGCGCCCGTGACGGCCGCACCGTCTCCGAACTCATGTCGTCGGGGCGCAAGGTGCTCACCCGTGACGACGTCATGAGCGGCATCCCGGAGATGATCCACGACGTCCAGGTCGAGGCCACCTTCCCGGACGGCACCAAGCTCGTCACCGTCCACGACCCGATCGTCTGACGGGGGACGGCCAGATGAGTTCCGCGCAGAGCCCCACACAGCTCGCCACACAGCTCGCCCCGCAGCTCGCCACAGGGCCCCTCGTGCCCGGCGAGATCCTCTTCGCCGACGAGCCCGTCGCCTACAACGCGGGCCGTGAAGTCACCGCCCTCACCGTCCTCAACGCCGCCGACCGTCCCGTCCAGGTCGGCTCCCACTACCACTTCGCCGAGGCCAACCCCGGTCTCGACTTCGACCGCGCCGCCGCGCACGGCAAGCGGCTCAACATCGCCGCAGGCACCGCCGTGCGCTTCGAGCCCGGAATCCCCGTCGACGTCGAACTCGTCCCCCTGGCCGGTCTGCGCATCGTGCCAGGGCTGCGCGGCGAGACCGGAGGCCCTCTCGATGCCTGAGCTGTCCCGCGCCGCGTACGCCGACCTGTTCGGCCCCACCACGGGCGACCGGATCCGGCTCGCCGACACCGATCTCCTCGTCGAGATCGAGGAGGACCGCTCCGGCGGCCCCGGACGCTCCGGCGACGAGTCGGTCTTCGGCGGCGGCAAGGTCATCCGCGAGTCGATGGGCCAGTCGCGCACGACGCGCGCCGAAGGAGCCCCCGACACCGTCATCACCGGCGCTGTGATCATCGACCACTGGGGCATAGTCAAGGCCGACATCGGCATACGGGACGGCCGCATCACCGGCATCGGCAAGTCCGGCAACCCGGACACGATGGACGGCGTACACCCCGATCTCGTGATCGGCCCGGAGACCGAAGTCCTCGCGGGCAACGGCAAGATCCTCACCGCGGGCGGCATCGACACCCACATCCACTTCATCTCGCCGACCATCGTCGACGAGGCGCTCGCCTCCGGTGTCACCACCCTCATCGGCGGCGGCACGGGGCCGGCCGAAGGCAGCAAGGCGACCACGATCACGCCCGGCTCCTGGCACCTGGCCCGAATGTTCGCGGCGATGGAGTCGAGCCCCGTCAACATCGGCTTCCTCGGCAAGGGCAACACGGTCTCCAGCGAGTCCATGCACGCCCAACTGCGGGCCGGAGCCGTCAGCTTCAAGATCCATGAGGACTGGGGCGCGACCCCCGCCACCATCGACGCGTGCCTGAACGTCTGCGAGGACACCGGCGCCCAGCTCGCCGTCCACACCGACACCCTCAACGAAGCGGGCTTCATCGACGCCACCTTCGGCGCCGTCGCGGGCCGCACCCTGCACGCCTTCCACGTCGAGGGCGCGGGCGGTGGGCACGCACCGGACATGATCACGGCGGTGTCGCTGCCGAACATGCTGCCGAGCTCCACCAACCCGACCCGGCCGCACACCGTCAACACCGTCGAGGAACACCTCGACATGCTGATGGTCTGTCACCACCTCAACCCCGCGGTCCCCGAGGACCTCGCCTTCGCCGAGTCGCGCATCCGGCCCACCACCATCGGGGCCGAGGACATCCTGCACGACATCGGCGCCATCTCGATCATGTCGTCGGACTCGCAGGCCATGGGGCGCATCGGCGAGGTCGTCATGCGTACCTGGCAGACCGCGCACGTGATGAAGCGGCGGCGTGGCTTCCTGCCGGGCGACACCCGCGCCGACAACCGGCGCGCACGTCGCTATGTCGCCAAGTACACGATCAACGCCGCGATCGCGCAGGGCGTCGACCACGAGATCGGCTCGGTCGAGAGCGGCAAGCTCGCCGACCTGGTGCTGTGGGACCCCGCGTTCTTCGGCGTCAAGCCCCAGCTGGTCATCAAGGGCGGGCAGATCGCGTACGCGCAGATGGGCGACGCCAACGCCTCCATCCCCACGCCGCAGCCGGTGCTCCCGCGGCCCATGTTCGGCGCCCGCGGGGCGGCGCCGGGGCTCAACTCCGTCAACTTCGTGACGCAGTCGGCGCTGGACGACGGCCTGCCGGAACGGCTCGGCCTGGCCAAGGAGTTCACCGCGATCCGCTCCACACGCGGGCGCTCCAAGGCGGACATGCGCGAGAACGACGCCCTGCCGCGGGTGGAGGTCGCTCCCGACAGCTTCGCCGTCACCATCGACGGCGAGCTCGTCGAGCCGTCACCCGCTGCCGAACTTCCGCTCGCGCAGCGGTACTTCCTCTTCTGATGGGCGGTTGTTCTGATGCCGGTCGACCGTCATGTCTAGCGCCGCGCTGCTCGTCCTTGCCGACGGCCGGTTCCCCGCCGGAGGGCACGCCCACTCCGGCGGGGCCGAGGAAGCTGTCAAAGCGGGACGGATCACCGGCGCCGCGAACCTGGCGGAATTCTGCCGGGGGCGGCTGCACACGACGGGCCTCGTCTCCGCCTCGCTGGCGGCGGCCGCCGCGCTCGGGCTCGATCCGCTGGATCTTGACGAGGCCGCCGACGCGCGGACGCCGTCGGCCGCGCTGCGGGTCGCGGGGCGGCGCCTCGGGCGGCAGATGATGCGGGCCGCCCGAGCCGCGTGGCCCGACCCCTCGCTGGACCAGCTGGCCGCGGCCCGGCCGAAGGGGGCGCACCAGCCCGTCGTGCTCGGCCTTGCCGCGCGGGCGGCGGGACTAGGCGCCGAGGACGCCGCGTACTGCTCCGCGTACGAGTGCGTCAGCGGGCCCGCGACGGCGACCGTGCGGCTGCTGAGCCTGGACCCGTTCGACGCGACGGGGGTGCTTGCCCGGCTCGCGCCTGAGCTCGACCTCGTCGCGCGGGCGGCGGCGGAGGCGGGCCTCGCGGCCCTGGCAGACGGGGTCGACGCATTGCCCGCGGCTTCAGCTCCGCTGTTGGAGGTCGGGGCCGAGGCGCATGCGGCATGGCCGGCGCGGCTGTTCGCGTCGTAGGGGCGGTTCTTCTCCCCGCACCCACCCCTTCCCGAAGCTGGTGCTCCGCCCCAGACCCGCTCCTCGAACGCCGGAGGGGCTATCCATCCGTGAACCACTGGAGTCGCAAAATGCACCTCGATCACTCCCACGACGAGTCCACCGCCGTGAGCGCCGACGCCCACCGCCCCGACGGGCGCCGCCGCGCCCTGCGGATCGGGCTCGGCGGGCCGGTCGGATCCGGCAAGACCGCCACCGTCGCCGCGCTCTGCAAGGAGCTGCGGGCCGAGCTGTCCCTGGCCGTCGTCACGAATGACATCTACACGCGCGAGGACGCCGAGTTCCTGCTGCGCGAGGCCGTGCTTCCGCCCGAGCGGATCACCGCCGTGGAGACCGGCGCGTGCCCGCACACCGCGATCCGAGACGACATCTCCGCCAACCTGGAGGCCGTGGAGGACCTGGAGGACGAGACGGGCCCGCTGGACCTCATCCTCGTCGAGTCCGGCGGGGACAACCTCACCGCCACCTTCTCCAAGGGACTCGTCGACGCGCAGATCTTCGTCATCGACGTCGCCGGCGGCGACGACATCCCGCGCAAGGGCGGCCCCGGCGTCAGCACCGCCGACCTCCTGGTCGTCAACAAGACCGACCTCGCCCCGCACGTCGGCTCCGACCTCGCCCGCATGGCCGCGGACGCCAAGGCCCAGCGCGCCGAACTTCCGGTCGTCTTCCAGTCGTTGAGGTCGGACGACGGCGTCGGACCCGTCGCCGCCTGGGTGCGCGCCCAGTACGCCGCCTGGACCGCGTCCGCATGAGTACGCAGACCGTCCCCGCATCGGGGGTGCGGGGCACCGCCCGCATCACCGCGCGAGGCGACGGGCGGGGCGGCACCGTCCTGCCCGTGCTCGACGGGGAAGGGCAGCTCGCCCCGCGCCGTACCCGGTCGGCGGGAAAGGGCGCGCACGTCACCCTCGTCGGAGCGATGAGCGGCCCTCTCGGGGGTGACCACCTGAGGGTCGAGGCCGCCGCCCACGACGGGGCCCGGCTGCACATCGGTTCGGCCGCCGCCACGCTCGCCCTGCCGGGCCAGTCGAAGGCGGCGGCGCGCTACGACGTGCGGCTCACCGTCGGTGACGACGCGGAACTGTGCTGGCTGCCGGAGCAGTTGATCTCCGTACGCGACAGCGATCTGCGGGTGACCACGCGGGCCGAGCTCTCCGGGAGCGCGCGCCTGGTGCTGCGGGAGGAGCAGGTGCTCGGGCGGACCGGCGAGGACGCGGGACGCCTGAGCAGCCGCCTCACCGTGCGCCGGGCGGGGCGGCTCCTCCTCGATCAGGAACTCTCCTGCGGGCCCGGATCGCCCGGCGGATGGGACGGTCCGGCCGTCCTTGCGGGGCATCGTGCGGTCGGTCAACTCGTCGTCGTACGACCGGAGTTCGAGCAGGATCGGCCCGCGCCCGCGCTCCTCGGCGACGGCGCCGCGCTCACTCCGCTCGCCGGGCCCGCCGTGCTCGTCACCGCCGTCGCCCCCGACGCGCTGCGGGTCCGCCGCGCCCTCGACGGGGCGCTGCGCACACTCACGTGAACAGGGGCATAACCGCTCAGCGGGGTTCCCGGCACCGTCTATCGGATTGGTAAAGAAACCCCTGCCCGGTCTGTCGCACTGAACCCGATGACCGACAGGATCCTCCTACTGTTCGAAAATCGACAGGTAAATCGACAGGGGGAGGAACCAGTTGAGACGCACCACAGCATTCGGCGCCGCGGGCACGCTCATCACGGGCTCGCTCATAGCGGGCGCGATCATGGCGCCCGTCGCCAATGCCGACGCTCGCGGGGGCAGCGGCAGCGCTGACGCCCGCCAGCGCACCAGCGCGGAGGCACGCGGTGTCGCGCTCGCGGCGCAGCGTGCCGCCAAGGCCGGCATCGACTGGCAGGCGTGCCCTGCGGACTGGGGTCTGGAGAAGGCCGTCACGTGCGGCTGGGTGACCGTTCCGGTCGATTACGCCAAGCCCAACGGCAAGAAGATCAAGCTCGCCGTGGACCACATCGGCAACACCGGGACGAAGAAGGAGCGCCAGGGCGCGCTCGTCTACAACCCCGGCGGCCCCGGCGGTTCCGGGCTCCGCTTCCCCAACCGCGTGGCCACCAAGGCCAAGCTCTGGGAGAAGACGGCGAAGGCCTACGACTTCGTGGGCTTCGACCCGCGCGGTGTGGGCCACTCGGCGCCCATCTCCTGCGTGGACCCGCAGGAGTTCGTCAAGGCCCCCAAGCTCGACCCGGTGCCGGACTCCGAGGCGGACAAGCGCGCCCAGCGCAAGCTCGCCGCCGAGTACGCGGCCGGCTGCGCCGAGCGCAGCGGCGACATGCTGCCGCACATGACGACGCCGAACACCGCGCGTGACCTGGACGTCATCCGGGCCGCGCTCGGCGAGAAGAAGCTGAACTTCCTCGGCGTCTCCTACGGCACCTACCTCGGCGCGGTCTACGGGACGCTGTTCCCGACGCACGTGCGCCGCATGGTCGTCGACTCGGTGGTCAACCCCTCGAAGAAGAAGATCTGGTACGAGGCCAACCTCGACCAGGACATCGCCTTCGAGATCCGCCTCAAGGACTGGATGAAGTGGGTCGCCAAGTACGACGCCACCTTCCACCTCGGGGACACCGCGGGGAAGGTCGCCAAGAACTGGGACAAGCTCCGTGCCGCCGCGAAGAAGGAACCCCTGGGCGGAGTGGTCGGCCCCGCCGAGCTCATCGCCTACTTCCAGAGCGCTCCGTACTACGACTCCGCCTGGGTGGAGATCGCGACGAACTTCGGCAAGTACGTCGCCGGTGACGCCAAGCCGCTGATCGAGGCAGCCAGCCCCGACCTTTCGGACACCGCGGGCAACATCGCGTCGGAGAACGGCAACGCCGTCTACACGGCCGTCGAGTGCGCGGACGCCAAGTGGCCCACCAGCTGGAAGAAGTGGGACCGCGACAACACCCGCATCCACCGCGACAACCCGTTCATGACGTGGTCCAACGCCTGGATGAACCTGCCCTGCGCGACCTGGAAGAGCAAGCAGCACGAGCCGGTCGAGGTCAAGACCGGCAAGGGCCTGCCGCCCGTCCTCATCGCGCAGTCGACCCGCGACGCGGCCACCCCGTACGAGGGTGCCGTCGAGCTGCACAAGCGGTTCAAGGGCTCGCGTCTGATCACGGAGAAGGACGCCGGCTCGCACGGCATCACGAACCTGGTCAACCCGTGCCTCAACGACCGTGTCGACACCTACCTCCTGACGGGCAAGGTGGACAGCAAGGACGTGACGTGCGCACCGCACGCCACGCCCAAGCCGTGACGGTCCGCCCATAGGCAGTCGTCGGGCACCTGAGCAAGGGGCGACCGGGAAACCCCGGTCGCCCCTTCGCTGTGCCGCCCCCTATACCGCCTGCTGCTCTACCGCCTGCTGCGCGATCTCGGCCGTACGCGGCTCGGCGATCGCCTCGTAGTCCGCGGTGCGCAGGGCCAGCGAACGGTCCAGTCGCGCAGCGTTGAAGAACAGCTCGTCATGCGCGAGCAGCGCCGGATCCACGACCAGTTCGAGCTCGGCGTCGAAGGAGAACGGCAGGATCGTGCCGCTCACGCTGCCCGCGAGCCGCTCGGCGGCTTCCTGCGTCGCGAAGCCCGCGTACGTACCGCCGAGAAGCTGCTTGACCGCGTTCAGATCGACGCGCCGGTCGCCGGGCACCACCGCGAGCACGTACCGCTTCGTCTTCTTGCCGATCTTCACCATCACCACGATGCACTTGGCCGCCTGCTGGAGGGTGTTGCCCCGCAGCGCGCTCACCGCCTCCGTGGCGCCCTCCTCCTCGTGCTCGATGACGCGGTACGCCGCGCCCCGTTCGTCGAGAAGCCCGATCAGCTTGGTGTACAGGCCGTGTCCGCTCATGGGTACGACCGTACGTCACAGCATCAACTCAGCGGCATCCGGGGGAACTTCCGCCGGTTCGCCGCGGCGGCGCGCTCCGCCTCCTCCGCCTTCACGACCGCTGCGTACTTGTCGACGTACTCCTGCCCGGAGAGCCCGAGGATGGCGTACATGATCTCGTCCGTGACCGCGCGCAGGACCGCCTTCTCGTTCTCCATGCCCGCGTAGCGCGAGAAGTCGAGCGGTGCGCCGAAGCGGATGGACACACGTCGGAAGTTCGGCAGTTTCTGGCCCGGCGGCTGAGCCTCGAACGTGCCGATCATCGCGCACGGGATCACCGGCACCTGCGCCTTGAGCGCCATCGCGGCGACACCGACCTTCCCCTTGTAGAGGCGCCCGTCGTGCGACCGTGTGCCCTCCGGATAGATGCCGAGCAGCTCCCCCTTGCTCAGCACCCCGAGGCCCTCGCGGATCGCGGCACGGCCCGCCTCCTTGCCGGAGCGGTCCACCGGGATCTGTCCGGCGCTGCGGAAGAACGTGGCCGTCAGGCGGCCCCTGATGCCGGGTCCCGTGAAGTACTCGGCCTTCGCCAGGAAAGTGATCCGCCGCTTGATGATGGCGGGCATCAGAAAGTGGTCCGAGAACGAGAGGTGGTTGCCCGCCACGATCGCCGCACCCGATTCCGGTACATGCTCGAGCCCCTCGATGCGCGGCCGGAACATGAGCCGCAGCAGCGGCCCCAGGACGACGTACTTGAGCAGGTAGTAGAACACCCATTGCTCCTTGACATAGGTGGACCGGCCTGGGTGCTGCGTCGTCGCAGGTCACGGGTCCTCGCGCAGCGGTCAGTTTAGGTGCGCCGTCCCGACGGGAGAAGGGACCGAGGCCGGGTGCCTCGGTCCCTTCGCGCACCTGTGCGGTCCGGCCGACGGGACGTCCGTCCGGGGGGTGCGCGGGACTCGTCCGGGTGACCGTGCGGCGTGTCGTCCGCGCGGGCGGTGGGTGCGGGGGTGGCCTGGGCTCTCTCCGACGCAGTACGTCACCGTCACAGGAGGACCCCATGAGGTCTCGTCCCACGTCCCGCCTGCGCCCGGCCGCGGCCACCGCCGCCGCGCTGCTCTCCCTCGCCGTGGCCGCGCCCGCCCAAGCCGCCGACGAATCGGCCCCCGAGCGGCCGAGCGGCGTCTTCCTCACCGTCACCGGACAGGACAACGCCTGGGTCCGCGGGGTGCTGCTCGACTGCGTGACCCAGCGGCCCGTGCACCATCCGCACGCGGCCGAGGCCTGCGCGGCGATCGACGCCGCGGGCGGGGACTTCGCCGCGCTGCCCGCGAAGTCGGGGACCTGCACCAAGCAGTACGCCCCGGTCACCGTGAGCGCGACGGGGCTTCACCGCGGCAAGCCGGTCCGCTGGCACAAGAAGTACGGCAACGCCTGCGAGATGGAGTACTCGACGGGCGCCGTCTTCCGCTTCTGACGGGCGCCCTCGACACTTCGCCGAGGCGCCGCCCCCGCACCTTTCCTCGACCCCGCGCGGCGCCTCAGGGGGTGCTGCGCGAGAGCACCATCGCCAGCGTGAGCATCCCGACGACGACCCAGCCGAACCACAGCCAGCCGTTGCTTCCGAGCGCGACCGAGTACGCGGTCACCGCGACCAAGCCTCCGATGGTGAATACACCCATCGTCTTCGTAGAATCAGGCATCGTCCTGCCTCCTCCCGGCAGCCCCGACGCCTCGACGCCAAGACCGCGGCCTGAGACCATCCTGACCCGCGAAGACCCTTTGCCGCTAGCGCCCGCGCGCGGCCAGTGATGCCAGATAGGCGTTGTACGCCTCCAGCTCCTTGTCACCGTCACGGTCGGCGGCCCGGTCCGTACGCCGTGCCTGGCGCTGTTCGGAGCGGTACCACTGGAAGAGCAGCGCGAGCAGCACGAGCACCGAGGGCACCTCACTGAACGCCCAGGCGATGCCGCCCGCGGCGGTCTGATCAGCGAGTGCGTCGATGCCCAGGGAAGAAGGCGGATTCTTGTACGTACCGACCATCGGCTCGGACGCCATCATCAGCGCGATGCCGAAGAACGCGTGGAAGGGCATGCCCGCGAACAGCTCCAGCATCCGCATGATGTAGCCGGGCCGGTGCGGACCCGGGTCGACGCCCATGATCGGCCAGAAAAAGACGAGGCCGACCGCGAGGAAGTGCACCATCATGCCGATGTGACCCGCCTTGGATCCCATCAGAGTGTCGAAGAGCGGGGTGAAGTACAGCGCGTACAGGCTCGCGATGAACAGCGGGATCGTGAACGCGGGGTGCGTGATGATCTTCATGTAGCGGCTCTGCAGGATCCACAGCAGCCACTCGCGTGGGCCCTTGTGTCCGCGGGCAGCGACCGGCAGCGCACGCAGAGCGAGGGTGATCGGAGCGCCCATCAGGATCAGGATCGGCGAGAGCATGCTGATGATCATGTGCTGCACCATGTGCACGCTGAACATGACCATGCCGTAGTCGTTCAGCTTGGTGCACATCACGAGCAGGATGGTCAGCACGCCCGCCACGAAGGAGATCGTGCGGCCGACCGGCCACTTGTCACCGCGTCGTACGAGCCGGACCACGCCCCAGCCGTAGAGCGCGAGGGCCACCAGGCAGCCGATGAGGAAGAAGGGGTCGGCCGAGAGTTCGAGCCCGCGCCCCAGCGTGAACGGCGGCAGATCCATGTTCATGCCGTGCCCGCTGTGATCCATCCACTGGCTCCTGATTCGTGCGGTTGTGCGCTGTGTGTCCGCACCAGACTAGAACGGCCCCCGGACGCATCGGCGTCCGGGGGCCGTTCGCGCCCGAAGGAGCGCGGGGCTGTATCGATGTGCGGCTCCACCGCGTGGGCGCGACCAGCCACGACGCACCCGCAGGTGCGTGACGGCCGGGTGCGGTTCAGCCAGCGCAGCGTTACAGCACGCACTCCGCCTCTGCGTACCGCTCGTCCGGCACCGTCTTCAGTGTCTCGACGGCCTCGGCGAGCGGGACCATCGTGATGTCGGTGCCGCGCAGCGCCGTCATCTTGCCGAACTCCCCGCGGTGCACGGCCTCCACGGCGTGCCAGCCGAAGCGCGTGGCGAGCACACGGTCGTACGCGGTGGGGGTGCCGCCGCGCTGGACGTGCCCGAGGATCACCGGGCGTGCCTCCTTGCCCAGGCGCTGCTCCAGCTCGATGGAGAGTTGGCGGGCGATGCCGGCGAACCGCTCGTGGCCGTACATGTCCTTGATGCCCTCGTCGAACTCCATCGAGCCCTCACGGGGCTTGGCACCCTCGGCGGCCACGACGATCGCGAACTTCTTGCCGGCGGAGAACCGTTCGCCGACCTTCCGCGTGAGTTCCTCGATGTCGAAGGGACGTTCCGGCACGACGATCGCGTGCGCGCCCGCGGCCATGCCCGAGTGCAGCGCGATCCAGCCGGTGTGCCGGCCCATGACCTCGACGATCAGGACCCGCTGGTGCGACTCGGCGGTCGTCTTGAGGCGGTCGAGGGCCTCGGTCGCCACGCCGACCGCGGTGTCGAAGCCGAACGTCACGTCGGTGACCGCGATGTCGTTGTCGATCGTCTTGGGCACCCCGACGATCGGCAGACCCGCGTCCGAAAGGAGCCGGGCCGCCTTCAGCGTGCCTTCGCCGCCGATCGGGATGACCGCGTCGAGGCCGAGGTCGGCGAGGTGGCCCTTGGCCCGCTCGACGCCGCCGCGCAGCTGGGCGGGCTGGACACGCGAGGAGCCGAGAATCGTTCCGCCACGCGCCAGAATGCCGCCCACCGCGTCCAGGTCGAGCTTGCGGTAGTCGCATTCGAGCAGGCCACGCCAGCCGTCGTGGAAGCCGATGACCTCGTCGCCGTGATCGACGACGGCGCGGTGCACGACCGAACGGATGACGGCATTCAGACCGGGGCAGTCGCCGCCGGAGGTGAGGACACCAATGCGCATAGCCCGGGAAACCTTTGCAACGTGGGCCGAAGTCCGGACCACGTCGTCCGGCTGGAACCCCGCCACCCTATAGGCGACAGGGGGCGGGGCCGCACCGGGCGTCCGACTGCTGGACTGTGCCGCTCACCTGTGCGGCGGGGGCTTCAGGCGGGCTGCTGCGCGGCGTTCATCCGCTCGGCGCGCAGCGCCTCGTACCAGCGGTCGTCCGTCGGCGGCAGCGCGTTCACGTCGAGGGCCAGCTTCAGGAGCAGGTCCGCGATCAGCGGGTTGCGGGCCAGGACGGGGCCGTGCATGTACGTGCCGAAGACGGTGCCGTTGTACGCGCCCTCGGTGCCGTCGCCCGTGCCGTTGCCCCGGCCGAGCGTGACGCGTGCGAGCGGCCGCGCGGACGGGCCGATGTGCGTGATGCCCTGGTGGTTCTCGAAGCCGGTCAGCGGGGGCAGGCCCAGCTGCGGGTCGATGTCGCCGAGGACGTCGCCGACGCAGCGGTCGCCCTCGCCGCGGGTGGAGATCACGTCGAGCAGGCCGAGGCCCGGCTCGCGCTGGCCGAGGTCGTTGATGAACTCGTTGCCCAGGATCTGGTAGCCCGCGCACACCGAGAAGACGATCGCGCCGTTGCCCACGGCCCGCTGCAGTCCGCCGTCGCGGCGCAGCCGCTCGGCCGCGAGGCGCTGCGGGCGGTCCTCACCGCCGCCGATCAGGTAGATGTCTCCGGAGGTGGGCACCGGCTGGTCGCTGCGCACGTCGTAGCGCTCGACCTGGAGGCCGCGCTGGTGGGCGCGGCGCTCCACGACCAGGGCGTTGCCCTGGTCTCCGTACGTGCTGAGCAGGTCGGGGTAGACCCACACCAGCCGCAGGCTGTTGTCGCTCATGCTCATTCGTCCCTACGAGGGTCTAGAGGGTCCGGTGGGGTCAGTTGCCGACGCGGCGGCGCAGGTCCTGGAACGCGGTGTAGTTCGCGATCGTCTCGATCCGGCCGGGCGGCGCCAGCTGCACGGCCTCGTCGAGGGACTCGCAGACCCGGAAGTCGAGGCCGGCGACCTCAAGACGCACGGCGAGGTCCAGCTTGCGGTCGCCGAGCACGAAGATCGGGTGTCCGGCAAGACGGGTGTAGTCCACGTCCCACAGCCAGGAGGTGTCGGTGCCGTCGGCGCCACGGGCGTTGACGGAGAGCACCACCGGGGTGGGCGGCGGGTCGATCAGCGAAAACGTCTCGAGCCAGCCCGCGGGGTTCTTCGCGAGCAGCAGGCGCAGATCGCGTCCCTGGAACTGCACGACGTCATAGCGTCCGGCGACGGCCTGCACCTGGTACATCCGTTCCAGGGCGACCTGCGGCGGCACGCCGAAGACGGCGGCGACGGCGGCCGACGTGGTCGCGTTCGCCTTGTTCGCCCGGCCCGGAAGCTGCAGATGGATCGGCCAGGCCGAGCCGTGCGGGTCCAGGACGTGGTCGCCGGAGAGCACCCAGCTGGGCGCGGGGCGGCGGAAGCCGCACTCGCCGCAGAACCAGTCGTCCCCGGGGCGCTGCATCACACCGCCGCAGGAGGGGCACGACCAGGCGTCGTCCTTCCACTCCTGGCCGGCGGCCACCCACACGACGTTCGGGGACGAGGACGCGGCCCAGACGACCAGCGGGTCGTCCGCGTTCGCGATCACGACCGCCTTGGATCCCGCCAGGCCCTCGCGCCAGTTCTCCGCCATCATGCGGGTCTCGGCGGCACGGTCCAGCTGGTCGCGCGAGAGGTTCAGGAGCGCGATCGCCTTCGGCTCCACGTCACGGGCGACACCGGCGAGGTACTTCTCGTCGACCTCGATGACGCCGAACCTGGCGTCCGAGCCGCCGGCGAGGGCCGATGTGATGCCCGCCGGCATGTTCGCGCCCAGGGCGTTCGACACCACGGGCCCGCTGGCGCGCAGCGCCTCCGCGAGCAGCCGGGTCGTGGTCGTCTTGCCGTTCGTGGCGGAGACGAGCACCACGTCCAGGTGCGTGGCGAGACGCCCGAGCAGGTCGGGGTCGAGCTTGAGCGATACGCGGCCGCCGATCACCGATCCGCTGCCGCGGCCCGCCGCGCGCGACACCGCCGCGGCCGCCTTGCCCGCCGTCACGGCCAGCTTGGCCCGCGGCGACAGCGGGTCCGTGTTGCCTGCCATCAGTTCTGGATCCTCCTTGCGTACGGCGCCGCGCCTGCCCCCGGCAACGCGATGAACCTCAGCCTATCGAGATCCATTGTCAAGGCCGAACCGCGGCACCACCCCGACCCCGGGGCTTTGCAAGGACCGTACCCTTGCGGCCATGCGAAGCGGCTCGATCCCGGGCGCCTCAGGGCGCGTACGACCCCTGACCCTCCTCGGTGACCCCGTGCTGCACAAGCCCTGTGAGGAGGTCACCGACTTCGACCCCGAACTGGCCCGGCTCATCGAGGACATGTACGCCACGATGTATGCGGCCCAGGGCGTGGGTCTGGCGGCCAACCAGATCGGCGTGAGCCGACGCGTGTTCGTGTACGACTGCCCGGACGACGACGATGTGCGTCACCTCGGGTACGTGGTGAACCCGCGCCTCGTCGAGGCGGACGGGGTCAGCGTGCGCGGCCCCGAGGGCTGTCTGTCGCTGCCGGGCCTCGAAGCGAGCACCCCGCGCTTCGACCACGCCGTGGTCGAGGGCGTCACCATGCTCGGCGAGCCGGTGCGGGTGCACGGGACCGGCTGGTTCGCGCGCTGCCTGCAGCACGAGTGCGACCACGTGGAGGGCGGCGTCTACACCGATCACGTCACGGGCTGGCGGCGGCGCAGGGTGCTGCGGGCCGCAGCGAAGGCGTCCTGGAGCAGCTGACTTCGCGCGGTCGGCCGGTCCGACGAGGTTCTCAGAAGCCGGGGCCGCCGACGCGGTCGCCCGCCGCGGCGAGCCGCCCCCACAGCAGGTCGGCCAGGCTGCTGACCAACTCCGCGCGCGGGCAGGGCCGTTCGCCCAGCCACCAGTCGCCTGCCGCGTGCATCATGCCGACGATGCCGTGCCCCCACACGCGCGCGAGCTGCGCGCTGCCGGGACCGAGGTCGACGCGCTCCTCTATGACCTGCGCGAGCTCCTCGCCCATGCGGCGAAGGACGGGGGCCGAGTGCAGGCCCACGTCGAAGCCCTGGTCACCGGGGGCGGCGGCGTCCGAGGGGTGCATGAGGAAGCGGTAGACCTGCGGGCGGGCCTCGATCGCCGCGAGGTAGGTGTCCAGGGTCTGTTCGACCCGCTCCCGGCGCTCGGCCGGGGCGTCCAGGGCGGCGCGCAGCGCTTCGAGGAGCGCGTCGGTGTGCCGCTTGGCGAGTGCGGCGTACAGTCCGCCCTTGTCGCCGAAGTGCCGGTACAGGATCGGCTTGGTGATGCCGGCCTCCGCGGCGATGGCGTTCATCGAGGCGCCGGGCCCGTCGCGCAGCACCACCCGGTCGGCGGCCTCCAGCAACTCGCGGCGCCGGCGCTCGGCAGACCGCTGCTGATCGGTCTGCTGTGTGGTGGTCTCCATAGCGTTTCTCTCCCCGCCCGTGCGATTGCGCCCCGCACGCGCAACGTAACACCCCGCGCGCGGTGCCGATCGAACGGGCGGCCGGGAGTTGACATCGGCTACCGGCCGGTAACAGACTCCAGTTACCGCAAGTAACGTACGTCTTCACCGCAGGTCCTGGAGGGGTCATGGCCGAGTTCACCATGGAGCTCAACGACGAACAGAAGGAGGTCCGGGACTGGCTCCACGGGTTCGCCGCTGATGTGATCCGGCCCGCCGCCGCCGAGTGGGACGAGCGCGAAGAGACTCCTTGGCCGATCATCCAGGAGGCGTCGAAGCTGGGGATCTACTCCCTGGACTTCTACGCCCAGCAGTTCTTCGACCCCACGGGCCTCGGCATCGTGATGGCGACCGAGGAGATCTTCTGGGGCGACGCGGGCATCGGCCTCTCCATCATGGGTACGGGCCTGGCCGCCGTCGGCGTTCTCGCCAACGGCACCGAGGAGCAGATCGGCACCTGGATCCCGCAGATGTACGGCGACGTGAACGACGTCAAGCTCGCCGCCTTCTGCTCCTCCGAGCCCGACGCCGGCTCCGACGTGGCGGCGATGCGCACCCGCGCCGTCTACGACGAGGCCAAGGACGAGTGGGTCCTCAACGGCACCAAGACCTGGGCGACCAACGGCGGCATAGCCAATGTGCACGTCGTCGTCGCGGTCGTCGACTCCGAGCTCGGCTCCAAGGGCCACGCGTCCTTCATCGTCCCGCCGAACACCCCGGGCCTCTCCCAGGGCCAGAAGTTCAAGAAGCACGGCATCCGCGCCTCGCACACCGCCGAGGTCGTCCTGGAGGACGTCCGCGTCCCCGGCCACTGCCTGCTCGGCGGCAAGGAGAAGCTCGACGAGCGCCTCGCCCGCGCCCGGGAGCGCGCCAAGACGGGTGGCGAGCGCGTGAAGAACGCCGCGATGGCCACCTTCGAGGCCTCCCGCCCGGCGGTCGGCGCCATGGCGGTGGGCACGGCGCGCGCCGCCTACGAAGAGGCCCTGGAGTACGCCAAGACGCGTACGCAGTTCGGTCGCCCGATCATCGACAACCAGGGCATCGCCTTCCAGCTCGCCGACATGCGTACGCAGATCGACGCGGCCCGTCTCCTTGTCTGGCGCGCGTCGTGGATGGCGAGCACGGGCAAGAAGTTCGAGTCGGCCGAGGGCTCCATGTCGAAGCTGTACGCGAGCGAGGTCGCCAAGAAGGTCACCGCGCAGGCGGTGCAGATCCTCGGCGGCAACGGCTTCACGCGCGAGTACCCGGTGGAGCGCATGCACCGGGACGCGGCGATCTACACGATCTTCGAGGGTACGAGCGAGATCCAGCGTCTGGTGATCGCGCGCACGCTGTCGGGGATGCCGATCCGCTAGGCACCGGCCGCAGGCGGGTGAGGAGTGGCCGTAGGAGGTAGACAGGCAAACTTGCAAACTTGCCTGTCTACCTCCTACGGTCGTGTCATGACCGAGAAGCCCGGGGACCCGGCCCCCGAGCAGGTCGCGGCAGATCTCACGGCCGTCCTCGGACGCGTCGTGCGGCGGCTGCGTACTGCGTCACCAGCGGCCGGGCTCAGCGCGTCGCAGCGCACCGTCCTCGCCCTCCTGGACCGGGAGGGGCCCGCCACCACGGCCGCTCTGGCCCGCGCCGAGCTCGTACGGCCGCAGTCGATGCGGATGACGGTGGGCGCCCTGGAGAGAATGGAGCTGATCGAGCGCGCCCCCGATCCGAACGACGGGCGGCAGTCCGTCGTCTCCGTGACGGGCAAGGGGCGCCGCACCCTCGCGGACGCGCGCGCCGCCAAGCAGGGATGGCTCTCCGGCGCCATCGCCGACGGCCTCGATGCCGACGAGCGGCGCCGACTGGCCGACGCGGTCGAGCTGTTGGAGCGGCTGGTGCAGCAGTGAGCGCGCGGCCCACTGCGCGTCCCGGACCGAAGCCCGACGCCGTCGACGACCAACTCCCCGGCCACACCCGCGTAAGAGAGATCTGAGCCATGACTGCCACCACCCTCGACCCCACCACGGCACTCGTCGTCGTCGACCTCCAGAAGGGCATCACCGCCCTGCCCACGGCTCACCCGTCCGGCCAGATCGTCGAACGGTCAGCCCGCCTCGCCGACGCGTTCCGCGAGCGCGGTCTGCCCGTCGTCCTGGTCCGGGTCACCGGCGGCGCCCCCGGGCGCACCGAAGGCCCGGCTCGCGGCGGCGACGTGCCCGCCGACTGGGCGGACCTGGTCCCCGAACTCGGCCGCCGGGACAGCGACATCGTCGTCACCAAGCAGCAGTGGGGCGCCTTCTACGGCACTGACCTCGACCTCCAGCTGCGCCGCCGCGGCGTCACCCAGGTCGTCGTCGCCGGAATCGCGACGAGCATCGGCGTCGAGTCGACGGCCCGCGCGGCACACGAGCACGGCTACCACGTCACGGTCGCCGTCGACGCCGTGACCGACA
This sequence comes from Streptomyces sp. NPDC033180, assembly GCF_055577645.1. NCBI lineage: Bacteria > Bacillati > Actinomycetota > Actinomycetes > Kitasatosporales > Streptomycetaceae > Streptomyces > Streptomyces sp. NPDC033180. The sequence goes on along the minus strand of NZ_JBVIPU010000009.1, from coordinate 27,752 downwards.
TGGACGCCGACGCGCACCGCAACAGCATCGAGAAGATCTTCCCGAGGCTCGGCGAGACGGACACGGCGGAGGCGATCGCGAAGCTGCTGTGAGCAGCGGGGTCTACGGCCGGTACACGTACGGCGTCGTCACGCTCAGCGGCACGAAGCCCAGGCGCTGGAGGATCGGGCGGCTGTCGTCGGAGGCGTCCACCTGGAGGTAGCGGTAGCCGCGGTCTGCGGCGATGCGGGCGCGGTGGGCGACAAGGGCGCGGTAGATGCCCCTGCCCCGCCACCGCGGAGCGGTGCCGCCGCCCCAGAGGCCGGCGAAGTCCGTGCCGGGGTAGAACTCCATCCGGGCCGAGCTCACCGGCACGTCGTCCGCCATCGCGACCACCGCCACGACGGCGTCCGGGCTCTCGGTCAGCTGGGTGAGGACCCGCTGGGCGAGGCGTTCGCCGAGTCCCGAGCTGTCGCCGAACGCCACGTCATGGGCGTCCGCCATGAGCCGCACGCCGTACGCGTCCGTCACCGGGAGCAGACGTACCCCGTCCGGGAGTTCGGGCTCGGTGGGCAGATCGGCGACCTCGGCCACCATCACCGCCTCCGGCGGCTCGGGAACGAAACCGGCCGCCCGCAGCCGGTCGGCGAGGTCGGCGGGGCGGTCGTGCGCATGCAGCTTCCACTCGAAATCGCGCCCGAGAGCCGTGAAGTACCGCACCTGCTCGGCGATGGCGGCGTCCGCCGTGGCCGCGTCGACGTCCGCCCAGTGGACGCCGTTCCAGTCGTGCTCGGCGCCGGTCTGCCGGACAACGGCTCCGTTGCGTTCGACGCGCGCGCCGGGGCTGTCCGTCTGCGCGCCGCGCCGGATCTGCCGGTCGTAGGCTGCCAATACCGCTTGATGATCCATGTGGGTACTTCAGCAGGGGCGAAGGCAGGCGGCAACCGAATTCGGGGCGGTCACGCCTGCCAGTGACAGCGCAGGGCCGCGGTGGCGAAGCCGGGGCCGAAGGCGACCATGACGCCGCGGGCGCCGTCTGCGGGGGGAGCGGCGTGGGTGCGTTCGAGGACCCTCAGGACGCTGACGCCGCCGAGGTTGCCCTCGTCGGTGAGGGTGTCGGTGGAGTGGCGGGAATGGTGGGGAGTGAGGCCCAGGGCAGCGGCGGTGTCGGAGATGATGCGGGGGCTGCCGGGGTGGATGACGGCGAAGTCGGGCGTCTCGGTCGGGCCGTACCACTGCTTGAAGTGGGGCAGCACCTCTGCGGCCGCGCTGAGAGCCTTCTTGCTGGAGTCGAAGTGGATCCCCTCCACGTCGATGCGGCCCCGCTGGCGATCGAGGCTGTCGGCCAGGACGTACTCGAAGGTGTCGTCGATCGCGAGCCCCGGGCCGAGCGGGCTGTCCGTGACCACGGCCGCGGATGCCGAGTCCCCGAACAGGGCCTTGTAGATCATCGATTCGATGCTGGTGTCGGAGTGCTGGTAGATGGCGGAAAGGACCTCCGCGCCCACCACCAGGATCTTGCTTCCGGGGCGCGCGGCGACCAGTTCAGCGGCACGGATAAGGGTGTGGGCGCCCCCGGGGCAGGCCACTGTGGTCAGCGCTATGCGGCGCACCGTAGGGCGCAGACCGAGACGTTCGATGAGGTTGACGTCGAGATTCGGGATCGCCCAACTGGTGGTGTGCGTAGTGACGATCGCGTCGATGTCCCCGGCGGTCAGTCCGGCGGTGTCGAGGGCCGCGACGGCGGCACGCTCGGCCATCGCGAGAGCGTCGTTGAACGCCACGCGAGCTCGCTCTCCCATGTCGGCCGAGCCGGAAACGGTGGGCGAGTCCAGAGGCCGGGTGAAGTGGCGGGTGCGCACTCCGCAGTTGCCGACCACACGAAGAATCGCCCGGAGCCGGGGGTGGCCACCGTGATGGGCGAGTATGTCGTCGGCTATCTCGGAGGTAGTGACTTTGTGGTCACCCAGGACTGTCGTGGGTCTGGAGACATGAACGGGCACGAGGTGACTCCCACGGGGGGTTGAGGCGGATGTGGGGGATAGGCCACAACGTACTTCAAGGTGTTGACGTCGTCCCCCCTCCGAACCGCGGAGGTCAACAGACTTGATGTGCCGTCAGTGCGCGCGCAGCATGGGCGCACGCGTGTGGGCACGCTGCGCTCCCGCATGGAACACGAGGATCATGAGCCGAGCTCCGGGCGCGGTCAAGGGCTGCGCGGCGCACATGGTGACCCAGCCCGGGCCCTCTTCGGCGTGGAGCAGCGGACGTTCGTCACCGTCCGGGTGCGGATAGGGCTTTCCGGCGTCATAGGGAGCGGCGGTCTCGGGATCGGCGAGAACCTCCTTCTCGATCTGGCGCAGGGTGCCGTCCTCCGGCCGCGACGCGAGGGCGCCCCGCAGCTGCGGCAGCACCATGGGCGCCCAGGCGTTGTGCCAGTCCATCAAAGTCCGGCGGCCGGCGGGGTCGAGGACCATCCATCGCATGATGTTGCCGGGGACGTTCCGGCCGGGGAACATTTCGGTGAGTGCTTCGTTATAGGCGAGCATGTCCCACGAGGCATCAGTGACGTACGCCATGTGCCGGACGCCGTCGACAGCCTCCTGCCACACACCGGGCACTTCCTTCCCGGACGACGGATGAAGGGGGCCGGGCGGCTCCTGCAGCAGCGCGAACCGGCACAGCGACACCCATTCCTGCTCATTGAGCCCGAACAGCAGCGCGACATCCCGCAGCAGCGAAGCAGGCGGATTGGGGTAACTGCCCGACTCCAGGCGGTGGTACGTCCCGATGGCCCGGTGCAGGAGCTGGTCCACCTGGTGCTGGGAGAGGCCTCTGGCGCGTCGCCCCTGGCCCGTGGGGCGGCTGAAGCCGTGCGATTCGGGGGCGATGAGGGCGCGTCGTTCGCGGAGCAGAGCGCGGAGCGCCGTTTTGTTCATGGTGGGTAATCCCTCTTGGTGCACGCCGAGTTGAGCATCAGCAGTCTAAATATTCCCACCATCTTTGGTAGTAAAGATTGCCCGAAGAAAAACGATCAGGCGATGCTGCATCATGGACGGAGCGGGACCACCGACCTGCGAGTTCCATCGTCGGTGGGCACGCGGACACAACTGTGGGGCATCTTGACCGAGAAGCTTGAAGTTGGCTGAAATTCCTCGGCGTTGGGTACCCCCTAGGCCCATTGGGCCGCTGCGGGAAGAGTATGGATCGGTTGTTCGTATTCCGATGTGTGTGGTCGGAAACGTCGCACTCGGCACGTACGACGCGTGACTTCCCGAATCGGTTCCTGGGTCCACTGGCTGCGGCCGGTGCCGTCACTCGCCATTACGTAGCGGCCACGGTACCGGCCGCCCGCGGTTGTCCGCGGGCGGTTCACGCGGCGGGAAGCTCATGCGGTGGAAAGCTGCTCCTCGGCCCGGGCCAGGACCTCCGTCACGCGCAGGCCGAACCGCACGTCGCAGTCGTGCGGCTGACCGGATCGTGCCGACTCGACGAGTGCGTCGACCGCCGCGCGGAACGCGTCGAGCGCTCCACCGCCCGACGGCATCAGGGCGATCCCCGCCTCGCCGCGCAGCTCCACCGCCACCCCCGAGGCCTTCGCGGGGGTGGTCAGGCTCAGCGCCGCCGTGCTCGACGCCCCGCCGCTGTGCCGCAGGATCAGATGGACCAGGTCCGCCCGTCCGGCCGCCGCCGTCACGTCGGTCACGTCACCGAGCACCGGCATCAGGACGGAGAGGGCGTGCGGGCCGACGTCCCACAGGCCGCCCCGCCGCGCCCGCCACGGCGAGGAGAACGGGCTGGAGCCGTCCGCCGCGTAGAACGAGCTGTACCAGTCCGCGCGCCCCGCGAACCAGCCCTCCGTCGCCGCCTGCTCGCTCACCCACGCCGCCGTCGGCCCGGCGAAGCGCAGCGTGCAGAAGACCACGGACGCCACCCGGGCCGCTTCGGCCGCCGCCGCGAGGTCGTGCGCCGCGGCCACCGTCGTCGCCACCGGCTTGTCCAGGAGCAGATGGCAGCCCGCCGCCGCGGCCCGCACGGCCAGCGGTGCCTGCACGTCCGGCGGCACAGCGAACGCCACGGCGTCGCTCGCGGCGAACAGTTCATCCACGTCCGCGTAGGCCGTGGTCGCGTGCGTCGAAGCCAGCGCGGCCGCCGCGTCGGGCCGCCGGCCCCACACGCCGCGGAGCTCCACGCCCGGGTGCGCGGCGAGTGCCGGAGCGTGCGTGGACGAGGCCCAGGAGCCCGTGCCGACCAGTCCCATTCGCAGTCTCTTCATGGCCGGCATTATGGCTGACTCCATACCGTCTACTGAGACGATTCCCGGTTCCCGCAAGGCAGTTGGCTGCTCCTGGCTCTTGTGCCCAAGCCGTGAGTGGCTTGATCTCGTATCCGAACTCGGCGGTAATGAAGGGCCATTCACCCGCTATGGTGAATTCCCATTCACTTGGCATCTCCTCCATTCACGTCTCTGGCTTTTCGTGCCCGCGCTGGAGTGATCATGAAGTTCGCCCCGATATCTCCCGCATCTTCCGCAGGCGGCGCGGGCATATGCGCCCGGTCGGGCCGCCGCGACGCCGAAGCGACAAAAGCGGCCATCATCCGCGCCGCCCGCCACCTCATGGCCCGGCACGCCCACGCCGACATCACGCTCAAGGCGGTGGCCGAACGGGCCGGTGTGAGCGCGCCACTGATCCTGAAGTACTTCGGCAACAAGCACGCGCTCTTCGCCCGGATCATGTCCTTCGAGACCGATGCCGATGCCCTGCTCGACGCGCCCCTCGCCGTACTGGGCCACCACATGGTCCACCACCTGCTGACCGGCCAGGCCGAGCACGGCGCGGATCCCATCCTGCGGATCGTCTTCGCCCCGCTCCACCGGGAACAGGGCGACACTCTGCGCGGCAACTTCCGTACGCAGGTGGTGCGTCGCCTCAGCGAGCGCCTCGAAGGGCCGGACGCGGGCGTGCGCGCCGAGCTCGCGGTGGGCACGCTGCTCGGTCTGGGCGTGATGTACGGAATAGCCCGCGGACCACACCTGCGCGGCACGCCCATCGCCGACATCACCGATCGGTACGCGCCCACCGTGCAGGCTTTCCTCACGCCCCCAGCGGCGCCCTCCGGCGCCCCGTCGACCTCCGAAACGGAAGAACACGTATGAGCGACGCGACTGAACGCCCGGCATTGGCACGCGAGTTGGGTATGGAGCCGCACCCGGAAGGCGGCTGGTTCGTCGAGACCTGGGCCTCGGACCACTCCTTCACGCCCACCGGCTACCCCGGCGCGAGGAACGCGGCCACCGCCATCTACTTCCTGCTCTGCCCGGGAGAGGAGTCCCGCTGGCACGTGGTGCGCTCCGACGAGATCTGGCTGTGGCACCGCGGTGGCCCCCTGGATCTGCGTCTGGGAGGTGACGGCGCTCTCCCGAAGGAGGGCGCGGCGCCCATGCGCCTCGGCCCGGGCGTCGAGCACGGCGAGCGCCCGCAGATCCTGGTGCCGGGCGGCGTGTGGCAGGCGGCACGTCCCACCGGCGACGAGCCGGTCCTGGTGAGCTGCGTCGTCGCGCCCGGTTTCGACTACGCCGACTTCCGGCTGGCGGACTGACGCGGCGCGGTCGCGGGTGCCTCCCGGGGCGAGCACACCACCGTGGACGCCGAGTCCTTCCCCCGGTGCACGACGGCGACCGCCGCGAGCCCGACCGCGAGGCCCAACGCCGTCTGTACGCCGAAGGGTTCGCCGAACATCAGGGCGCCCCACAGGGCCGTCACCGGCGCCATCAGGAACATCAGCGTGTTGACCTGCGTGACTCCGGAGCGCCGCAGGATCAGCCAGTAGAGGCCGTAGCCGCCGAACGTGGAGAGCGTCACCAGCCAGCTGATCGCCACCCAGAACGACGCCTCCGCCGGCGGCTCCGCGGCGCCCGCGCCCACGGCGAGCGCCGTGAAGATGACGGCGCTGGTCACGCAGTGGACCGTCATCGCGACCGCCGGGGCGACCGGGCGCAGGGAGCGGCGGTCCAGGAAGGTCGCCGCGACCAGCGAGAACATCCCGAGGAACGGCACCAGATAGGCCCACCAGGGAGCGTCGGTGCCGGCCGTGGCGTCCGCCGCCGTCACGATGACGACTCCGCTCACGCCGAGTCCGAGGCCCACCCACTGTGTGCGCGAGACGTACTGGCCGAGCAGCGGCCCGGCGAGCGCGCCCGCCACCAGTGGCTGGGTCCCGTCGATCAGGGCCGTGGTGCCGCTGGAGACGCCGAGCTGGATCGCGTAGTACACGGTGAGCAGATAGCCGCTCTGCGAGAGCGCGCCGATGGCCGCCTGCCGTATCGCGTCCCGCGCCGTGAGCCCGCGCCAGGACGCCCGCGCCACGGTGAGGGCGACGACCGTGAGCACGAGGGCGAGCGGTAGGAACCGCCACATCAGGACCGTCACCGCGGACGCGCTCCCGGCGCCCAGCTTGGCCCCGATGAAGCCGGAGCTCCAGGTCAGTACGAACGCGATCGAAAGCAGGACGTTCATGGCGCTCCTCCGAGTGAGGTAAACCGATCTGTCTACTCTCCGCGAGTATACAGATCGGTTTACTATGGAGTCATGAGTGAGCTGCTGAGTGAGATGGTGAAGGGCGCCGCCGAAGCCGAGGGCGCACCGCGGAGGATCGTCATGACGCCGGGCGCGCGGCGTGCCCTGGATGCCGCGAGTGCGCTGTTCTACGACCGCGGCATCCACGCCGTCGGGGTGGACCTCATCGCCGCCGAGGCCGGGGTCGCCAAGAAGACGCTCTATGACCGGTTCGGCTCCAAGGAGCAGATCGTCGTCGAGTATCTGGCCGCCCGCGACGAGCGCTGGCAGGCCTTCCTCGCCCCGTACGTCGAGACCGCGAAGACCCCGCGGGCCAGGATCCTGGCCGTGTTCGACGCCTCGCGCGACTGGGCCGAAACGAACAGCACCAAGGGCTGCAGCATGGTCAACGCGCATGCCGAGATCAGCGACCCCGCGCACCCCGCGTTTCGGGTCATCACCGGCCAGAAGGCCTGGACGCTCGCCCTGTTCACCGGCCTCGCCCGCGAGATCGCGCCCCGGCGGGCGGTGGAGCTGGGCCACACGCTCATGCTGCTGCACGAGGGCGCCCTGGTCGCACACGGCCTGCGCATCTTTCCGGACGCCATCGAGCACGCCCGTGGCGAGGCGGCGGCGCTCCTTCGCGATGTGCGCGGCGCCACCTCCGGCGCTGATGAAAAGCGCAGGTGACAGGCCCTTTGGGGAAGTCTTTGCCGTTGGCCGGAATGTGTCGTTCCGTGTTGTCGGCTCATTGACCGTACGCGGTCGCGGGGCGCACGCTTGGGCATATAGCTGCTGTCTACACCTAGTTTCTCGGGTGGAGCGCACAGGCAGCGTGGAGCAGGAGGTAGCGCATGTGTGGCATAACTGGCTGGGTCTCCTTCGACCGTGATCTGCGGTCCGCGTCCGGCACGTTGGACGCGATGACCGAGACGATGTCCTGCCGCGGCCCCGACGACCGTGGAACCTGGATCGAAGGCCCGGCCGGACTCGGGCACCGCAGGCTCGCCATCATCGACCTGCCGGGCGGGCGCCAGCCCATGACCGCGCGGACACCACGCGGCACCGTCGCCCTCGTCTATTCGGGGGAGACCTACAACTTCACCGAACTGCGCCGTGAACTGACCGGTCGCGGCCACGAGTTCACCACCGAGTCCGACACCGAGGTCGTCCTGCGCGGCTATCTGGAGTGGGGTGAGGCGGTCGCCGAGCGGCTCAACGGCATGTACGCCTTCGCGGTGTGGGACGGCAGGCACGACAAGCTCGTCATGATCCGCGACCGTATGGGCATCAAGCCCTTCTACTACTACGAGACCCCGGACGGCGTCCTGTTCGGCTCCGAGCCCAAGGCGATCCTCGCCAACCCGCTGGCCCGCGCCCGGGTGACCGTCGATGGTCTGCGCGAGCTCTTCACCTTCGTCAAGACGCCCGGCCACGCCGTGTGGGACGGCATGAACGAGGTCGAACCCGGGACCGTCGTGACCGTCGACCGCTCCGGTCTGCGCCGCCACGCCTACTGGCAGTTGGAGACCCGGCCGCACCCCGACGGCCGCGACGAGTCAGTCGCCAAGGTGCGCGAGCTCCTCGACGACATCGTGCGCCGCCAGCTCGTCTCGGACGTGCCGCGCTGCACCCTGCTCTCCGGCGGTCTCGACTCCTCGGCGATGACCGCGCTCGCCGCACGTCAACTCGGCGAGGCCGGCGAGACCGTACGCAGCTTCGCCGTCGACTTCGTCGGCCAGAGCGAGAACTTCGTCGCCGACGCCCTGCGCTCCACCCCGGACACGCCCTATGTGCACGACGTGGCCAAGGCCGCCGGCACCGATCACCGCGACATAGTCCTGGACTCGCACGCCCTGGCCGACCCCGAGGTCCGGGCCAAGATGATCCGCGCCCGCGACCTGCCCATGGGCTTCGGCGACATGGACGCCTCCCTCTACCTCCTCTTCCGGGCCATCCGCGAACACTCGACCGTCGCGCTCTCGGGAGAGTCGGCGGACGAGGTCTTCGGCGGCTACCTGCAGTTCTTCGACGAAGAGGCCCGCAACGCCGAGACCTTCCCCTGGCTGGTGAAGTTCGCCGAGCAGTTCGGTGACGACGCGGACGTCCTGCGCCCGGACTTGACCGCCGCCCTCGACCTGCCCTCGTACGTCCGGCGCAGCTACGACACGGCGGTCGCCGGAATCCAGCGGCTCGACGGCGAGAGCGACTTCGAGTTCCGGATGCGGAAGATCTGCCATCTGCACCTGACCCGCTTCGTGCGTGTCCTGCTCGACCGCAAGGACCGCGCGAGCATGGCCGTCGGCCTGGAGGTGCGGGTGCCGTTCTGCGACCACCGCCTGGTCGAGTACGTCTACAACGCCCCCTGGTCCCTGAAGTCCTTCGACGGCAGGGAGAAGAGCCTGCTGCGGGAGGCGACGGCGGACGTCCTGCCGCGGTCCGTGTACGACCGGGTGAAGAGCCCCTATCCCTCCACTCAGGACCCCAAGTACGCCATCGCCCTCCAGGGACACGTCAAGGACCTGCTCGCCGAGCCCTCACACCCGGTCTTCGACCTCGTCGACCGGGACCGGGTGACGCGGGCTGCGGGACGGGACATCCCGCAGATCACCCAGGCGTCCCGGCGTGGCCTCGAACGCACCCTGGACCTGGCCCTCTGGCTCGACCTGTACAAGCCCGAGATCTCCCTGGTCTGAGCCCGGGCCGCCCCTGACCCCCACTGCACCGGAGGTCATCGCCCGGACCTCACTGCCCCGAGCAACTGCGGACCGTCGGCTGTGGTGGCACCCGTTCCTCCGGATCGGGCTCCACCGCGGTCGCGAGGGTGTCGAGGAAGCGCTGGAGCGCGGGGGCGCCGTCGGGGCCAAGGCTCCGGCGGATCGGCGGCACGGCCGCCGGAGCGCCGGAGCCGCGCCGGGCCCCCGCGGTGAGGCAGGGAAGCTCCGCGGCGTCGACGGTCACGGCCCGGCGTATGAACTCGTCGACCGGGAGGCCGAGTTGGTCCGCGTTCCGCAGGACCGCTTCGTACTCGTCGGGTGTGAACAAGACCTGCACAGGCTTGGCACCGTCCATGAACGCATGATGCCGTCCGAGGGGTGCGCCGCGCGGTGCGGTTGGCATATTCACGCTCGAAGGCGTGAAACGGACCGGAGTGGACATGAACGGTCGGAAATAGAGGTAGGCCCCGACCGGACGGGGGAATCGCGATCGGGACCTACGCACTGTTCAACGGTGAACCAACCCTCGATGTTCCCAGGTGAGGGACCTGTCGCTGTGAGCTGCGTTACGCGCCGGGTGGTGTCGAGGAGTCCGGGGACGGCAGGGAGCGCGCGATGCGGAACCCCACGTCGTCGATCCGGAACGTAGGGTGACTGCGGCGCCGTACCGAGGCCCGGCAGCTCCAGTGCTCGTCGAACCACCCACCGCCGCGGAGCACCCGATAGGTGCCGTACACCTCGGGGTCGTAGAGGTCCCAGCACCACTCCCACACGTTGCCGATCATGTCGTGCAGGCCCCACGCGTTGGGCTGCTTACCGCCCACGTCGTGGATCCGTCCGGCGCCGTTGCCACCGTGCCAGGCGATCTCGTCGAGCGGCCCGTACCGCGCGCCGGCCGTACCGGCCCGGCACGCGTGCTCCCACTCGGCCTCGGTCGGCAGCCGGTAACCGTCGGCGCAGACATCCCACGCGGCGTCCTGATCGGCGCCGAGGGCGTAGGCGGGAGTGCGGCCCTCGCGCAGGGACAGGGCGTTGCAGAACCGGACCGCGTCCAGCCAGGAAACACCCTCGGCGGGCAGCAGGTCGCCGCGCGCGGTGCTCGGCCGCTCGCCGGTGACCTGCGCGTACTGCTCCTGGGTGACAGGGAACGCGGCCAGTTCGTGGGCCGCGACCTCCACCGGCCAACTGCGTCGCGTCCGCCGGTCCGACAGCGTCACCTGCCCCGCCGGGACGCTGATCATCTCGTTCTCCGTACTCAGGTCGACAACAGGCGGGCCGCACGCATCTGCAGGTAGCGCGTCTCGGGGACGCTCAGCGTACGCTTGGCCGCCAACTGGTAGGCGGTGCGGGCCGCGTCCGTCTCGCCCGCCCGCTCCAGGAGATGGGCGCGCACGGCGTCGAGCCGGTGATGGCCCGCCAACCGGTCCTCGAGCGCCGCGACTTCGGCTAGCCCCGCGCGCGGCCCGTGCACCATCGCGAAGGCCACGGCGCGGCCGAGTTCTGCCATGGGCTCCGGAGCGCGGCGTACGAGGATGTCGTAGAGGGCGAGGATCTGCGGCCAGTCGGTGTCGTCGGCGCGCGCGGCCTCGTCGTGCAGCGCGGCGATCGCCGCCTGCAACTGGTAGGCGCCCGCGGGGCCTTGGGACAGGGCCCGCTCGACCAGCGCGGAGCCTTCCTCGATGGCACGCCTGTCCCAGCGCGAGCGGTCCTGTTCGTCGAGCGGGATGAGTTCCCCGTGCGGGCCGGTGCGGGCCGCGCTGCGGGCCTCGGTGAGCAGCATGAGCGCGAGCAGCCCGGTCACCGCGCCCTCGTCGGGCAGCAGCGTGCGAACGGAACGGGTGAGCCGGATCGCCTCGCGCGCCAGATCCGAGCGGTGCAGGGCGCTGCCGGATGTCGCTGTGTATCCCTCGTTGAAGATGAGGTAGAGCACCTGGAGCACCACCGCGAGCCGCTGATCACGGTCCTGGGCGCACGGCTGCCGGAACGGCACCCCTTTGATCTTCGCCTTCGCCCTGCTGATCCGCTGGGCCATCGTCGCCTCGGGCACGAAATGGGCACGGGCGATCTCGGCCGTGGTCAGACCACCGACCGCGCGCAGCGTCAGCGCGACCTGCGCGGCCGGGCTCAGCCCCGGATGGCAGCACAGGAAGAGCAGGGTCAGGGTGTCGTCGTCGGACGGCGCGCGGCTCTCGCCCGGCGCGGGCGCCGTGAAGGCGTCCCGGGGCGACAGCTGCGCGGCCTCCTCCTCGCGTCTGCGCCGCGCCTCGTCACTGCGCAGCTGATCCGTGAGCCGCCGCGACGCGACCCTGATCAGCCAGCCGCGCGGATTCTCGGGAACGCCCTGCTCGGGCCACTGCCGCGCGGCGGCGAGCAGGGCCTCCTGCACCGCGTCCTCTGCCTCGCCGAAGTGCCCGTACCTGCGCACGAGCGCGCCGAGGACCTGCGGCGCGTGCAGGCGCAGCAGGTCCTCGACCACGGCTGTGCTGTTCAGGACGCGTCGTCGGGGCCGCCCATGATCGGGCGGATCACGACGGGGTAGTTCGGTGCGCCCTCGGGAACGGGGCACTGCTGGATGCGGTTGGCGATCTCGGTGACGCGGTCCAGGCTCGCGCAGTCGAGAACCCAGTACCCGGCGAGGACCTCCTTCGTCTCGCCGTAGGGACCGTCCGTGATGACCGGCCGGCCGTCCTTGTCCACATCGACCAGACGGGTCTGCGCGGGCTCGGCCAGGCCCTGCCCGTCGACGATCTCGCCGGACTCGGCCAGATCGTCGTTGAGCGCGCCCATGAAGGCGAACATCGCCTGCAGGTCCTTCTCGCTCCACGCCGGGCTGGTCGCGTTGCCCTTGCCGCTCTGCGCCTCGTAGTCCGCCTGCGTTCCCTGAACCATCACCAGGTACTTCATGATGTCGCTCCTCGGCTGTGCGGTGGTCACCCCTTGTGGGCAACTCTCACAGGGGACGTCGGAGCGGACGACCCGTTCTCGACATTACGCCGGAACAATTTCTACGCCCTGTCGAAGCGACGTACGGTCCGACCATGACGACGTACGCACAGCGAGCCGAGCAGTTCCGCGCCCTGCACCGCGCAGGCGAGCCCCTGCTGCTTCCCAACGCCTGGGATCACGCCTCCGCGGCGGCGCTCGCCCACGGCGGCTTCCCGGCGATCGGCACCACCAGCCTGGGTGTGGCGGCCGCCGTCGGCAAGGCGGACGCCACCGGCGGCACACGGGAGGAAACCCTGCGCCTCGCCCACGGCCTGGCCCGGCTGCCCGCGCTGATCACCGTGGACATCGAGGGCGGCTTCAGCGACCGGCCCGGGGAGGTGGCGGCGCTCGCGGCGGAACTCGTCGGGGCGGGAGTGGTGGGCGTGAACATCGAGGACGGCCGCCCGGACGGGACGCTGGCCGACACGGCACTGCAGTGCGAGCTGATCCGCGCAGTCAAGGAGAGCGCCCCCGATCTGTTCGTGAACGCGCGCACCGACACGTACTGGCTGCGCGCCGGGGGAGCGGGTGAGACCGAACGCCGGGTCGCGGACTATCAACTTGCGGGCGCCGACGGCGTGTTCGTTCCCGGCCTCCAGGACGAGAAGGTCATCACGGGACTGGTCGATGGGCTGGCCGACGCCCCGCTGAACATCCTCTTCACGCCGGGCGCCCTGCCGTACAGGCGCCTCGCGGAGCTCGGCGTGCGCCGGGTGAGCAGCGGCTCGCTGCTCTTCCGCGCCGCGCTGCACGGAGCCGTCGAGGCGGCGCGATCGATCGCCCGAGGCGGCGCGGTGCCGGAGGACCTGCCCTCGTACGCGGATGCCCAGGCGCTCTCGGCGGCTTACGGCGATGGGGTGTAGGGCGGTGTCGGGGGCGAGTCGTCCGCGTCGCGCTTCTTCTCGTCCCCGTGCCCAGGCCACCACGCCGCGTGCCCGATCAGGGCCGTCAGCGCGGGCGTGAAGATCATCGCCATGACGAAGGCGGCGATGAGGATGCCGAAGGAGAGGGAGAAGCCCATCTGGGAGAGCGTCGAGTTGCCCGCGAGCATCAGCGTCGCGAACGTGCCCGCCAGGATCACACCCGCCGAGCCGATCGTCGGGCCGGAGTGGCGGACCGCCGTGCCCGCCGCGTCGTGCGGGGTGCGGCCCGCGCGTGCCTCCTCGCGCAGCCGGGACACCATCAGGATGTTGTAGTCCGTGCCGAGCGCGACCACGAACAAATACATGATCACGGGCAGCATGAACATCAACCCGGGCTGGCTGCCGATCTGTTGGAAGAGCAGCGAGGTCGCGCCCAGGGTCGCGCCGAAGCCGAGCGCCACCGACAGCATCAGGTACCAGGGCGCCACCAGGCTGCGCAGGAGCAGGCCGAGGATGACCATGATGGCGAGCGCGGCCACCGGGAAGACCACCGAATAGTCGCGGTCCACGGCCTTGTTGATGTCGACGTACACCGCGGTCGTCCCGCCGACGAGCGCTTCGGCGCCCGCCGGGGCGTCCTCGTGGGCGATCGGCCGCAGGCGGTCCTTGACCGTCTCCAGGGCCTTGTCGGACGCGGGCGGATCCGAGAGCACCACGGAGTACGACGCCGTCGCGCCGTCCGGGCTCAGACGGGGAGCGGCGACCTCGCCCACACCGCGGACCTCGTCGAGCTGCGCTCGGAAGGCGGCAGTCCGCGCTTCGGGGAGCGGCCCGTCGTCCGTCGAGGTGAGGTAGACGAAGGTCGGGTCGGTGGTGCCCGCGGGGAAGCCCTTCTGGAGGTTCTTCAGGGCGACCATCGACTCCTTGTCCTTGGGCAGCGAGGAGCCCGCCAGGTCGAAGTTGGCCCTGTAGCCGAGAGCGCCGAGGGTGAGCGCGCCCATGAACAGGGCCGACACCAGGGCCCAGAGGGCGGGCTTACGGGCGATGGACGCGCCGAGGCGCGCGAATCCGGTGCCCTGCGGCTCGCGCTGCCACGACTTCGAGGGCCAGAACACCTTCGTGCCGAGCAGCGAGACGACGGCGGGGACCAGCGTGAGCCCGGCGAGCAGCGTCACGAAGACCGCGATGGCCAAAGCGGGGCCCATGGACCGCAGCATGCCGAGCGAGGAGAGCGTGAGCGCGGCGAACGCGACGATCACGGCGCCCGCCGCCGAAGTGATCGCCTCACCGACCCGCTCCACGGCATGCACCATGCCGCCCTTGGGATCCTCGCCGGCCCGCAGCGCCTCTCGATAGCGGAACAGCAGGAACAGGATGTAGTCCGTGCCGACGCCGAACAGGACGACGGTGAGGAGTTCCTGGATGGAGGAGTCGGCCTTCATGTCGAAGGCCTTGTTCGCGGAGGCGATCAGACCGGTCGCCATCGGCGAGATGAGGCCGATCAGGACCACGGGAAGCAGCGCGATGATCGGGCTCCGGAAGATCACCAGAAGCAGCACGATGATGATCACGATCGTGCCGACTCCGACGAGCAGCCCGGCCCGCTCCGACGCGTCGCTCTCGTCGAGAGCCTGGGCGGCGGAGCCGGTGATCCCGGCCGAGAGGTCCGTGCCCTTCAGCTCGGGCTTGAGGTCGGAGCGCAGCTCCTCGACCGCGTCCTGCTGAGCGGTGTCCTCGGGGTTGGTGATCTTCGGCATCGCGACGACCGACGTCTGCACGAGCTTGTTGGGGGAGACCGCGCCGGGCACGACCGCCTGCACCTGGGGGATCTTCTGGGCCTGCAGATCCTTGGAGACGCGGGTGACGTCCGCGGAGTCGGCAACCGTCAGCTTTCCGCCGTCGGAGCGCTGGAAGACGATGATCGCGCCGACATTCTGCTGTTTGGGGAACTCGGCTTCCTGTACGTCGGCCGCGCGGATGGACTCGTAATGGTCAGGAAGGAAGCTCGCCTCGTCGCTGCTCGAGGTGAGCTTCGGCGCCAGGGAGATCACGGCACCGGCCACCACGACCCACGCCAGGATGATCCACCAGGGGCGACGGACCACGAACCGGCCCAGGCCAGAGAACATCGGCTGCTGCCTCTCCCTCGCCCCCGAGGCGTAACAGAGCGTCCTGACCAAGGATCTTCCGGACCGGGCGGCCCCGCCACTTGAGCCGTTCGGCGCAATGCGGGGGCACGCCCGGAGGCGACCGGGGGACGCCCGGAGGCGACCGCGTGCCGTCAGAAGTTGATCATGTGCCCGGCCAGGCCGTGCACCGCTTCCTTGACCGCCTCGCCGAGCGTCGGGTGCGCGTGCACGTTGCGGGAGACCTCGTGCACGGTCAGGTCCCACTGCTGGGCCAGGGTCAGCTCGGGAAGGAGCTCGGTGACGTCCGGGCCGATCAGGTGGGCGCCGATGATCTCGCCGTACTGCGCGTCACTGATGATCTTCACGAAACCGACGGTGTCGCCGAGGCCGTGCGCCTTGCCGTTCGCCATGAACGGGAACTTGGCGACCTTGACGTCGAAGCCCTTCTCCTTGGCCTGCGCCTCGGTCCAGCCGAAGCTGGCGATCTGCGGCTGGGAGTAGGTGGCGCGCGGGATCATCGGGTAGTCGAGTTCCATCGTCTCGGCGCCCGCGAGGGTCTCGGCGGCCACGATGCCCATGGACTCGGCGGTGTGCGCGAGCATCAGCTTGGCGGTGACGTCACCGATGGCGTAGATGTGCGGCACGTTCGTCCGCCCGCGCCCGTCGATGTCGATGGCGCCGCGCTCGGTCAGCGCCACGCCCGCCGCCTCCAGGCCGAAGCCCGTGACGTTCGGCGCGAAGCCGATGGCCTGCAGGACCTTGTCCGCCTCCAGGACCTCCTGCTTGCCGTCCTTGCCCGTCACCGTGACCTTGACCTTGGCGCCGGACTCGTCGATCGACTCGACGCGGGTCGAGGTCCTCACCTCGATGCCGAGCTTGCGGTACTGCTTGGCCAGCTCCGTCGAGACGTCCGCGTCCTCAAGGGGCGCGACGCGGTCGAGGAACTCGACGATGGTGACCTTCACGCCGTAGTTGTGCAGGACGTAGGCGAACTCGATGCCGATGGCGCCGGCGCCCGCGATCACGATCGACTCCGGCACGCTGTCGGCGAGGATCTGCTCCTCGTACGTCACCACGCGCTCGGAACGCTCCGTGCCGGGCAGCAGCTTCGGCGTCGCGCCCGTGGCGATGACGCAGTTCTCGAACGTGATCGTGTCCGTGCTGCCGTCCGACTTGGCGACCTGGAGCGTGTTCGCGTCGAGGAACGTGCCCCGGCCGTCGAACTCGGTGATCTTGTTCTTCTTCATGAGGAAGTGGACGCCCTTGACGCGGCCGTCCGCGACGGTGCGGCTGCGGTTGAACGCCTCGCCGTAGTCGAAGGAGACATTCCCGTCGACCTTGATGCCGTACGTCTTCTGCTCGTGCGTGAACAGATGGGCCAGCTCCGCGTTGCGCAGCAGCGCCTTGGTCGGGATGCAGCCGACGTTCAGGCAGACACCTCCCCAGTACTTCTCCTCGACGACCGCTACCCGCTTGCCCAGCTGGGCGGCGCGGATGGCGGCCACATAGCCGCCGGGTCCTGCTCCGAGTACGACGACGTCGAAGCGGTCTTCCATGGGGAGGTCCTCTCTGGTGGTACGTATCCGGTGGTACGTGACTCGCGCACGTCCGATCATGCGCCATCCGGCCGCCTCGCGGGCGGCCGGGTGTCCGATGTCATGCCGCCCGCCCTCCCTGCTTGACTCAACCGCCCCTGAGAGCCCGCGCGTTGATGATTCGGCCCGGGTTCACCCGGTCGTGAGTGACGGGATAGTGTCGCCGTGACGGAGCAGAAACACATGTCCCTCTGGGAGAGGTGGAGAACGCGCTGTGGCGGCAGACGACCAGGCCGAGTTGATGTCCATTCCCTTCGACGTGCCGACATCGGCACGTGCCTACGGCTGGATGCTCGGCGGCAAGGACAACTACGCGGTCGACCGCGACTTCCTGCTGCGGACACTGCCCGACTTCCCCGAGTGCGTCGACATCGCCCGGCAGAACCGCGAGTTCCTGTTCCGCGTGGTGCGCCATCTGACCCGGGCGGGGATCCGCCAGTTCATCGACATGGGCTGCGGCCTGCCGACCGACGAGAACGTCCACCAGGTCGCCCGGCGCTTCGCACCGGACACCCGCGTCGTCTACGTGGACCTCGATCCGATCGTCCTCGCGCACGGCAGAGCACTGCTCGCCGACGACGCCACCACCGCCGTCATCAACGGCGACATGCGTGACCAGGAAGCGATCCTCGGCCACCCCGATGTCGTCCGCCTCATCGACTTCGACGAGCCGGTCGCTGTGCTCTTCCTGTCGGTGGTGCACCACCTCACCGACGCCGACGGCCCGCGCCGTGTGCTGCGCACGATCATCGACCGGGCGGCACCCGGCAGCTACCTCGGCCTCTCGCAGGTAGTCGCCGACGACCCCGTGCGCGGCGCCGCGATGACCGCGCACATCTCCGGCGGCGGCGTCCCCTGGCAGACCCGCACCCCGGCCGAGGTCGACACCCTCCTCGACGGCCTGGAGCCGGTCGAGCCCGGCCTGGTGAACCTGGTCGACTGGCGCCCCGACGCCGACCAGCCCCCGCTCGCCCCGGTCCACGAGGATCTGGCCCCCTACCTGGGAGCCACCGAGCAGAGCAAGGGGATCTACGAGTACGGGGGTTTGCTCCGCAAGGCATAGCCATACACAATGGTGTGCATGATCCAGCACCTGACCGCCGCCGTGAGGACCTTCCAGGTTCCGTGGCGCTGTGGGTGCGAGCGATCGGGTCGCTAGCTGCCCGGGGATACGTCTCCAGCCGTCCGGAGTCCCCTCTCCGTGACGCCACCCGTTCACTCACAACTGAAGGATCACCATGGCCGTGGTTTCCCCTGCCGTTACCCCCGCTGCTTCCGGTTCTCCCACCTCTCCCACGCTCCGTGACGCGCGCGTACCCGCCGACGGCATGTACGAAGGCCGCCGCACCCTGCGCCGCGTCCCCGAGGGCTGGGAGGAGCGCCCGTACGAACTGATCGACGTCGTCCCCCAGGGGCGCGTCATCGGCGCCGAGATCCGCGGCGTCGACCTCGCGCAGCCGCTCACGCCCGCGCTGCGCGAGGAGCTGGGCCGCGCGCTCCTGGAGTGGAAGGTGCTCTTCTTCAGGGGCGCCGGCATCACCTCCGAGCAGCAGCGCTCCTTCGCCCTCAACTGGGGTGAGTTGGAGACCAATCCGCTGCTCGCGCGCGGCTCGGCCGACGACGTCGTCCGGTTCGACAAGGGCGGCAGCGCCGTCCCCACGTACGAGAACGTCTGGCACGCCGACGTCACCTTCCGCGAGCGTCCCGCGCTCGGCGCCGTCCTGCAGCTGCGTGAGGTGCCGCCGGTGGGCGGCGACACGATGTGGGCCGACATGGCCGCCGCGTACGACAACCTCCCCGACGAGGTGAAGGCCCGCATCGAGGACGCCGAGGCGGTGCACGACTTCATCCCCGGCTTCGTCCGCTTCTACGGCCCCGAGAAGCTGATCCCGCTCCAGGAGCAGTTCCCGCCGGTCACGCACCCCGTCGTGCGCAGGCACCCGGAGACCGGGCGGAAGATGCTCTTCGTGAACACGTCCTTCACCACGCACATCGTGGGCATGGAGCGGGCCGAGAGCGACCGGCTCCTGAGCTATCTGGTGCGGCAGGCGCAGGTCCCGGAGTACCAGGTGCGGTTCCACTGGCAGGCGGGTGACGTCGCCTTCTGGGACAACCGCTCCACCCAGCACTACGCCGTCGACGACTACGCCCCGCACCGTCGCGTGGCCGAACGCGTCGCGATCGCGGGCGACCGCCCGTACTGATCCGTCGGCCACCGGCGGGCGACCGCCGGTGGCCGGGACACCTCGGAAGGAATCTCATGTCAGCCGCAGAGCGCTTTCCGTTGACGCCCGAGCCGATCCACGTCCCCGACGCGGTGCTCGACGACCTCAGGGCGCGGCTGCGGCTGACGAGGTGGCCCGCCGACGTCGGCAACGACGACGGGTACTACGGCGTTCGCCGCGGTTTTCTCCAGGAGTTGGCCGAATACTGGCTCCACGACTACGACTGGCGCAAGGCCGAAGAGGCGATCAACTCCTACGAGCACTACCGGGTGAGTGTCGACGGCGTGCCCGTGCACTTCATGCGCAGGCCCGGCGTCGGCCCGGCCCCCACCCCGCTCATCCTCACGCACGGCTGGCCCTGGACCTTCTGGCACTGGTCCAGGGTGGTGGATCCGCTCGCCGACCCCGCCGCGTACGGCGGTGACCCGGCGGACGCGTTCGACGTCATCGTCCCCTCCCTGCCGGGCTTCGGCTTCTCCACGCCGCTGCCGGGCCACCCCGACATGAACTTCTGGAAGGTCGCCGACCTCTGGCACACCTTGATGACCGAGACGCTCGGCCACGAGAAGTACGCCGCGGGTGGGTGTGACATCGGCGCCCTCGTCGCCGGTCAGCTCGGCCACAAGTACGCGGACGAACTGCACGGCATCCACATCGGCTCCGGCCAGAAGCTCACCATGTTCAACGGCGACCGGGGCTGGGACCTCAGCGGCGGCCGGCCGATCCCCGAGGGCCTTCCCGAGCCCGCGCACCGCCAACTCATCTCCCTGGAAAGGCGCTTCGCCGCCCACCTGGCCGTGCACGTCCTCGGGCCCAGCACCCTCTCCTACGGTCTCAGCGACTCACCGGTCGGCCTGCTCGCCTGGATCCTGGAGCGCTGGGAGAAATGGAGCGACAGCCGTGGCGACGTCGAGAGCGTCTTCTCCAAGGACGACCTCCTCACCCACGCCATGATCTTCTGGGTGAACAACGCCATCGGCACGTCCGTACGCTATTACGCCAACGCCAACCGCTATCCCTGGACGCCCTCCCATGACCGGCAGCCGGTCATCGAGGCGCCCACCGGGATCACCTTCGTCGCCCACGAGAACCCGCCCGGTGTCACCTCCACCGAGCAGCGCGTCGAGAGCTGGCTCGCCGGCGACCGGGCCGACTGGTATCAGCACGTGAACCTCACCGCGCACGACAGCGGCGGCCACTTCATCCCGTGGGAGATTCCCGACGGCTGGGTGCGCGACCTGCGCCGCACGTTCCGCGGCCGGCGCTGAGGCGTCCCCGCCGCCTCGCTCCCCTCAACCCGCCGGTGAACGACGCCACTTGACCTCGCCTTCCTGCCACTCGGCCGTGGGGGCGAGTCCCGCGGCGGTGGCGACCGCGGCCGATGCCCGGTGGTCCGGACGGACGTGGGCGACGACATCACGCACCGCCGGTTGCCCGGCCAGCCAGCCGACCAGGCCGCGGGCCGCCTCCACGGCAATGCCCCGCCCCTGCCAGGGAGTTCCCACGACCCAGGCGATCTCCGCGACCAGCTCGCCAGTGGCCTCGGCGGGCACCACCGTCGCCTGCACAGTCCCGACGAGGCACTCCTCGTCGCGCAGCCGCAGCACCCAACTGCACCAGGAGACCGCAGGATCGGGGGACCCGGCGGTCATCCGCCGGTAGCGCGCACGCAGGGCCTTCGGCTCGTCGGGAGAGCCACCGATGAACGTGTGCAGGGCAGGATCAAAGAGCACATCGGACATCTCGTCGGCGTGCTCGACCCGGAGAGGTACGAGGACGAGGCGGGCGGTGCCGATCTCCTCGGCGTGGACCGTGGGCATGCGTCAGCGTAACCGGGGGGCCGGCCCCTCCTGTCGGCGTCCGAGCAGGAACGCACGCTCGGCCGCGTTGTCGGTGTGCGCCAGTGCGGCGTCGTACGCGCGGGCCGCCTCGTCGGGGCGGTTCAGGCGGCGGAGCAGGTCGGCGCGGATGGCGTGGAAGACGTGGTAACTGTCGAGAGACAGGTCGTCCACCAGGGTCAGTGCCTCGGCGGGGCCCTTGACCTCGGCCACCGCGACGGCGCGGTTGAGGGCCGCCACCGGGCTCGGGGCCACGGCGATGAGCTGGTCGTACAGCTGGAGGATCTGGCCCCAGTCGGTGGCAGCCGCGGTCGGCGCGTCGCTGTGCACCGCGTTGATGGCGGCCTGGATCTGGTACGGACCCGGCCTGCCGCGGCGCAGGCAGCGGCGGACAAGCTCCTGGCCCTCGGTGATCAGGGCGCGGTCCCACCGTCCGCGGTCCTGGTCGGCGAGGAGGACGAGCCGACCGTCCGCGGTGGTCCTGGCCGCTCGCCGGGACTCGGAGAGCAGCATGAGCGCGAGCAGACCCAGGGCCTCCGGCTCATCGGGCATCAGCTCGGCCAGGAGCCGTGCCAGGCGGATCGCCTCCGCGCAGAGGTCATCGCGGACGAGCGCGTCCCCCGCGCTGGCGGTGTGCCCCTCGTTGAAGACGAGGTAGACGACCGCGAGGACCGCGCGAAGCCGTTCGGGCAGATCCGCTTCGCTGGGGATGCGGTACGGGATGTGCGCGTCGCGGATCTTCCCCTTGGCCCGCACGATCCGCTGGGCCATCGTCGGCTCGGGCACCAGGAAGGCGCGGGCGATCTCCGCGGTGGTCAGGCCGCCCAGGAGGCGCAGTGTGAGGGCCACCCGCGCCGCGGGGGCGAGCGCCGGGTGGCAGCAGGTGAAGATCAGACGCAGTCGGTCGTCGCGCACGGGTCCCTCCCAGGCCGGTGCCTCGTGGGCGTGCAGCAGGGCGGCCTGCGCGTGCCGGTCCTCGCGGGACGCCTCCCTGCGGAGGCGGTCGATCGCGCGGTTGCGGGCGGTGGTGATGATCCAGCCGGCCGGGCTCGGCGGCAGGCCGGAGGCCGGCCATCGCTGCGCCGCCGTGGCGAACGCCTCCTGGACCGCCTCCTCGGCGATGTCGATGTCGCCGAAGACGCGGACCAGGACGGCCACCGCGCGCCCGTACTCCTCACGGAAGACCCGCTCGATCACCTCCGAGGTGACCTCCGGCGGAGGATCCGACGTGACCTCCGGGGAACCCGACGGCACTAGCAGGATCCGTGCTGCAGCGGCCTGACCTCGACGGGCAGGGTGATGGCACGGGCCACCTTCTCGCCCCATGCGAGCGCCTCGTCCAGGTCGGCCGCCCGGATGACGGTGAAGCCGCCCAGATGCTCCTTGCCCTCGACGTACGGTCCGTCCGTCGTGAGCATTTCGCTGTCCTTGAGGCGCAGTACGGTCGCCGTGCTCGGCGGGAAGAGGCCCC
Organism: Streptomyces sp. NPDC033180; assembly: GCF_055577645.1. Taxonomy (NCBI): domain Bacteria; kingdom Bacillati; phylum Actinomycetota; class Actinomycetes; order Kitasatosporales; family Streptomycetaceae; genus Streptomyces; species Streptomyces sp. NPDC033180. The sequence goes on along the minus strand of NZ_JBVIPU010000009.1, from coordinate 5,393 downwards.
CGGCGAACACCCAGGCGCCCGCCTCCCTGAGCTCGGCGTTCACCGCTTCGACGTCACGCATGATCGGTTCGAGGACCTCCGGCTCCGGCACGCCGCCGTCGGGCTGGTAGATGCTGATCAGGTACTGGTTCATGGCTGCCTCTCCTTGGCGGATCGCCTCCGTGACCGGCCCGGTGCCGGCCTCTCACTGTCTACACGAACGGCAATCGGCCGGATCGACATGCCCGGTCGAGATGCGGAGGGAAAAATCCGCTCAGTGTTTTCGCCGGGCGGATTTCCCTGGTGGCCCTCCCCCTGCGGTTTCCCGGCGATCGGTGATGACCGCGTCGAGGTGCCGCAGCGCCGCCGTCACCCGCGCCGGGTCGTCGAAGAACGGGTCGTCAGGGACGGGCAGCGACGGAGAACGGGTCGTCCGGGACGGGCAGCGACCCCGCGAGAGCGAGCCCGCGGCCCCTGGCCCACGTCGCGTCGTCCACGCCCACCGCCTCGCGGAACGCGCCCCGCGCCTCGTCCGGCAGGAACAGCCACGCGGGCAGCAGGTCGACCGCCGGGTCGCCCACGGCCGGCGTCCCGAAGTCGATGACCGCGTTCAGTCGTCCTTCGACTGCCAGGAGATTGCCGGTCGCGAGGTCGCCGTGGACCCACACCGGCGGCCCGCCCCACGCGGGAGCCGCGAGGGCCGCGTCCCTTCCCGACCCTCCAGCCGCCGGTAGACGGACCAGGGGAAGGGGTAGCCCTCGCCGGGCTCGCCCCTGCCCAGCGGCTCGGAGATGGTGAGCGGCAGCCGCGGCGCGAGCCACGGCAGCCACCGCTGCTCCGCCTCCACCTGCCCGACCCACCGCCGGTAACGCGGCAGCCGTACGGACATGTCGTCGCCGAGCCGGTAGGTCGCGTTGTCCATGCCGGATCGCGGGACCGGAGTGATCGGCAGGCCCGCCCACCGGGGGAACTGCGCCGCGAGCAACCGGCGAACCAGGTCCGTGTCGATCGACGGATCACGCTCGACGCCGCTGTGGTCGTCCGGTCCGCCTGATGCCATGTCCAACTCCTGGTCATGAACAGCGCCTTGGACGTCGCTCAGGGCGTCGTCCAAGGCGCTGTCGTGGGTGTCGAGGCCTCATCCCACCGTCAGGGCGGAGGCCGCGTCCACCCGATTTCCGCTCGGTGCGCGGCAGGTGAGGGCTCAGAACGCGAGGGCCGCGCCTCCCGCGATGCTCGCGCGCATCTCGCAGCTGTTGCCGAAGGTCTTGGTCCACGCGACTCGCTTGCCCTGCCACACGCCGTCCACGGTGACCACGACGGGCTTCCACTCCTTCGTGCACATCATGCCGGGTGACTTGCCCACCAACTGGGCGAACTCGCCGTTGACCGCGCGCAGTTCGGCGCAGGCGGCGGACGCCGAGGGGTGGCTGCCCGAGGCCTTGGGCATACAGGTCAGGGTCACGGCGCGCTGCATCGTCGCGGTGTCCGCCTCTTCGCCCTGGCCGACCGCGAGGACCAGCGACGAGGGCGCGTAGAGGCCGGCGGCGGCCGCCTTGGGCTGGGCCTGCGCCGTGCCAGAGGTTCCGGACATCACGCAGGCGGCCACGACAGCGGTGGCGCCCACCGTCTTGAGGAAGAAACGCACGTCAAGTCTCCTTTGATGCGGGTGAGTTGCTGGTTGCTGACTGGAGTCTTGCCGGTGCGGAGAGTGAGCTCCAAATGTATGGTCGATTTCCGGATGCATGTGTCCGCTCAGCGGTCGTCGGATGACTGTTCGGGCAGCTCAGAGCGGGCGCCGGGACTGCGGGAAGGCGCGCGAGAGGTGTCCAACATGTGGACCGGAAGCGGTGGTGCAAGTCAGAACAACTGTCTGACCTGCGACGACAGTTGTTTCTGTTTTCTACCGGAATCGATGGTCGACCGGAAAGCATCGGTGCTAAGGGCTCAGGCAGCCCGATCGGGCATCAGCCCAGCCTGACCGTGACCCGCTGGGTGGCCCCCTTCGTCCCGCTGAGATCCCCGAAGGTCAGCTTCAGGGAAGTGCCCGTGACCGCCGAGGTGACCGTGGCGGGCTTGTCCGTCACCGCGGAGACGGCCTGGTTCCAGGTGAGGGTCAAGGAGGTCTGCGCGCGCATCGGGTCGCTGACGCAGATGACCGCGGTGCCCTCGCCCTTCTCGCTGATCTGCACGGAGCAGGGCGCGCTCGCGGTCAGCTCGCCGACCGTGCCGCCGAACCAGAAGTTGACCCCGGTGAAGCCGAGTGACGGAACGGAAACACCCTGCTGGCGATCGGAGTTGGCGAGTATCCGGACCCATCCGGTGTCCGCCGACCGGGCCGCCGTCTGTGCCGCGCTCGCCCCCGGCAGCAGGGCGTAGGCGTACGTCCCCTTCGTCGGGGCGCTGCCGTGGTCGACGTACATCGTGAGGTACTTGCGGGCGAGCGTGGTCGTGGCGCCGCCCTTGTTGATGTCGCTCCACTTGCCACCGCGTTCCTCGCGCAGGGCCTTGACCGTCGCGCCGCCGGGGAAGACGTAACCGCCGTGGCCCCCTATGTGCGCCCACTTGGCGCCGGTGAGCGTCGCCGACCAGGGAGTGCCGGTCGGCTTGGCCGCGCCGTCCACCTGGAAGGAAGTGGTGCCCGTCGGGCCGAGGTTGCGGTTCTCCACGGTCGTCTCGACCGCCGCGCCGTCCGTGCAGGCGATGCCCGCGCCAAGGCAGACGATCGCATCGTCCAGGCAGAACCACGACTTCTTCGCGCGCAGCGTGCTCTGCAGTCCTTTCAAGTACTGCCCGATGGAGGCTCGTTGGCCGTCGCTCGACCCGCCCACCCACTTCACGTCCGGCAGACAAGCGCCCCAGTCGCCGCCCGCCGCGTCCGCGAGCACCTTGCGCGACGCCGTGATGCCGGGCAGTCGGTACGGGTCGACCGTGGGCCAGAAGGCGTCGCTGTACTGCCCGTTGGCGTAGCTGTCGCCCCACCAGTAGAGCATTCCCGAGCCGGTGTGCCAGCCGCGCAGGTTCTCGCCGTTACCCGTCTCGTAGTACGTGATGCGGGGATCGGCCATGCTGATCGACGCCGCCCAGCCGGGGCGCCGGTGCGTGGCCCGGGCCATGTTGGGGAAGAGGCGGTGGCCGGTGGGCTCGGCGATCGCGGCCACCGACGTGTCGTCCTCGACTCCCTGCAGCCTGGCCAGGCTTGTCAGGCCGAGTGAGGCGTCGCTCAGGGGCGGGCTGTAGTAGTCGCGCCGCATCCAGCCCTTGACCAGGCCGCGCCAGCGCGCGTTCTCGGCCGCGCTCGCGCCCTGGCCCAGGAGCACCACGGCCGACATGATGGGGTGGCCGCGCCGGTGGTCGTCCGCCTGGATCTTCTTGGTGTCAAAAGCGGCGAGACCGCGGCTGATGGCGCGGCCCGCGACACCGTCCATGACGAGCCCGTTGTAGATGAACGGGGCCCACGCGTTCTCCACGGCATCGAAGATGATCTGCTTCCTGGTGTCCGTGACCTCCCAACTTGAGCCGCGCAGCAGGGAGAAGAGCATGCCGAGTCCGCCCAGCATCACAGACCCGTACGACCCCGTGTAGGGCACGGTGGTGTGCTGGATGAACGACCCGTCGGTGTAGAGGCCGTCGCCGGTCGTCACGTAAGGGAAGACGGGGGAGAGGGCGTCCCTGGCAAGCGCGATCTTCGCGGCACTGGCGCCGACGACCCCGCGCAGCGCGAGCACACGGCACAGGTCGACGCGGTTGGCTCCGGTGCTCGTCCCGGTGTAGCTGCCCACCGCCGAGTCGGGCACGAAGTGGTCAACGGCCTTGCAGTAGTTGCCCACCTGGGTCGCGGACAGGTGGTCGTACATGAGCACGCAGACGTCGAGGAGGTTCTGCGGGGCGCCTATCTGCCAGCTGTACCAGTTGCCGAACCGCGCCTGGTTCTCGTTGTAGACCTGCGTGTACAGATGGTCGAGGCCGGTGAGGATGTCGGCGCTGAGGCCCGCGTCGCCGGTCAGGCCCGTGCCTTCCTGCCGGTAGGCCTGGGCCATGGTGCCCAGCCTGCTGTAGCCCGTCACCACGTTCGCGGAGTAGCCGTACGACTCCTGGTCGGTGTCCGGATCGGGGTCGGCGTACGAGGCGTCCGCCCACAGGGAGCCCGAGGCGGGCGCCATGGTGTCGCGCAACTCCCGTGCGGTGGCGCCGAGTTCGGCGAGGCGGCTCTTGAAAGGCTCGGCCGTGGGGGAGAAGCCCTCGCCGAGTACCAGAGTGCGCCACTTGGCGCGCAGCGTCGCGTACGCGTCCGCCTCCACCGCAGCTGCCGCCTCGGCACTGGGCGACAGACCCGAGGATGCCAGGGCGAGCGCGGAGCCGCCGGTGCCGAGCAGGAAGGCGCGGCGGGACCAGGGAGAGTGCATGGGGTCTCCGATGGTGGGGACGGGAGAGGCGGTAGAGGCGCGGGGGCCGTGACGGGAGCAAGCGCTTTCTAGCATGGGTCCGGGCCACTGCTCAATGGGTTGCGCAACGCGCTGTAGCGTCAGGGGCATGAACGATCACGCAGTGGTGGATGTGGGCGACGTACGCCTGGCCTATCGGACCTGGGGCGACTCGTACGGAGCGCCCGTCGTGCTGCTGCACGGGCTCGGCGGCTCATCGGCGACCTGGGAGCAGGTCGGGCAGCTGCTCGGCCAGGAGTGGCGGGTGTACGCGCTTGACCTGCGCGGGCACGGCGAGAGCGACTGGCCGGACGAGTACTCGGTCGAGCTGATGCGGGACGACGTACTCGGCTTCCTCGACGAGCTGGGCATCGACCGGGTGGGCGTCGTGGGCCACTCCATGGGCGGGGTCGTGGCGTACCTGCTCGCCGAGGAGCACCCGGACCGCGTCGAACGACTCGTCCTGGAGGAGACGCCGCCGCCCTACCCGCGCGACCTGGTCGAGGCCCCGCACCCCGGCGGGGCCATCGACTTCGACTGGCCCGTGTCCCCCGCGGTGCGCGCGCAGATCTTCGACCCCGATCCCGAGTGGGCCCAGCGGCTCGGTGAGATCGTCGCGCCGACCCTGATCGTGGCGGGCGGCCCCGACAGCAGCATGCCGCAGGGGGGCATCCCCGACATGGCCACGGCGATCCCCGACTCCCGGCTGATCACGATCCCGGTCGGCCACTCGGTGCACGAGGCGAGCCCGCAGCAGTTCGCGGAGCAGGTCAGCGAGTTCTTCACCAGCTGAGCGGGTGGGGTGGCCCCCGATGGTCGCCGAGATGCGGCGCGGTGCGGGGTGGGGTGGCGCGGGGTGGGGGGGGGGGGGGGGGGGGGGGGGGCAGGGGGGGGGGGGGGGGGGGGGGTGGGTGGGGGGGGGGGGGGGGGGGGGGGAGGGGGCGTGGCCGCAGCGGGGGTCGCGAGGAGCGAGGCGGCCAGGGCCAGATG
>NZ_JBVIPU010000008.1:126697-341748 GCF_055577645.1 Streptomyces sp. NPDC033180 | reverse complement strand
CCGCCTTCGCCCCCGAACTCACCGGCTCCACCGACCCGTTCACGGCCCACACCCGCTGGATCGAAACCGAGTTCGCCAATAACATCCCCGCGTTCTCCGCGACGGCCGACGCCGAGACGGACGAGGAGCCGGGCCGCGAGACGGTGGTCGTCGAGGTCGGCGGCAAGCGTCTTGAGGTCTCGCTCCCCTCCTCGCTGGGCATGACCATCGCCCGCACGGCCGCGGCAGGCGGCGCCCGCCCCAAGCGGCGCGCGGCGAAGAAGTCGGGCCCCGCGGCCTCCGGTGACACCCTGGCGTCCCCCATGCAGGGCACGATCGTCAAGATCGCTGTCGAGGAGGGCCAGGAGGTTCAGGAGGGCGACCTGGTCGTCGTCCTGGAGGCCATGAAGATGGAACAGCCCCTGAACGCGCACCGCTCGGGCACGATCAAGGGCCTCACGGCGGAGGTGGGCGCGAGCCTGACCTCCGGCGCGGTCATCTGCGAGATCAAGGACTGACCCGCAGAGCCATACTCATTTTGCTGGCCGGACTGGAGCATCCAGTCCGGCCAGCAAGGTATTCAGCCCGTCCGGCGTTTGAGGACGAACTCGGCGAAGCCGGTGATGAACGGCACGCACGCTTCGGGCAGACTTGAAGCACGCGTACGTCCAGGGAGGCACGCCATGGCAGAGGCAGCGAGCCCGCAAGAGCGCCCCCGCTCGAAAAGAGCGGACGCGCGCCGCAACTACGACCGGCTCCTCGCGGAGGCCCGCGCCGCCTTCGGGGAACACGGCACAAGCGCCTCGCTGGAAGAAATCGCCCGCCACGCGAACGTGGGCATCGGCACCCTCTACCGCCACTTCCCCAACCGCCACGCCCTGATGAACGCGGTCTTCGAAGAGGCGCTGAGCGACCTCCTGGACCGCTCCCGCGCGCTGCTGGTGGACCCGCAGCCCTGCTCGGCCCTGGTGACCTGGCTCCGCGACATCATCACTCATGCGGGTGAGTACCGCGGGCTCTCCCGCGCCCTCATGTCGGCGTCGCACGACGACAGTTCGGCACTCTCCCAGTGCAGCAGGCCCATGCGTGAGGCGGGCACGGCCCTGCTCGTGCGGGCGCAGCAGGCCGGCGCCGTACGCCCCGGTGTGTCGATCGGCGACCTGCTGCAGCTGACCAACGCGATCGCGTTGGCCGCCGAAGAGACTCCCGACGACCCCGAGTTGGCCGACCGTCTCCTGATGCTGACCCTGCGCGGCCTGAAGCCCGAAGGGTCGGCACCCGAGGCACCCGAGGCGCCCGACGAGTGCGGTGCCGGCCGGACGAGCGGTTCAGCGGCGGCGTAGATCCGCCACTCGCGCGGCCCGCTCCCCGGGCTGCTGCTCCCCGAGCACCGCACTGCGCAGCTGCGACCCGGGCCCTGCCCCATGACCGCCGTGGTTACGGCGCTGCCCCGGCAGTGGCACGTCCCGGCGCGGCTGCCGCGCCGGGACGGAATCCACCCCTGGTCCGGAGCCCGAGCTCGCGCTCCCGCCGGCGACGGCGATCTGCACACCCTGGTCGGCCAGGGCCTGCAGCTCGGTGGCCGCACGGTCGTCGTGCGTGGGCGGCTCGTCCGTGACCAGGCGGGTGATGACGTCCGTCGGCACCGTCTGGAACATCGTGTCGGTGCCGAGCTTGGTGTGGTCCGCGAGGACCACGACCTCGGCCGCCGCCTGGACGAGCGCACGGTCCACGCTCGCCGAGAGCATGTTGGACGTGGAGAGCCCGCGTTCGGCGGTCAGACCACTGCCCGACAGGAAAGCGCGTGAGACCCGAAGGCCCTGCAGGGACTGTTCGGCCCCGCTGCCCACGAGTGCGTAGTTGGACCCGCGCAGGGTGCCGCCGGTCATGACGACCTCGACGCGGTTGGCATGGGCCAAGGCCTGTGCCACCAGGAGGGAGTTGGTGACGACGGTCAGACCGGGTACCCGCGCGAGCCGTCGGGCCAGCTCCTGCGTGGTCGTACCCGCCCCGACGACGATGGCTTCGCCTTCTTCGACGAGTCCCGCCGCGAGATCGGCGATGGCCGTCTTCTCGGCGGTCGCGAGATGTGATTTCTGCGGAAAGCCGGACTCCCGCGTGAATCCGCCCGGCAATACCGCACCGCCATGTCTGCGGTCGAGGAGTCCTTCTGCCTCCAGCGCGCGCACGTCCCGCCGTACGGTCACTTCGGAGGTCTGGACGACGCGGGCGAGCTCCCGGAGCGATACAGCTCCGTTGGCTCGCACCATTTCGAGGATCAATTGGCGACGTTCTGCAGCGAACACGAAACTGACAGTAACCCCAACGACCGTCTGCTTTCAGCAGTTTGCGCCGAATTACAGAAGTTGTTCGCACGGTTGGGCGTGAAGTGGTATACGCGCCTACTCGCCCCGCCTATGCCCGGCGAATGGGCGACAACAGCCCGTGACCTGCGCAGAGTTGATACCCGCGCGAACCCCGATCAGTCGGCGTTCACCCGACGATCGGTCCGCGATCAGGCTTCGCCCGCCGACTTCCGCGTGTGCAGTTGACGCGCGACCTCGGCGATCGAGCCCGAAAGGGATGGATACACGGTGAACGCATTCGCGATCTGCTCGACCGTCAGATTGTTGTCGACCGCGATCGAGATGGGGTGGATCAGTTCCGAAGCGCGCGGCGCGACGACCACACCGCCCACCACGATGCCCGTACCGGGACGGCAGAAGATCTTGACGAAACCGTCGCGGATGCCCTGCATCTTCGCGCGCGGATTGCGAAGCAGCGGCAGCTTGACGACGCGGGCGTCGATCTTCCCGCCGTCGACGTCGGACTGGCTGTAGCCGACGGTCGCGATCTCGGGGTCGGTGAAGACGTTCGACGAGACGGTCTTCAGGTTCAGCGGCGTCACCGCGTCGCCGAGGAAGTGGTACATCGCGATGCGCCCCTGCATGGCGGCGACGGAGGCGAGCGCGAAGATCCCCGTCACGTCACCGGCGGCGTACACACCGGGGGCGGACGTCCTGGACACCTTGTCGGTCCAGATGTGCCCGGAGTCCTTGAGCTTGACCCCGGCCTCCTCCAGGCCCATGCCGCTGCTGTTCGGGATGGCGCCCACGGCCATCAGGCAGTGCGTACCGGAGATGACGCGGCCGTCGTTGAGCGTCACCTCGACGCGGTCGCCCACGCGCTTGGCGGAGGCGGCGCGGGAGCGTGACATGACGTTCATACCGCGGCGGCGGAAGACGTCCTCCAGGACGGCGGCGGCGTCCGGGTCCTCGCCGGGCAGCACGCGGTCGCGGCTGGAGACGAGCGTGACGTTCGACCCGAGCGCCTGATAGGCGCCTGCGAACTCGGCGCCGGTGACACCGGAGCCGACCACGATGAGCTCCTCGGGGAGCTCGTCCAGGTCGTACACCTGGGTCCAGTTCAGGATCCGCTCGCCGTCGGGCAGCGCGTCGGGAACCTCGCGCGGGTGCCCGCCGGTGGCGATCAGCACGGCGTCGGCCACGAGCGTCTCCTCGGTGCCGTCAGCCGCGCGCACGATGACCTTGCGCGAGCCGTCAGTGTCCTGCTGGCCCTCCAGACGGCCACGGCCGCGCAGCACACGGGCGCCGGCGCGCGTGACGGAGGCGGTGATGTCGTGGGACTGCGCGAGCGCGAGGCGCTTCACACGGCGGTTGACCTTGCCGAGGTCGACGCCGACGACGCGCGCGGGAGTATCGATGTGCGGGGTGTCGTCCGCGACGATGATCCCGAGCTCTTCATAGGAAGAGTCGAAGCTGGTCATCACCTCGGCCGTGGCGATCAGAGTCTTGGACGGGACGCAGTCGGTGAGCACCGACGCCCCGCCCAGACCGTCGCAGTCGACGACGGTCACCTCCGCGCCGAGCTGGGCGGCAACGAGTGCCGCCTCGTATCCGCCGGGTCCGCCGCCAATGATCACGATCCGAGTCACGTACTCCATTGTCCCGCACGCTTCAAGGTGCTTCGCCCCGGGGGCGCCATCCGGACGTTCTCCCTACTGGAGGGGCCTGTGCGCACCACTGGAGGGGCCTGTGCGCACCACTGGAGGGGCCTGTGCGCATCGGAGGGACGCACGCGTCACCTGCCGTACCCTCGACCACATGTCGCTCTACGCCGCGTACGCCGGCAATCTGGATCCGCGGCTCATGTCACGCCGCGCCCCGCACTCGCCGCTGCGCCAGACCGGCTGGCTGAACGGCTGGCGGCTGACCTTCGGCGGGGAGCACATGGGGTGGGAGGGCGCGCTCGCCACCCTCGTGGAAGCACCGCGCTCGCAGGTTTTCGTCACCCTCTACGACGTCGCCCCCATGGACGAGGACTCCATGGACCGGTGGGAGGGCGTGGGGCTGGACATCTACCGCAGGATGCGGGTGCGCGTGGACACCCTCGACGGCGAGGAACCCGCTTGGGTGTACGTCCTCAATGGTTACGAGGGCGGCCTGCCGTCCGCGCGCTATCTGGGGGAGCTCGCCGACGCGGCGGAGACCGCGGGGGCGCCGCACGACTATGTGATGGAGCTGCGGAAGCGGCCCTGCTAGGCGCTCGCGGGGTGCCCCGGGGGCGCTCGCGGGATGCTCCGGGGGGCTCTCGTCGGAAACGACAAGACAACGATCCGAATCCCGTGAGCATCGTCATCTACGCGCGTAGGGCGAGAGCGGCTACTCTCGTCCGCGTGAACGCTTCAGTTATTTCGGATGACCAGGGCGACCCCTACGTCGCCGCCGACGCCGCCGCCACGCGTCTGCGTGAGCTGTCGGGCGCCGAGACCCATGACGTAGCCCTTGTGATGGGCTCCGGCTGGGCGCCGGCGGTGGACGCGCTCGGCGAGCCCGACGCCGAGTTCCCCGTCACCGAGCTGCCCGGTTTCCCGATGCCGGCCGTGGAAGGACACGGGGGGCGCATCCGCTCCATCACGATCGGGGAGAAGCGCGCCCTGGTCTTCCTGGGCCGCACCCACTACTACGAGGGCCGTGGCGTCGCCGCCGTCGCGCACGGCGTGCGTACCGCGGTGGCCGCGGGCTGCAAGACGATCGTGCTGACGAACGGCTGTGGCGGTCTGCGCGAGGGCATGCGTCCCGGCCAGCCGGTCCTGATCAGCGATCACCTCAACCTCACGGCCACGTCGCCGATCATCGGGGCGAACTTCGTGGACCTCACGGATCTCTACTCCCCGCGTCTGCGCACCCTCTGCAAGGAGATCGACCCCTCCCTCGAAGAGGGGGTCTACGCGCAGTTCCCCGGCCCGCACTACGAGACTCCGGCGGAGATCCGCATGGCCCGCACGATCGGTGCGGACCTGGTGGGCATGTCGACGGTCCTCGAGGCGATCGCCGCGCGCGAGGCGGGTGCGGAGGTGCTCGGCATCTCCCTGGTCACGAACCTCGCCGCGGGCATGACGGGTGAGCCCCTGAACCACGAAGAGGTTCTTCAGGCAGGCCGTGACAGTGCTACCCGCATGGGCGAGCTGCTGGGCCAGGTCCTGGGCCGTATCTAACGTTCCCCTGGCGGGGGCTTGCTCCTGGCGGGGGCGCCTTGCCTGGCGGGGCGCCTGGGCCGGGGGCTTGCCTTCCCTGCGGGGGCGTCTTGCCGGGCGGGGGCCTTGCCTGGCGGGGCGCCAGGGCCGGGGGCTTGCCTTCCCTGCGGGGGCGTCTTGCCGGGCGGGGGCCCTCCGCTCTGCGGCTTGGCAGCCTGCGGTGACCGCTGCCGCAGGGCTTTCCCACCCGCCCGCCCGATTGCCCGGCGGCAGTGCCCGTTGCCGAACAGGCTCTCCCACCCACCCACCCGATTACCCGGCGGCCCTACTCGTCACCGAACAAGCTCTCCCGCCCACCCACCCGATTGCCCGGCGGTCCTACTCGTCACCGCACGAGCCTTCCCGCCCACCCGCCCGATTGCCCCGGAGCGTCGGGTGGGTGGGGAGGGCCTTTCCGCCGCGGGGTGATCGGGTGGGTGGGCGGGGAGAAATCCGTCGCGAAGCGGCGGGACAGACACGCCCACCGGGCCGCACCAAGCCACCGCCGGACCGGACCGGGCCGGGCCGAGCCGGGCCGCACCAAGCCACCGCCGGACCGGACCGGGCCGGGCCGAGCCGGACCGCACCAAGCCACCGCCGGGGCCGGCCCGGACCGCACCAAGCCACCGCCGGAGGCCGGCCCCCGGCAGCCGCACCCGCCAGGGGCAAGAACGCACCGCAGGGCCGCACCCCGGGTAGGAGTACCGGGAGTAACCGGACGCCCGCAACAGAACCCCGCATACGAGAGGCTGAAGAACCGTGCTGGACGACTCTGAACTCATCGCGCGGGCCCAGGCCTGGCTGGCCGAGGACCCGGACACCGAGACCCGCGAGGAACTCGCGAAGCTCATCGACGCCGAGGACACCGAAGAGCTGACCGCCCGCTTCAGCGGCACCCTCCAGTTCGGCACCGCCGGCCTCCGCGGCGAACTCGGCGCGGGCCCCATGCGCATGAACCGCTCCGTAGTCATCCGCGCGGCAGCAGGCCTCGCCGCGTACCTCAAGGCCGAGGGCCAGACCGACGGCCTGGTGGTCGTCGGCTACGACGCCCGCCACAAGTCGGCGGACTTCGCGCGCGACACGGCCGCCGTCATGACCGGCGCCGGCCTCAGGGCGGCGGTGCTCCCCCGCCCGCTCCCCACCCCCGTACTCGCCTTCGCCATAAGGCACCTCGGCGCCGTCGCGGGAGTGGAGGTGACGGCGAGCCACAATCCCCCGCGCGACAACGGCTACAAGGTCTACCTCGGCGACGGCTCCCAGATCGTCCCGCCCGCCGACGCGGAGATCGCGGCTCAGATCGACGCGGTCCCGAGCCTGCACGACGTGCCCCGCCCCGAGTCCGGCTGGCAGACCCTCGGCGATGACGTCCTCGACGCCTACCTCGCCCGTACCGACGCCGTCCTGTCCGCCGGTTCCCCCCGCACCGCCCGCACCGTCTACACGGCGATGCACGGCGTCGGCAAGGACACCCTCCTCGCGGCGTTCGAGCGGGCGGGGTTCCCCGCCCCCGTACTCGTCGCCGAGCAGGCGGAGCCCGACCCGGACTTCCCGACCGTCGCGTTCCCCAACCCGGAGGAGCCGGGCGCGATGGACCTCTCCTTCGCGAAGGCCCGCGAGGCGGACCCGGACCTGATCATCGCCAACGACCCGGACGCGGACCGCTGCGCCGCGGCGGTCAAGGACGGCCCGGACGACGCCGACTGGCGCATGCTCCGGGGCGATGAGGTCGGCGCGCTCCTGGCGGCCCACCTCGTGCGCCGGGGCGCCCGCGGCACGTTCGCCGAGTCGATCGTCTCCTCGTCCCTGCTCGGCCGGATCGCGCAGAAGGCGGGCCTCGCGTACGAGGAGACCCTCACCGGCTTCAAGTGGATCGCCCGCGTGGAGGGCCTGCGCTACGGCTACGAGGAGGCCCTCGGCTACTGCGTGGACCCCGAAGGCGTACGCGACAAGGACGGCATCACGGCGGCGCTGCTCCTCACCGAGCTCGCGTCCGAGCTGAAGGAGCAGGGGCGCACCCTTCTCGACCTCCTGGACGACCTCGCAGTGGAGCACGGGCTGCACGCCACCGACCAGCTTTCGGTCCGCGTGGAGGACCTCTCCGTGATCGCGGACGCGATGCGCCGGCTGCGCGAGCAGCCGCCGACCGCGCTCGCGGGCCTGCCCGTGACCAGGGCCGAGGACCTCACGCAGGGCACGGACACGCTGCCGCCCACGGACGGTCTGCGCTACACGCTCGACGGGGCCCGCGTCATCGTCCGCCCGAGCGGCACGGAGCCGAAGCTGAAGTGCTACCTGGAGGTGGTGGTCCCGGTGTCGGAGAAGTCCGGCCTGCCCGCCGCCCGCACCGAGGCCGCGGAACTCCTCGCTGCGATCAAGCGCGACCTTTCGGCGGCCGCCGGCATCTAGCCCATGGTCGACGGCTGACAGCCGACAGCTGGTAGCTGACAGCCGAGGCGGACAGCGGCGGGGGGCCACCCGTCCGGGTGGTTCCGCCGGCGCAGCTGCCGCAGCGACCCGGTGCGCTGCCGGTCTCCCAGGAAGGGTGGCCGGCAGCGCACGATCACGTTCCGGGAGCTGCCGCAGTGCCGTACGGACCGACCCCAGAGACCTCCCCCGCCCCGGCGCCCGCCGCCGCACCCCGGATCGTCCCCCCGGCCGGCCGCCCCGGCAGCCCGCCGAGCCGCATCACGGGCCGCAGGGCACGCGCCACCCGCGCCCTGCGCCACGCGTCGCCCGCACTCCTCGCGTACACCGCCGTACGCCTTTTCGGTGCCGTCGTCTTCGCCCTCTGGGCTCGCGGGGAGCACCGGAGCGTCTGGCATCTCCTGGCGGAGTCGTGGGACTGCGACTGGTACCTGAAGATCGCCGACAAGGGTTACGCGAACACCCTGGGCACCCAGGTCGACGCGAACAACCTCGCCTTCTTCCCGCTGCACCCCCTGCTCATCAGGGCGGGCAGCGTGCTCGTCCCGGAGCCGCGCGGTGCCGTGGGGCTCGCGATCGCCGTCATCTGCTCGTTCCTCGCGGCGTGGGGGATCTTCGCGGTGGGCGCCCGTCTGTACGGGCGCAGGGCGGGCGTCCTGCTGGCCGCGCTCTGGGGTTCGCTGCCCATCGGGCTCGTGCAGTGGATGGGCTACACGGAGTCGCTCTTCACGGCACTCACCGCGTGGGCCCTGTACGCCGTGCTCACCGGCCGCTGGATCTGGGCGGGTTCGCTGGCCGCGCTCGCGGGCCTGACCCGGCCGACGGGTGTCGCGCTCGCGGCGGCGGTGTCCCTGACGGCGCTGCTCACGCTGTGGCGCACCCGCCGCGGAGAGGGCGGCGACACCCGCGTACGCACGCTCCTGGGTGCCCTGCTCGCCCCGCTCGGCTGGCTTTCGTACGTCGGCTGGGTGGGCGTTCGACTCGGCCGCTGGGACGGCTACTTCGCCGTGCAGAAGCTGTGGCGCAACGAGTGGGACGGCGGGGTGGCGACCCTGCGGACGATGTACGACCTGCTCGCGGCCCAGCGTCCGCAGCTGTTCCTGATCATGGTGACGGCGACGCTGCTCGCGTCGGCGGCGCTCTTCGTCCTGTCGGTGATCGACCGGCAGCCGCTTCCGCTGCTGGTCTTCACGGGACTGCTGCTCCTGATCGTCCTCGGCAGCAAGGGGGTCTACTTCCCCCGGGCCCGCTTCCTGCTCCCCGGCTTTCCCCTGCTGCTGCCTCTGGCGGCGGCGCTGGCCCGCGCGCGGACGCGGGTCGCCGTGACGGTGATGGTGGCCGCCGCTGTGACGTCGGCGGCGTTCGGGGGCCACATGCTGCTTGCGTGGATGGGGCCGCCGTGAGCGAGGCCCCTAGGCGACGGCCAGAAGTACCGCGAGCAGCACCGCCCCGGCCACGGCCGGCGCGAGGATCTCGTAGCCCCAGCGGACCACGGGCTCACCCTGCGCGGACTGGGCGCCGGCACGCTGCTCGGACAGGTCGCGCAGGTCGTCCATGATCTGGTCACCGGCGGCGCGCTGGGACGACGCCTGACCGGGCCGCATCGAAGCACGCAGACCCGGGCCGCCGACGCTCGGATCACCGGCGGCCACCCCCTGCGACTTCCTCCGCGCGGCCTTCTTGCGGCCCCGCAGGGAGACCGGGATGGCCCAGAGCTGGTACTTGGTGCCGGACTGCGTGAAGACCTCGTTCGAGTACCCGGAGCGCAGCCCCGAGACGGAAGCCCACGGCAGCGTGATCGTGCGGAAGGGGTTCCGGATGCGCAGCCGGTCGTCGTTGGCGTACACGGCGGGGCGCACGGTGAAGGCGACGACGAGCGGGACCGCCAGGAGCAGCCCGGCGAGGGCGAGCCACGGGGTGCTGCCCTCCCCCCGGATCATCGCGTCGATGCCGAGCCAGCCGCCGAGGGCGAGCAGCAGGACGCCTCCGGCGATACCGCCGGACGAGCGGAAGGTCCGATCCTTGTACTCGGGCTCCGCCACGGGGTGCTGGGGGTCGGTCATACCCCTGATTCTGCCTGAGGCCCCCCGCAGGACCCCCGCGGGGACGCCCGCGGGGACGCCCGCCCGCCGGATTACCCCGGAGTGACCCACCCCTGTACAGCCGCTACGCGCGTAGATATGCTCCCCTCGTGACCATGCCCACTGCACCCGCAACAGCACACGCACTCGCCGACGCCACCGCGTCGGCCGGCACGCTGCGCCGCTTCCTCCACGGGCTGCCCGGCGTCGACACGGTCGGCCTCGAAGCGCGCGCCGCGGCCCTCGGCACCCGTTCGATCAAGAGCACGGCGAAGGCGTACGCCATCGATCTCGCCATCTCGATGATCGACCTGACGACGCTGGAGGGCGCCGACACCCCGGGCAAGGTCCGGGCGCTCGGCGCGAAGGCCGTGAACCCGGACCCGACCGACCGCGGCACCCCGAAGACCGCCGCGGTCTGCGTCTATCCGGACATGGTGGCCACCGCCAAGGAAGCCGTCGGCGACAGCGGGGTCAAGGTCGCCTCCGTCGCGACCGCCTTCCCCGCGGGCCGCGCCGCCATCGACGTGAAGCTCGGCGACGTCCGCGAGGCCGTCGCGGCGGGTGCCGACGAGATCGACATGGTCATCGACCGCGGCGCCTTCCTGTCGGGCGACTACATGACGGTGTTCGAGCAGATCCGCGCCGTGAAGGAAGCCTCCGGCGAGGCCCGGCTCAAGGTCATCTTCGAGACCGGCGAGCTGTCCACGTACGACAACATCCGCCGTGCCTCCTGGATCGGCATGCTCGCGGGCGCGGACTTCATCAAGACCTCGACCGGCAAGGTCGGCGTCAACGCCACCCCCGCCAACACCCTCCTGATGCTGGAAGCCGTGCGCGACTTCCGCGAGCAGACCGGCGTACAGATCGGGGTGAAGCCCGCGGGCGGCATCCGCACCTCCAAGGACGCGATCAAGTTCCTCGTCCTGGTGAACGAGACCGCGGGTGAGGACTGGCTGGACAACCACTGGTTCCGCTTCGGCGCCTCATCGCTCCTCAACGACCTGCTGATGCAGCGCCAGAAGCTGGCCACGGGCCGCTACTCCGGCCCCGACTACGTGACGGTGGACTGACCCATGACTTCCACACGCTTTGAGTACGCCCCCGCGCCGGAGTCCCGCTCCGTCGTCGACATCGCGCCGTCGTACGGCCTGTTCATCGACGGCGAGTTCGTGGAGGCGGCGGACGGCAAGGTCTTCAAGACCGTCTCGCCCTCCACCGAGGAGGTCCTCTCCGAGGTCGCGCAGGCATCCTCCGAAGACGTCGACCGCGCGGTGAAGGCGGCCCGCAGGGCCTTCGAGAAGTGGTCGGCCCTTCCGGGCGCCGAGCGCGCCAAGTACCTCTTCCGTATCGCGCGGATCATCCAGGAGCGCAGCCGTGAACTGGCCGTCCTGGAGACCCTCGACAACGGAAAGCCCATCAAGGAGACGCGCGACGCGGACCTCCCCCTGGTCGCCGCGCACTTCTTCTACTACGCGGGCTGGGCCGACAAGCTCGACCACGCCGGGTACGGCGCGGACCCGAAGCCGCTCGGTGTCGCGGGCCAGGTCATCCCCTGGAACTTCCCGCTCCTGATGCTCGCGTGGAAGATCGCCCCGGCGCTCGCGACGGGCAACACGGTCGTCCTGAAGCCCGCCGAGACCACGCCCCTGAGCGCCCTGTTCTTCGCGGACATCTGCCGCCAGGCGGGCCTGCCCAAGGGCGTCGTCAACATCCTTCCCGGGTACGGCGACGCGGGCGCGGCCCTCACCGCCCACCCGGACGTGAACAAGGTCGCCTTCACCGGCTCGACGGCCGTCGGCAAGGCCATCGCGCGCCAGGTCGCGGGCACGGACAAGAAGGTCACGCTCGAACTGGGCGGCAAGGGCGCGAACATCGTCTTCGACGACGCCCCCATCGACCAGGCCGTCGAGGGCATCGTCACCGGCATCTTCTTCAACCAGGGCCAGGTCTGCTGCGCGGGCTCGCGCCTCCTCGTACAGGAGTCGGTCAGGGACGAGGTGCTCGACGCGCTCAAGCGGCGGCTGACCACCCTGCGCCTCGGTGACCCGCTGGACAAGAACACGGACATCGGGGCGATCAACTCCGCCGAGCAGCTCGCCCGGATCAAGGCCCTGGCCGAGACGGGCGAGGCGGAGGGCGCCGAGCGCTGGTCCGCCCCGTGCGAACTGCCCTCGTCCGGCTACTGGTTCGCGCCGACGCTCTTCACGAACGTCACGCAGGCGCACACCGTCGCGCGCGACGAGATCTTCGGCCCGGTGCTCTCGGTGCTGACCTTCCGCACGCCGGAAGAGGCCGTCGCCAAGGCCAACAACACCCAGTACGGCCTCTCCGCCGGCATCTGGACCGAGAAGGGCTCCCGCATCCTCGCGGTCGCCGACCGCCTTCGGGCGGGCGTCATCTGGGCCAACACGTTCAACAAGTTCGACCCGACCTCGCCCTTCGGCGGCTACAAGGAATCGGGTTACGGCCGCGAGGGCGGCCGCCACGGCCTGGAGGCTTACCTCGATGTCTGAGCAGCGTTTGAGCGTCTTCAAGACCTACAAGCTGTACGTCGGGGGCAAGTTCCCCCGCAGCGAGAGCGGCCGGGTGTACGAGGTGTCGGACTCAAAGAACAAGTGGCTGGCCAACGCCCCGCTCTCGTCCCGCAAGGACGCCCGTGACGCCGTCGTGGCCGCACGCAAGGCGCAGGGCGGCTGGGCGGGCAGGACGGCCTACCTGCGCGGCCAGATCCTCTACCGCGTCGCGGAGATGCTGGAGGGCCGCAAGGAGCAGTTCGTCCGCGAGGTCGCCGAGGCGGAGGGCCTGTCGAAGGCCAAGGCCGCCGCCGTGGTGGACGCGGCGATCGACCGCTGGGTCTGGTACGCGGGCTGGACCGACAAGATCGCCCAGATCGTGGGCGGCGGAAACCCGGTCGCGGGCCCGTTCTTCAACCTCTCCTCGCCGGAGCCGACGGGCGTGGTGACGGTCGTCGCCCCGCAGAAGTCGTCGTTCCTGGGCCTGGTGTCCGTCATCGCCCCGGTGATCGCGACGGGCAACACGGCCGTGGTGATCGCCAGCGAGGACTCCCCGCTGCCCGCGCTCTCGCTCGGCGAGGTGCTCGCCACGTCCGACCTGCCGGGCGGCGTCGTGAACATCCTGTCCGGCCGGACGGCGGAGATCACCCCGTCGCTCGCCGCGCACCAGGACGTGAACGCGATCGACCTCGCGGGGGTCGAGGACGACGTACTGGCCAAGGAGCTCGAGGTCGCCGCGGCGGACAACCTCAAGCGCGTCGTCCGTCCACAGCCTGTGGACTGGTCGGCGGATCCGGGCACGCACCGCCTGACGGCCTTCCTGGAGACCAAGACCGTCTGGCACCCCACGGGTTCACTGGGCGCGTCCGGCTCCTCGTACTGAGACCGCCCGGCGCCCTTGAGGCCATCTGAGACCACTGCGCACGCGAAGCCCCGGCCCTCCTCCGTCCAGGAGGGCCGGGGCTTCGCCTTTCACCGGCTCGGTCAGATGCCGAGCCGTGCCGCGATGCCGTCAAGGACGCAGTCGAGGCCCGTCTCGAACGTCCAGGTGGCGTCGTCCTTGCGGCGCGACCGCAGACCGTAGCGCCGGTAGGTGGGGTAGCGGCCGGTGTCCATGAGGTACGTCATCTGCGGCGCGAGGCCCATCCGGGTCTCGGCGCCGGACGACCAGCCCTCCGACTCCGTCCAGTCCCGCAGGGCCACTTCGGACGAGGCCGCGCCGTGCGCGAAGGAGCTGACCGTGCGGAAGGCCATCATCATGGCGTCCTCGTCGAGGCCAAGGCCGTCAAGGGCCGCCAACTGCCGCTCGGCGATGGCCATCCGACCCGGCGTGAGCACGAAGAGGGCCGTGGGCAGCTGACCCACCCACGGGTGGCGCAGCATCATCTCCCGGGTCAGCAGGGCGAAGGCCCGCAGCACCTCACGCCATTCGGTCAGCTCCTCGGGAATCCGGTGCTCGGCCGCCACCCGCTCGGCCATCAGCGCCCACAGGTCGTCCTTGCCCGAGACATGCCGGTACGCCGCCATGGGCGCGACCCCCAGCTCCGTGGCGAGCCGTCGCATGGTGACCGCGGCGAACCCCTCGGCGTCGGCGACCTCCACCGCGACGGCCCCGATGCGCTCCAGGGACAGCGAGGCGCGGGGCGCCGTCGGCTGCTCCAAGCGCTCCCAGAGCGACTTGTCCGGCACCGTCGACTTGCCGTCCTTCTTCTGGCCAGCCACAGCGGGGCTCCTCTCGTCAGGACGTGAGCGTACAACGTATCCCCCAGTAGACGCTGTACACACCGACGTGTACGTTGTACGCGTCCAGATACGCCGTACACATCCCAGTGTTCCCAGGAGGTCCCCCATGACCAGCAGCGACACCCAGCCCCTCCGCGTGGCCGTCCTCGTCGGCAGCACCCGCGAGGGCCGGTTCGCCCCCGTCGTCACCCAGTGGCTGACCGGACACCTCGCCCAGCGCGACGACCTGACCGCCGACGTCGTCGACCTCTCCGAGACCCCGCTGCCCACCGTCTTCCCCGCCTTCGGACAGCCGCCCGCACCCGGCACCGAGGAGGCACTCGCCCTGGTCTCCCCGCGCCTCGCGGCAGCCGACGCGTTCATCTTCGTCACGCCCGAGTACAACCACAGCTTCCCGGCGTCCCTGAAGAACGCCATCGACTGGCACAACGAGCAGTGGCACGCGAAGCCGATCGGCTTCGTCTCCTACGGCGGCCTGTCGGGCGGCCTGCGCGCGGTGGAGCAACTCCGCGTCGTCATGGCCGAGTTGAACGCCACGACCATCCGCAACACGGTCAGCTTCCACAACGCCTGGGGCCGGTTCGGCGAGGACGGCGCCGTCGACGATCCCCAGGTCGACACGGCGGCCAAGGCGCTGCTCGACCAGCTGACCTGGTGGGCGCACGCACTGCGCGACGCCAAATCGGTACGCCCGTACGCCGCCTGACGTTCCATCACGCTAGCCGGACGCCGCTTCACGCTTCCTGAGGGGGAACCATGAGTCAACGTACGGAAGAGACGAGCATCCCGGACACGCCGGGCACCGAACAGCCGCCCGCCGAGTCGGGCGGCCCGTCCAAGCTCGTCCTCTTCGGGCTACTGCTCGGCCTGATGCTCGGTCTGCTCGACGGCACGATCGTCGGGACCGCCCTGCCCACGATCGTCGGCGACCTCGGCGGCCTCGACCACCTCTCCTGGGTGGTGACCGCCTATCTCCTGACCGCCTCCGTCTCCACTCCCATCTGGGGCAAGCTCGGCGACCTGTACGGACGCAAGGGCAGCTTCATCTGGTCGATCACGGTGTTCCTCGCCGGCTCCGTGCTCTCCGGACTCGCCCAGGACATGGGGCAGCTCATCGCCTTCCGCGCCGTCCAGGGGCTCGGCGCCGGGGGTCTCATGGTCGGCGCCATCTCGATCATCGGCGTCATGCTGCCGCCCTCGCAGGCGGGCCGCTCGCAGTCGATGGTCGGCGCGATGATGCCCGTCGCGCTGGTCGGCGGACCCTTGCTCGGCGGCTTCCTCACCGACCAGCTCGACTGGCGCTGGGTCTTCTACGTCAACGTGCCCGTCGGCGCGATCGCGCTGCTCGTCGTCGCCCTCCGCCTGCACCTGCCCGGCGAGCGGATCACCGCACGGATCGACTGCGCGGGGGCCGCGCTGCTCTCCGCGGGCATCCTGTCCCTGACGCTGCTCGGCAGTTGGGGCGGTACGACGTACGACTGGACGTCACCGCAGGTCCTCGGACTCGGGGCGCTGGGCACCGGTGCCCTGGTCTGGTTCGCCCGGGTCGAGCGGCGGGTCCCCGAGCCGATCATCCCGCCCCGGCTCTTCACCGACCGCAACTTCACGCTCGCCCAGGTCCTCGCCTTCCTGGTGGGAGCGGCCATGCTCGGGGCGTCCGCCTATCTGCCGCAGTACATGCAGTTCGTACGCGGAGCGTCATCGACGGCCAGCGGCATGCTGCTGCTTCCGCTGATGGCGGGGATGTTCGGTGCGCAACTCCTGCTGGGGAAGGCCACATCCAACGGCGGCGGCTACCGCACCTACTCGATCATCGGCGGCGCGCTGACGGCCACGGGCGGGCTCGCGCTCCTGGCGATCGGCGCGGACACCCCGACAGCGGTGACCTCCGCACTGACGCTCGTGCTCGGAGCCGGCATGGGCTTCCTGATGCAGAGCACTCTGCTGATCACCATCAACAGCGCGGAGCCACGCGACATGGGCGCGGCCACCGGCACCGCCACCCTCCTGCGGACCATCGGCGGCTCGCTCGGGGTGGCCGTGCTCGGCGCGGTCTACTCCAGCCGGGTCACGGCAGCAGGGATGCCCGAGGGCGGCATGACGTGGACGCCTGAAGCGGTGCGGGAGATGCCGCAGGGGGTGCGGGACGCGGTGCGGACGTCGGTCGCCAGCGGGCTGCACGGCGTGGCCCTGGGAGCCGCGCTGCTTGGGGCCGTGGCGTTCGCGGTGGCCTGGCTGGTGCGGGAGGTTCCGCTGCGGAAGGGCTGACGCTCCGGCGGGCTAGCCGGGCAGCAGCCCCGTGGCCTGGCCCACCAGCGGCAGGTCGCTCAGCGATCCGCCCCGCGTCAGAGGGGCGGTCACCGGCGCCGTCGAGATCGGCTTGAAGTCCGCGATCTGGGTGCCAAGGGCGTTGTCCATAGGGTCGGAGCCCGTGCCCGCAAGCGGGTTGAGCTTCAGCTCCTTGGTCGGCCCGAGCCCACCCGCGGTGACCTCCTGCACCGCCCGGAGCACCCCCGCACCGGCTGCCGGCAGATTCTCGGACTCCGGGGGCGTTGACGCGGCGTTCGCCGTCGCCGCGCCGCCGATGCCGAGCGCGGTTCCCGCGACGGTGACCGTGAGGCCCGCGCGCAGCAGGGCGCGGGAGAGGTGCTTGGAGGCTGATGCGTGCCGTGCCATGGGTACCGCCCATATCGTTTTGAGTAATCAGATGCGCACGTAGCGTAGTTGAGGTGCGATGCCGGTACCAAAGCCCTACCCGTCGGGTCGCCTGGGCGGCTCAATACAGCACACTGGTCTCTCGTGAGTTCCCATCCCCCGATACCCGCCCGAGTCGTGCTGCTCGCCGGTCCCTCGGGCTCAGGCAAGTCGTCGTTCGCCGTCCGCTCCGGGCTGCCCGTCCTGTGCCTCGACGACTTCTACAAGGAGGGTGACGATCCGACACTGCCGCAGGTCCCCGGCAGCCCGGACATCGACTGGGACTCCCCCGCCTCCTGGGACACCGATGTCGCCGTCGCCGCCATCGAGCAGCTGTGCCGTACGGGACGTACCCGCGTCCCCGTCTACGACCTCGCCACCAGCTCGCGTACGGGCGAGACGGCGATGGACATCGAACGCACGCCCCTCTTCATCGCGGAGGGGATCTTCGCGGCGGACATCGTGGAGCGGTGCCGGGAGATCGGCGTGCTCGCCGACGCGATCTGCCTCCGGGGACGGCCGTCCACCACCTTCCGGCGGCGGCTCCTGCGGGACCTGCGCGAGGGGCGCAAGTCCGTGGCGTTCCTGCTGCGGCGCGGCTGGCGGCTGATGCGGGCCGAGCGCGCGATCGTCGCCCGGCAGACCGCGCTCGGCGCTCACCCCTGCGGGAAGGACGAAGCCCTGGGGCGGCTCGCGGCCGCTGCCGCCGGCCGGTGCGCGAAGGCGCGCGCCGAAGCCGCGTAACTCCGCACGGACACAACGACGGACAGCGCGGCGGAAGCCGCACGCACACAGGCGCAAGCCGCACGCACACAGCAGAAGGACCGGAAAGACCCCCCGGCCTTCCGGTCCCGCCACTTGATTCCCCCGTGGATCCCCCGCGATCCCCGTTTTCCCCCGTGTCCCCCTTGCTACCGCCGCCTCCCCCCGGGAGCGGCGGCCCCCCGTCATCCCTAGGCGACCAACTCGCCGAAGGACTCCTCCTGGTCACGGCCGAAGCTGAGGACCTCGTCCTCGCGCAGCCGGCGCAGGGAGCGCCAGATGCTGGATTTCACCGTGCCCACGCTGATGTCGAGGATGTCCGCGATCTCGGGGTCCGTGCGGCCCTCGTAGTAACGAAGGACCAGCATCGTCCGCTGCAGTTCGGGGAGGCGGGCCAGGGCCTGCCAGAGAACCGCGCGGAGTTCGGTGCCACGCATCGCGTCCGTGTCGCCCGCCGTCTCCGGCAGCTCCTCGGTCGGGTATTCGTTGAGCTTGCGGCGCCGCCAGGCGCTGATGTGCAGGTTGGTCATGGTGCGGCGGAGGTATCCGCCGACCGCGGCCTTGTCGCTGATCCTGTCCCAGGCCCGGTACGTCGAGAAGAGGGCGCTCTGGAGCAGGTCCTCGGCCTCGAAACGGTCACCGGTCAGGTGATAGGCGGTTGCGTACAGGGAGGCACGACGCTCCTGGACGTAGGCGGTGAACTCCGCCTCCGAGACCGAAGTGCGCTCCCCCGTGTCCTCCCTGTACGCGGCTCCCCCGTGAGCCCCCCCATCGTCTCCGCGGGTCTCCCCCCGGAACGCGTCAACCACCGTCATGTACGCGGCGTGCTGACGCCCGGTGCCGCGAGCGCACCCCCGCCCGCTCACGGCACCGGACTTCTCGTGCCTCTCGGCAGGTCGGATCACGTCGTGGAGACGCGTGATTACTGCGCTTGAGCTGGTGCTGTGCAGTGTGTTCATCTCGCGCCCCCCGTCGGTGGTGTCCGGCTTTCTCCGTGTGACCAGAACTCTGCCGGACCCACTTCATGACGGTGTCCGCCGACTGTCACAGGCCTGCAACAGCCCTTCCAACTGTGAAGAGGACGTGTGGGTGGGGGTTCCTCGCAGCCCATTAAGGGCCCGGGGAACTCCAACAGTCGAACTGTGGCCGTGCCATGGGACAGAATGACGTCCGTGCCTTCCCTGTTGCTGATCGAGGACGACGACGCCATCCGTACGGCCCTTGAGCTTTCGCTCACCCGCCAAGGGCATCGGGTGGCTACTGCTGCCACCGGCGAGGACGGCCTGAAACTGCTCAGTGAGCAGCGGCCGGACCTGATCGTGCTGGATGTGATGCTGCCGGGCATCGACGGGTTCGAGGTGTGCCGTCGCATCCGGCGCACCGACCAGCTGCCGATCATCCTGCTGACCGCGCGCAGTGATGACATCGACGTGGTCGTCGGGCTCGAGTCCGGTGCCGACGACTATGTCGTGAAACCCGTGCAGGGACGGGTGCTCGACGCCCGTATCCGCGCCGTCCTTCGCCGCGGTGAGCGCGAGGCCAATGACGCGGCGACGTTCGGTTCGCTCGTCATCGACCGCGCCGCGATGACCGTCACGAAGAACGGCGAGGACCTGCAGCTCACGCCGACCGAGCTGCGGCTGCTCCTCGAACTGAGCCGCAGGCCCGGGCAGGCGCTGTCGCGGCAGCAGCTGCTGCGTCTGGTGTGGGAGCACGACTACCTCGGTGACTCCCGGCTCGTCGACGCCTGTGTGCAGCGCCTGCGCGCGAAGGTCGAGGACGTGCCGTCCTCGCCGACGCTGATCCGTACGGTGCGTGGAGTCGGCTACCGGCTGGACACGCCTCAGTGACCAAACCGCAGGACAAGCTCCGCGGTTGGGCCGCGGCGCGCAAGGCGATACTGGCGGGGCTGCGCTTCACGAGCCTCAGGCTCCGGCTTGTCGTGGTGTTCGGTCTGGTGGCGCTCACCGCCGCCGTGACCGCTTCCGGAATCGCCTACTGGCTGAACCGCGAGGCGGTCCTGACGCGCGCGCAGGACGCGGCCCTGAAGGACTTCCAGCAGGAGATGCAGACCCGCGCCGGCGCTCTGCCGCCCAATCCGACCCAGGACGAACTGCAGCAGGCCGCCGGGACCATGGCCAACAGCAGCCAGCGCTACAGCGTGCTCCTGATCGGGGAGAACACCGACGGTGACACGATCGTCGGCTACTCCGACCTGGACGCCTTCACGCTCGCCGACGTGCCGGGGTCGCTGCGCAAGACGGTGAACAAGGAGCAGCCGCTCACCTCCAGCAACAAGAGCCCGTATCACCTGTACTGGCAGCGGACCGTCGACAACGGCACCCCGTATCTCGTCGGCGGCGCCAAGGTCATCGGCGGCGGGCCGACCGGCTACATGCTCAAGTCCCTGGAGCCGGAGGCGAAGGACCTGAGCTCACTCGGCTGGTCGCTCGCCATCGCCACGGGGCTCGCGCTCATCGGTTCCGCGCTGCTCGCGCAGGCCGCGGCGACCACCGTGCTCAAGCCGGTGCACCGGCTCGGCGTGGCCGCGCGGCGGCTCGGCGAGGGCAAGCTGGACACGCGCCTTCGGGTGTCGGGCACGGATGAACTGGCCGATCTGTCACGGACGTTCAACCGCACCGCGGAGAGCCTGGAGAAGAAGGTCGACGACATGAGCGCCCGTGACGAGGCTTCGCGGCGCTTCGTCGCCGACATGTCGCACGAGCTGCGTACGCCGCTGACCGCGATCACCGCGGTGACGGAGGTGCTCGAAGAGGAGCTCGACGCGGAGACCGGCAGCGTCGACCCGATGATCGAGCCCGCCGTACGTCTGGTGGTCAGCGAGACCCGCCGGCTCAACGACCTGGTGGAGAACCTGATGGAGGTCACCCGCTTCGACGCGGGCACGGCAAGGCTCGTCCTGGACCACGTCGACATCGCCGACCAGATCACGGCCTGCATCGACGCCCGTGCCTGGCTCGACGCGGTCGAGCTGGACGCCGAGCGCGGCATCATGGTGCGGCTCGACCCGCGCCGGCTGGACGTCATCCTGGCGAACCTCATCGGCAACGCGCTCAAGCACGGCGGCTCCCCGGTGCAGGTCTCCGTGCGGCTCGCGGGCGAGAAGCTCGTCATCGCGGTGCGTGACGGAGGCCCCGGCATCCCCGAGGACGTACTGCCGCACGTCTTCGACCGCTTCTACAAGGCGAGCGCGTCCAGGCCGCGTTCGGAGGGCAGCGGGCTCGGGCTCTCCATCGCCCTGGAGAACGCCCACATCCACGGCGGGGAGATCACCGCCGCGAACTCGCCCAAGGGTGGGGCGGTGTTCACGCTGTGGCTGCCGCGCGATCCGTCGGCGCTGCTGCCCGCGGACGAGACGCAGGACGGCACGGACGGCGACGACGACGCCGCCGCCGAGGGAGAGAAGCGATGAACCGCCGACGGCTGCGTGCCGCGCTGCTCGCCACCGCGCTGACCGCGACCCTCGCGGGCTGCGGGATCCGCTCCACGGAGGTTCCGACGGACTTCGGACCCGGACCTTCCCGGGTGCCCTGCGTGATGTCCGGGTCGAGCATCGCGTCGCAGTCGACCACTGGGGTCCCGGTGCAGGTCTTCCTGGTGTGCGCGGCGCAGCTGGTGACCGTCGACCGATCGGTGCGGATCCCCACCGAGAAGGCGACGACGGACCGGGTCCGCATCGCGCAGGCCCTCCTCGACGAGCTGTCGCACGCGCCGTCGGCCCCGGAGAAGCAGGCGGGCTTCGCCACGGACGTACGCGGCGGCACGGTCGTCAGCGGCCCCGGAGAGGGGGACCCCGAGGACGCGCTGCGGTTCAGCACTTTGCCTGAGGACCTGTCGGCGTTCGCACTCGCCCAGGTTGTTTGCACGTTCGCGGACAGCGCGGCGGCGGGCGACGACCGCGAGGTCATCATGGGCGGCCCCGGCGACGCCCCGCTGCGCCGCTACGAATGCACCCCGGCCGTCCGCCAGCGCCCCGGGACGGTGGCCCCGCCCACGGAGACGGTGAAGTAGCCGAGACGGTGAAGCAGCCGAGACGGGTGAAGCAGCCGTTCAGGACAGTCACGGTGTGCGATCAGGACAGTGCCGCGCACCGGGAGTGAATGCGCGGAACCGATCCTGCCGCTCGGCGCGTCTTGGGTGGCGTGCGTCAAGGCTCGGGCGGCCACGGGGCCGCCATCCGCTTCCGTGCGACAGGAGGATTCCTCCTCGTCGCGCATCTTCTGCTCGTCGGATGGTTCACGCTGCGTCCACTGGACGTGCCCTGGGTCAGCGCGGCGAACCTCCAGCCGTTCGCCGGCATCAAGGCGGATCTGGCGCTCGGTCCCGCGCAGGCCGCCCGGCAGATAGGCGGCAGTCTGCTGCTCCTGGCCCCGCTCGGCGTGCTGCTTCCGCTCGCCGGTGGGCGGGTCCATGTGTCGCCGCTGGGTTCGCTTGTGCGGACGGTCGCGGCGGGCGCACTGATCTCGCTCGGCATCGAACTGCTGCAGACCGGCGTCCCCGGTCAGGTCGTCGACGTCGACTCGCTGTTCCTGAACACCGTGGGCGTGGCCCTCGCGCATATCGCCCTGGTGCCGGCGATCAGGGCAAGGCTGCGCCGCCGTACTGACGTGGAGCATCGCGCGGCCCTCCTGCGGGAGGACGCTTCTCAGGGGTCGACCCCGACGATTCCCAGGGTCGGTATCGCCCCATAGAGCGACGCTTTGCCCGCTTCGTGAACGTAGCTTTGAGTCATCGGGGTACACGCCCCGGACCTCATACCGACGGTTCACGAAGGAGCCACCATGACCGCCCTTGCCCGCCCCGCCAACGGCCGGATGCTCGGCGGAGTGTGCGCCGCCCTCGCCAAGCGTTTCGGCACGTCGGCGACCACGATGCGCGTGATCTTCGTGATCTCGTGTCTGCTGCCCGGCCCGCAGTTCCTGCTCTACATAGCGCTCTGGGTCCTGTTGCCCTCCGAGGGCAAGGCCAGGCAGGCAGCCTGGTGACTCGGCGGCCGCCGCTGCCACACACGTACGCCGATGGGGCGCACCCCTGAGCAGGGGGGCGCCCCATCGGCGTGTGCGGGGACCGCGATGATCAGCCGAGCGGCACACCGTTCACGGGCAGGCCCTCCAGGGGGAGACCCTGCAGAGGCAGCCCCTGCAGGGGCAGGGCGCCGGCGAGCGGCAGGCCGCCGAGCAGACCGGAGACCGGGTCGGCCGGCGCGGGCTTGCCCCGGTCGTCGGCGTGCTTCATGCTCTCGCCGAGCTTGCCGACGGTCGGCGCGGAGGCCTGCAGGGTGCTGCCGACCACGTTCTGGCCGGCGGTGACCGCCTCGGGGCCACCGGCGGGGAGGTTCTCGCCGAGCTGCTCCATGGGCAGCATGGCGGTGGCGGAGCCCAGGGCGCCCGTGGCGTCGGGCAGGGCCGGTGCGGCGTTGGCGGCACCCGCGCCCGCGGCGGCGAAGGCGGCGCCGAGAGCGGCGACACCGAGGGTCTTGGCTGCAGACTGCTTCATCTTCAATGCGTCCTTGATACGGGGATGACGGGGACTTTTTGAGCGGCCCATGACCGTAAACATGTGAAGGGGCAGTCCGCAAACAGCAAAACGCGACCGGGAATTAATGTTCCCGGCCGCGCCCACATTGCCTCAATTTCTGTTACACGTCGACAGAAGCCCTGGTGGAGGCGGTCTGACGGAACAGCCATTCGGACTTCAGCTCGGCATATCCGGGCTTGATCACGTCACTGATCATGGCCAGGCGTTCATCGAAAGGAATGAACGCTGATTTCATCGCATTGACTGTGAACCACTGCATGTCGTCGAGCGTGTAGCCGAATGTGCCGACCAGGTGCTCGAATTCGCGGCTCATGCTGGTGCCGGACATCAGACGGTTGTCGGTGTTCACCGTGGCCCGGAAGTGCAGCTTGCGCAGCAGGCCGATGGGGTGCTCGGCGTAGGAGCTCGCCGCGCCGGTCTGGAGGTTGGAGCTGGGGCACATCTCCAGGGGGATGCGCTTGTCGCGTACGTAGCTGGCGAGGCGGCCGAGCTTCACGGTGCCGTCGTCGGCGACCTGGATGTCGTCGATGATCCGCACGCCGTGGCCGAGGCGGTCGGCGCCGCACCACTGCAGGGCCTGCCAGATGGACGGCAGGCCGAAGGCCTCGCCCGCGTGGATGGTGAAGTGGTTGTTCTCGCGCTTGAGGTACTCGAAGGCGTCGAGGTGGCGGGTGGGCGGGAAGCCGGCCTCGGCGCCCGCGATGTCGAAGCCGACGACGCCCAGATCGCGGTAGCGGTTGGCGAGTTCGGCGATCTCCAGGGCACGGGCGGCGTGCCGCATGGCGGTGAGCAGCGCGCCCACGCGGATGCGGTGGCCGTTCGCCTTCGCGCGCCGCTCGCCCTCCCGGAAGCCTTCGTTGACGGCCTCGACGACCTCTTCGAGGGTGAGGCCCTGCTCCAGGTGCTGTTCGGGGGCGTACCGGATCTCGGCGTAGACGACGCCGTCCTCCGCGAGGTCCTCGGCGCACTCGGCCGCCACGCGCTTGAGGGCGTCCTTCGTCTGCATCACCGCGCAGGTGTGGGCGAAGGTCTCCAGATAGCGCGGCAGCGAACCGGAGTCGGCGGCTTCCCTGAACCAGATCCCCAGCTTGTCGGGGTCGGTCTCGGGCAGGCCCTCGTACCCCGACTCGCGGGCGAGGTCGACGATCGTGCCGGGGCGCAGGCCGCCGTCGAGGTGGTCGTGCAGGAGCACCTTCGGGGAGCGGCGGATCTGGTCGGCGCTGGGCGTTTCGCGGTCCGTCTGACCGGCTTTGGGGGTCTGGCTCGTCATCTCGGCACTCTAGCGCCTACGCGCGTAGATCGCTGGGGGAATCTCACGGGTCGATACGTAACAGTGACCCCGCGGACGGGTGGCGTACACCATCGCTTCTGACACTGTTCTGTCATGGCACAGCAAGCGACGCCCGATTCCGCGCGCGCGGCCAGGCTCGGGCGCGTGATCGGCACCCGGCCAACGGCGGTCAGCGGCGCGGTGCTGCTGCTCCCCGGCGGCCACGAGACCTCCGCCCGCAAGCCGTCCCCGTTCGCCGCGAGCACGGTGCGCGCGCTCGGCCGCAGGCTCGCCCAGGACGGCCGGGGGGAAGGGCTCGCGGCGCACGTCGTGCACTACCGCTACCGCGGGTGGAACGGAGCGCAGGCACAGCTCGCGCGGGACGCGGAGTGGGCGGCGGACGAAATCGTCCGGCTCTACGGCGACGTCTCGATCTGCCTCGTCGGCAGGGACATGGGCGGCCGGGCCGCCCTGCGGGCCAGTGGCCACGAGGCGGTCAACTCCGTCCTCGCGCTGGCTCCTTGGCTGCCCGAGGATGATGT
Organism: Streptomyces sp. NPDC033180; assembly: GCF_055577645.1. Taxonomy (NCBI): domain Bacteria; kingdom Bacillati; phylum Actinomycetota; class Actinomycetes; order Kitasatosporales; family Streptomycetaceae; genus Streptomyces; species Streptomyces sp. NPDC033180. Next base: position 316,642 of record NZ_JBVIPU010000008.1, on the reverse strand, counting down.
GGCCGCGTCCCCTGAACCGGTGAAACAGCTCGCGGGGCGGCGGGTCCTGATCGTGCACGGCACGAATGACGAGCGGACCGACCCCGAGCTCTCGTTCCGGCTCGCGGAGCGGGCGAAGAAAGCGAACCGGGAGGTGTGCCGGTTCGAAGTCCACTCCGACGGACACCGGTTGCAGCAGCACCAGTCCGAAGTCCAGGCTCTGGCATCGGACTTCGTCCTGGGCTCGCTGTTCGGGCATGCGTACGCGCGCCCGCTGGAGGACGCGTTGGCGGCTCCGCCGCCGCTGGGGTTGCGGATGCCGCTAGCCGCGGGGTTCGGGGAGTCGATGCGGCACTGAGGGGGCGATCCCTGCGGGGCCTTCCCCACTGCGCGGGGGCCTTCCGCGGCGGAGCCGCCAATTGACACAGCCGGGAAGGGGCGGGGGCTGGGGACAAAGAAGCTACTCCGGCAGCAGCCGCCCCCGCCGCCCCAACAGGAACCGCTTGAACGCCGCCACCGGCGGCGTGTCCGGGTGGCCGTCCAGCCAGGCCACGCCGATCTCGCGTACCGCCCGCTGCCCCGTCACCGTCAGCTCGACAACTCCCGGGCGTGGGACGGCCGGTGGGGGCAGGAGGGCCACCCCGAGGCCCGCCGCCACCAGGCCCCGCAGCGTCTCCGCCTCCTCCCCCTCGAACGCGATCCGCGGCTTGAAGCCGGCCTCCTGGCAGAGGTCGTCCGTGATGCGCCGCAGGCCGTAGCCGGGTTCGAGGGTCACGAAGGCCTCGTCCGCCGCCTCCGCGAGGCGGACCCGCTTGCGGGAGGCGAGGCGGTGATCGTCCGGCACGACGAGCCGCAGGCGCTGTTCGTCCAGGCGGCGGGCGACGAGATCGGGCGCGTCCGGCACGGGCGACGTCAGACACAGATCCAGCTCCCCCGCCCGGAGCCGCTCGATCATCGCCTCCCCGTAATTCTGTACGAGGCTGAAGCGGACCCTTGGATGGTCCGCGCGGAAGGCGCGGATCAGGCCGGGGACGGTCTCCGAGCCCATCGTGTGCAGGAAACCGAAGGCCACCTTGCCCGACGCCGGGTCCGCGTCCGCCCGTACGGACTCCGCGGCCCGCTCCACCTCACCGAGCGCCCGCTCGACGGAGGCCAGGAACGTGCGGCCCGCCGGGGTCAGGGACACCGTCCTGCCGTGCCGCGCGAACAGGTCGACGCCCAGGTCCTGTTCGAGACGGACCAGTGCACGCGACAGCGTCGACTGCGGCACCTGCATCTCCTGCGCGGCCCGCGTCACGTGCTCCGTGCGCGCGACCCCCGCGAAGTACGCGAGCCGCGGCGAGAGCAGCGCCGACCAGGACCCCGGGGTCAGCTCGGCCGGCGCGGACACTGCCGCGCCGATGTCTCCTACGTAACTACTCTGCGACATACGCCGCTCTGAACTGCGCTCATGCACCATAGGAACGATTATGGCGAGTCCATGCATTGGACGGATGAGTCCTGTGTGCCTACGTTCGATGCATGCCTCCTGCCAGTAGCGGGGCGTCCGCCACCCACGCGGCCGCCCTTCCTCCGTCGTCCACCGATGCCTCTCCTGAAGCCGACTCCCGGCTCACCCCCGGCGGGCCCGGCTACCGCCGGATGAGCTTCGCCCTCTTCCTCGCCGGTGTCGCCACCTTCGCCCTCCTCTACTCCACGCAGGCGCTGCTCCCCCTCGTCTCCGCCGACTTCGGCGTCAGCGCGAGCTCCGCGAGCTGGACGGTGTCGGCCGCCACGGGCGCGCTCGCCCTCTTCGTGCTGCCCCTGAGCGCGCTCAGCGAGCGGTTCGGACGACGGACGCTGATGACGGTGTCACTGACGGTCGCGGTGGTCGTGGGTCTTCTCGTCCCCTTCGCGCCCTCCATCGGCGCGCTCATCGCGCTGCGCGCCGTACAGGGCGCGGCGCTCGCCGGGCTCCCGGCGTCCGCGATGGCCTTCCTCGCGGAGGAGGTCAGGCCCAAGGCGCTGGTCGCCGCGATCGGCATGTTCGTGGCGGGCAATTCCATCGGCGGCATGAGCGGGCGCATCATCACCGGCTGGGTCGCGCAGGCATGGGGCTGGCGCGTGGCCGTGGGCGTGGTGGGCGTGGTGGCGGTCCTGTGCGCCCTCGCGTTCCGCGCGCTGCTCCCCGCGCCGCGCCACTTCACGGCGGGCTCGCTCAACCCCAAGGCGCTCGGCAGGACGATCCGTTCGCATCTCTCCAACCCGCTGCTGTGCCGCCTGTACGCGATCGGCGCGCTGTTCATGACCGTCTTCGGCGCGGTCTACACGGTGATCGGCTACCGCCTCACCGAAGCGCCGTTCTCGCTCCCGCAGGGCATCATCGGCTCGATCTTCCTGGTCTACCTCGTCGGTACGGTCTCGTCGGCCGCCGCGGGCAAGCTGGTGGCGCGGCTCGGACGGCGCGGGGCGCTGTACCTGGCGGTGAGCACGACGGCGGGTGGTCTGCTGCTCTCCCTGTCCGACTCCCTGGCCATGGTGCTGCTCGGACTCGTCCTGATCACCGCGGGCTTCTTCGCGGGGCACGCGGTCGCCTCCTCGTCCGTGAGCCGTACGGCCACCGCGGGGCGCGCGCAGGCCTCGGCGCTCTACCAGTCCGCGTACTACCTGGGCTCCAGCGCGGGCGGCACGCTCGGCGCGGTCGCCTTCCACGCGGGGGGCTGGGCCGGGACGGTGGGCCTCGGTCTGCTGGCGGTGCTCGGCGTCGTCTCCCTCACCGTCTGGGGGTCGCACGCGGCCCGGGTCCAGGAGCGGCAGGCTCGACGGGGGCTCGTGGCAGCGCACTAGCTGTCCCGGGCGACCCCCTCCCGCCTGCGGGTTTTCCTACTCCGGGGGCCGTTGTCAGTGGGCTGCGGTAGCTTCCAAAGTGCTGGGGACTTTCGTGGCAGCCGCAGGGGTGGGTGGGTTGGTATGACTGACATCGCAGGTACGACGTCGGAGCTCGACGTCACGCTGGAGAAACACCGGGTCGAGCTGACCGGGTACTGCTATCGCATGCTGGGGTCGGCCTTCGAGGCCGAGGACGCGGTGCAGGACACGATGGTGCGCGCCTGGCGGAGCTATGAGAAGTTCGAGGGCCGCTCCAGCCTGAGGTCGTGGCTGTATCGCATCGCGACGAACGTCTGCCTGGACATGCTGAACGCCGGCAACCGCCGCGCCCGCCCCATGGACCTGACCGCGGCGGCGCCGCTGGCGCAGGCCGCGCTCACTCCCCGCCCGGACAACGTGTGGCTGGAGCCGATGCCGGACGCGCGCGTGCTGCCCTCCGTCAGCGACCCCGCCGAAGCCGCCGTGGCGAAGGAGTCGGTGCGGCTCGCGTTCGTCGCCGCCCTGCAGCAACTGCCGCCCAAGCAGCGGGCCGTGCTGATCCTGCGCGAGGTTCTCGCCTGGAAGGCCAGCGAGGCCGCCGAGCTCCTCGACACCTCGGTGGCCTCCGTCAACAGCGCGTTGCAGCGGGCACGGGCGACGCTGGCCGAGGGACCGGGCGACGACACCGCCACGTCCGACCCCCTGGACGACGAACAGCAGAAGCTCCTCGAGCGGTATGTGGCCGCCTTCGAGGGTTACGACATGGCGGCGCTGACGGCCCTGCTGCACGAAGACGCCATCATGACGATGCCCCCGTTCGACCTGTGGCTGCGCGGCACGTCCGACATCACAGGCTTCATGTCGACCATCGGCGCCTCCTGCGCCGACAGCAAACTGTTCCCGGTGCAGGTCAACGGCACGCCGGGCTTCGCCCACTACAAGCCCGACCCCGAGAAGGGCGGGTTCGCGCCGTGGGCGGTTCAGGTCATCGAGATCTCAGAGGGGCGGATCGCGGGCTTCCACTGCTTCCTGGACACACCCCGGTGGTTCCCGCTGTTCGGCCTGCCGCTCCACCTCGACCTCCATGGGGAGCCCGACGAGGTGCAGTAGCTCTCGCAGGTGCGGGGCCGGGTTCCGCAGGCGGATCCGGCCGCCTGCGCGGCGGGCGGTGAGTTGTAGGCGGGCCAGGGCGTCTATGGCTGCCAGGACGGGCGGGCCCACGCCTGCGACGTCGCATACGAGGGTGTCTGCGTCGCTCGCGTGCAGCAGGCTTCTGGCCTCTTCGCAGAGGCGATGCGTGGCCTCTCGGTCGAGGGTGCCGGTGAGGGTGAGGGCTGGCTGCGGCTTCGGGTTCATGTTGGGGGGACTGGGCGGGCGCCCGGAACTCATCGGTAGGTTCGCCGGTTCGCCTGCGGCGGGCTTGTTCTGGCCCGGGGGCCTGGGCGGCCGTCATCACCGGCTCCGCCGAGTTCGTCCTCACACGCCGGCCGGGCTGGATTTCCAGCCCGGCCGGCGTTGAGGCCATCTTGTCGGGGGTCCAGGGGGCGGATCCCCATGGTTTCGGGAAGGGGCGGGATTGGGGAAAGCCCCGCAGGGACCGCCCCTACCGCGCCTCTACGCGATGCGGTCCAACACGATCGGCGTCGGCGCGAAGCCCGTCCCCTCGGGGGCGATGTCGAAGGAGCCGGCCACCGCCTGCAAGGCGTACTCGAAGCGCTCGGGAGTGTCCGTGTGCAGGGTCATGATCGGCTCCCCCGCGCGGACCTGAGCGCCCGGCTTCGCGTGGAGCTCCACGCCCGCACCCGCCTGGACCACGTCCTCCTTGCGCGCACGCCCCGCGCCCAGGCGCCACGCGGCGACGCCGACGTCGTACGCGTCGAGGCGGGTCAGGACGCCCGATGTCGGCGCCGTCACGACGTGCGTCTCACGGGCCACCGGCAGAGTCGCGTCCGGGTCGCCGCCCTGCGCGGAGATCATCTGGCGCCACACGTCCATCGCCGAGCCGTCCGCCAGCGCCTTCGCCGGGTCCACGTCCTTCAGACCCGCCGCGTCCAGCATCTCCCGCGCCAGGGCGAGGGTCAGTTCGACGACGTCCGACGGGCCACCGCCCGCGAGGACCTCCACCGACTCACGGACCTCAAGGGCGTTGCCCGCCGTCAGGCCGAGCGGAGTGGACATGTCCGTGAGCAGAGCCACCGTGCGTACGCCGTGGTCCGTGCCCAGGCCCACCATCGTGGACGCCAGCTCCCTCGCGTCCTCCAGCGTCTTCATGAACGCGCCCGTGCCGACCTTCACGTCAAGGACCAGCGAGCCCGTGCCCTCGGCGATCTTCTTCGACATGATCGAGGAAGCGATCAGGGGGATGGCCTCCACCGTTCCCGTCACGTCCCGCAGCGCGTACAGCTTCTTGTCCGCCGGGGCCAGGCCGTCGCCCGCCGCGCAGATCACCGAGCCCACGCCGTCCAGGACAGAGAGCATCTCCTCGTTGGACAGCAGCGCGCGCCAGCCCGGGATCGACTCCAGCTTGTCCAGGGTGCCGCCGGTGTGGCCGAGGCCCCGGCCCGACAGCTGCGGGACAGCGGCTCCGCACGCGGCGACCAGCGGGGCGAGCGGCAGCGTGATCTTGTCGCCGACGCCGCCCGTGGAGTGCTTGTCCGCCGTGGGGCGGGACAGGGACGAGAAGTCCATGCGCTCGCCGCTCGCGATCATCGCGGCCGTCCAGCGGGCGATCTCGCCGCGGTTCATGCCGTTCAGCAGGATCGCCATGGCCAGGGCCGACATCTGCTCGTCGGCCACCGCGCCGCGCGTGTAGGCGTCGATGACCCAGTCGATCTGCTCGCCGCTCAGCTCGCCGCGGTCCCGCTTCGTACGGATGACGGAGATGACGTCCATGGCATAACTCCTCTTGCGCCTACAACGGTGATCTACAAGGGATCAAAAACGGTGATCGCGAAACTCTACGCGCATAGAGCCGCGAGATGAAGGCGGCCCCCGCCCGAAGATCTGCAACGGGCAGGGGCCGTACGTCAGTTGAGGTGCTGCGGGCCGAACGGGTCCGGCAGCATCTCTCCCAGGGTCCGGATGCCCGCGGCCGTCTCCAGGAGGAGCGTCGCGCCGCCGAACTCGTAGAGCAGCTGGCGGCAGCGGCCGCACGGCATCAGGATCTCGCCCTTGGCGTCGACGCAGGTGAAGTGCGTCAGACGGCCGCCTCCGGTGAGCTGGAGCTGTGAAACCAGGCCGCACTCGGCGCACAGGCCGAGGCCGTACGACGCGTTCTCGACGTTGCAGCCCGCCACCGTGCGGCCGTCGTCCACGAGGGCCGCGGCACCGACCGGGAAGCCTGAGTAGGGCGCGTACGCACGGGACATGGCCTCGCGCGCAGCGTCCCGCAGCGCGTCCCAGTCGGTCTCGGTCACGTTCCTTGTCCCTTTCGGTAGGGCTGGCCGTCCGCCTTCGGCATCCGCAGCCGCTGGGCGGAGAGCGAGAGCACCAGCAGCGTGACGACGTACGGCGTCGCGGTGACGACCTGGTTGGGCACCTCGTCGGTCAAGCCGTACCACGCGAACATCAGCGCCGAGACGGCCGCGGTGATCGCCGCGGGGACGTAACGCTTGCGCCATACGAGGTAGGCCGCGCCGATGACCAGCAGGATCGCGAGCAGCAGGAGCAGTGCGTGCACGTTCGTGCCGCCGCCCCGGAGCTTCAGGCTGTCGGTGTAACCGAACAGGCCGGCACCGAGCGCGAGTCCGCCCGGCATCCAGTTGCCGAAGATCATGGCGGCGAGGCCGATGTAGCCGCGGCCGCCGGTCTGGCCCTCCAGGTAGATGTTGGAGGCGACCAGGGACAGGAACGCGCCGCCCAGGCCCGCGAGACCGCCCGAGATGATCACGGCGAGGTACTTGTACTTGTAGACGTTCACGCCGAGCGACTCGGCGGCGACCGGGTTCTCGCCGCAGGAGCGCAGGCGCAGACCGAACGCCGTACGCCACAGGACCCACCAGCTCAGCGGCACCATCGCGATGGCGATGACGGTGAGCGGCGACAGGTTGGTGAACAGGCCGCCGAGCAGGCCCGCGATGTCCGAGACGAGGAACCAGTGCTTCTCGTTCAGGTCCTGCAGCCAGTTGGAGAGGCCCGGCACGGAGAACTCCCCGAGCGAGTCCACCGGCGGCGACTGCTTCGACGTACCGCCCTCCTTGCCCTCGAAGGCGAAGGTGGACAGATAGCGCGTGACGCCCAGGGCGAGGATGTTGATGGCCACACCGGAGACGATGTGGTTGACGTTGAAGGTGACCGTGACGATCGCGTGCAGCAGTCCGCCGAGCGCGCCGCCGAGGATGCCGAACAGGATGCCGACCCACGGGCCCCACTGGTAACCGGCGAACGCGCCGAACCAGGTGCCGAGGATCAGCATGCCCTCAAGACCGATGTTGACGACGCCCGCGCGCTCGGCCCACAGACCGCCGAGGCCGGCGAGGCCGATCGGCACGGCGAGCCGCAGCGCGGTCGACATCTGGCCGGTGGAGGTGATGCCGTTCGCGTCGGTGATCAGCCTGACCACGGACGTCAGGACGAGGACGCCCGCGATCACCAGGAGGAGGACGGGGAGCGATATGCGGCGGCGGCCCGGCTTGGGCTGCTTGGCCGGGGGCTTGGCCACGGTTGCCGAGCTCATCGGGCAGCCACCTCCTTCACGGTGTCGTTGGTGCCGTTGTTGCGGGCTGCGGCGGCCAGTTCCTCGCCGACGCGTCGCTGCTGGCGCTTCAGGCCCCAGCGGCGTACGGCCTCGTAGGAGACGACCACCGCGATCACGATGAGGCCCTGCATGATCACCGCGATCTCCTTGTCGTACGCGACCGGGGTCGCGTAGTCGAGCGCGGGCGAGGCCTTGTCGAGGAAGGCCCAGAGCAGCGAGGCGAACGCGATGCCGACCGGGCTGTTGCGGCCGAGCAGTGCGATGCCGATGCCGGTGAAGCCGAGCCCCGCGGGGAAGCTGAGGCTGTAGGTGTGGGTGTCGCCGAGCAGGATCGGCATGCCCGCGAGGCCCGCGACCGCGCCGGAGATCAACATGGCGCTGAGAACCATGCGCTTGGCGTTCACGCCGGAGGCCGCTGCGGCCGACGTGGAGGCGCCGGTGGCGCGCAGGTCGAAGCCGAAGCGGGTGCGGTTGAGGATCACCCAGTACAGGACGCCCGCGAGCGCGGCGATGATCACGAAGCCGTAGATCTCGCCGGACTCGCCCATGCTGATGCCGGGGAACCAGCCGGACTCGTGCATCTCGCCGGTGGTCTGGTTGTTGCCGACCGGGACACCGAAGTTGTCGGTGAGGGTCATGTAGCCGATGACGCTCGTCGCGATGGCGTTGAGCATGATCGTCGCGACGACCTCGCTGACGCCGCGGGTGGTCTTGAGGATGCCCGCGATGCCCGCCCAGAAGGCGCCGGTGAGCATGGCGACCAGCATCAGGAGCGGGATCTGCAGCGGGGCGGGGAGCGCCACGTGCGCGCCGACGACGGCGGTGGTCACCGCGGCGAGGCGGTACTGCCCGTCCACACCGATGTTGAACAGGTTCATGCGGAAGCCGACGGCCACCGCGAGCGCCGCCAGGTAGTACATCCCGGCCTGGTTGATGGTCAGGACCTGGACGTCGGAGTAGCTGATCTGCTCCAGCATCAGGGTGTACGGCTCGATCGGGTTCTTGCCCGAGGCGAGCAGCACGACCGAGGTCAGCGCCACGGCCACGACAAGGGCGATGACCGGTCCGGCCACCGCGAGGAGCACGCGCTCCTTGTCGAACTTCTTCATCGGGCCTCGTCCTCCGAAGTGCCGGCAGAGCCCTCTTCGGGGTCTTCTTCTACGTGTTCGAGGTGGCCGGAGGCCGCGCCGGTCATGGCCGAGCCGAGCTCCTCCGGCGTGATGGTGGCCGGGTCGGCGTCGGCGACGAGCCGTCCGCGGTAGATCACGCGGAGGGTGTCGGAGAGGCCGATCAGCTCGTCCAGGTCGGCCGAGATGAGGAGGACCGCGAGCCCTTCTCGCCGTGCCTCGCGGATCTGGTCCCAGATCTGGGCCTGCGCGCCGACGTCGACACCGCGGGTGGGGTGGGCGGCGATCAGGAAGCGGGGCTTGTGGCTCATCTCGCGGCCGACGATCAACTTCTGCTGGTTGCCGCCGGAGAGGGACGCCGCCGTGACGTCGATGCCGGGCGTACGGACGTCGTACTGCTCGACGATGCGCCGGGTGTCGGCCTGCGCGCCCTTGGGATCGAGCCAGAAGCCGCCCTTGCCGCGGGAGTTGGGCTTCTCGGTGACGTGACCGAGGATGCGGTTCTCCCAGAGCGGCGACTCCAGGAGGAGGCCGTGGCGGTGGCGGTCCTCGGGGATGTAGCCGACGCCCTGCTCGCGGCGGTGGCGCGTTGCCATGGCGGTGATGTCCTGGCCCGCCATGCGGATGACGCCGGAGTCGGCGTGCTTGAGGCCGATGAGCGCGTCGATCAGCTCGGTCTGGCCGTTGCCCTCGACGCCCGCGAGGCCGAGCACTTCGCCCTCGTGGATGGTGAAGGAGATGTCGTCGAGGAGGGCGCGGCCCGACTCGCCGTCGGCGAGCAGCTTGAGCTCCTTGACCTCGATCATCGCCCGGTCGGTGACCGTCGACTCGGCGGTCTCCGGGGTGGGCAGCTCGCTGCCGACCATCAGCTCGGCGAGCTGGCGGGGCGTCGTCTCGGACGGGATCGCCGTGCCCACCGTCGTGCCGCGCCGGATGACGGTGATGTCGTCGGCCACGGACAGGACTTCGCCCAGCTTGTGGGAGATGAAGATGACGGACAGGCCCTCGGACTTCAGCTCGCGCAGGTTGTCGAAGAGCGCGTCGACCTCCTGCGGCACGAGCACGGCCGTGGGCTCGTCGAGGATGAGCGTGGTGGCGCCGCGGTAGAGGACCTTGAGGATCTCCACGCGCTGCCGGTCGGCGACGCCGAGGTCCTCGACCATGGCGTCGGGGCGCACCCCGAGGCCGTACCGGTCGGATATCTCGACGATCTTACGGCGGGCCGCGCCGCCGATGCCGTGCAGCTTCTCGCTGCCGAGAACGATGTTCTCCAGGACCGTGAGCTGGTCGGCGAGCATGAAGTGCTGGTGGACCATGCCGATGCCGCGCGCGATGGCGTCGGCGGGGCTGGCGAAGGTCACCTGGGTGCCGTCGACGGAGATGGTGCCCTCGTCCGGCTTCTGCATGCCGTAGAGGATCTTCATCAGGGTCGACTTGCCCGCGCCGTTCTCGCCGACGAGGGCGTGCACGGTGCCCTTGCGGACGATCAGGCGGATGTCGTGGTTGGCCACGACGCCCGGGAAACGCTTGGTGATGCCGGTGAGTTCAACGGCGGTGCCACCCGGGCCGGTCGAGACCTTGGCGGTGGGCTTGTCCTTGTCGGGACTGGTGGACGCGTCGATGGCGCACTCTCCTCGGGAATCCTCAGGAAAGGGGCCACCTACGCGCGTAGCGCCCCTGGTTCGACGGGAGTTGAGCAGTGGGCCGCGCGAACGGGGCGCGGGGGAAACCATCGTCCCCCACACCCCGTTCCGCGACCATCACGCTGTTGTTACGGCTGCGGCGACCGCCGTCGAGGGGGTCAGACCGTCGACGAGGTGGTCAGACCGCCGTCGAGGTGGTCACCGCGGCCGTCGTCACAGCAGTGGTCATGGCTGTTGTCGCGGCAGCCGTTACGGCGTCGCCTTGACCTTGATCTTGCCACTGATGATGCCCTCTTCGGCCTTCTTCAGGGCGGCCTGGACATCGGCCATCTTCTTGAACTCGGGGTTCGAGTCGGCGAGCGCGACGCCACCGGACTTGAGGTCGGCGCGGACGACGCCGCCCTCGGCGTTGTCATCGGCGACGGACTTCGCCAGGTTGTACACCGACCCGGCGACGTCCTTCGTCGCGGAGGTGAGGATGTACTTCTTGTACTTGGCGAGCGCGTCCTGCTTGTACTGGTCGGAGTCGACGCCGATCGCCCAGACCTTCTTGGCGGCGGCGGCCTCGATGACGCCCTGACCGGAGAGGCCGGCGGCGTGGTAGACCACGTCGGCGCCGTCCTCGATCTGGCCCTGCGCGGCGGTCTTGCCCTTGTCGGGGCTGGTGAAGCCGCCGTCCTCGGCCTTCTCCGTCAGGTACTGCTTGACGACCTTGACCTTGGGGTTCGTGTCCTTGACGCCCTGCGTGAAGCCGGCCTCGAACTTGTGGATGAGCGGTACGTCCACGCCGCCGACGAAGCCGACGGTCTTGCTCTTGGTCGTCTTGGCGGCGGTCACGCCCGCGAGGTACGAGGCCTCCTGCTCGCTGAAGACGAGGTCGGCGACGTTCTTGGCCTTGACCGTCTCGTCGTCGACGATGCCGAAGGTGACCTTCGGGTACTTGGCGGAGACTTCCTTGACCGCGGGGGCGTAGGCGTAACCGACGCCGATCACCGGGTTGTAGCCCTGCTTGACCAGCTCGGTGAGGCGCTGGGTCTTGTCGGCGTCGGACTCGCCGTCGCTCGGCTCGACGGCCTTCTTGCCGATCTTCAGCTCTTTGGCAGCCTTGTCCATACCGGCCGTCGCGGCGTCGTTGAAGGACTGGTCGCCCTTGCCGCCGACGTCGTACGCGATGGCGACGCCCTTGCTCTTGCCGCCGCTCTTGGAGCCTGCGGCATCGCTGGACGTGCCGCCGCAGGCGGTGGCGGAAACGGCGAGTGCGGCGGTCGCGACGCCCGCTGCGGCAATTCGAGAAACCCGGCGCATAGAGAGGAACTCCTTATGTACAAGCAAGCACAAGCACGTACGAGCGCCTCACCTGGCGCTGATTTCGCCGCAGCGTAACGCGCGTAGACCTGACATAAGAACCCTTCTGTCCCGTCCGTTATCGAGCTGTGGCCGCGAGGTTGCGGGAGCATGTACGCACCGTGGGGCGCCCCGCACCGCACGGGGCGCCCCACCTGTCACTGTCCGGCTCCGACGGGCCGGCGTTCCGTCTACGAGGGTCCGGTCACGGAGTGGTCCTGACCGTGACCTTGCCGTCGACGATGTCCTTCTCGGCCTTCTCCACGGCGGCGACCACGTCCTTCATCGCCGTGTACTTCGGGTTCGTGTCGGCGAACCCGACGCGGCCCGACTTGAGGTCGTAGCGCTGCTCGCCCGTGATCGGCTTGCCCTCGACGACCGACTTCGTCAGGTCGTACACGGCCCCGCCGACGTCCTTGAGGGCCGAGCCGAGGATGTGGTCCTTGTACTTGGCGAGGGCCTTCTGCTTGTACTGGTCGGAGTCGACGCCGATCGCCCACACCTTCTGTGAGCCGGCCTCCTGGATCACGCCCTGCCCGGAGAGCCCCGCCGCGTGGTAGAGCACGTCGGCACCCGACTCGATCTGACCACTGGCCGCGTTCTGGCCCTTGTCGGGGCTGCTGAAGCCGCCGTCCTCGGGCTTCTCGGTCAGATACTGCTTCTCGACCTTGACCTTGGGGTTCGTGTCCTTGACGCCCTGCACGAAGCCGGCCTCGAACTTGTGGATGAGCGGGATGTCCACGCCGCCGATGAACCCGACGTGATCGGCCTTGGTGGCCTTCGCGGCGGCGACGCCCGCCAGATACGAGCCCTGCTCCTCGTGGAAGACCAGGTCGGAGACGTTGTCCGCCTTGACGGTGTTGTCGTCGATGATCCCGAAGGTGGTCTTCGGGAACTTCGCCGCGGCCTCCTTGATGGCGGGGGCGTAGATGTAGCCGACGCCGATGACCGGGTTGTAGCCCTGCTTGGCCAGCTGCTCGATCCGCTGCACCTTGTCGGCACTGGACTCGCCGTCGCCCGGCTCCATGTCCACGCCGCCGATCTTGAAGTCCTTGCGGGCCTTGTCGTATCCGGCGTAGGCGGCGTCGTTGAAGGACTGGTCGCCCTGGCCGCCGATGTCGTAGGCGAGGCCGATGCCCTTGGCCTTGTACGCGGAGGAACCAGCGGACTTGTCGCCCTCTTCCTCCGACGCCTCGTTGCTGGTCTTGCCGCACGCTGAGGCCGCGAGGGCGAGGGACGCCATCACGACGGCCACTTGGGAGAGCCTCGACCCTCGGGTTCCACGGATTCCCTGGGCTTCCTGGGTTTCCTGGGTTCCTCGGGTTCCACGGGTTCCACGGGTTCCACAAGATCCTCGACGAAGACGCATAGGACGCACCCCTTACGTTCCCCAAAGCGCCCTTGACGGGCCTGATTTCGGCGCACAGTAACGCGCGTAGAAAGGGAGGGGAACGGGGTTTCGCACTGCCGTTACCTATTCGTGCCGAGGGCCGGTTACGTCCGGGTGAACAGGTCCGCCGTAACCGGCCAATAGCGGTGGTTACCTACCGGGCGCCGTCGAGCAGCGCCGCCGCGGTGAAGAGCTCGACGCCCACGGTGATCGCCGACTCGTCCGCGTCGAAGTCGCCCTGGTGCAGATCGCGGACGGTGCGCTCGCCGGGCGTACGGACGCCGAGGCGGGCCATGGCGCCGGGGACGTGCTCGAGATACCAGGAGAAGTCCTCTCCCCCCAGGCTCTGCTCCGTGTCCTCGACGGAGTGCGACCCGAGGCGCACCTCCATGGCCTCCCTCAACAGGTCCGTCACGTCAGGGTCGTTGACGACGGGCGGCACGCCACGGATGTAATTGACCTCGGACTTGGCGCGGTAGAGATCGGCGATCTCCTGGATGGCTCCGTGCACCAGGTCCGGCGCCTTGCGCCAGGCAGTGAGGTCGAGACAGCGGACGGTGCCGGAGAGTTCGGCGTGCTGCGGGATGACGTTGCAGGCGTGTCCGGACTCGATGCGGCCCCAGGTCACGGCGAGCCCCGAACGGGCGTCGATGCGCCGGGCGACGAGGGCGGGAACCTCGGTGACGACCTTGGCGGCGGCGGTGACGAGATCGGTGGTGAGGTGGGGGCGTGCGGTGTGGCCCCCGGCTCCGTCGAGCGACACCTCCAGCCGGTCACAGGCGGAGGTGATGGCACCATGCCGAAGCCCGATCTTCCCCGCATCGACACGAGGATCACAGTGCACGCCGACGATGCGCCCGACACCGTCAAGCACCCCCGACTCGATGGCGTCGGGCGCACCCCCGGGCAGCACTTCCTCCGCCGGCTGGAAGATCAGCCGTACGGGCCGCGGAAGTTGCCCCTGCTTGGCGAGCTCGGCGAGGACGAGCCCCGCCCCGAGCACCACGGTGGTGTGCACGTCGTGGCCGCAGGCATGGGCGCGGTCGGGCACGGTGGAGCGGTACGGGACGCCGAGCTTGGTGTCCGGGATGGGCAGCGCGTCGATGTCGGCGCGCAGGGCGAGCATGGGGAGCACCGGGCCTTCTTGTTCGCCCATGCCGATGTCACAGATGAGCCCCGTACCGATGTCGAGTACGCGGGGTTCGAGCCCCGCCCGCTCCAGCCGGGCCTTGAGGGCCGCGGTGGTGCGGAACTCCTGGTTTCCGAGCTCGGGGTGCATGTGCAAGTCGCGGCGGAAGGCGATGAGTTCGGCGCGCAGGGCTTCCGGGAGCGCACCGGGGAGTACTGCTTCCCCGGGGGCGTCCCCCGCTGCTTCCCCGGGCAGATCGGCCCCGGATCCTTGCTCGGACTCTCGTGACATCAGTTGGTTCACCCTTTGAAGGGTAGGGCGAGGCACGGTCCAACTGACCCACGATCAACAAAAGTTCAGCCCGATAGGGTAAGAAAAAGTGGCCGCGTGGCGCATGGCCGCTGGTTGAGGTGGGTAAACTTCCCGCCCTTTCAGGGGGAAAGCCACTGGTCACACACGCTCACCGCCTCGGGCGGGGGAGCTTCGGCGCACCGGCGGTGGCATACGTACCGGGGCCGCCCGGTTGTCCTGAGGTTGGCGGTTGCGGGCCGGGAGTCAAGGGCGCTCCGCTGCGCTACGCGTCGGCTGCGCCGATGACCCTTCGGGCCACCCTTGACACCCGTCCCTCCACCGCGCGAGGGAAGACGACCGGACGGCCCAAGGGGCGGGACTCTCGACCAGGCCCGTCACCTGCTTGGGGTTTGCGTGCCGAGTGCGGATTGGTTCTTCTGGTGTGAGCGTCAGGGGGAGAAGGGCGGGCGTCCGGCCCGCAGCCGCTCCGGGGGTGGGTGCGGGTTTCGTCAAGCGGCTACCGGCCGGTTCTTCTGGGGCGGGCGTCAGGGGAGGGCGGGGACTGCCCGGCCGGGCGGCTCGACTCCGGGGATGGGCGCGGGCTTTAGCACCGGGTGCGGATTGGTTCTTCTGGTGTGGGCGCATGGTGGTGAGGCGCGGCCCGGATGGCGGGGCGCTCCGGTGCGGTGTGGGGTGGCATGCCGTTTGCGGGCTGGTTCTTCCGGGGCCGACGCCAGGGGGAGGGGCGAAGGGGGGGCGGGGCTGCTTTGGTCGCGGTGACGGGCTTCGTCGCCGGGTGCGGTCCGGTCCGTGCGGGGCTCGCCGTTGAGGTGGCGCTCGGAGATGGGCAGGGGGTGCCTGAGGCGAATCGATGGCAGGGCGCGGCGGGGATGGGGAGTGGTCGATGCCGGCCGTGGTGGGGTGGGGTATGGAGGCATCGCGCATCGCGGGTCATTGGGGCGCGGGAATGCAGGAAATTCCCACGACGCACCGCTGCCAGGCGTCGGTCCGTGGGATTTCTCTGCAAACCGCGTCGAATCACCCCTTCCGGAGCCCGAGATGACCGATTTGGTGAGTCTGGGGAGAGGGAGGGAGGCCACGCCAGTCACACGTGCCCCTGCCGCCTCTCTTCCATCGCCGCCGTCCGGCATGCGACTGCCCGCCGCGCGCTTCGCCCCTCACCGTCTGCCTGACGCTCGGGCTGCCCCGGCCTGAGGGCTGCGCACCGCCGCCCGAGCTTCACGGCGCACGTGGGATCCGCCCCCTCATGGGCCGACCGGCCCGCCTCTCCTCCCGCGACACCGATCGGCCGCGCGCTGCCCCCGTGGCATCGGAGCCGATCAGCAGCCGCCTGACGAAAGCCGGACCCACCGCCGAACCATGCGTGTCACCTGCCCGTGAGGGTCATGCCATGCCAGCCCCTTCCAGCAGAGCCGGCCGGCAGCCGCATGACGCGACCGACTCATCCCCCAAGCGCCGCCCCCCCTTCGCCCCTCCCCCTGGCGTCCGCCCCGGAAGCACCAGTCCGCAGACGGCATGCCACCCCACACCGCACCGGAGCACCCCCGCCACCCCGGCCGCGCCTCACCGCCATGCGCTCACACCAGAAGAACCAATCCGCACCCGGCGCTAAAGCCCGCGCCCATCCCCGGAGTCGAGCCGCCCGGCCGGGCAGTCCCCGCCCTCCCCTGACGCCCGCCCCAGAAGAACCGGCCGGTAGCCGCTTGACGAGACCCGCACCCACCCCCGACATCACGCCGTAGCCACGACCCCCCGCGTCGGGGGAGCAGACGAAGCCACCGAAGCCAGCCGGTGCACATCCCGTGCCGTCCCCGTCACGCCCGACAAGAAGCCCTGCGCCCTCGGTGAGGCGTTCTCCGTCAGCCACGCCGGGTCGATGTCGCAGACCGCCACCCGGACCTCCGTGCCCGCCAGGGCCAGGGGCAGGGTGTGTACCACCGTTGACGGGAAGCTCAGGATCGTGCGGCCGATCGGGCCCCGGCGGGCGATCAGTTCCAAGGGGAGGTCGGGGCGTACCACCTGCAAGCCCGTCTCCACCGCCAGGCGGTGGAGTTTCTCTGAGCTCTCGCGGCGGTGTGCGAAATAGCGCGTCGCGCCGTGTGCTCGGGAGAGCGAGCGGACCGCTTCCACGTAGCGGTCCAGGTCCACCACTCCCGTCTCCACCAGCGACGTGCCCACCAGGTCCGCGCCCTTGGAGACGCGCGGCGGACCGAATCGTTCCCGCGTCCAGGCGAAGGTGTTGGCCGTCACGACGACACCCTCCGGGGCCGTCTCGATCGGCATGGACGAGAAGACCTCCACCGTTCGCTTGCCGCCCGGCGTCAGGCGGCGGCGGGCGGAGGCCGAGACCGGGGCGAAGGCCAGGTCCCGCATACCGGGACGGCCCCCGCGCCGGTGCCAGCGCACCAGGCGCTCGCCCGCCGCCAGCTGCGCCACGAACTCCATCGTGGCCGTGCCGTCGTCCACGACCACCAGCGAGCGGACCCTGGTGATGGTCAACAACAGCTGGACGTAGCGCGAGAACGGGTCGCCGATCACGATCCGGTCCGCCGCACGCAACGCGCCCGTCAGGCCGCCGATCGTCTGGAAGGGAGCAGCCGGGCCGCCGCGCGCCTCCTCCCAGCGGACGTTCAGGCCCTCGTCACGGGCCAGTTGTGCCATGCGGCGCAACTGGCCACGGGTCATGGGGTCGTTCGGGGAGAGGACGACGACGGTGAGACCCCCGGCCGCGCCGGTCGCCCCTGCCGAATGCGCCCACTCAAGGACGTTGAGGAGCTGCACAGGGCTCTCTACGAACGCCATGGTGGTCAGCGCCGCAGCAGTGGGGGCCGTGGGCCCGGTTCGGGGGCTCATCGTCGTATGACCGTGTCCTGTCCTTGTTGAAAGGGGCCTCGGTGAAAGGACCCGTTAAGAGCGTCAGTTCGGCGCTCAGACCGCGACGGCGCTCAGACCGCGAGGGCGCTCAGACCGCGACCGGCTCACGGTCGGCGCCCTCGGCCGACTCGGCCTCGGCGACGACGCCCGCGACGCGGCGCAGCTTCTTCATCGGGCCGAGCTCCGACTCGTAGACCTTCTTGACGCCGTCACCGAGGGAGGCCTCGATGGTGCGGATGTCGCGGACGAGGCGCGTGAGGCCCTGGGGCTCCACCGACGCGGCCTGGTCCGAGCCCCACATGGCGCGGTCGAGGGTGATGTGGCGCTCGACGAACGTGGCGCCGAGGGCGACCGCCGCGAGGGTGGTCTGCAGGCCCGTCTCGTGGCCGGAGTAGCCGATCGGGACGTTCGGGTACTCGGCCTGGAGGGTGTTGATGACGCGGAGGTTGAGCTCCTCGGCCTGCGCCGGGTACGTCGAGGTGGCGTGGCACATCAGGATGTTGTCGGAGCCGAGCACCTCGACCGCGTGGCGGATCTGCTTCGGGGTCGACATGCCGGTCGAGAGGATGACCGTGCGGCCCGTGGCGCGCAGGGCGCGGAGCAGCTCGTCGTCCGTGAGGGAGGCCGATGCGACCTTGTGGGCGGGGACGTCGAACTTCTCAAGGAAGGTGACGGCCTCGGTGTCCCACGGGGAAGCGAACCAGTCGATGCCGCGCTTCTTGCAGTGCTCGCCGATGGCCTGGTACTCGGACTCGCCGAACTCCACGCGGTGGCGGTAGTCGATGTACGTCATCCGGCCCCAGGGGGTGTCGCGCTCGATGTCCCACTGGTCGCGCGGGGTGCAGATCTCGGGGGTGCGCTTCTGGAACTTGACCGCGTCGCAGCCGGCGTCGGCGGCCACGTCGATCAGGGCGAGGGCGTTGTCCAGCTCGCCGTTGTGGTTGATGCCGATCTCGCCGGTGATGTAGACGGGCTGACCGGGTCCGGCCGTCTTCGAACCGAAGGTGCGCAGACGGGAGTTGGAGATCGTAGAGCTCATGGCAGGAACTTTCCTTACTTGTTGAGGGAGGGGCCGAGGATCCATGCGGCGATCTCTCGGATCGCGCCGTCACCACCGGGGAGAGCGGTGACCGCACGTGCGGCGCCGCGTACGACGTCGTGGGCGCTCGCGACCGCCACGGGCCAGCCGACGAGGCCGAAGCACGGGAGGTCGTTGACGTCGTTTCCGACGTAGAGCACGCGCTCGGGAGCGATGCCCTGCTCCTCGCACCACTGCTTGAGTGCGAGGTCCTTGCGGTCGATGCCGTGCAGGACGGGAAGCTTCAGCTTCCTGGCCCGCGCGGCGACGACCGGGTTCTGTTCCGTGGACAGGATCAGCAGCGGAATCCCCGCGTCACGCAGGGCCGCGATGCCGAGGCCGTCCCCGCGGTGCACGGAGACGAACTCCCGTCCTTCGGAGTCGATCAGCACCCTGTCGTCCGTCTGGGTGCCGTCGAAGTCGAGTACGACCGCGTCGATGTCGTCGCGGGTCGGAAGGGCGTCCGCCCGGCCGGAGTCGAAGAGCGGCGCGAGCGCCCTGGCGCGGGCGAGGTCGTGCGGGTCGTCGATCTCCAGGACGCGCGCGGGGTCCGTGCGGACCAGCTCCGTGCGGCCGAAGAAGCGGTGCTTGTGCTGGCGGAAGCCGGTCACGTCCATCGCGTAGACCGCGCCGGTCTCCAGGAGGTCCTGGGGGCGGTCCTGGCGGCGCGGCCGGAAGGACTTGTCGTGGTTGACGCCGTAACCGCCGTCGGTGGCGGTGGAGTTGGCGACCTTCGTGGTGCCGCCCACCTCGCCGGTGCGGCGCGCGTCCATGGCCTTGGGCTCGTCGTCGGCGTCCCGCCACACGAAGCCGTGGAAGGGCGCGACGGTCAGCGCGGTGTCCGCGCCGCCGTCGATGATCGAGCCGACCACGCCGTCGACGTCCTCGCGGACGATGAAGGGGCTGGTGCACTGCACGAGCAGGACGACGTCCACCGTGGTGCCGTGCAGCGTCTCGTGCGCGTCCATCGCGTGCAGGACCGCCGCCTCACTGGTTGCGGTGTCCCCCGCGATCGCCGCGGGCCGCAGGACCACCTCCGCGCCGGCCGAGCGCGCGGCCTCGGCGATCACGTGGTCGTCCGTGGAGACCACGACATCCGTGACGAGCCGCGCGGCCAGGCACTCGCGGATGGCGCGCGCCACCAGGGGCACGCCGCCGACCGGGGCGAGGTTCTTGGCGGGCACGCCCTTGGAGCCGCCGCGGGCCGGGATGACGGCGAGGACACGGCGGGTTGGCGCGCTCCCTGGGGCGGGGTGGGACATGGGGGCTCCTTGAGAGGGGTGGGGGATCACGGCTCGCCCGCGGTTCACGGCTCGCCCGCGGTTCACGTCACGCCCGCGGTTCACAGCTCGCCCATCCGCCGGATGACGGGGGCCACGCGCTGCACCCCGTGCCGGTAGGCGCCGCGTGCCGCGCTGCGGACGGCCTGGCGCACGGGGCCGGGCTCGCGGTCCGCGGCGGGGGCGCCCGGCAGCGGGGCGCCGTCCGGGCCGAGGTGGTGGCGGGCCAGGATGCCGGGGAGGTATCCGGGGGCGGTGATGAGGCTGTAGTACGGGGTGATGGGCGGCAGTTGGTCCTGCGCGAGGAGGCTCGCGACGCGCTCACGTGCCGCGTCGAAGGCCGTCGCGTACGTCCCATCGGGCGCGACGCCCTGCCGTGCGACCCACTCCGGAGCGGCCTCGGGGCTGTGCCCGGCGTCGATCTCGTCCCAGGACGCGAGGCATCCGGAGCCGATGAAGTGGTGGTTGCCGAGCGCCTCGCGCACCCCGAGGTCGGTGAGGACCGCGGTGGGGATGCGGCGGTGCAGGGATTCGAGCGCGGCGGTGGAGCTGACCGTGACGAGCAGGTCGGTGCGGTCCAGGACCTCGCCCATGTTCCCGTACACGAGGCGGCAGTTGGGCGGCAGGTCCTCGCCCTTGGCGAGCTTCTGGTAGGGCAGTTCCTCGATGTGCGTGGTGTGTTCGCCGGGCTTGCTGCGCAGCTTGATCAGGACCTCGCGGTCCGGGTGGAGCCGTGCGTGCTCGACCATGCGGCGCAGCAGGTACGTGCGGTGCGCGCGGCTGTCGGGCACGGAGGGCTGCGCGGCGAAGACGACCGTGTACGGGTCGTGCTTCTGGTCCTCTTCGAGGTAGGCGGCGCCGCCGAGGAACGGCAGCGCGCTCTCCACGACGCCCGACGCGTCGGCGCCCACCCCCTCGTACACGGCGCGGAAACGCTCCGCGTCCTGCCGGGAGTTGGCGAGGACGACGTCCGCGCCGTGGCGAAGGAGCAGTCCGTCGGCGAGCTTCTCGTAGACGACGCCGACATAGCCGGTGACGATCACGGGGCGCCGCTTCCCGGAAACCGCCGACACCGCCATGCGGGCGAGCCCGTGAAGGACCGCCTGGACCGCGCCGCCCACCAGGGCGAGCACGATCACGTCGGGCGCTTCGCGCTCCACCTCGCGCAGAAACTCGACGGCGGTGACCTCGCGGAGCGTGTCCGCGCGCACCCCGACCTCTTCGAGCTGCCGGACGGTGGGCGTGGCCCGACCGCGGAGAAGGCGTCCGTCGAGGCGCGCGTCCGCTCCCTCACCCGCGAGGTCACCCGTGAGGTCACCCGTGAGGTCACCTACGAGGCCACCCGCGAGGCGGCTCGCGGTGAGCGCACCCCATTTCCATCGGGTGTCGGAGTCGGCGAGCACGGTGATCCGTGTCGTCCCGCTGTTGCTTACTGGCACAGGAAGGACGCTAGGAAGGCATTGAGATTGGCGGCCCAACTCAGGTGCAACAAACGGTTAACAGAACGCCGACGAATGGCGAATCAGCCCGGGAATCCGTGGTCAAGCAGGCGGGTTAACCATTCCGCCATACTTCGTTCACCTGAGATCTCACCTTCGGCCAAGACGAATGCCGGGCCGACACCTAACGTCACCCACGTGGTTAAGCTCTCCGTCATCGTGCCGTTCTACAACGTGCAGCAATACGCGCCCGACACCTTGAGGAGTCTGCGAGCGAACGCACGCGAAGACTTCGAATTCATTCTCGTCGACGACTGTTCGAAGGATGAGACTCCAGAGATTCTGGAGCGTGCCGCGCGCGAACTGCCCGGCGCCGTCCATCTCAGACATGAGACGAACGGCGGTCTGGCGACCGCCCGCAACACGGGCCTTGACGCGGCGCGCGGCGAGTACCTCACCTTCCTGGACGGTGACGACTGGCTCGCTCCCGGCTATTACGCGCAACTCGTCTCGGCCATCGAGGAGTTGGGCTGCGACTTCGTGCGTACCGACCATGTGCAGTGCACCGCTCGGGCCCGCAGCATCCACCGTGTCCCGCACGGCAGGCGCGGTGTCGTCATGCCGCCGCGGGACGTCATCCTGCCCGCCGACCGGTCGACGTCGGTCGACTACGCCTACGCCTGGGCGGGCATCTACCACCGGCGCCTGGCCGACCGGGGCCTGCTGCACTTCACGGACGGCCTGCGCACCGCGGAGGACCGGCCCTGGATCTGGCGCCTGCACCGCGAGGCGGATTCCTTCGCCGCGGTGGGTCTGCTCGGTGTGTTCTACCGGCGCGGGGTCGCCTCGTCACTGACACAGATCGGCGACGTACGACAGCTCGATTTCATCCGGGCATTCGACCAGGTGATCCGCGAAACAGCCGAGGACCGGGACGCGGACGAACTGCTGCCGAAGGCAGTGCGTACTTACTGCGCGATCATTTCCCACCATCTGGGATCCATCGAAAGGTTCGAGCCACAAGTGGCGCGGAAATTGAAGTCACTGAGTGCGGCCGCCCTGAAGCGGATGCCGCAGGGCGTTCTCGACGACGCCCTCGACTCCATGGACATACAGCGGGCGACCCGCCTTCGCCGGCTTCGCCGGCGTCCGGTGTCGGCGGAGGTGGCCGCGTAATGGCGACGACGCAGATCTTCCTCGCGTCCACGCTGTACGGCACCGCGACGCTGGCCGCCGCGATCGACGCCGACCGCTTCGGTCCCGCCGACCGGCGGCTGCTGCTCGTCAGCAACAACGCGGCGACGCCGGAGACGACGGTCGCCGTGGACGAGATGCCGGGTTTCACGCAGCTGCGGGACCGGTTCGACGACGTACGTTCCTGGAACGAGGCCATCTCCCCTTTTCATCCGGGCGGCTGGGCGCCCCGGGCGGACGACATCCCGATGTGGGAGCGCTACATCCGGCTCCTGTGGGATCTCGGTGACGACGACATCGAGCTGGCCGTCGAGTCGATCCAGGTCAACCCGGCCCTGGCCCTCGCGCAGATCTTCACGGGCGCCCCCGTGGACGTCTACGCCGACGGACTGATGAGTTATGGCCCCACCCGCAACAAGATCGACCCACTGATCGGCACGCGGGTGCGCCGCCTCCTTCACCTGGACCTGGTGCCCGGCCTGACCCCGCTGCTCCTGACCGAGTTCGGTGTGCGGCCGGAGATCGTGCCGACCGAGGCGTTCGTGAAGGTGCTCGACCGCCTGGCCGCCTCCGAGGCCGACGCCGCGGACACCCCCGACATCGCCGAGCCGGCGCTGCTCCTCGGCCAGTACCTCTCCGCCCTCGGCATCCTGACCGCCGAGGAAGAGGAGGAGCTGCATGTGCGCATGGTGCGCGGCGCAGCCGAACTCGGCCACACGCGCGTGGTGTTCAAGCCGCATCCGACGGCTCCGGCCCGCTGGTCACGCATGCTGGAGAAGGAGGCGGAGGCGATCGGTGTGGAGCTGACCGTCCTCGACTCGCCGGTCCTCGCCGAGGTCCTGTACCAGCGGATGCGGCCCTCGCTCGTCATCGGCTGCTTCTCGACCGCGCTGCTCACCGCCTCCGCGCTCTACGGCCTGCCGGTCGCCCGCACCGGCACCGAGACGCTTCTGGAGCGGCTCGCGCCCTACCAGAACAGCAACCGCGTCCCGGTCACCATCGTGGACGCACTGATCCCCGACCTCGCCGACAAGGGCGCGGTCACCGGGCGGCAGCCGGGCATGCCGGTCGCCGATCTCGGCGAGCTGCTGGTCGCCGTCGGCTTCGCCATGCAGCCGCAGATCTGTCCGCGCCGGCGCGAGGCGGCCGAGAGCTACCTCTCGACGCACCTGACTCCGCACACCTGGCGCTACTTCAAGCGCCGTCGCCTCACGGCCCTCGCCCTGCCCGGAGCGCTGCCCCCGCAGCTCTCGTTCATCCCGCGCAACGCGGCCGTACGCCGGGTCGCGCGCCGCGCCCGTTCGGTCCAGCGCTCCATCAAGCGGACCGCACTCGGATGACCTCTCCCGCAACCACGCTCCCGAAGGAAACCTCAGGGGCGGACACTTTCGCGCTCACGATCCCCGCCCCCACCGTCCGGCGTGCGCGCCCCCGCCTCAGAGCCCTGGACGGGCTGCGGCTCATCGCGGCCCTGATGGTCGCCGCTTATCACTACGGCGGACGTGACGGCGAGATCAGCGAGGCCTGGGGCAGCTCTCCGCAGCTCCAGTTCCCCACGGCGCACAGCTGGTTCGCGTACGGCTGTCTCGGCGTGCAGATCTTCTTCGTGATCAGTGGCTTCGTGATCTGCATGAGCGGCTGGGGCCGTCCGCTGCGCGGGTTCTTCGCCTCGCGCGCGTCCCGGCTGCTGCCCTCCTACTGGGCGGCGATCATCCTGGTGACGGCGGTCTTCGCGCTGCCCGTCGTGGCGTACAAGGCGGTCTCGCCCAGCGACGCCCTGGTGAATCTGACCATGCTGCAGCAACCGCTCGGCGTGGACCGGGTGTTGGGGGTCTGCTGGACGCTCTGGGCCGAGCTGCGCTTCTACGCGCTGTTCGCGCTCTGCGTCGTCATGCCCGGCGCGAACCGGGCCCGCGTGATCCTGTTCTGCGCGGTCTGGACCCTCGCCGCGGTCATCGCGGAGGGTGCGAACGAGCCGCTGCTCGACCTCGTCCTCATGCCCGAGTACGCCCCGTTCTTCATCGGCGGCATCGGCATCTACCTCGTCCACCGCGACCGCAGGGACCTGACGGCCTGGGGCATCGTGGGGGTCAGCTGGCTGATCGGCCAGCACTACGCGGTCGACCGGCTCTGGCACGCACCGAACCCGGACTTCTTCTCCTACCGCTCGTCCTTCGGCATCATCGCCGTCGTGACGGCGGGCTTCGCGGCGGTGCTCCTGATCGCGCTCGGCGCGCTGCACCGGGTCGACTGGAAGTGGCTGACGGTGGCGGGTGCCCTGACGTACCCGTTCTACCTGGTGCACGAGCACCTGGGCTGGGTGACGGTGGGCGCGCTGCACCGGGGCCTCGGGCTTCCCTCGTACGCGACCTTCGGCCTGACGATCGCCGCGATGCTGCTGCTCGCGTGGCTGCTGAACCGTTTCGTGGAGGAGCGGCTGACGCCGCTGATCCGCCGCGGGCTCATGACGCGGAAGTAGCGCCGCCGGTTTCGGTCTCGGCGTCGTCCGCCACCACGCGGGCGACGTCCATCGCCTCGCCCATGACGTCCTGGGCCTCGCCTATCGCGTCCGCCAGCTCCTGGACCAGTCGGCCCAAGGTGTCTTCCGGGTCCTCGTTCATGGGCCCAGACTACGTTTCCAGCATCGTCGCCCCGATCCCGGCGACCACCGCGGCAAGGCCCTTCTCGAACCCCGCGTCGTAATCGCGGAACATCTCGTTGCCCGCGGCCGAAGCGAGCGGGTACGCGGCCAGGCGCTCGGCGCGCGCCGCCAGGTCGTAGCCGCCCTCCGCCTTCGCGGGGTCCGGCCCCATGGACTGCTCCTCGATGACGTAACCGATCGTGTAGCTGTACGCCGTGAGCCAGGCGCGGGCCGCGCCGCCCGGTGTGAAGCCGCCGCCGGTGAGCGTGCCCAGGTGGGCCTCCATGGGGGCGGCGTAGGACATGTCGGTGAAGTGCGTGCCGCTGTAGACCTTCGCGCCGTCGCGGTACATCAGCAGGTGGCGGCGCAGGCCCCGCATGGCGGCCGCGAGGGCGGCCCGCCAGTCGGCGTCCGGCTCCGCGCCCGCCAGAAGATCCTCGTTCATGCGGCGCAGCATCTCGGTCGCCATCTCGTCGAGCAGCGCCTGCTTGTCCTTGAAATGCCAGTACAGAGCGGGCGCCTTGACGTCCAGCTCCTTGGCGATGGCACGCAGGGAGAGTCCGTCGAGGCCCGTCTCGTTCAGGAGCTTCAGGGCGGTGCACGCGACGCGGGTGCGGTCCAGGGGGGTCGTAGCCACCTTGACAATTTAACACCGTTAAGCGCAGGCTCTGGAACATGGCACTTAACAGCGTTAAGGAGACAGTCGTGACGGCTGTCGTGACGGACGTACTCATCGTGGGCGCCGGCCCCACCGGCCTGACCCTCGCCTGCGACCTCGCGCGGCGCGGCGTGCGCGCCCAGGTCGTCGAGCGGGCAGAGACCCTCTTCCCCGGCTCGCGCGGCAAGGGCATCCAGCCCCGTACGCAGGAGGTCTTCGACGACCTCGGGATCATCGAGGCGGCCGAGGCGGCGGGCGGCACCTACCCGGTCGGCATGGTCTGGCAAGGCGGCGAGCGACAGGGCGAGCACCGGATGTTCGACGAGAGGGAGCCGACACAGGACGCCCCGTACGACCGGCCGCTGATGCTCCCCCAGTGGCGCACCCAGGAAATCCTGTACGCCCGCCTGCGCGAACTCGGCGGCGACGAGATCGCGTTCGGCGCCGCGCTGACCGGCCTCACACAGGACGCCGAGGGCGTCACCGCCCGGCTGTCGGACGGCCGGACCGTCCGCGCCGCGTACGCCGTGGCGGCCGACGGGGGCCGCTCGACGGTGCGCGCGGCGCTGGGCATCGGCATGACCGGCGAGAGCGTCGACCCGAACCCGATCCTGGTGGCCGACGTCCGTATCCCCACCCTGGACCGCGACAACTGGCACATGTTCCCGCCCGCCGCCGACGGCGCGGGCTTCCTGGCGATCTGCCCACTGCCGGGCACGCCGGACTTCCAGCTGACGGCCCAGTTCACGGACGGGACCCACCCCGACACCTCGCCCGACGGGGTACGCAAGATCGTCGCCGCCCGTACGCATCTGACCGCCGACGAGGTGACCGAGGTGCGCTGGGCCTCCGACTTCCGGCCGCGCGCGGCGATGGCGGACCGGTTTCGCGAGGGCCGCGTCTTCCTGGCCGGGGACGCGGCGCACGTGCACTCACCGGCGGGCGGGCAGGGCCTGAACACCAGCGTGCAGGACGCCTACAACCTGGGCTGGAAGCTGGGCGCGGTCCTGCGGGGCGGCGCACTCGCGGCCCTCCTCGACACCTACGAGGCCGAGCGCCTGCCGGTCGCCGCACAGATGCTGGGCCTCTCCACCCGCATCCACCGGGGGGAGGAGCGGCGCGGGGAGGCCACCCGCCAGCTGAGCCTCGGCTACCGGGGCAGCTCCCTGGCGGTGGAGACCCGTACGGGTCTCGCGGACGAGGCGTTGCGGGCGGGCGATCGCGCACCGGACGGGCCGTACGCCGAGGGGAGGCTGTTCGACGTGTTCAGGGGCCCGCACCTCACGCTGCTCGCGGTCGGCACGGATGCCGAACTGCCCGTACTGAACGAGGAGTTGACGCACTCCCACCGCATGGACGCCTACGCTCCCTACGGCAAGGGCCTGTTCCTGGTGCGCCCCGATGGTTACGTCGGCTGGGCGGGCGAGGACGCGACGGGCCTGACGGACTACTTCAGGCTGGTCCACCAGGGCAGTTGACCTCAATCAAACTTGAGGTTCTATGTTCTGCGCATGGACACTTTCACGTACTCCCACAGCGACGAGGACCTCATCGACCAGCCCATCGGCTACTGGGCATCGACGGCGGGCGAGGTCGTCGTACACCACATCCGCACCATGCTCGCCGAGTTCGGACTCACCCAGCCCGAGTGGTGGATCCTGAACCAGATCATCGCCGATGACGGCCGCGACAAGGCCGCCGTGGTGGCCACGTTGCGGGGCTACCTCAACGTGGGTGACGGCTCGCTGCACCACGACATCGAAGCTCTGCACGACCGGGCCCTGCTCACCGAGGACGCCGGAGGCCGCCTCCGCCTCACCGACGAGGGGCGCAGGCTGCGGGACGACGCCGCCGCGCGCCAGCACAAGACGCGGGCGCAGATCCACGAGGGCATCCCGGAGGAGGAGTACGTCCGCACCCTCAAGGTGCTCCAGCGCATGATCCACAACGTGGGCGGCACGGCCTGGCACCACTGAGTCCCTTGGCCGTCACTCAGCCACTGGCGAGCGAGAGCTTCGCCGCGAACCCGAGGAACAGCGCGCCCGCCGCCGAAGTGGCTCCCGCCGAGAGCCGCTTGCGGCGGCGGAAGGCGGCCGACAGCTTCGTGCCGCTGAATATCAGGGCGGTGAGGTAGAGGACGCTCGCCAGCTGAGCCAGGAGCCCGAGCACGAGGAAGGAGAGCGCGGGGTAGGCGTACCCCGGATCGACGAACTGCACGAAGAAGGCGATGAAGAAGAGAATGGCCTTCGGGTTGAGCAGGCTGATCACCAGGGCCCTGCGGAACGGCCGCTCCCCCGCTTCCTCCGCTCCGCTCGCACCCTGCTCCGCGGCCTGCTCGCGCCGCGTACGCCACATCCCCCACGCGGCCCGCAGCATCCCGATCGCCAGCCACGTCAGATATCCCGCACCGGCGTACTTCACGATCCCGAACAGCAGGGCGTTGGCCTGCAGCAGGGAGGCCACGCCGGCCGCCGACAGCGTCATCAGGACGGCGTCTCCGCACCAGACGCCCGCGGCGGCGGTATAGCCGGTGCGTACGCCGCGGCGCGCGGCGACGGAGAGCACGTACAGCGAGTTCGGCCCCGGCAGCAGAATGATCAGGGCGAGGCCCGCGAGATAGGTCGGAAGATCGGTGACACCCAGCATGAGGCGGAGTGTCGCACGTGCGTACGACACGAGGGGCACGGTGTCCGTACATCGGACACCCGGCCGCATCGGGCCCCGTCAGAAGACGTCCGAGGGCTCGTACGCCCCCCACACCTCCCGCAGCGCGTCGCACACCTCGCCCACCGTCGCCCTTGCCCGCAGCGCGTCCTTCATCGGATAGAGGACGTTGGCCTCGCCCTTCGCCGCCTCCTGGAGCGAGGAGAGCGCCGCGTCCACCGCCGCCCCGTCCCGCTCCGCCCGCAGCTTCGCGAGGCGGGCCGCCTGCTGGGCCTCGATCGCGGGGTCGACGCGGAGGGGTTCGTAGGGCTCCTCGGCGTCGAGCTGGTAGCGGTTGACGCCGACCACGACCCGCTCGCCGGAATCGGTCTCCTGGGCGATGCGATAGGCACTGCGCTCGATCTCGTTCTTCTGGAAGCCGTTCTCGATGGCGGCGACCGCGCCGCCCATGTCCTCGACACGCTCCATGAGTCCGAGGGTCGCGGCCTCGATGTCGTCGGTCATCTTCTCCACGACATAGGACCCGGCGAACGGGTCGACCGTGGCCGTCACGTCCGTCTCGTACGCCAGGACCTGCTGCGTGCGCAGGGCCAGGCGCGCGCTCTTGTCGGTCGGCAGCGCGATCGCCTCGTCGAAGGAGTTCGTGTGCAGGGACTGGGTGCCGCCGAGCACCGCGCCGAGGCCCTGGACCGCGACGCGGACGAGGTTCACCTCGGGCTGCTGTGCGGTGAGCTGGACGCCGGCCGTCTGCGTGTGGAAGCGCAGCATCAGCGACTTGGGGTTCTTCGCGCCGAACTCCTCCCGCATCACGCGGGCCCAGATGCGGCGTGCGGCACGGAACTTGGCGACCTCCTCCAGAAGCGTCGTACGCGCCACGAAGAAGAAGGAGAGGCGGGGCGCGAAGTCGTCCACGCCCATGCCCGCGGCGACCGCCGTGCGGACGTACTCGATGCCGTCGGCCAGGGTGAAGGCGATCTCCTGCGCGGGCGTCGCGCCCGCCTCGGCCATGTGATAGCCGGAGATGGAGATGGTGTTCCACCTCGGGATCTCGGCCCGGCAGTACTTGAAGATGTCCGCGATCAGGCGCAGCGACGGCTTGGGCGGGAAGATGTACGTGCCGCGCGCGATGTACTCCTTCAGGACGTCGTTCTGGATCGTGCCCGTCAGCTCGCCCGCGTCGACTCCCTGTTCCTCGCCGACCAGTTGGTACATCAGGAGCAGCAGGGCGGCCGGGGCGTTGATCGTCATCGATGTCGACACCTTGTCCAGCGGGATGCCGCCGAACAGGATCCGCATGTCGTCGATCGAGTCGATCGCGACACCCACCTTGCCGACCTCGCCGGACGCGATCGGGGCGTCCGAGTCGTGGCCCATCTGTGTGGGCAGGTCGAAGGCGACCGAAAGGCCCGCGGTGCCGTTGGTGATCAGCTGCTTGTAGCGGGCGTTGGACTCGACGGCCGTCCCGAAGCCCGCGTACTGGCGCATCGTCCAGGGGCGCCCTGTGTACATGGAGGGATACACGCCGCGCGTGAAGGGATAGGCACCCGGCACGCCCAGCTTCGTCTCCGGATCCCACCCTTCGAGGGCCTCAGGTCCGTATACGGGCTCGAACGGCAGTCCGGACTCCGACTCACGCGCCATCGCTCTGTGCCTCCTGCCAGAGATCCTGGAGATCCTTCTCCGTTACTTCTCCGGTATAGCGGTCCGCCTCCAGCATGCGGCAACGTTCAGGGGTGGTCACTCGCGGGGAACACTCTCGGCGAGTCTGTCGAGCGGTCGAGCGATGACGGGGGTCATTGTGCGCAGAGGTGCGATAGCCGTGGGGGCCGTGGTCACGGTCGCCCTGGTGGGCGGATGCAAGGCGCAGGCCGTCGACTCGGACGGGAAGGCGCAACCGGTCCGGATCTCCCCCACGAAGACGCCATCGGACGGCTCGGACACACCGTCCACCGCCCCCGGCCGGGCCTCGCCCGCGAAGCCGACGCCGAAGCCCGCCCCGAAGACCCTGCTCGCCCCGGGGCAGCGCGGCGACCAGGTGCGTGAGCTGCAGGCCCGACTCCGGCAGATCGCCTGGTTCTTCGACAACCCCTCGGGCACGTACGGCTCGTCCACCACGACCGCGATCAAGGGATTCCAGGGCAAGCGCGGGCTGCCCCGCACGGGCACGACGGACACGGTCACCTGGCAGAAGCTGATCGGCATGACCCGCGAGCCCACGAAGTACGAGCTCTACTCCGGGGGCGGCATCCCGGCGTCGAAGCCCGACAAGCGCTGCCTGACCGGGCGCGTCCTGTGCATCAGCAAGGCCAGCCGCACGCTGACATGGATGATCGACGGCAGGGTCGTCTCGACGATGGACGTGCGCTTCGGCTCGCAGTACACGCCCACCCGCGACGGCGCGTTCACCGTCTACTGGAAGTCCCGGCACCACGTCTCGACGCTCTACGACACCGCCATGCCGTACGCGATGTTCTTCAGCGGCGGCCAGGCCGTGCACTTCTCGTCGGACTTCGCGGCGACCGGCTACGACGGCGCTTCGCACGGGTGCGTGAACGTACGGGACGAGAAGAAGATCGCGAACCTGTTCGCGCAGGTCAAGAACGGCGACAAGGTCGTCGTCTACAAGTGAGGCCGCGGGACGGGCGTGGGATTAATCAGCGTGGGCGGGATCGGGGGAACGTCTCCCGCCCACGCTGGTGGCACTGAGCCAAAGGTACGGGGGGAACCCCTGGCTCGTGCGCGGGCCGATGACCAGTCGGCTCACTTCTTACTGCGTCACTGCTTCAAAAAACGTCACACCCTCGCCGAGAGGGGTTTGCGAGCAGGTCAGGAGCCGGGCAGTACAGGCTGCGCGCTGTACGAGGCGGAGACGGCGGGGGTGGGCAGCGGGCGCGGGGGCGCGGGTGCCACGACGGGCGGAACGGGACGGATGCCGCCGTTGCCCCAGTGGTCGTTGCCGCTGCCACTGCCGGACGGTCCGTCGCCCTTGTCGCCGTCGCCGTCCTCGTCACTGCCGCCGTCGTTGCCGCTGTTGCCGCTGTTGCCGCCGCCGTTGTGCTCTCGGTCGCTGCCCGATCCGTCCAGGACACGGCCGCAGAACTCGGTCACCCGCCGGGATCCCTTCGCGGCCTCCTCCAGGCGGCGCCTCTTCTCGCCCTGGAGGTCTCCGCTGCGGTAGTCGCGGCAGGCGGAGACCACCTTGCGGTACCAGCCCCCCGCCTCGTCATCGCGCTGCGGGTCGCCGGAGCCGGGCTGCGTGGTGCCCGCGGTGTCCTGGGAGGCGCCGTCGGGGGTTTCGGACTGCTGGGGCGGCGCGCTGCTGCCGGGCCCGCGCGAGGGGTCTTCCGGGGTCGTGGTCACGTCGTCGGGCTGCACGTCCGGGGTGGCGCTCGCATCCTCCGACGGGGACGCGAGCGGCTCGGGCGACGCGACGGACGACGCGGAGGCCGCGGGGCCCGGCTGGTCCCGGTCACCGAAGGGCGAGGGCAGCACGCCCGTACCGGCCGCGACGGCCACCCCGCCGACCATGCAGCCGGCGAGCACGGCGGCGAGTCCGTAGCGCAGGGGGCGGGCCCAGCGCGCGGGGCGCGAAGGCTCGACAGAGCGCCCGAGACGTACGGTTTCGCCCGCTCCCACGCGCGTAGAAGCTGTCCGGGCCTCAGTGCCACGGGCCTCCCGGAACGCCGCGAGGGCGGCGGCCTCACCAGGGAGTTCGGAGGAGATGTCGGCGGGTACGACGGATCCTGCGCGGTCGTCCGCCGCCAGCGCGGCCAGGGCCTTGGCCAACTGCGCGGCCTGTTCCCGCGCTTGGTGGTCGACGCCGTCGATGGACTCACCGCTCAGCAAACGCTCCGCCGCGTCGCGGTCCAGCCACCTGTAATCCTCGTCGGCCATCACATGTCCTTCTGCGCCCGCGAACGAGAATGCGTCACACCGGCGGACGTCACCGCGTGCCCGCGCCGCTCTCTCTGGGGCGGTACGGCGTCCAGCGCGCCCTCGCTCGGCGGGCCGTCCGCGCCGAGGAGTTCCGCGAGTCGCTTGAGGCCGCGATGTGCGGCGGTGCGGACCGCGCCGGGGCGCTTGCCGAGGGTCTGAGCAGCGCTCTTGGCGTCGAGGCCGACGACCACCCGGAGCACGACCGCTTCGGCCTGGTCCTGCGGGAGCTGGGCTATCAGGGCGAGGGCGTCGCCGGTGGCCAGGGACTCCATCGCCTCGTCCGCGGTGTCCGCGTCGCCCGGCTTTCCGGTGAGCTCGGTCTCGTCGCCGCCTATCGCCGGGCGGCGGCCCCGCATGCGTATGTGGTCGAGGGCGCGGTTGCGCGCTATGCGCGCGGCCCAGCCGCGGAACCGGTCCGCGTCGCCGCTGAACCGGTCGAGGTCGCGGGCTATCTGCAGCCAGGCCTCGGACGCGACATCCTCGGCGTCCGGGTCCGCGACCAGTGTCCGTACGTAGCCGAGCAGCCGCGGGTGCACAGCGCGGTACACAGTCCGGAACGCGGTCTCGTCCCCGTCCTGCGCCGCAAGCACCGCGGCGGTCAGTTCCGCGTCGTCCCCCAGCACAACTTCTCCCTATGCGCCTACACCGGTTGCGGTCCTGCCCCCGCAGCCTGGCGCGAAGCAGCACGCTACGGGCTGAAGTGGGCTCACGTCCATGTTTGGTACAACGTGCAACTAGCGCGTGACAGTACGCGGTGTGACAGAAAACGCACCCACGGCGCTGAAGGGAGTACGGGCCGCGTGCGGTCCGTCCGCGTGACGGCCGGGGTCTCTCCTGTGGGGGGTGGCGACCCCGGCCGCTCACCTTGGCGGGGCCCGGCGGGAGTTGACCCTGCGGCTCCGCCACCCCGGGCCTTCGACCCGCACCCCCCGCCTTGCTGAACGTCGCGCAGTTCCCCGCGCCCCTAAAGGGGCACCCCACCACCGCCGGGCACGCACGCGAAGACGAAACACGACGGGGAGCACCCGACAGGGGCGCGAGGAACTGCGCGGCCAACCCCCACACACGCGAAGACGAAACACGACGGGAAGCACCCGACAGGGGCGCGAGGAACTGCGCGCCCAACCCCCACACACGTGCAGACAAAACACGACAGGGAGCGCCCGTCAGGGGCGCGGGGAACTGCGCGCTCGGTCACCACGCGCGTGCAGGCGAGGTGCGACGCGAGCCCCCCCCGCCCCCCAACCCCCCTCAGCCCCGCCAGTCGTCGTCAGGACGGGTCCGCAGCGGCCGCCCCGCAGCCACGCGGGCCGAGCGGAAGGCCGCGAGAGCCCGGCGCTGAGCCTCCGCGTCGACCCGATCGGCACGAATCGCCTCCGCGAGGAGCGTGGCGAGGCGGGGCTCCCCGGCGGCCACCCCACTCCGCCGGGTCACCGAAGACCCCCCAACTGCTGGGCAAGCCGCCGAAGCCCCCGATACGCGGCAGTCCGCACCGCCCCGGGCCGCTTGCCGAGGACCCGCGCGGCCGCCGCCGCATCCAGGCCCACGACGACCCGCAGCAGCACCGCCTCCGCCTGGTCGCGCGGCAGCGCGGCGATCAGCGCGATGGCCTCCCCCGTGGAGATCGACTCGAGCGCCTGCTCCGAGGTGCTGTGCGGTCCGGGCAGATCGAGCACATCCTGTTCGAGGGCGGACGGGCGCGGCCTGACCTTCTGGCGCCGCAGGTGGTCGAAGGCCCGGTGGCGCGCGATGGTCGCCGTCCAGCCGCGGAAACCCGCGCCGTCGCCGCGGAACCGCCCCAGATCACGGGCGATCTCCAGCCAGGCCTCGGCCGCGATGTCCTCCGCGGTCTCACCGTCGTGGCCGACCAGACCCCGCAGATAGCCGACGAGCCCCGGCTGCACCAGGCGGTAGGCGACCGCGAAGGCCGCCTCGTCGCCCTCCTGTGCCCGCGCGACCGCGGCGCCCAGCTCCTCGTCGCGCACCCGTGCGCGACGGGGTTCCCCTCCTCGACCCACGCTTTCCCATCCGTACCGACGCGACACAGCTCACCGTGTCCGTGCCCCCACGCTGAGCTGCGCCAGGGCCCACAGAAATGTCACAGGTACGGACCGAGCTCGGAGCCTCCAAGCCTCAGATGCTCCAAGCGGCCGCCCCGCCACCGACCACGATCACGTCGCCCTTCTTCATGGGCCCGGAGTCAAAGGTCGCCGTGCAGTTCTTACGCCGGTCCATGTGCACCGAGACGTCCTCGTGCTCCTCCGGAGTGGTCATCTCGACCCCGATGCGCAGGGATTCGGCGTTCCGGAGCAGTTCCATGGACTCCCGCGAGAGCCGCTCGCCCCGCACCTCGTCGGCAGGCGTGGCCGGCGGCCGACGTCCGCTCGACCAGACCCTCGTTCCCGTCCAGACCCTCGTCCCCGTCTCCCCGTTCACAGCTGTCAGGTGACCCAGCGCAATCCTCCGTCTATCTGTCACACCCCTGGAGTGCGGGATACGTCACGTCACATTTCACCCAACCTCGTACAACCGTTTGAACCCTCGGGTGGTCGTACGCACTCGTTTGGTCAACCCGATCTACTCCAACCGATCAACCCGCAATTCCGCTAAGGGGTGGGGCATTTGAGCCCGCGCAAACCGCGCGAAGCAGCGCGAAGCACGCACGCGTACAGACCACTGAGTCTCAAGCGCAGGGCGTGGCTGACGATCGGAGCCGTCGTGCTCGGCGGCGCGGGGGCCGTCACGTACGCGATGGCGGATTCCACGAACGGGGATCAGCCGGGCGACCCCCGCGGCGAGCGCCCGGTGAGCGTGCACGACATCGCGCTCAAGGCCGACGGAGCCAAGGAGAGGGAGCTGCCGCGCACGTCGACGAAGCAGTTCTCGCTGCTCGGCGTCTCATGGACCGGCGTGACGAGGGAACTTGAGGGCAAGGCCCAGGTCCGCACCCGCTCCATCGAGAACGACGAGTGGACCGGCTGGCAGAACCTGGACCTGGAGCTGCACCTGCCCGAGAAGGCCGAGGCGGGCATGCGTGCCGCGTCCGAGCCGCTGTGGGTCGGCCCGTCGGACGGCGTCGAGGTACGCGTGATGGCGGCCGACGGCACATCAACTGCTGTGCTGCCCAAGGGGCTTGAGGTCAACCTCGTGGACCCGGGCGTGACGTCCAAGGAGGCGGACAACCCGGCGCTGGACGGCTCGGCGATGGCTCCGGTGGCGTTCGCGGCCGACGAGACGGTGCCGCCGGACCCGGAGACGGGCGGTGGCGAGGGCTCGCCCGCACCGTCGCAAGCCCCGACCGAGGCTCCGACGGTGGCTCCGACGGATGCCCCCACATCCCCCGCCCCCACGGGCTCCCCCTCCGCCTCTGCCTCCCCCTCCGCCTCCCCCGACCCGGAGCCCACGGTTCCGCCGGCTCCGCCGTCGACGGTCACCAAGCCGCCCATGACCGGCAGGGCGGCCTGGGGCGCGGACGAGTCGCAGGTCGAGGACCCGCCGGAGTACATAGACAAGGTCAAGGCGGTCTTCGTCCACCACACGGTCGGCACGAACGACTACAGCTGCGCCCAGTCGGCGTCCCTGGTCCGCGGCATCATGGCGTACCACGTGGAGACCGAGGGCTGGAACGACCTCGGCTACAACTTCCTCGTGGACAAGTGCGGCCAGATCTTCGAGGGCCGCGGCGGCGGCACCGATCTGCCCGTGCGCGGCGCGCACACGTACGGCTTCAACGGCGAGTCGGCGGGCATCGCGGTCCTCGGCGACTTCGAGGGCGACCCGGCCACGAACAAACCGGCGGGCAAGCCGACCCGCGCCGCGATGGAGTCGGTCTCCCGCGTCGCGGCCTGGAAGCTCGGCCAGTACGGGAGCAACCCCGCCGGGAAGGTCACGCTGACGGCGGCTGACGACACGGGCGTATGGAAGAAGGGCGACACCCCTTCCCTCAACACCGTCTCCGGCCACCGGGACGGCTTCGCGACCGCCTGCCCCGGCAAGAACCTGTACTCCAAGCTCGGCGAGATACGCCGCTACGCGACGAGCGCGGCCCGCAACTCCGCGATCCCCACTGCGGACTTCAACCGCGACGGCATCACGGACCTGGTCGCGGGCACGCCGAAGGCATCCGGCGGCGTCGGCACGCTGACGATCGTCCCCGGCGGTCTGGACGGCCCGGTGGCCGGCTCCAAGAAGACGCTCACCCAGTCCAGCCCCGGCGTCCCCGGTGCCTCCGAGGCGGGCGACAACTGGGCCGCGGCCACGGCGTGGGGCGACATCAACGGTGACGGCCACGCGGACCTGGCGATCGGCGCCCCCGGCGAGGACGACACCACGAACAAGGACCGCGGCGCGGTCACGATGCTCTACGGCCCGGACTTCACCACCGGCACGGACATGCAGCTCGCGGACGACTTCCACTACCCGGGCGCCAGGTTCGGCTCGGCGGTGGCGGTCGGCGACTTCAACGCGGACGGCAAGGCGGACGTCTTCTCGGCATCCACCGGCACGGGCGGCACCTGGGCTGCGCGCTTCAAGGCGGGCACCGAGGTGGGCGGCACCCTCACATCGGGCGACACGGCCATCTCGTACGCCGACGCCGCGTCCGGCGACTTCAACCGTGACGGCTACGCGGACGTGGCCCTGACCTACCGCGACCAGGCCGGAACGGGCCGCGTCCAGTGGTTCAAGGGCTCGAAGTCAGGGCTGAGCAGAGTCGGTTCACTCACCGTCAAGGGCGGCCGCTCCCTCGCCGTCGGCGATGTGAACGGCAACGGCTACGACGACTTGGTCATCGGCCAGCCGTACACGGCGGAGTCGGGCGCGCACGCGGGCGGCCAGGTGACGGTGGTCCCGGGCACGTCGACAGGCTTCACGACCACAGGTCTCAAGACGATCCACCAGGACACGTCGGGAGTCCCGGGAGCGGCGGAGTCGGGCGACGCGATGGGCTGGTCGGTCTCGGCGGGCGACTTCAACCTGGACGGCTACGCGGACGTCCTGACGGGCGCCCCGAACGAGGACATCACGCGGTCCGGTTCGGCGAAGAAGGACGCGGGCACGTCGCTCCTCCTGAAGGGCACCTCATCAGGCCTGACGGGGACGGGAGCGCAGGCGTTCACGCAGGACACGGAGGGCGTCACGGGCTCCACGGAGTCGGCGGACCGTCTCGGCTCGTCGGTGCTCCTGGCGGACCTGTCGGGCTACGGCCGCGCGGATCTGGCGATCGGCGTGGACGGCGAGGACGAGGGCAACGGCACGATCCTCCAACTGGACAGCGGCGCCTCCGGGGTCTCGACGTCGAGCGGCGTCTACTACGGCCGCACGCAACTGGGCACGCCGACGGCGGCCCACTTGGGCCAACTCCTGACTCCGTAATAACGCACCGACGCCTGCGCGCCGTGCCGCTCCCCAGGACTGAAGGGGGGTGGCACGGCGCTCGGCGTTCCCTTCAGCACGCCGCCCGTCTCTCCCGCCGCATGGCGTACCCGCTCCCCACGGAGCGCCGCCGAGGACAAGCGACAGGTTCCGTCTCATGTGCCAACTGCCGTGCCAGACCGCGCAGTCCGCGATACGTGGCCGAACGCACCGCCCCGGGCCGTTTGCCGAGGACCTGCGCGGCGGCCGGGCCATCGAGCCCCACCACCACTCGCAACAGCACTGCCTCACCCTGGTCCGGCGGTAGTTGGGCCACGAGTCCCAGCACACGCGCGGTGGTCATCGACTCAAGGACCTCACCGGCGGTGTCGTCGGCTGCCGGCAGTGCGAACGCGTCCCACTCCAGCACGGAGGCGCGCGGCCTGCTCTTCTGACGACGCAGGTGATCAATGGCTCGGTGGCGGGCCACAGTTGCGGTCCAACGGCGGAAGTCGGCCCCTCCTCCGCGAAACCGCCCCAGATCCCGGACGATCTGCAACCACGCCTCAGAGGCCACGTCCTCGGCATCCTCACGTACGAGCCCCTGCAAATACCCGAGAAGCCCGGGCTGCACGCACCGATAGACGACCCCGAAGGCCGCCTCGTCCCCGTCCCTGGCACCCCCCAGAGCCCGCGTCAACTCCTCATCGCTGGCCGCCGCGCGGCGATGTTCCCCACCCTGCCCCACGCTCTCCTCTTAACCCCGCTGACACTGTTCACCGTGCCCGTGCCCCCAAGAAGGAACCTCAGTGCGAGCGCGACGCTTTAGGCCGCGGGCCGAGAGCGCCCCGGAAGGGTGAGGTAGAAGGTCTGCAATGACTGCTCCGCGGCATCAGCGGCGGAGCAGTCGAAGCAATTGACCACTTTCCCCAGGGGATTCCACACCCTCCCGTCGGGCATCCGTACACCCACAGAATGTCCGAAGTAGAGGCGCTGGCTCTCGTCGAAATCGACCCACGCGGCACCGGCGCGACGCACCAACACCTCCCCCACATAGGCGCCGAGTCCAAAGAGCGCCCCCGCGACCTCATCGCGGCCGCGCCCGCCCTTGCGCAGCCCTTCGATGAGGAAGTCGACGACGCGCAGACTCATGACGGAGTAATCAAGCGGCAACCGATTCCGCACGGTCACCCGCGCCACGAACTCCCGCGCGCGCCCCCGCATCTCCCCCGCTCTCGGCGCCTGTCTTCCCTCACCGTCCATAACTCCCCACCCCTTCGACTCAGTGATCAAGGGCGCACGCGAAGCGCCCTCCTCCTACTAAGCGGAAGCAGGCAGCCAACCATGACGGCGATTGAGCGTGACCCATCTCACACGCGAACGCCGGAAGCGGGAGCGACTGCTGATGCGGGAGCAGGTGCGGGGTGGGAGCAAGTGCGGGTGTGGGAGCAAGTGCGGGTGTGGGAGCAAGTGCGGGTGTGGGAGCAAGTGCGGGTGTGGGAGCAAGTGCGGGTGTGGGAGCGGGTCATTGCAGAGAAATTCCGCGGACACGTCGATTTCCGCGGGGCTTTCGGGATTTTCCTGCCGGCCGGCCCTCCGTCAGACCCTGCTGCCCCGCTCCCTGCGTGACACGACCGCTCGCAGAACCCGTCGGCCCTCCGTCGACACGTCCAGCGCCTGCCGCAGGCCGCCGGCGCCCGCGCCCTGGTGGGCGAGCAGTTCCAGGATGCGTACCTGCCGCCTCAGTTCGGCGGCGACCAGCGGGGTCATGCCGTCCGTGCGGGCCGCACGCCGCGCGCTCAGGGCCGGCGTACTGGCGCCGCCGTCCGGCGCGGCGTCGAGCAGCCGGTGGATCTGCAGCGCGGCGACCGAGCAGGCGTCGGCCCACTCCCGGAGCTCGACGGCGGAACGCCTCGATGGCACAGCTCCGAGCATGCGGTAGGCGAGGGTGCTCGCCTCGTCCGCGGAGGGGTCCTCCAGGACGTCCGCACCGCCCAGCGTCACCCGCGCCTCGGCGAGCGCGACGTCCCAGGCCCCGCCCTCCGCGAGACTCCCCCACAGCGGGCGCAGCACTTCGTCACCGCCGCCGAGAAGCGGCACACACCGGTCGAGGCAGGCGAGCCCGCTCGCCGCCAGACCTCTCTCGTCGGCCTCGGCAATCAGCTCGACCAGACTCGCGCCGCTCATGTCGTACGCCTCCCGTCGCGGACCATGCGCGACCCCTCGTGGGCGGCGCACGTCCCCTACTGCGTGCGGGCCCCCGGGAACGTCACTGCGGCACGACGCCGAGCCTGTCCAGGAAGCGGAAGAAGAGCTCCTCCGCCGACGGTTCCGCCGCGGCTTTCAGCACGTCGAGCAGCGGCGCCGACGCCACCGTCCTGCCCGTCTCCGCCGCCCACGTGACCGCCCGGTCCGCGGCGTCGCGCGGTTCCAGGAAGTAGTCGTCAAGGCTCAGACCGTCGTCGCCGATGTACCCGGCCATCGCCTCGCGGGCCAGGCACGTCGTCCATACGCCGCTCTCGGGGGCCGCCGCCTCGACGGCCACGCAGTCGCTGTCCATGACGTAGCCGAAGAGGGCGGGCGAACCCGTCTCCAGGGCCAGGGTGTTCATGTTGCCGACGTCGCGGGCGCCGTCGCCGCCCGGCACCTCCCACACCTGCCAGCCGTCGTCCCGCTGTACGAGCAGGCTCAGCTCGTCCCGCACCCCCGCCACCGCCGAAAGCTCCACGAGTGGCCGCTCGCTCCTGCCCACGACGTAATAACCCCAGTAGCCCATGCTCGCGTCCCCCCGTGTTCTCGACTCTGCTCAACTGCGCTCGACGGCTGCGATGGCGATCGTCTTTGGGCCGAATACACCACAGATGTAAGCAAGTTCGCCACCAAAAAGCCGAAAACGGATCTCGCGACCGCCCCGGCCCTTACCCGTCCCCCGCCCTCCCGGCCGTTTACCCCACCCGGTCGGCCAGCTTGACGAATTCCGCCCAGGGCATGGCCGGTTTGCGCGCGTCCCACAGTTTCTGGACCGTCGCCCGCAGCGGCAGCCGGATCCCCTGCGCCACCTGCTCCTGCGTCTGGGAGTTCGCCAGGTCGCACCAGACCGCGAAGGAACCACCGAGAATCTGGTCGTCGTACTCCGCGCTCACCGGCTTCGTCCCCCGGATCACCAGCGGGGTCCACTGCTCGTAGATCCGCTGCCCGGTGGGATAGCGGAAGGCGTTGGGCTGGCCGAGGACGTAGTAGAGGTACTCGTCGTTGTAGTTGATGACCTTCCGGCCCTCCTTCAGGTACTCGGCCGGCTCCCTCGACCCGATCTCCTTGCCCGTCCAGTACGCGACGTCGAGATCGTCGTCGGCCTTCTCGACCCCGCCGCGGAAGAACCCGTCGTTCCAGGCCCTGAGCCCGCGTTCGTACGGACGCATGGTCTCGGCCCGGTCGTTGAGCCACCCGGTCGCGAGGTCCTGGACCCGGGCGTCGGGCCCGTACTTCTCGCGGGCCGCGGACGCCAGTTGCGGGTAGCTGGCCTCGGGGTTGCTGACCGTGAGGGCCTGGTACTCGTCGGCGCCGAGATGCCAGTAGCGCCCCGGGAAGAGGTCCGCGTACTCCTCCAGGAGGTCGTCGACGATCTCCGCGGCCTGCGGCTTGGAGATGTCGACCGCGCCGCGCGCGGCGACGCCACGGGTGTCGCGGAGCTGGAGGGAGGGGTGCGCGGCGATGACCGTGCCGAGGTGGCCCGGTGAGTCGATCTCGGGCACGACGGTGATGTGGCGGCTGGCCGCGAGCTTGAGGATGCGGCGGACCTGCGCCTTGGTGAGGTGGTCGCGCGAGACGATCTCGGGGTGCGAGTCCGACTCGATGCGGAAGGCCTGGTCGTCGGAGAAGTGCAGGCCGAGCTGGTTGTACTTGAGGTCGCCGATCTCCCGGATGCGGTCCTCGATCCACGCCGCGTCGAAGTGCTTGCGCGCGATGTCCATCATGAAGCCGCGCTGCGGCTTGGCGGGGCGGTCGCGTACGACGCCTTCGGGCGCGGTACCGCCGCCGCGTACCTCCTGCTTCAGGGTGCGGGTCCCGTAGAAGACACCCGCTTCCTCGGGAGCGGTGATCTTCACCCGCTGCCCCTTCACGGAGAGGGTGTACGACTCGTCGCGCTCCTCGGAGCCGTCTTCGG
Source organism: Streptomyces sp. NPDC033180 (assembly GCF_055577645.1). Classification (NCBI taxonomy): domain Bacteria; kingdom Bacillati; phylum Actinomycetota; class Actinomycetes; order Kitasatosporales; family Streptomycetaceae; genus Streptomyces; species Streptomyces sp. NPDC033180. Next base: position 274,894 of record NZ_JBVIPU010000008.1, on the reverse strand, counting down.
AGCCGTCCTCGGTGAGCGCGAGCTCCACGTCACCCTTGCGGGGGTCGGCGTCACCGGCGTACTTCAGTTTCAGCTCACCGGCGAGCAGCTTGCCCTCGTCCGCGAGATCGTCGTCACCGACGACCACGCGCCCGCCGCTCTCCGGCTTCCATCCCGGCCCGCGCGCCGCGCTGTGCTCGCGTACGGCGGGGATGGTGGCCGGGGCTTTGGAGAGGGGGTACGACTTCGTGGGCGAGGGGGTCGGCGTCGCGGACTCGCTGGCCGAGGGGGCCGCCACGGACCCGCCGCCGCTCCCGCCACCGGGCCAGACGACCACGGCGAGTGCGATGGCCCCGGCGACAAGGACCGCGGCGGCAAGAGCGAAACGCCGCTGGATCATCGGGTACCGCCCCGGGGCCGGTCGGACACTGCCGGGGGTACGGGTGGGCGTGGGGTCATCCGCCGCGAGACGGCGGTCAGGCAAACCCCCCACCCTGCGGGGCGGGCGCCACGGGCATCAGCAGTCAGAGCCAGCATCCGCCCACGGTAAAGCGGGGCCCCCGGCCACTCTGTCCACCACGCGAAGCGAAACTCTCCCATCCGGGTGATATTTCACGCATCCGCCCGACAGGCTTCACCACACCTCGCTAGCGTTACGACAAAACCCCCACAGCCCCCAGTCGATGCCCCCTGCCCAGGAGTCCCCGCTGTCCACGCACAGTTCACCGAGTCCCCCGGCGGAGCCGACACGCTCCCCGGAGCAACTGAACTCCGCCGAGCCAGGCGTGGCCGAAGCCGCCTTCCTGACCTGCTGCGGCAGCCGCCTCTGGGCCCGCCGCCTTGTCGCCCACCGGCCCTACCCCGACCTGGACGCCCTGCTCGCCGCGTCCGACGAAGCGGCGTACGACCTGCCGCCGGAGGCCCTCGCCGAGGCCCTGGCCTGCGAACCTCTGGGTCCGGCCGTCCCTCGCCAGGGCACGTACAGCGCCGCACACACCGCTCTGCGGGCCGCGCACGCCGCGTACGAGAGCCGGTTCGGTCACGTCTTCGTGATCTGCCTGGACGACGTCCCACCGAGCCAGGCCCTCGACCATCTGCTCGCCGGAATCCGCGCCCGCCTCGCGGGCGACCCGGAGGAGGAGCGGGTCCTGGCGGCCGAGGAAATGCGGAAGCTCGCCCGCGGGCGACTCACCCGACTCGTGCACGACCTGAATAGCCCGTACGTGCCTGTTTGATTGCCTGTTTGATCACACCTGGCTACCCCGCGCGAGCGAACCGACAACTCGTCGATACGATGACGAGCGGCCGGTGGACCGTACCCGGCCGGGCCCGTCCGACCACCCAAGCCGGCTGGCCCCAATCCCCGCTCCCGGAGGGTTCTGCCGTGCCGGCTGGAACGCTGTACCGCGGCCGGGAAGGAATGTGGTCCTGGGTGGCTCACCGAGTCACCGGCGTCCTCATCTTCTTCTTCCTGTTCGTGCATGTGCTGGACACCGCTCTCGTCCGCGTCTCCCCGGAGGCGTACGACGATGTCGTCAGCACTTACAAGACGCCCCTCGTCGCACTCCTTGAGTACGGCCTGGTCGCCGCCATCCTCTTCCACGCGCTGAACGGCCTGCGTGTCATCGCCGTCGACTTCTGGTCGAAGGGCCCGCGCTTCCAGAAGCAGATGCTCTGGACCGTCATGGGTATCTGGATCGTCCTGATGGTGGGGGCGCTCTACCCGGTCCTCGGCCACGCCGTCCGCGAAGTCTTCGGGAGCTGACGCCAGACATGTCCGACACCACGCTCGAGAAGTCCGGAGTGTCCGGAGTGGGTCCCGTCGAAGGCGCCTCGCTCTACGACGCCGACAACCCGGCCCCTCTCATCGAGGCACCGCGCAAGCGCACCTCCAAGACCCCGCGCTCGACCCGCGGCAACTTCGAGATGGCCGCATGGCTCTTCATGCGCCTGTCCGGCGTCGTCCTTGTCGTCCTGGTCCTCGGCCACCTGCTGATCCAGCTGGTGCTCGACGGCGGCGTGAGCAAGATCGGCTTCGCGTTCGTCGCCGGTCGCTGGGCCTCGCCGTTCTGGCAGGTCTGGGATCTGCTGATGCTGTGGCTCGCGATGCTGCACGGGGCCAACGGCCTGCGCACGGTCATCAACGACTACGCGGAGCGCGCCAACACGCGCCTGTGGCTCAAGGGCCTGCTGTACACCGCCACGGTGTTCACCATCCTCCTGGGCACGCTGGTGATCTTCACCTTCGACCCGAACATCCGCTAAAGCCGAGGCGAACCCAGTGAAGATTCACAAGTACGACACTGTCATCGTCGGCGCCGGTGGCGCGGGCATGCGCGCGGCGATCGAGTCGACGAAGCGCAGCCGGACCGCGGTCCTGACGAAGCTCTACCCGACCCGCTCCCACACGGGCGCGGCGCAGGGCGGCATGGCCGCCGCGCTCGCCAACGTGGAGGAGGACAACTGGGAGTGGCACACCTTCGACACGATCAAGGGTGGCGACTACCTGGTCGACCAGGACGCCGCCGAGATCCTGGCGAAGGAGGCCATCGACGCGGTCCTCGACCTGGAGAAGATGGGCCTGCCCTTCGGCCGTACGCCCAAGGGTGAGATCGACCAGCGCCGTTTCGGCGGTCACTCCCGCAACCACGGCGAGGCTCCTGTCCGCCGTGCCTGCTACTCGGGCGACCGCACCGGCCACATGATCCTCCAGACGCTGTACCAGAACTGCATCAAGGAGGGCGTGGAGTTCTTCAACGAGTTCTACGTCCTCGACCAGCTCCTGGTGGAGGTCGACGGCGTCAAGAAGAGCGCGGGCGTGGTCGCCTACGAGCTGGCCACCGGCGAGATCCATCTCTTCCAGGCGAAGGCCGTGGTCTACGCGTCGGGCGGCACCGGCAAGTTCTTCAAGGTGACGTCGAACGCGCACACGCTGACGGGCGACGGCCAGGCGGCCTGCTACCGCCGCGGCCTGCCGCTGGAGGACATGGAGTTCTTCCAGTTCCACCCGACCGGCATCTGGCGCATGGGCATCCTCCTTACGGAAGGCGCCCGTGGTGAGGGCGGCATCCTCCGTAACAAGGACGGCGAGCGCTTCATGGAGAAGTACGCGCCGGTCATGAAGGACCTGGCGTCGCGAGACGTGGTCTCGCGCTCCATCTACACGGAGATCCGAGAGGGGCGCGGCTGCGGCCCCGAGGGCGACCACGTCTACCTCGACCTCACGCACCTCCCGCCGGAGCAGCTGGACGCCAAGCTCCCGGACATCACGGAGTTCGCGCGCACGTACCTCGGCATCGAGCCCTACACGGACCCGATCCCGATCCAGCCGACCGCGCACTACGCCATGGGCGGCATCCCGACGAACGTCCAGGGTGAGGTCCTCGCGGACAACACCACGGTCGTCCCGGGTCTGTACGCGGCGGGCGAGGTGGCCTGCGTGTCGGTGCACGGCGCCAACCGCCTGGGCACCAACTCGCTCCTGGACATCAACGTCTTCGGACGTCGTGCGGGCATCGCGGCGGCGGAGTACTCGGCGAAGAACGACTTCGTGGAGCTCCCCGAGAACGCCGAAGAGCTCGTCGTCGCCCAGGTCGAGCGCCTGCGCGACGCCTCGGGCAACGAGCGGGTCGCCGAGCTCCGCAAGGAGCTGCAGGAGACCATGGACGCCAACGTCATGGTGTTCCGCACGGAGCAGACGATCAAGACGGCGGTGGAGAAGATCGCGGAGCTCCGCGAGCGCTACCTCAACGTCTCGATCCAGGACAAGGGCCGTCGCTTCAACACCGACCTCCTTGAGGCCATCGAGCTGGGCAACCTGCTCGACCTGGCCGAGGTCATGGCGCAGTCGGCCCTGGCCCGCAAGGAGTCGCGCGGCGGTCACTACCGCGAGGACTTCCCGAACCGCGACGACGTCAACTTCATGCGCCACACCATGGCGTACCGCGAGGTAGGCGACGACGGCGCCGAGTCGATCCGCCTCGACTACAAGCCGGTCGTGCAGACCCGCTACCAGCCGATGGAGCGTAAGTACTGATGGCAACCCCGACCCTCGACAAGGAAGACGCCAAGCCCGAGGCCGGCTTCGCCGACTCCCCGTACATCACGGCGACCTTCCGTATCCGCCGCTACAACCCGGAGATCTCGGCGGACGCGACCTGGGAGGACTTCCAGGTGGAGATCGACCCCAAGGAGCGTGTCCTCGACGCCCTCCACAAGATCAAGTGGGAGCTGGACGGGTCGCTGACCTTCCGTCGCTCCTGCGCCCACGGTATCTGCGGCTCGGATGCCATGCGCATCAACGGCCGCAACCGCCTGGCCTGCAAGACCCTGATCAAGGACATCAACCCGTCCAAGCCGATCACGGTCGAGGCCATCAAGGGTCTGACGGTCCTGAAGGACCTGGTCGTCGACATGGACCCGTTCTTCCAGGCGTACCGCGACGTCATGCCGTTCCTGGTCACGAGCGGCAACGAGCCGACGCGCGAGCGTCTGCAGTCCGCTGAGGACCGCGAGCGCTTCGACGACACGACGAAGTGCATCCTGTGCGCCGCGTGCACGTCGTCCTGCCCGGTCTTCTGGAACGACGGCCAGTACTTCGGCCCGGCCGCGATCGTCAACGCGCACCGTTTCATCTTCGATTCGCGTGACGAGGCGGGCGAGCAGCGCCTGGAGATCCTCAACGACAAGGACGGCGTGTGGCGTTGCCGCACGACGTTCAACTGCACGGACGCGTGCCCGCGTGGCATCGAGGTCACGAAGGCGATCCAGGAAGTGAAGCGGGCACTGATCACGCGACGCTTCTGAGTACGCCTTCGGCCGTACGTTGATGTGGGCCCCGTTCCTGGTTTCGCGCCGGGGGCGGGGCCCATGTGCGTGGTGACGCGGCCAGTTACCCGCAGACGGAATCCCGCGTGGTAGCCCCACGAGCCCCAGAGATAGCGTTGGTTCGCTTGCGTTACCCCCCACCTCGAACGGGAGTCCAGAGTGAACCGCCCCATCCGGCTCGTGTCGACCGCGCTGGCCGCATCAGCGGCCCTGATCCTGACCGCATGCGGTTCAGGCGGCAGCGACGACACTTCCGACAAGATCAAGGGAGCGGGTGACGGGGACGAGAAGGCCTCGGCCTCCGCCGACGCACCGTCGCAAGCGGACGGGGCCGAGCGGCCGGAGATCAAGCTGCCCAAGTCCTTCCAGGTCGACTTCGCAGGCTGGAAGAACAGCGATCCGAAGTTGCAGGCCATCATGGACGACGGCAAGGAACGCCTCCTCGCGTCCTACGCCGCGATCACCAAGCAGGACCCGCAGTACGACGCACTCGGCTTCTACAGCTCCAGTGACGCTCTGCGTACCGGGACGGCATGGGTCAAGGGATTCACGGACGAGAACCTGACCCTGGTCGGTAAGGGCCGCGTCTCCCAACCGCAGCCCCGCATCAGCCCGGACGGCTCCGGGACGCTGTTCTACTGCGTCGACGAGGGCAAGGGTTCCACCAAGAACACCAAGACCGGCAAGGAAACCGCCACCCCTGCCGATGACGCCCTCGTGCTTTACCGCACCAAGCTGAGCAAGACCAAGGCGGGCGTATGGAAGACCACGATGGTCCAGACAGAGCGGGGTGCCTGCACATGAGGAAGCCGACCCGTCGCGCAGTCGCGCTCGCCGCGGCGTCCCTGTCCCTCACACTGCTGACGCCGTCGGCCGCCTTCGGCTGGGGGGAAGACCAGGGAGAGGGCGGCAAGCCGCCCGGTGGCGACAGCGCGCAAGGTACGTCCGACGGAGCGGAGTTGGGAGCAGCGGTCTCCCGTTCCCGCATCGTGGTCAAACAGACAGGCGGCGGAACGGCCAAGCCATCCGCGGGCGCGCTCGCCGCCATCGACCCGAACTGGAAGCCCCCCGCCTGCTGGTACGAGCCGCTCGCGACGCCGGAGCAGCTCAAGAACGCCACAGAGAAGATGAAGGAGGACGACCTGTTCTCCGTCAACTTCGGTCGGCGCTGGGGCAAGAGCCTGCTCGTCGACGCCTTCGACAAGAACGAGCCGACCTTCACCGACACCCCGACCAAGAACTACAACGTGGGCAAGAAGGGGATGTTCTGGCGCGCGGTGGCCCGCGAGGACCGCGCCGACGATCCCGAAATCCTGGACTGCTCGGACAACATGTTCTGGCAGGACGCGGGCACTCTCCCGAACAACCCGAACGCCCCCACCCCGGAGACTCTCGCCGAGTACGCCTACGACAAGATCCGGGTACCGGAGACCGAGATCGAGCTGAAGCCGCAGGCCAAGTCCACGGTGAACATGCCCACTTGGGCATGGCTGGACAAGGCTGTCTTCAAGGACGTCACCGTGCGCGCTGAACTACCGGACACGCCTCTGTACGCGGTGACGACGGCGAAGCCGGTGGCCCTGCACCTGGAACCGGGCACCCCGGACGCGAAGACCTTCCCCGCCTCGGGCGACTGCCCGGTCAACGAGGACGGCTCCATCGGCACCCCGTACACCAAGGGCGCCTCCAAGCAGGATCCTTCGTGCGGCATCTCCTACCTCCGCGCCACGAGCGGTAAGCCGTACCAGCTCAAGGCCTCCATCACCTGGGAGATCTCCTGGGAAGGCACAGGCGGAGCCAAGGGCGACCTGCCCGACGGCACCTTCGAGACCACCCAGGACATGAACGTCCAGGAAATCCAGGCCATCAACCGATAGACGACGACACACGCGTGACGGGGGATCTACATGGCGGGGAATCGTCCGGCGGATTGGCATGTCCTGGACTTGGACAAGGACCCAACCCCCGGGGATCCGGACCGGGTTCGGAGCCTGGCGAAGAACCTGCATGCCTTCGCCGACGACGTGTCGAAGGTCCTGCGGGACATCAAGGGGATGGCGGGCGAGGACGCGATCCTCACCTGGGCGGGCAAGACCGCGGAATCCTTCACGGCGGAGTTCGAGGACGCGCCGGGCAAGCTGAAGAAGCTCAAGAAGAGCTACGAGATGGCCGGCGACGCCCTGTCCACGTACTGGCCGGAGCTGGAACGCGCCCAGGCCCTGGCCGACAAGGCCCTGGTCAAGGGCCGCGAGGCGCAAGGCGACTTGAGCTCCGCCCAGACCCGCCTGACATCGGCCGACTCGTGGATGGACAAGGCGGGCAAGGAAGCCGACAAGTACAAGGACGACGACGGCGGCTCCAAGGCCGGCAAGGACGTCCCCAAGCCCGACCCGGACAAGGTCAAGGCCGCAACCCGCAACGCGAATTCCGCCGAGAAGGCCCAGACAACCGCGAAGTCGGATGTCTCCGCCGCGAAGAGCAACCTCGACGCCGCCAAGAAGATGGCCGAGGACGCCCGCAAGATGCGCGAGGACGCCGCGGGCACGGCGAAGAAGAAGCTGGAAGACGCCTCCGACGCGGGCATCCAGAACCGCAAGTGGTGGGAGGAAGTCGGCGACTGGGTCACCGACAACTGGGACACCATCGTCGCCGTCTGCAAGGTCGTCGTGGCGGTCGTCGGCATCATCGCGATGATCGTCGGCGGGCCTATCCTTGCGGCCATCGCCGTGGTGGCTGCCCTTGTCGTCCTCGCCGACACTCTCAACAAATATGTCAACGGTGGGGCAGGGCTGCTGGATGTCGCCTTCGCGGCACTGGACTGCATTCCAGGCATGAAGGGCCTGACCACCGTCGGCAAGCTCGCAAAGGGCATGAAGGGATTGGCTAAGGGCGGACTCAAGGGGATAGCCAAGGGCTTGGGCAAGGGAGGGCTACGCAAGGGCGCTGACGACGCGGTCGCCAAGAGCCGACCCACCAAGGGGCGCTGCAAGAACGGCGACCCAATCGACATGGTCACCGGCGAAATGATCATGGGGAAGACCGACTTCGCTCTTCCGGGGCTCCTTCCGCTAGTCCTCCGCCGCACCCACTTGTCCACCTACCGTTGGGGGCAGCTTTTTGGCGAGTCGTGGGCCTCCACCCTCGACGAACGGCTCGAGCTCGATGCCGAGGGCGCCCTGTTCGCGAGCGAAGACGGCATGATCCTCTCCTACCCCGTCCCGCGCCCCGGAGACGCCGTCATGCCGGCAGCGGGCCCTCGGTGGCCCCTGGAGTGGGATGGCGGTGGCACGCCGCTGCGGATCACCAATCCCAAGACCGGCCATGTCCGCCACTTCACCCCGCTGGACCACCACGGCGAGGGCCACTCCGCCTTCACGCTGCCATTGCAATCCATTTCGGACCGCAACGGTCACCACGTCACCGTGGAACGTGCTCCGAATGGCATCCCTACAGCGATGCGCCACTCTGGCGGACATTATGTGGCCATCGAGACCGAGGGCGGCCGCGTCACTCGGATCAGCCTCGTCGGCACGGAGAGATCCGAGGACTGCGTTACCCCCGAGGAGCCCGGCGGGACTAACACGGAGTTGTTGCGCTATGCCTATGACGACGACGGCAACTTGTCCGAGATCCACAACTCGAGCGGACCGTATCGCCTTACCTACGACGAAGAGGCCCGCATCTCATCGTGGACGGACCGGAACGGCTCCTGGTACCGCTACACGTACGACGACCAGGACCGGGTCGTACGGGGTGAGGGCGCTGATGGCTTCCTCAGTTGTGTCGTCGAATACGACACAGCGAACCGGCGCACGAGATACACCGACAGCCTGGGCTTCAGCACCACGTACGAGTACAACGATCTACTGCAAGTCACTGCGGAGACCGACTCGCTCGGCAACGTGAAGCATAGTGAGTGGGATCCGCATAACAACCTGTCAGCAAGCACAGACGCGATCGGCCGGCGGATCACGTATGTCCATGACAGGCACGGCAATCTCACCTCGGTGCTTCGGCCCGACGCCACGACGCTGACCGCGACTTTCAACGAGCTGCATCTGCCAGTCGAGGTTGTCACGTCCGACGGCGCCACTTGGCGTCACGGTTATGACGATCGGGGGAACCTCGTCGAGACCGTGGATCCTGCTGGAGCGCGGACGAGCTACCGCTACGACCTGTACGGCCATCTGAGCACGGTCGTCGATGCCTTGGGGGCGGAACGCCGTATCGAGTGCGACGGTCACGGTCTGCCGCTCGCGGAGACTGACCGGCTGGGGTGGATGACCAGGTTCGAACGGGATGTCTTCGGCCGAATCGCGGCAGTACGCGACCAGCTGGGCAACACCACCATGCTGACTTGGAGCCTCGAAGGCAAGCTCACTCATCGAGTGAACCCGGACGGCACAACAGAGTCCTGGGACCACGACGGCGAGGGCAACTTGGTGGAACACCGCGCCCCTGGAGGCGCGAGGACCCGCTTCGAAACCAGCCACTTCAACCTGACCACGGCACGAGTCGATCCCGACGACACACGCTACGAGTTCTCCTACGACACCGAACTCCGCCTTAAGGAGGTTCGCAACGCGCAGGACCGGCCGTGGTCCTACTCGCACGACCCGATCGGGAACGTCATCGCCGAGACGGACTTCAACGGTCGGACCCTCAACTACCTTTACGATGCCACGGGGCACCTCACGGAGCGCATCAACGGAGCAGGACAGACGACCCGCTTCGTGCGAAATGCCCAGGGGAGGGTGGTCGAGCAGCGCTGCGGTGACCACATCACCACCTACGCGTACGACGCCGCGGACCGGCTCATCGGAGCCGAGAACGAGCAAGCGCATATCGAGTTCGTCCGCGACCGTCTCGGCCGGGTCGTCGAAGAAAGATGCAACGGCCTGTCCACAACGGCGGCCTACGATGCGAACGGCCGAAGGACGACCTTCACCACACCCAACAGCGCTGCATCCGTTTGGGAGTACGACGCCAACAATCGCCCCACCGGGTTGACCGTGGCGCAGCAGAGTATGCAGCTCACCTATGACGGTGCGGGACACGAGGTCGAAAGATCACTCTTTCCCGGCATGCTCCTCACGCAGGAATGGGATGAGAACCATCGGCTGACCCAGCAGTCGCTCGTTGCAACCGATACATCCTCGTCAGCATGGCGGCGGGGCTTCCGCTACCACCAAGACGGCCATCTCGCCAGCACTGTGGAGCACGACGGCAGCACGCGTAGCCTGGCCCTCGATCAGATGGGCCGCGTGATAGAGGTCAGCGGGCGAGACTGGTCCGAGGTGTACGCGTACGACAGCTCCGGGAACGTCTCCCATGCCTCCTGGCCCGCCTCGCCCGAAGTGGCTGGCGACGAAGGGTCGACCCACGCCGCGACGCAGGGCAGCCGGCACTTCTCCGGCACCTTGCTGCGCCGCGCGGGACGCACCTTCTACGAGCATGACACCCAAGGGCGGACTGTACGAAAGACCCAGAAGCTCCTCTCCGGGCAATCCCGGTCCTGGGCATACGAATGGGACGGCGAGGACCGCCTCGTGCGCGTAACCGTCCCCGACGGAACCACTTGGCTGTATCACTACGACCCGCTGGGGCGCCGGGTGGAGAAGCAGCATCACGCGGCAAACGGACACCTACTCGAGCGCACTTCGTTCGTCTGGGATGGCGCACGCATCGCAGAACAAGTGCACCTCGACGAGTGTGCCGGCGAGAAGATCGTAACCACGTGGCAGTGGAAGCCTGATTCCTTCCGCCCCGTCGCGCAGAGCGAGCTGCGCCTCACGGACGTGGACGGCCTGGCCGAACCCTCGCAGAGTGAGATCGACTCCCGTTTCTACGCCATCATCACCGACTTGATGGGGACACCCACCGAGATGGTCGACGAAACCGGAACGGTGGTCTGGCGCTCGGCCGTGAGCCTGTGGGGCAGTTCCTCCGGCAGGCCGACTGTGAGCGGCGAATCCGGCGATGTCCGTTGTTCACTGCGTTTCCCCGGTCAGTACCACGACGACGAAACAGGGCTTCATTACAACTACTTCCGCTATTACGATCCGGATACAGCGCGCTACCAGTCACCTGATCCACTCGGCCTTGCTCCCGCACCGAACCATCATTCCTACGTCCCCAATCCGACCGCATGGGTGGATCCGCACGGCCTCTCCTGCGACGAGGCTGATGAGGATTGGACGCGCGTGGGACGCTGGATGTCGGATGACGAGTACAACAAGATGGTGGCGGAGGGCAAGGTTCAGCCTGGAAAGGGCGACCGCTCCTACGTGGCGAATCCGCCAGACCCCGCAGCCTATGGACGACAGGCGGCACCGGGAACAAGCTACGTGGAGTATGACGTACCGTTGAGTTCCCTCCGAGCCGGCGGTGAACCTGGCTGGTCCCAGATCGAAGGCCCGAATTCCCTTCGCGGCAGATTGGCCGCCCGCAGGGGAGAACCACTGCCGGAGTTCCCCGAAGTCCGGAACATCGAGAAGGTCATGACCAAGGAGGAATTCACCGGTGGAGCTGGCTGAGCTTCGGGGTGCGTATGACCGGCTGAACGCCGAGTTGGACCCCTCATGCTACGAGGTCACCTGGGAGGGCACACTGCCCGGCCGAGCCAAGCAGGGAGCGTCCCTCAGCGTCGATGGGCCGGACCGGCTGGCCGAACTGACGGTATGGGATTCCGGCGAGGCCGAACTCCAGCTTGGTGATGTGGCCACGGGCCACATCACCGATGAGCATCTTCAACTGGACGACGCAGGGCAACTCACCACGGCTGTCGAACGGCTGGTTACGTGGGTGACGGGTCAGGGGCGCTGAGCACTCGGCCCAGTCAGCCCCCTCCCTGGGCGACAGGGCAAAGGCGCCGCCCAGACGGAACCGTCGGCAGGAAGCAGGACGCGACGTAGAGGAGATCCGGCAGATCAACGGTTGATCTGCCGGAAGTCTGTCTCAGATTCCAAGGACGACCTCACGCCACCGAGTGACACCCGCACGCGTATGGCGGCCTCGCGTTCGACAATGCGACTGATTCCGGTATGGCCGACTTACCCTGACCAAATGTCAGACAACCAGTCGGTCGGCCTGTCCGTTGACCAGTCCGTTCGTCAATCCGTTGACCAGTCGACCGAACTGCTCGGCTTCGACAACGTCGTCTTCCCTGTCGGTGATCTCGGCGAGGCCGTCGACTTCTACGAGCGTGCCGGGTTCCCCGTGACCCACCGGATCGACGAGATCGGGCTCGCGATCCTGAAGGTGGGCAAGGAGACGCCCGGGATCCTGCTGCGCGTGGAGGAGGGGGTCGAGCATCGGCCTTCCGCGTGGGCCACGCCCCGGGTGTGGCTCGAGGTGGGGGACGCGCGGGCCACCGGGCGGGCCCTCGAGGCCGCCGGGGTCGAGCCGCTCGCGCCGGCCTCCTCCGTGGCCACCGGGTGGACCGTGGAGGTCGCCGATCCGTGGGGGAACGTCGTCGGGTTCACCGACTACCGCAAGCGCCCCGAGCTGGCGCGGAGTTAAGCGGACTCGCATCCGGGGGGCGCGCGTTACTTCCAGCGCGCCCCGCCGCCCTCCTCCGCCACCACCATCACGCGGCGCAGCATGTCCGAGAGCTGCGCCCGCTCCTCCTTGGAAAGCGTCCCGAGGAGGCGGTACTCCTCGTGGCCCAGTACGTCCATCGCGCCCAGCCAGATCGACCGGCCCGACTTCGTCAGTTCCACGTCCACCCGGCGGCGGTCCTTCTTCGACGCGGTGCGGTGGAGCAGGCCGCGCTTCTCCAACCCGTCCAGGCGGCCCGTCACCGAAGCGGGGGCCAGGTCCAGGTCCGTGGCGAGTTCGGAGGGGGTCGCCCGGCCGCCGCGGCCCGCCAGTTTGTGCAGGGTGTCGAACTCGTGGCGTTCCAGGTCGAAGTCGATCAGGGACTGCTCACGCACCCGGCGCAGATGGACAGTGAGCTTCTTCAGGCGGGTGACCGCGCCCTCGATGTCCGGATCGAGAGCGGGGAGGACCGGTAGCCAGCGTTCCACGTGGCCGTCGGTCCAGTCGCGCAGCGGCTCGTCGACGTTGTCGTTCTCGTGCTTCCTCGCCATACACGGCAGCCTACTTCGGCACGCTTCGGTCCCTGATATTTCGTTGACGAATAATTCGGTGCCGAAATACCATCTCCCCCATGCCGTCGTACCCCCTGCTGCGCAACCGCTCCTTCCGGCTCTTCTTCTTCGGCCGCTCCCTGTCCCTCATCGGCGACGCCGTCATCCCCGCCGCCCTCGCCCTCGCCGTGCTCCGCGCCACCGGCTCCGCGTCAGCGCTCGCGCTCGTACTCGGCTGCGCGATAGGGACGAAGCTCCTGCTGCTGCCGCTCGGCGGCGTCGTGGGCGACCGGTTAGACGCCCGTACGGTGGCCCTCGCCTCCGACCTGGTGCGCTGCGTGACCCAGCTGTTCGTCGGCGTACAACTGCTGGGTGGCGATCCCCAGTTGTGGCACATCGCCCTGGCCGAGGCAGTCGGCGGCGCCGCGTCCGCCTTCGCCATGCCGACCCTGTCGCCCCTCATCGCGGGAACGGTCGCCCCGAAAGACCGGCACGCGGCCAACGCCGTCCTGGGTGTGGTCAACAGCGGCGCCCGCGTCGGCGGCCCCGCGCTCGCCGGGCTGCTGATCCTGGTCGCGGGACCCGGCTGGGCGTTCGTCCTCGACGCCGCGTCCTTCGCGGTCAGCGCGTGCCTCCTCTCGGCGGTCCGCACACGCCCCACGGACGAGGAGCCCGGCCGGGAATCCACCGCGCGCCGGTCCCTGCGCAAGGATCTCCTCGAGGGCTGGCACGAGGTGCGCAGCCGCGACTGGTACTGGACCAGCCTCGTCGCGCACTCCGCGTGGAACGGCGCCGCCGCCGTCCTCATGACGCTCGGACCGGTCATCGCCGTCGAGGAGTTGGGCGGAGAGGGCGCCTGGATCGCGATCCTCCAGGCGGGCGCCGTCGGCCTGCTGGCAGGCTCCCTGCTCGCGGGGCGCGCGAGGCCCAGGCGTCCGGTCCTCGTGGCCAACCTCGGCCTCGCGACGTACGCCCTGCCCCTCGCGCTGCTCGCGGCAAAGGCCCCGGCGCCGGCCGTCATCGCCGCGTACGGCGTCGCGCAGGCGGGGCTCGGCTTCCTCAGCCCCGTCTGGCAGACGTCGGTGCAGGCGGCGATCCCCTCCGGCGTGCTGGCCCGCGTCACGTCGTACGACTGGCTGTTGTCCTTGGGCGCGATGCCGCTGGCGTACGTCCTCGGGCCGCTCGCGGCGGACGCGTGGGGCCCGGCGGTCCCGCTGTGGGTCGCGGCCGTCCTGGTGGGGTTCGCGTGCGCGGGGACCGCGGCGGTCCCGGGGGTGCGTCGGTTCGGGGCGAGTGCCGGCGAGGAGTCGGCGCGTCAGGCCGCTCCGGGCGAGACCGGCCTCTCGAAGAACGTCTCCAGCGACACCGTCGCCTGAGTCCCGCTCACCCCGTCGATCGCGTACAGCCGCCGCAGCACGTCCTGGAGTTGCTCCGTCGTGCCCGTGCGGACCTTCACCAGGACGCTCGCCGAGCCCGCGATGACGTGCGCCTCCAGAATCTCGCCGATCGCCGCGAAGTCCTTTGCCCGGTCCCCCATCCATGCCGTCGAGTCGACCATGACGAACGCCAGCACGCCTTGGCCCACGGCCGCCGGGTCCACGTCGACCGTCGTGCGGCGGATCACTCCGCGCTCGCGCAGTTTGCGTACCCGCTCGTGGGCGGCGCCCGCCGAGAGTCCCACCGCCTTGCCCAGGGTCGCGTAGGACTGGGCGGCGTCTTCCTGCAGCAGCGTCAGCAGTTCTCGGTCGGTGTCGTCCATCGGCTTTGCTCCCGCCCTCCGTTCAGCCATCCTTGACGTACACCATATCTCGTACTGCAATATCCTCCTGTCACCGAATGTAAGTCACATATGGCTACAGGCAGGGGTTGTCATGTCTTCCCAGAAGGTACCCACGGCGTACGAGATTCTGGACGAGCGCTTCCGCACGGGGCGGTGTACCAACGGGGACGCCAAGCTGGAAGTCCTGTACGACGACTGCCGGTGGGCCGAAGGGCCGCTCTACCTGCCCGCCTGGCGGCAGCTCGTATGGAGCGACATCCCCAATGACCGGCTGCTGCGCTGGGACGAGTCCACGGGCGCCGTAGGGGTCTTCCGGTCGAGCGCCGGATACGTCAACGGCAACACACTCGACCGGGAAGGCCGGTTGATCTGCTGCGAGCAGGGCAACCGGCGCGTGACCCGCACCGAGCACGACGGCCGCCTGACCGTCCTCGCCGACCGCTTCGAGGGCAAGCGGTTCAACAGCCCGAACGACGCCGTGGTCCGCTCGGATGGGTCTGTTTGGTTTTCCGACCCGGACTTCGGGATCACCAGTGACTACGAGGGGTTCCGGGCGCCCGCCGAGATAGGTGCCTGCAACGTCTACCGGATCGACCCCGTGACCGGTGACGTGCGAATCGTCGCCGACGGCTTCGAAGGGCCGAACGGTCTCGTCTTCTCGCCCGACGAGCGGCAGTTGTACGTGTCCGACTCCCGCGCGGCCCGGATCCGCGCATTCGATGTGCGCGATGACGGCACCCTCTCGGACGGCGTCGTCTTCGCCGAGTCGAAGGAATCCGGCTTCGACAACATCCGCTTCGACGACGAAGGACGGCTGTGGGCGGCCGCCCTCTACGACGGGGTGCACTGCTACGACCCCGACGGCACCCTCATCGGGCGGATCACGGTCCCCGAGGCCGTCGCCAACATCGCCTTCGGCGGCCCGAAGAACAACCGTCTCTTCATCGCGGCGACGACCTCGCTCTACTCCCTGGTGATGTCGGTGACGGGGCTGCCCCGGGTCAGGACGGCGGCTGCCTGACCCGGGGCCCGGGGCCCGGGTCAGTTCACCGCGTCCATCTCGCCGAGCGCCAGCTCCACGTCGTACACCAGTGGTGCGTCCGCGACCATGAGGTGCCGCGCGCGGGCCGCGTAGCCGGGGGCCGTGACGGCCAGCAGGTACGCGCCCGCCGACGGGGCCGCGACGATGTACGAGCCGTCCGCCAAGGACGTCACGCGGTCCAGCTGACCGCCCCCCTTGGAGAGGAGGGTCAGGGTCGCGCCCTCCACCGGTTCGCCCTCCATGGTGCGGATGAAACCGTGCACTACGGAGGCGCCACCGCGCGAGCCGTTCGGCTCCCCCACGCGCGCGTGGGGCACGGGCACCGTCTGCTCCGGCACTTCCCGCGGCGGCCGCGGCGCTCCCTGCGTCGCCGCCGGCTCCTCGCGCGGCTCCACCGCCAGATGCGGGAGGCGCTTCTCCAGGCCCGCGGGAAGCCACCAGTTGGAGCGGCCGAGCAGATGCATGGCGGCCGGGACCAGGGCCGTGCGCAGGATGAACGCGTCGAGGGCGACGGCGGCGGCCAGGCCGATGCCCGCCATGGCGCCCTCCATGTCGCCGCTCAGGACGAACGCGGAGAAGACACAGATCATGATCAGGGCCGCGCAGTTGATGACCCTGCTCGTTTCGGCGAGTCCGACGCGAACCGCTCGCGCGTTGTCCTTCGTGTGCACCCACTCCTCGTGCATGCGGCTCACCAGGAACACCTGGTAGTCCATCGAGAGCCCGAAGAGCAGCGACAGCATGATGACGGGCAGGAAGGCGGTGATCGGGCCCTCCTTGCCGACGCCGAGGACCTCCGTGCCCCAGCCCCACTGGAAGACCGCCACCAGTACGCCGAAAGACGCCGCCGCCGCGATCAGGTTCATCAGGGCCGCCGTCAGCGGCACCACCAGCGAGCGGAACGCGATCAGCAGCAAGAGGAAGCCGAGCGCGATGATCGCTCCTACGAAGTAGGGCAGTCGATCGCCGGTCACCGCGGCGAAGTCCTTGAAGACGGCGGTGACGCCGCCCACATGGGCGTCGACCCCGGCCGCCGGAATCACGTCTCCCCGTAGACGGTCGATGAGCTGGTCCGTCTCCTCCGACTGGGGCGATGTGGTCGGGATGACGTTGATGACCGAAACGCCCTCGGACGGCGGGGCTGCCGCCACCCTCGCGACGCCCTCCGTATCGCGGATGGTCGCCACCAGGCTTCCGGTGTCGGCCTCTTCGGCCACTACTTGGAGTGGGCCGTTGAATCCGGGACCGAATCCCTCGGCCAGCATGTCGTACGCCTGCCGGGTCGTCGTCGATTCCTGGTGGTTGCCCTGGTCGGTCGCGCCGAGCCGCAAGGAGAGCAGCGGCAGGGCCAGGAAGGCCATCACCACGAAGGCGAGCGCCGCGATCGAACGCGGCCGCTTCTGGACGTACGAGGACCAGCGCGCCGCAAGTCCGCTCGCCTCGGCGGGCTCCGGTCCCGTGGCGGCGAGGCGACGCCGCTGCCTGCCGCTGAGCACCCGGGGGCCGAGCACCCCGAGGAGGGCCGGCAGCAGCGTGACGGCCGCGAGGACGCTCAGGACCACGGTCAGGGAGGCCGCGATGACCACACCGTCCAGGAAGCGCATGTTCATCACCAGCATCCCGGCGAGCGCGATGCACACCGTGCCGCCCGCGAAGAGCACCGCGCGACCCGAGGTGTTCAGGGCCTGCACCGCGGACTCCTCGGGCTCCATGCCGCGCAGGATGCCGCGCCGGTGCCGGGTGACGATGAAGAGCGCGTAGTCGATGCCGACGCCGAGTCCGATCAACGAGCCGAGCAGCGGGGCCACTTCGGGGATGGCCGTGACGTGGCTGAGCAGCATCGTCGAGAGCATGCCGAGGCCCACTCCGAAGACGGCGATGACGATCGGCAGGATCATCGCGAAGAGCGATCCGAAGGCCAGGAAGAGGACGACGGCGGCAGCCCCGATGCCGACCATTTCGGCGATGCCCGTGGGCGGCTCCTGGGTGCGGGTGATCGCCTGGCCGCCCAGCTCGACCTCCAGGCCCGGGCGTTGGGCGCTTCGAGCCGTGTCCACGACGTCCTGGACGAGTTCCTTGGGGACCGAGTTCGCCTCCTCGGCGAAGGTCACCTGGGCGTAGGCGATGCGCCCGTCCTCGCTGATCTGCGCCGCGCCCGCCTCCTTGGACGCGTACGGGCTCGTGACCTCGCCGACGCCCCGCATGCCGGCGATCTCCTTGAGCGCGGGCTCGATACGGGAACGTACGCCCTCCTCACGGGCCGAAGCACCCTCGTCGACGCGCCAGACGACCGTGTCGGTGTCCCCGGAGCTCTCCGGGAAGGCCTTCGTCATCAGGTCGTACGCGCGCTTGGAGTCCGTATCCGGCAGGGAGAACACATTCGAATAGTCGGTCCCCGCGGAGGTCCCCGCGGCCCCCAGACCGAACAGGGCTCCCACCCACAGCACAAGGACCACCAGACGGTGCCGATAGCACCATCGCGCCAATGCCGCCACGATCCACTCCTCCTCCGCGTCGCCAAGTCCCCCGGGTCCGTGCTTTCAGGAGCCTCAGCATCAGCGGCGCCACGCTCCAGCGGTGCGACGCGGCCATGATTCTCAAGTAACTCCAAGGCACGGACCGGGTCTTCGTACAACGCCCGCGCCGATACTGAGGTCATGAGCCACGCCGAAGGGCAGCAGGGAACAGATGTCGGAGTGCGAACCGGTGCGGGCGGTCCGGGTGGTCCGAGCGGTCCGGGTGGGCCGAGCGGCCCGAACGCCGGCGCCACCGTGCTCGTCGTCGAGGACGAGCCGAGCATCGCCGACGTGCTCGCCATCGCCCTGCGCTACCACCGCTTCGACGTGATGGTGGCGGGCACCGTGCGCGAGGCGCTCGCCCTCGCCGGGCGCACCCGCCCGGACGTGGCGCTCCTCGACGTGATGCTGCCGGACGGCGACGGCCGCGCCCTGGCCGGTGAACTCCGCGCCCGGTGGCCCGATTCGGCGCTGCTCTTCGTGACCGCGCGGGACGCGCCGGCCGAGGTCGTGGGGGCGCTCGGCTTCGGCGACGACTACATCACCAAGCCGTTCAACATCGACGAGGTCATCGCGCGCATCGGGGCGGTCCTGCGCCGCACCAGGGCGGGTGACGTTCTCCCCCAGCGCCCGCCGCTGCGCTACGGCGACCTGGAGCTTGACGAGACGACGTACGTGGTGCGTCGCGCGGGCCGCACGGCGCAGCTCACCCCCACCGAGTACGCCCTGCTGCGCTTCCTGGTCCGCAACGGCGGCCGCGTGGTGCCCAAGGAGCAGCTCCTGCGCCATGTCTGGCAGTACGAGCACCCGGCCGAGTCGACCGTCGTGGAGACCTACATCAGCTATCTGCGGCGCAAACTGGACGCGCTGGGCCCACCGGTGATCACGACCCGCCGGGGTGTCGGATACGGCCTCGCATGAGGCGTGCGCACCGCGGCTTGAGCTCGCTGCGCGCCAAGCTCACGTGGGTGAACGTGGCCCTCCTTGCCCTCGGCATCGTCGTGGCGACCGGGGTGAGCGTCATGGGGATGCGCCACTATCTGCTGGACAGCGTGGACTCCGAGCTCGCGCAGTCGCGCGCCTCGCTGTTGAGCACCGGCCTCACCATGAAGGAGATCGGACGGCTCAGTGAACTGGGCATCGCGCTCGACAAGCTCTCACCCGGCGGCAAGGAGCGCGCGAGCCCCCTGCCCCTCGGGGACGCGCTGTTCGTGGCGGTGGACGAGCGCGGCGAACCCGTCGCCATCGGCTCGCTCGACCCGACCCCGCGCCAGCGCGCCCTGGCCGCAGCCGTCGACGCCCCCGATGCGGTCGCCGACAGGTCCGAGCCGCGGGACATCACCCTGGACGGCGACGCCCACCGCGTAGTGGGCGCGAAGCTCGCGGACGGTACGACGGTCCTGATGGCCGCTGCCACCCAGGACGTGGAATCGGGCATCAAGAAGGCGCTCAAGCTCGACGCCGCCTTCGGAGTGGTCCTGTTGGCGCTGCTCGCCGTCCTGACGATGATCTCCGCGCGCCACCGGCTGCGGCCCCTGGAGGACATGGTCGAGACGGCCTCCGCCATCGCCGAGGGGGATCTGACGCGGCGCGTGCCGTCGAGCCGTGCCCCCGCGATGGAGACAGAGCAGCTGCGCCTCGCCCTCAACTCCATGCTCCACCAGGTCGAGTCCGCGTTCGAGACCCGCGAGCGCAGCTCGGCGCAGCTGCGCCGCTTCGTGGCCGATGCCTCGCACGAGTTGCGTACGCCCTTGTCGGCGATCCGCGGCTACCTCCAGCTGTACGACAAGGGGATGCTCCGCGACCGGGCGGAACGCACGCGCGCGTGGAGCCGCGTCATCGCCGAGACCGACCGCATGGGCCACCTCGTCGACGAGCTGCTCACCCTGGCCCGCCTGGACCAGCAGCCGGAACTGCGCTTCAGGAACGTCGACTTGAGCCGTCTGGTACGGGAAGCCGCCGACGATCTGCGGGCACAGGAGCCGGAGCGACCGCTCACGGTCCGCGCCGACGGGGCGGTGCTGATCCGCGCGGACGAGTCGGGGATGCACCAGGTGCTCGGCAATCTGCTGGGCAACGTACGCGTCCACACGCCCGCTGACGTGCCGGTCACGCTGGGCGTGGAGCGGAAGGACGGGGTGGTGCGGCTGCGCGTGGCCGACCGGGGGCCCGGACTCACGGAGGAGGACGCTGCGCGCGTGTTCGACCGGTTCTTCCGGGCGGGCGGGGGTGCGGGCAGCGGGCTCGGGATGGCGATCGTGCAGGGGGTCGTCGCGGCGCACGGCGGCGAGGTGGGGGTGGAGACGGCGCCGGGGGCGGGGCTCACGGTGACGGTCGCGTTGCCTGCGCGAACGACTGGTTGAGAGCGCCCGGGGGAGGGGCGTGAGGCCGCTCAGGGCGCCTCTCAGGCCCGTAGCAGCGCCCACACCGTCTTCCCGTGCCGCCCCCGCTGCCAGACGCCCCACACCTCGGAGAGCGAGTCGAGCAGCCGCAGACCGCGGCCGCTCTCCTCCCAGGGCCCCGCTTCCCGGAGCTCCGGGCTGGCGGGGCTTTCGTCGGACACCTCTATGAAGCAGTCGCCGTCGGCGAGCACCGTGACGACGACCTCGAACTCCCGGTCCGGGACGGGGCCGTGGCACACCGCGTTCGTCACGAGCTCCGAGACGAGGAGCACGGCGTCGTGCAGCGCCGCACTCTCCTCCTTGTGCCCCCAGGCGGCCAGATGATCGTGCACACGGAGCCGGGCGAGCGAGACGGATGCCGGATGCGGTGGCAGCCGGAAAGCCTGACGTCGCAACAACGTTCCCCCTATGGCACACCAAAGCACCAGCAACCGCTCACACTTCCGACACTTAATGCTGCGCAGAGGTAATGCCCGGTGTCACACCGTCACCTTACGGCCCGGTTGTATCCGGCCAGGTCGTATCGCGTCGAACCAACACACGATTACGCATGGCGGGAGGCCAGCTCGACCACCGTGATGTCGGACGGCGCCCCGACCCGCACCGGCGGCCCCCACGCCCCCGCTCCCCGCGTCACGTACAGCTGCGTGTCGCCGTACCGTTCAAGCCCCGCGAGCGTCGGATTCGCCAGGTCGGCGATGAAATTGCCTGGCCACAGCTGTCCGCCGTGGGTGTGCCCGGAGAGCTGGAGGTCGACGCCGTGCTTGACGGCGTCGTGGATGACGACCGGCTGGTGGGCCAGGAGCACGGAGGCCCGCGAGCGGTCCCGGTCGCCGAGCGCCTCGGCGAAGTCGGGCCCGTGCCCCTCGCGCTCGCCTGCCACGTCGTCCACTCCGGCGAGGTCGAAGCCGGGCAGTTCGGTGCGGGCGTTCTCCAGGGGACGCAGGCCGAGTTCACGTACGTGATCGACCCACTGCCCGGCTCCCGAGAAGTACTCGTGGTTGCCGGTCACGAAGTACGTCCCGTGCCGCGCCCGGAGCTGCGCGAGCGGCGCCGCGGCAGGACCGAGGTCCTCGACGCTGCCGTCGACCAGGTCGCCGACGACCGCGATGAGGTCGGGCTGCGTGCCGTTGATCGTGTCGACCACGCGCTGGGTGAAGCCTCGGCCGAGAATCGGCCCCAGGTGGACGTCGCTGACCACGGCGATCCGGAACCCGTGCGTCCCGCGCGGCAGCTTGGCCAGCGGCACGGTGACGCGCTTCACGCGGGGGCCGCGCAGGACGCCGTACGTTCCGTAGCCGACTGTTCCGACGGCGACGGCCGCGGCGGTCCCGCCGACGATGCGGGAGACGAAGAGACGGCGTGAGGGGGCGGTCGGCACTGTCGCCACCGGAGCGGAGGCGGGGGCTTCCTCCGGCTGGGCAGGGGTCTCCTCCTCCGGGTGGGCAGGGGCCACCCCCTCCGGCTGGGCAGGGGCCTCCCCCTCCGCCTCGACGGTGTCCTCCGTAGAGGCGGGTTTCGCGCCATGCCGCAAGAAGAAGGGCCGTACGAGCTCACCGACAAGCAGCGCGAGCACGAGATAGATCGACAGCGCCATCCACATGAAGCCGGGCCAGGCGAGCACCTTCTGCAGCCAGAACGGCGCACCGGCCCGCTCACTGGCGACCGCGGCGAACATCAGCAGGGGACCCGCCACGAAGATCACGGCGCCCGCGCGCCGGGCGACCCCGGGCCGGGACGTGGTGTCCCGCACCAGGCGCCGCCACGCGTACCACTGCATTCCGGCGAGGGCCGCGAGCGCGGCGATACCGGCCAGCACGAACAGGATGACCACGGTTGCGCGCCCCTCAGCAGTGCCCGAAGTGACCGATCAGCTATGACGTACGGCGCAGAGCGCGCACTCCGCGCAACCCGATGGTCCCTACCACCGTCCCCAAGACAAAGGAGGCGACGGCGAGCGTCAGGTGCACCCAGAAGTACGCGGTCGGGTCGCCTGCGTCATCGAAGGCGAGCCCGCTGCCGTCCTTCCACAGGTTCTTGACGAAAGTGATCCAGATGAACCAGCTCCACACGCCGAAGGCGAGCAGGAACCAGGAGACCGGGCGGCTGAGCTTCATACGTTCAGTATCGCGAGCCTCCCTTCCGCATCGCGGCCGGGGTGGGGAGTCCGGGCCCCCGAAGACACAGCCGACCTCGGCGGCGACTTCCACAGCGGCGCCCTGTACGTTCTCGTCCGTGCCTGCCGTAAAAAAGACCGCCTTGTTGGTCACTTCCGCCGCATTGCTGACCATGTCGACCACGGCTCCCGCGTGGGCGGACGACAAACCGGGGGGCGAGAAGAAGCCCAAGCCCCCGGCTTCGATGTCGACGGTGGGGGGCGCCAAGCTCGGCGAGCCGGGCACCCAGGTGAGTCTCAAGGAAGGCGCTCCCGTCCTCCCCAAGGACCTGTCGGCGCGCTCCTGGATGGTGTCGGACGCCGAGACGGGCGAGGTGCTCGCCTCGCACAACTCGCACTGGCGGCTGGCCCCGGCGAGCACCCTGAAGATGCTCTTCGCGGACACGGTCCTGCCGAAGTTCCCCAAGACGCAGAAGCACAAGGTCGAGCTCTCCGACATGGCGGGCATCGGCGCCGGCAGCAGCATGGTCGGCATCAAGGAGAACGAGACGTACACCGTCCACGACCTGTGGCTCGGCGTCTTCCTGAAGTCGGGCAATGACGCGGTGCACGTCCTGTCGGCGATGAACGGCGGTGTCCCGCAGACCGTCAAGGACATGCAGTCGCACGCCGAGGAGCTGCAGGCCCTCGACACGCACGTGGTCAGCCCGGACGGCTACGACGAGAAGGGGCAGGTCTCCTCCGCGTACGACCTGACGCTGTTCGCCCGCTCGGGGCTGCAGAAGAAGGACTTCCGCGAGTACTGCTCGACGGCCACCGCCAAGTTCCCCGGCGAGACCAAGAAGGTCACGAAGGGCAAGGACAAGGGCAAGAAGAAGCGCGAGTCCTTCGAGATCCAGAACACCAACCGGCTCCTTACGGGGGACATCGGTCTCTCCCCCTACAAGGGCATCGCGGGCGTCAAGAACGGCAGCACCACGAACGCGGGCAACACGTTCACCGGTGTCGCCGAGCGCGACGGCAAGGTACTGCTCGTGACCGTCATGAACCCCGACTCCGGTGAGCAGCACGCCGTCTACAAGGAGACCGAGCGCCTTCTCGACTGGGGCTTCAAGGCCTCCGGCAAGGTCGAGCCCGTGGGCGAACTGGTCGCCCCGAAGAGTGCCGGTACGGGCAGCGGCAAGGGCGCTCCCGGTGGGGCCGGCAAGGGCGGCTCGGACTCGTCCAAGAACGTGGCACACGCCTCCGACAAGGAGTCGGGCAGCGGTGTCGGCATCGCACTCGGGGTCGCGGGCGGCGTCCTCGCGCTCATCGCCGCCGGGTGGTTCGTGCTCAACCGCCGGCTGCCGCTGGACCTGTCGCGGCGGAAGAACCGCCGCTGACGTCGCCGGGCTTGTCCTGCCGCGGCTCTTCTCGAGCTTCGTCGGCTTCTTCTTCTGTACGTGACTGCTTCCGCGTCGCCGTCCAGGCGGCGCAGAACAGCAGGAGTTTCGCGGTGAAGTTGATCCACAGGAGCAGCGCGACGGGCACTCCGAAGGCGCCGTACATGCTCTTCGCGGCGACGCCCTTCATGTAGCCGCCGAGCAGCAGCTTGAGCAGCTCGAACCCGGCAGCGCCGATCAGACCGGCGGTGATCAGGTGGCGGCGCGGCGGCTGGACGCCCGGCAGCAGGGTCAGGACGTAGAGCAGCAGCAGGAAGTCCGCGAGGACGGCGATGGCGAACGCGATCGCCTGGAGCAGCAGCCCGCCCCAGCCGTCCTCGGAGATCCCGATGAGGTCGGCGCTCCAGCCGACGGCGGTCGATGCGAGGGTCGAGGCGACGACGGACGCGAGCCCGGCGCCGCCGAGTCCGATGAGCACCCCGGCATCCTTGACCTTGCGCATGACGGGGTTCTCGTCGATGTCCTCCAGCTCCCAGACGACCCGCAGGCACTCCCTTATCGAGCCGACCCACCCGATGCCGGTGAAGAGCAGCAGGGCGCCCGCGATGAGCCCGACGGTGCCCGCGTTGGCGACCAGGGCGTCCAGGTTCAGCTGGTCGGAGATGCCGGGGACCTGCTTCGAGATGGTGTCCTCGAGCTTGTTCTGCTGACTCTTGGAGAGGGTCGCGGCGGCGACCGCGGCGGCGACGGTGATCAGCGGGAAGAGCGCCAGGAAGCTGATGAAGGTCATCGCGGCCGCGAGACGGCTCCAGTGCACGCTGTCGAGCCGCTCGTACGCGCTCCACGCGTGCGTGCGCATCAGGCGCTCCACCAGGGGCCCGATGCCGGGGAGTTTCTTCAGCCAGTCCATGATGCCTCCCTGCCCGTTGTGCGGAAGACCAAGGTCCGGGTACCCCAGAAACGCAGAACAGTGGCGAGTGCCATACCGACACCCGCTCCGGAGATGGTGTCCGCGCGCTGTGAGGTGAGGCCGAGGCCGTAGTGGGACACCGCGATGCAGAGCAACTGCACGAGGGCGCCCGCGATGTTGACGGCGAAGAAGATCCCGTACTGGCGCAGGCGCGACACTCCGGCAACCTCGCGTCGCCGGTAGGTGCCGAGCGCGTTGCCCGCGTACGCGACCGTGCAACCAGCCACGAACGACAGCGCCTTGGCGGTCAGCGGGTCGAGACCGACGGGCCCGCGCAGCCAGATGAAGAGGCCGAGGTCGACGGCGTACGCGCAGATCCCGGCGGTGGCGAAGCCGAGCAGTTCGGGGCCCATGACCCGTAGCCGCTCCCTGAGGGCGCTCACCAGTCGGCGACCGCTAGGCCGTACATGGCGATCCACACCAGGCCGATGACGGCCAGCGCGCGGTCGCGCAGGACGACGTCCTCGGGCTCGCCGGCCGTGCCCCGGTCGGCGAAGACGGCGTATCGCAGGACGGCGAGGACGAAGGCGGCCATCGACAGCTGCCGCCAGGGCAGCAGGCTGCCGTTGGCGGTGCCGCCGCTCTCCATGGCCCACAGGCAGTACGCGAGGACGGCGACACCGGCGGCCAGCTGCCAGACGAAGCGGAGGTAGCCGGTGGTGTATTCGGTGAGCAACGCGCGCGTGGCGCCCGCTTTCCCGGACATCTGCACGGCTTCGGAGTAGCGCTTGGCGGAGACCATGAAGAGGGCGCCGAAGCCCGTGGTGATCAGGAACCACCGCGAGAGCGGGATGTCCAGGGCCACTCCCCCGATCATCGCCCGCATCAGGAAGCCCGTGGTGACGACGGCGAGGTCGACGACGAGGATGTGCTTGAGGCTGACGCAGTAGGCCAGTTGCATCACTACGTAGGCGGCGAGCAGGCCGGCGGTCAGAGGCGTGCAGAACGCGGCGGCGGCCACCGGCGCGAGGACGGCCAGCAGCCCGCCGACCGCGTAGGCGAGCACCACCGGGACCTGCCCGGCGGCGACGGGCCTGCGGCACTTGGTGGGGTGGGCGCGATCCGCGTCGGCGTCGCGCGCGTCGTTGATGAGATAGACGGCGGACGCGGCAGCCGTGAACAGGCCGAACACCACTGCGAGTTGGATGAGCGAGTGGCGCGAGAAGAGCTCGCCCGCCGCGGCGGGGGCCGCGACGACCAGGACGTTCTTCACCCACTGGCGGGGGCGCGCGGTCTTCAGGAGGCCGAGCGGCAGGGCGGCCAGGGAGCCCGTGCCGGGCGGCCGGGGCGGCTGGGGGCGTTCGAGCAGGGCGGTGCGGTCAGCCATGCGCGCGGCCCCCGTTCATCCAGGCGGAGCCCACGCGCGCGGTGAGAGCGCCGAGGGCCGCTCCGGCGGCCACGTCGCTCGGGTAGTGGACGCCGACGATCATCCGCGAGACGCACATCGCGGCGGCGAGCGGCGGAACCACGCGCGCTCCGACGGGGCTGAGCGCGCCGTACGCGACGGTGGCCGCGGCGGCCGAAGTGGCGTGCGAACTCGGGAAGGAGTGCCGCCCCGCGGTCCTGACGAGGGGTTGCGCGCCCGTATCTCCGCCGGGGCGCGGGCGCCGTACGACTCGCTTGAGGCCCATGCTCGCCAAGTGCGCCCCGGCGGTCAGCGCCGTGCCGCGCAGCCACGCGCCGCGCCGCTCACGGTCGACCGCGGCACCCGCGAGCCCGGCGACGATCCACAGGGCGCCGTGCTCGCCGGTCCAAGACAGGGCCCGTGCGGCGGCGGCCACGCGGGCGTCGGAGCCGCAGTCGCGCAGGGCCGACAGCAGCCGGTGGTCCATGTCGTGCATGTGGCCTCCCTCTCCGGGGACTTCAAGGACCTGACCTCCCGACTCTTCTAGGCAACCTCTCAATATTTACGCCAATATAGGACGACACTCCATCAATCACCCATTTCGGTGAGAGCTCTGACGAATATGGGCAAACTGCTGTTGCGCGGACGATACGGTCACACCTATGCCTGCCGACTCCGCTCCGCCCGCCGATTCCGCGATCGCGCCGACTGTGTCCGTCTCGGGCTGGGGGCGCACCGCCCCGTCCACGGCCCGCCTGATCCGCCCCCGTTCGCCCGAGGAGGCCGTGGCAGCCCTTGAGGCCTGCGGTGAGCGTGGCGGCATCGCCAGAGGCCTCGGGCGGGCCTATGGGGACGCCGCGCAGAACGCGGGCGGCGCCGTGATCGACATGACCGGCATGGACCGCGTGCACGCCATCGACGCCGACGCGGGCACCGTCCTGTGCGACGCCGGGGTCTCGCTGCACCGCCTGATGGAAGTCCTGCTTCCGCTCGGCTGGTTCGTGCCGGTCACGCCGGGGACCCGCTATGTGACCGTCGGCGGCGCGATCGGCGCGGACATCCACGGCAAGAACCACCACGGGGCCGGATCGTTCTCGCGCCATGTGATGGCCGTGGAACTGCTCACCGCCGACGGCACGGTGCACGCGGTCGAGCGCGGCAGTGCCCTGTTCGACGCGACGGCGGGCGGCATGGGCCTGACCGGCCTGATCCTCGCCGCGACGCTGCAACTGCAGCCGGTCGAGACGTCGTTGATGACGGTGGACACGGAGCGTGCCACCGACCTGGACGACCTGATGGCCCGCCTCACCGCCACCGACCACCGCTATCGCTACTCCGTCGCCTGGATCGACCTCCTCGCGCGCGGGGCATCGATGGGCCGCTCGGTGCTCACGCGCGGCGACCACGCTCCCCTGGACGCCCTCCCGGCACGCACGCGTAGAGCCCCGTTGACGTTCCGCCCGGGTCAACTGCCGCCCGCCCCGCGCTTCCTCCCCGAAGGGCTGCTCGGCCGCAGGTCGGTGGGCCTCTTCAATGAGCTCTGGTACCGCAAGGCACCCCGCTGCCGAGTGGGCGAGCTCCAGAAGATGTCGACGTTCTTCCACCCCCTGGACGGCGTCCCGCACTGGAACCGCGTGTACGGCCGCGGGGGCTTCGTCCAGTACCAATTCGTCGTCGGATACGGCAAGGAGGAGTCCCTGCGCCGCATCGTGCGGCGCATCTCGGAGCGCGGCTGTCCCTCCTTCCTCGCCGTACTGAAGCGCTTCGGAGAGGGCGATCCTGGCTGGCTCTCCTTCCCCATGGCCGGCTGGACCCTCGCCCTGGACATCCCGGCGAACCTGCCGGGCCTCGGCGCCTTCCTCGACGAGCTCGACGAGGAGGTCGCCGCCTCCGACGGCCGCGTCTACCTGGCCAAGGACTCCCGCCTGCGGCCCGAGATGCTCGCCGCGATGTATCCGCGGCTCGACGACTTCCGCGGGCTGCGGGCCGACCTCGACCCGCGCGGTGTGTTCCGCTCGGACCTCTCACGCCGCCTCGCCCTCTAGCACCTCCAGGAGTTGGTCCCATGAAGGACGCCTTCGGCACCCCCCAGTCCCTGCTCGTACTCGGCGGTACCTCCGAGATCGGCCTCGCCACGGCCCGCCGTCTCGTCGCCCGGCGCACCCGCACCGTGTGGCTCGCCGGACGACCGTCCCCGGGCCTGGAGAAGGCGGCTGCGGGCCTGCGTGACATGGGTGCGGACGTCCGCACCGTCGCCTTCGACGCGCTCGACTCCGAATCCCACGAGCCCACGCTCGGCAAGATCTTCGCCGAGGGCGACATCGACATGGTCCTGCTGGCCTTCGGCATCCTCGGCGACCAGGCACGCGACGAGGACGAACCGCTCTCGGCGGTGCGGGTCGCGCAGACCAACTACACCGGCGCGGTCTCCGCCGGCCTGGTGTGCGCGCGGTCGCTGCAGGCCCAGGGGCACGGCTCCCTGGTGGTGCTCTCCTCCGTCGCGGGCGAGCGGGCCCGCCGCTCGAACTTCATCTACGGGTCCAGCAAGGCGGGCCTGGACGCCTTCGCCCAAGGCCTGGGTGACGCGCTGCACGGCACGGGGGTGCACGTGATGGTCGTACGCCCCGGCTTCGTACGCTCGAAGATGACGGCGGGCCTGGAGGAGGCCCCCATGGCGACCACTCCGGAGGCGGTCGCGGAGGCCATCGAGACGGGCCTGCGGCGGCGCTCGGAGACGGTGTGGGTGCCCGGCGCGCTGCGGGTGGTCATGTCGGCGCTGCGGCACGCCCCCAGGGCGGTGTTCCGGCGGCTTCCGGTGTGAGCCCGCTGGTGTGAGCCCTGTCGTGTGAGCTCTCCGGGGCGGCGATCAGCGGGCGGGCAGCGTGCCGTGCGCGGCCGGGGCGGAGGCCTGCGGAGGCACGAGCGGGCCGCCACCGCCGAAGGCGAACTCGCGCAGCTTGCGCCACACGCCGTCCGCGCCCTGCTCGTAGAGCGCGAAGCCGGTGCAGGGCCACTGCGCCTCGTACTCCGAGAGCTCCTCGTACGCTCGGTCCATGGCCTCTTCGGAGATGCCGTGCGCCACGGTGACGTGCGGGTGGTACGGGAACTGCAGCTCGCGCGCCATGGGCCCCGACGCGTCCCGCACCCGCTCCTGGAGCCAGCCGCAGGCGGCGCCGCCCGCCATCACCTGGACGAAGACGACGGGTGACAGCGGACGGAACGTGCCCGTCCCGTAGAGCCGCATCGGGAAGGGGCGCCCGGCGGCCGCGACGGCCCCCAGGTGCGCCTCGACGGCGGGCAGCGCCGTGGAGTCCACCTCGGTCGGCGGCAGCAGCGTGACGTGCGTGGGGATGCCGTGCGCCGCGGGGTCCCCGAAGCCCGCGCGCCGCTCCTGGAGCAGGCTGCCGTGAGGCTCCGGGACCGCGATCGACACACCGATCGTTACGGTCCCCACGTCGTACTCCTGTCGGTCGGGTGGCGGGCAGAGGGCGCTGCTGTACCTGGTGTGGTGCAGGGGGCTGTGTGGCTCAGTGCTTGGCGGGCAGAAG
Source organism: Streptomyces sp. NPDC033180 (assembly GCF_055577645.1). Classification (NCBI taxonomy): domain Bacteria; kingdom Bacillati; phylum Actinomycetota; class Actinomycetes; order Kitasatosporales; family Streptomycetaceae; genus Streptomyces; species Streptomyces sp. NPDC033180. The sequence goes on along the minus strand of NZ_JBVIPU010000008.1, from coordinate 244,897 downwards.
GCCCACCTTGTCGTACGCCTGGGCGAGGGTCTCCGCGGCGACGGCGCGTGCCTTCTCCGCGCCCTTGGCCAGGATCGAGTCGAGCGTCTCCGGGTCGTCCAGGTAGGCCTGGGTGCGGTCCCGGAAGGGAGTCACGAAGTCGACCATGGCCTCGGCGAGGTCAGTCTTCAGCGCACCGTAGCCCTTGCCGGCGTACTTCTGCTCCAGTTCCGGGATACCGGCGCCGGTGAGCGTCGAGTAGATGGTGAGGAGGTTGCTGACACCCGGCTTGTTCACGGTGTCGTAGCGCACGACCGTGTCGGTGTCGGTGACCGCGCTCTTGACCTTCTTGGCGGTGGCCTTGGGCTCGTCGAGGAGGTTGATCAGGCCCTTGGGGGTGGACGCCGACTTGCTCATCTTGATCGACGGGTCCTGAAGATCGAAGATCTTCGCCGTCTCCTTGAGGATGTACGCCGCCGGGATGGTGAACGTCTCGCCGAAGCGGCCGTTGAAACGCTCGGCGAGGTCGCGGGTCAGCTCGATGTGCTGGCGCTGGTCCTCGCCGACCGGGACCTGATTGGCCTGGTAGAGCAGGATGTCCGCGACCTGCAGGACCGGGTACGTGAAGAGGCCCACGGAGGCGCGGTCCGCACCCTGCTTGGCCGCCTTGTCCTTGAACTGCGTCATACGGGACGCCTCGCCGAAGCCCGTGAGGCAGTTCATGATCCAGCCGAGCTGCGCGTGCTCGGGAACGTGGCTCTGCACGAAGAGCGTGCAGCGCTCCGGGTCGAGTCCGGCGGCGAGCAGCTGGGCCGCGGCGAGCCGGGTGTTGGCGCGGAGCTCGGCCGGGTCCTGCGGGACCGTGATCGCGTGCAGGTCCACCACCATGTAGAACGCGTCGTGGGACTCCTGCAGCGCCACCCACTGGCGGACCGCGCCGAGGTAGTTGCCGAGGTGGAACGAGCCTGCGGTGGGCTGGATTCCGGAGAGCACGCGGGGACGATCAAGGGCCATGGAGCCATTCTCTCAGGTGTCTCTCATTGCTCGGAAACAGACGTGTGACGGGTGTGCCGCGATCTTGTCCTGTCTCCCTCTCCTGCCTCCCTCCCCCTCTCCCGTCTTCCTCTCTTCGATCCGGTCGTCGCGGATACGGAACCGATCCCGGTCGGCCGGTGTATCAAGAGTGTGAGGGCACAGGGGGAGGTCCTGGAGGGGGGCCGCGTCGTCGACGAGGGTGCGGTGATCGCGCGTGTGCGCGCCGGGGAGGCGGAGGCATACGCGGAGTTGGTGCGCGCCTTCACCGGGCTCGCGCTCAGGGCGGCCGCGGCACTCGGGGCGGGAGCGGACGCGGAAGACGTGGTGCAGCAGGCCTTTTTCAAGGCGTACTGCTCCTTGGGGCGATTCAAGGACGGCTCGGCGTTCAAGCCGTGGCTGCTGTCGATCGTCGCCAATGAGACGAGGAACACAGTGCGTTCGGCGGTGCGGCAGCGGTCGCTCGCCGGACGCGAGGCGGCCCTCGTCGAGGCGGAACCGCTGATACCGGAATCGGCGGACCCGGCGGTGGCGGCGCTGCAGGACGAGCGTCGGACGGCTCTGCTCGCCGCGCTCGACCGGCTGAGCGAGGAGCACCGCCTGGTCGTCACGTACCGCTATCTCCTGGAGATGGACGAGACGGAGACGGCCGAGGCGCTGGGCTGGCCGCGGGGCACGGTGAAGTCCCGGCTGAACCGCGCGCTGCGGAAGCTGGAGCGGATCCTGCCGCAGAGTGCGGAAGGAGGTGACGGGCATGAGTGAGCGGGGCGACGGCCAGGACGGGGAAGCCGCCGAGGGAGCCGAGCCGGGCGCCCGTCGGCTTCCTGAGGAGCTGCGGGCACTCGGCCGCTCCTTCGACGCCGCCGGTGGCACCGACCCCGGCGGTGAATCGATGGCCGAGCGGGTCATCGCGCAGATCATCGCGGAGTCGGTGCCGGTCCCGGTGCCCGAGCCGCCGGGTCTCCTCTCCCGGCTGCGGTCATGGCTGCGGGCGCGGTGGCGGGTCCTGATGGCTGCGCTGTGCGGGCTCCTGACGGCGGCGGTGCTGACACCGCCGGTGAGGGCCGCGGTTTTCGAATGGTTCGACTTCGGCGGCGTCGAGGTGCGGTACGACCCGTCGGCGACCCCGCCGACCAAGGCCGGAGTGCCGGGGTGCGGTGACGCGGTGAGCCTGTCCGAGGCCGAGCGGCGGGCCGGATTCACACCGGCGGTCCCGAGCGTGCTCGGCGCTCCGGACGCCGTGGCGGTGACGCGTGAGCCGGGCGCGCGCGTCCTGGTCACGCTGTGCTGGCGCGACGAGGGCCGGACGATACGGCTCGACGAGTTCGGGGCACGCCTGGACCCGAGCTTCAGCAAGAGGGTGACGGAGTATCCCGACTGGGTGCGGGTCGGGCGGGAGACGGGGCTGTGGTTCTCGCGCCCGCATCGGCTGACGTTCTGGATGATCGAGGGCGATGGCGACCGGTGGACGCGTTCCGAGCGGACGGCGGGGCCGACGCTCCTGTGGACTCAGGGGCCGGAGCTCACGCTGCGGCTCGAAGGCGTGGCGTCGAAGGAGCGGGCGCTGGAGATCGGGAAGTCGGTTTCGGTTCGGCCGGGCGAATCGGGAACCTGAACGGCTCGGGCGGTGTACCAGAAGTGACGCGGTGCGGACGGGTCGTGCCGGAGAGCGGCTGGGGGATCGACATGCGGATGCGGACGGCAAGGGGAATGTGCGGGTCGGTGGCGGGGTTCGCGGCCACGCTGGCGGTGCTGGTGGCGGGAGCCCCGCAGGCGGTGGCGGGCGGGTCGACAAGCGTCCTCGTGGTCGCCCCGGAGAGCGGCCAGAGCACGGCGCTGTATACGAGCTCCAAGGAGTACGAGGACCTGGAAAGCTCTCTCGGCTACCTCGGCGACGGCTTGGGCAAGGGACAGCGTGAGCAGCCGCCGGGCCTGTCGATGGGCGACGGACGGCGTCAGATCAATGTGACGTGGATGATGCATGACGTGCGGCCGTGGCGGGTGGACCGGGCCTATCCGGTGGCCTCCGGGTCCAAGGACGGCGAGGACGGCGAGGACGGCAGGGGCGGTGGGAGCGGCGACACCGTGTGGATCCACACGACGACGGACGTCGCGTCCATGAAGGGCGTCTGGCACAAGGCGAAGGACCCGGTTCGTCTGACAGCGCTGTTCGAGAAGCTCGGGGTCCTGGGCGGGCCGACGGACAAGGGCAGCCATGCGATACCGCCGAAGGCAGACTCGGCCCCGCCGCCGGCGTCCGGCTCGGAGGCCGGGGGCGGGGACGAGGGCGGGCAGGCTGCGAGTGACCGGAGCCATGGCGCTGCGGGTGATGGCGGCACGGACTGGTGGTGGGCGATACCGGGCGCCGCGGCGGGGGCCGCGGGTGCGTTGCTGCTGCGGGGGCCGATCGCCGAGCGCCGTCCGCTCCTTGCCTCGCCGCGTGGGCGGCGGCCTCATGAGGACGGCCCTCGGCAGGAGTTGAGGGACGCGTGAGGGCTTCGGCCGCTCCCGGCCGGTGAGTTGGCCGACCCGGAGCGGCTGTTCGGCCCGGCGGGTCAGTGGCCCGGCAGCCCCGGGGCCGGGTGGGCGGCCATCAGGTCGGCGACCTCGGACCGGATCTTCGTCAGGGCGTCCTCATCTTCGGCACGGGCCGCGGCTACGCCTCGGTCGATCCAGTCGGCGACGGTCGGCATGTGCTGCGTCCCGAGACCGCGGGAGGTGAGCGACGGGGTGCCGATGCGGACGCCGGAGGGGTCGAACGGCTTCCTCGGGTCGTACGGCACGGTGTTGTAGTTGACGACGATCCCGGCCCGGTCGAGGGCCTTGGCGGCGACCTTGCCCGGGACGTCCTTGGGGGTGAGGTCCATCAGGATCAGGTGGTTGTCGGTGCCGCCGGAGACCAGGTCGAAGCCGCGGGCGAGCAGCGCTTCGGCGAGGGCCTTGGCGTTGGCTACGATCGACTGGGCGTAGTCGCGGAAGGAAGGTTGCGACGCCTCGTGCAGGGCGACGGCGATGGCCGCGGTGGTCTGGTTGTGCGGGCCGCCCTGCAGGCCGGGGAAGACCGCCTTGTCGATGGCCTTGGCGTGCTCCTCGCGGGACATCAGCATCGCGCCGCGCGGGCCGCGCAGGGTCTTGTGGGTGGTCGTGGAGATCACGTCGGCGTGCGGCACCGGTGAGGGGTGGGCGCCGCCCGCGATCAGGCCGGCGATGTGCGCGATGTCGGCGACGAGGACGGCCCCCGCCTCGTGGGCGATCTCGGCGAAGGCGGCGAAGTCGATGGTGCGAGGGAGGGCGGTGCCACCACAGAAGATCAGCTTCGGGCGTTCCTTGAGGGCGAGATCGCGGACCTCGTCGAAGTCGATGCGGCCCGTGTCGTGGCGGACGCCGTACTGCACGCCGCGGAACCACTTGCCCGTGGCGGAGACGCCCCAGCCGTGGGTGAGGTGACCGCCCATCGGGAGGGCCATGCCCATCACGGTGTCACCGGGCTCGGCGAAGGCGAGGTAGACGGCGAGGTTGGCCGGGGAGCCGGAGTAGGGCTGGACGTTGGCGTGCTCGACGCCGAAGACGGACTTGGCTCGGGCTACGGCGAGGCGCTCGACGGGGTCGATGTTCTGCTGGCCCTCGTAGTAGCGGCGGCCGGGGTAGCCCTCGCTGTACTTGTTCTGCAGGACCGTGCCGGAGGCTTCGAGGACGGCGGTGGAGACGTAGTTCTCGCTGGGGATCAGGCGCAGGGTGTCGGCCTGGAGTTGTTCCTCGGCGGCGACGAGTGCGGACAGCTCGGGGTCCTGCGCTGCGAGGACGGGGTGGCTGAGGGCGTTCGGGAGATCCGGGGAGAGCGCGGAATCCGAGGAAACGGCATCCGAGGAAGCGGGATGCGAGGAAGGGGAGTGAGTCATGGCGTCCTCCGGGGCGAGCGGTGAGTGTCCGGTCGTGGTCCCGGGGTGCCCAGGCGGTCGGCACCTCGAAGGTTCTGCCTCGCACGGCTTCCTCGGGGTCCGTTCCCCGTGCGCCAGTCGCCGTGCTGTAGAGACCAGCCTATCGGGCACGCCGGGTCGGCAGGTTTCTTCGTCCACGATCCGAGCGACGATAGAACTTGGGCGCCACACCCGCCCCATGCCGCAGGACGAACGGAGACCCCGTGTCGACTACCGAAGAGTTCATCACCTCGGCCGAAGCGCACAGCGCGCACAACTACCACCCGCTGCCCATCGTGGTCGCGTCCGCCGAGGGTGCCTGGATGACCGACGTCGAGGGGCGCCGCTACCTCGACATGCTGGCCGGGTATTCGGCGCTGAATTTCGGGCACGGCAACCGCCGCCTGATCGACGCGGCCAAGGCGCAGCTGGAGCGGGTGACGCTCACCTCGCGGGCCTTCCACCACGACCGGTTCGCCGAGTTCTGTACGCGGCTCGCGGAGCTGTGCGGCAAGGAGATGGTGCTGCCGATGAACACCGGGGCGGAGGCGGTGGAGACGGCGGTGAAGACCGCCAGGAAGTGGGGCTATCAGGTCAAGGGCGTGCCCGACGGGCGGGCGAAGATCGTCGTGGCTCGCGACAACTTCCACGGGCGGACCACGACCATCGTCAGCTTCTCGACGGACCACGAGGCGCGGGCGGACTTCGGTCCGTACACACCCGGCTTCGAAATCGTGCAGTACGGCGACCTGACGGCGTTGCGGGCCGCGGTCACGGAGAACACCGTGGCCGTGCTCCTCGAACCGATCCAGGGAGAGGCCGGGGTCCTGGTGCCGCCGGCCGGATATCTGGAGGGCGTGCGGGAGTTGACGCGGGAGCGGAACGTCCTCTTCATGGCGGACGAGATCCAGTCGGGGCTCGGCAGGACGGGCAGGACGTTCGCTTGCGAGCACGAGGGTGTGGTCCCGGACGTGTACATCCTGGGCAAGGCGCTCGGCGGGGGCGTCGTGCCGGTGTCCGCGGTGGTGGCGGACGCGGATGTCCTGGGGGTGTTCAAGCCGGGCGAGCACGGGTCGACGTTCGGCGGCAATCCGCTGGCGTGCGCGGTGGCGCTGGAGGTCGTGGCGATGCTGAGCTCGGGCGAGTTCCAGCAGCGGGCCACCGAGCTGGGCGAGCATCTGCACGCCGAGCTGGGGCTCCTTGCCGGTACGGGCGCGGTGACGCAGGTCCGGGGCCGCGGGCTGTGGGCGGGCGTCGACATCGAGCCGTCGCACGGCACGGGCCGCGAGATCTCCGAGAAGCTGATGGACCGGGGTGTGCTGGTCAAGGACACCCACGGGTCGACGATCCGGATCGCTCCACCTCTGGTGATCAGCAAGGAGGACCTGGACTGGGGGCTTGATCAACTGCGCGCTGTGCTGGCTTAGTTCACCGGTGGCCGGCGGCCGGCAGCCGGTGGCCGGTGGCCGGTGGCCGGTGGCCGGTGGCCGGTGGCCGGCAGCCGGCGGCTCTGGTTCCTCGGGGTCCGGTGAGTCGAGGGGGGGCGGGGGTGGCGTGACCGCGGGGAGCAGTTCGCTGAGCTCGGCTGGGACGAGACGGTCGGTCACGCGTACGCTGCGGGTCGGCATCTCGGAGTCTGCGGGATCGGCGACGCCTCGGTGCGCTTCGTTTACGACTCGCTGAACGCGGGTGAGGCCGCGTTCAACGAGACGGACGCCGCACTCGACGGCCTCCGTTTCACCGGCCCCGCCGCACTCGACGGACGTGGAATCACCGGCCCCGATCCGAGTGGCCCGGGCCTCAGCGCTTGAGGCCCACCCCGCCGAACATGGCCACGTCCTCGACGCCCGGCGTCGCCTCCCCCTCCGCACGCCAGCGGTTGCACGACACCACTCCGGGCGCGAGGAGCTCCAAGCCCTCGAAGAAGGCGGCGACCTGCTCGGGTGTGCGCTGCGTCAGCTTGGGCGTGCCGTTCTCGTTCCAGAACGCCACCGCCTCGTCCACGTCGGGCATCTCAGGGCTGGTGATCGTGTGCGACAGGACCAGGTGGCTGCCGGCCGGCAGGGCGTCGAGCAGGCGGCGCACGATGCCGTACGCCTCGGAGTCGTCGCCGATGAAGATGACGACTCCGAGCAGGATCAGCCCGACCGGGCGGTCGAAGTCCAGTGTCTTGGCAGCGTGTTCGAGGATCGCCTCGACGTTGCGCAGATCCTCGTCGAGGTAGTCGGTCCTGCCCTCCGGGGTGCTGGTGAGCAGGGCGCGCGCGTGGGTGAGGACCAACGGGTCGTTGTCCACGTAGACGACACGCGACTCGGGGGCGATCCGCTGGGCGACCTCGTGGGTGTTGTCGGCGGTCGGCAGTCCGGTGCCGATGTCGAGGAACTGCCGGATGCCGCACTCGGTCACGAGGTGGCTCACGGCACGCCCGAGGAACTGCCGGTCGGCCAGCGCGTACGCGCCGATGCCGGGGTGCAGCGCGCGGATCTGGTCCCCGGCGGCCTGGTCGACGGGGTAGTTGTCCTTGCCGCCGAGCCAGTAGTTCCAGATCCGGGCCGTGTGAGGCTGCGTGGTGTTGATCCTGCTGTCGGCCATGTTCGGTTCGCCTCCGAGTGCGTCATTCGATCAACCGGCAGCGTACTCGCGGGACTTCGCCAGGCCCCCGGAAGACCTCAGAGAATGACGTGCGGCAGGAACCTCGCGTACTCGTCCGTGATCAGGCCCGCCGACTCCCGGATGCCGAGCCCCGCCGCCTCGTCCTCGACGACCCACGCACCGAGCACCACGCGATTGCCGTCGAAGTCGGGCAGCGGCGCCAACTCCTGGTAACAGCACGCCTCTTCGCGGATCGCGGGCGCCGCACCCGGTGGGTGGACCGTGACCCCGGCGCCCTCGCGGCCGAGGAGGGGTTTGGCGACGTAGCCTCGGCCGGAAGCGAGCTCCCGGGGGCCGTCCAGGTAGGCGGGCAGGAGGTTCGGGTGGCCCGGGTACAGCTCCCAGAGCACCGCCAGCAGCGCCTTGTTGGAGAGGAGCATCTTCCAGGCGGGCTCGATCCACAGCGTGGAGCCGGTGCCGCCGCCGTTGTCGAGGGTCTCCAGGACATGCGGGGCGAAGCGGTCGGTGGTCAGCCACTCCCACGGATAGAGCTTGAAGCAGCTGCGGATGAAGCCGAGCTTCTTGTCGACGAAGCGCCGCGACAGCCGGTCCCAGCCGATGTCCTCCATGGAGATCGCCTCGGTGTCGAGCCCGGCCTGCTGCGCGGTCTCGCGCAGATACGCGACCGTCATCAGATCCTCGCCCAGCTCGTCACCCGCCGAGTGCGCGAAGTACAGCGGGCCGCCGGGCGGAAGCAGCGCGGCCTGCTTCTTCCAGGCGTCGACGAGGCGCTCGTGGAGGGAGTTCCACTGGTCGGCGCCCGGGAAGCACTCCTCCATCCAGAACCACTGGGGGCTCGCGGCCTCGACCAGGGAGGTGGGGGTGTCGGCGTTGTACTCCAGCATCTTGGCCGGGCCGCCGCTCGTACCTTCGTAGTGCAGATCGAACCGCCCGTAGAGGGAGGGGAGTTCGGTGCGGCGGTGCCAGGCCTCGGTGACCGCGTCGGCCACTCGGGGGTCCGTGATGCCGAGATCGGCGAGACGGCCCCGCGTGACGATGTGCTCGGCTGCCGCGAGGCACATCGCGTGCAGCTCCTCGACGACCTCTTCGAGGGCTTCCACCTCGGGCAGCGAGAAGACGTAGCAGGCGGACTCGTCCCAGTAGGGGCGTAGCGAGTCGTCGGGGTAGCGGGTGAGGGGGTAGATGAGCCCCTGGTCCTCGACGGTCTGCTGCCAGCCGGGGCGGGGGGTGAGGGTACGGCGTTCCACGGTCTCGGGTCTCGGTCTCGGGTCTGGGGGTGGGTCTGGGGCTGGTCTGGGGCTGGAGGTGGGTCTGGGTCAGCGTCTCGGAACTCGGTCTCGGGTCCCGCTCAGCCGCCGCCGCTGCCGCTGCCCGAGCAGCCGAAGCCGTCACGGTCGACGGCCTCACTGCGGCTGAACGTGCCGTAGTCGGCGCGGCGGCCTTCGATGTCCGCGTCGTAGTACCAGTCGGCTTCCATGCGACCGGACTTGCCCGTGCCGGTTCCGGTGCCGGCCCCGTACGAACTTCCGCCGGTCTGACGCCCCTTGCCGTACGAGGAGGAGGAGCCGGAGGACGAACCGCTCTTGCAGTTCTTGTCGGCGACGATCTTGTAGCCGGTGAGGTAGTCGTAACTGTCGCGGTCCACGCACCGCTTGTCCGGTTCGGAGCCGCACGAGGTCAGGGCCGCCGCGAGGACACCCATTCCGCCGAGTACGACCGTGCTGGACCGCAGCCTGCGCCGCTGCGCCCTCTGCTTCGGCTCCTGCTTCGGCTCGTGCTTGAGTTCCTGCTTCGGCTCGCGCTTGAGTTCCTGCTGCTCAGCCGCCATCTGCTCTACAGCTCCCCGTTGTCGTACATGTGTCAAAGCGTGTTCGGCGATCAGCGTAGGTAAGGGCCCGCGCGCCACGCCAACCGGCTCAGCCGAATCCCCTTCCTCTACAGTCACTTCGTGTCTCTTGGGATGATTTGCGCACTCGGTTCAGCGGTCTGCTTCGGCACGGCCTCCGTCTTCCAGGCCATCGCCGCGCGCGCCACGGCGCCGGGGACGGGGTCCGGGGTCGACCCCGCGCTGCTGCTGCGCGCGGCGAAGCAGTGGCGGTACATCGTGGGGCTCGGGCTCGACGGGCTCGGATTCCTGCTGCAGATCGTGGCGCTGCGCTCCATCCCGATCTACGCCGTCGGCGCGGCGCTCGCCGCGAGCCTCGCCGTCACGGCGGTGGTGGCCTCACGGTTGCTGCGGGTGCGGTTGAGCGGGGTGGAGTGGGCGGCGGTGGGGGTGGTGTGCGCGGGGCTCGCGCTGCTGGGGCTCGCTTCGGGGGACGAGGGGGATGACGTCGGGTCGACGACTCTGCGGTACGTGATGCTGGGCGTGGCGGTGGGGGTTCTGGTGCTGGGGGCCGTGGCGGGGAGGCTGCCCGGCCGTGCGCGGGCGTTGGCCCTGGGGCTCGGGGCGGGGCTCGGGTTCGGGGTGGTGGAGGTGGCAGTGCGGCTGATCGACGGTGTCTCGCCGGGGGCGTTGGCGGCCAACCCCGCTGCCTACGCCCTGCTGGTGGGCGGCGGGGCTGCGTTCTTGCTGCTCACGTCCGCTTTGCAGCGGGGGTCGGTGACGACCGCCACCGCGGGGATGGTGATCGGGGAGACGATCGGGCCCGCGGTGGTGGGGGTGGTGTGGCTCGGGGATCGGACCCGGGGCGGGATGGAATGGGTCGCGGTGCTGGGGTTCGTGGTGGCTGTGGTGGGGGCGTTGGCGCTGGCGCGGTTCGGCGAGCCGCCGGCTCCTGCGGAGGGGGTGGAACCCATCAGCCCGTCCGGCGTTTGAGGACGAACTCGGCGGAGCCGGTGATTGCGGTGCGCACGGCTGCGGAGCCCGTGATGACAGTACGCACAGCTGCGGAGCCGGTGATGGCGGTGCACACGGCTGCGGAGCCGGTGATGGTGGGTGCACACGGCTGCGGAGCCGGCGCTGACGGTACACACAGCTGCGGAGCCGGCGCTGACGGTACACACAGCTGCGGAGCCGGTGATGGCGGTACACACAGCTGCGGAACCGGCGCTGACAGTACACACAGCTGCGGAGCCGGCGCTGACTGACGGCACGCACAGCTGCAGAGCCGGCGCTGACTGACGGCACGCACAGCTGCAGAGCCGGCACTGACAGCACACACAGCTGCGGAGCCAGCGCTGACTGACGGCACACACAGCTGCGGAGCCAGCGCTGACTGACGGCACACACAGCTGCGGAGCCGGCGCTGGCGGTGCGCACAGCCGGTTCAGCCCTACGGCAGTACCCTGCACAACGCTTCCAGCGCCCCCGCCCACCCATGGTCCGCCGGGGTCCCGTACCCCACCACCAGCGCGTCCCGTGCCGGGGGCCGCGCGGCAGGGTGGCGGAAGCTCGCGAGTCCCTGCACGGCGAGGCGTTGCCAGCCGGCCGCCTGCACCACCGATCGCTCCGTGCCCGGCGGGAGTTCGAGTACCGCGTGCAGTCCCGCGGCGATCCCCGTGGCCCGCACCTCCGGTGCCCGTGCGGCAAGCGCGGCGACCAGTTGGTCCCGTCGACGCCGGTAGCGCAGGCGTGCGCCCCGCACGTGGCGGTCGTACGCGCCCGACGTGATGAACTCCGCGAGTGTCAGCTGGTCCAGCGCCCCGCAGGCCCACTCCGCGCCCCCCTTCGCCTCGATGACCTCGGCGGCGATCGGCTCCGGAAGCACCATCCAGCCGAGCCGGAGGCCGGGGGCGAGGGACTTGCTCGCCGTGCCGAGATAGACCACGCGGTCGGGGTCAAGGCCCTGGAGCGCGCCCACCGGCTGCCGGTCGTAGCGGAACTCACCGTCGTAGTCGTCCTCCAGGATCAGACCGCCCGCGCGCCGCGCCCATTCGACGGCGGCCGCGCGCCGGTCGGGGTGCAGCGGAACCCCCATGGGGAACGGATGGGCGGGCGTCAGAAGCGCGACCTTGGCCGAGCCTGCCTCCAACTCGGCTGTGGAGGTGCCCAGTTCGTCGAAGGGCAGCGGCCTCGTCCGCAGTCCGGCCCGCTGCAGGAGATGCCAGTGCACGTCGAGGCCGTACGACTCGACCGTCATCTCCCGCAGACCGCGCGCCCGCAGCACACCGCCCAGCACTCTCAGTCCCTGCGCGAACCCGGCGCAGATGACGATGCGGTCCGGGTCCGCGTGCACGCCGCGCGCCCGGGAGAGGTAGTCGGCGAGGGCGGTGCGCAGCTCGATGCGGCCACGCGGATCGCCGTAGCCGAGGGCGTTGTTCGGGGCGGTTGCCAGGGCCCGGCGCGCGGCCTTGAGCCAGGCGGCGCGCGGGAACGAGGAGAGGTCGGGGGTGCCCGGCATCAGGTCGTACGTCGGGCTGCCCGCGGCCCTGCGGTGCGGTGCGGGCTCGGCGGGGCGCGGCACGGCGCGTGCGGCGACGCGGGTGCCCGAGCCCTGGCGTGCGGTGAGCCAGCCCTCGGCGACGAGGTCCGCGTACGCGTCGGCGACGGTGTTGCGGGCGATGCCCAGGTCGACGGCGAGGGAGCGGGACGAGGGGAGGCGGGTGCCGGGGGCGAGCCTGCCGCCGCGCACCGCTTCACGCAGGGCGTCCGTGAGGCCCTTGCGTACGCCGGAGCGCGTCGCCTCTCCCCCGGTCTCCAGGTGGAGGTCGACGCCCAGAGTGGCCCAGGATTCTTCCATGGGAATGGACCATACCGGTGGGCTATTGTGCCCGTACGGTCGATGTCATGACGACGATCGACAACACCCACGGACAGCCGCGGAAGACCGCGGAACACCTCCACGAGCACACGCCCCGCCTCGACTGGCACCAGCACGCCCCCGAGGTGTTCAAGGCGATGGTCCGGCTCGACGCGGCGGCCCGTAAGGGCGTCGACCCGGTGATCCTGGAGCTCGTGAAGATCCGCGCCTCGCAGCTCAACCACTGCGCGCTCTGCGTCGACATGCACAGCAAGGACGCGCTCGCGGCGGGCGAGAGCGTGGAGCGGATCATCCAGCTCAGCGCGTGGGAGGAGTCGCGGCACTTCTACACGGCGAAGGAGGTCGCCGCGATCGAGCTGGCCGAGGCGATCACCGTCCTGACGGACGGCTTCGTGCCGGACGAGGTGTACGACAGGGCCGCGGCCCTCTTCGACGAGCAGGAGCTGACGCAGCTGATCGCCGCGATCACCGTGATCAACGCGTGGAACCGCTTCGGCGTCTCGACGCGTCAGGTGCCGGGCCACTACAAGGCCGGAGACCACAAGTGAGCGCTCGGACCACCCACCTCGACAAGGGCGTCGCGAGCGCGCTGTCCGCGCTGAGCGCTGCCGCGAAGAAGGGGCTCGGCGACCCTGTTCTCGCCGAGCTCGTGATGATGCGCGCCTCACAGATCAACGCGTGCGCGTTCTGTCTGGACATGCATGTGGACATCGCTGTGAAGAACGGCGAGACGACGAAGCGGATCGCGCTCCTCAACGCGTGGGCGGAGGCGGGTGAGCTCTTCAGCGAGCGGGAGCGGACCGCTCTCGCGCTGACCGACGCGGTCACGGTCCTGACGGACGGGTTCGTCCCCGACGCGGCGTACGAGGCGGCGGCGAAGCACTTCGACGAGGCCGAACTCGCCCATCTCATCGGGGTGATCACCGTCATCAACAGCTGGAACCGGCTGATGGTCAGCCGCCGCATCGAGCCGGGAGGGTACGCGCCGTGAGCCTCGGGGACGAATTCCGCGCGCTGCATCGCGGGCGCGCGCCCGGCGACCCGCTGGTCCTGCCCGGGCCGTGGGACGCGGCCAGCGCACGGGTCTTCGTGGATGCCGGGTTCCCCGCACTCGCGACGCCGAGCGCGGGGGTCGCGGCGTCGCTCGGGTACGCGGACGGGGAGGTGCCGCCGGACGAGATGTTCGCGGCGGTGGCCCGGATCGTACGGTCGGTCGCCGGGGCCGTTCCGGTCTCCGCGGACATCGAGGGCGGCTATGGGCTGCCGCCGAAGGAGCTGGTGGAACGGCTTCTGGAGACGGGCGCGGTCGGCTGCAACCTGGAGGACTCGAACGCTTCGGGCGGGGCCCTCAGGGATCCGCGTGAGCAGGCGGAGTGGCTGGCGGAGGTACGGTCCGCCGCGGGCCCGGGGCTGTTCCTCAACGCGCGGGTGGACACGTTCATCCGGGGCGTCGCGGATCCCGGGCAGGCGGTTGAGCGGGCTCGGCTGTACGTCGAGGCCGGCGCGGACTGTGTCTACCCGATCATGGCGCCTCCGGAGGCGCTGCCGGCGCTGCGGGCGGGCGTCGAGGGACCGATCAACGCGGTGGCCAAGCCCGGCGGCCCCTCCCTCCGGGAACTCGGCTCGCTCGGCGCCACGCGGATCACGTTCGGCCCCGGCCTGCAGATCCGGGCGACGGAGGCGTTGCGGACCATCGCCGCGGAGCTGGGGTAGCCGTGGAGGCGCCGTTGAATGCCTGGCTGAGAGCCCACGCGTCCGCGCGTCCGCGCGTTAAACAAATGTTGCACAGATGCTCGACACGGGACTACGCTGGCCTACATGGCGAGCACCATAGGGTTCAGGCCCACGGAGGCGGACGAGCGCATCATCAAGGCCGCCATGCGAGGCGGCGACAGCACGAGTGACGTCATCCGCCGCGCCTTGCGTCTCCTCGAGCGCGAGGAGTGGATGACCGAGGCGCGAGCGGCGGCGGAACGTCTGGCGGACGAAGACCTCTCCACGGAACCGGACGCCTGGTGATCCGGGGAGCCGTCTACCGGGTTGATCTCGGCGATGCCAAGCGCGGGCACGAGCAGCGTGGGCGTCGGTACGGGCTCGTGCTCAGCCCCACCTCCATGCCCTGGAACGTCGCGACGATCATCCCGACATCCACCGGCGCGCAAGCGGCGGTATTCCGTCCGGAACTGGAGATCGCCGGCACCCTGACCCGACTGCTCGTGGACCAGATCCGCTCCGTCGACGTCACGTACGTCCACGGCGACCCCGTGCACTACCTCGACCGACATGAGATGGCTGAGGTCGAGCACGCGCTCAGCCACTACCTCGGCATGTGACGCGCCGGTGCCGGGCTCCCGGCTTTGGGAGCCCGGCACCGGCGCGTTGCGGTTACTTCGGCAGCCAGCCCCGCCACTTCCGCTCATGGTCGGCGACCCAAGCCTCCGCCGCGTCCTCCGGCGCCATCTTCTTGTCCGCGATCATCAGCGAGACCTCGTTCTGGTCCTCCTCCGACCACTTGAAGTTCTTCAGGAACTCCGCCGCGTCGCCGCCCTTCTTGGCGAAGTCGGCGTTGAAGTACTTCTGCAGGGGCGTGTGCGGATAGGCGCACTTGATCTTGACGGGGTCGGCGTCGCAGCCCTCCTTGTACTCGGGCAGCTTCACCTCCGTCATCGGCACCTTCTCGAACAGCCACTGCGGCTTGTACCAGTACGTCAGGAACGGCTTCTGCTGCTTGGCGAACTGCTCGATCTGCGTGATCTGCGCCGCCTCGGACCCCGCGAAGACGACCTCGTAGTCCAGGCCGAGGTTCTTCACCAGGGCCTTGTCGTTCGTGACGTACGACGGGGAGCCGTCCATGAGCTGGCCCTTGCTGCCGCTCTCGGAGGTGCGGAAGTCCTTCGCGTACTTGTTGAGGTTCTTCCAATTGGTGACGTCCGGGTGCTTCTTCGCGAAGTACGTCGGGACGTACCACCCGATGTGCCCGGTGACCCCCACGTCGCCGCCGGGGACGATCGTCTTCTTGTCCTTGATGTACCGCTGCTCCTGGTCCGGGTGGCCCCAGTCCTCCATGATCGCGTCGACGCGGCCCTGGCTGAGCGCGTCCCAGGCGGGGACCTCGTCGATCTGGACCTTGTCGACGCGGTACCCGAGCTCGTGCTTGAGCAGATACTCGGCGACGGCCACGTCCGCCTGCGCGCCGACCCAGGACTGGACCGACAGCGTCACGGTCTTGGCGCCCTCGGCATTGGCGTACGGGGACGCCTGCTTGGTCATGTCGGAGGCGCAGCCGGAGAGGGCAAGGAGGGCGCAGCCCGCGGTGGCTGCACTCATCACACGCGTACGTACTCGCATGTCACGCACCCTTCTTCGAGCTGTGTTCCCGGCGTGTCGTCGGCTGCGTGACCCGGTCGAGCATGAGACCGAGGCACACGATCGCCACACCCGCCACGAGACCCGTGGCCAGGTCGCCCTGCGCGAGGCCGAACACCGCTTCGTAACCGAGTGCCCCACCGCCCACCAGACCGCCGATGACGACGACGGCGAGGATCAGGACGACCGCCTGGTTGACGGCGAGCAGGAGCGCCGGGCGGGCCAGCGGCAGCTGGACCTGGCGCAGTTGCTGCCAGCTGGTGGCGCCGAGGGAGTGTGACGACTCCATGGCGGCGGCGTTGACCTGGCGCAGGCCCTGCGTGGTGATGCGGATGACGGCGGGCAGCCCGTACACGATGGCCGCGGCGACCGCGGGGGCCCGGCCGATGCCGAAGAGGGCCACGACCGGGATCAGGTACACGAACTGCGGCATCGTCTGGAAGACGTCGAGTACGGGCCTCAGGAGCCCCTCCAGTCGCGGACTGCGCGCCGCGGCGATGCCGATCGCGAAGCCGAGGACCACGGTGACGGCGACGGCGGCAAGGACCTGCGCGAGGGTGTCGAGGGACGGCTTCCACACGCCGAGTACGCCGGTCGCCGCCATGGCGAGGACGGCGGTGAGCGCGGTCTGCCAGGTGCCGATCAGCCAGGCGAGGGCAGCGATGATGAGGAGCACCGACCACCAGGGCAGGCCCTGGAGACCGTCACGGATCGGGTCGAGGACCCACGTGGTGAAGTGGGCGGCCCAGTCGGCGGTGCCGCCGACGACGGGCACGCCGGTGTAGATGTGGTCGACCATCCACTCCTTGGCGGTGTTCACCGGCTCGGCGATGTTCACGACCCAGCTCTCGGGCCACTCCAGGCGGTCCGCGAAGCGCGCGGCGAGCGCGGCCACGACGACGGCCGCCGCTGCCACGGACCAGCCGCGCCGGCCGCGCAGCGGCGAGTTGTCCTCGGTGTTGGCGCCGAGCCGCTCCCCCGCGGCGGCCGTCACGCGGTCGAGGACCACGGCGAGCAGCACGATCGGGATGCCGGCCGCGAGCGCGGCTCCGACGTCCACCGAGCCGAGGGCCTGATAGACGCGGTCACCGAGACCGGCGCCGCCGATCATCGACGCGATGACGGCCATGCCGAGGGCCATCATGATCGTCTGGTTGAGGCCGAGAAGCAGTTCCTTGCGGGCCAGCGGGAGGCGCGCGGAGAGCAGGCGCTGGCGGGCGGTGGTGCCGAGCGACGTCACCGCTTCCATCACGCCGCCGTCGGCGCCGCGCAGGCCGAGCGCCGTGAGCCGGGCCATCGGCGGTGCCGCGTAGACGACGGTCGCGATGACCGCGGCGGGCACGCCGATGCCGAAGACCAGGGCGACGGGCAGCAGATACGAGAAGGCGGGGAGCACCTGCATGGTGTCGAGGACCGGCCGCAGGATGCGGAAGACCCGGTCGTTGAGACCGCCGGCAAGGCCGAGCAGCATGCCGAGTACGACGGAGACGAGGACGGCCACGATCATCAGGGACAGCGTCTGCATCGTCGGCACCCACATGCCGAGCAGTCCGCACAGGCCGAACGAGGCGCCGGCAAGGAGCGCGAGCCGCACGCCCGCCACACGCCAGGCGACGAGGGCGGCGCCGACACTCACTCCGGCCCAGCCGGCCGCGAGCAGCACCAGGTAGACGCCGCGGATGGAGAGCACGATGCCGTTGGAGATGTTGCCGAGGACGTAGACGAACAGCGGGTGGCTGTCGCGGTTGTCGATGATCCAGTCGGTGGTCTTGCCGAGCGGCTCCGTCAGGTCGACGGTGAGCGCGCCGGGCCAGGCGCCGGACGCCCACTTGGCGTTGACGATGGGGACGAGGATCGCCGCGGCGACGGCGAGCAACAGGAGCTTGCCGACGGCACGGTGGCGCAGGAGCGCGCCGATTCCCGTGTCGCGTACGGGAGTCGAAGCGGTGGCGGTGGCCATCAGGCGACCACCTCGCCGGTATCGGAGCGCCCCTTGTCGGGCTTCGTCACACGCCCGTCCGCCGGGGCCACGCCCGCGACGACGCCGAGAAGCGCCTCGTGGTCGACGACTCCGAGGCAGCGGGGGCCGTCCATCACGCGCACCGGGAAGCCGGACTTGGCGACGGCCTCGATGGCGTCGGCGACCTTGGCGTCCGGCGCGAGCGCCGGGCCGCGCTCCTGCTCGTCGGCGTCGGCGGGACGCATGGCGGTGCGCACGCTCATCACGTCGGCGCGCGCCACGTCCCGTACGAAGTCGCGTACGTAGTCGTCGGCCGGGGAGCCGACGATCTCCTCGGGCGTGCCGAGCTGCACGATGCGGCCGTCGCGCATCAGCGCGATGCGGTCGCCTAGGCGCAGGGCCTCGCTGAGGTCGTGGGTGATGAAGACCATCGTGCGGCCCTCTTCGCGGTGCAGGCGGATGACTTCTTCCTGCATGTCGCGGCGGATGAGCGGGTCGAGGGCGCTGAACGGCTCGTCGAAGAGCAGGACTTCGGGGTCGACGGCGAGGGCGCGGGCCAGGCCGACACGCTGCTGCTGGCCGCCGGAGAGCTGTCCGGGCTTGCGCTGCTCGAGGCCTTCGAGGCCGACCTTGGCGACGACTTCGAGGGCCTTGGCGCGGCGCTCGGCCTTGCCGACGCCCTGGATCTCCAGGCCGTAGGCGACGTTGTCGAGGACGGTGCGGTGCGGGAGGAGGCCGAAGTGCTGGAAGACCATGGCGGCGCGGTGCCTGCGCAGTTCGCGCAGGCGTGCCTTGTCCATGCCGAGGACGTCCTCGCCGTCGATCGCGATGGACCCCGATGTCGGCTCGATGAGCCGGGTGAGGCAGCGTACGAGCGTCGACTTGCCGGAGCCCGAAAGGCCCATGACGACGAAGACCTCGCCCTTCTTCACCTCGAAGGACACATCGCGCACGGCGGCGGTGCAGCCGGTCTGCTCGCGCAGTTCGGCGGGGGTGAGGTCATGGACGGACGTGTCGCCCGGTATGCGGTCGGCCTTCGGGCCGAAGACCTTCCAGAGGTTCTCGACGGCGAAGACGGGCCCGTCCGCGGGCCCCTGCTTCGACTGCTGCGTCGTGTCTTCCGTTTTCTTCACTGAGGCCTCGCTCATCGGCCGTCACCACCCAGCATCTCGGCACACTTCTCCCCGACCATGAGCACTCCGATCATCGGGTTCACGGCGGGCATCGTCGGGAAGACGGATGCGTCCGCGATACGGATTCCTTGAAGTCCCCGGATCTTCAACTCCGGGTCGACCACAGCGAGTTCGTCCGCGGCGGCACCCATGCGGCAGGTTCCCGCCGGGTGGTAGACGGTGTGCGCGGCCTTGCGCACGAGTTCGCTGATCTCGGCGTCGTCGGTGACGTCGGGGCCGGGGAAGACCTCGCGCTTGAGCCACTTGGCGAAGGGCTCGGCCTGCGCGACCTTGCGGGCCAGCTTGATGCCGTCGACGAGGGTCTGACCGTCGTAGTCGACGCCGTTCTCGTCGTGCTCGAAGTACTTGAAGTCGAGGGCGGGCTTCACCTCGGGGTCGGCCGACGTCAGGTAGACGCGGCCGCGCGCACGGGACTTGGGGATGTTCGGCGTCATCGAGACGCCGTGCTCCGGGCGTTCGTAGCCCAGGCGCTCCGGGTTGTCCGTGAACGGGATCTGGTAGAAGTGGAACATCAGGTCAGGGCCCTTGTGGTCCGGGTCCCGCTTGACGAAGAGGCCCGCGTCGGAGTCCATCGCGGAGTTGCCGGGGATCGGCCCGTTGGTCTCCCAGACGATGACCGACTCGGGGTGGTCGAGGAGGTTCTCGCCGACGCCCGGCAGGTCGTGCACGACGGGGATGCCGAGGGCTTCGAGGTCCTTCGCCGGGCCGATGCCGGAGTGCATGAGCAGTCGGGGCGTGTCGACGGCGCCCGCGCAGACGAGCACCTCGCGGCGGGCGGTGAGCAGCTGCTCGGCGCCGTCCTTCGCGCGGATGTGGACGCCGCGCGCGGTCTTGCCGTCCAGGTCCAGCTTGGTGGCCCAGGTCTCCAGGAACAGGTGGAGGTTCGGGCGGTCGCCGGCCTCCATGTGGGGGTGGAGGTAGGCGACGGAGGCGGAGGAACGCTTGTTGTTCTCCGGGTGGTACGAGAGGTCGAAGAAGCCGACGCCCTCGTCGAAGGGCTTGTCGTTGAAGCCGACGACCTCGGGGACGCCGAGCGCGCTCTTGCTCGCCTCGACCCAGTCGGTGGCGATCTGGTTCTGGTCCTTCTTGGCGACGCGCACGATGTTGTTGCGCAGCTTGCCGAAGAAGGGGTCCATCGACTTGGCGCCCCAGCCGGCGGCGCCCGCCTCTTCCCACTCGTCCCAGTCGGAGGGCAGCGGCTTGAAGGAGATCAGGGTGTTGTGCGACGAGCAGCCGCCGAGGACCTTGGCGCGGCTGTGCAGGATGTGCGAGTTGCCGCGCGGCTGCTCGGTGGTGGTGTAGCCGTAGTCGAGGTCGCCGCCGAGCAGGCCGAGCCAGCGGCGCAGCGTGAGGACGTCCTCCCGGTCGATGTCGCTGGGCCCGCCCTCGATGACGGCGACGGTGACGCCCGGGTCCTCGGTGAGCCGGGACGCGATCACCGACCCTGCGGTTCCGCCACCGACGATGACGTAGTCGTACTCAGTGGTCTCAGCCATGCGTGCTGCTCCTCTTCCTGCGAGGTGTGATGCAAGGTGCTTGCGCGTATAGAGCGGGGGGTGCTCGGAGTGACGGACATACACGTGCGCGGGGGCGGGACCGCCGCCCCCGCGCACGCCTCTGCGCTTCGGGCCTCAGCCCGCGAACCAGCGGACCGGCCGCGGGGCGAGGTTCTGGTAGATGTGCTTGGACTCGCGGTACTCGGCGAGCCCGGCGGGTCCGAGCTCGCGCCCGACGCCGCTCTTGCCGAAGCCGCCCCACTCCGCCTGCGGCAGGTAGGGGTGGAAGTCGTTGATCCAGACCGTGCCGTGGCGCAGGCGCCGTGCCATGCGGCGGCCGAGGCCGGCGTCGTTGGTCCATACGGCGCCCGCGAGGCCGTACTCGGTGTCGTTGGCGAGCGCGACGGCCTCGTCCTCGGTGCGGAAGGTCTCGACGGTCAGGACCGGGCCGAAGACCTCTTCGCGCACGACGCGCATCTCGCGGTGGCACTGGTCCAGGACGGTCGGCTCGTAGAAGTAGCCGGTCGCGGGGCGCACTTCGCTGGGCTCGGGGCGCTTGCCGCCGGTGCGCAGGACCGCGCCTTCCTCCAGTGCGGATGCGACGTACGACTCGGTCTTCTCGCGCTGCTGCTGCGAGACGAGCGGGCCGCACTCCACGCCGTCCTCCGTGCCGCGGCCGAGCTTGATGCGGCTGGCGCGGCGGGCGAGTTCGGCGACGAAGCGCTCGCGGACCGACTCCTCGATGATGAGGCGGCCACCGGCGGAGCAGACCTGCCCGCTGTGGATGAAGGCGGCGTTCAGCGCCTGGTCGACGGCGGTGTCGAAGCCCTCTTCGGTGGCGCAGGCGTCGGCGAAGACGACGTTCGGGTTCTTGCCGCCGAGTTCGAGGGCGACCTTCTTGACGCCGAGGGCCGCGGCCTGGGCGACCTTGGTGCCGGAGACGAGGCCGCCGGTGAAGGAGACCAGGTCGACGTCGGGGTGGTCGGACAGGCGTGCGCCGACCGTGTGGCCGGGTCCTGTCACGATGTTCGCGACGCCGGCCGGGAGGCCCGCCTCGACGAGCAGCTCGATCAGCGCGACCGTCGTCAGCGGAGTGACCTCACTCGGCTTGATGACGAAGGTGTTGCCCGCGGCGAGCGCGGGGGCGATCTTCCAGCTTGCCTGGAGGAGCGGGTAGTTCCAGGGCGTGATCATCGTGCAGACGCCGACCGGCTCGTGCACGACCACGCTGTGGATGTCGTCGGACCCGGCGTCGACGACGCGGCCCGCGCCCTCGCCGATCACCAGGTCGGCGAAGTAGCGGAAGGCGTCGGCGACGCAGTCGACGTCGACGCGTCCCTCCTCGACGGTCTTGCCGGCGTCGCGGCTCTCCAGGAGCCCGATCTTCTCCCGGTCGCGTACGAGGAGGTCTGCCACGCGGCGCAGCAGTGCGGCCCGTTCGGCGACGGGCGTGGCCGGCCACGGTCCGTGGTCGAACGCCTGACGTGCGGCGGCGATGGCCGCGTCGGTGTCCTCGGTGCCGCCCTCGGCGATCAGAGCGAACGGCTTGGCATCCGCCGGGTCGAGGATCTCGCGTGTGGCGCCGGAGAGGGCGTGCAGCCACTCTCCGCCCACGTGGATGGTCTGTTGTGCGGACACGTCCCGTTTGCCTTCCATTCCTGTCATACGCCCCGCCTGTCACTCGCGGTAGCCGGGTGCACATGCCCCGAGGCGGAGAAACCATGCGCATTACATAACTGAAAGTGCGCTGTGTCACTGCGCGTGCAGGCACCTGGGGCGAAACGTACGCTCGAAGAGGGGTTTGCCATGGAGGTGGCGCTATGCGTGGAATATCCAGGAGACACGCTTGGTCCACCGCGGCCTGCACGGCGACCTTTACGGCGGCTGCGTTGCTGGTCGCACCGGCTGTCGCCCTCGCCGACACGGAGGATCTGAGCGCCCAGGAGATCTCCGACAAGGCGGAGCGGGAACTGCTCGACGCGAAGTCGGTTCACCTGAAGCTGGAGCAGAGGGGCACGGACACGGAGGGCGACGAACCGGTCTCCATGGACCTCACCCTGGACCAGGACGACAACTGCGTCGGATCGCTGCGCATGGCCGACGACGGCGGCGGCCTGGAGCTGATCAAGCAAGGCAAGAAGGTCTGGATGAAGCCCGACCGCGCCTTCTGGAAGGCCCAGCTCCCCGGCGGCCAGGGCGAGGCCACGGCCGAGGTGATCGGGGACCGTTATCTGTACGGCACGACCGACGACGCCCTGTTCAAGGACATGGCCGGGGTCTGCGACCTCAACGCGATCCAGGACGAGGTGAAGAACAAGTCCGACGGCAACACGGCCTTGAACAAGGGCGGGACGACCAAGGTCGACGGCACGTCCGCGATCCCCGTGTCCGGCAGGGAGGACGGCAGGACGACCACCTTGTACGTCGCGACGGAAGGCACCCCGTACCTGGTCAAGGCCACGGAGAAGGGCGGAGGGACCGACTCGACGCTGACACTCGGCGACTACGACAAGCCGGTCCCGTCGAAGACCCCGTCCGACGAGGACTCGGTGGACGTGTCCCAACTGCGGGGCCAGGTGACGGACAAGCCGAACACGTACTGAGCGCTACACGTACTGAGCGCTACTCCCCGGCCTCGTCGAAGTCCGCGGGCTCGTCCTGCACCGCGAGCCCCGCCACCCACAGCGGCATCAGCCAGTGCACGACGAACGCGGTGAAGAGGACGGGGAAGAGCAGCCCGTCGGTGTCCCACCCCTGGTACGCGGCGAACCCGGCCCCCGCCGCCGCCGCGAGCAGCAGCCAGAGCATGATCTGCCGGGCACGCGCCGAGACGCGGACCCGCTCCGCGCGCTGCCGCTCGTCCAGGGCGCGTTCGCGCAGTTCGAGAAGGCCGCGCGTGGCGCCGTTGATGACTCCGGTGGCGAGACACCAGGGCAGCAGAAGGCCGAGCATGGTCCACATCGCCCAGCGCTGGTCGCCGACGACCGTGAGCAGCCAGGTCACCTCACTCGCCACGGTCAGTGCGATGTGGGCGCCGACCGCAAACCGCCTGCGCGCGGCGGTGGCGTACATCGGCGCCGCCTCGCGCCGGTTCATGAGCGCGAACATCCGCCGGTCGTACCCGGTCATCGGTCGCGCCCCCGTCTCCGTCACCTGCTGGTCCGTCATCCCTGACTCCTCCCGTAGACCTCGTCCGTGAGCGGGCGGAACGGTTCGAGGGAGAACAGCGCCTCGACCGGCAGCCCGAAGAACACCGCGATTTTCAGCGCCAGGTCGAGGCTCGGGTTGTACTGCCCGCGCTCGATGTAGCCGATGGTCTGGTAGTGGACCCCCACCGCCTCGGCCAGGCTCTGGCGCGACACTTTCCGCTCCGCGCGCACCATCGCCAACCTGTTGTGCACTTGCTCGCTCATGTATAAGAAGTACTACATTGCCGAGCAGCTTGGCAACGGGAACAACGCCCCCCGGCCGAACGCACCTCGCCCCCGGCTGCCGATCGAACGGCTGCCGGGGGCGAGGTGGAGACCTGCGCGTACGGAACGAACCGTACGGGCGGGCCGTACTAGATGAGGCCGAGGCCGCGGACCGCCTCGCGCTCCTCGGTGAGCTCCTGCACGGACGCGTCGATGCGCGTGCGCGAGAACTCGTTGATCTCCAGGCCCTGGACGATCTCGTACTTGCCGTCCTTGGTGGTGACGGGGAAGGAGGAGATGAGGCCCTCCGGAACGCCGTACGAACCGTCCGACGGGATACCCATCGAGGTCCAGTCACCGGCGGCCGTGCCGTTCACCCACGTGTGGACGTGGTCGATGGCGGCGTTGGCGGCGGAGGCAGCCGAGGACGCGCCACGGGCCTCGATGATCGCGGCGCCGCGCTTGGCGACGGTCGGGATGAACTCGTCGGCGAGCCAGGCCTGGTCGCCCACGACGTCCGGGGCGTTCTTGCCGGCGATCTCCGCGTGGAAGATGTCGGGGTACTGGGTGGCCGAGTGGTTGCCCCAGATGGTGAGGCGCTTGATGTCGGAGACCGACGAGCCGGTCTTCTTCGCCAGCTGCGACAGCGCGCGGTTGTGGTCCAGGCGGGTCATCGCGGTGAAACGCTCGGCCGGTACGTCCGGGGCGGCGGCCTGCGCGATGAGCGCGTTCGTGTTGGCCGGGTTGCCCACGACGAGGACCTTGATGTCGTCCGCGGCGTTGTCGTTGATCGCCTTGCCCTGCGGCTTGAAGATGCCGCCGTTGGCGGAGAGCAGGTCGCCGCGCTCCATGCCCTTGGTGCGGGGGCGGGCGCCGACGAGGAGGGCGACGTTGGCGCCGTCGAAGGCGACGTTCGGGTCGTCGCTGATCTCGATCGAGTTCAGCAGCGGGAAGGCGCAGTCGTCGAGCTCCATGGCGGTGCCCTCGGCGGCCTTCAGGGCCGGCGTGATCTCGAGCAGTCGCAGATTGACCGGCACGTCCGCGCCGAGCAGGTGGCCGGACGCGATGCGGAAGAGCAGCGCGTAGCCGATCTGGCCGGCCGCGCCGGTGACGGTGACATTCACGGGAGTGCGGGTCATGGCGATCTCCGTAAGACAGCTGGCGGTGAGGGTCCCTGCCCCTTGTGCGGGGTCCCCTTGTGCTGGATCCCCACCGACGCCCTCGATGATCGATCTCTTGGCATCAAGAGAGATCCGCCGCTCAGGCTATCGCGCCCCGCCGACCGCCGAACCCCGGGAGGGTGTGGCCCACCCCACAAAGATCCACCCGTGCCGCCGGACCACGATCCACGGGCTCCGTTCGGCCCCCGCGAAATTTCTGCGAAATCGACAGGCATGTCTTCGGCGAGTGAGGGCACACGCAGCAGTACCCCCACGGGAGTGGTCACACCCCCAGGCGGCCGCCACGCTCCCCCCCCCCTGAGGTGGTGGCCGCCATCTCCCGTCGGTCACCCCTTGCACCCGGCCACCCCCGGCCGGGTGCACTCCCCCGTTCTTACTTCGTGCAGCCGGTCTGGCCCGCCTTGAGGGTCGCGCACGCCTCAGCCGACGCACCGTCCTTGACGGCCACCATCGGCGTGTACGCGTCCAAGTCCGCGTTCACGGTGCCGTTCTGCTTCGCGCCGTCGCCGGAGATCGTGACCTTGTCGCCCGGAGCCGCCTGGGTGATACGCGCCCACGCCGCCCCGCACGTCTTGCTGTAGCGGACCTCGACCAGAGCCTTGCCCACCGTCGCGCGCGTCGACGTGGCCGCCAACTCGCCGCCGCAGCCCATGGTCTCCGGGTCCTTGCCGGTGCAGCTCTTGCCGCTGCACTCGACGCCGTCGGGCAGGTCCTTGTCGGTGGTGCTGGGTGACGCCGGCGGCTTGGCGCCTTCGTTGCCCTTGTCGTCCTTGCCGAAGTCGGTCAGGAACACGGCGGCGGCTATGACGACGAGCGCGCCCACGACACCGGCCAGGAACATCGTCAGCTTCCTGCGCCTCCGCTGCCGGTCGGGCGAGTCGTTGCGGGGGCCCGGCTCGTCCGTACCGGGCGGCCCGAAGACGACGCCCTGGTCGCCCCCGCCCGCACCCCCAGGTCCGTACGACGGAGTTGGCGGCGCCGCAGTGGGCGAGACGCCCGCGGGACCGGCGACCCCGGTGACGCTCCCGCCGGGGCGGGCGGAACGGCCGGGACGGGCGGCGGAATCGACACCGGCACCCGTGCCGGCACCCGCGCCCGCACCCGCGCCGGGACCGACTCCGGGACCGGCGCCCGCGGCGCCGTTGCGTGCCGTGCCGCCGTTCCCCTGGCCCTGTCCTTGTCCCTGGCCCTGTCCCTTGCCCTTGCTCTTGGGCGGGTTCGGACCCAGCTCGCCGAGCGCGGCCCGCGCCTGGGAGATCCGGATCGCCTGCATGGTCATGTCGTGTCGCATCTCGGAGCGGCTCCACGCGCGCTCGGCGAGTTCCCACATCGTGATGAGGTGAACGGGATTGGTGCCCGTCACCTCGGCAAGCGCGACGATCGCACCCTTCGGAGCGAGCAGCCGCCCGTTCAGATAGCGCTCCCACGACGTCTTGCTGTACCCGGTGCGGTCCGACACCGCGGCGATGCTCAGACCACTGCGGTCGACGAGCCTGCGCAGCTGACTGGCGAACTCCCTGACCTGCGGATCCAGCTCATCCGGTAGCGCCTTCCAACGAGGCATTACTCCCCCTATTCCCCCCGTACGTGCCAACGTGCCCCCGCGCGTGGTTCCCCCCGCTCTGCCCATGAGGCAGCCCCCGCTGCTCCTGCCATGGGCTACCCAGAGGGATGCCGAAAGGCAGGATGTCAGTTCCCGGACCGGGGGCGCACGGGAGCATTCGGGCCACTGGCGTGCACCGTCGCACTCCGTGCGGTCCGGCGTCCAGTGTCCCATCGCTGTCCCACTCCACGATGCGGAACCCCAGGCACCAACCCGGAACACACCAAATCGCCCCGATTGCACATGTTGCCCCTTTTGCGAAATGCTCCCGGCAGCGCTGTTGCGGGCCGGGAACAGCATTGCGGAATGGTCACCTCCGTGCCACAGGGGCAAGGCATCCCTTGTACGGAATTGGCGGGGGCATGACGCTGGATCCCGTTGGAACGGCCCCACGAACTGGCGGCGCCCGTCCTCCCACGGGGGAGAGGACGGGCGCCGTCTCTGCTTTCAGTGGTGGCCGCCGCCCGGCGTGACGAGACCCGTCTCGTAGGCCACCACCACCGCCTGCGCCCTGCTGTCCAGGTCGAGTTTGGACATCGTCCGGTTGAGATGGGTCTTGACCGTGGCCTCGCTGATGTAGAGGCGGTCGGCGATGTCCGCGTTCGACAGGCCCGTCGCGATCAGCTTCAGGACCTCGACCTCGCGCAGGGTCAGCGCACGCAGATCGGGCGGCGGCTCGGCGCGGTCGCCGGCCCCGGCTCCGGCCTGCCGGGCGAAGGCCTCGACGAGGCGGCAGGTGACGCTGGGCGCGAAGAGCGCGTCGCCGCCACCGACGGCGGCCACCGCGGCGAGCAGGCGCTCGGGCCCGGAGTCCTTGAGCAGGAAGCCCGACGCTCCGGCCCGCAGCGCCCCGTACACGTACTCGTCGAGGTCGAACGTGGTCAACACCAGGACGCGCGGCGGAGGTTCGGGCGCCTCGGCGAGGATCTTCTCGGTGGCCACGACGCCGCTCATGCCCGGCATGCGGATGTCCATCAGGATCACATCGGGCCGGGTCGTCGCGGCGAGCGCGACGGCCTGGGCGCCGTCACCCGCCTCACCGACGACCTCGATGCCGGGCGCGGCGCGCAGCAGCCCCACCAGACCGGCCCGGATGAGGAACTGGTCGTCGACCACGAGCACCCTGGTCATTTTAAGTCGCGTCGTCCCCCTGCGATGCGGCCTGCGCGGAGGTCGGCAGGGTCAGACGCACGGCGAACCCTCCCTCGCTCCGCGGGCCGATGCTGATCGTCCCGCCGTAGAGCTTGGCCCGCTCCCGCATCCCAATCAACCCATGGCCGCTCCCTGTGCCCACTCTGTCCGGAATCACCCCCTCCCCGTCGTTGGTGACCGAAACCGTCACATGGTGTGGCCGGTAGCGCAGTTCGACCGCCGCGCCGGCGCCTCGCGCGTGCTTCAGTACGTTGGTCAGGGCCTCCTGGACCACGCGGTACGCGCAGAGTTCGACCCCGGGAGCCAGCTGCCTCGGCGTCCCCTCGACGCGCAGCTCGACGGCGACTCCCCCGGCCCGCACGCGCTCGACCATCTCGCCGAGCCGCGCGAGCCCCGGCATCGGCGCGTCGGGTGCGCCGTCGCCCTCCTCCCGCGCCCGCAGCACCCGCAGCATGCGGCGCAGCTCCTCGAGCGCTTCGCCGCTGGTGCCGGAGATGGTGGAAAGCGCGGCGTGCGCGGTGGCCGGATCGGAGGTGAAGACGAACTTCGCGAGGCCCGCCTGCACGGATATCACGGACATGTGATGCGCCACGACATCGTGCAACTCACGTGCTATACGCCCGCGTTCCTCGGCCACCTCGCGCCGCGCCCGCTCGTCCTGCTCACGTTTCAGCTGCCGGGCCAGCTCGGCGGAACGGCGCGCGACGTATCCGAACCGCCAGATCACCAAGGGGAAGCCGATGGCCTGTCCGATCACGGATGCCATGGCCGCGCCTTCGCTCACCAGGCCCGCGTAGACCCAGACGGCGCTCATCAGGGCGGCGCAGGGGGCGGAGACACGGGTGGGCCGCAGGGACGCGACCGTGTAGACGGCGAGCATGGGCGCGAAGGTGTTCACCACGGGCCAGTAGCCGAGCGTGACGTACCCGGCCCACACCACGTGCACCAGGAGCAGGACCGCGAGCGGCGCCCTGGAGCGACCGGCGACCGGCAGGTTGGCGAGGGCCACCAACGCGTGGCCCCGCGCGTCGAGTTCGGGCCACCCCTGCCGCGCCGACTCCTGCCCGAGGAGCACGGCGACCGTGGTCAGGGCGACCGCGATCGACGTGTCGGCGACGAGGGGGCGGATCCGCACCGCCGCAGCGTAGCCCGGGTGCGGTCACCGGAACGTCAAACTGCCGCGGTACAGCGGGAGTTGCAGGAACCGCGGCCGTACTCCACAGGACGTGCCCGCACCTCAACCCCACACGGGACGACTCCCTCCGGCCCGCCGCCGTAGCTTCTTGCAACAGCACCACGGCACCGGCCGACCACCGGAGCCCAGCGGATCGCGGGCCGTCGGGGGACCCAACGGGGGGCCCAACGGGGGGGGGGCCGGCCCGCGGCCGGAAGGGAGACATCACTGCCCCCGGACGCCCGGCGTCGGCTTCTACTGCGGCTACGACAAGCGGAGCAAGCGTCGGCCCGCAGACCTGGAAGGCGCTGCGCCTGAAGTAGGCGCCCCGCCGCAGACGGCGACGGCCCGTCCTCCCCGGGGGAGAGGACGGGCCGCCGGCCTGTCGTGCGTACCGCGTACCGCGTACCGCTAGGTGGTGATCGTCCGATGCAGCGTGTCTCCCAGGAACGGGATCTCCAGCCACGGATCCGGCTGCGCCATCATCGCCAGGAGCACGATGGCGAGGCCGAGCGCCCCGTACGTGACCATGTCCGTGAAGCGCGAACGCACCGCCAGCATGCCGACGCCGGGCAGCGCCCACCGCATGACGGCGCCCGCGATCAGCGCGAGGCCGATCAGTATCGTGCCGACGCGGAACACGTCGAAGGCCGTGAGCAGCAGCCCGAGCCCCACCGTCGAGAGCACGGTGAGCAGCGGCCACTGCCGGGCGGGCGCGGGGGCGTCGCCGCCCGCGGCCCTGCCGCCGCCCTCGGGTCGCGCGGTGTCCCGGGTCAGGAGCGGGAAGCGCCGCGTGGTCTTCCTGGGCCCGTCGGGACCGGGGGCGCTGACGGCACCCTTGGCCTCGGTGTCCTCGACGGCCTCGGCCTCCGTGACATCGGCCTCCGTGGCATCGGCCTCCCTGACGTCCGCCGGCGATGCCCCTCGATCTGGTTCGGCGCTCATGGGCTCACCCTTCCCGGTTCAGCTCGCGGCGGGGGACGCGGCGCGCTCGGCCGCCTCGACCACGTTGACGAGCAGCTGGGCGCGCGTCATCGGGCCGACACCGCCGGGGTTCGGCGAGATCCACCCGGCGATCTCGCGGACGCCCGGATGCACATCGCCGACGATCTTGCCGGTCTCGTCCCGCGAGACGCCCACGTCCAGGACGGCGGCGCCCTCCTTCACGTCCTCGGGCTTGATCAGGTGCGGCACGCCCGCCGCGGCCACGATGATGTCGGCCTTCTTCAGGTGGAAGGACAGGTCGCGTGTGCCGGTGTGGCACTGCGTCACCGTCGCGTTCTCCGAGCGGCGGGTGAGCAGCAGCGGCATGGAGCGGCCGATCGTCACACCGCGTCCGACGACCACGACCTCGGCGCCGTTGATCTCCACGCCGTACTGGCGAAGGAGCTGGATGATGCCGTAGGGCGTGCAGGGCAGCGGCGCGGGCTCGTTCAGGACGAGGCGGCCGAGGTTCATGGGGTGCAGGCCGTCGGCGTCCTTGTCCGGGTCCATCAGCTCCAGGACGCGGTTCTCGTCGATGCCCTTGGGCAGCGGGAGCTGCACGATGTAGCCGGTGCAGGCCGGGTCGTCGTTGAGCTCGCGGACGACGGCCTCGATCTCCTCCTGCGTCGCGGTGGCGGGCAGCTCGCGCTGGATGGAGGCGATGCCCACCTGCGCGCAGTCGCGGTGCTTCCCGGCGACGTACTTCTGGCTGCCCGGGTCGTCACCGACCAGAACAGTCCCGAGGCCGGGCGTGAAGCCCCTCTCCTTCAGGGCCGCCACGCGGGCGGTCAGTTCGGACTTGATCGCGGCTGCGGTGGCCTTGCCATCGAGAATCTGGGCGGTCATGACTCCATCTTCCCGGATGAGGCCCGCCCGGTACCAATCAGGTCGTCCCTGCGAGCCGGCTGTGTCCCAGCTGTGTCCCGAGACCTGAGCAGCTCTGTTGCACTTGCACAACACATACGGAGTGCGGCTGGACAAATAAGCCTGGCCTAAAGAACGATATGCGACACAGTGCCGCGGGCAGTGTCGGGGGGACGGACCGCATCTGTAGAACTTCCTCCGTGATGTGCCGCGTCGTCCCCGCACTACCCGACGGAGGAAGACCGCCATGAGTTACGGCGACCCGAACAACCCCTACGGTCCGCCACAGGGCCAGCAGCCCGGATACCCGCAGGCCCCGCAGGGCCAGCCCGGTTACGGCTATCCGCAGGGCCAGCCCGGTTACGGCTATCCGCAGCAGCCGGCCTACCCCGGCTACCCCGGCGGCAACCAGATGCCCATGACGATGCCGGGCCTGATGACCACCGCGCGTGTCCTCATCTACATCATCTCCGGTCTGCAGATCCTCTTCGCGATAATCGCGGGCATCGCGGTCGCCGCCGCTCAGGACGTGTCCAACGAGGTGGGTGTGGGCGACGAGACCGACGGTCTCGCCGGCCTCGGCTTCGCTCTGGTCGCGATTCTGATCACCCTCGCGGTCCTCGGCATCATCCTGGCGGTGAAGTTCAGCACGGGCGGCAACGGCGTGCGGGTCACCACGATCGTCTACGCGTCACTGATCATTCTCGGCGGCCTCGGCAACCTGGTCTCGGGCACGAGCAGCGGTGTCTTCAGCGCGATCATCGGTCTTGCCATCGGCGGCATCATCCTGGCCGCCATGGTGAACGCGCAGGCGTCGGCGTGGTTCAACCGCCCCCGTTACTGAGGCCAGAACCCGCCGCGCACCCCACGCGATCCACACCCACGGGCCGTGCTCACCCTGTCGAGGGGAGCACGGCCCGTGGGTTTTCGCTGTCCTCATCTCGCTGTCCCGCTCTACTCTGACCACGTCGGGGGTGAGGGGGACATGCCTTGTACAGCATCATCGTCGTGCCGCCACGAACAACGAAGCAGCCATCCCGCGAGGCCCAACTCCGCCTCGCTCCGGGCGAAAGGCTCGCCTTCGGCAGATCGACCGAGGCCAACGACCTGCCCATCGACCACGAGGGCGTCTCGCGCGCGGCCGGTGAGATCACCGCGCACGGCGCCTTTTGGATACTGAGCAACCTCAGCGCCCACCAGACGTACGTGGTGGAGAACCCCGAGGGTGCCGGCGAGCACATCAAGGTCGGGCCCGGCCGCCTGGACGCCCCCGTCCCCTTCGAGTTCTCCCGGATCGTGCTGCCCGTGGCGGGCGAGCTGCTGCACCTGGAGGTGTGGGCCCCGCGCCACGACTACCTGCGCGACCGGGACCGCGCGGGCCTCGACGGGGCCACTACCCGCCCCGCCTTCTCCGTGGATCGCACCAAGCGGTACTTCGCCGTCCTGGCCGCCCTGTGCGAGCCCCGCCTGCGCGGCGCCCCGCACGCCCCGCTGCCCACCGTCGAGCAGGTCGTGGAGCGCCTGCGGCCCGGCTGGCCGTCGGCGAACCGTGCCGCCGTGCAGTGGAACATCGACTACCTCGCGGTCAAACTCCGCCTCAAGCCCGGCCCCGACACGGCGGATTCGGGCCCGCGCCTGAACGGCAAGAAGGAGTCGCTGGTCTCGCTCGCGCTGCGCTTCGACCTCGTGCGCGAAGACGATCTCGGCGTCCTGGCCCCGCCCCGCGGCGGCGTCGGCCGATGAGAGAGGGGGCCTACGCCGTCGACGTACCGAAGGGCTATCGCGTCGGCCCCTGGGGCGTTCGCGAGCCCCTGGCCAGTGGCGCCTTCGGGAGTGTCTACGCCGCCCGCCGGATCGCGCCCGCCGAGGGAACGCCCCGTACGGTCGCGCTGAAGTTCCTGCCCACCGGCCTGCGCACCCCGCGCCAGCTGAACCACTTGCGTGAACTGGCCGAGCGCGAGGTCGAGTTGCTGCGCAAGCTGCGCTCCCCGCGCCTCATTCGCATGTACGACACGCTGACCGTCGACGACCCGGAGCACCCCGCGCTCGACGGCGCCACCGTCCTCGTCCTCGAGAAGGCGGAAGGCTCGCTCGCCGGGCTCCTGGAGGGACCGCTGCCGCCCGCGAACGGGCCCGCGCTGCTCGGGGAGGTCTGTGCGGGGCTGCGTCAACTGCACCGGGCCGGCTGGGCGCACGGCGACCTCAAGCCTGCCAACGTCGGCCCCCGGGGGCCGCACATCGATCTGCCGCTCGCGCTCTGCATGGCCGCCCACGGCCACGACCACACCGACCCGGGCCACGCGGCCCGGCTCTCCCGCGAGGCCCGTGTCCGGCACGCCCACACACTGGCCGCCTGCGAAGCAGCGGTGGCCGCGCCCTCGGGGGAAGGGCGCGGCCACCGTGCGTCGCCGGGGATGGTCAGTGGAAGAAGTGCCGCGTACCGGTGAAGTACATCGTCACGCCCGCCTTCTTCGCGGCCTCGACGACCAGCTCGTCACGGACCGAACCGCCCGGCTGCACCACGGCCTTGACGCCCGCGGCGGTCAGGATCTCCAGACCGTCGGGGAACGGGAAGAACGCGTCCGAGGCGGCGTACGCACCGTGCGCGCGTTCCTCGCCCGCCCGCTCGACGGCGAGCTTCGCGGAGTCGACGCGGTTGACCTGGCCCATGCCGACGCCGACCGACGCGCCGTCCTTGGCGAGCAGGATCGCGTTGGACTTCACCGCGCGGGACGCCTTCCAGGCGAAGGCCAGCTCGGCGAGCTCGCCCGCGTTCAGGGCGTCGCCCGTGGCGAGCGTCCAGTTGGCGGGGTTGTCGCCGTCGGCCTGGAGGCGGTCGGTGACCTGGAGGAGCGCGCCGCCGTCGATCTGCTTGACCTCGGTGGTGTTGTCCGGGGCCCGGTGGGCGCGCAGGACGCGGATGTTCTTCTTCTTGGTGAGGGCTTCGAGGGCGCCGTCCTCGTACTCCGGCGCGACGATGACCTCGGTGAAGATGTCGGCGACCTGCTCGGCCATCTCCTTGGAGACCGGGCGGTTGACGGCGATCACGCCGCCGTACGCGGAGACCGGGTCACAGGCGTGCGCCTTGCGGTGCGCCTCGGCGACGTTCGAACCGATCGCGATGCCACAGGGGTTGGCGTGCTTGATGATCGCGACGCAGGGGTCGTCGTGGTCATACGCGGCACGGCGCGCGGCGTCCGTGTCCGTGTAGTTGTTGTACGACATCTCCTTGCCGTGCAGCTGCTCGGCTTCCGCGAGGCCGCCGTTGCCGTCGACATAGAGGGCGGCGCCCTGGTGCGGGTTCTCGCCGTAGCGCAGGACGTTCTTACGGGCGTACGCGCTGCCGATGAACTCGGGGAAGCCCGAGGTGTCGTCGGCCGCGTAGTCGTCCGCGAACCACGAGGCGACCGCGAGGTCGTACTCGGCGGTGTGGCGGAACGCTTCAGCGGCCAGGCGCTTGCGCTCGGCCAGCTCGAAACCGCCGGTACGGACGGCGGCGAGCACGTCCGCGTACCGGGCGGGGCTCGTGATGACCGACACCGAGGGGTGGTTCTTGGCGGCGGCGCGGACCATCGAGGGGCCGCCGATGTCGATCTGCTCGACGCACTCGTCGGGCGTCGCACCCGAGGCGACGGTCGCCTTGAAGGGGTAGAGGTTCACGACGACCAGCTGGAACGGCTCGATGCCGAGGTCGGCGAGCTGACGCTGGTGGTCATCGAGGCGCAGGTCGGCGAGGATCCCGGCGTGCACGCGCGGGTGCAGCGTCTTGACCCGGCCGTCCAGGCACTCGGGGAAGCCGGTGAGCTCCTCGACCTTGGTGACGGGCACCCCGGTGGCGGCGATCTTCGCGGCGGTCGAACCGGTCGAGACGAGCTCGACGCCGGCCTCGTGCAGCCCGCGCGCGAGCTCCTCGAGCCCGGTCTTGTCATAGACGCTGATGAGCGCGCGCTTGATGGGGCGCTGCGAACCGTGCGTACCTTCGGCGGTCACGGGATAAGTACCTTTCGTCCCTCAATGCGGTAGCCGTTACGGGCCAGACGCCCCACGACATCGACGAGCAGCCTTCGCTCGACTTCCTTGATGCGCTCGTGCAGAGCGCTCTCGTCGTCCTCATCCCCGACCGGGACCACGCCCTGGGCGATGATCGGGCCGGTGTCGACGCCGTCGTCGACGAAGTGGACGGTGCATCCCGTGACCTTCGCGCCGTACGCGAGCGCGTCGCGCACACCGTGGGCCCCCGGGAAACTGGGCAGCAGGGCGGGGTGCGTATTGACGAACCGGCCGCCGAACCGTGCGAGGAATTGCTTCCCCACGATCTTCATGAACCCCGCCGACACGACCAGATCGGGGTCGTACGAGGCGGTCGCCTCGGCGAGAGCCGCGTCCCACTCGTCGCGCGACGCGTGGTCCTTCACCCGGCGGACGAAGGTGGGAATCCCCGCGCTCTCGGCACGTTCGAGTCCGACGATGCCGTCGCGGTCGGCGCCGACCGCGACGATCTCGGCGCCGTAGCCCGCCGCCCCGTCCGTCGCGATCTTGTCGAGCAGAGCCTGCAGATTCGTGCCTGATCCGGAGACCAGCACGACCAGGCGCTTGGCCACAGGGCTCTTGGCCACAGCGGGGCCCTTTCTCGGGAGGTGCGTCTTTGTAGGGTCGTACAAAGGCTTCGCATCTCCCGATACGGGGAACTCTACGAAGCGGCCGACCGTCAGCAACGATACCGGCACACGGTGCGGCCCCTCACGGGACGGGGGCGCGGCCGGAAGGTAGCGTCTGCACCAAGACGTCACATGACGTCACACCGTCCAGAAGCTCGCCCGCCAAGCGCGCTCGACCGGGCCCGCTCGACCAAGGGGAAGACGCACACCTGATGCCGGACCGTAGCCTCCGCCTCCCGCTGTCCTTCGCGTTCGGATTGACGCACGCAGGGGAGCGCGGCTCGACGCTGCTGCGCGACGGCCGCCCGTCGTCCCCGCCGCAGGACTCCCAGGGCTCGGGGGGTTCCGGGTCCTCGGGCTCCTCCGACCCCTCCGACTCCTCCGGTTCCTCGGGCTCCGGGAAGAAGAAGGACGACAATCCCTTCGCGCCGCCGCCGGAGGGGACCCCGGACCAGCCATGGCGGCCCCGCCCCGGCAACGGCGGCGAGAACCCGGACTCCGACGGCCAGGGGCGTTCCCCCTGGGGCAGCCAGTGGAGCGACCGGCAGCCCGGCCGCTCCCAGGGCGGCGGCTTCGGCGAGCGCCCCGGCAAGGAGGGCGGGGGCCAGGGCCCCGACGGACCCTCCGGGCCCGGCTCCGGCATGCGCTGGGACCCGACCGACCCGGCCCAGCGCCGCGCTCGGTATGCCCTGCTCTCCGGCATGTGGGCCTTCTTCTTCGCACTCTTCGGCTGGCGGTACGTGGCCCTGCTCCTGGGCGCGCTCGCGCTGAACTGGGGCATCAGCTCGCTGCGGGCGAAGCCGAAGCAACCGGACCCGACGGCGCCGGTCGCCAAGCAGCCCGGGGCCGACCTCACGAGCATGAAGCCGCAGAAGACGGCGGCGGTCAGCGGCCTGGTGACGGCGTCGCTCGCGCTGGCGATGGTGGCGGCGACGTTCGCGGCGCAGCTGGTGTACCGCGACTACTACACGTGCGTGAGCGATGCGCTGACGACCCAGTCGAAGCAGGAGTGCAACGACCTTCTGCCGAAGCAGTTGCGCCCCTTGCTGGGGGAGCGGGACTAATCCTGGCCGGGGGCCTCTGACCGCCCTGGCCTCGCCGGCCCTGGCCTCGCCGGCCCTGGCCTCGCCGGCCTTGGGGCGCGGTTGGGACGGCGTTGTGCTTGCGGTTGGGGCGGCGTCGTTCTTTGCCCTCGCGTCGGTTTCATCAGCCCGCCGCTGCGCGGCGGATGCTTCCCGCCCACCCACCCGATTGCCCTGCGGGGTAACCGGTGGGTGGGTGGGAAGCATTCGCCGCGCAGCGGCGGGCTTGTTGGCGGGGCTGCGGCTGCCGGGCGCACGCCCGCGGGGCCCAGCGGTACCACCCCGGCGGGGGCCGGAGCTGCCGGGCGCCCGCGGCCGGGGGTTGCCCACCCGCAGGGGCAGCGCGCGCCCCGCCCGCTCAAGCCCCCGGAGGCCGCTCCTCCGGGCCCGCGTCCCGCAGGGCGGCCCAGCGGGCTTCGCGGGACGCCTCGCTGTGCCAGTCCGCCACGCCGGCCACAGGCCCAGGCAAGAAGTCGTACGGCTCGAACGGCTCCGGCGTCGGCAGCACCGGCGGCGGTGGCTTCTGGCGCCGGCGGGGAATCCGTGGAAGCCGCAGCCGAGGCGCCCGCAGCCGCATCTGGGGGAGGCGAGGCTTCGGCAACCGGGGCCACGCCCAGCGCGGCACCATCCAGCGCGGCACCATCCAGCGCGGCACAGCCCACCGCGGCACCGCCCGGCGCAACGCGGCCCAGCGAGGCGCAGTCCTCCGCGTCCGCAAGCGCCACGCCCGCCCCGCCAGGGCAACCGGCACCCCCACCACCGCCGCCCACCCCAGCGCCGCCGCCCCCGTCTGCCACCACACCGGTCCGAAGTCGGCCAGGGCGGCCACCCCCATCGGGCCGCCCGCCAGCTCCGCGAGCCCGGCCATGGCCGCCCCGCACAGCGCCGCCGCCGCCACGGCGACCAGCGCCGTCCGCCCCCGCGACCACGCCTCGCCCCGCTCCCCGAGTACAGGCGCCGCCGCCCGCGCCGTGAACCACCCGACCGCGACCCCCGCCGCCAGCGGCACCGCACCCACCGCCCACGTCAACGGCGACCCGGCGCCCTGCGCCGGCACCGCCGCGAGCAACGGGAACGCCGGCAGCAGCGGTCCGGAACTCACTGCCAGCGGCCCCGCCACACCCCCCGTGCCGAGCGCGAAGCCGGGGCCGAGGCCATACGCCGCGCCCCACACCGCCGCGTTCGGCACCAGCGCCATGGCGAGCAGCAGTACCGCCAAACGCCCCGACCACACGTCCGTGACCTGCGCGAACGATGCCCTCGCCAGGCCGCCGTGCAGCGCGAGGGACACCGCGACCAGGAGCGCTCCCCCGCCGACGAGCACCACCGCCCCGGCCGCTCCGGCCCGCGTGACGGCGCGGACATGGCGGCGTACGAGGAAACGACGTACCCCTGCGGGCAGCGCACGCAGGCCGCCCCGCACCACGCCGGGCAGCGGCTCCCGGGGTCGCCCGAGCGCCGTCCACACCCCCACCGCCGCCGCACCCGCCACGACCACCGGCAGGTGCAGGACCGCGCTCGGCCACGACGGCCGCAGCTCGCCCCCGGCCGCGTAGAGCGTCGCGGCGGCGCCGACCAGCAGGTAGCCGCCGACCACCCCGCACCACGCGGTCCGCGGCGCCATGCAGCGCCCCTCGGGATCAGCCGCGTCCCGCGCCGCCCGGTGCGCGAGCCAGCCCGGCAGCACCATCAGGAGCAGGGGCGTGACACCGACCGGCGCCGGGGCCCCGGAGAGGGTGTCCGTCCTGATCAGCTCCGTGCCGTGGGCGAGCAGCCAGACCGCGGCGGCGACATGCAGCGCCCCGTCGGGACCGCTGTCCGGATAGGGGGAACTGATCCAGAGGACCATCACCAGGACGGCACACGCGCCCAGGCCGAGCCCGGCCGCGACGGCCCCGCCGAACAGGCATGTCCCCAGTCCGGGTGAGCGATCGCGGACCCTTTCGATCAGCTGCTTGAGGGGCGGCAACGGTGAGCTGCGGTGGGTGATTTGAGTCACACCGGCCATGCTGCCAACGACACGCGCTTTCTCCCCGTAACAGGCGAATACCGGATGTGTCGCTCAATATACGTTTATGTACTTTTTCGTACGGCGGATCGGTCGCGCCCTGCTGCTCGCCGCACGAAGGCCCACGGCCCACGGCGCGGAGAGTCCGACATGACCCAGAGCCCTGCCACACCGTTGCCGTCCCCGAAGGAACGCCGACGTCTGCGCGAGGCGAAGCGCCTGAGCCAGGCCGAGATCGCCGCGAAGGTGGGCGTCACGCGGGAAACGGTCCGCTCCTGGGAGTCGGGCCGCTCGACGCCACGCGGCCGTAAGCGAGACATCTACACGAAGCTGCTCGCCGAGATCGCAAACGAGCAGGCCGTCGCCGGCAAGCGCTCCGCGCCGCACTCCGCAGAGCGCTCCCGACAGCGTCCCAGCTGGGCCAAGGACCCGGATTCGGCCGTCGA
Organism: Streptomyces sp. NPDC033180; assembly: GCF_055577645.1. NCBI lineage: Bacteria > Bacillati > Actinomycetota > Actinomycetes > Kitasatosporales > Streptomycetaceae > Streptomyces > Streptomyces sp. NPDC033180. The sequence continues at coordinate 206,073 of NZ_JBVIPU010000008.1, read as the reverse complement.
CACCAAGGGCGGCAAGTCCCCCGAGCGCATCCCGGTCGGCGCGGCGATGAACGGTCACACCCTGCCGGAGCCGGGGGTGCGGGCGACCACTGTCGCCCAGGGCGAGCGAAAGCCAGGAGCGACGCCCGCCGCTCAGGCCGAGCGAAAGCCCGAGCCGTGGCCCGAACGGGGACCGGAACCAGGGTTCGCGCGGGGGCCGGTGCCAGGGTCCGCACGGGGGTCAGAACCAGGGTCCGCACGGGGGTCAGAACCAGGGTCCGCACGGGGGCCGGTGCCAGGGTCCGCACGGGGGCCGGTGCCAGGGTCCGGACCGGTGCCCAAGGCGAAGCCCGATCCGGAGGTCCAGCCGGCAAGGCCCACCGCAGTGGCGACCCCCGCCGAAGCCTTCGACACGCTCTGCGCGACCTGCGCCCCCGGCCTCGTACGCCAGACCTATCTCCTCACCGGCCGCCGCACCCTCGCCCAGGAATCCGTGGAGCGCGCCTTCCAGCTCGCCTGGCAGCGTTGGCCCGAGGTCGCAGTGGACCGCGACCCGGCCGGCTGGGTCCGCGCGGCGGCGTACGAGTATGCGATGTCCCCCTGGCACCGCCTCCGCCCCACCCACCGGCAGCCGGACGCCCCGCCCGCCGATGCGGCCGACCGCGCCTTCCTCAGGGTGCTGATGAGCCTGCCGCCCGCGCAGCGCCGCACGCTGCTGCTCTATGACGGCGTCGGGCTCGACCTGCCCGAGACCGCGGCCGAGACGGAGGCGAGCACGCCGGCGGCGGCCAACCGTCTCCTCAACGCCCGCGAGAAGATCACCGAGAAGCTCCCCGAACTCGCGGCGGCACCCGACGCCCTGCACCAGCGCCTCGGCGAACTGTGCAACGCGGAGAAGCTGGCGCCCCCGAACGCGGGCCGGGTCCGCACCGGGAGCGAGCACCGCGCCCGGTTCTGGACCCGCGCGGCGATCGCCTTCACCGCCCTGATCGTCGGCGCGACGGCCCTCACCCTGAGGTCGGCGCCCTCGCACTACGAGCCGCCCCAGGCCCCTGGCAAGGCCATCAGCGGCGTACCACCCCGGATGGGTCCCGGCCACCTGACATACGCGGACCAGATCCTCCACAAGAAGCTGCGCGAGGACTTGGCGAGCGGCCCGGAGAGACTGACGCCGCAGGCCCGTTAGGGGCGCGGGCTGTGACATTTTGCGGCTCCGCCGCGTGGGCGCGATCAGCCGCGTACGGCCCGCGGGTCAGAACGAACAGTGGGCCCGCACCTCGTTCAAGGTGCGGGCCCACTGTTCAACGGTTCAGGCGAACTCAGCCCGCGAGAATCGCCCGCGCCAGCTTGGCCGTCTCGGTAGGCGTCTTGCCGACCTTGACGCCCGCGGCCTCAAGGGCCTCCTTCTTGGCGGCAGCCGTGCCGGAGGAGCCGGAGACGATGGCGCCGGCGTGGCCCATGGTCTTGCCCTCGGGCGCGGTGAAGCCGGCGACGTAGCCGACGACCGGCTTCGTCACGTTGGCCTTGATGTAGTCCGCCGCACGCTCCTCGGCGTCGCCGCCGATCTCGCCGATCATGACGATCAGGTCGGTGTCGGGGTCGGCCTCGAACGCCTCGAGGGCGTCGATGTGCGTCGTGCCGATGACCGGGTCGCCACCGATGCCGACGGCCGAGGAGAAGCCGATGTCACGCAGCTCGTACATCATCTGGTACGTCAGCGTGCCGGACTTCGAGACCAGGCCGATGCGGCCCGGCTTCGTGATGTCGCCCGGGATGATGCCGGCGTTCGACTGGCCCGGGGTGATGAGACCGGGGCAGTTCGGGCCGATGATGCGGGTCTTGTTGCCCTTCGACTTCGCGTACGCCCAGAAGGCGGCGGAGTCGTGGACGGCGATGCCCTCGGTGATGACGACGGCGAGGGGGATCTCGGCGTCGATCGCCTCGACGACGGCGGCCTTGGAGAAGGCCGGCGGCACGAAGAGGACGGACACGTTGGCGCCCGTGGCCTCCATGGCCTCCTTGACCGAGCCGAAGACCGGTACCTCGGTGCCGTCGAAGTCGACCTTCGTGCCCGCCTTGCGGGGGTTCACGCCGCCGACGATGTTGGTGCCGTCACCGAGCATGAGCTTGGTGTGCTTCATGCCCGTGGCACCGGTCATGCCCTGGACGATGACCTTGCTGTCCTTGTTGAGGAAGATAGCCATGGCTGTTCTGTCCCTCGTCCCTTACTTCGCGGCCGCGAGCTCGGCGGCCTTGTCGGCCGCGCCGTCCATGGTGTCCACGCGCTGCACGAGCGGGTGGTTGGCGTCGCTCAGGATCTTGCGACCCAGCTCCGCGTTGTTGCCGTCGAGACGCACGACCAGCGGCTTGGTGACTTCCTCGCCCTTGGACTTGAGGAGCTCCAGCGCCTGGACGATGCCGTTGGCAACCTCGTCACAGGCGGTGATGCCACCGAAGACGTTGACGAAGACGGACTTGACGTCCGGGTCGCCGAGGATGATCTCCAGGCCGTTCGCCATGACCTCGGCCGAAGCGCCGCCGCCGATGTCGAGGAAGTTGGCCGGCTTGACGTTGTTGTGCGCCTCACCGGCGTACGCGACGACGTCGAGGGTGCTCATGACGAGACCCGCGCCGTTGCCGATGATGCCGACCTCGCCGTCCAGCTTCACGTAGTTGAGGTTCTTGGCCTTGGCGGCAGCCTCGAGCGGGTTGGCTGCGTCCTTGTCCTCAAGGGCCTCGTGGTCGGCCTGGCGGAAGTCGGCGTTCTCGTCGAGCGAGACCTTGCCGTCCAGGGCCAGGATGCGACCGTCCTTGGTCTTCACCAGCGGGTTGACCTCGACGAGGAGCGCGTCCTCGGCGACGAAGGTGTCCCACAGGGTCACCATCGCCTCGGCGACACCCTCGGCCACCTCGGCCGGGAACTTCGCCTGGGCCACGATCTCGCGGGCCTTGTCGATGTTCACGCCCTCGACAGCGTTGACCGGGACCTTCGCGAGGGCCTCGGGGGTCTTCTCCGCGACCTCCTCGATGTCCATGCCGCCCTGCACCGACGCCATGGCGAGGAAGGTGCGGTTGGTGCGGTCGAGGAGGTACGAGACGTAGTACTCCGCCTCGATCTCCGGGGACAGCTCGGCGATCATCACCTTGTGGACCGTGTGGCCCTTGATGTCCATCCCGAGAATGTCCGTCGCGCGAGCGACGGCCTCGTCCGGGGTGTCGGCCAGCTTCACGCCGCCGGCCTTGCCGCGGCCACCGACCTTCACCTGTGCCTTGACGACCGACTTGCCGCCCAGCTTCTCGGTGGCCTCGCGCGCCGCCTCAGGCGTGTCGATGACTTCACCGGCCAGCACCGGTACACCGTGCTTGGCGAAGAGGTCCCTCGCCTGGTACTCGAACAGGTCCACGCGCGTCCGTCCCTTTTCCGTGATCTCGCTGCGATCTCGCTGCTTTGTGGTCAGCTGTCTGCGTGGGCGTGCCGCGGAGGGCAACGTGACTGCGCTGTCACAAGGGAGGCGTAGGACGGAGTCCGGTACGCGGCATGTCCGTCTCGCAGGTTATCGCCGTGGGCCTTGGGTCCCTAAATCGCAGATCACATTTGGGCGGTGATGACTGTCACAGATCGCGGATGCGGACTGGGTGCGAGGAGAGAGGGAGGAGGGAGCGGCAAGCCGCGCCGCCGCACGGATGCCGCTCCCGCTCCCGCTCCGGCTCCCGCTCCCGCTCTTAGAGGGCGTGCGTCGTGGGCAGGTAGCCCGGGGTGACCGAGTCGGCCACGCCGTGGATGCCCGTGACGGCGTTCCCGGCGAGCGACCGGGCGTCGGGGGCGACGGTGCCCGTCAGGTCCTGCGCGAAGGGCGAGACCTGGCCGACGACACCGTCGGCGAACGGCCGGACATCGCCCGTGACGCCGTACGCGAGCTCACCCGCGCTGCCGCCGACGCCCTGCACGACGGGCCGCACCTGGTCGGTGACGGTCTGCACGAGCGGCGAGACCGAGCCGACGACACCGCCCGCGAAGGGCTGCACGTCGTCGCCGACGACACCCTGCGCGAACGGCGGGGCCTCACCGACGACCCCGTCGGCGAACGGCCGCACGTCGCCGACCACGCCCTGCGCCAAGTAGCCGGCGTCACCGACCGCCTGCCCGGCGACCGGCACGACACCGTCCACCGCGGTGGCGGCGACGGGCGGCAGCACGGCTGCGGCGGTTTCGTCGACGATGGGGGCGGCGGCGCCCGTGGCGGTCGCCGGGGTCCTCTCAAGCTCCGGGGCGAAGGCGGAGAGCGGGCCGAAGAGGTAGTCGACGGAGTCGATGGAGTCGGTGGAGTCGATGGAGTCGATGGAGTCGGTGGAGTCGATGGGGGTGCTGACGTCGGGGGTCCTGACGTCCGGGGTGTCGAGCGCGGGGGCCTTGTCGACCGCCGGGGCCTTGGGGAGGTCGACCTTGGGGGCTGCGGCCTTCGCTTCGGTGACGGTGGACTTCGCCTTGCCCCGGGCGTCGGTGACATCACGCTCGACGTCGCCGGTCGCATCGGCGACATCGGCGACCGCGTCGGACGCGTTGTCCGGCAGGGCGACGGAGTGCTGCGGCAGCTCGTCCGCGCTGGCCACAGCGGAACCGAGCGCCCAGGCGCCCGTAACACCGGCGGCTATGACGATGGAACGACGGATGTTCTTGTTCATGCGTGCTTCAGATCCTTCGAACTCTGGCTGGGAATCCGGCCCGGACGTGTCCTTACGTCCGGTCGGTGGGCAGACCTTTGCCACCCCCGCGCGGCAGGTCTTCGCGGGGAAAGGGCTGCCCTAGCCAGGGAATTCGGGAATGTCCCGGTGTCGTTCGCGGACCGGCGCGGGAACCTGACCGGCGCCGGCACCCTGCAGAAGCCGCACCGGCGCACGACTGTCGAGCGAGGCGGCACACGGATCGCCGTGCCGCGTCGGACTCCCGTCACCGGCCGACTGCCCGCCCAGCGTCCGCGCGGGATCGCCGGGCACGGACGGGAGAGGGGACGGGAACGGGAACGGAGCCGGCCCGTGCCCGGTGCGGTGCGCGTAGTCCGAGCCGCCGTCGCCTTCGGTACCTGTGCGGGTGCCGGTGACGGCATGGGCGCCGGTACCCGTGCCGTACGGGGACTCAGCCCGCGCTCGAACTGTCGCCTCGCCCTGACCGGCGTGGGGTGACTGAGGCTCGACACCCACGTCCGCACCACCGCCAGACCCAGGCTCCGGAAGCTCAGTCACCTCAGGCACGCCGGGAACGGTGGGGAGGGTGGGAACGGTGGGGAGCATGGGGACGGTGGGGAGCGTGGGCCTGCCAGGAAAGTCAGGGACGCCGGGAACGACGGGAACAGTGGGGAAGCCGGGGAAATCGCTCGCCTCGGGCAGCACCCGCTGCGGCGCACCCTCGACAATTCCGGTGGCCTCATCCACGACCGGCCGCACGACACCCCGCGCCGTCCGAACCACGGGCTCGGCAGCATGGGCCACAGGCTCAACGGCAGCACGGCGCACCACCTCGCGCCGAGCGCGCCCATCCCCCACAGCCTCACGTGCCGTCCCGCTCGCGGCCTCACGCGCCGTGCCGCTCTCGGCCTCACGCGCGGCCTCACTCGCGGCCTCGCCCGCAGGCTCGGCGACCCGCTCACGCACCGGTTCCGCCGACCGCGCCGACTCCACACGCGCCGGAGCCTCCACACCGTCCGCCGCGTGCGCGCGCTCGCCGCAGAGGAAACCCAGCGCGAGCAATCCGGCCAGCAGCACCACCAGTTGCAGCGCACGCCGCCCGGCCACGGCACGCGGAACGCGCTCAGCGGCATCGGGCAGAACGACTGCTGCGGGAGTCAAGACGAGGGGGTTCCTCTGCTGGGCCGGGCGAGGCCCGGAGCGGTACACGGAGCGTGACACTCCGGGGGTACGGAACGCGACACTCCGGGAGTGAGGCCCGCCGATCCTCGCACGGTCCGCCCGCCTTCGCGCAAGTCCCCCGTTACCGATGCGTATTCATGTCCGGTATGGGCAGCGGGCGCTTCTCGATCGCCGCTGCCATCACCTCCGGGAAGAGGTCCGGGGTACAGGCGAAGGCCGGCGCGTCAAGCGCCGAGAGCGCAGCCGCGTGTTCGCGGTCGTACGCGGGTGTCCCCTCGTCGGAGAGCGCGAGCAGCGTCACGAACTGCACACCGGACGCCTTCATCGCCGCGACCCGCTTCAGCATCTCGTTGCGTATGCCCCCTTCGTAGAGGTCGCTGATGAGGACGACGATGGTGTCGGCGGGCCGGGTGATCTGCGACTGGCAGTACGCGAGCGCCCGGTTGATGTCTGTCCCGCCTCCCAACTGCGTGCCGAACAGAACATCCACCGGATCGTCGAGCTGATCGGTCAGATCGACGACGTTCGTGTCGAAGACGACGAGCCGCGTGTTGAGCGACCGCATCGAACCGAGCACGGCGCCGAACACCGAGGCGTAGACGACGGAAGCGGCCATCGATCCCGACTGGTCGATGCAGAGGATGACCTCCTTCTTCACGGACTGCGATGCCCGCCCGTATCCGATAAGGCGCTCGGGCACGATCGTCTTGTACTCCGGCAGGTAGTTCTTGAGGTTGGCCGCGATGGTGCGGTTCCAGTCGATGTCGTGGTGGCGCGGTCGGCTGACGCGGGCGCTGCGGTCGAGCGCGCCGGTGAGAGTGGCCCGGGTGCGCGTGGCGAGCCGCTTCTCCAGGTCCTCGACAACCTTGCGTACGACCGCCCGCGCGGTCTCCTTGGTGGTCTCCGGCATGGCCTTGTTCAGGGAGAGGAGTGTCCCCACCAGATGCACGTCGGCCTCCACGGCTTCCAGCATCTCGGGCTCCAGAAGCAGCGTGGAAAGCCCCAGCCGCTCGATGGCGTCACGCTGCATGACCTGAACGACGGAGGAGGGGAAGTAGGTCCGTATATCCCCGAGCCAACGCGACACTGATGGCGCGGACGCCCCGAGCCCCGCCGAACGGTCCCGCCCGCGCTCCTTCTTCCCCGCGTCCCCTCCCCCATAAAGCGCACCGAGCGCCCCGTCCATCCCCGCATCCCGCCCCCCGAGCTCACACCCGGTCCCGTCGGCGGGCCCTCCTCCCAAGACAAGCCGCCACCGCCGCATCCGCTCCCCCACGGAGTCCAACGCCTGGCCGCGCACCGCCCCCTCTGTCCTCGTCTCCAAAGCCCTGCCCTCCGTCCCTCCCGCTCTCGCGTCAGCCGGCATCGGCCGAGCCATGTCCGTCCTCGATCCTCCGGCCACGTCCACCGTCGCCTCCCCCGCGTCGCCCCGAGCTGCGTCCCGCGCCATCAGCCCACCCCCACAAGCCCGTTGCCGTTACCGCCACCGTCACCAAAACTGACCCCGACTCCTGCCCCTGCCCCTGCCCCTGCCCCTGCCCCTGCCTCATGCTCGGCCCCGAGCCCGAGCAACAGACTCAGCACCGGCAGCACCGCGTCCGCGCGCTCGGTGTTCAGTTCCAGCCCGAAGCCAGGTATCCCGCCGGCGACGGTCGGGCCCGCGCCGGTCGCCGCCGGGCCGCGCCGCACCAGCTCGCCCAGCGTCCGCCGCACTCCTGGTTCGTACGCCGAGAACGTGCGCCGCAGCAGGGGCAGCACGTCGGTGAAGGCCCGGTCGGGGACGCCGGTCAACCAGTCGTCGACAAGGCCGAGCAGCCGCTCGTCGTGCACGAGCAACATGCCGCCCCCTGAGCCGCCGCCCACGAACCCCTCGATCCAGGCGGCGGCATCGGCCGGTTCGGTCCCGCGTGACAGGGCCAGCCCCATGAACCGAGCGGCCTCACCCTCGGCCAGCTCCCCGCCGTCCAACAAGAGCCGCACAGACCGCCCCCGCACCACCCCCGCCGCGCTGTCCCGCTCCCCCAACACCCGCAGTACGGAGTACCACCGCCCCCGCATACCGGCGCCCAGTGGAGTGGCACCCGGGCCGGATGTCTCCTCGGTCCCTGCGCCCAGCTCCCCCAGCAGGCCCACCGCCTGGTGAACCGCGTCCACATGGCCCCGCATCTCGAGCGCCGCGTCCTGGTCGAGCCCCGCACACGCAGGGGGCAGACCGACGAACACCCGCTCGGCCAGGCCCACAGCCACCTCGCCGAGCGCGACCGTGTCCGTGCCCCGCACATCCCCGTACCGAAGCGACCGCACCAACGCGGGCAACGCCTGCGCCAGATGTCCGACATCCGCGTCCAGTGCCGCCCGGTCCGCGAGGACCCGCATCACCACGGGCAACGCCTCCGGCAACTCGGCCAGCAGACACCACTCGGCCAGCGCGGTGACGTCGGCCAGCGCCCTGGCCCCGACGGCATCGGACTCCGCCCGAGCGGTGGCCGCCGCCGGCACGGTCGTCCCCCACACCCCCGCCTCCGCCACCCGCACGGAAAGCTCCGGCTCCCACCGCAGCCGCCAGGTCTCCCGGAACGTACCCGTACTCCCGCGTGACTCGGCCGGCTCGCCCCAGCCGATCCCGAGCAGCCGCAGTCGGTGCAGCAGCCTGCTGCGCGCGGCGTCCGTATCCTTGCGCAGATCCAGCTCCAACTCCCTCTCAAGAGCCTCCGGTTTGAGCCGCAGCTTTCGCTGAAGGCGCGTGAGATCGCGCTGCAACGGCACCGCCGGCGCCGAGTCCGGCACCTCCCCCAGGACGTCCCCGACAACTAGCTTGTCGTGCACGAGGGAGAGCGGCACGTCCGAGCCCTCGCACATCACCGCCCGGATCGCATCCGTCGTCTCGGTGAGCCCCGGCAGCGGACGCCCCCGCATCGCGGCGAGCGTGTCCGCGAGCCGTACCGCCTCGATGACATGCGCGGACGACACGAGCCTGTCCTCGTCCCGAAAAAGTCGGGCGACCTTGGTCAGCCATCGCTCTACGGGCCTGTCCGGGGCGCTGAACAGATGCCCGTACCAACCGGGAGACGCGATCCCCGCGCCATATCCACTGGCCCGGGAGAGGCGGCGGTGGGTCCAGGGCACCCAGGTCATGTCGACCTTCACCTTGGGCAGCCCCTTGAGCAGCGCACGGTCGGCCGCCACCGTCACCTTCTGCCGCAGCGCGGGCACATGCCATGCCCCGCACACAACAGCGACGTCGTCCGCCCCGAACTCCCTTTGCGCCGACCGTACTTGGATCCGCATGTACGCCTCGCGCACCAGGTCACGGTCATGTCCCCCGGCGCCGTACTCCTCGCGCAGCACCCCCATGGCCTCGCCCAGCGCGCCGAACGGCGCGAACGCGTCCCCGCCTCCGTCGCGGTGTTCGACGACGTCCTCCCACCACCGCTCCGGATCGTCGTACCCGGCGGTCTCCGCAAGCACCGCGAGCGGATCAATCCGCACCACGTCCACGCCCGTGCCGGCGTCCGCGCCCGCGTCCAAGTCCACGTCCGCGTCCGCGTCCTCCGAGGCTCCGGGCCCGACCGGCTCCCCCTCGGCGGCGTCCTCAGCGCCCTCCACGCCTTCCACTCCCTCCGTCCGCGCCAGCGAATGCGCCGCCGGAAGATCCATGAAGCGCACCGGGACCCCGGCCTCCGCGGCCCACTTGATCGCGACCCACTCCGGCGAGAACTCGGCCAGCGGCCAGAACGCCGACCGGCCGGGCTCGTCCACCACGTGCGCCAGCAGCGCGACCGGCGGCCGCATCCCCTCGTCCGCCGCGAGCTCCACCAACGCGTCAGCTTCCGGCGGCCCCTCGATCAGCACCACACGCGGCGCCCCCTGATCAAGCGCGGCGAGCACCGCACGCGCCGACCCCGGCCCGTGATGCCTCACCCCGAGCAGCAAAGGCCCCTCGCCAGCCCGAGCCGTCCCCCGTGCCTCGTCGTTCATGTCCGCCCCTCCCCATCTCACGCGAACAAGCCACCGTCACACCCACACCTGCACCCGCACCCACACCTGCTCCCACACCCATACGTGCACCCACACGCCTCACGCGCTCACCTCACGGCACGCGCGGTAGAAGTCCTTCCAACCGTCACGCTCCCGGACCACCGCTTCCAGGTACTCCTGCCAGATCACCCGGTCCGCCGCCGGGTCGCGTACGACCGCGCCGAAGATGCCCGCCGCGACATCGCCCGGCCGCAGCACGCCGTCCCCGAAGTGGGCCGCCAGGGCAAGGCCGTTGGTCACGACGGATATCGCCTCGGCCGTCGAGAGCGTGCCGCTCGGTGACTTCACCTTCGTACGCCCGTCGGCCGTGACCCCGTCCCGCAGCTCGCGGAAGACAGTGACGACGCGGCGGATCTCGTCGATCCCCTCGGGCCCGGACGGCAGATCGAGCGAGCGCCCGACCTGGTCGACGCGGCGCGAGACGATGTCGACCTCGGCGTCGGCGCTCTCCGGCAGCGGAAGGACCACCGTGTTGAAACGGCGGCGCAGCGCGCTCGACAGGTCGTTGACCCCGCGGTCGCGGTTGTTGGCCGTGGCGATGAGGTTGAAGCCGCGTACCGCCTGCACCTCTTGGCCCAACTCCGGTATGGGAAGGGTCTTTTCCGACAGAATCGTGATCAACGTGTCCTGTACGTCCGCGGGGATTCGGGTCAGCTCCTCTACCCTCGCCGTCATGCCGTCGGCCATGGCCCGCATGACAGGGCTTGGCACGAGCGCGTCGCGGCTGGGGCCGTGCGCGAGCAGCTGCGCGTAGTTCCAGCCGTACCGGATCGCCTCCTCCGGCGTCCCGGCCGTGCCCTGCACGAGCAGCGTCGAGTCTCCGCTGACGGCGGCCGCCAGATGCTCGGACACCCAGGTCTTCGCGGTGCCGGGCACGCCGAGCAGGAGTAGGGCGCGGTCGGTGGCGAGGGTGGTGACAGCGACCTCGACGATGCGGCGCGGTCCCACGTACTTCGGCGAGATCACGGTCCCGTCGGGCAGCGTGCCGCCGAGCAGATACGTCGCGACCGCCCATGGCGAGAGCCGCCAGCGGGCCGGCCGGGTCCGGTCGTCCTGCGCTGCGAGCGCGGCCAGTTCGGCGGCGAAGGCATGCTCGGCATGCGGTCGCAGCACCTCCGCCCCCTCTCCCCCCGCGGGCGCGGCTGCGGACGCGGATACAGCGGACACGGCGGAAACGGCGGAAACGGCGGATGCTGACGCGGGCTGGTTCTCGGTCGTCGAGGTCGTCGAGTCGACGGACACAGTCATGGAGCGATCCCCCTCCAACTCGTCCGGACGCATCTGGCCCGGATGTGATTCCAACCGTGCACCACGCCACTGACAATCGACCCTCGCACGCGTCTGACCTGCACAGACACCGAGCGCGGGATCGATTGTCAGTGGTGGGATCTACCTTCGATGACATGACTCAGCAGGGGGTGCGCTGGACGGCGGATCAGGTGCTGGCCTTGGCGCCTGACGCCCCGTCACGCAAGGCGGGAAGCAAACTCGGCGTCGCCGGCCCATGGTCGGAGGCGGGCAGTTCGGGCGAGGGGACGGTGTGGGGACTGTGCAAGGGGAGTGGCAGCAAGCCGTATCGGACGGTCGTCGACATCGCGGACGTCACCGGCGCGGCGGGCCCGGCGTACAAGTGCAGTTGTCCGAGCCGCAAGTTTCCGTGCAAGCACGCGCTCGGGCTGTTGCTGCTCTGGGCGGGCGGGGACGGGACGGTCGGCGCGGTGCCGGACGCGCAGCCGCCGGAGTGGGCGGAGGAGTGGCTGGCGGGGCGACGCAGCAGAGCGGAGGCCCAGCGGACTGCGGACGCTGCGCCTGCCGCGCCGGTCGCTGATCCCGAGGCCGCACGCCGCAGGGCGGAGCGGCGGGCCGAGCGGGTCACGGCGGGGGTGGCGGAGCTCGAGCAGCGCCTCTCCGACCTGCTGCGGGGCGGTATAGCCGCCGCGGAGCAGACGGGGTACGGGCTGTGGGAGGAGACGGCGGCCCGCATGGTCGACGCGCAGGCGCCCGGACTCGCCTCGCGCGTGCGGGAGTTGGGAGCCATCCCCTCCTCCGGGCCCGGCTGGCCCGTGCGGATGCTGGAGGAGTGCGCGCTCCTCCACCTCCTCGACCAGGGCTGGCTGCACCGCGAACGACTGCCCGAGGCGCTGGCGGCCACGGTCCGCTCCCGCATAGGCCTGCCCACACCGGCGGGAGGCCCACCGGTGCGGGACCACTGGCTGGTGCTCGCGCAGTACGACACGGCGGACAGCAAGCTCACCACCCGCCGGATATGGCTGTACGGCGCGGAGTCCGGACAAACGGCCCTGCTCCTGTCGTACGGAGCCGCGGGCCGCGCACCCGTGCTCGCGCTGCCGGTGGGCCTCGCGCTGGACGCCGAGCTGACCTCGTACCCAGGCGCCGGGCAGTTGCGGGCCGACCTGGGCGAGCAGTTCGCTGCTCCCACACCGACGGCCGCGCGGCCACCCGGCGTGCAAACGGAAGAAGCAACGCGCCGCTACGGCGAGGTGCTGCGGGACGACCCATGGCTGGAGTCCTGGCCGGTGACGCTGAGCGAAGTCATACCGACCCCGTGCGCGGGACCCTCCTCCAGCAGCTGGCAACTGGTGGATGCGGAAGGTGACATGGCGCTGCCCATCACCGCCTCCGCAGCGTCCCGAGCGGGCCTGTGGCGGCTGGTGGCACTCTCCGGAGGCGCTCCGGTGACGGTCTTCGGCGAGTGTGGTCACGAGGGCTTCACCCCTCTGACGGCCTGGCCGCGCGGAGCGGGAGAGGCGGTGGCCCTGTGCTGACCACCACGGGCGACTCCGGGTTCGCCCGCCAGGCAGTGGGGGCCCGCCGTGACAGATCCACAGCAGCAGTCCTGGACGACGGGCCCGACAGACCAAGGCGGCAGCCCCACACGAAAGACCCGACAGATCCAAGACGGCAGCCCCACCCGACAGACCCACGAGGTCCAGGGATCCGAAGGACCTGAAAGACGCGAAGGACCCGAAAGACCGGCGAGGCCGGAGAGCACCGGAGAGAGATCCCTCCGGGAGAGGAGTCCACATGACCGGCACCACCGCACTCACCGAAGCAGCCCTCACCCCCTGGGAAGACCTGGTCACCGCCGCGCTCCTCGGCACCGACCGCCGCACACCCCCCGTACGCACCCAGGTCAAGGCCGCACCGACCGCCCTCCTGGACGCGGCCGCGATGCAGACCGTGCGGCGCAGAGCCGGCCTGGCCCCCGCGCCCGCCGCCACACCTCCCGAGCCGGCGGCGGACGACCCCAGGCCCCTGGTGCCGCCCTCGGCGCGGCGCAGGCTCGCCACGCTGCTCACCGATCACCCCGGAGCGGGCAGCGGCGGACGCCGGGGCGCGGTGCCCGACCTGATGGAACTGCTGCCCCAGTGGCTGGCGTTGGCCAACGAACGGGGCTTCGCGGCCCCGCCCGAGCTGCTTCCCGCCCTCCTGAACGCGGCTCGTGGGCGCACGGATCTCAGGCCGCAGGCCCTCGCCTTCGCGGGCCCGCGGGCCCTGTGGCTCGCCCGGCTCAACCCGGACTGGAAGTTCGCCCTCCGCTCCACTCCGGGCGGCGGTGTGGCCCTGCCCGCCCCGGAGGACACAGTCCAGGTCCAACAGCTGTGGGAAGAGGGCCTTTTCGCCGAGCGCGTCGCCCTGCTCGGCGCGGTGCGCGCCCATGACCCGGCCGCCGCGCGGGACCTGCTCGCCTCCACCTGGAGTACGGAGCGGGCGGAGGACCGCCTGATGTTCCTCGACTCCCTGCGCACCCACCTGCACGACGCGGACGAGCCGTTCCTGGAGCAGGCCCTCACCGACCGCAGCCGCAACGTCCGCGCCACGGCAGCCGAGCTCCTCTCCGCGCTCCCCTCGTCCGCCCTCGCCGCGCGGATGGCGGACCGGGCAGCGTCCTGCGTGGCCATCGACCACGCACAGGGCACGAAGAGCATGCCGACGCTCACCGTCGAGGCACCCCACGAGTGCGACGCGGGCATGGAGCGCGACGGCGTCACCCCGAAGCCGCCGGCCGGGCGAGGCGAACGCTCCTGGTGGCTTGGTCAGTTGGTGGAAGCGGCGCCGCTCGGCATCTGGCCGGAGCGGCTCGGTGGACGTACCCCCGCCGAGATCGTGTCGCTTCCCGTGGCCGACGACTGGCAGAGCGAGCTGCACGCCGCGTGGTGCCGCGCGGCCGTGCGGCAGCGCGACGCGATCTGGTCCCGGGCGCTGCTCGGGGCTCCCTCGTCGCCCGATGCGGCGGGGCCCGGAGCGGCATCGCTCGCCGAGCGCGCGAAGCTCCTCGCCGCACTGCCTGCAGGGGAGCGGGCCGACTGGGTCGCGGGGTTCATCGCGACGCACGGCCTGTCGGAGGCGTTCCAGCTGCTGGGCGTGTGCGCGCTGCCCTGGTCGGAGCCGCTGGGCCGGGCGGTGGTGGACGCGCTGAACATCGCGCGGGACGCGGGGAGTTATCCCTGGAGCTTCAGCGGGGTGATGGGGCTTGCGGAGCGCTGCCTGGACCCGGCCGAAGCCGTACGCCTCGACGTACTGACCGCGATACAGGACGAGCCGGAGGACGCGTCCCCCGGAGCGGGCGGCTACTGGTCGGAGGCCTTCCAGCGCCTGGTCAGTACGTTGCGTCTACGCGCGGCGATGCGGGCGGAGCTGGGCGCGCTCCCGGCACCCGCGGAGCCCCCGGAGCCCGCGGAGGTGCCGCCATCCTAGAGAACCCGAGGAAGGAGCGGAGGCAGCCGGCCACCCCAGCCGCAACGCGAAGCCGACGGCCCGCCCCCACCCTGGAGCGAGGAAGGCCGGGCGAACCCGCCGCAGCACGGCGGGCGTCAGCCGCAGCACGGTGGGTGTCAGCCGCAGCACGGCGGGCGTCAGCCGCAGCACGGTGGGTGTCAGGCGCCCGCCGGCTGACGGACGTTCGCCCGTACCCACTCCACGATCGATGCCGTCGTCGCCCCTGGAGTGAAGATCTCCGCGACGCCCTTCTCCTTGAGCGGCGCGATGTCCGCCTCGGGGATGATGCCGCCGCCAAAGACCTTGATGTCCTCGGCGTCACGCTCCTTGAGGAGCTCGATCACGCGCGCGAAGAGCGTGTTGTGGGCGCCGGAGAGGATGGACAGACCGATCGCGTCGGCGTCCTCCTGGATCGCGGTGTCCACCACCTGCTCGGGCGTCTGATGCAGGCCGGTGTAGATGACCTCCATGCCCGCGTCACGCAGTGCCCTCGCGATCACCTTGGCTCCGCGATCATGACCGTCGAGACCCGGCTTGGCCACCACCACGCGGATCGGACCGGCTGCCACACCCATCACTGCCTCCATGTACCGATATCCATCTGTCCGAGCACTGGCACCCCGTGCCGCACCGGCCGGGGAAGTGAACGAACGTTATCTCCAGCATCTCGCACCCGGCAGTTTCACGGTGGAGAGCGAGGGGGAAATCACACGATGGGACACGTTCGCTGCGCGCCGATCCCGTATCCAGCGGCATTCGGGCCGCCCCCGGGACGGCGCAAGGGGAGCCGCTACGAGGTCGCCGTGCCACCGCGCCGTCAGCCGCACGCCGTGGTGACGCGGCGCATCGGCGATCGCGCCGGTATGCGGGGCGCCATGGGCGCCGACCACGCGCCGCCGTACGACCTCTGCCACGCCTCCCCATTACGGGCACACGGGGGACAGAGCCTTCCTCCCGCGTGCCGACCGGGAGGTCGACCATGACCATCACGAGGGTCCTGCCCTTTCGCCCGCCCTGCCTTCAGCTGCCCGCCAGACTGGCGGGGCTCTCCATAGCTCTGCTGAAAGCGACCGCACTCGAGGTGGCGATCCTCGCCGGACACCTCCTCCTCTATCCCTCGGGTATCGCCCAGGAACGCAGGATCGTCTCGGAACTGGCGACTCCCGACGCCCCCCGGCTCCCCGCGGAGAGCCGGCCGCCGGTCGTCCTCCTGCACGGCTTCATCGACAACCGCTCGGTCTTCGTCCTCCTGCGCCGCTCCCTGGCCCAGCACGGCGGCCAGCATGTGGAGTCCCTCAACTACTCCCCTCTCACCTGCGACATCCGCACCGCCGCCGAGCTCCTCGGCCGCCACATAGAGGAGATCTGCGAGCGCACGGGCCACCAACGGGTGGACATCGTCGGGCACAGCCTCGGTGGCCTGATAGCCCGCTACTACGCGCAGCGCCTCGGCGGCGACGAGCACGTCCGCACGCTGGTCACCCTCGGGACGCCCCACGAGGGAACGCGGGTCGTGCCGCTCGCCGACGCCCACCCGATCGTGCGCCAGATGCGCCCCGGCTCGGACCTGATCGAGGAGCTGCGCGAGCCCGCCCCGGGCTGCCGGACCCGTTTCGTGAGTTTCTGGAGCGATCTGGACCAGCTGATGGCGCCGCTCGAGACGGCCTGCGTCAACCATCCCGACCTGATCGCACAGAACGTACGTGTCTCCGGTATCGGTCATCTCGCCCTGCCCGTGCACCCCGCGGTCGCCGCCGGGATCCGCCAGGCCCTCGATCTGTCTGCCCCGGGGACCCCCGCGACGGGCGCCGAGAGCGGTCTGACCGTGGCCTGAGGAGCAGCTTTCGCACCCCGCAGCGAAGGCAATTTGTCGAACGGAGCTCGAACGCAGGGCCAAAGCTGTGCCCGCCGTCCGCCGAAAGGCGGCCGAATGCCCGTTTCCTGAGAGCGTGAAACCTGCCGAAGATTGTCGCGCCCGCATACCGCCGGGTACAGTCGCCGCACTGCTCTGCCCCTGCTGCCGAGGCGAAAGAGAAGTTGGTGAACGACCGTCACCCGTCGGGGAGCTCGACACCCCCGGCCTCGGCACCCGCCGACTATGCGCCCTACGCGGCGTATGACCTGCAGGGCACCGAGCACGGCGCCTATGGGTACGACGGCTACTCCACCGGAAGCTTCGACACCGCGGGCAGCTACGCGACGGCCGGTCCCGACACCGGAAGCTTCGCGTCCGACCCGCTCTTCGGCGATATGCCCGGCAGTTCGTACGACACCGGGCAGTGGTCCACCACGGGGACACAGCAGACGCTGAACTACGACCCGTACGCCGCGCATCACCAGGCCGCGTACGACACCAGTGGCTATGAGACCGGTAGCTACGACACCGGCGCCATGTGGTCGACCGGCGGCTATCAGCACCTCTCCGCCGACATCCCGGCGCAACCCGGCGGCCTCGAAGCCACTGGTCAGTGGGACGCCACCGCCTGGAACCAGCCGCAGCAGACCGGCCAGTGGGAGACCCAGGCCTTCGACACCGGCGCGTACGACGCGACCGCGTGGAACTCCGGCGCCCAGGACATGACGTACGGAACCACCGGGACGCACGAGGCGTACGGCACCCCCGAGATGCTTGAGGCCCACGGGGCGCACGGCGTGTACGAGGCCCAGGACACGCCCGGTGCGCCGGAACCGTACGAGACACCCGAACCGTACGAGCATTCGCCTTACGACACCGGGTCCACCGGTTCCTACGCCTCCGAGTCCTACGACTCCGGCCTCCACTCCCCCGATCCCTACGCCCAACCGGCTCCCGCCGAGCACGAGTTCACCCTCGACGAAGCTCCCGCCGATTCACTCGGCCCGGTCGAGCCCAGCCGCCGGGGCGCCGCGGGTGACGACGAACCGCCGGTCATGGACCGTTCGCACGGCTCCCGCTCGCGGGCCCGCCGCCGCTCCCCCGCCAAGCGCTCCGCGCTCTTCACCGTCGCCGTACCTTCCGCCTGTGTGATGGGCGTCGCGGGTATCGCGGCCGCTTCCGTCGGCGACTTCGGCGGCGGCGACGAGAAGGAGGCACAGGCGGCATCGGCCCCTGACCCCGCGTCGGTGCAGCCCTCGGCCGCCAACAACAAGCTCGACACGCAGCTGGCGAACCTCTCAGCGGACGCCGGTGACTTCGCCGACCGCGCGAGCCGCACCCAGGAGCGCATCGACCTCAAGGCGGAGAAGGTCGCCGCCGAGAAGAAGGCCGCCGAGGAAGCCGCGCGCAAGGAGCGCCTGCGCCCCAAGTTCTCGCTGCCGGTGAAACAGCACGGCCTGAGCGCGTACTACGGACAGGCCGGCATCAACTGGATGTCCGCGCACTCCGGCATCGACTTCCCGGTGTCGTACGGCACCGAGGTGCTCGCCGCCACCGACGGCACGGTCTCCACGAAGTGGAACAGCGCCTACGGCAACATGGCGATCGTGACCGCCAAGGACGGCACCGAGACGTGGTACTGCCACCTCTCCACGCACAAGGTCTCCAGCGGCCCCGTCAAGGCGGGCGACCCCATCGCCTTCTCCGGGAACTCCGGCAACTCCACGGGCCCGCACCTGCACTTCGAGGTGCGCCCCGGCGGCGGCTCGGCTATCGACCCGCTGCCGTGGCTGCGCAGCCACGGCCTCGACCCGACGTAACTCCGGCCGCCGCCCGCGGCGTTACAGCTTCTCCACCGGCGCGTACCGCAGGAGCAGCCGCTTCGGCTTCGGCTCCCCGAAGTCCACCGTCGCCTCGGCGTTGGCCCCCGTCCCCTTCACCCCGACCACGGTCCCAAGCCCGAACTGGTCGTGCGTGACCCGGTCCCCGATCGCCAGCGCGACCACCGGCTTCTCCGATGCACGGCTCGTGGCGAAGCCCTGCGCGCCCCCGGTGCGCGAGCGCGACGACGACAAGGAGGAGGCGATTGAGGCCGCGGGGCCGGAGGATGCCGGTGCGCCGACGGAACCCTTCCGCTTCCAGTCCAGGTGGATCTCCGGGATCTCCTCCAGGAAGCGCGATGGCGGGTTGTACGAAGGCTGCCCCCAGGCGCTGCGCATCGAGGACCGCGTCAGATAGAGCCGCTCACGCGCGCGCGTGATGCCCACGTACGCGAGGCGGCGCTCCTCCTCAAGCTCCTTGACCTGGCCAAGGGCACGCATGTGCGGGAAGACGCCGTCCTCCATGCCGGTCAGGAAGACGACCGGGAACTCGAGGCCCTTGGCGGTGTGCAGCGTCATCAGCGTGATGACTCCGGAGCCGTCGTCCTCCTCGTCCGGGATCTGGTCCGAGTCCGCGACGAGCGCGACTCGCTCCAGGAACTCGGAGAGCGTGCCCGCCACACCTGTGGCCGCGGCTTCCTCGCCCTCGGTCTCCCCTTCGCCTTCGGAGGGCGCCTCGCCGCTGTCCTGCTCGAACTCCAGCGCCACGGCAGCGAGTTCCTGGAGGTTCTCGATGCGCGTCTCGTCCTGCGGGTCGGTCGAGGCCTGCAACTCGGCCAGATATCCGGTCCGTTCGAGCACGGCCTCCAGGACCACGGCGGGGCCCGCGCCGGACTCGACGATGGTCCGCAGCTCCTCCATCAGCACGTTGAAACGCCTGACGGCGTTGGCCGAGCGGGCAGCCATCCCGTACGCCTCGTCGACGCGCTTCAGCGCCTGCGGGAAGGAGATCTTCTCGCGCTGCGAGAGCGCGTCGATCATCGCTTCCGCGCGGTCGCCGATGCCCCTCTTGGGTACGTTCAGAATGCGCCGCAGCGGGACGGAGTCCTCCGGGTTGGCGAGCACCCGCAGATACGCGAGGACGTCCCGGACCTCCTTGCGCTCGTAGAAGCGGACGCCGCCGACGACCTTGTAGGGCAGGCCGACGCGGATGAAGATCTCTTCGAAGACACGGGACTGCGCGTTCGTCCGGTAGAAGATCGCGACGTCGCCGGCTTTCGCGTCGCCCGCGTCGGTGAGCCGGTCGATCTCGTCGGCGACGAACTGCGCCTCGTCGTGTTCGGTGTCGGCGACGTAGCCCGTGATGCCCGCGCCCGCGCCCGCGTTGGTCCACAGGTTCTTGGGGCGGCGGCTTTCGTTGCGCTCGATGACGGCGTTGGCCGCGGTCAGGATCGTCTGCGTGGAGCGGTAGTTCTGCTCGAGGAGGATCGTGGTCGCGTTCGGGTAGTCCTCCTCGAACTGGAGGATGTTGCGGATCGTGGCGCCGCGGAAGGCGTAGATCGACTGGTCGGCGTCACCCACGACACACAGCTCGGCGGGGTCGTCACCCTCGCCTCCGGAGGGGCCCACCAGCTCGCGCACCAAGGCGTACTGGGCGTGGTTGGTGTCCTGGTACTCATCGACCATCACGTGGCGGAAGCGGCGGCGGTAGTGCGCGGCGATGTCCGGGAACGCGCGGAGCATGTTGACCGTCGTCATGATCAGGTCGTCGAAGTCGAGGGCGTTCGCCTCGCGCAGGCGCGACTGGTACATCGCGTATGCCTGGGCGAGCGTCTTCTCGAAGCCATCGGCCGCCTGGCCCGCGAAGGTCTCCTCGTCGATCAGCTCGTTCTTCAGGTTCGAGATCTTGGCGCTGAAGGACTTCGGCGGGAACTTCTTCGGGTCGATGTCCAGGTCCCGGCAGACCAGCGCCATCAGCCGCTTGGAGTCGGCGGCGTCGTAGATCGAGAAGGAGGAGGTGAAGCCGATCGTCTTCGACTCGCGGCGCAGTATCCGCACGCACGCACTGTGGAACGTCGACACCCACATCGCGTTGGCCCGCGGCCCGACGAGCTGCTCGACGCGCTCCTTCATCTCGCCCGCGGCCTTGTTCGTGAACGTGATCGCCAGGATCTGCCCCGGGTGCACGTGCCGCTCGGCCAGGAGATACGCGATGCGGTGCGTCAGGACCCGGGTCTTGCCGGAGCCGGCGCCCGCGACGATGAGCAGCGGGGAGTCCGCGTGCACGACGGCCGCGCGCTGGTTCTCGTTCAGCCCGTCGAGCAAGGCCGCCGGATCGATCACGGGGCGCGGGGCACCGCCGCGGTAGTGCGCGTCCCGGGGTACGGGCGCGTCGAACTTCCCGTCGAACAGATCATCCGGAACGGACTCCGGAGCACTGTCCTCGGGCGGCGGCGGGGGCTCTTCCTCCGAAGCCCGCGAGGGCTTGAGGTCCGCCAGGAAGCTGTCATCAAAGAGGCTGCTCATCGCCTCCCGAGTCTAGGCGGCCCCACTGACAACCCGCCCCGGGTTCCGGCCACGTCCATCCGCCTACACCTCGGCCGCTTCCGGTCACTCTCCGTCACGGCACGGCGTGCCCGCGTCAAGAGCTTCGTAAAGTAACGAAAACGTATCGGGCATATCGAACATCAACCTTCACACGGGCCACACGAGTTGGCTAGCGTGCTCCGCAGGCTGCTCGTACTCCCACCGGCGAACCCCGCCGGGAACGGGCTGCCTCCGCCGAGTTCGATCTCCTCGGAGCCGGGGACCCACGATGAACTTGGGGTGAATCGGTCCCGTACGAAGTACGGGACTGTAGGGCAACCTTCCGGAACCACCCGCCCGAACCCGACAGCTAACCCGGTAGGCGGTCTACGGAAGGAGTCGCCTCCCTTGGCGTCGCACCGCAAGCCGCGGACCCGCATTGCCGGCCTACGCGCCACCCCTGCCCTCGGTATAACGACGGCAGCCCTCACCTCCGTGGCCCTCCTGTCGCAGAGTGCGCAGGCGGCACCGTCCGCGCCCGAGAAGCCCAGCCTCGAAGAGGTCCAGAAGAAGGTCGACGACCTCTACCAGCAGGCGGGCGTGGCCACCCAGAAGTACAACTCGGCCAAGGAGCGCACCGACAAGCAGCGCAAGAAGGTCGACACCCTTCTCGACGACGTGGCCGAGCGCACCGACAAGCTGAACGAGGCCCGCCAGGAGCTGGGCACGTTCGCCGCGGCCCAGTACCGCACCGGTGGGGTCTCCGAGACCGCCACGATGATGCTCGCCGACGACCCGCAGGGGTACTTCGACCAGAATCACCTGTCGGACCGGCTGACCGCGCGCCAGAAGAAGGCGGTCGACGACTACCAGACGCAGCAGGCCTCGGCGACGAAGCAGCGCACGAAGGCAGCCAAGAGCCTGGAGACGCTGAGCGACTCGCGGGACGAGCTCAAGACGAGCAAGCGCACCGTCCAGAAGAAGCTGGGCCAGGCGCGCACGATGCTCTCGGAGCTGACGGCCGAGGAGAAGGCGCGGCTCGCGGCGATCGAGAAGAAGAAGGAAGAAGAGGCCAAGCGCAAGGCCGCCGAGCTGGCGCGTAAGCAGGAGGCCGAGGCGGAGGCCAAGCGCAAGGCGGCGGAAGAGGCCGCGGCCAAGGAGCGCGAGAAGAACAAGGAGACCCCGGACTCGGGCTCCGGTTCCGACACCGGTTCCGGTTCCGGTTCGGGCGCAGGCTCCGGCGACACGGACAGCGGGTACGCGACGAAGGCCGCGAAGGTGATCAACTTCGCCGAGGCGCAGATCGGCAAGCCCTACGTGTGGGGCGCCACCGGCCCCGACTCCTACGACTGCTCCGGGCTCACCCAGGACGCGTGGAAGGCCGCGGGGATCTCCCTGCCGCGTACGACCTGGGACCAGGTGGAGGTCGGCACGACCGTGAAGACCGCCGACGCCAAGCCGGGCGACCTGGTCTTCTTCTACGACGACATCAGCCACGTAGGGATCTACATCGGCGACGGCAAGATGATCCACGCCCCGAAGCCGGGCGCGAACGTCCGCGTCGAGTCGATCTACTACATGCCGATCCACAGCGTGGTGCGCCCCGCGTAACCACCGCCCACGAGAAACCGTCAGACGAGAAAGCGGCCCTCCACGCGCGCGTGGAGGGCCGCTTTCTCGTGGGTGCGTGTCAGGTCCACAGGACGGCGATGAAGATGTTCGTGACGGTCAGCGCGCCGACGGCGCCGAACATCCCCTTGTCCACCTTCTCCTCGTCCCGTTTCACGTAGACCAGCGCGAGGATCACGATCAGGACGGCCATCTTGATGCCGATCTTGACGTGATTGACGGGGTTGTCGTCCGCCCGGTTGAGGCCCACCAGGATCGCGCCCGTGACGAGCATCGTGAGCGCGCCGTGCAGCATCGCGGGGTTGAATCGGGCCGTGCCTTGGCCCATCTGCTTCATCTGGGTGAGGAAGCCGCCCAGGAGGGAGGCGATGCCGATGATGTGCAGGCCGACGAAGAGATGGGTGAGTACGTCCATGGGCCCGGAGCCTAGCCGGGGCCTTATCACCCCTCAATAGTCAGGTTGGGCCCCTGGCGCCGCATCGGTCACTCGCGCCTGTGAAGGGTGCCGGTCCTGCGAGTCGCGCAGTCACATACGGTCACCGGCCAACACACTTCCGCCAGTTGCGCACAATCCGTCACCAGCCCGTGACGGTCAGGTTTAGCGTCCTTCGTCAGGTGACCGGCTCCCCACCGCCGCCCGGACCAGGGGCGGCAGTCGGACACCCCGCCGAGAATCCGGCGGCGGCCCGCTCCCCCTGTGCGGGCCGCCGCCGGAACCGTAAGGAGCCCTCTTCGTGGCAGCGCACCGCAAGCCGAAACAGCGCTCGCTCAGTGGCCATACGGCCCGCACCGCCGCCACCATCGCCCTTGCCGGGGCCGCCACAGCCACCGCCTTCGACGGCACCGGACACGCGGACCCCCGGATCGGCCCGGCCGAGGTGAAGTCCAAGGTCGACGCGCTCTACCGCGAGGCGGAGGTCGCCACCGAGAAGTACAACGGCGCCAAGGAGAAGGCCGATGGCGCCCAGAAGTCCCTCGGCGAGCTGCGTGACGAGGCGGCCCGCAAGACGGAGAAGCTCAACTCGGCGCGGGAGGGGCTTGGTTCGATCGCCACAGCGCAGTACCGCAGCGGCGGCATCGACCCGGCCGTCCAACTCGCGCTCTCCTCCGACCCCGACCAGTACCTCGAGCGCGCCGCGATCGCCGACCGGGCCGTCAGCCGCCAGGCCGCGGCGGTCACCGGGGTACAGAAGCAGCTCCAGGAGATCGACCAGCTGCGCACGGAGGCCGACGACACCCTGGCGCACCTCAAGTCCCGCCAAGCGCAGCTGAACAAGCACAAGAAGACGGTCAACGGAAAGCTCGACGCGGCCAGACGACTCCTGGCGCGGCTCACCGAAGACCAGCGAGCGGAGGTGACGGGTGAGGACAGGGCCTCCCGTGCCGCGGACCGTGGCGGCCCATCGGGCATCCCGGCCAAGGCTCCCAACTCCCGTGCCTCAGCGGCCGTCTCGTACGCCTACAAGGCGCTGGGCAGCCCCTACGTATGGGGCGCCACCGGCCCCAACGCCTTCGACTGCTCGGGGCTCACCCAGGCCGCCTACCGGGCGGCGGGGGTCGACCTGCCGCGCACGACGTACGCGCAGATCACCGAGGGCGAACGCGTGCCGCGTTCCCAACTCCGGCCAGGCGACCTGGTCTTCTTCTACCAGGGCATCAGCCATGTGGGCCTCTATGTGGGCAACGGCCAGATGATCCACGCCCCGAACCCGAGCGCTCCGGTCCGCCTCGCGCCGATCAGCCAGATGCCGTTCGCAGGGGCGACGCGGGTGGCGTGAGGGGGCTCTCGGGCCCGCAGGTACTGTCAGGGCCATGCCCCGCCGTACGCTGCCGCCGCCTCCGCCACCTGTCTGTCTGCGCACCTGGCCGGACCGGAACGCGCTGCTGTACGACCGCGGCATGGCCCTCGAAGACCTGCGCCGGCGGATCCTGGGCGTGCACCGCCTGTTGCTGCTCTGGCTGTTCGCCCTCGGCTGCGTCATCGGCTGGGCACTCCTGACAGTGCCGTTCGGGATGATCGAGGACCACGATCCGATGGCCTTCTTCGTGGGCCCGATCTGCGCGGTCCTGGGCCTCGGGGCGCTTGCTCCCTCGGTGATCGGCGTCGTCGTCGGCATCCGCACCGACCGGAAGATCCGCGAACTCACCGACAGCTGGCTGGCGCTGGACAGCCACCCGACGTCGGACTGCGCTCTGCGCTCCCCCGGCCTGAGCCTCTGCTGGCTCCTCTCGTCCCTCGCCGTGTGCGCGCTCGGCCTGTGGGCGTCCTTCGCGGCCGCCGCCTACGCCGAGCCCGGCCGGGACTCGTACAGCGACGTCGTGCTCGGCATGGGAACCGGCCTCATCCTGTGGCTGACAGGCCTCATCGGCATCACCAAGGCGGCGAGCCACTACCGCTGGGCGATACGGAAGTTGGGGCCCGCTCCGGTGGTCGGTGGCGGCGCACGCCGATGAGCCGGGCAGGACCGGGCCGACCGACCGTCACACCAGCCGCCGCGCCGTCGCCCACCTCGTCAGCTCGTGGCGGTTGGACAGCTGGAGCTTCCTCAGCACCGCCGACACATGTGACTCGACCGTCTTCACGGAGATGAACAACTGCTTGGCGATCTCCTTGTACGCGTACCCCCGCGCGATGAGCCGCAGCACCTCGCGCTCGCGCTGCGTGAGGCGGTCCAGGTCCTCGTCGACCGGGGGCGCGTCGGTCGAGGCGAAGGCGTCGAGGACGAACCCGGCGAGGCGCGGCGAGAACACCGCGTCGCCGTCCTGCACACGGAAGATGGAGTCGACCAGGTCGGTGCCGGTGATCGTCTTGGTGACATAGCCGCGGGCGCCGCCACGGATGACTCCGATGACGTCCTCGGCGGCGTCCGATACGGAGAGCGCGAGGAACCGCACGGGACGCTCCGCGTCGGACATCAACGGCGCGCAGCGGCGCAGCACTTCGACACCGCCGCCGCCCGGCAGGTGCACGTCGAGGAGCACGACCTCGGGGCGCGTCGTGGTGATGACGGTGACCGCCTGGTCGACGTCCGCTGCCTCGCCGACGACCTCGACACCGGTGATCGCGGTCCTGCCGATCTCCGCCTGGACGCCCGTACGGAACATCCGGTGGTCGTCGACCAGGACGACGCGCGCGCGGCGGCCCTCCCCCTCCGGAGCGCCGCCGCCGGCAGCGTCGGCGGTCCGGGCCGCTTCGGTCGCCCCGGCCGACGTGGTCGGTTCGGCCGCGGAAGCCTCAGCCTCCGCGTCTGCGCCCCCGGGCCCCACGGGCTCACTCGCGTCGCTCATGTCGTCGCCGTCCTCTCCATCTCCAGCTCGACTTCCGTGCCGCCCCCCGGCACCGCGCGCAGCCGCGCCGTGCCGCCGTTGCGCTGCATACGGCCGATGATCGATTCTCGTACGCCCATGCGGTCGTCCGGCACGGAATCCAGATCAAAGCCGGGGCCACGGTCCCGGACGGACACGAACACCGTCTCCCCCTCGACTTCGGCGAAGACCTGCACCGCCCCGCCCTCGCCACCGTACTTGGCGGCGTTCACCATTGCTTCCCGCGCGGCCTGCGTCTGCGCCGTAAGACGGTCGTCCAGCGGGCAGTCGCCGACTATGACGACCTCGATGGGAACGCCGTGCTTGTCCTCCACCTCCGCGGCGCCGCGCCGGACCGCTTCGGCGAGAGTGTCGGGCTCATCCGCCTCGTCCTTGCCCGTGCCCTCCGGTTTGTAGAGCCATTGGCGCAGGTCGCGCTCCTGGGCGCGGGCCAGGCGGCGCACCTCTCCGGCGTTCTCGGCGTTGCGCTGGATCAGGGTCAGGGTGTGCAGGACCGAGTCGTGCACGTGGGCGGCGACTTCCGCCCGCTCCTGGGCACGGATACGCATCAGCCGCTCCTCGGAGAGGTCCTGCATCATGCGCACGAGATAGGGGCCGGCGAGCAGCGCGACGCCTACGAGGACCGCGAGCGCGGCCTGCAGCACGGAGCTGAGGTGCGAGGTGGAGCCCTGCAGCACGACGATGCCGGAGACTCCGGCGCCGACCAGCAGCACTCCGGCCCCCGCGCGGGCGATGGTCAGCGTGCGCCTGCGGCGGCCGACGGCCATCCAGCGGGCCCGGCGGGCGTTGTCGGCCTGCCGCCAGACCAGGGCGACACCGGCGGCGACGAGCAGAGTCGGCCAGACATAGGCCTTGGTCGAGCTGCCCAGGTCCACGTTGCCGACGAAGACCATGGCGACGACGACCATCGCGAGCAGCGCGACGAGCTGGCCCTTGTCCGGCTTGCGGGCCACGAGTCTGCGGCGTCCGTCGGGAGATGTCTCGGCAGTGACGGCTGAGGGCGGACGCTGGGCGTCGACCCCGCCGACACCCAGCGGCACGAAGAACCAGAACGCCGCGTACAACAGTGCGCCGAGCCCGTCCGCCGTGAACAGGCCGACGAAGATCAGCCGTACCCAGATGACGGGAAGACCGAGATGACCGGCGAGGCCGCGCGCGACACCGCCGAGCCAACGGCCGTCACCGCTGCGATAGAGCTTTCGCAGCGGCCGCTCGTCATCGATGGGTACTGCTGCGGCTTCCGGCATGTCTCCGATATTCACACGCGTACGCGTACGCGGGCATCAGGGTCGACCCCCGAGACGTCCCTGATCTCCGACCCGGACGGCAGGGCGCGAAGGTCAGGGCAGGGGCGCGTCAGGGACGATCTCAGGGTTCGGCCAGGGTTGTCCCGACTGCCGCGGCGGCCCGCGGCCCGTCACCATGGACACATGACAGACGAGCAGCCCGCCGGGACGGGCCCGCAGGCCGCGCCGCGCGATCCTCTCACCGCCACGGCGCAGGAGCCGGGCGGGCCGATGGTCGTGCGGGCCTTCCGCCGCGACCGCCGGCACAAGAAGCTGGGGGGCGTGTGCGCGGGGCTCGGTCAGCACTGCGACATGGATCCGGTGATCTTCCGGATCGGGCTCGCGCTCCTCTCCGTCACCAGCGGGCTCGGCCTTGTTTTCTACGGCTTCGCATGGCTGTTCGTTCCCTTCGATGACGAGGAGGAGAACGAGGCGCGCAGGCTCCTCTCCGGCCGGGTGGACGGCCAGGCTCTGACGGCCGTGCTCTTCGCGCTCGTCGGCTGCGGCGTCTTCCTCTCCCTGCTGAACAACGCCGGTGCGCTCACCTTCGCGGCCGTCCTCGCGCTGCTCCTCACGGGCGCGGGGTACTGGTCTCAGCAGCGTGCTACGACCGACCCCGATCCGGTGGCGGCCCAGGCCGTGGCGGACGCGCCGCCCGAGGCGAAGGCACCGCCGGTGGCGGGCGCCCCTTCGTGGTGGCGGGACCCGATCGTCAAGGACGGCACGCACGACGGGATCTCGGGCTATTTCTGGGGGCCCGAGGGAGTGGCCGTCGAGTATCGGCCCGACCCCCCGCACGGAAGGGCACCGCAGCGTGCCCCCGAGGCAGCCCCTCGGCCCAAGCCGCGAGGCCCGCGCTGGATCGGCGGCTTCATCTTGCTGGGAGCGCTGCTCGCCGGCGTTCTCGGCACCGGCCTCACATGGGAGGAGCAGTCGCTCGGCACCAGCCTGCAGACCGGCCTCGCCCTCGCGCTCGGCGTGTTCGGCATCGGCATCGCCCTCAGCGCCTTCCTCGGCCGCACCGGCGTGGGCTCGATCGTGCTGGCGGTGATCACGGCCGGGCTGCTCGCGGGCTCTGCCGCGCTGCCCAAGGACATCAGCACCGACTGGGCGGAGACCGAGTGGAAGCCGACCGCGGTGGAGCAGGTCCGGCCGCAGTACGAACTGGGGACAGGCGTCGGCACGCTCGACCTGACCCGCGCCGGTCCCGACAAGGGCCGGACCGTGAGCACCAGTGCCGAGGTGGGAGCCGGGCAGCTGAAGGTGATCGTGCCGAAGGACAGCACGGTGAAGCTGGACATCGAAGTGGGCGTCGGCGACATCCAGTTGCCGGACGACCGCGAGGGAGACGTGGACATCGCTCCGGGCAAGGAGAAGTCGGTGACGCTGGACCCGGTCGCGGGCAGCAAGGACGGCGGCACGCTCGAGCTGCACGTCGAAGTGGGAATCGGACAGGTGGAGGTGACCCGTGCTACGCCATGAGTTTCATCCCGGCAAGCTGGTCCTTGGTCTGTTCCTGCTGATAGCGGCCATCGCCTACGCGGGCGACGCGGCCGGCATCTGGGACACGCCGTGGTTCGTGGCGTTCCCGCTCCTGCTGGCGGGCCTGCTGCTCGCGGGCGCGGCGGCAGCCGTGTCCTACGGCATACGCGGCCGGCCCACCGCCCGCACGGCTGACCGCTCGGCCGACACCTCCACGGACGCCTAGCCGACCCGGCCCGGCCCACCCGGGCCCATCAGGGCCCCCTGGCGGTCGGCGATCAGCGGTCAGCAGCCGGCACTCAGCCGAGCCCCGAGGCGTGCCTGCGCCGGGCCGCGAGCATCGCGTCGACCGAGAAGATGGATGCCCCCGCCAGGATCAGCGGGAGCCAGGCCATCAGGTAGGCCAGGTCGTTGCCGTAGTAGTAGGGCTCGATGGACCAGCTCATGGTCAGCCAGAGGCTGAGCGAGATCAGCGCGCCGCCGAGCGCGGCGATCCGGGCGAACAGGCCGACGAGGGTGCCGATGCCGACGGCCAGCTCACCGAGGGCGATGGCGTAGCCGAAGCCGACAGGGCTCTTGAGGGCGAGGTCGACGAGGTCCGGGATGGCGGAGATGTCGCGGACGCCTTCCATCTGCTGGCCGATGGAACCGTCACCGCTGGCGGACATGAAGGCGCTGTCAGTGATCTTGTCCAGGCCCGCGTAGATGAAAGTGACGCCGAGGAAGATCCGGAGCGGGAGCAGGGCGTATCGGGAGGCGCTCTCCCGCCAGCCGCTGCTTCTGACGTAGCTGGTGTGGCTGTCGGTACGCATGCCGTGAGCCATCGCTCTCGCCGCCTCTCCCGTGACCCGCGTCGCCTATGGGCCCACCTCGCCCATGGGCCCGCCTCGCCCATTGACCCGTCATCTGACGATACGTACGAACAGGGGGGCCTGCTCAGTGGCTTGCACCGAATTCGCGAGGACCGGTCCGGCAGCGGGCCTGGGGGCTCAGTCCGTGACGTCGATCGTGCAGCGGTTCGTCTCCACGCCCGCGGCCGTGATCACCTGGACGTCGACGCGCCCCGGCTCCACGTCGACCGGGACGGGGACGGTCAGGGCAGCGTCGGTCGGGTTGGTGAATCCGCCCGGCACGGGGACGAGCGGCACATGGACGTGCACGGTACCGATGCGAACGACCATCCGGGCGAGGCGATCGGCGGTCTGCGCGCCGGGAGGCACGAATCCTGCGCCTCGGATCTCGATGTCGTCGCCGGTGCGGATGGGGGCGTCGAGATCGCCCGCCTCCCGGGCGCGCACCACGGAGAGGATCACGGGCCGGCCGCCCTCGGCGTACTTGCCCGCGAGGTACGTCGCCGCCGACACCAGGACGAGGAGGGCGAGACCCCACGGCAGGTCGGGCAGCTGCTCGGGACGGCGCGCGAGGCGTACGGCGGCGAAGACCATGGCGACGACGCTGACCAGGACGTACTGCGCGTCCGCGAAGCTGCCGCGGCCCGCGTCGTCGGTGAGAAGGTCGGCGGCCCTTGGCCGGTCGGCGGGCACCTTCTGCAGCCGTTGGCCAAGGACACGCAGGCCCACCACACGCCGTACGAGTACGGCGATCCCGCAGACCACGGCGAGGACGGTCACCGCGCCGGCGGCGCGGGCGAGGTCGAGCCCGGCGATCAGCTCGTCCCGCTCGCGGTGCCCTGCCGCCCCGGCGAGCTCGCCTGCGAGGACGAGCACGGCGAAGACGACGAGGAGGACCCAACAGGCGGCCACCGCACGGGAGGTGGAGAGGCGGTTGTCCTCGCCGACCAACGGCGCGAGGATGCCTCCGCGCGCCCGGTGCACGTATCCGGCGCCGGTCAGCAGGCCCCCCAGTACCACGGCCGCGAGCATCCCGGCGGTCCTGGCGAGGGTCCACCCGGTGCCGATCGCGGTGAGCGCCTGGACCAGGAGCAGCACGCCCACGGCCACCCAGATCACGCCTGCCGTGCGGCGCCAGAGCAGGCCGAGCCAGGCCTCGCCCTCGGCCCTGCCGCGTTCGGCGACGGCCCGGGCGGACTGGGTCAGCTCGTCCGACACCCACTGCCGGGAAGCGCCCGCCGAGTGGGCGACCGCCGCGGGCAGCCCCTGCCCCGCCGCCAGTTCGTCGCGCTTGGCGAGGAACGCGGCCACGGCACGCCGATGCCCCTCGCGCGCACCGTGCGGGCAGTCGCCGCACGTGCAGCCGCCCCCGTGTGCGCCCTGCCGCGCCTCCTGCACCGCCACCGCGTACGCCGCCTTCCCCGCCCTCGTTCGTGCACCGAAACGTGAACTTCCTTGCGATGAAAGGGGATTGTGCCGTACTGGAAGACGATCGGGTTGCCCGGGTCAGGTCAGCGAGGGTGATTTCCCCGTACGCGCGTTGACGGCGGGAGTCCTCGGCTCGGGATCAGGCTCAGGCCAGGAGATCCGGTTCGCTGCGGCTGATGTCCTGCCACAGGGACTGGTAGTTGATCCACGCGACGAGATCGCTGCCGAGCTGCTCGCGCGTCGCCACCGCCTGCTTGTGGCCGATGAGGATCGGGCGGCCCGCGGCCCGCGCGCTCAGCTGTACCTGGCAGGAGCGCTCCATCGTGAGGAACCACCAGGCGGCGGCGTCGACGGAGTCGCCGACGGTGAGCAGCCCGTGGTTGCGCAGGATGACGGCCTTGTGATCGCCGAGCGCGGTGGCGATCCGCCGACCCTCGTCCGAGTCCACGACGACGCCCGTGTAACCGTCGTACAGCGCATGGCTCTCGTAGAAGGCGCAGGACTCCTGGGTGATGGGGTCGAGGAGTTCGCCGAGTGTGGACAGGGCGCGGCCGTGCAGCGAGTGGCAGTGCGCGACGGCGACGACGTCGGGCCGCGCGAGGTGCGCCTGCGCGTGGACGGTGAAGGCGGCCTGATTGACGTGGTGGCGGCCCTCGACGACCTGCCCTTCCGCATTGGCGAGCACCAGGTCGCCCACGGTGACGTGCTTGAAGGGCATCCCGAAGGGGTTCACCCAGAAACAGTCCTCGTGCTCCGGGTCCCGCACGGTGATGTGCCCGGACACCCCGTCCTCGTATCCGAACCGCCCGAAGATCCGCAGCGCCCCGGCGAGCCGTTCCTTGCGGTAGCGCCGTTCGTCCGCCAACGAGTCGTGCACCGGCGGCATCGCGAACTGCAACCGCTCGACGGGTATCGGTGTGGGCGCCTGCATGTGTCCTCCATCCCTGGCTGTACGGAGCGGAAGTTACCGCCGGTCAGCCCAGGAAGACAGGGGTCCCCTGTGAAGAGAGTGCGCAATCGGGGCGCGGGGCCGGGCGGAAGTCGGCACGCCGAGCCGGACTGGAGGTGCCGCCGAGGAGCGGTTCGGCCTGCGCCGCGGTCCGCGTTCCATCTCTTCCGTACGGAGCTGACGGGGGTGGTCCGGGAGGTACAGCGAGGACGAGAAGTATCTGGCGGTGCAGTCGTGGTAGCCGGGCGCACCGGCGCGAACGACCAGGCGGACATGAGAAAACGCCGGTGCCACCGCCCTGTTCGAGGGACGGCGGCACCGGCGTTCAAGCCCGTTCAGGCCTCAGTCGGGCCCTGGGGACTACTCCCACTCGATGGTGCCCGGCGGCTTGCTCGTCACATCGAGGACGACGCGGTTCACGTCGGCGACCTCGTTCGTGATGCGCGTCGAGATCTTCGCGAGGACCTCGTACGGCATGCGCGTCCAGTCGGCCGTCATGGCGTCCTCGGAGGAGACGGGCCGCAGCACGATCGGGTGGCCGTACGTCCGGCCGTCGCCCTGCACGCCCACACTGCGCACGTCCGCGAGCAGCACTACGGGGCACTGCCAGATCTCACGGTCGAGACCGGCCGCGGTCAGCTCCTCGCGGGCGATCGCGTCGGCCTCGCGCAGCAGGTCGAGGCGCTCCTTGGTGACGTCCCCGACGATGCGGATACCGAGGCCGGGGCCCGGGAACGGCTGGCGCTGGACGATCTCGTCCGGCAGGCCGAGCTCCTGGCCGACCATCCGCACCTCGTCCTTGAAGAGCTGGCGCAGCGGCTCGATCAGCTGGAACTCGAGGTCCTCGGGGAGGCCGCCCACGTTGTGGTGGGACTTGATGTTCGCGGTGCCGGTGCCGCCGCCGGACTCGACGACGTCGGGGTACAGCGTGCCCTGGACCAGGAACTCGACGGGCTGGTCACCCGGCGCCTCGGCGACGATCTCCGCCTGGGCCTGCTCGAAGACGCGGATGAACTCGCGACCGATGATCTTCCGCTTCTGCTCGGGGTCGGAGACCCCGGCGAGGGCACTGAGGAAGCGCTCCTGAGCGTCAACGACCTTGAGCTGCACACCCGTGGCCGCGACGAAGTCCTTCTCGACCTGCTCGGTCTCGCCCTTGCGCATCAGACCGTGGTCGACGTACACGCAGGTCAGCTGCGAACCGATGGCCTTCTGCACGAGGGCGGCGGCCACGGCGGAGTCGACGCCACCGGACAGGCCGCAGATCGCGCGCTTGTTGCCGACCTGCTCGCGGATCGCGGTGAGCTGCTCCTCGACGATGTTGCCGGTGGTCCAGTCGGGCTTCAGGCCCGCGCCCCGGTAGAGGAAGTGCTCGAGCACCTGCTGACCGTACGTGGAGTGCATGACCTCGGGGTGGTACTGCACGCCGTACAGCTTCTTCTCGTCGTCCTCGAAGGCCGCGACCGGCACGACGTCCGTGGACGCGGTGACGGAGAAGCCCTCGGGCGCCGCGCTGCACGCGTCGCCGTGCGACATCCACACGGACTGCTCGGTCGGAGTGCCCTCGAAGAGCGTGGAGCCGGGCTTGGAGACGGCAAGGGGCGTGCGCCCGTACTCCCGCGCGCCCGTGTTGTCGACGGTGCCGCCGAGGGTGGTCGCCATCAGCTGGAAGCCGTAGCACATGCCGAAGACGGGGACACCCGCCTCGAAGATCGCGCGGTCCAGGCGCGGCGCCTCGTCCGCGTACACGGAGGACGGGCCACCGGAGAGGACGATCGCGGCGGGGTTCTTCGCGAGCATCTCGGAGACCGGCATGCTGCTCGGCACGATCTCGCTGTAGATCCGGGCCTCACGGACGCGGCGGGCGATGAGCTGGGCGTACTGCGCTCCGAAGTCGACGACCAGAACGGTGTCGGGGGCGGCGGCAGCGGGGGACGCTGATGGCACGGCGGCGGCCTTCCGGCGTTGAGCGTGAGCTTGAGCGATGAGCTGGGGCTCGTGCGTGAGCAGGGGGTCTGTTTTGTCGATTCTAACGGGCTCGCGGGCACCCCATTCGTCGCATCCGACGGGACCCCGCCCATCGCGCCCCTGGAGGGCGCCCTCACGCACGTGCCGGGGGTACCCCCTCGCACGCGCCTGGGGCACCCCCCGCGATCGTGGCGATGCGCGACGTCTCAGTATCCGAGCCGCCTCGGGACCCGTGTTGACCAGGGGTGCGCGCGTGGGGGCATACTGGGCTCGTGACCAAGCACCTCAGCTTCCTCTTTACCTATGGCAACCGGCCCGCCGGCTGCCATGGTCGAGCTGCTTGATCCACTGACAAGCGACTTCCCAGGCGCCCCGGGCCGACAAGGCCCGGGGCGTTCTGTCATTTCCGGACCTTGTCGCTCCGGGGCACTCCATGCGAGATCCACCGAGATCCACCGAGATCCACTGGAATTCGCTGAGATCCACCGAGATCCCATCCGATGAGGAGCCCCAGATGACCATCGCCACGACCGCCATGGCCGGTAAGACCGTCAAGGACGCCAAGAGCGACAAGACCGGCGCCCGCACCCCCGAAGCCGCCGATGTGATCGAGGGCGCACGCGATCGCATCGACGCACTCGACGACCGCATCATCGGTCTCGTACAGGAACGGATGGCCGTGTCGGCCGTCATCCAGGAGGCCCGGATCGGTTCGGGCGGCCGTCGGGTCAACCTGTCGCGTGAGATGGAGGTCCTCGCCCACTACAGGGACGCGCTCGGCAAGCCCGGTACGTCGCTCGCGATGACGCTCCTCGAGCTGTGCAGGGGCCGGGTCTGAGGCCTCCCGGCGCACCCCCGTTCCCACCGGACCTGAGTTCGGGTCCGCTCTCACCCGTACGGCGCGTGACCAGGCCCGGAGGGACTTCGTTGGACCCGATGTCCGTGCCAGCCAGGGGCGGGCACGGAAAAACCACGCGTGGCTCCGCTGGAGCGATGAGGCGCACACCTCGTGTGCGCCGTGGGACCTCGCTCCAGAGACGTGACCGGACGGCAGGGGACAGCAGCCCGGTCACCCAGGGAACGGTCGGCTTCGGGGACGCCCGAAGCCGACCGGCCTCCGTCTCCCGGAACCGTCCCCCCGGACCCGTATCCCGGAACCACCCCCCCCCGGATCCGTCCCCCGATTCGTCCCCGACCGCCCCGGTCACTCTCGCACCCGTCCCCAGCGGCCTCTCCCCCGCCGGCTCCACCGTCTCCGCCGGCGCCGCCGTCTCCTGGTCCCCAGGTCCCTCAAGCTTTTCGGCTCCTCCGTCCCCGCACGAAGGCCCAGCTGTCCCTGTGCTGTCCCTGTTCGTCTGGATCATGCCGAACCGGTTGCGCGGGTCGCGGCGCATCCAGCACGATGCGTAGCAGGACAGGCCGCACGTACGGCTCTGCACAATTCCATTGCCATTGGTCGAGACCACCCGTGCGCCCCTCGTACGCCGGGTAGGCCACCGGCGCCCCTCAGGGCCCGCGGCGCACTCCCCCGGGCGCCGCCCCGTGGCACCGACGCTGCCCTGACGTCGGTGCTGACGGCCAAGGGCCCCGCGGATCCGTCCCGCGGGGCCCTTCGGTTTGCCGTCCCCTGCTTTGCCGTCGCCTGCCTTGCCGTCGCCTGCCTTGCCGTCGCCTGCCTTGCCGTCGCCTGCTTTGCCGTCGTCCCGCTCCGGGCGCCGCTACTTCGCTGCGGCCAGCTTCGCGAGCTGTGCGTCGACGATGACGTCGGCCACCTCCGGGTCGCCCGTCTTCGCGTCACGGAATTTCTCCGGCAGCCCGGCGGCCCCGCCCTCCCCGTCGGCGCGGGCCGACTCCGGGTCGAAGACGTTCGAGGCGCGGAAAGCGATCAGCGTCGAGCCGCTGCGTACGACCGTGACGCGGTCCCGGCCGAGGAACTCACCGGCACGGCTCGCGAGCTTGTACGAGACGGCCTCGTCGCCATCGACCGGACCGGGTTGCGGCCTGACGCCGATGTACCGGCGCCCGCCGTCCCGGAACGTGGCGCACTTCTTCGACTTC
This sequence comes from Streptomyces sp. NPDC033180, assembly GCF_055577645.1. Lineage (NCBI taxonomy): Bacteria > Bacillati > Actinomycetota > Actinomycetes > Kitasatosporales > Streptomycetaceae > Streptomyces > Streptomyces sp. NPDC033180. Next base: position 170,272 of record NZ_JBVIPU010000008.1, on the reverse strand, counting down.
GTCGCCGTACGCAGCGTGTCCATGGTGTCCTCGGCGTCGGCCTTGCCGTACGCCAACAGCACGACCTCGGTCGTCGTGGTGTCCGCGACGTCGGTGCTGCTCAGCGTGCGGCTGACGTGAGCCTTCGACTTGCGCGGGGCGGCGGCCGTGAGCATCTCGGACAGCGGGCGGCACTCGGCCGGGTTCACGCGCGCCCCCGACGCCTCGGCCGTGCCCTTGGAAGCTCCGGACTCCTTTGTGGCCTCGACCTTGTACTTCTTCACGTCGCCCGAGGCGAGAGCCGCCTTCTCCAGCTTCGCCCCGGCGGGGGTCGCGTCCGCCCGGACCGGCTTCTCGTCCTTGCCGTCGCCGTCACCGCCGCTTCCGCTGCACGCCGCCGTAAGGCCGAGCACCGCCACAGTCGAAACAGCCACCACGCCACGCGACACAGCTGACTTCACGTTCCCGCTCCCCCACTTTCGTACGCATCGTGCGGAGTCACCCGCACCCCCTCTACGACGGAAGATCGTTACGAGCGGTTCCCCACCTCGGCCCCGTCCACCGCCAGACCCGACTTCTGCCAGACCCGTGCACCGCCGGACCCGACCACTGCCAGACCCGTCCACCGCCGGACCCGACCACTGCCAGACCCGTCTACTGCCAGATCCAGAACCGGAACGGGCTCAGGAACACGATCGCCAGCGCCATGCCACCCACCACGATCACCACGCTCCACACCCGGCGGCTGCGCTCCGAACGCCCGCCGCGCCGTGGCCCCGTCGGCGCGGCCCGCCACTCGTCCGGCCGCCACGCCCCCGCGGCGCCCTCCCCCCGCGCCGCCTTGCGTTTCCTGCGCCGGCGGCCCAGCGCCCGGGAGTCCGCGGCCTGTTGTCGCGCCGCCTCCTCGTCGAGGCGCCGCAACCGTTCGGCCACCATGCGCGCCCGAGCGGACGGCTCCTTCGGCGCCGACGTACGGATGTCACGCAGGCTGTCGCGCTCGAACCGCTCCCACACGTCGTCCGGTATCTCCCCCGGCATTTCGTCCCGTATCTCATCCGGCTCCGCCACGCCGCCCCCTCCTGACACCCCTCGCTCTCCGGCGGATCGCCGTCGAGCGGAGGAATTTCTACGTCACCCGGCGACGCCCGCACAAGCTCTGTGACCCAAGCCGCACAAGCCGCACAAGCCGTGTGATCCAAGCCACATAAGAATTCTGTGAGTTCGAGGACAACCATTCACAGGGGACGCAGGTCATGCATGCGTAACAACGGCCACACCCGCGTCCCCACCGCGGAGGCCTCCACCCCCGTATCGCCCACCAGGTGGTACGCCGGACTCCCTGAGGTCTTCATGAAGCTTCGCCGTGTCATGGCCGCCGCGGCCGCGACCGCTGCCATAGCCCCGATCGCGCTGCTCTCGGCCCCTGCCGCCTTCGCGACCGAGGACACCACGCCGGCCCCGAGCGCGACGGCCACCGAGTCGGCCGCGCCCAGCGCGACGGCCACCCCGAGCGAGAAGCCGTCCGAGACGGCGGCGCCGACCCCGTCGGCCACCGAGTCGACCACCGCCTCGCCGACCGCGTCGGCCACCGAGACGGGCGAGCCCACCGAGGAGCCCACCGAGTCCGAAGAGCCGACCGACGAGCCCACCGTGGACCCCACGGACTGCCCGGTCGACGAGGACGGCGAGGACGCCGACTCGAAGCTGAAGATGGGGCTCTCGGGTCTGCCCGGCAAGATCGTCGCGGGCAGCGGCTGGCACCAGTTCAAGCTGACCGCCTCGAACCCGACCGACGAGGACCTCGGCGAGGTCCAGTGGCTCGCCGCCGTGGACAACTTCACGGAGAGCGAGGACGAGAAGGACTGGCTCGCCAACTACGCGCAGATCCAGTACTTCAACCCCGACACCAAGGCCTGGGAGTCCATCGCGGACGAGGTCTCGGGCGGCCTCTACTTCGGCACCACCGAGCTGGGTGCCAAGGAGAAGGTCGACATCAAGCTGCGCCTCAACGTCAGCGCCAAGGCCCCGGCCGGTGACGGCTACGCGCTCGGCCTCGGCGGCTACCTCGACTCCGAGCAGAACTGCGTGCACAACGCGTTCGCGTTCTACGAGTTCACGGTCCTGAAGGCCGGCAGCGACAACGAGAACCCGGGCGAGGCCGAGCAGAACGAGGGCGGCAAGACGCCCAACGGTGGCAAGACGCCCCAGGGCGGCGCCAAGGAGATCGCGGTCACCGGCAACCTCGCCGAGACCGGCTCCAGCTCCATGCTGCCGACCATCGGCCTCGTCGGCGGTGTCGCCGTCATCGCCGGTGCGGGCGCGGTCTTCGTCGTCCGCCGCAAGAAGGCCGACGCCACCGCGTAGGCACGCGCGTCAGCACGCCGCTGATGCACGTCGCTGATGCACGCCGGTAACGGCACGCCGCTCAGCGGCACCTGAGACACGCTGAAGGACCTGCGCTCGGAGGGGGGTGCAGGTCCTTTGGCGTACTCGGGGGCGCTCGCCGCCCGGTTACTTCTTCGCCGGCATCACTGGCATTCCCAGGAAGGGAAGCCTCAGCGCGCCGAACGCGTCCGCCGGTACCGCCGGGGACTTCGGCTCGACGGCGGCGAGACGCACGTACTGGGTGCCCTGCGCGGGGCGTGTGTCCTCGGCGCCCTTGTTGGGCCAGAACGACATCGCGCGCTCCGCCTGGGCGGTGATCGTCAGGGACGGGTTCACGCCCAGGTTCGCCGAGATCGCGGCGCCGTCGACGACCGAGATGCCGGGGTGGCCGTAGAGGCGGTGGTAGGGGTCGATGACCCCGGTTTCGGCGCAGTCGCCGATCGGGCAACCGCCCAGGAAGTGCGCGGTCAGCGGGGTGCCCATCAGCTCGCCGATGTTCGAACCCGCGAAGCCGTTGATCTCCTTGGCGAGCAGCGTCGCGGCCTCGGTGGCCTCGGGGATCTGCGTCGGGTTGGGAGCGCCATGGCCCTGCCGCGCGGTCAGCAGACCCTTGCCGATGCCCTTCTCCTTGCGGTACGTGGTCAGGGAGTTGTCGAGCGTCTGCATGACCAGGCCGATGATGGTGCGCTCCGACCAGCGCCGGTTGGAGAGCGACCGCGCCGTCAGCCAGGGGTGCTTGGCGACGTTGCCGAGCCACCCGGCGACGCGCGCCTTGCCGCCCTTGATGCTGTACGGCACCTGCAGGATCGTCATGCCGCCCATCGCGTTGGACTTCTTGCCGTAGCGGACCGGCTCGATGTGCGTGGTGGCGTTCGGGTGGATCGACGAGGTGATCGCGACGCCCTTGGTGAAGTCCACCTTCTCGGTACCGTGCTGCTTGCGGTAGCGGCGGTCGGTGGTCTGCGAGCCGACCAGGGCCTCGGAGTTGGTGCGGGTCAGCGCGCCGAGCCGCCCCGAAATGCGGGGCAGCAGACCGGTGTCCTTCATGCGGTGCAGGAGCGTCTGCGTGCCGTAGGTGCCCGCCGCGACGACGACCTCGCGGGCCGTGAACGTACGCCCCTTGCCCTTGCGCTTGGCGTCGGTCGGCAGGGTGGCGACGGCGAAACCGCCCCGCGAGTCCTCGGTGACGGTGACGACGGACGTCATCGGGTGGATGACGGCGCCGGCCTTCTCCGCCAGGTAGAGGTAGTTCTCGTTGAGGGTGTTCTTGGCGCCGTGCCGGCAGCCCGTCATGCACTCGCCGCATTCGCTGCAGGCCTTGCGGGAGGGGCCCGCGCCCCCGAAGTAGGGGTCGGGAACTTCCTCGCCGGGCCTGGCCGTTGAAGTACCTGAGGCGTCCTGTTCGTCTCCGAAGAAGACGCCGACCGGCGCCATGTGGAAGCTGTCGCCCACTCCCATGGCCTGGGCGGTCGCCTTCAGATGGATGTCGGACGGAGTCGTGGTCGGGTTGAGCCGCACCCCGAGCATGCGCTTGGCCTGCTCGTAGTAGGGGGCGAGCTCGTTCTGCCAGTCCGTGATGTCCTTCCACTGCGGGTCGTTGAAGAACGGCGCGGGGGGCACGTAGAGCGTGTTCGCGTAGTTCAGCGAACCTCCGCCGACGCCCGCCCCCGCCAGCACCATCACGTTGCCGAGCAGGTGGATGCGCTGGATGCCGTAGAGGCCGAGCGCCGGCGCCCAGAGGTAGTTCTTGAGGTCCCAGGAGTTCTTCGGGAGCGAGTCACGGGTGAAGCGGCGCCCCGCTTCGAGCACGCCGACGCGGTAGCCCTTCTCCGTCAGACGCAGGGCGGAGACGGAGCCGCCGAAGCCCGACCCGACGACGAGCACGTCGTAGTCGTACGACGCTTTGCCGCCCCCGTTGGACCCACCCGCCTCACTGTCCGGCTGTTTCTGGACAGAGCTCTCCTGTGACATCGACTCTCCTCGTTGAGAACTAACCCCTAGAGAAAGGAACTTGAGGACCCGGGTTCGTGCGGGCCCGGGCCCGGCTCCCGGCCTAGCGCAGGCGCAGGGACTTCATCACCTTCAGGCTCAGGCTCATGAACGCCGCGTACTTCTCGTCGTCCATGCCGAAGGACGGCGCGAGCGGCATAAGACGCTGGTGCGCGACGGTCTGCGCCTCGGTGTACTTCAGGATGCCCTCGGAGCCGTGCCTGCGGCCGAGGCCCGAGTCCTTCATGCCGCCCATCGGCGACTGCACGCTGCCGTAGGCGGGCGCGAAGCCCTCGTTCACGTTGACGGTGCCGGTGCGCAGGCGGGCGGCGAGCTTGCGGCCGCGGCTGCCGTCCTTCGTCCAGACCGAGGAATTCAGTCCGTACGACGTGGAGTTCGCGAGCTCGACCGCTTCGTTCTCGTCGGTGAAGCGGTAGATGGAGACGACCGGGCCGAAGGTCTCCTCGCCGCACACCGCCATCGGGGACTCGACGCCGTCCAGGATCGTCGGCTCGAAGAAGAACGGGCCGATGTCGGGCCGGGCGACGCCGCCCGCGATCAGCGTCGCCCCCTTGGCGACCGCCTCGTCGACGTGCCGCTTGGTGGTCTCCAGCTGCCGCTCGCCGACCAGCGAGCCCATCTCCGCGCCGTACGCGAGGGAGCGGCCGAGCCGCATCGCCTTGGTCCGCTTGGCGAAGCGCTCCACGAACTCGTCCGCGATCGACTCGTGGACGTACAGCCGCTCGATGGAGATGCACAGCTGGCCCGCCGACGAGAAGCAGGCGCGCACGGCGCCCGCGGCGGCCTTGTCGCTGTCGGCATCATGCAGCACCAACATGGCGTTCTTGCCGCCCAGTTCGAGCGAGACGCCGACGAGGCGGCCCGCGGCGCCCTGCGCGACCTCGCGGCCGGTGCGGGTGGAGCCGGTGAAGGAGACGTAGTCGGCGTGCTTGACGATCTCGGGTCCGACGACGGGCCCGTCACCGATGACGACCTGGAAGACCTCCGCGGGCAGCCCCGCCTCGATGATCAGGTCACGCGCCCACAGGGCGGTCAGGCAGGTCTCCGTGTCGGGCTTCATCACCAGCGCGTTGCCCGCGACGAGCGCGGGAAGGGCGTCGCCGATGGACAGCTCGAAGGGGTAGTTCCAGGGCGCGATCTGGCCGACCACACCGCGCGGCTGGCGGTTCTCGGTGACCTTCGTGAGGGTCGGTACGACGCCGGTGTGCCGCTTGGGGTTCAGATACGCGGGGGCCTTGCGGCCGTAGTGCCGGGCGGCGACGGCGACGGCCTGCAGCTCCTCGTGCGCGTGCAGCCGGGCCTTGCCGGTCTCCAGCTGGATGAGGTCCAGGACCTCGGCCTGGCGCTGCAGGACCAGGTCGTGGAAGCGCAGCAGGACCGCGGCGCGGCGGCGGACCGGGGTGCGCTCCCAGGCGACCTGGGCGACCCGGGCGCGCTCGAAGGCGGTGGCCACGTCCTCGGGGGTGGACTCGGGCAGGTCGGCCAGCTTCTCGCCGGTGAACGGCATGTGGTTGGCGGTCCGTGCCGAACCGATCACGTCCCGGGTGAGCTGCGCGATGAGCTCGGGAGTCACCACGTCGGCGGCGGTGCGCGCGCCTTCGGGGGCGGTGGCTATCGGGTTCGTTCCGAGGGGCGCTGCGGTGGCCTGCGAGTCCGTCATGGGGGTGAGCGTAGGCCCAGGTCAGGGTTTTGGGTACCCGTCGGTAATCCACTTTCGCCGGGCGGACACATCGTGCCAGCGATTGCTGGCGGCAAAGGCCCTGATCAGGGGCTTAGTTGGAGTTGATCAAGTGGGGACGCGAATTCACGCGTCCCCGTCGCCGACCGCGTCGGGTCAGAGCTTGTCGATCTCCAGATTCGCGATCGCGCTCTTGGCGACCTCGCGGCCGCGCTCGGTGAAGTCGCCCTTGCTCGGGTAGTCGATCCAGAGCTTGTACATATCGCCGGGCTTGGCGGTCTTGTAGTAGAAGACCTTGGCCTCGCGCGGCTTCAGTCTGTCCGAGTCCGAGTCGTCGACGTACGTGATTGTGTTTTCGGCGGACTCCCGGTCCTTGTACGAGGTCTTCGCCGTCCTGCTCCGCGGGGCGGGCGCCTCGGCCATGCTGCTCTCGTCGCCACTCTCGATCGCGTCGCCGTCGCTGTACGCCTGCGCGGCCGCCGACCCCGCCATCTCTCCCGTGGTGTCCTCGGACTTCTTCTCGAGATACAGAGTGATCGAGATGGCGGTGCTCGGATCGGTGTAACTGACCCAGTGCTCCGTCTTGTCGATGCCGTCCGGCACGGACTTCACATAGTCCGGCGGCGCCGCGAGCGTCGCGCCCAGCGTCTTCTCCTCGTGCTTCTTCCAGCTATCCGCCTCATCCGCGGCGAACGGGTTCATGACCACGAGGACGCCCGCGACCACGGCCGCGACGACCACCGCGCCGATGCCCATGAGCGCCTTGCGCCCGAGGGTGACGCCCGTGCCGCCCGACGCGCCTCCGCCACCGACCTGGACGACCCGCGTAGGCGCCGTCTGCGGCGGCTGCGCCGCCTCCTCCAGGAGGGCGCGGACCTGCGCGGCGCGCGGGCGCTGGGCCGGCTCCTTGATCAGGAGGCTGTTGATCGCGTGCGCGAGCGGGCCCGTGGCCGAAGCCGGCGCCGCCGGCGTCGCGTTCAGGACGGACTGCAGCGTCGCGGGGGTGTTGTTGCGCCGGAACGGCGACACGCCCTCCGTCGCGGCGTACAGGACCACGCCGAGCGACCAGAGGTCCGACGCCGGGCCGGGGCGCTGGCCGAGCACCCGCTCCGGGGCGATGAACTCGGGCGAGCCGACGAAGCCGCCCGTGTCCGTCAGGTTCGTCTCGCCCTCGATCTGGGCGATGCCGAAGTCGGTGAGGACGACGCGGTCGTGCTGCCCCAGCATCACGTTGTCCGGCTTGACGTCACGGTGCAGGATGCCCGCCTGGTGAGCGGCGTCCAGGGCGCCGAGCACCTCGAGGCCGATGCGTGCGGCGTCGCGGGCGCCCAGGGTGCCCTCCTGGAGGGCGGCGCCGAGCGAGCGGCCCTTGACCAGTTCCATGACGATCCACGGCTGGCCGTCCTCCACCGCCACATCGTGGACGTTGACCACGGCCGGGTGGTCGAGGCGGGCCGCGGCACGCGCCTCGCGGCGCATCCGCTCGAAGGCGTTGGCGCGCTCGCGCTCGGGGAGGTGGTCGGGGATGCGGGGTTCCTTGACGGCGACCTCGCGGTCCACCGTCTCGTCCTTCGCACGCCAGACCGTGCCCATGCCGCCGTGGCCGAGCTTGGACAGCAGGCGGTAGCGGCCCGCGATCAGACGGCCCGCGCCCGGATCCGGCTCCGACGGCTGATTCGGCACCACCTGGGTGGGCTGGGCGTAGGGCGACGGGGGCGGCGTCGGAGCACCGGGGTGCTGCGGGCCGGAAGCGCCGGGCTGCTGCTGACCGGAAGCACCGGGCTGCTGCGGGCCGGCAGGGTGCTGCGCGGTCTGCTGGTAAGGCTGTGGCTGTGGCGTCTGCAGTCCGTAACTGGTGGGTTCGTACGGACCGTAGGAGGCTCCCCCGTCATTACTCATGCACACATCAGTACCTTGCCGACGGTCTTTCGTTCCACCCGGGTCACTGACTTGTGACCCGGGCGATGCACCCGGCGGAACTTCAGCGGCGTGCCTCTGCGGTCTACGTCAGCGGCGCACGAACGAGTCGACCGCCGTGTCGAAGTACCGCCGGCCCTCCTCGGCCCTGCCGACCGGCGCCGAGACCCACACGTCGTACATCCGGCCGCCCTCCTCCCAGCAGAGGTCGTACGTGTGCCGGGCGCCCTCCGCCTCTGTGAAACCGTCCCAGCTGAACTGCCAGAGGGCCGCGGGCCGTCCGTTGTGCGAGGTCTCCGTGACCTCGCCGTCCCGGTAACCCGGGTTGTTCTCGGGCCCCTTGGCGTCGGAGCGGCGCTGCACGGCGAGCGGGCCGCCCGGCTCCGGGGCCGACTCCTTGATGCCGATGCGGAAGGTGCCGCCCGCCGACTTGTAGAAGACGCGGGGCCCGTCCACCTCGCGCGTGAAGCCGTCGGGCACGGCGAGCGTGAAGCCGCGGCGGTCCTTCGTCACGCGGTAGCCCTCCGGGGCCTCGGGAGTGGAGGGCTTGGGGGTGCGGGAGCCGCGCGTCACCGTCACCGTCGGGGTCGGGGACGGGGAGGGGCTCACCGTCTTCGTCGGCGCGGACTGCGTGGCCGTCGGCGGCGGCTTGTCACCGTCGCCGCCACCGTCCCTGCTCATCAGAAGCGCGGCGGACACCCCTGCCCCGGCCACCGCGGCCACGAGCGCCGCCGCGATCAGCATGGCCCGGCTGCGGCGACGGGAAGGGCCGGCCTGCTGCGCGGGCGGACGCGTGGGCAGATCGCGGTAGGTGGGCGTGTAGCCGCCGATCGGCCCGACCGGCAGCGCCGACGGCTGGCTGCCGGCCCGGCCCGCGGGCGTCGACGGCATGCGCCCCGTCTCGACGTACGTCCGCAGCAGCCGCTCCGCCTCCCCCGCCCCGAGCCGCCGGTCCGGGTTGCGTTCGAGGAGGCCGAGGATCACGGGCAGCAGGGGTGCCGCCGCCGGTGGCGGGCGGATCTCGTCGAAGACGACGGCGTGCAGCACGCCACTGATCGAGTCCCGGCGGAAGGGCGATTCGCCGGTCATCGCCGTGACGAGCAGCGCGCCGAGCGACCAGAGGTCGGACTCGGGTCCTGTCCGCTCGCCCGACATCCGCTCGGGAGCGGTGTACTCGGGCGAGCCCACGAACGATCCGATCTCCGTCAGCGTCGTCGCCCCGCTGACCTGCGCGATCCCGAAGTCGGTGAGCACGACGCGCCCGGTCGTCTCCTCCATGAGGACGTTCGCGGGTTTGATGTCGCGGTGCAGGACCCCGGCGGCGTGCGCGACACGCAGCGCGCCCAGCAGGCCGATGCCCATCCGCGCCACCTCACGCGCGCTCATCGGACCCGTCCGCGCGATCCGCCCGGCCAGCGAACCGCCCTCGATCAACTCCATGACGATGTACGGGCGGTCGCTCTGCACGACGACATCGTGGACGACGATGATGTGCGGATGCCTGAGCTGCGCCGCAGCCCGCGCCTCGCGCAGGGTCCGTTCGCGCTGCTGCATCGCGTCGGATTCCGAGAGCGTGTCGTCGAGGGCGAGTTCCTTGACGGCGACCCGCCGGCCGAGAAACTGGTCAGTGGCCTGCCAGACCACGCCCATGCCACCCCTGCCGAGCCGCGCGTCCAGGCGGTAACGGCCGGCTATGACCCGCGCGTTGTCCCCCACGCTCCCCATGCGGCCATCATGCCCCACAGGTGTGCGGACGGACCCTGTGGGCGTGCGGGGCGGACTGGTTCCGGCCGCTTGTCCCTGCCATCACGGCCGCGGGAGAGGGCATTCAGCGCTCCCGCCAGCCCCGGAGCATCGCGTCGAACTGCTGGCGTGCCGTGCTCCAGTCTTCCGCGGGGGACGACATGTAAATCACGTACTCGACGCCTTCACGGCTGAGATACATCTGTTCGATCGCGCGGCGCGGGCCCGCGGTCGTGTCGTTCGCCCCGGCCGTCCAGCTGAACTCCCAGAGCGCGCCCGGCCGGTCGCGGAAGGTGTTCTGGTCCAGTTGCAGCCGCTGGTAGCCCGGCAGCTTGACCTTGGAGTTCTTCTCCAGGTCCAGCTGGTGCGTGTAGGGGCTCTCCCACGTCGGTTTGCGGTCTATGCCGATGCGCACGAAGTGGCGTCCGTGGTCGGGCGTGTAGTCGATCTGGCTGCCGTCGGCCTCGCGCTCCCAGCCCTTGGGCAGCCTGAGGCTGAAGCCTTCTGCGTCCTTCACCCGCGGCCAGTCCTCGGGGATGCCGCCGACGGTCTTGCCCGCCTTCCCGTCACTGGACTGCTGCGTACGACCGTCATCGCCGTCCCCGTAGGACAGGTAGCCCGCGGTCCCGCCGCCGAGCAGCAGGACCGCCGCGACGGCGGCGACGAGCGCGGGGCGCTTGCGGCGCTTCGGGGGGTTGGGGTGGGAAGGGAGGTGAGTGTGGGACGTGGGCTGGTGGGGGCCGTGGACGACGGTGCCGGAGGATCCGGAGGAAACGGAGGAACCGGAGGAACCGACGGTGTTCCCGATCCCGATCCCGCTCCCGATCCCGTTTCCGTTCCCGCTCCCGATTCCGGTGACCACGGTGCCGGGCTCCACGGGGTGGTGGCCGAACTGCGGGGTGTGGGCCTGCGGTTGCGGGTGCGGGTGTTGCTGCGGGTGTTGCTGCGGCTGCTGGGACGTGCCGTGGGTGGTGTGGGTACCGTGGGCGGTGTGGCTGCCGTGGGTGGCATGGTTCTGCGTCGGCACGTACGCCTGCGCCCCGCTCGGCCTGCGTCCCTCCGCCGCCTCCGCGAGCATCAGCTCGGCTTCCTCGGCCGTCGGCCGGGTCTCCGGGTCCTTGCGCAGGAGCGCGCTGATGACAGGGGCGAGCGCCCCCGCGTACGCGGCCGGCGCGGGCTCCTCCGTGACCACGGCCTGCATGGTGCCCAGCGGAGACGTACGCCGGAACGGGGAGTTCCCCTCGACCGCCGTGTACAGGGTGGCACCGAGCGCCCACAGGTCTGAGGCGGGGCCGGGGTTGGCGCCGCTGACCCGCTCGGGCGCCAGGTAGTCGACGGAGCCGACGACCTCGCCGGTCCGCGTGATCGTCGTGTCCCCCTCGATCGCGGCGATCCCGAAGTCGGTCAGCAGGATGCGCCGGTCGTCCGCCAGGAGTACGTTGCCGGGCTTGACGTCGCGGTGCAGGACCCCGGCGGCGTGCGCGGCGCGCAGGGCCTTCAGGGTCCACAGGCCGATGCGGGCGGCCTCGACGGGATCGATGCGGCCCCGTTCCTTGACGGCGTCGGCGAGCGAGCGGCCCTCGACCAGCTCCATCACGATCCAGGGCCGGTCGTCGTACTCCAGGACGTCGTGGACGGTGACGACCGCGGGGTGGTTGATCCGGGCGGCGGCCCGCGCCTCAGCGTGCGTACGGGCGAAGAGGACCGCGCGGTCGGCCTCCTGCACGAACTGTGCGGCCGTCAGCTCCTTGACGGCGACGGTCCGGTGCAGCACCTCGTCCCGTGCGCGCCACACCCTGCCCATGCCACCGCGGCCGATGGACTCTCCGAGCCGGTAGCGGCCCGCGAGGAGCAGGCCCTGCATCTGATTCACGATCCCCCGCATTGGTTCTGACATGGCCCAGATTAGGGAGCGGTCGGCGTACGGGGAACCTCCGGGGGTGCTCGGAGACCTCACTGTGACGCGCGACGCAACGTCGTCGGGCCGATGAGCGATGAGCGATAGGCGGTGAGCAACGGGCAGTGAGCGGTGAGCAATGGACAAGGGGCCGGTGCTCAATTGGATACCCGACGCTCAATCGGTGACCTCATAGGTCGACGAGGCCTGTTCATAGAGCCGGTCCACTTCGTCACGCTCGGCCTCGGGCCCCCGGATCTGCACGACGTGGTACTTCCCGCCGACAATCATCGCGAGATTGCGTACGAAGACTTCGCCGCCGCCCGGGCCCTGCCAGGTGAACTGCCCCTCGCCCATGACCCGTCCGCCCACGTCGATCCTGCGCATTCCCGAGGACTCCGCCCAGGTCGAGTCGCGGAACGGCTGCAGTTCGCGCTCGTGCTCACGCTGGTACTTCATGGGGTCGCTGCCGTACTCGTCCGTGCCGTCCCGCCCCGGTACGACGATGAGCTCGAAGTCACCCCGCGTGTAGACGACTTGTCCCCGGCCGTTCTTGGGCTGCCGGTCCCAGCCGCTGGCGACGGCGACCCGGAAGCCCGCGGCGTCCTTGCGGAGCGTGAAGCCCTGCGGCACTTCGGGCCCGCTGGTCTGCGGCTTCTGCGAGCCGGGGCTCTTCTCGGGCTTCTCGCTGGGCCCACCGGACTTGCCGTCCTCGCCGTCCTCGCTGGGCTGGGCGCTGGAGCTGCTGCCGGTGTCGGGCGCCTGGCTGGTGCCGGGGTCTCCCACGGAGCCCGTGCGCCCACTGCCCTCGTTCTCCCCCGACTTGGGCATGAAGACCATGGCGTACGCGACCGCTGCGGCGAGCCCGACCAGGATGAGGAGGAGCAGGAGCCGCCCCAGGGAACGCGGCCGCCCCGTACTGCTCTGCTTGGCGGCTGAGCGCTTGGGCGTGGGGGCGGCTGCTGCTGCTGTCCGCTGGGGCCTGGGCGCCGCGGCCGCCTGCCTGGCTTCCCGCCCTCGCTTGTGCTTGTGGCGCCCGTTCTGCCGGGCGTTCTGCCGGGCGTCCTGCATGGGGGCGGCGGGTGCGGGGGCACGTCGCTTCTTCCGACGTACGAGATCACCGCGACGGCGTACGACAGGCAGCCGCCGGGCGTCGAACGGCGGCGCGGGTACGACGTTCGCACCGGCGTCCGGCTCGGGTGCGGAGCGGACCAGTGACCGCAGCCAGCCGCTCAGTTCCTCGATGTCGAGTCGCTCGGTTGGGTCCTGACGCAGCAACGACTCGACGACGGGACGCAGGGCTCCGCATTCCTCCGCGAAGGCGGGCGGCTCGGCGCACACCAACTGGACGAGCTCGAAGGTGCTCTCCTCCGGGTAGGGCGCGTGGCCCTGCACGGCCCTGAACAGCAAGGCGCCCAGCGCCCAGAGGTCGGTGGCGGGCCCGATGGGCGGGGCGAGCTGCCAGTTCTCGTGCACGGGCCCGGCCTGCTCGGGCGCCCACCGCTCGGTCACGCCCCCGACCACGGTCATCCGGGCGTGCCGGGCCCGCTCCGCGGCCAGAGCGGTCGCGGGCCCACGCCGTGCCCCACTTCGCTCGGCGACGAGGGCGTCCCAGTAACTGTGGCCGGACGATGCCGAGGGAACGGATGCGGCTGGAGGACTGCCATGGCCAGGACCAACCTCAATGGCACCCTGCCCGCCTCGGCCAACGGCAGAACCAGGCACACCCTGCCTCGCGGCGACCTGCCCCCGCCCACCGCGACCGTGCGCGGAGCCCGGCCCGGAGCCGTGCGCGGAGCCGTGCGCGGAGCCCGGCGCGGAGCCCGGCGCGGAGCCGTGCGCGGAGCCCGGCCCGAAGCCGGGCGCGGAGCCCGGCGTGGAGCCCGATCCGGAACTGGAAGCGGTGCCCGGCGTGCCGTAGCCAGGGCCCTGCCCACCGCGGCCCGGCGCACCGTAGCCGGAGCCCTGCCCACCGCGGCCCGACGCACCGTAGCCGGAGCCCTGCCCACCACGGCCCGACGCAGAGCCCGAAGCTGCGCCCGAAGCACCGTAACCAGAGCCTTCTCCCCCGCCGGCAGAGTCGGCACCCGGGGCGGCCTGGTTCGGGCCGGAACCCCGTCCGCCGTAGCCGGACGGCGGACGCGAGCCGCTCAGGCCAGGCTCGGCACCCTGCCCGCCAGAGCCAGGCTCAGCGTCCTGCCCTCCGTAACCGAAGCCGGCGCGCTCCCGCTCAGCGTCCTGCCCTCCGTAACCGAAGCCGGCGCGCTCCCCTGGGGCGGGCTCGCCGCGGCCGGTTCCCTCGTCAGCGGGCCCGGCGTCCTTGCCCCCACCGGGACTCGAAGCCCCCGATCCACCGCCCCTCGGCACCGCTCCGTGCCACGGCTTCGTACCCCCGACCCCGTACGGATCCAGGATCCGGCCGGCAGTCTCGGCATCGCCCCCGCCCCTGCCGCCCTCGTCGTACCCCTCGCCGCCCCCCGGGCCCGCTCCGAACGACCCGCCGGCCCTGGGCCCCGGCAACTCCGCGCCCCGGCGCCCCTCGTCCTCGCTCACCCGCGCCGCAGCCCGCGCCCCGGCGCGATACGCGGCTATGGCGCTGGTTCGTGCGGCCCGCGCGTCACCTCCGGGCCCCGGGGCCGGGGCGGCCTCGATCGCGGCAGGCCCGCTCGACCCGTCGGATTCCTCCGCCTCGGGCACCCCACCGACATCGGAGTCACCCCCGCCCTCGAACCCCCCGAGGAACTCCTCGGGCCGAGGGTCGTACCCGCACAGCGCCTCTTCCGCCGCGCCCGCCGCGAGGCCCGTGAGGACCACCCGGCCGTCGTCGCAGACCAGGACCGTGCGGGCGGTGATGTTCCGGTGCACCCAGCCGTGCGCGTGCAGCACCCGCAGCGCCGTCACCACGTCCGACGCGACCTCCGCCGCGCGGTACGGACTCAGCGGCCGGTCCGCGAGCAGCGCGGCGAGCGGCCTCGCCGCCACCAACTCGCTGACTATCCACAGCGAACCGCCCTCGGCGAAGACGTCGAAGACCTGGTCGAGCCGCGGATGGTCGGGGATCTGCGCGGCGGCCTGCGCCGCCTCTATCGCCCGACGCACCGCCGGATCCGACGGCCGCCGGGTCGTACGCGCCGACGGCCGGCGCACGGCCCCCGCGCTCACGAACCCTGCCGGAAGCTCCCCCTCCGGGAGGTCACGCTCATCGAGCTCGAGCACTTCCGCGTCGACGACCTCAGGCAACGGCACCTGCCTGACCAGGACTTCCTGTCCGCTGTAGGTGTCAAAGGCCCGGGTCTCGGCGAGTTCGTACTCATCCGCGGGAGGCAGCGGCAGGCGATAGCGGTCGGCGAGTACCCGCCCCGCGTATTCGTCCACGACGCCTCCCCCGTCCGCCCGGTGGTCAATTCCGTTCGCCTTACGCCCTGTTGCGGCTGCGTACGGTCCGCAAGCACTCACGATACGTGCCAGAGGCAAACCACATTGAGGGGATTGCTACTTCTTCGGCTGCTTCTTCTGCGGCTGCTCCTTGTACGGCCACTACCTGCACAGCCACTACTTCTTCGGTTCGAACGACTTCGTGAAGGCCCGCCACGCGTCCTTGCGCTCGCCGCTGTCCCACTTGTCCGCCTTGGACGTGTACATCAGTCCGTAGCCCAGGTGGTCGTTGACGACGAACCCACGGTCTATCGAGCGGTACTTCGTGCCGCCGTCGACGTACGTGAACTCCCAGTCGGCCGTGTTCCAGCCCCGGAAGTCGACCTTCTCTATCCGGATCCGCTTGTACTGCGACCGGACCATGTACGACTCCTGGCTCTTCCAGTCGCCCACGGGGTCCGACTTGGGGGTGGGAGTCCAGCCGATCAGCAGCTTCTGCCCGTCCGGCCCGGAGAAACGCGCGCCCGCGACGCTCGTGGACTGGTACTTCCAGCCCTTGGGCAGACCCACGGAGAAACCTTGGGAGTGCTTGTACGTCGACTCGACAGCGTCTTCCGGCTTCTTGCCGGAGTCATCGTCACCGCCGTCACCGTCGTCGCTCTCGCTCGGCTCGCCCTCACCCGAACCGGGGCTCGCCCCCGCGCTCGCCTCAGCTTCGTCCTTGGCCCTGTCCTTCTCGGCACTGTCGTCCTGCCCGGTGCCCTTGCCCTCCTCCTTCTCGCCGTCGCCCGCGGTCGCCCCGCTGGACGCGGCCTTGTCGCCGCCGTTCTTGCTGTCCCGCGCACCGCTGCCGTCCCCGTCGCTCAGTGCGAACGCGAGCACGGTTCCGAGCACCGCGAGCGCGAGGGCCAACGAGAAGATCACGAGCGTGCGCCGAGGCACCACGTCGGTGAGCGAGGCCTTGGGAGGCGTCGCACGCGGCGGCGTCGCCGGAACCGGCGAAGTACTCGAAGAACCGGAGGCTCCCCCAGCCGCCCCGGAGCGCGAAGGCTTCCCCGCCACCGCCCCAGAAGCTGAGCCGGAACCGGAGTTGGAATGGGAGGTGTGGTTGGAGGTGGGGTTCGAGTTGGAGGTGGAGCCGGAGTCGGAGTCGGAGGTGGAATCCGAGCCCGAGACAGACGGCGAAGCAGAAGCGGAAGCGGAAGCAGTCGTCCCGGCCCCCGCACCCCGAGCGGTAGTCGCAGCCGCGGCCTTCCGCACCGACCGGAGCGCACCCTTCAGCCGCTCGGCGACCTCCTCGCCCTTGCCGCCGCCGGAATCCACGGAGGAGCCCGCAGACCCGGAGGCCGTGGCGGACTCGGACTTGGCCGCCGCACCAGCGGCGCCCGCAGCGCCGCCACCGGCCGCGCCCGCCCCGGCCGCACGGCCGACGCCCCCCTTGCCCTTGCCGAACCGCTTCCCCGTCCCCGAGGCCGGCGGCACCGGAGGCAGCGGCACGACCTTCGTCGCGTCGACCGGCTCCGGCTCGTCCTTGACCTCCGGCGCGTGAATCACGTCGATCAGGAGCGCCCGCGCCCCCACGTCGTCGAGCCGCTGCTCGGGGTCCTTGGCGAGCAGGCCGTAGATGACCTTCTCCAACGGCCCCGCGTTCGTCGGCTGTTCGACGTCCTCGGTCATCACCGCCGTGAGGGTGGCGATCGCCGAGCCCTTGTCGTACGGAGGAACGCCTTCCACAGCCGCGTACAGCAGGCCGCCCAGCGACCACAGGTCGGCAGCCGGACCCGGCTTGTGCCCTCGCGCCCGCTCCGGCGAGATGTACGAGGGAGCGCCGACGAGCATGCCGGTGGACGTGATCGACGGATCGCCCTCGACCTGCGCGATGCCGAAGTCCGTGAGGACGACCCGCCCGTCCTCGGCGATCAGCACGTTCGACGGCTTCACGTCGCGGTGCAGAATACCCTCGCGGTGCGCGGACCGCAGTACGTCGAGCACCGCGAGCCCGACCTCGGCCGCACGCCTCGGCGTGAGCAGCCCGTCCTCGCGAATGGCCTCGGCGAGCGACTTGCCCTCGACCAGCTCCATCACGATCCACGGCCGGTCGTCCTCGTCGACCACGTCGTACACGGTCACCGCACTGGTGTTGCGAATCCGCGCGATCGCCTTGGCCTCACGCAACGTACGCGTGATGAGCCGCCGCTTCTCTTCCTCGTCGATGCTCGAGGGAAAGCGCAGTTCCTTCACCGCGACCGTACGGCCGAGTGTCTCGTCCTTGGCACGCCAGACGGTTCCCATTCCGCCGCGGCCGAGCACTTCTCCCAGCCGGTAGCGCCCGGAGAGGAGACGTTCGCTCTTGTCCTGACGGGACTGACCCGTCTTCTCCGCGTCCGACATGCGTCCCCTCTGCTGCTACCGCTGCTACCCGCGCAACCCGCCCTGACAGAGCCTCCATTGTCCCTCACTCGGGGACCGGTCTACGCCCAGGGTCCAACGTCCCTCATGATGGGCTCCGCACAGGCAGGGACCGCCGCCCCCAATCCACGGACACTGTCGGCCATACCCCCCTCTGCGGCCGATTTCGGCCCGCCTTCCGCCAGTGCGCCGCCGGCCGCGAAACCGGCCACGGACGCCACTCTTCCGTTGCTCGCCACCCAGGGCAAGGCCCCCGCCGCGGCTCTGTTGGCCCACAGAGCCGCCTGGTCAACGACCGCGCCAGAGGCCCCGAACCCTGCATCCGACCGGCAGGAGACCCGCCAACCCCACTGGCGCTTCGCCCACGTCGACGAGCCCTCGGCCATCGAACGAGCGCACCTGGCAGCCGAGTTCTGCCAGCTTGTCAGCGCTGGAGCATCGTTATGTCCGCGCTGGAGTATCGCGATGTCAGCGCCGGAGCGCGCGGTGTCCGCGCTAGAGCGGCACGATGTCCGGCGCCCCCAGCCTCGCCGCGTCCGCCGTCAGGTCATCCGGCTGCCGCTGCGACTCCCGCTCCGCCTCCACCCGCTTCTCGTAATGCTGGACCTCCCTCTCCACCTGGTCCTTGTCCCAGCCGAGCACCGGCGCCATCAACTCGGCGCACACCCGCGCACTGCGCGTGCCCCGGTCGAACGTCTCGATCGAGATCCGTGTGCGCCGGGTCAACACGTCGTCCAAGTGCCGTGCGCCCTCGTGCGACGCGGCATAGACGATCTCGGCGCGCAGATAGTCGTCCGCGGCAGTGAGCGGTTCGCCCAGGGTGGGGTCGGCCGTGACGAGGGCGAGGACCTCTTCCGCCAGCGAGCCGTACCGGTTCAACAGGTGCTCCACGCGCACCACATGAAGTCCGGTACGGGCGGCGATCCCGGCGCGCGCGTTCCACAGCGCCTTGTACCCTTCGGCGCCGACCAGCGGAATGTCCTCGGTGACACAGTCGGCGACCCGCTGGTCGAGGCCGTGCACCGCCTCGTCCACGGCGTCCTTCGCCATCACTCGGTACGTCGTGTACTTGCCGCCGGCGATGACCACGAGGCCCGGCGCCGGATGGGCCACCGTGTGCTCACGGGACAGCTTGCTCGTGGCGTCCGACTCACCGGCGAGCAGCGGCCGGAGACCCGCGTACACCCCTTGGACGTCGTCCCGCGAAAGGGGCACCCCGAGCACCGAGTTCACATGCTCCAGCAGATAGTCGATGTCGGCGCTGGACGCCGCGGGATGCGCCTTGTCCAGGTCCCAGTCGGTGTCGGTCGTGCCCACGATCCAGTGCCGGCCCCACGGAATGACGAAGAGGACGCTCTTCTCGGTGCGCAGGATCAGGCCGGTCGTCGAGTTGATCCGGTCCTTGGGAACGACCAGATGGATGCCCTTGGACGCCCTGACGTGGAACTGCCCCCGCTCCCCGACCATCGCCTGTGTGTCGTCCGTCCACACGCCGGTCGCGTTCACCACCTGCTTGGCCCGGACCTCGTACTCCCCGCCGCCTTCCACGTCCTGCACCCGGGCGCCGACGACCCGTTCGCCCTCGCGCAGGAAGCCCGTCACGCGCGCCCGGTTGGCGACCTTGGCGCCGTAAGCCGACGCGGTGCGCACCAGGGTCGCCACATAGCGGGCGTCGTCCATCTGCGCGTCGTAGTACTGCATGGCACCCGTCAGGGCGTCCTTCTTCAGACACGGGGCGACACGCAGGGCGTGACGCCGGGTCAGGTGGCGGTGCATGGGCAGGCCGCGGCCGTGTCCACGTGACATCGACATGGCGTCGTACAACGCGACGCCCGATCCGGCGTAGATCCGCTCCCACCCCTTGTGCTGCAAGGGGTACAGGAACGGCACCGGCTTCACGAGGTGCGGGGCGAGCCGCTCCAGGAGCAGGCCGCGCTCCTTCAGCGCCTCCCGCACCAGCGCGAAGTCGAGCATCTCCAGATAGCGCAGTCCGCCGTGGATCAGCTTGCTCGACCGGCTGGAGGTGCCCGAGGCCCAGTCCCGCGCCTCGACCAGGCCGGTGGACAGGCCGCGGGTCACGGCGTCCAGTGCGGTGCCCGCACCGACCACTCCCGCTCCCACGACCAGGACATCCAGCTCCCGCTCGGCCATTCCCGCAAGTGACTCGGCACGCTCCGCCGGTCCCAAGGTCGCTGTCCTCACCGCTGCCTCCCGTTAGCTGTCGGGTGTGGTCGCGCTCACATCATGCCCAGATTCTGGTCGGGTCCGCTGAGTTCGACCGCCGCCTGTGGACAACCCCGCGGCCAACACTCCGACGCCCGGCACAGCGCAATGCCGCATAACGGTCATATTTACTCCTAGTCTGACATTGCGCTGGTCCACCTTGTCCACAGGACTTGCGCGCTCGTCCCGCTCCGGCTATTGGGAGGACGGCCCACCGCCATGCCCGCAGATCTCGCCGTCATCGGTCTCGGCCACCTCGGCCTGCCCCTCGCCCAGGCCGCCGTCTCCGGCGGCATCGCCACCATCGGCTACGACCCCGCCCGCGCCGTCGACCTGGCGAGCGGCCGCCTGCCCTGCGACGGCGCCGAGGGAACCCTCACCGCCGCCGATGTCCGCCGGATGCTCTCGGGGGGCTTCCGGCCCACGACCGACCCGGCCGAGCTCGGCCGGGTCCGTACCGCGGTCATCTGTGCCCCCACTCCTCCGGCAGCCGACCGCAGCCTCGACCTGAGCCAGGTGGCCGACGCCGCCCGCGCCCTGGCCGCGCGCCTGCGCCCGCACACCACGGTCATCCTCGAGTCACCCGTTTACCCGGGAACCACGGAGGAATTCCTGCGCCCCATCCTCGAAGACGGATCGGGCCTGCGCGCGGGCCGCGACTTCCACCTCGCGCACTCGCCCGGCCGCCTCGACCCGGGCAACCGCACCCACGGTTACGCCGGCACCCCCAAGGTCATCGGCGGCCTCACCCCGGCCTGCACCGAATCGGCCGCCGCCTTCTACGGCCGCCTCACCGACAAGGTCGTACGCGCGCGTGGCCCGCGCGAGGCCGAGACCGTGCACCTCCTGGAGACCAACTACCGGCACGTGAACATGGCCCTGGTCAATGAGATGGCCGTGCTCTGCCACGACCTGAGCATCGACCTGTGGGACGTCATCCGCTGCGCGGAGACCAAGCCCTTCGGCTTCCAGGCCTTCCGGCCGGGCCCCGGCGTCGGCGGCCACGGGGTCGCCCTGGACATCCCCGGCCCCGGCCGCGGCGCACGCCCCCTGCGCATGGTCGAACTGGCCCAGCAGGTCAACGACCGCATGCCCCGGTACGTGATCCAGCGCTCGGCGACCCTGCTCAACGAACACGGCAAGTCCGCCCGCGGCGCCCGCGTCCTGCTCCTCGGCGTCACCTACAAGCCCGACCTCGCCGATCAGCAGGGCTCCCCCGCCCAGGAGGTCGCGACCCGCCTGATGGAGATGGGCGCCGCCGTCAGCTACCACGACCCCTACGTCCCCAGCTGGAGCGTGCTCGGCCACCCCGTGCCCCGCGCGGACTCCCTCTACGATGCCGCCGCCGACGCCGACCTCACGATCCTGCTCCAGCACCACCGCACGTACGACCTGCAGGGCCTCGCCGTGAAGGCACAGCTCCTGCTCGACACCCGCGGCGCGACCCCGGCGGGCGCGGCCCACCGCCTGTAGCCGGGCACGCGCGCGTGGGGCTCCCCGCACGCATGTGGGGCCCGGACGCGTCAGCGTCCGGGCCCCACATCGATCACACGCTCCGCTCAGCGCGGCGTCACCGCTTGTGCTGCGAGTCCGCGACCGTCACCTCGACGCGCTGGAACTCCTTGAGCTCGCTGTAGCCCGTCGTCGCCATCGCCCGGCGCAGCGCCCCGAAGAAGTTCATCGAGCCGTCCGGGATGTGCGAGGGACCCGAGAGGATCTCCTCCGTCGTGCCGACCACGCCGAGGTCGACCCGCTTGCCGCGCGGCACGTCCTCGTGGACGGCCTCCATGCCCCAGTGGTGGCCCTTGCCGGGCGCGTCCGTGGCACGAGCCAGCGGGGAGCCGATCATCACCGAGTCGGCGCCGCAGGCGATGGCCTTGGGCAGATCGCCGGACCAGCCCACGCCACCGTCCGCGATGACGTGCACGTACCGGCCGCCGGACTCGTCCATGTAGTCACGGCGTGCGGCCGCGACGTCCGCGACGGCGGTGGCCATCGGCACCTGGATGCCCAGGACGTTGCGCGTGGTGTGCGCGGCGCCGCCGCCGAAGCCGACGAGGACACCGGCCGCGCCGGTGCGCATCAGGTGCAGCGCGGCGGTGTACGTGGCGCAGCCACCGACGATCACCGGCACGTCGAGCTCGTAGATGAACTGCTTGAGGTTGAGCGGCTCGGCGGCGCCGGAGACGTGCTCGGCGGAGACGGTCGTCCCGCGGATGACGAAGATGTCGACACCGGCGTCCACGACGGCCTTGGAGAACTCCGCGGTGCGCTGCGGGGAGAGCGCGGCGGCGGTGACCACGCCCGAGTCGCGCACCTCCTTGATGCGCTGCTTGATCAGATCGGCCTGGATCGGAGCGGCGTAGATCTCCTGGAGGCGCCGGGTGGCGTTGTCGGTGTCGAGCTCCGCGATCTCGTCGAGCAGCGGCTGCGGGTCCTCGTACCGCGTCCACAGGCCCTCGAGGTTCAGTACGCCCAGTCCACCCAGCTCACCGATGCGGATCGCGGTCTGCGGCGAGACGACCGAGTCCATCGGCGCCGCCAGGAAGGGCAGCTCGAAGCGGTAGGCGTCGATCTGCCAGGCGATCGAGACCTCCTTCGGGTCGCGGGTACGACGGCTCGGTACGACGGCGATGTCGTCGAAGGCGTACGCCCGGCGGCCGCGCTTGCCGCGCCCGATCTCGATCTCAGTCACGTGGGTGGCCCTTCAGCTTTCTTCGGTACTTCGCACTTCTTCGGCACTTCGGCACTCGGTCTGCCGCTCCAGTATCCCCGACGCGCGCAAAGGGGGCGGCCCGGGGAATCCGGACCGCCCACCACGCGCGCGTGGAGCGCCGTCAGCGCTTGTTCGTGTAGTTGGGCGCTTCGACCGTCATCTGGATGTCGTGCGGGTGGCTCTCCTTGAGGCCCGCCGATGTGATCCGTACGAAACGGCCGTTCCGCTGGAGCTCCGGCACCGTCTGGCCGCCTACGTAGAACATCGACTGGCGCAGACCGCCGACCAGCTGGTGCACGACCGAGGAGAGCGGGCCGCGGTAGGGCACCTGGCCCTCGATGCCCTCGGGCACCAGCTTCTCGTCGGAGGCGACGCCCTCCTGGAAGTACCGGTCCTTGGAGAAGGACTTGCGGTCGCCGCGCGTCTGCATCGCGCCCAGCGAGCCCATGCCGCGGTACGACTTGAACTGCTTGCCGTTGATGAACATCAGCTCGCCCGGGGACTCCTCGCAGCCCGCGAGCAGCGAGCCCAGCATGACCGTGTCCGCGCCGGCGACGAGCGCCTTGGCGATGTCGCCCGAGTACTGCAGGCCGCCGTCGCCGATGACCGGGACACCGGCCTCCTTGGCGGCGAGCGACGCTTCGTAGATGGCCGTCACCTGCGGTACGCCGATGCCGGCGACGACACGCGTCGTACAGATGGAGCCGGGTCCGACGCCGACCTTGATGCCGTCGACACCGGCGTCGATGAGGGACTTGGCGCCGTCACGCGTGGCGATGTTGCCGCCGATGACGTCCACGCCCGAGGCATTGGACTTGATCTTGGCGACCATGTCGCCGACCAGACGGGAGTGGCCGTGCGCGGTGTCGACGACGATGAAGTCGACGCCCGCCTCGATCAGGGCCTGGGCGCGCTCGAAGGAGTCGCCCGCGACACCGACGGCGGCGCCCACCAGGAGGCGGCCTTCGCTGTCCTTGGCGGCGCCGGGGTACTTCTCGGCCTTGACGAAGTCCTTGACCGTGATGAGGCCCTTGAGGACACCGCTGTCGTCGACGAGCGGAAGCTTCTCGATCTTGTGGCGGCGCAGCAGCTCCATGGCGTCGACGCCGGAGATGCCGACCTTGCCGGTGACCAGCGGCATCGGCGTCATGACCTCGCGCACCTGGCGCGTGCGGTCCGACTCGAAGGCCATGTCGCGGTTGGTGACGATGCCGAGCAGCTTGCCCGCCGGGTCGGTCACCGGGACGCCGCTGATGCGGAACTTGGCGCAGATCGCGTCGGCCTCGCCGAGCGTCGCGTCCGGGTGCACCGTGATCGGGTCGGTGACCATGCCGGACTCGGAGCGCTTCACGAGGTCGACCTGGTTGGCCTGGTCCGCGATGGAGAGGTTGCGGTGCAGCACGCCGACGCCGCCCTGTCGCGCCATGGCGATCGCCATGCGGGACTCGGTGACCTTGTCCATCGCCGCGGAGAGCAGCGGGACGTTCACGCGCACGTTCTTCGAGATGAGCGAGGAAGTGTCGATCTGGTCCGGCGCCATGTCCGACGCGCCGGGCAGCAGCAGCACGTCGTCGTAGGTCAGCCCGAGTGTCGCGAATTTCTCGGGCACTCCGTCGACGTTTGCAGTCATGACACCTTCCCCAAATGGCCTTGATCGGTGCGGATGTCCATGCTAACGGGAACAGAGGGTGTCTCATTCCACGATCAAGATCATCGACCAGGTTCGTACGTTCATACGGCATGCAAAGCCGTCGAAGTCCGCCGTCGACCGGTACCGAACCCCGCTGCTCGGCCGATGCCCGCACCTGCTGTTCGGCCGATGCCCGATCTACTGCTCGGCCAGTGCCCGCAACCGACTCAACGCGCGATGCTGCGCGACCCGCACAGCGCCCGGTGACATGCCCAGCATCTGCCCGGTCTCCTCGGCCGTGAGCCCGACCGCGATCCTCAGGAGCAGCAGCTCGCGCTGGTTCTCCGGAAGGTTCGCCATGAGCTTCTTGGCCCACTCGGCGTCGCTGCTGAGCAGCGCGCGCTCCTCGGGACCGAGGGAGTCGTCGGGCCGCTCCGGCATCTCGTCCGACGGCACCGCCGTGGACCCGGGATGGCGCATCGCCGCGCGCTGCAGATCGGCGACCTTGTGCGCGGCGATCGCGAAGACGAAGGCTTCGAAGGGGCGGCCCGTGTCCTTGTAGCGCGGCAGCGCCAGAAGGACCGCGACACACACTTCCTGCGCCAGGTCCTCCACGAAGTGCCGGGCGTCGCCCGGCAGTCGGGAGAGTCTGGTGCGGCAGTACCGCAGCGCCAGGGGGTGCACATGAGCCAGCAGATCGTGCGTCGCCTGCTCGTCACCCTCGACCGCGCGAAGGACGAGGGCACCGATCACCGTCGTCCTGTCATCGCGCATCGGTCCATGGTGCCTTGGCGCTGATTGATCCGTGGCACCACGTCCGTAGTTGTGCACCGAAGCGTTATGAGCAGGTGCGCCGGAACTCATCTCGTGCGCCCTCCCCTCCCGCTCGACCGACCTGTCCCCGAGGAACTCCACATCTCAAGGATGCGGCATCGGCGGCGAAGCAACGGCAACCGCTCCCGCGAGAGGGAGCGACGGGCGTCCGTCACCCCACCCGCCACACGGCGGGCGGGGATCGCCGTGCCCGCACGGCGGCACACCTATCGGACCAGGCCCCAGCGGAAACCGAGCGCCACGGCGTGCGCGCGGTCCGAGGCGCCGAGCTTCTTGAACAGCCGCCGGGCGTGGGTCTTGACCGTGTCCTCGGAGAGAAAAAGCTCACGTCCGATCTCGGCGTTCGACCGGCCGTGGCTCATGCCCTCGAGCACCTGGATCTCACGCGCGGTGAGTGTGGGCGCCGCGCCCATCTCGGCCGAACGCAGTCTGCGCGGAGCCAGTCGCCACGTAGGGTCGGCGAGCGCCTGCGTGACGGTCGCGCGCAGTTCGGCGCGCGAGGCGTCCTTGTGGAGATAGCCGCGGGCACCGGCGGCGACCGCGAGTGCGACCCCGTCCAGGTCCTCGGCCACGGTGAGCATGATGATGCGCGCACCGGGGTCGGCGGACAGCAGCCGCCGGACCGTCTCCACGCCGCCCAGACCGGGCATGCGTACGTCCATCAAAATCAGGTCCGAGCGGTCGGCGCCCCAGCGGCGGAGGACTTCCTCGCCGTTGGCCGCTGTCGTCACGCGCTCGACGCCGGGCACGGTCGCGACCGCGCGGCGGAGCGCCTCTCGGGCGAGCGGGGAGTCGTCGCAGACGAGGACGGATGTCATGACTGTCCTCCGCGGCTCTCACAGCTGCTGCGCGTCACCTTGAGCCTCCAGGCTGGTACTTATTCGTCACCTGTGCGGTTGACGCTCTCGGACATCTGCCCGAGCGCTTGTTCTTTCAACCGCCTCCGCACTCTCAACGACGGTCACCCGAAAGAGTTACGGGGCGGTGGGCCTCCTTCGGCACTCTACGTGAGGGCGCGGACACGGAGCAGGCGGCGCAAGAGACCCTCAACGTTTCATCACAACCCATGCCCCATTTAGCCCTCTTCCTTCCCTTTTGCTGGTGTCTGTGGCTAGATTTTCCAATGAGTCATATTTTCATCTCCTTAGACAGTAGATGTACGGTCGTGGGCACCGTATCCGCGCAGAACGGCTACCAGGAGACAAGCAATGGCAGATTTCTCCCGCCTTCCCGGACCGAACGCAGATCTCTGGGACTGGCAGCTCCTCGCGGCCTGCCGCGGGGTCGACAGCTCGCTCTTCTTCCACCCCGAGGGCGAGCGGGGCGCGGCACGCAGCGCGCGTGAGAACTCCGCCAAGGAGGTCTGCATGAGGTGCCCGGTACGCGCGGAGTGCGCTGCTCACGCCCTCGCGGTACGGGAGCCGTACGGCGTGTGGGGCGGTCTTACCGAGGACGAGCGCGAGGAGCTCATGGGCCGGGCCCGCAACCGCCTCGTCACGACGTCCGCACCCACGGCCTCGGCCTCGACCTCGGCCGCGTCCAGGGCATCAAGCGGCGGCATGATCACGCACACCTGAAGGAACGTTTCTTCGAAGGCGCTCAGCGCTCCGCGGCGCGCGCGAGGTGGTCCAGCGTGGCCGCCACCGCCGGCACCTGCGCCAGATCCGGCAGGGTGAGCGCGACGATCTCGCGCTGGACGGCAGGCTCCACCGTCACTGTGCGTGCACCTTTGGGGCGTACGGATTCGATGGCGAGCTCGGGCAGCACCGCGACCCCGAGGCCCGCGCCGACCAGGCCGATCACCGCCGGATAGTCGTCGGTCGCGAAATCGATGCGGGGCACGAACCCCGCCCCTTCGCAGACCTCGACCAGCTGCCGGCGACAGCGCGGGCAGCCCGCGATCCACGACTCGTCGGCCAGCTCTCCGATCGCGACCGCATCCGCCTTGGCGAGCCGGTGCCCCTCCGGCACGAGACCGACGAGCCGGTCGGCGAGAAGGGGGCGCACCACCAGGTCGTCCCACTCCTCGGCGGCGGACGCGCCGTCGTAGCGGAAGGCAAGCGCCACATCGCAGTCGCCCTCGCGCAGCATCTCGACCGAGCGCGGCGGTTCGGCGTCCACGAGCGAGACCCGGGTGCCGGGGTGCGCCGCGCGCAGGGCGGCCAGGGCGCTCGGCACCAGCGTCGAGCTGCCGCTGGGGAAGGAGACGAGGCGGACGCGGCCTGCCCGCAGGCCGGCGATCGCGGCGACCTCCTCCTCGGCGGCCGTCAGCCCCGCCAGGATCCCGGCAGCATGCCGGACCAGGGCCTCGCCCGCCTGCGTCAGGCGCATCTCACGCCCTGTGCGGATCAGCAGTGTCGTGCCCGCGGAGGCTTCGAGCGCCTTCATCTGCTGACTGACGGCCGGCTGGGTGCAGCCGAGCTCGCGCGCCGCGGCGGAGAAGGAGCCGGTGGCGGCGACCGCACGCAGGACACGGAGATGGCGGGCCTCGATCATGACTCGAGCATAAGCGACGCTTGGGTGAAGTGCCCAATAATGCGTCGAGGCTTTGAGCGTACTCGCCTAGCCTTCCGCCATGAAGCTTCTCTCCGTGAATCTGGGCCGGTACAAAGCCGTGGAGTACACCGACGCGCCCTCGGGTGGAACCGGCATCGACAAGCAGCCCGCCGATGGGGCCGTACGGGTGGCGGCTCCCGGCGCGAAGGGGGCCGCCGGAAGCGGGGTGGCCGGGGACGAGGTCTGCGACCTGCGGCACCACGGCGGCGACGACCAGGCGGTGTACGCCTACGCGCGCGAGGACCTCGACGCATGGGAACGGCTGCTCGGCCGCCCGCTGCCCCACGGCTCCTTCGGCGAGAACCTCACGACGTCCGGGCTCGACGTGAGCGGAGCGAAGATCGGCGAGCGCTGGCGCGTCGGCCCCGATCTGCTCCTCGAGGTGACGTCGGGCCGCATCCCCTGCCAGACCTTCCAGGGCCACCTCGGCGCGACGCAGTGGGTCAGGCGTTTCACCCAACAGGGCGCTCCCGGCGCCTATCTGCGGGTGATCGAGCCGGGCGAGATCCGCGGCGGGGACGCGCTGGAGATCGCGCACCGGCCGGCGCACGACGTCACCGTCGCCCTCCAGTTCAGGGCGGTCACGACGGAGAGGCATCTGCTGCCGAGCCTGCTCGCCGCCGGGGACGCGCTCCATTCCGAGGTGATCGAAACGGCTCGGACGTACGCGGAGAAGCACGCGGAGAAGGACGCGCAGGAACAGGGATCGCAGGCGTCGTAACTGGCCGTCGGGCCCTGCGACTTGGGCCGGGGCCGCCGTGAAAACCGAAGCACAGCAGGCCGGGAGGCCGTCCGGGCGACGCAGGGGGCATCGGATCTCACTAGCCTTGGTCCATGACTACGGCTCTGATTACGGGATCGACCGCCGGTATCGGCGCGGCCTTCGCCCGGCGGCTCGCCGGTGACGGCCACAACCTGGTCCTTGTGGCACGGGACACCGAGCGGCTGCGGGAACAGGCGACCGAACTGCACGACCGGCACGGCATCGAGGCGGAGGTGCTCACCGCGGACCTCGCGACCGACGACGGGATCACCGCCGTCGAGAAGCGGCTCGCGGACCGCAGGAATCCGGTCGACCTCCTTGTGAACAACGCCGGGTTCGGCAACAAGGGCCGGTACTTGGAGGTGTCGATCGAGGACGAGCTGACGATGCTCAAGGTGCACTGCGAGGCGGTGCTCCGGCTGACGTCGGCGGCGACGGAGTCGATGCGGGAGCGGGGCCGTGGTGGCGTCGTCAACGTCGCTTCGGTGGCGGCGTTCGTGCCGCGCGGGACGTATGGCGCGTCGAAGGCGTGGGTCGTGCAGTTCACGCAGGGGGCGGCGAAGGATCTGGCCGGCTCCGGGGTGCGGCTGATGGCCCTGTGCCCCGGATTCGTACGCACCGAGTTCCACGAGCGCGCCGGAATGGGGACGTCCAACATCCCCAAGTGGATGTGGCTCGACGCGGACAAGCTGGTCGCGGCCGGTCTTGCCGACCTGGCGCGCGGCAAGTCCCTGTCCATCCCGGACCCGCGCTACAAGGCGCTGATGGGCGTGGTGAAGGTGACGCCGAGGGCGCTGCTGGGGGGCGTGACATCCCGTACGGGCAGGAAGTACGGCCCGCAGTAGCGATACGTAGAGACACAAGGAGCGCCCCGTAAGGGGCGCGGGGAACTGCGCGAGGACGGACGCCGATCCGCGGTCGGCAACGGCCCGCGACCCGGAAGACGCGCACCCGAAAGGACGGGAAGACGCGCACCCGAAAAGGACCGAGGCCCGGCTTCCCTCGCGGGGAAGCCGGGCCTCGGTCACCGTTCAAGCCGAGCGCAGCGGGTCAGTGCGAGTGACCGTGCCCGCCGTGACCGGCATCGGCCTCTTCCTCGGCCGGCTTCTCGACGACCAGGGTCTCGGTCGTCAGGAGCAGCGAGGCGATGGAAGCGGCGTTCTCCAGCGCGGAGCGCGTCACCTTGACCGGGTCGATGACGCCGGCCTTGACCAGGTCGCCGTACTCGCCGGTCGCGGCGTTGAAGCCGAAGTTCTTGTCGAGCTCGGCGACCTTCGAGGTGATGACGTAGCCCTCGAGGCCGGCGTTCTCGGCGATCCAGCGCAGCGGCTCGACGGCGGCGCGGCGGACGACGGCGACACCGGTGGCCTCGTCGCCCTCCTTGCCGAGGTTGCCCTCGAGGACCTTGACGGCGTGCACCAGAGCGGAGCCACCACCGGAGACGATGCCCTCCTCGACCGCGGCGCGGGTCGCGGAGATGGCGTCCTCCAGACGGTGCTTCTTCTCCTTGAGCTCGACCTCGGTCGCGGCGCCGACCTTGATCACGCAGACGCCACCGGCGAGCTTCGCCAGGCGCTCCTGCAGCTTCTCGCGGTCCCAGTCCGAGTCCGTGGACTCGATCTCGGCCTTGATCTGGTTGACGCGGCCCGCGACCTCGGAGGCGTCGCCGCCGCCGTCGACCACGGTGGTGTCGTCCTTGGTGATGGTCACGCGGCGGGCGGTGCCGAGCACGTCGAGACCGACCTGGTCGAGCTTGAGGCCGACCTCTTCGGCGATGACGGTGCCGCCGGTGAGGGTGGCGAGGTCACCGAGCATGGCCTTGCGACGGTCACCGAAGCCGGGGGCCTTCACCGCGACGGCGTTGAAGGTGCCGCGGATCTTGTTCACGACCAGGGTCGACAGGGCCTCGCCCTCGACGTCCTCGGCGATGATCAGGAGCGGCTTCGAGGCGTTGGTCTGGATGACCTTCTCGAGCAGCGGGAGCAGGTCCTGGATCGAGGAGATCTTGCCCTGGTGGATCAGGATGTACGGGTCGTCGAGGACGGCCTCCATACGCTCCTGGTCGGACACCATGTACGGGGACAGGTAGCCCTTGTCGAAGGCCATGCCCTCGGTGAAGTCCAGCTCCAGACCGAAGGTGTTGGACTCCTCGACGGTGATGACACCGTCCTTGCCGACCTTGTCCATCGCCTCGGCGATGAGCTCGCCGACCTGCGGGTCCTGGGCGGAGAGACCGG
Organism: Streptomyces sp. NPDC033180; assembly: GCF_055577645.1. Classification (NCBI taxonomy): domain Bacteria; kingdom Bacillati; phylum Actinomycetota; class Actinomycetes; order Kitasatosporales; family Streptomycetaceae; genus Streptomyces; species Streptomyces sp. NPDC033180. The sequence goes on along the minus strand of NZ_JBVIPU010000008.1, from coordinate 139,920 downwards.
CGACGGCCGCGATGTCGGCCTTGTCGTCGATCGGGCGCGCGGTCGCGAGGAGCTCCTCGGACACGGCCTTGACGGCGGCGTCGATGCCCTTCTTCAGGGCGGCCGGGGAGGCGCCGGCGGCTACGTTGCGCAGGCCTTCCTTGACCAGGGCCTGGGCGAGCACGGTCGCGGTGGTGGTGCCGTCACCCGCGATGTCGTTGGTCTTGGTCGCCACCTCCTTGACGAGCTGCGCGCCGAGGTTCTCGTACGGGTCCTCGACCTCGACCTCACGGGCGATGGTGACGCCGTCGTTGGTGATGGTGGGGGCGCCGAACTTCTTGTCGATGACGACGTTGCGGCCGCGGGGGCCGATCGTCACCTTGACCGTGTCGGCAAGCTTGTTGACGCCGCGCTCGAGGGCGCGACGGGCGTCCTCGTCGAACTTCAGGATCTTCGCCATGGGAGCGGTTCAGCCCTCTCGAAAACTCGGGTTTAACGAACTGCGCCCCTCGCCGCCCGGCAATCAGCAGCGGGGTGACCAGGGGCGCAACTCAAAAGCAAAACTGGTGAAGCGGGTGAATTACTTCTCGACGATCGCGAGCACGTCGCGAGCCGAGAGGACGAGGTACTCGTCGCCGTTGTACTTCACCTCGGTGCCGCCGTACTTGCTGTACAGCACGACATCGCCGACCTTCACGTCGAGCGGCAGGCGCTCGCCGTTCTCGAAGCGGCCCGGGCCCACGGCGAGGACAGCACCCTCCTGGGGCTTCTCCTTCGCGGTGTCCGGGATGACCAGGCCGGAGGCCGTGGTCTGCTCGGCGTCGAGCGGCTGGACCACAATGCGGTCCTCGAGCGGCTTAATGGCAACCTTGGAGCTGGCGGTCGTCACGATCCGGTCTCCCCCTTCGGAGATCTACGGGGTTAACAGTCTGGGGTGGCGACCAGGTGGATCCGTCGTCGCGGGTGCCGGACCTGCCCGTCGCTGTTGGCACTCTCCAGTGGTGAGTGCCAAGCCCGAGACTAGGACGACGATTAGCACTCGGTCAAGCGGACTGCTAATTCGCTGACGCGGGTCTTATCCGGACGGACTGCTCCGCGGGGGCTCGGACGCGGCCCGGCGCCCCTCGGGGCACCGTTCCCCGGGAGTGGGCGGCTGCGTCTCCGTAGCCGTGTGCCGCCCGGTTCTCGGCGCCCCCGCAGGTGGGGCACAGCTGGGCGAGGCCCCGGGTTTCCTCGGCGGGACCTTCTCCGCCGCCTTCCTCCCCAGCCTCTCGATCGGGTCCACCGACTGTGCGCACCCCGTGAGCAGTGCGGGCGCGAGCACGCCTGCCGCGAGCGCGCCGACGAGGAACCGCCGCGCCCGCGCCCGCCCGGTCACAGGTAGTCCTCCAGCCTGGCCACCGCGTACCCCTTGTCGGTGACCGTCTTCATGACCTTGCGGACCATGTCGGGCATCGTGCCCTTCCAGTCCTCACGCCCCCTGAAGTGCGTGAGGATGATGTCGCCGGGGTGCAGGTCCCGGTCCCACTCGCGCCAGTCCATACGGTTGGGGAACGCTTCGGACGCCCACAGCGGGACGGCCTTGATGCCGCAGGACTTGGCGGCGCGCAGCGAGTCCGCGTTGTAGTTGCCGTACGGCGGCCGGAAGAGCTCGGGGCGTTTGCCGTACCGCTTGTGGATGACGTCCTGCATGCCGCAGATCTCGCGCCGCTGCTGCTTGTACGAGAGTCCCGGCAGGTAGGGGTGGTTCAGGGTGTGGTTGTTGAGCGCGACCCCGCGGGACTGCATCTTCTTGAAGTAGCCGTAGTCCTCCTTGACCAGATAGTCGCTGAGGAACGCGGTGTACGGGATCTGCAGTTCGCTCATCATCTTGAGCAGCGCCGGGTCCTTCTCGGCGCCGTCGTCGATGGTCAGGAAGACGATCTTCTTCTTGGTCGGGATGGTCGTGAAGACCGGGGGCAGACTCGCCTGCCCCTTCACCTCGAACCCCTTGCGGGTGGTGATCTCCGGCTTCCTGGCCGGGGCCGGCGGCGCGGCAAGCGGGGGCTTGGCCAGGCCCCAGCGTTTCGCGGCGGCGGCGCGGGCGACCTGGGTGACGCGGAGTTTGTGGGCGTAGGAGTCGAGGGCGCGGGCGGGCGGCGCGTCCAGGCGCTGCTGACCGGGGGCGGGGTTCGCCCCGCCGTCGTCGCCCGAGGCGCAGCCGGAGACGATCGCGGCGGCGGTCAGCACGGCGGCCCCGGCCCGCACCCGGCCTCTCGCCCGGCCCCGGGTCGCGCCCCGCCCTCTGCCCTTCCATCTCGCCCTGAATTTGTCGTTTTGTCGTACTAGTTGCATGGCGCCGGATCTTTGCAGCTCACGTCCCCGCCGCTCGGCCGACACTGCCGCCGGGCGCGCACCATCCACCGACTGGCCCACAATGGGCCGGGTGAACGACCTCGACCCCGCTTCGACCGCCCTGGCCTCCTTCTCCGCGCTGCTCACCCCCGAGGGCCGGTCCCTGCTCGATCTCGACGAGGTGCGGGAGGCCGACCCGGCCCGGGAGCTGGCCGTCGCCACCCGCCTGCGCCGCGAGCACCCGGCGGAACTGGTCACGGCGGTGCTCGCGCAGGCGCGGCTGCGCAGGCGGGCGGTGGCGAAGTTCGGCGCGAAGGACGCGGGGCGGATGTTCTTCACGCCGAACGGCGTCGAGCAGGCGACCCGTACGAGCGTGGCCGTGCACCGCGCCGAGAGCTTCAAGGCCCTCGGCGTACGCACCCTGGCCGACCTCTGCTGCGGCATCGGCGGCGACGCGATCGCCCTCGCCCGCGCCGGGATCGCCGTGCTCGCCGTCGACCGCGACCCGCTGACCTGCGCGGTGGCGCGCGCGAACGCGGACGCCCTTGGGCTCGCGGACCTCATCGAGGTGCGCGAGGCCGATGTCACCGCGGTCGACACCTCCACGTACGACGCGGTCTTCGTGGACCCGGCGCGGCGCGGCGGGCGGGGCCGCATCTTCGACCCCGAGGCCTACTCCCCGCCCCTCTCCTGGGCGATCGAGGCCGCCCGCAAGGCCCCGCACGCGGCACTGAAGATCGCTCCCGGCATTCCGCACGAGGCGGTGCCCGCCGATGCCGCGGCGGAGTGGATCTCGGACGGCGGGGACGTGAAGGAGGCCGTGCTGTGGTTCGGCACGGACACCCCGTCCTCGCACCGCGCCACGCTACTGCCCTCGGGCGCCCTCCTGTGGTCCTCGCTCGACGCGATGCTGCCGGACCCGGAGGTCCGACCGGTGGGGCGCTATCTGTACGAGCCGGACGGCGCCGTCATCCGCGCGCATCTGGTGGCGGAGGTGGCCGCGCGGGTGGAGGGCGGCCTGATCGACGAGACGATCGCGTACGTCACCTCCGACTCGCTGCACGCGACGCCGTACGCGGCTGTGTACGAGATCACCGATCAACTTCCCTTCGGCGTGAAGAAGTTGAAGGCGGTGCTGCGGGAGCGGGAGGTCGGCATCCTGACGGTGAAGAAGCGGGGGTCGGCGATGGAGCCCGAGGAACTGCGACGCAAGGTGAAGCCGCGGGGCAAGAACTCGGCGACCGTTTTCCTTACGCGGGTGGCGGGGGCGCCGGCGATGCTGATCGGGCGGCCGGTGGCGGGGAGCTGACTTCCTCTTCGCTCGCCCATCTCGGGGCTGGGGCCGCCCTCGGGGGAGTTCTTCTCGTCGACACGGATCATCGTCAGAAAGCGCGGCACGGTGATCTCCCATCGGGTGGTGGCGGGGCTTCTCCTCGCCTCTCACCCATGCGTCGAACGGGAGACGCCCGGATCGGCATCGTGGCCCAGGTTCTTCGAGGAATCTTCTTGGGCATACGTTTGCGCAGGTGGCAGCCGCGCGGGGCCGCGATGCAGCACCGCTGTGGCCACGGCTGCCGCCACGAGCAGCGCCGCGGCGACCCCGAACGCCGTCGCGTACCCGTCCGCGAGCACCCCCGGCCCCCGGCCGCTCCCCGTGGCCCCCGTGACGCCCGACGCCACCGTCACCAGCACCGCGAGCCCCAGCGAACCGCCCAGCTGCCGCGAGCTGTTGAGCAGCCCCGAAGCCATGCCGGTCTCCTCGGCTGCGACACCGGACGTCGCCGCGGTGCCCAGCGGCACGAAGCACATGCCGATGCCGACGCTCGCCACCAGGGAGGGCCCCGCGACGGACCACAGGAAGGTGCCCTCGGGCCCGACCGTGAGCGCGAACCACACGAACCCCGCCGCTCCCAGGAGCCCCCCGGTCACCAGCAGCGCCCGCTCCCCGAGCCGTCCCACCTTCCGCGCCGAGATCACTGACCCGGCGACGACACCCGCGCAGAACGGCAGGAACGCCGCCCCCGCCCGCGTCGACCCGTACGAAAGGACCTCCTGCAGATAGAGCGAGGTGAAGTAGAAGGCGGCGAACTGCCCGGACGACATCAGGAGCGCGAACGCGTTCGCGGAGAGCACGGGACGGTTCCTGAGCAGGCCGAGCCTGAGCAGCGGCTCCCGTCGGCGGGACTCGACGGCGGCGAAGGCGGCGAGCAGCACGACGGCCGCGCCGAGGGTGCCCAGGGTCGCGGCCGACCCCCAGGCGTGCGTCTCCGTACGGACGAGGCCGAGGACGAGCACCGCCATGCCGGCCGTGACCAGGAGCGCCCCCGCCACGTCGAGGCGCGGAGCGGGCCCGGTGCGCCGGTCGGCGGGCACGCCGCGCCGCGACAGGAGCAGTGCGCCGAGCACCACCGGGACGTTGATCAGCATCACGGAGCGCCAGCCCGCCAAGTCCGTGAGCAGCCCGCCCGCCATCACCCCGACAGCGCCACCGAGCGCGCCCGCCGCGCCCCAGAGCCCGAGCGCCCGTGAACGCGCGGGTCCTGCCGCGTAGTTGACGGTGATCAGGGCGAGCGCGACGGGTGCGAGGGCAGCCGCACCCGCGCCCTGGACGGCCCGCGCGGCGACGAGCTGCCCCGGCGTCTGCGCGAGACCGCCCACCAGACTCGCGAGGCCGAAGACCGCGAACCCGGCGACCAGCGTGCGTCGCCGCCCGGCCAGGTCGGCGAGGCGCCCGCCCAGCATGAGGAGGCCGCCGAAGGCGAGCGCGTAGGCGTTGACGACCCAGAGCAGCGAATCGGCACCGAAGCCGAGGTCGTAGCCGATGTCGGGCAGCGCGATGTTCACGACGGACATGTCGAGGGAGACCAGGAACTGCACGGTCAGCAGCACGGGCAGCAGCCAACGGGTCCCTGGAGGCTTCGAGTCAACGGGGTTCACCATGCCCACGAACTTTACTATACGTGTAAAGAAAATGCCGCGGTGTGCGTCATCCATGCGGCGCGGCAGCGACAATGAGCCGCGTGGAAGCAGAGAAGCCAGCGTCGGCACCGGCGCCAGAAGCGGCGAAGCCGGTCGAGAAGAAGAAGCGGGGGCGGCCAAGCCGTATCGACCTCGACACGATCGTCGGCATCGCGCGCCGCATCCTCCAGGAGGAGGGCGTGGCCGCCCTGAGCATGCGCCGGGTCGCCAAGGAGGTCGGCACGACGCCGATGGCGCTCTACCACCACGTACGCGACAAGGACGAGCTCCTGATGCTCACCCTGTCCGGCACGGCCGACTCGGTCCCGCGCCCGGAGCTCCCCGACGACCCGCGCGACCGACTGCTCGCGGTCTCCCTGCACATGCACGGCACGCTGGCGCGGATGCCCTGGGTGGTCGAGGTCCTGAGCCTCGGCGACCTCACCGACAAGGGCGCCCTGTGGATGGTCGAGGAGATCATCGCCGACTGCGTCGCCTGCGGCCTGACCCCGCCCGAGGCCGTCTCCGCCTACCGCACGATCTGGCACTGCGTCTACGGCGACCTGGTCTTCCGCCACGCGATGACCCGCCGCGCCGAGGAACCGGACCGCGGGCGCCACTTCCCCGGCATGCTCACGGACGCGGACGCCGATGAACTCCCCCACCTGACCGCGCTCGCCGACCGCTGGCTGGAACTGACAGCGGACTACGACATGTCCGCGCAGCTGGGAACGGTCATCGACGGCCTCCTGGGGCGGGCGCGACGCCCCTGACCCACCCCGGGCCGCTGTGGGGCGTCAGCCGAGGCCGACCGACTCGAAACGCCACCGGTGCACCGCCCGCGTCACCAACTCCGGCGCGGGCTCCGGGAGTTCGGGGAGGTCGGCGTCGTACGCGGCGTCCCACCAGGTCAGGACGAGGACCCGGTCCTGCGGGGCGTGGAAGCTCTCCCGGCGGACCGGTTCGGCGTCCAGGACCTGGGCCCGCGCCCACGCGAGCAGTTCATCGCCCCGCCCGTCGACGGCGCGGGCCTCCCACATCAGCGCGACGGTCACGAGTACAGGTTCTCCTTGCTGACCTCGTGCACGTGGTCGTGCGCGTGGGTGTGCCCCGGGACATGCGGCTCGGTCACCGGGAGCGAGGAGTCGGCCGACAGGGCCCAGTCGGATGCCGACCGGTTCCGGGCCACCATCTCCGCGCCGAGTGCGGCCACCATCGCGCCGTTGTCGGTGCACAGCTTCGGCCGCGGCACCCGCAGCCGGATCCCTGCCGCCTCGCAGCGCTCCTGCGCCAGCGCGCGCAGCCGCGTGTTGGCGGCCACGCCGCCGCCGATCATCAGGTGGTCCACGCCCTCGTCCTTGCAGGCCCGCACCGCCTTGCGGGTCAGCACGTCGACGACCGCCTCCTGGAAGGACGCCGACACATCACGGACGGGCACCTCCTCGCCCGCGGCCCGCTTGGCCTCGATCCAGCGCGCCACGGACGTCTTCAGACCGGAGAAGGAGAAGTCGTACGCGGCGTCGCGCGGCCCGGTGAGGCCGCGCGGGAAGGCGATCGCCTGCGGGTCGCCCTCCTTCGCGTACCGGTCGATGACGGGTCCGCCGGGAAAGCCCAGGTTCAGCACCCGCGCGATCTTGTCGAAGGCCTCGCCCGCCGCGTCGTCGATCGTCGCGCCCAGGGGACGCACGTCCGAGGTGATGTCGGTGGAGAGCAACAGCGAGGAGTGGCCGCCGGAGACGAGCAGCGCCATCGTCGGCTCGGGCAGCGTGCCGTGCTCCAGCTGGTCGACACAGATGTGCGAGGCCAGGTGGTTCACGCCGTAGAGCGGCTTGCCGAGCGCGTACGCGTACGCCTTGGCCGCCGAGACGCCCACCAGCAGAGCGCCCGCGAGACCGGGCCCGGCCGTCACCGCGATGCCGTCCAGATCCTTGGCGCTCACGCCCGCTTCCTTCAGGGCGCGATCGATGGTCGGCACCATTGCCTCCAGGTGCGCCCGCGAGGCGACCTCGGGCACGACACCGCCGAAACGCGCGTGCTCGTCGACGCTGGACGCGATGGCGTCGGCGAGCAGGGTGGTGCCGCGGACGATGCCGACGCCGGTCTCGTCGCAGGAGGTCTCGATGCCGAGAACGAGAGGTTGGTCGCGCGAGTCAGCCATGGATGTCGGTTCCTTGTACGGAAGTTGATGGGTCGGTCAGACGCATGACGAGGGCGTCCACGTTGCCCGGCTGGTAGTAGCCGCGCCTGAAGCCGATGGGCTCGAAGCCGAAACGCTCGTACAGCTTCTGCGCCCGCGTGTTGTCGACCCGCACCTCGAGCATGACCTCGGCGCACTCGAAGGCGCTCGCCGCGCTCAGCAGATCGGTCAGGAGCCGGGAGCCGAGCCCCGTGCCCCAGTGGCTCGGGGCCACCGCGATGGTCTGTACGTCGGCCTGGTCGCCGGCCGAGGCGAGCCCCGCGTACCCGACGAGCCGGTCCCCGTCCATGGCGACCACATAGCGGCGGGTGGCCAGCGGCCCGCGCGCGTGGGAGAGCTCGGACCAGAACATGCCGCGCGACCAGGCGTCGTCCGGGAAGAGTTCCTTCTCAAGGACGAAGACGGGCTCGATGTCCCACCAGCGCATCTCGCGCAGGACGACTGTCGTCACGGATGTCACTTGGGGGTGACCACCTTGTAGTTCTTGGGGACCTGCGCGTCAGGGCGCCGCAGATACAGCGGCCTGGGGGCCAACAGCTCCTCGCCCGCGGCCAGCTTCCGCGCGGCGAGGGAGGCGAGCGAGGCCGCCGAGACGTGCTCGGGGGCGCGGGCGTCCGGGAAGGTCTCGGGGTAGAGCACCGCGCCGGCGCCGACGGCGGGCAGGCCCGCCACCTCGTCCGCGATGTCCGCGGGGCGGTCCACGGCGGGGTCGGTGAGGCGGGTGCGCGGGTCCGCGTACCGCGCCCAGTAGACCTCCTTGCGCCGCGCGTCCGTGGCGACGACGAAGGGGCCGCCCTCGACGCCGGACTCGTACGCGAGGCCGTCGAGCGTGCACACGCCGTGCACCGGCACGCCGAGCGCGAGGCCGAACGTGTCGGCGGTCATCAGGCCGACACGCAGGCCGGTGTAGGGGCCGGGGCCCACGCCGACGACGATGCCGGTCACGGCGTCGAGTCCGAGCCCCGCCTCGGCGAGCACGCGGTCGACGGCGGGCAGCAGCAGCTCGCCGTGGCGGCGGGCGTCCACCTGGCTGGAGGCTGCGACGACGGACGAGCCGTCGTGCAGCGCGACGGTGACGGCGGGGGTGGCGGTATCCAGAGCGAGCAAGAGCACGCGAATAGCCTACGGCTCCGACGCCCGGAGCACGGCCGACCCGGGATGCCGCACACCTGCTGCTAACGTCACCCCGTAGCCGTACGGAGTACGAAGAGGGTGGCGCAGGTGTCCAGGAGCAGCTCGGGATTCGTGGCCGGGCTCACGGCCGCCGCACTCGCCGGCGTCGGCTTCCTCGCTTACCAGGCCTCGGCCAGCGCGCCGGACACCCTGGGCAGGAAGCCGGACTCGTCCCCTTCCGCGCCGGTCCCCCGCTCCCCCAAGGACAAGGCCGACCCGACCGTGGTCCCGGCACAGTCCGGCACGGGCGAGCGGGTCGTCTACTCGGTGGGCGAGGACCGCGTGTGGCTGGTCGGCGGCTCCAACAAGGCGCAGCGCACCTTCAAGGTCACGCCGAGCACGGTGGACCCGGTCCCCGGCACGTACGCCGTCACCTCACGCTCGGGCACCGTCACCGGAACGGACGGTGTGGCGATCGAGCACGTCGTGCGTTTCGCGAGCGTGGAGGGGATCGCGATCGGCTTCAGCGCGGCGGTGGACGGCTCGACGCCGAAGCCCGACCCGTCGAAGAAGACCGGCGGCATCCGCGAGTCCCGCAAGGACGGCAACGCGATGTGGGAGTTCGCGACGATCAGCAAGAAGGTCGTCGTCGTTCCGTAGGCGCCTCGCCCCGGGGCGCCGGATCGCGCGGCGGCGTGGAGACCGCGGTCGCGGCCGCGCAGGAAGCCAGCAGATCGCGCATGGAAATCCCCGATGGCACCGGCAGCCCGTGCGGCCGGGGCTGTGCGTCACGTTCTGAAGCCGACATGGATGCCTCCTGGGCTCCGGGGGCAGACGTGGTTAGGTAGACCTAACCAGTACCGGCATCCATGTCACCACGCGCGACGCACGCCGCGCAACATCTTCCCGACGCCCTGTCGGAAAGTCAGGGCGAAAAGACGGTGAAAAGGCGCGGATCAGGCCGAAAGCAGCGTGAGGTCGGCCTGCGCCCACCGCGCCCCGACCCCGGTCAGCGTCACTTCACGCACCTCGTCCACCGTGTCGCCGACGGCCCGGTCGATGACGACGCGCAGCCGGTCGTCGGAGAGCTCCTCGACCTTGCCGTCGCCCCACTCGACGACGATCACCGATTCGGGCAGCGAGACGTCGAGGTCGAGGTCCTCCATCTCGTCGAGACCGCCGCCCAGGCGGTACGCGTCCACGTGCACCAGGGGCGGCCCCTCGGAGAGGGACGGATGCACGCGGGCGATGACGAAGGTCGGCGACGTGACGGCGCCGCGCACGCCGAGGCCCTCGCCCAGGCCGCGGGTCAGTGTCGTCTTGCCTGCGCCGAGCTCGCCGGTGAGCATCACGAGGTCACCGGGGCGCAGCAGCTTGGCCAGGCGGCGGCCCAGGTCGCCCATCTGCTCGGGGGAGGTGACGGTGATGCCGAGGGTGTTCACGGGGGCCGGGTTGTGCGGTGCTTCCATGCCCACCCACGTTAGCCGCTGGACGTCCGCGCGTCGGCCGCCGTCGGCAGAGCTCCCGTACGGGCGAGGAGGTCCGCGAGGCGGTCCGTGACGACCTCGGGGTGTTCCAGCATGACCAGGTGCCCGGCGTCGGCGACGAGGACGAGCTCGGCGTCCGGGAGCAGATCGGCGATGGCCTCACTGTGCTCGCTGGGCGTCACCAGGTCCTTGTCCCCCGCGAGGACGAGCACCGGCAGCTCGGCGAGGTGCTTGAGCGCCTCCGTCTTGTCGTGCTCGGCGAACGCCGGATAGAACTCCGCGACCACGTCGATGGGCGTCGACTCGATCATCCGCTCCGCGAACCGCGAGATCGCCGGGTCCACGTCCTTCGACGAGAACGAGTAGCGCTTGATGATGCCGGCGAAGAGGTCCGCGGTGGCCCGCCGGCCCTTCTCCACGAGATCGGCCTGCGATCCGAGCGCCTTCAGGACGCCCGGAAGCACGCGCCGCACGGCATTCATCCCGGCGACAGGAAGACCGAAGTTGACCGAGCCGAGCCGACCGGACGACGTACCGACGAGGGCGACGCCGACGACCCGCTCACGGATCAGCTCCGGGAAGTGGTCGGCGAGGGCCATCGTCGTCATGCCGCCCATGGAGTGCCCGACGAGGACCAGCGGCCCCTCGGGAGCCGCCGCGTCGATGACGGCCTTCAGGTCACGCCCCAACTGGTCGATGGAGACCGGCGTCCGGTCCCTCAGCTGCGCCGCACCGCGCCCCGAACGGCCGTGGCTGCGCTGGTCCCAGTACACACAGCGCACGACGCCGCGCAGCGCCGCCCGCTGGAAGTGCCAGGAGTCCTGGCTCAGGCAGTAGCCATGGCTGAAGACGACGGTGACGGGAGCCGGGGTCTTGCGCCCGAAGAGCCTGCGGCGGCGCGGTGCCCGCGCGCTCTCTGCCTCGTCCTTGTCGATCTCGTCGACCTCGTACGAGAGCTCCGTGCCGTCGTCGGCGTACGCCACGCCGGGCATGCCGCGCAGCGAGCCGTACGGCCCCGACGCGTCGAGTGCGAGCCGCGCCTTCTTGCGCATCCCGCGGCCGACGGTCAGCCGCTCGATGGCGACACCGGCCGCGGCGCCCGCCGCGACGACACCTATCGCGGCACCGGCGAAGCCGGCCCTGCGCCAGTTACCGGCCGCCGCCGCGACTTCCGTCACCGCGTCCGCGGCCGCCCCCGTGCTGGTCTCGCTCACGTGCCGCTCCTCCTCAGACGCCGTCCGCTGCTCGCCGCTCGTTCACATAGACGCGCGGAACGCGCGATCCGATGCGGGTGACGATTTCGTACGCGATGGTGCCCGCCGCCTGTGCCCAGTCCTCGGCGGTCGGCTCGCCCCGGTCGCCGGGACCGAACAGGACGGCTTCGGAGCCCACGGCCGGCTCGTCGCCGCCGAGGTCGACCACGAACTGGTCCATGGCGATGCGCCCCGCGACTGTCCGCAACTTCCCGCCGACGAGTACGGGTCCGGTGCCGGACGCGTGGCGCGGGATCCCGTCCCCGTACCCGACCGGGACGAGTCCGAGAGTCGTCTCGCCGAGTGTGACGTAGTGATGCCCGTAACTCACGCCGTGACCCCCCGGGGCATGCTTCACCAGGGCGAGCGATGCGCTGAGCCGCATGACGGGCCGCAGCCCGAACTCCTCCGACGTGCCGACCTCGGGGCTCGGCGAGATCCCGTACATCGCGATCCCGGGACGTACGAGATCGAAGTGGGTCTCCGGAAGGGTGAGCGTGCCGGGCGAGTTGGCGATGTGCCGCACCTCGGGGCGGATGCCGCGCCCCTCTGCGGCCCCGACCATCTCGCGGAACAGGGAGAGTTGGGCCGCGATGGACGGATGGCCCGGCTCGTCGGCGCACGCGAAGTGCGACCAGAGGCCCGTGACGCGCACCAGGCCCTCGGCCTCGGCCTGCAGCGCCTGCGAGACGAGTTCGGGCCAGTCGGCGGGCATGCAGCCGCCCCGCCCGAGCCCGGTGTCGGCCTTCAACTGAATACGCGCCGTACGCCCCACGGACCGCGCGGCGGCGGAGACTTCACGCAGCGCCCAGAGCGCGCTCACCGACATGTCGAGGTCGGCCTCGACTCCCTCGCGCCAGGGCCCGCCCGGAGTCCACAGCCAGCACATGAGGCGCCCCTGGATCCCGGCGGCGCGCAGCGCGAGGGCCTCTTCGGGGGTCGCGGTGCCCACCCAGGTGGCGCCCGCCTCGACGGCGGCGCGGGCGCAGGGCACCATCCCGTGGCCGTACGCGTCCGCCTTCACGACGGCCATGAAGGCGGCTGCTGGGGCGTGGGCGCGCAGAGTCCGCACGTTGGCCCTGAGGGCGGCCAGGTCGATCTCGGCGCGGGCACGCAAAGGTGCGGTCTCAGTCATAACGCCGACCAGTGTCTCAGAGGCCCGCCTCTGACAACCTCCCAGCCGCGGGGCTGCACCGCGGGGCTACGCCCACACCCTCCAGCAACCTCCACCCGAACAAGCCTTTCCCCACCCATCCGCCCGATCACCCCGCAGCCACTCCGCCCCGAACGAGCTTTCCCACCCACCTACCCGATTGCCCCGCGGTTGCGGGGGGGGGGACAGCCCGACAGCTAGGGCGGACATAGCAAGTGGGGGGGGCAGCGGGCAGCCCGGCATAGAGGGGGCGGACGTAGCGGCGGGGTGGGACAGTGCCACGCACCCGCAGTCGGGAGCACTCGGGAGGGGACGTGCCGGTATGTCCGCCCGGAGCACGGCTCGCGACGCTCCCTCGCCGAAGTACCAAGGCGGCCACCGGACGATAGCGAGGACGGACATACCGGCACGGCCCCGCACCCACAGACGAAGCAGCACCGCAGCAACGCCCGACGACCCGCAGCCGGCAGCCAGACGCGAGGGGACGTGCCGGTATGTCCGCCCGGAGCACGGCTCGCGAAGACTCCCCCGGCGAAGCACCCAAACGCCCACCGGACGATAGCGAGGACGGACATACCGGCACGGCCCCGCACCCACAGACGAAGCAGCACCGCAGCAACGCCCGACGGCCCGCAGCCGGCAACGCGCGCGAGGGGACGTGCCGGTATGTCCGCCCGGAGCACGGCTCGCGACGCTCCCTCGCCGAAGTACCAAGGCGGCCACCGGACGATAGCGAGGACGGACATACC
>NZ_JBVIPU010000008.1:16750-126607 GCF_055577645.1 Streptomyces sp. NPDC033180 | reverse complement strand
CGAACATACCGGCGCGGCCCCGCACCCGAAGGCGGACCAGTCCCGTAGCCGCACGCTCCCGTAGCCGCACGCTCCCGTAGCCGCACGCACCCGCAGCCGCACGCACCCGCAGCCCGCACCGCACCCAAGGGCCCCCGCGCAGCCACCTACCCCCGCCAAGCCGGACGCTAGTCCCCCCGCGCGTCCCGCCAAGCCGCAGGAATCGCCTCCGCCACGTCATGCGCCCCCACCGGCGCCCCATCCGCCGCATGCCGCCCAGCGAGGCCATGCAGATACGCGCCCACCGACCCCGCGTCCCGCGCGCCGAGGCCGGCCGCGAGCAGCGCCCCCGCGAGCCCCGAGAGGACGTCCCCGCTGCCCGCGGTGGCCAGCCAGGGCGTCCCCGTGGGGTTGACCCGCACCGCACCGCCCTCCCGGCCCGCGACCAGAGTCGTGGAGCCCTTGAGCAGCACCGTCGCCCCGTACCGCCCCGCCAGCTCCCGCACAGCGGCGAGACGCCCACGCTCGACCTCCTCCCGCGCGACCCCCAGCAGCGCAGCCGCCTCCCCCGCGTGCGGCGTGAGCAACGTAGGCGCGCTCCGCCCCCGCACGGCCGCCGCGTCGACGAGGCGCAGCCCGTCCGCGTCGATCAGCACGGGCACATCGGCGCCGACCACGTCCGCGAGCCGCTCGGCGTCGTCCCCGAGCCCAGGGCCGACCACCCACGCCTGCACCCGCCCCGCCTTCGACGGCGGCCCCGCGGAGACGAGGGTCTCCGGGAAGCGTGCGATGACGGCGTCCGCCGCGTGCCCCACGTACCGCACGGCCCCCGCGCCGCCCCGCAGCGCCCCGGCCACGGAGAGCACCGCCGCTCCGGGATACCGGGCGGACCCGGCGACGATCCCCACAACGCCCCGCCGGTACTTGTCGCTCTCCCCGGTCGGCATCGGCAGCAGCGAGGCCACATCGGCGTACTGAAGGGCCTCGACCTCTCCACCACCCCAGGCCTCACCCATCTCCAACCCGATGTCGACGAGCCGCACCACACCCGCGTACTCCCGCCCCGGATCGATCAACAGCCCCGGCTTGTACGCCCCGAAGGTCACCGTCACATCGGCCCGCACCGCCTCGCCGGTAACCACCCCGCTGTCCGCGTCGACCCCGCTCGGCAGATCGACGGCGACCACGGGGGTACCCAAATCCCGGACCGCACCCACCAGTTCCGATGCCGGGTCCCGCAGCCCGCCCTTCCCCCCGATGCCCACGATCCCGTCCACGACAAGATCGGCCCTGCGGAGAATCCCCCGAGCAACACCGTCCACGCCCTCGCGCGCAGCGACCCGCCCCCCAGCCGCCCGAAAGGCCGCAAGCCCACCCCCATGCACCCGTTCGGGCGAAAGCAGCACCGCGGACACACCGGCCCCACGCCGGGCGAGCCGCGCCCCGGCGTACAGCGCGTCGCCGCCGTTGTCCCCGCTGCCCACGAGCAGCACGACCCGGGAGCCGTACACCTTGCCCAGCACCTCGGCGCAGACCACAGCGAGCCCGGCCGCCGCCCGCTGCATCAGGGCACCTTCCGGCACCCGCGCCATCAACTCCCGCTCAGCGGCCCTTACCGTCTCCACCGGATACGCAATACGCATACCCCCGAGTGTCACCCCGCGCAGCGAACACCGCCTACCCCTCAGCAATCACCCCGGCAGACAGCAATCGCCCCGGCAGAGCCACCCCGCGTCATAACTCGACACGGCCGCAAACCCCGCCCCCCCCACTCCCCCCCACACACAGGCACCGCACCCCCGCCTACCCCTCAGCGATCACCACAGCAGAAGCCACCCCCGCGTCATGGCTCAACGACACATGCCACGACCGCACCCCCAGCTCCGCCGCCCGCGCAGCCACCGTCCCCTTCACCCGCAGCCGCGGCTGCCCGCTCCCCTCGACGTACACCTCCGCGTCCGTCCACCGCAGCCCGGCAGGGGCGCCGAGGGCCTTGGCCAGCGCCTCCTTGGCCGCGAAACGCGCGGCCAGCGAGGCGATCCCGCGCCGCTCCCCGCTCGGCAGCAGCAACTCCCGCTCCACGAACAGGCGCCCGGCCATCCCGGCCGTGCGCTCAAGCGCCGCCTCGAACCGCTCGATCTCGGCCACGTCGATTCCGACCCCAATAATCACGAGCAGCAGCCTACGAGCTGGGGCCCCCTACCCCTCCAAGCCCCGCAGGGGGTGACGCACCCCACCCTCCGGCCCGTTCAAACAGCCGTAACAATGGACTGTGATCTCTTCGGTCTCCGTACCCCCGACGACCCCGCGGAGCGCCCACCGGCACAGGCCGGAGGCGACTCCCTACGTCGACCTCACCCGCACCGAGTGGAGCGCCCTGCGTGACAAGACTCCGCTTCCGCTGACCGCCGCCGAGCTGGAGGAGCTGCGCGGCCTGGGTGATGTCATCGACCTGGACGAAGTGCGGGACATCTATCTGCCGCTCTCCCGCCTCCTGAACCTCTACGTAGGGGCCACGGACGGCCTGCGCGGCGCCCTCAACACCTTCCTCGGCGAGAAGGGCTCCCAGTCGGGCACGCCCTTCGTCATAGGAGTCGCCGGGTCGGTGGCCGTCGGCAAGTCGACCGTCGCCCGCCTCCTCCAGGCCCTGCTCTCCCGCTGGCCCGAGCACCCACGTGTGGAGCGGGTGACGACCGACGGTTTCCTGCTGCCCACCAGGGAGCTGGAGGCGCGCGGCCTGATGTCCAGGAAGGGCTTCCCCGAGTCGTACGACAGAAGGGCCCTGACCCGCTTCGTGGCGGACATCAAGGCGGGCAAGGACGAGGTGACGGCGCCCGTCTACTCCCACCTGATCTACGACATCGTGCCGGACCAGCGCCTGACGGTCCGCCGCCCCGACATCCTCATCGTCGAGGGCATCAACGTCCTCCAGCCGGCCCTGCCCGGCAAGGACGGCCGCACCCGCGTGGGCCTCGCCGACTACTTCGACTTCAGCGTGTACGTGGACGCGCGCGCCGAGGACATCGAGCGCTGGTACCTGAACCGCTTCAAGAAGCTGCGCGCCACGGCGTTCAAGGACCCCTCCTCGTACTTCCGCAAGTACACCCAGGTCTCGGAGGAGGAGGCACTCGACTACGCCCGCACCACCTGGCGGACCATCAACAAGCCCAACCTCCTGGAGAACGTGGCCCCCACGCGCGGCCGGGCCGCCCTGGTCATCCGCAAGGGCCCCGACCACAAGGTGCAGAAGCTGAGCCTGCGCAAACTGTGACCCCCGGCGGCCCCCGGATACCCTGCGCGCATGCTGCATCTGCGCCTGATCACCCCGGCGGACAAGACTGACGATGTGGTGCGCCTGATCGAGGAGACGGTCGGCGCCACGCACCTGGCCGTCGTGCCGGGCGCGGCCCGCAACCCCGCGGGCGACGTCGTGATGTGCGATGTCGCCCGTGAGGCGGGCGACACGCTGATCGCCGGCCTGCGCGCCATCGGCATCGACAAGTCGGGCTCGATCGCCCTGGAGAACATCGACCTCTCGCTCTCCAGGCGTGCGGACAGGGCGGAGGCCGACGCGCCGGGCGAGGGCGCGGACGCGGTCCTGTGGGAGCAGCTCAGCGACGCGACCCACGAGGAGTCGACGCTCTCCATCACGTACGTGGCCTTCATCACGCTGGCCACGATGATCGCGGCCTGCGGCGTGGTCCTGGACAACGCGATCCTGATCGTGGGAGCGATGGCGGTGGGCCCGGAGTTCGGCCCGCTCGCGGGCTTTTGCACCGCGCTCGTCCAGCGCGCGCCGCGGCTGGCCCTGCGCTCGCTGATCGCGCTGCTCGTGGGCTTCGCGGCGGCGATGGTGGTGACCGTCGGCTTCAGCTACTTCATGGACGCGATGAACCTCTTCAGTGACGACGCCCTGAAGTCGGAGCGCCCGAACACGAACTTCATCTACCGCCCCGACTGGTTCTCGTTCGTCGTGGCCGTCCTCGCGGGCTCGGCGGGCACGCTCTCGCTCACCTCGGCCAAGTCGGGCGCGCTGGTGGGCGTGGCGATCTCCGTGACGACGGTCCCGGCCGCGGCGAACGCCGCCGTCGCCTTCAGCTACGACGAGTACAAGCAGGCGTGGGGCTCCACCGAGCAGCTTCTGCTCAACCTGCTCGGCATCGTCCTGGCCGGCACCCTCACGCTGCTGGCCCAGAAGGTTCTCTGGGCCAGGCAGCACGAACGTACGGCCAGAAAGGCCCGGCTGTCCTAGCCGAGCGCGGACTTCACCACGTCGGCGAGCCGGCCGGCCACGGACCTGGCCTGGTCGATGTCGGCGGCCTCGACCATGACGCGCACCAGCGGCTCCGTGCCGGAGGAGCGCAGCAACACCCGGCCCGTGGCGCCCAGTTCACGCTCGGCCTCGGCGACGGCGGCCGTCAGCTCGGCGGAGGTCGTGACGCGCGACTTGTCGACGTCGGGCACATTGATCAGGACCTGCGGAAGCCGCTCCATCACCCCGACGAGCTCCGCGAGGCTGCGCTTGGTCTCGGCGACGCGTGCCGCGAGCAGAAGCCCCGTCAGGGTGCCGTCGCCCGTGGTCGCGTGGTCGAGGATGATCACGTGCCCGGACTGCTCGCCGCCGAGAGCGAAGCCGTGCTCCTTCATCGACTCAAGGACGTAACGGTCGCCGACGGCGGTCTGCACGAGGGAGAGGCCCTCGCGCTCCATGGCGAGCTTGAAGCCGAGGTTCGACATGACCGTCGCGACGACGGTGTCCTCGCGCAGCGTGCCGTGCTCCCGCATGGCGAGCGCGAGGACGGCGAGGATCTGGTCCCCGTCGACCTCGGCTCCGGTGTGGTCCACGGCGAGGCAGCGGTCCGCGTCCCCGTCGTGCGCGACACCGAGGTCGGCGCCGTGCTCGACGACGGCGGCCTTGAGCAGGTCCAGGTGCGTGGACCCGCAGCCGTCGTTGATGTTCAGGCCGTCCGGCTTGGCGCCGATCGTGATGATCTCGGCACCGGCGCGCGCGAACGCCTCGGGCGAGACACGGGCGGCGGCGCCGTGCGCCTCGTCGAGGACGATCTTCAGTCCGTCGAGGCGGTTGGGGAGCACACCGAGGAGGTGCGCCACGTACTGGTCGAGGCCCTGGTCGTACGTCCGCACGCGGCCGACGCCCGCGCCCGTGGGGCGCTGCCAGGGAGCGCCGGTGCGGTGCTCCTCGTACACGGACTCGATGCGGTCCTCCAGTTCGTCGGCCAGTTTCTGGCCGCCGCGCGCGAAGAACTTGATGCCGTTGTCCGGCATGGCGTTGTGGCTCGCGGAGAGCATCACGCCGAGGTCGGCGCCCAGCGCACCGGTGAGATGCGCCACCGCGGGGGTGGGCAGCACACCGACGAGCTGGACGTCCACGCCCGCGCTCGCGAGACCGGCGACCACCGCGGCCTCCAGGAACTCCCCTGACGCGCGGGGGTCCCGGCCGACCACCGCGACCGGCCGATGGCCCTCGAACGTGCCCACTTCGCCGAGCACATGAGCCGCCGCCACGGAGAGCCCGAGCGCGAGCTCGGCCGTCAGATCCGCGTTGGCGACACCGCGCACGCCGTCCGTGCCGAAGAGTCGTCCCACTGCTGTCCTCCTCCGGACTTCTACCCCGGGGTGACCGGGGTCCCGACCCGGGATCGCCAGGATCACCAGGGTTCCCGATAAACGAACGCCCCGGCAGCACACAACGTGCCGCCGGGGCGAACGAAAAGTACAAGCAGGCAGATTAGCGCTTGCTGTACTGCGGAGCCTTGCGGGCCTTCTTGAGACCGGCCTTCTTGCGCTCGACCGCACGGTCGTCACGCTTGAGGTAACCGGCCTTCTTGAGGGCGGCGCGGTTGTTGTCGACGTCGGCCTCGTTCAGCGCACGGGCGACACCGAGACGGAGCGCACCGGCCTGGCCGGAGACGCCGCCACCCGAGATGCGGGCGATGACGTCGTAGCGGTTGTCGAGCTCGAGCACCTTGAAGGGCTCGTTGACTTCCTGCTGGTGGACCTTGTTCGGGAAGTAGTCCTCGAGCGTACGCCCGTTGACCTTCCACTTGCCGGTGCCCGGGACGATCCGGACGCGCGCGATGGCGTTCTTGCGACGGCCCAGGCCGGCGGCCGGCTGCGGGTCGCCGAAGCGCGCGGCGTTCGACTCCGAGGTGTACTCGCCCTCGACGGGCGCCTCGGACTCGGTGGTGTACTGCTCGACGTCAACAACCTCGGTCTCTTCGACCGGCTGCTCAACGGTGGTCTCGGCCACGATTCTCCTCAGAATTTCTTACGTCTTTGGGGGTGGTGGCCGGAACTACTGCGCGACCTGGGTGATCTCGAACGGGACCGGCTGCTGAGCGCCGTGCGGGTGCTGGTCGCCCGCGTAGACCTTCAGCTTCGAGAGCATCTGACGGCCCAGGGTGTTCTTGGGGATCATGCCCTTGATGGCCTTCTCGACGGCCTTCTCGGGGTTCTTCTCAAGAAGCTCGTCGTAGCGGACGGAACGCAGACCACCCGGGTAGCCGGAGTGGCGGTACGCCATCTTCTGGGTCTTCTTGTTGCCGGACAGGTGAACCTTGTCGGCGTTGATGATGATGACGAAGTCGCCCATGTCCATGTGGGGCGCGTAGATCGCCTTGTGCTTGCCCCGCAGGAGGTTGGCGGCAGTGGTCGCCAGACGGCCCAGGACGATGTCCTGAGCGTCAATGACGTGCCACTGGCGGGTCACATCGCCGGGCTTGGGGCTGTACGTACGCACTTCGTAGCCTTCGCTTCTTCAGTGGATGGGGTCCAGACACACGGCATCCCGGAAGCGATCATGCAGCTGGGGCTCACAATGCCGGGGACGCTGCCCGTATGCGAGCCACTGGTAACTGCTCCAGGGAACCTTACGTAAGGGCCCTTCGCGTGAGAACGACGAAGCCAATACGTATAACAATCCTCGAGAGTACCCGCGCCGCCCCGTACGGGTCAAAACGCGGATCTGGAGACCGGCACCGCCGACTCCACCGCCTCAGGCGGTTCTGCGGCATCCAGGTTAACCGCCCTCGGGCGCAGACAGGACCGGGCGACCGTGAAGGCCAGCACACACAGCGTCACGGAGTCCCTGAAGGCCCGCCGGGTGCCGGGTTCGAGCCAGGGCCAGGTGAACCCCGGAATCTGCGGGACGAGCGCCAGCCAGAACCACTTCTCCCGGGCCACCGCCTCCGGCACGAGGGCCCCCGCGAGCAGCAACGGCATGACGACGAGCAGATAGTGGTCGTACGACGGCCTGGACACCAGGAAAGCCGCCAGCATCAGCATCACCGCCGTCTCGACCACTCGCTGCTCCGGCGACCCCCCACCGCCCCGCCAGCGCCGCCACGCACACCACACCCCCGCCCCCGCGGCCACCAGGGCCAGCAGCGTCGCCGCCCCCTGCGGCACCCCGAGCCGCGGCAGAACAGCGGCGGGCGACGCCTCGTAGAGCCGTACGAAGCTGTCGTCGCCCCGCAGCAGGAACGGCAGCGTCCGCGTGAAGAACCCCGCGGGATCCGGCATCGCGAGCGCCGTCACCGCCGACACCACCGCCGGCACGAGCACCGCGCCCCCGAGCGCCCGCCACCGCCGGGCGAAGACGAAGAGCAGCACCACCGGCACGAGCAGCGGCTTCACGGCGACGGCCGCCCCGATCACCAGACCCGCGGCCACCCACCTCCCCCGGCATACGAGGAGCAGCGCGAGCGGCAGCGCGGCCGCCGACGCCACGGTCCAGTTCCCGAGCTTGATGAGATGCACGAACGGCGCGAACCCCACCGCGAGCGCGAGGAGCCCGAGGACCGCGAACCGGCTGCGCCACCGCACCCCGTAGATCCGCAGCGCGCACCCCCACCCGAAGACGAGCGAGGACGCGACCCCCGCCGGGACGAGGAAGCGCACGACGGACTGCGGGAGCAGCGTCTGCGGCACCGCGGCGAGCACGGCGCCCGGCAGATAGAGGAAATGCTTGTCGGCATAGGGCGAACGCCCCTCCAGCCACGCCTCGGCGGCCCGCACCACGATGGCGTTGTCCATCCCTCCGCCCGAGCTCTTCAGCCCAACCCGGACGACCGCGGCGAGCAGCACGACCCCGAGCGCCGCCCAGGCGTGCCAGGTCACCGGCCGCAGCAACCACCCACTAACAGCTACTTTGCCCGTATTCATAGGAATCAGGCTAGGTCCGCTGCCTCCCCCGACCCCTGCTCAACATCCCCAACTCCCCGTCTAAGATGCGGCGCATGAGCTTTGGGCAAGGGGGACCTCAGTGGGGTCCAGGGGATTCACAGACCCCTGACTGGGCGGCGCTCGCCGAGGCGTCCGAATCGCGCACCCGGCGCCGGAAATGGCTGATGATCGGCGGCGGCGCGCTCGCCACCGTCGTGGTCGCGGCCGCCGTCGCCGTAGCGGTCGTCTCCGCGAACAGCGACAACACCTCCGCGTCGAACAAACCGGCCAGCGAGCTGCCCTCGACCGCGGACATACCCGGCGCCAGCGAGAACCCCGGTCCGTCCTTCGAGGCGACGACGCCGCCGCCACCGCCGGACCCCAAGGAGTTCATCTCCAGCGCCAAGAAGGACAAGGCGCCGCTCAGCGCCGACACGCTCTTCCCCGGCAAGTCGCTGACCTCGGGCGACCGCGTCTACAAGAAGGGCGCCACCAGCGGCACGAAGAAGTGCGCGAGCGTCACCCAGGCCAAGCTCGGCGCGGTCCTCACCAAGAACGACTGCACGCAGCTCTTCCGCGCCAGCTACGTGAAGGACAACATCGCCGTCACGGTCGGCGTCGCCGTCTTCGACACCGCGGCCCAGGCAGCCAAGGTCAACGACCAGGCGAAGGAAGGCCTGGTCCTCTCCCTGTCCGGCAAGGGCGTGCCCGCCTTCTGCCGTACGGCGGTCTGCCGCGGCACCTACAACGCGTACGGCCGCTACGCCTACTTCACGACGTCCGGCTTCACCAGCGACAAGGACGTCACCACGAAGGAGCGCAAGGTCTACACGACCGGCGACGACCTGGCCCGCTTCGCCTTCGGCCAGATCAACCGGCGGGGCGAGGCACAGGCCTCCGCCGCGGCCAACGCCCCCCAGTAGTCCGCCGGCCGGGGTTCCGGCAGCCGGGGCTCAGCAGCACCCGGCGCCGGGCAACGTCCGCTTGTTGCGGGCCTCTTTGCTGCGCGCGGCGAGCAGCTCGTCGGCGGGGTAACCGACTTCCTCAAGGGTCAGCCCGTGCGGCCGCACGACATGCACGGCGGAGTCCCGCACCCCGGCGGCCAGCACCTTGGCGGGCCACTCGACGGGACGGTGGCCGTCGCCCACGAACAGCATGGCGCCGACGAGCGAGCGCACCATGTTGTGGCAGAAGGCATCGGCCCGAACGGTGGCTTCGAGAATCCCGTCCGGCCGCCGCTCCCACCGCAGTTCCTGGAGCGTACGGATGGTGGTGGCACCCTCGCGCCGCTTGCAGTAAGCAGCGAAGTCATGCTCTCCGAGAAGCTTCTCGGCGGCGGCGTTCATAGCGTCGAGGTCCAACTCCCAGTCGTGCCACAGCACATGACTGCGCAGCAGCGGATCGACGCCGCCCGGGTGATCGGTGACGCGATAGGCGTAACGCCGCCACACGGCCGCGAACCGCGCGTTGAACCCCGCGGGAGCCTCGGCCACCTTCCAGACCCGCACGTCGTGCGGCAGCCGCCCGGCGAGCCTGCGCAGCAGCTTGTCACTGTGCTCGGCCCACACCCCCTCGGGCAGATCGACATGAGCGACCTGCCCCCGCGCGTGCACGCCGCTGTCGGTCCGCCCGGCGACGGTCAGCTCATACGTCTCCTGCGACCGCGTCACGGTCCGCAGCGCGGCCTCGATCTCGCCCTGGACGGTCCGCTGCCCCTGCTTCTGCCTGGCCCAGCCGGAGAAGTCCTTGCCGTCGTACGAAAGGTCGAGCCGCACCCGCACGAACCCGGGCTCTACTTCATCACTCACACCAACAATCCTCTCAGCACCAGGTGCACGCGAAAGCGGGCCCGCCCCGAAGGGCGGACCCGCTCACAGCAAGGCAGAGCCTCAGGCGTCCTTGGACTCGTCCTTGGACTCCTCGGCAGCCTCGTCACCCTTGGTCGTGTCGACCTTGGGCTCGGAGACCTCGGCGTCCTTGGCGGAACGCTTCGTGGCCGCCTCGGCCTCACCGGTGGCCTCCTGGGCCACGGTCAGGGCCTCCACCAGCTCGATGACAGCCATGGGCGCGTTGTCGCCACGACGGTTACCGATCTTGGTGATACGGGTGTAGCCACCCGGGCGGTTCTCGTAGCGCGGGCCGATCTCCGTGAAGAGCGTGTGCACGATGCTCTTGTCGGTGATGACGGACAGCACCTGGCGGCGGTTGTGAAGGTCACCCTTCTTCGCCTTGGTGACCAGACGCTCCGCGTAGGGACGCAGACGACGGGCCTTCGCCTCGGTGGTGGTGATGCGGCCGTACTCGAAGAGCTGCTTGGCGAGGTTCGCAAGCAGAAGCTTCTCGTGCGCGGCGCTGCCGCCCATACGGGCACCCTTGGTGGGCTTCGGCATGGTGTTTCTCCTAGTGATCTGCCCCGGCCGTATCAGGTACCGGGGTCAGGGCCCCGGGAGCGGACGCCCCCGGGCAGTTCATCAGTACTGCTCGGTCTCCACGAAGCCGGCGTCCGCGTCGTCGTCGGCGCCAAAGGCGTCGGCCGCAGCGGTCGGGTCGAAGCCGGGAGGCGAGTCCTTCAGCGCGAGGCCCATGCCGTTGAGCTTCATCTTGACCTCGTCGATCGACTTCGCACCGAAGTTGCGAATGTCGAGCAGGTCCGCCTCGGAGCGGGCCACGAGCTCACCCACGGAGTGGATGCCCTCGCGCTTGAGGCAGTTGTACGACCGAACGGTGAGCTCGAGCTCCTCGATCGGCAGGGCGAGATCAGCGGCCAGGGCCGCGTCCGTCGGCGAGGGGCCCATGTCGATGCCCTCGGCGTCGATGTTGAGCTCACGGGCCAGACCGAACAGCTCGACCAGGGTCTTACCGGCGGACGCCATGGCGTCACGCGGGCGCATGGCCTGCTTGGTCTCGACGTCGACGATCAGCTTGTCGAAGTCGGTGCGCTGCTCGACACGCGTGGCCTCGACCTTGTACGTGACCTTCAGGACCGGCGAGTAGATCGAGTCGACCGGGATGCGCCCGATCTCCTGACCGACCTGCTTGTTCTGAACGGCGGAGACGTAGCCGCGACCGCGCTCGACGGTCAGCTCCATCTCCAGCTTGCCCTTGCCGTTGAGCGTGGCGAGGACCAGGTCGGGGTTGTGCACCTCGACACCGGCGGGCGGGGCGATGTCAGCGGCGGTGACGAGACCGGGACCCTGCTTGCGCAGGTACATCACGACGGGCTCATCGTGCTCGCTGGAAACGACCAGCTGCTTGATGTTGAGGATGAGGTCGGTGACGTCTTCCTTGACACCCGGCACGGTGGTGAACTCGTGCAGGACACCGTCGATGCGGATGGACGTGACGGCCGCACCCGGGATCGAGGAGAGAAGGGTCCGACGCAGGGAGTTGCCGAGGGTGTAACCGAAGCCCGGCTCCAGCGGCTCGATCACGAACCGGGAGCGGAATTCGTCGACGACCTCTTCGGTCAACGAGGGACGCTGAGCGATCAGCATGAAGTGTTTTCCTTCAGCTCAGGGGCACCCACTATTTGATGCCCTGATGCCACCGGGCGGTAGCCCGATGTATATGCAGTACAAGGGTACGGGCGGTACGGCTCCGAGGAGCCGCACCGACCGAAAATCCCTGGGTCAAGCGACGTGCGTCAGACGCGACGGCGCTTGGGGGGACGGCAGCCGTTGTGCGGCGTCGGCGTGACGTCCTGGATCGAACCGACCTCGAGGCCGGTCGCCTGCAGCGAACGGATGGCGGTCTCACGACCGGAACCCGGACCCTTGACGAAGACGTCAACCTTGCGCATGCCGTGCTCCTGGGCGCGACGCGCGGCCGACTCGGCGGCCATCTGCGCGGCGAACGGAGTCGACTTGCGCGAGCCCTTGAAGCCGACGTGGCCGGCGGAGGCCCAGCTGATCACGTTGCCCGTGGGGTCCGTGATCGAGACGATGGTGTTGTTGAACGTGCTCTTGATGTGGGCGTGCCCGTGAGCGACGTTCTTCTTTTCCTTGCGGCGCACCTTCTTGGCAGCGCCCTGACGACCCTTGGGGGGCATCTATTAACTCCTACGCGAGGTGGTCGGTCCTGCAGCGACAGCTGTCGATCGACCGCTGAGGACTACTTCTTGCCCGGCTTCTTCTTACCGGCGATGGCGCGACGCGGGCCCTTACGGGTGCGGGCGTTGGTGCTGGTGCGCTGACCGCGGACGGGCAGACCACGACGGTGACGGATACCCGCGTAGCAGCCGATCTCGACCTTGCGGCGGATGTCGGCCTGGATCTCGCGACGGAGGTCACCCTCGGTCTGGATGTTGGCGTCCACGTACTCGCGGATCTTGATCAGGTCCTCTTCGGACAGATCACGAACACGGGTGTTGCGGTCCACACCGGTGGCGTCCAGCGTCTGCTGGGACAGCGTGCGGCCAATGCCGAACACGTACGTGAGGGCGACCTCGACACGCTTTTCGCGCGGGAGGTCAACACCTTCAAGGCGTGCCATTCAAGGCTCCTGTTGATTTTCGGAGGTCTTCAGCAGGACCGTTCCCAGGTGCCGTACGAGGTACATCCTGGGTCCCCGGCCTCCGACCGGGGGTGTCGCCCTCCATTACTGAAGAGGGACGGGTCCTGCACATGTGCTTACGTGCGTCGCGCGAAAATCTGCGAACTGCAGTCGTGCGTCAGCCCTGGCGCTGCTTGTGGCGCGGGTTGTCGCAGATAACCATGACCCGGCCGTGACGGCGGATCACCCTGCACTTGTCGCAGATCTTCTTGACGCTCGGCTTGACCTTCATTGGTGAGGTTCTCCGGGTCAGTGCCATCACCCCACGCGAATGGGGTGCGGGCAAGATCTACTTGTACCGGTAGACGATCCGGCCACGCGTCAGGTCGTAAGGAGACAGCTCCACCACGACCCGGTCGTCAGGGAGGATGCGGATGTAGTGCATGCGCATCTTGCCGCTGATGTGTGCCAGGACCTGGTGGCCGTTCTGGAGCTCTACCTTGAACATGGCGTTCGGAAGAGACTCAACGACAGTGCCCTCGATCTCGATGGCACCTTGCTTCTTGGCCACGCTTTGCCCTTCGAATCGACTACCTTGATCGACTTCGTACGCCGTATGCAGGCACACGGATGCACGAGAGCCGACGAGTCAGTCTACGTCAGGCACCCCGGAAAGACGAATCGAGGAAGTCTGCCCCACGCTCAAGATCCTTAAGCAACGACACGAACAGGGTCAGCCCAGCGGATCGGGCGCCACAGTGACCCCGTACTCCGCCAGCTTCGCCCGGCCGCAGTCCGGAGAGGTCAGCACGAGCGGCCCCTCCTCCGTCAGCGCGATCGTGTGCTCCCAGTGCGAGGACCACGTGCCGTCCGTCGTGATGACGGTCCAGTCGTCCTCCAGGACCTCCGTGCGGGGCGTGCCGAGGGAGACCATGGGCTCGATGGCCAGGCAGAGGCCGGGGACCAGCTTGGGGCCCTTGCCGCGGCGGCGCTCGACGTAGTTCAGGACGTGCGGGTCCATGTGCATCTCGGTGCCGATGCCGTGGCCGCCGTAGTCCTCGACGATGCCGTACTTGCCGCCGCCGGGCTTCGGCTGGCGGCGGATGTACGTCTCGACGGCGCGGGAGATGTCCACGAGCCGGTTGCCCTGCTTCATGGCGGCCAGGCCGGCCCACATCGACTCCTCGGTCACCCGGGAGAGCTCGATCAGCTCCGGAGCGTGACCGGTGCCCACGAACGCGGTGTAGGCCGCGTCGCCGTGCCAGCCCTCGATGATCGCGCCCGCGTCGATGGAGATGATGTCGCCGTCCTTCAGGACGGTCTTGTCGTCCGGGATGCCGTGTACGACGACCTCGTTGACCGATGTGCAGATCGTCGCGGGGAAGCCGCCGTACCCGAGGAAGTTGGACTTCGCGCCGTGCTCGGCGATCACCTTGCGAGCGACGTCGTCCAGGTCCTTCGTGGTGGCACCCGGCACCGCCGCCTCGCGCGTCGCGGCGTGGATGGCGGCGACGACAAGGCCCGCCTCACGCATCTTCGCGATCTGCTCGGGGGTCTTGATCTGCACCATGGGGCTTCCGCTCTCCGTCATCCGTCCAACAACCGGCTACCTACACAACAGTACGGCCGCGGTCCCCCGAGGGGCACCGCGGCCGAAACAGCGTACTGGCTACTTGTCGCCCTTGAGGGCGTCCATCGCGCGCTTGGTGACCTCGTCCACCTTGCCGAGCGCGGAGATCGTGACCACCAGGCCCTGGGCCTTGTAGTGGTCGATGATCGGCTCGGTCTCGCGGTGGTACACGTCGAGACGCTTGCGCACGGTCTCTTCCTGATCGTCACCGCGCTGGTAGAGCTCGCCGCCGCAGACGTCGCAGACGCCCTCGGTCTTCGGCTTGCTGTACGTCACGTGGAAAACGTGGCTGGAATCGTTCCGGCAGATGCGGCGGCCGGCGATGCGCTTGACCACCTCGTCCTCGGGGACCTCGAGGTCGAGCACCGCGTCGAGCTTCTGGCCGTCCGTCTTGAGCGACTCGTCCAGGGCCTCGGCCTGCGACACGTTCCGCGGAAAGCCGTCGAGCAGGAAGCCGTTCTCGGCGTCCGGCTGCGTCATGCGGTCGTGGGCCATGCCGATGGTGACCTCGTCAGGAACGAGGTTGCCGGCGTCCATGAACGCCTTCGCCTGCTTGCCCAGCTCCGTGCCCTGGCTGATGTTGGCGCGGAAGAGGTCGCCCGTGGAGATGTGCGGGATCTTCAGGTTCTTGGCGAGGAACGCGGCCTGCGTTCCCTTGCCCGCACCGGGCGGCCCGACGAGGACGATTCGCATCAGCGGAGGAACCCTTCGTAATTGCGCTGCTGGAGCTGGCTCTCGATCTGCTTCACGGTCTCCAGACCCACACCCACGATGATCAGGATGCTTGTCCCGCCGAACGGGAAGTTCTGGTTCGCGCCGAAGCCCACCAACGCCATCGTCGGTACGAGAGCGATCAGACCCAGATACAGCGAGCCCGGCCACGTGATCCGGTTGAGTACGTAGCTCAGGTACTCAGCGGTCGGACGGCCAGCCCGGATGCCCGGGATGAAGCCACCATACTTCTTCATGTTGTCCGCGACTTCCTCGGGGTTGAACGAGATAGCCACGTAGAAGAAGGCGAAGAACACGATCAACAAGAAGTACGTCGCGATGTAAATCGGGTGGTCGCCCTTGGTCAGGTTCGCCTCGATCCACTGCTTCCACCCGGAGTTGCCACCCGCGAACTGGGCGACAAGAGCGGGGATATAGAGCAGCGAAGAGGCGAAGATCACAGGGATGATGCCCGCCTGATTGACCTTCAGCGGAATGTACGTCGACGTACCGCCGTAGGACCGACGGCCGATCATGCGCTTCGCGTACTGGACCGGAATGCGGCGCTGAGCCTGCTCCACGAAGACGACCAGGCCGACCATGACGAGACCGACCGCGATCACGGTGCCGAACTCGATCCAGCCGCCCGCCAGGGAGCCCTGCTTCTTGATGGCCCACAGGGCGCTCGGGAAGGTCGCGGCGATCGAGATGAACATCAGGATCGACATGCCGTTGCCGATGCCGCGGTCGGTGATGAGCTCACCGAGCCACATGACGCAGGCCGTGCCCGCGGTCATCGTGATGACCATGGTCACGGTCACGAAGATCGACTGGTCCGGCACGATCTCGGTGGCGACGGGGCACCCGGAGAAGAGCGAGCCCGTGCGTGCGGTGGCCACGAGACCGGTGCCCTGGAGGATCGCGAGCGCGACGGTGAGATAACGCGTGTACTGCGTGATCTTCGCCGTGCCGGCCTGCCCCTCCTTCTTGAGGGCCTCGAGCCGCGGGATCACCACAGTCAGCAACTGCAGGATGATGCTCGCCGTGATGTACGGCATGATGCCGAGCGCGAAGATCGTGATCTGCAGCAGCGCCCCGCCACTCATCATGTTGACCAGACCGAACAACCCCTGGTTGGAGTTGGCCTGGTCCATACATACCTGGACGTTTTTATAACTGACGCCCGGGATCGGAATGTGCGTTCCGAGCCGGTAGATCACGATGATGCCGAGAGTGAAGAGCAGCTTCTTGCGCAGGTCGGGCGTCTTGAACGCCCGGGCGAACGCGGTGAGCACGGTGCCTCCTGCGACCCCCGCGCGCGTGCGTCAGAGGTAGTGGTCTGAGGATCGACGAATACGTATCAGTCAGAAAAACCGCACGGCAGGACCGCACGGAGCTTAGACAGTGCACGCCACCTTACCGGCGACCGTGCCCCCCTTGGAACGACCAACCGGGGATGCCCCTTTTGTGGGGCATCCCCGGCTGGGAATCGCTCAAGTCATCGAGATGCCTGAAGAATTCAGACGAGCTCGGTGACAGTACCGCCGGCGGCGGTGATCTTCTCCTTGGCGGAGCCGGAGACGGCGTCAACCGTCACCTGCAGCGCCACGGTGACCTCACCCTGGCCGAGGACCTTGACGAGGCTGTTCTTGCGAACCGCACCCTTGGCCACGAGGGCCTCGACGGTGACCTCGCCACCCTCGGGGAACAGCGCGCTCAGCTTGTCGAGGTTCACGACCTGGAACTCGGTCTTGAACGGGTTCTTGAAGCCCTTGAGCTTCGGGAGGCGCATGTGGAGGGGCATCTGCCCGCCCTCGAAGCGCTCCGGAACCTGGTAACGGGCCTTGGTGCCCTTGGTACCACGACCAGCGGTCTTACCCTTGGACGCCTCACCACGACCCACACGGGTCTTGGCGGTCTTGGCGCCCGGGGCGGGCCGGAGGTTGTGGACCTTCAGCGGGTTCTGCTCCGCCATGTCAGTCGACCTCCTCAACCGTCACGAGGTGGCGGACGGTGTTAGCCATTCCGCGGAACTCGGGGCGGTCTTCCTTGACGACCACGTCGTTCAGGCGCTTGAGCCCGAGCGAACGCAGCGTGTCACGGTGGTTCTGCTTGCTGCCGATGTACGACTTCGTCTGCGTGATCTTGAGACGGGCCATTACGCACCCGCTCCCGCACGTGCACGAAGCAGAGCCGCGGGGGCGACGTCCTCGAGCGGCAGACCACGGCGAGCCGCGATCTCCTCGGGACGCTGCAGGCCCTTGAGGGCCGCCACGGTCGCGTGCACGATGTTGATCGCGTTGGACGAGCCGAGCGACTTCGACAGGATGTCGTGAACGCCGGCGCACTCGAGCACCGCACGCACCGGGCCACCGGCGATAACACCGGTACCGGGGGAAGCAGGCTTGAGCAGGACGACGCCTGCAGCCTTCTCGCCCGTGATCGGGTGCGGGATGGTGCCCTGGATACGCGGAACCTTGAAGAAGTTCTTCTTGGCCTCTTCAACGCCCTTGGCGATGGCCGCGGGAACTTCCTTGGCCTTGCCGTATCCGACACCTACGGTGCCGTCACCGTCGCCCACCACGACCAGCGCGGTGAAGCTGAAGCGGCGACCACCCTTGACAACCTTGGCGACACGGTTGATCGCGACAACGCGCTCAACGTATGCGGTCTTCTCGGCGGCAGCGCCACCGTCGCGACCCTTCCGGTCCCGCCGCTCGCCGCCACCGGCACCGCTCCCGCGGCGCTGGGGTCCAGCCATTGGAATTACCTCTCTCTGTTACGTCCGCTAGCTCCGGAACCGGGGCTTAGAACTTCAGCCCGGCTTCGCGGGCGGCGTCCGCCAGAGCGGCAATGCGCCCGGCGTACTTGTTGCCACCGCGGTCGAACACGACGGTCTCGACACCCGCGGCCTTGGCACGCTCGGCAACGAGCGCGCCGACCTGCTTGGCCTGGGCCGACTTGTCAGCCTCGCCACCGCGGATCGTGGTGTCCAGGGTCGACGCCGACGCAAGGGTGTGACCCTTGAGGTCGTCGATGACCTGAGCAACGATGTTGCGGTTGGAGCGCGTCACGACGAGGCGCGGACGCTCCGCCGTACCCGACACGTTCTTGCGGATGCGGATATGGCGGCGGGCCTTGGCGGCACGCTTGTAAGCGTCACCCTTGGCGATCTTCACACCGTATGCCATGGCTTACTTACCTGCCTTTCCGACCTTGCGCCGGATGACTTCGCCCTCGTACTTGACACCCTTGGCCTTGTACGGGTCGGGCTTGCGCAGCTTGCGGATGTTGGCCGCAACCTCGCCGACCTTCTGCTTGTCGATGCCCTCGACCGAAAGCTTGGTCGCGGACTCCACCTTGAAGGTGATGCCCTCGGGGGCCTCGACCAGGATCGGGTGGCTGTAACCCAGCGAGAACTCCAGGTTGGAGCCCTTCGCGAGCACGCGGTAACCGACACCGCTGATCTCGAGCTTCTTCACGTAACCCGTGGTCACGCCGGTGATCATGTTCGCCACCAGCGTGCGGGACAGGCCGTGCAGGGCCTTGTTCTGACGCTCGTCGTTCGGGCGGGTGACGCTCAGCACGCCGTCCTCGCCCTTAGCGATGTCGATCGGCGCGACGACGGTGTGGGAAAGGGAGCCCTTGGGACCCTTAACCGAAACCGTCCGGCCGTCGATGGTGACGTCCACGCCGGCGGGAACCGTGATGGGGAGCTTGCCAATACGCGACATTAGCTATTCCTCCGTTCCCGACTACCAGACGTAGGCGAGGACTTCCCCACCTACGCCCTTCTTGCCTGCCTGCTGGCCGGTGAGGAGACCGTGGGACGTGGAGATGATCGCCACGCCCAGGCCGCCGAGCACCTTCGGCAGGTTGGTGGACTTCGCGTAAACCCGGAGACCGGGCTTGGAGATCCGCTTGATGCCCGCGATGGAGCGCTCACGGTTCGGGCCGAACTTCAGCTCGAGGACGAGGTTCTTGCCGACCTCGGCGTCCTCGGTCTTCCAGCCCGTGATGAAGCCCTCCTGCTGGAGGATCTCCGCGATGTGAGACTTGATCTTGCTGTGCGGCATCGCCACGGAGTCGTGGTACGCCGAGTTCGCGTTACGCAGACGAGTCAGCATGTCCGCGATCGGATCAGTCATGGTCATGAATTGGCCTTCGGCCTCTCTCGCCGTGGTTTCCTATCTGCGCCATCCCTCTCCCCACTCAGAGGCGGGACGGGTGCGGCGCGGGGACCTACGGCGTAGTAAGTCGGTCAGGGCGGCAGGCGCCCAACCCTCCTAGCCTAAGCCATGGAGAGGTGGGACACCTACCGACCAGATACTTACCGAGAGCCTCCGGAAATTCCCAAGTCCCTAAGGACAGGAGGGAATTACCAGGAGCTCTTGGTCACGCCCGGCAGCTCGCCACGGTGAGCCATCTCACGAAGGCAGACGCGGCACAGGCCGAACTTGCGGTACACGGAGTGCGGACGGCCACAGCGCTGGCAGCGGGTGTAGCCGCGCACACCGAACTTGGGCTTACGAGCAGCCTTGGCAATAAGTGCCTTCTTCGCCATCTCGCTTACGCCTCCTTGAACGGGAAGCCGAGGTGACGAAGGAGCGCACGGCCCTCAGCGTCGTTGGTCGCCGTGGTGACCACGGTGATGTCCATACCCCGGACGCGGTCGATCTTGTCCTGGTCGATCTCGTGGAACATGACCTGCTCCGTGAGACCGAAGGTGTAGTTGCCACGGCCGTCGAACTGCTTGGGGGACAGACCACGGAAGTCGCGGATGCGCGGAAGCGCGAGCGACAGGGTGCGGTCCAGGAACTCCCACATGCGGTCGCCACGAAGCGTGACGTGGCAGCCGATCGGCTGACCCTCGCGCAGCTTGAACTGCGCGATGGACTTCCGGGCCTTGGTGATGGCCGGCTTCTGACCGGTGATCGTGGTCAGGTCACGGACGGCACCGTCCATGAGCTTCGAGTCACGGGCGGCGTCGCCGACACCCATGTTGACCACGATCTTGACGAGGCCGGGGGTCTGCATGACGTTCTCGTAGGAGAACTCTTCCTGCAGCTTGCCCGCGATCTCCTCGCGGTACTTCGTCTTCAGACGCGGGCTGGTGGTGGTCGTCATCAGATGTCCTCACCCGTCCGCTTGGCAACGCGGATCTTGTTGCCGTCATCGTCGAAGCGGAAACCGACACGCGTGACGACCTTGTTGCCGTCCTTCTCCACGACCAGCTGGACGTTGGAGATGTGGACAGGGGCTTCGGTGGTCACGATGCCGCCGGCCTGCGAACCGCTGGCGGTCGGGCCGGCCTTCGTGTGCTTCTTGACCCGGTTGACACCCTCGACCAGGACACGCTCGTCGCGCGGGTAAGCGGCAATGACCTTGCCCTGCTTGCCCTTGTCCTTACCGGTGATGACCTGGACCAGGTCGCCCTTCTTGATCTTCATGCTTACAGCACCTCCGGCGCGAGCGAGATGATCTTCATGAACTTCTTCTCGCGCAGCTCACGACCGACCGGGCCGAAGATACGGGTGCCGCGAGGGTCGCCGTCGTTCTTCAGAATGACGGCGGCGTTCTCGTCGAAGCGGATGTACGAGCCGTCGGGACGGCGGCGCTCCTTGACGGTGCGAACGATGACGGCCTTGACGACGTCACCCTTCTTCACGTTGCCACCGGGGATCGCGTCCTTGACGGTGGCGACGATGACGTCACCGATGCCCGCGTAGCGGCGACCCGAGCCACCGAGAACACGGATGGTGAGAATTTCCTTCGCACCCGTGTTGTCGGCGATCCGAAGTCGCGACTCCTGCTGGATCACGTCTATCTCCTGTTTGTCTGCCGGTTCCCCCGGGGCAGTTCAGTGAACTGCCCCGGGAGCCTGGCGGAACGAACTCCTAGGGATACCCCTGGGAGATTTACTTGGCCTTCTCGAGGATCTCGACGATGCGCCAGCGCTTGGTCGCCGACAGCGGACGCGTCTCCATCAGGAGGACGCGGTCGCCGACGCCGGCAGCGTTCTGCTCGTCGTGCGCCTTGAGCTTGTTCGTACGGCGGATGACCTTGCCGTACAGCGCGTGCTTCACGCGGTCCTCGACAGCGACGACGACGGTCTTGTCCATCTTGTCGCTGACGACCAGACCCTCACGGGTCTTGCGGAATCCGCGGTCAGTCTTGGTCTCAGTCACGTTGCTCTCGCTCATCAGGCGCTCTCCACCGTCTCGATGCCCAGCTCGCGCTCACGCATCAGGGTGTAGATCCGCGCGATGTCCTTACGGACGGCCTTGAGCCGACCGTGGTTCTCGAGCTGACCGGTCGCCGCCTGGAAGCGGAGGTTGAACAGCTCTTCCTTGGCTTCGCGGAGCTTCGCGAGAAGCTCCTCGTCACCCAGTTCGCGCAGCTCGGACGCCTTGGTACCGGCCGACATCACGACTCACCTGCCTCGCGCCGAACAATCCGGCACTTCATCGGAAGCTTGTGAGCAGCGCGGGTAAGCGCCTCACGCGCAGTCTTCTCATTCGGGTAGGACAGCTCGAACATCACCCGTCCGGGCTTGACGTTCGCGACCCACCACTCGGGGGAACCCTTACCGGAACCCATGCGGGTCTCGGCGGGCTTCTTCGTCAGCGGGCGGTCCGGGTAGATGTTGATCCAGACCTTGCCGCCACGCTTGATGTGGCGGGTCATCGCGATACGAGCCGCCTCGATCTGGCGGTTGGTCACGTACGCCGGAGTGAGGGCCTGAATCCCGTACTCGCCGAACGCAACCTGCGTACCACCCTTGGACATACCGCTGCGCTTGGGGTGGTGCTGCTTGCGGTGCTTGACCCTACGAGGGATCAGCATGTCGGTCAGGCCTCCGTTCCGGTGCTCTCAGCCGGAGCGGCAGCTGCGGCGGGAGCGTCGGCCTTGGGGGCCTCGGCAGCCGGCGCGGACTGCTGCTGCGGCTTGCGGCCGCGGCCGCCACGCTCGCCACCACGGCCACCACGGGCCGGGCGGTCGTTGCCGCCACCACGGGCCGGGCGGTTACCCGCACGGGCCGCGGCGTTCTCGGCGCGGACCTCGGCGATGTTCTTGACGTCGCCCTTGTAGATCCAGACCTTCACGCCGATACGGCCGAAGGTCGTCTTGGCCTCGAAGAAGCCGTAGTCGACGTTCGCACGGAGGGTGTGCAGGGGCACGCGGCCCTCGCGGTAGAACTCCGAGCGGGACATCTCGGCGCCGCCGAGACGGCCGCCACACTGGATCTTGATGCCCTTGGCGCCGGCCTTCATCGTCGACTGCATGCTCTTACGCATGGCGCGACGGAAGGAGACGCGGGAGGACAGCTGCTCTGCAACGGCCTGGGCCACGAGCTGAGCGTCGACCTCGGGGTTCTTGACCTCGAGGATGTTCAGCTGGACCTGCTTGCCCGTGAGCTTCTCGAGGTCACCGCGGATGCGGTCGGCCTCGGCGCCACGGCGGCCGATGACGATGCCGGGACGCGCGGTGTGGATGTCCACCCGCACGCGGTCACGGGTGCGCTCGATCTCAACCTTCGAGATGCCGGCGCGCTCCATGCCGGACGTCATCATCCGACGGATGGCGACGTCTTCCTTGACGTAGTCCTTGTACAGCTTGTCGGCGTACCAACGCGACTTGAAGTCGGTGGTAATGCCGAGCCGGAACCCGTGCGGGTTTACCTTCTGGCCCATTACCGGGTTCCTTCCTTGCTGCTGACGACCACGGTGATGTGGCTGGTCCGCTTACGGATCCGGTAGGCACGGCCCTGAGCACGCGGACGGAACCGCTTCAGGGTCGGGCCCTCATCCACGTACGCCTCGCTGATGACCAGCGAAGAGGCGTCACTGTGGTCGTAGTTGTGTGCAGCGTTGGCGATGGCGCTGTCAAGCACCTTGCCAACCGGCACGCTCGCGGCCTGCGGGGCGAAACGCAGGACCGCCTGAGCCTCCGTGGCATCCATGCCACGGATGAGGTCCACCACTCGGCGGGCCTTCATGGGCGTGACGCGGATGTACCGCGCCTGGGCCCTGGCTTCCATGGTTGTCCCTTCGGTGTAAGTCATAGTCGTTCCACCCCGCGCTAGCGGCGCTTCGACTTCCGGTCGTCCTTGACGTGGCCGCGGAAGGTGCGAGTCGGCGAGAACTCGCCGAGCTTGTGGCCGACCATCGCCTCGGTGACGAACACCGGGATGTGGGTCTTGCCGTTGTGCACCGCGATCGTGTGGCCCAGCATGGCCGGGACGATCATCGAGCGACGGGACCAGGTCTTGATGACGTTCTTGGAACCTGCTTCGTTCTGGACATCCACCTTCTTGATGAGGTGTCCGTCGACGAAGGGTCCCTTCTTGAGACTGCGCGGCATCTAAACCCGCTCCTAGCGCTTCTTGTTCGTCTTGCGGCGGCGGACGATGTACTTGCTGCTCGCCTTCTTCGGCGAACGAGTACGACCCTCCTTCTGACCCCACGGCGAGACCGGGTGGCGACCACCGGAGGTCTTGCCCTCACCACCACCGTGCGGGTGGTCGACCGGGTTCATCGCCACACCGCGAACGGTCGGGCGAACGCCAAGCCAGCGCTTACGGCCGGCCTTGCCCCAGTTGATGTTCGACTGCTCGGCGTTGCCGACCTCACCGATCGTGGCGCGGCAGCGGACGTCGACCAGGCGGATCTCACCGGACGGCATACGAAGGTGAGCCATCGAGCCCTCCTTCGCCAGCAGCTGCACGGAGGCACCCGCGGAGCGGGCGAACTTCGCGCCGCCGCCGGGCCGCAGCTCGATGGCGTGGATGGTCGTACCGACCGGGATGTTGCGGAGGGCCAGGTTGTTGCCCGGCTTGATGTCCGCGCCCGGTCCGTTCTCGACCCGGTCACCCTGCGACAGGTTGCGGGGGGCCAGGATGTAGCGCTTCTCGCCGTCCGCGTAGTGCAGGAGCGCGATGCGCGCGGTGCGGTTCGGGTCGTACTCGATGTGCGCGACCTTCGCCGGCACGCCGTCCTTGTCGTGACGACGGAAGTCGATCACTCGGTAGGCGCGCTTGTGTCCGCCACCCTGGTGGCGAACGGTCACACGACCGGCGTTGTTACGGCCGCCCTTGCTGTGCAGCGGGCGGACCAGCGACTTCTCCGGCGTGGACCGCGTTACCTCGACGAAGTCGGCTACGGAGGAGCCACGACGGCCCGGCGTAGTCGGCTTGTACTTGCGGATTCCCATTTCTCAGTCCTCGTCCGATATTCGGACCAGGGCGCTCCGTTAGGAGGCCTGGCCGAAGATGTCGATACGGTCGCCCTCAGCAAGGGTCACGATCGCGCGCTTGGTGTCAGCGCGCTTACCGAACCCCGTGCGGGTGCGCTTGCGCTTGCCCTGGCGGTTGATCGTGTTGACCCCAGTGACCTTGACCGAGAAGACCGCCTCGACGGCCTGCTTGATCTGGGTCTTGTTGGCGCCGGGCGCGACGACGAAGGTGTACTTGCCCTCGTCGAGAAGCGCGTAGCTCTTCTCAGAGACGACCGGCTTGACGAGGACGTCACGGGGGTCCGTGAAGCTCTTGCTCAGCGGCGTCTCAACGGTGTTCTTGCCCTCGGTGGCGTGGCGCTTCGCCTTGGCGACGCGTGCGGCCTTGGCGGCCTTGGCCGCCTTGGGGGCGATGCTCGGGTGACGCGTAGCCATCAGGCTTCGCTCCCTTCGGTCTCATCGGCCTTGGGGCCAGACACGAAGGACTCGAAGGCGGCCTTGGTGAAGACCACGTCGTCCGAGACGAGCACGTCGTACGTGTTCAGCTGGCCCGGCTCCAGGATGTGCACCTGGGGCAGGTTGCGCGCGGAGAGCAGCGAAGTCTCGTCCGCCCGGTCGATGACCAGGAGCACGTTCTTACGCTCGCTGACCTTGCCGATCAGCGTCTTCGCGGCCTTGGTGGAGATGTCGCCCTCGACCACGTTGGTGACAACGTGGATACGAGCGTTGCGGGCCCGGTCGGTGAGGGCGTGGCGCAGGGCCGCGGCCTTCATCTTCTTCGGGGTCCGCTGCGAGTAGTCACGCGGCTGCGGGCCGTGGACGACGCCACCGCCGGCGAACTGCGGCGCACGGGTCGAACCCTGGCGCGCGCGGCCGGTGCCCTTCTGGCGGTACGGCTTCTTGCCGCCACCGCGGACTTCACCGCGGCGCTTGGTCTTGTGCGTGCCCTGACGGGCAGCTGCCAGCTGAGCGACGACGACCTGGTGGAGAAGCGGGATGCTGATCTTCTCTACGTCGAAGATCTCCGCGGGGAGCTCGACCGTCCCGGCCTTGTCGCCTGCCGGCGAAAGGATGTCAATGGTACTCATCGGTTCCTCAAACCCCCTTGGCCGCGGTACGGACCAGGACGAGGCCACCGTTCGGACCGGGAACTGCGCCCTTGATCAGGAGCAGGCCCTTCTCCGCGTCAACGGCGTGAACGGTCAGGTTCTGGGTGGTGACCCGCTCGTTGCCCATACGGCCCGCCATGCGGAGGCCCTTGAACACACGGCCCGGGGTGGCACAGCCACCGATGGAACCGGGAGAGCGGTGCTTGCGCTGGGTACCGTGACCCGCGCCGAGTCCCTTGAAGTTGTGACGCTTCATGACACCGGCGAAGCCCTTGCCCTTGCTCTTGCCCGTGACGTCAACCTTGACGCCGGACTCGAACACCTCGGCAGTCACCTCCTGGCCCAGCGTGTACTCGCTGGCGTCAGGGGTGCGGATCTCCACCAGGTGGCGGCGGGGGGTCACGTCGGCCTTGGCGAAGTGACCCTTGAGGGGCTTGTTCACCTTGCGAGGGTCGATCTCGCCGAAGGCGATCTGGACCGACTCGTAGCCGTCGGAGTCATTCGTACGGACCTGGGTAACGACGCAGGGCCCGGCCTTGACGACGGTGACCGGGACGACACGGTTGTTCTCGTCCCAGACCTGGGTCATGCCGAGCTTCTCGCCCAGGACGCCCTTGATCTGCTTAGTCATCTGTCCGCGCCTCTCAGAGCTTGATCTCGATGTCGACGCCGGCCGGAAGGTCCAGGCGCATCAACGAGTCAACGGTCTTGGGCGTCGGGTCGAGGATGTCGATCAGGCGCTTGTGCGTGCGCATCTCGAAGTGCTCGCGCGAGTCCTTGTACTTGTGCGGCGACTTGATGACGCAGTACACGTTCTTCTCAGTGGGCAGCGGCACCGGGCCTGCGACCGACGCACCAGTGCGAGTCACCGTCTCGACGATCTTCTTCGCCGAAGAGTCGATGACCTCGTGGTCGTAGGCCTTGAGCCGGATGCGGATCTTCTGTCCCGCCATGGCTACTTGGTAGTCCTTTGTCTCGAAGGCTCTGGCTCCCGGGAGGCCCTTTTTTCTACTTCCTCCGACCCACGCGGTCGGGCGTGTCGCAGTCCCGCTCACGAAGATCTCCCGAAGGATTTCCCTGCTAGGGGCTGCGGCCCAGCTGACCGCGGGTCCGGGGGAAGAAACCCACCGGGCGCCTGGCCGAGCTTCCGCACTGCACTTCCCAGAAGATTCCCGTACGTCCGCTCCAGCGCTGCCTGCGGGCCTTTTACGACCGTTTGACAGATGGGGCGACGAGTACTGTGGGACTCGCTTCCGGTCCCCCCGGCGGGAGGCGCGCAGCATCGGCACTCAACCGAGCAACCCCGACAGTCTGCCATACGGGCGTAGGGCCTGGCTAATCGAAGCTTGGGATCGTACCCGGCGGATGCCGGAGGTCAAAGCTGGGGTGGCTCCTACCCCCGGGGCCAACGTCGGAGCGGTCAGTTCCCGGAGGCGTACGTCACAAAGCGTGTCCACGCGGTGACGCGCACCGCGAGACGGGGGCCCTGTGCGTTCTTGGAGTCGCGGACGTGGACCGCGCCGAAAGCGTGGGCGACCTCGATGCAGTCGGCCTCGCTGCTGTTGCTGCTGTAGCTGCTCTTGAACCAGGCCAGCTCGGACGAATCCCCGGCGGGAGCCTTGCCGGTCATGTCTCTCAGCTCCCGGAGGCGTACGCGACGAAATCCGCCCACGGCTTGCCGCTCACGGCGAAGCGGGGGCCCAAGGAGTCCTTGGAGTCGCGAACGTGGACCGCGCCGGGGGCGTGGGCGATCTCGACGCAGTCCGGCTCGCTGCTGTTGCTGCTGAAACTGCTCTTGAACCAGGCCAGCTCGGACGAGCCCCCGGCGGAGGTCTTGCGGATCATGTCTCTCCCAGCACCTGCTCGATGAAGGCCAGTGACTCCCCTGGCGTGAGAGCCTGAGCCCGGATAATGCCACACCGCAGTTCGATGATCCGGAGCTGTTTCAGGCCGGATACGGGCCGCCCTCCGAAGTCTCCCTCGGAGCGCCCGACTGCCGAGCCGTCCCTGAACTTCAGCACCTGCATCTCCCCGCTCATTCCAGCGTGATCCTCGCGGTCGGTCGGCATCACCTGCACTTCAGCGTGCCGCAACTGGCCGACCTCCAGTAGGTGTTCAAGTTGGCGCCGTAACACCATCTTGCCTCCGATCGGCCGCCGCAGCGTCACCTCTTCCTGCACAAAACTGAGCGCGGGCACCGGATCGCGCTGGAAGATCGATTGCCGAGCCGTGCGTGCGGCAACGGCGCGCTCGATCTGCTCCGATGACAGGACTGGGCGCCGCATCGAGATCAGCGCCTCCGCGTACTCACGGGTCTGAAGCAGCCCGTGCAGGTTGTGATCCCCGTAAGCCGTCAGCTCAACCGCCTGCGCCTCCATCCGAGCCAGATCCCGCACCTTCTTCGGATACCGAGCCTCCGCCACGTCCTCCCGCATCGCCGCAACGGAACCCCCCGCCCCCAGCACCTCGTCCGCCTTCTCCAGGTACTCGCCCCGCGGGATCCGCTTCCCGGACTCCACCTTGTAGACGAGCCCCTCCCCATATCCCATCGCCGCCGCGAACTCGGCGGCGCGCAGCCCGGCAGCCTCCCGCCGGGCCCGCAGCTGTCGCCCCACGAACGCGA
The DNA here is from genome assembly GCF_055577645.1 of Streptomyces sp. NPDC033180. Lineage (NCBI taxonomy): Bacteria > Bacillati > Actinomycetota > Actinomycetes > Kitasatosporales > Streptomycetaceae > Streptomyces > Streptomyces sp. NPDC033180. The sequence continues at coordinate 98,646 of NZ_JBVIPU010000008.1, read as the reverse complement.
CGATCGCCGCGCCGTGCTCATCCTCCGGATCGACCTCCCACCCCGGCTCCTCCGGTTCCCGATCCGACTCCCGCTCACTTACCGTTGCCGCCGCACTCGCCTGTTTCATCCACCCACGCCTCCCGCCTGACCGAACTCCCCGCCACGTACCGTCAACGCCGTACCCGCCCATGGCCCTGGACAGCCAGTACAGCCCTGGACAAAACCTGGACAGTCACCGTACGCAACCGCCATGTCACTGGGCAGCGTAAAAGGCGAAGGCCACGCTGAGTGACGTGAATCAGGAAACCGCCGAACTCCCGCGCACCACCCGCCACTTCAGCGTCCAGCTCTCCCCCACGCCGCGCGGCGCCCGGCTCGCGCGCCTCCTCGCGACCGAGCAGCTCCGCTCGTGGGGACTGCCGCTGGACCCTGCCCGCCAGATCGTCGCGGAGCTGGCAGCCAACGCCGCCGCTCACGGCCGCGTACCGGGCCGCGACTTCCGGCTCGCGCTGTACGCCACCGCCGAAGCCCTCCGCATCGAGATCACCGACACCCGACCCGAACGGCTACCGGCGCCTCAACTCCCGTCCCCCGAAGCCGAGTCGGGGCGTGGGCTGCTCCTCGTAGAAGCACTGGCGCACCGCTGGGGAGTGGCTGAGGACCGCTTCCCCCGCAAGACCGTCTGGGCCGAACTGAGCCTCACGCCACCGGAACCCGCCCCCTCATGCTCCGGTACCGCTGGCGCCTTTCCCCAAGGAACCTGAGAGGGAGAAAGAACCCCACCAAGCCCCACCAGGGCCCACCCCGCCTGCCCTCGCGCCGCCCGGAGGGCGCCGTCGGCAACGACCGGGACCCCGCTCACTCACGCGAGTGAACATCACCAGCTCAGCTGGATTTCCGCTCCCCCAACTGCCCTACTCTCAGCCCCAGTAGGCAAAACAACCGCAGACATGCGACGGCCCCCGCCGGGACTGCAATCCCGAGGCGAGGGCCTGACCACCGAGGAAGATAAGGGCCTTCCCGATGGACACCCAGAACCCTAGCGCGCCCCCGCACGCCCAGTCCGCCCTTGGCGGCAGTCAATCCCACGCACGAGCGACCCGACGCCCCCGCAGCGGTCCCGACGCGCGGCGACGCCCCTCCGGCGGCATCTCCCACGACAACACCCGCCACACCACCCGCTTCACGGTGATCGGCAACCACCTCACCCAGCACCAGGAGCTCTCCCTCCTGGCGATCGGCATCGGCTGCCACATCCAGTCGCTGCCCGCCGGAGCCCGGGCCGACATCAAGACGCTCGCCGCCCGCTTCCCTGAAGGCGCGACCCGCATCGCCGCCGCCCTGCGCGAGCTGGAAGCCCACGGCTACCTGCGCCGCGAGCGAGAACGCACCCCCGCAGGCCGCATCGTCACCCGCACGACCTTCTGCAATCAGCCGCACACGACCCCACAGCGCACGCACGCCCCGACGCGGCCCCTTCCGCCCGAGACCGGCGAGCACCCAGCTCCACACCCACCCCCGCAGCGTCGCAAACAGTCCCGCCCCCTCCCCGCCGTACCGCACCCGGCCTACCCAGCCCCGCCCCTCCTCCAGCAGGCCACCGACCTCCTCGCGAACCTGCGCCACCACGACCCCGCCTCCTCCTCTCCACCCGCGACACCGCCCACCTCGCCCCCGGCGTCGCCGCCTGGCTGGAACGCGACGTGGCCCCCGATGCCGTACGCCACGCCCTCACCCACGACCTGCCACCCGAGGGCCCAAGCCGCCCGTCCGCCCTCCTGGCCCACCGCCTGGCGGCGATGCTGCCGCCTTCGCCCCCGTTCCACGCCCCACCGGGACGGCACCCACTACAGAACTGCGACGCCTGCGACCGTGCCTTCCGCGCCCCGGAACCAGGCCACTGCCGCGACTGCCGTCCCGACTTCAAGGAGGCCGCCTAGCATGAACGTGACGACCCTTGCCCCTGGGCACAGACGAGGAGCGCACGCCATGACCATCGCCCCGGACAGTGCACAGCAGGGCAGCCCTCACTACCGAGCGATGCGTGAACTCGTCGAGCAGATGGACGACCGGATCTCCGGCAAGTTCGAAATCACGAAGCAAGGGATCGTCCACGACATGATGTCGCCGAGCAAGCCACACGAGCTCACCGCGCTCCGGCTGCGCCGACGTCTGGAGTCGGCGATGCCTGAAGGGCGCCTCGCACACACCGGGGCGCCCGACGTGGAGGACATTTCCGAGGGGGTGCTGCGGCTGCCCGACATCATCCTCATCGATGAAGCGGACATGGAGGGCGAGGGTTCCTTCGACCCCCGCACCCTCATCGCCGCCATCGAGATCGTCTCCCGCTCGAACCCCGAGAACGACTGGGTCGGCAAGACCCGCGACTACCCGCTCCTCGGCATCCCGGTGTACGCGATCTTCGACCCCCGCACCGGCACCGGAGCCGTCCTCTCCGAGATCCACCCGACGCCCGAGGGCCCGCGCTACGCCACCCGCAAGGACTTCGTCTACGGCGAAGACGTCACCATCGGCGAGTGGACGATCTCGACCGAGAACCTGCCCCGCTACCAATGAGCAGATCCGCACACACAAAAGGGCCCGTACGACCGAAGTCGTACGGGCCCTTTCATTACTGCGGGTACTGCCTGTACTGCGATGCTCTCAGTTCAGAGCAACCGGGTGACCCCGATCAACGCGCAAGCGAGATGCTTACTTGTTGATCTTGGTGACCTGGCCGGCGCCGACGGTCCGGCCACCCTCACGGATGGCGAACTTCAGGCCCTCTTCCATCGCGACGGGCTGGATGAGCTCAACGGTCATCTCAGTGTTGTCGCCCGGCATGACCATCTCGGTGCCCTCGGGGAGGGTCACGACGCCGGTCACGTCCGTGGTGCGGAAGTAGAACTGCGGGCGGTAGTTGTTGAAGAAGGGGGTGTGACGGCCACCCTCGTCCTTCGACAGGATGTAGGCCTGGGCCTCGAACTCGGTGTGCGGCGTGACCGAACCGGGCTTGATGATGACCTGGCCGCGCTCGACGTCCTCGCGCTTGATGCCACGGAGGAGCAGACCGACGTTCTCACCGGCCTGGCCCTCGTCGAGCAGCTTGCGGAACATCTCGATGCCGGTGACCGTGGTGGTGGTCTTCTCGGTCTTGATGCCGATGATGTCGACGGTCTCGTTGACCTTGAGGATGCCGCGCTCGATACGACCGGTGACGACGGTGCCACGACCGGTGATCGTGAAGACGTCCTCGATCGGCATCAGGAACGGCTTGTCGACGTCACGCTCGGGCTCCGGGATGGACTCGTCGACAGCCTTCATCAGGTTGAGGACGGACTCACCCCACTCCTTGTCGCCCTCGAGCGCCTTGAGCGCCGAGACCTTGACGACCGGCAGGTCGTCGCCCGGGAACTCGTACTCGGAGAGGAGCTCACGGACCTCGAGCTCGACGAGCTCCAGGATCTCCTCGTCGTCCACCATGTCGGCCTTGTTCAGGGCGACGACGATGTACGGAACGCCGACCTGGCGGGCCAGGAGCACGTGCTCCTTGGTCTGCGGCATCGGGCCGTCGGTGGCGGCGACCACGAGGATGGCGCCGTCCATCTGCGCGGCACCCGTGATCATGTTCTTGATGTAGTCCGCGTGACCCGGGCAGTCGACGTGCGCGTAGTGACGCGTCTCCGTCTGGTACTCGACGTGCGCGATCGAGATCGTGATACCGCGCTGGCGCTCCTCGGGAGCCTTGTCGATCTGGTCGAAGGCCGAGGCCTCGTTCAGCTCGGGGTACGCGTCGTGCAGCACCTTGGTAATGGCGGCCGTGAGGGTCGTCTTACCGTGGTCAATGTGACCGATGGTGCCGATGTTGACGTGCGGCTTAGTCCGCTCGAACTTTGCCTTCGCCACTGAATCCTCCTGCGGAGTGGTTCTGTACGCCTTGCTTCATCGGCGCCAGGTGATCTTTGCTGGGATACCCGGGGCCCGGGGCACCCGGCCCGAAGAGGGCCGGAATGCCCCGGAGACTCCGGAGTCAAGCCTAAAGCGTCAACTCGGGTGAGTTACTCGCCCTTGGCCTTCGCGATGATCTCCTCGGCGACGTTCCGCGGAACCTCGGCGTAGGAGTCGAACTGCATCGAGTAGCTTGCGCGACCCGAGGTCTTGCTGCGGAGGTCTCCGACGTAGCCGAACATCTCCGAGAGGGGCACGAGGCCCTTCACGACACGGGCGCCACTGCGCTCCTCCATGGCCTGGATCTGGCCACGGCGGGAGTTGATGTCGCCGATGACGTCGCCCATGTAGTCCTCGGGCGTGGTGACCTCAACGGCCATCATCGGCTCGAGCAGCACGGGGCTGGCCTTGCGCGCGGCCTCCTTGAACGCCTGCGAACCGGCGATCTTGAAGGCGAGCTCGGAGGAGTCGACCTCGTGGTAGGCGCCGTCGAGAAGCGTGATGCGAACACCAGTCATCTCGTAGCCCGCCAGGATGCCGAACTGCATGGCCTCCTGCGCACCGGCGTCCACCGACGGGATGTACTCCCGCGGGATGCGGCCACCGGTGACCTTGTTGACGAACTCGTACGAGGCGTCGCCGCTGTCGATCGGCTCGATCGCGATCTGCACCTTGGCGAACTGACCGGTACCACCGGTCTGCTTCTTGTGGGTGTAGTCCACGCGCTCGACGGCCTTGCGGATCGTCTCGCGGTACGCGACCTGGGGCTTGCCGACGTTCGCCTCGACGCGGAACTCGCGCTTCATGCGGTCGACGAGCACCTCGAGGTGAAGCTCACCCATACCACCGATGATGGTCTGGCCGGTCTCCTCGTCCGAGTGCACCTGGAAGGAGGGGTCCTCCTCCGAGAGACGCTGGATGGCTACACCCAGCTTCTCCTGGTCACCCTTGGACTTGGGCTCGATGGCGACCTGAATGACCGGCGCCGGGAAGTCCATGGACTCCAGGATGACCGGCTTCTTGTCGTCACACAGCGTCTCACCGGTGGTGGTCTGCTTCAGGCCCATGACGGCGACGATGTCACCGGCGCCCACCGACGCGATCTCCTCACGCTTGTTCGCGTGCATGCGGTAGATCTTGCCGATGCGCTCCTTCTTGCCCTTGACGGAGTTCAGCACCGCGGTGCCGGCCTCCAGGCGACCGGAGTAGATCCGGACGAAGGTGAGCTTGCCGAGGTGCGGGTCACTCGCGATCTTGAACGCGAGAGCCGACAGCGGCTCCTCGTCCGAAGGCTTGCGCTTGACGACGGTCTCGGGGTCCTTGACGTCGTGGCCCTCGATGGCCTCGACGTCCAGGGGGGAAGGCAGGTAACGCACGACCGCGTCGAGCAGGGGCTGGACGCCCTTGTTCTTGAACGCGGTGCCGCAGAACACGGGGGTGACGGTGGTGTCGCCGCCCTTGCCGGAGGCGATGGTGACGCGGCGGATGGCCTCGTACAGCTGCTCCTCGGTGGGCTCCTGGCCCTCGAGGTACAGCTCCATCATCTGCTCGTCGTTCTCGGCGACAGCCTCGAGGAGCTTCCCGCGCCACTCTTCAGCGGCCTCGGTGTGCGTCGCCGGGATGTCGACGATGTCGTACGCCTCGCCCATCTTGGTCTCTGCGGACCAGACGAAGGCCTTCATCGTGACGAGGTCGACGACACCCTTGAAGTCAGCCTCTGCGCCGATGGGCAGCTGCATGACGATCGGGGTCGCACCGAGGCGGTCGACGATCATGTCGACGCAGCGGTGGAACTCGGCACCCGTGCGGTCGAGCTTGTTGACGAAGCAGATACGCGGGACGCCGTAGCGGTCCGCCTGACGCCACACGGTCTCGGACTGGGGCTCAACACCGGCGACGCCGTCGAACACCGTCACGGCACCGTCGAGGACGCGGAGCGAACGCTCCACCTCGACGGTGAAGTCGACGTGACCCGGGGTGTCGATGATGTTGATGGTGTGGTCGACATCGTTCAGCGGCCAGTGACAAGTGGTGGCAGCAGAGGTGATCGTGATGCCACGCTCCTGCTCCTGCTCCATCCAGTCCATGGTCGCGGCACCGTCGTGGACCTCACCGATCTTGTACGAGACACCGGTGTAGAACAGGATCCGCTCGGTGGTCGTCGTCTTGCCCGCGTCGATGTGGGCCATGATGCCGATGTTGCGCACCTTGGCCAGGTCAAGTGAAGTGGTAGCCATATCGGCTCAGTCTTCTCTCGGTCTCGATGTGGGTAGCGACTACCAGCGGTAGTGCGCGAAGGCCTTGTTGGACTCGGCCATCTTGTGGGTGTCCTCACGCTTCTTCACAGCGGCACCGAGGCCGTTGGAGGCGTCGAGGAGCTCGTTGAGGAGACGCTCGGTCATCGTCTTCTCGCGACGGGCGCGGGAGTAACCGACCAGCCAGCGCAGGGCCAGCGTGTTGGCGCGACCGGGCTTGACCTCGATCGGAACCTGGTAGGTCGCACCGCCGACGCGGCGGGACTTGACCTCGAGGGTCGGCTTGATGTTCTCGAGCGCGCGCTTGAGCGTGATGACCGGGTCGTTGCCGGTCTTCTCGCGCAGGCCCTCCATGGCGCCGTACACGATGCGCTCGGCGGTGGAGCGCTTGCCGTTCAGCAGCACCTTGTTGATGAGGGAGGTCACCAGAGGAGAACCATAGACCGGGTCGATGATGACCGGGCGCTTCGGGGCGGGGCCCTTACGAGGCATTTCTACTTCTCCTTCTTGGCGCCGTAGCGGCTGCGGGCCTGCTTGCGGTTCTTGACACCCTGGGTGTCAAGGGAGCCGCGGATGATCTTGTAACGAACACCCGGCAGGTCCTTCACACGGCCACCACGCACGAGCACGATGGAGTGCTCCTGCAGGTTGTGTCCCTCACCCGGAATGTAGGCCGTAACCTCGATCCCGGAGGTCAGACGCACACGCGCGACCTTACGGAGTGCCGAGTTCGGCTTCTTCGGGGTGGTCGTGAACACACGCGTGCAGACGCCGCGGCGCTGGGGCGATCCCTCGAGCGCGGGCGTCTTGTTCTTCTCGACCTTGTCCTGCCGGCCCTTCCGGACCAGCTGCTGGATCGTAGGCACTACTTCTCCGGTTTCTGTGTGCCGAATAGTAAAGCTAACCTGGAACGTCGCCGACCCACGCGGTCGGGTGTGTCGAATGCTGCAGACTCCTGCCGCAAGGCGGAAAGAGGCGCAGATTACGGTGGCCGTTATCGGACTCGCGATGCGGCTGAAGACACGCGCGCGAGCCCAGGCACACCCCAGGCACAAGGTCTGAGCGTACCTACCTCATCGGCTCTGGTCAAAACAAATGCCCACGCGGGGGACACACCCGGCTGCAACATACGACACAGGGCGGCCACTCCGCGAGGAGTGACCGCCCTGTGAACGCCCGTGGGCGCCTTGTACGCCCCGAAAGGGACGTACTACCGCTTACTGGTTGTAAGGCCCGTAGTCGTAGTCCTCCAGCGGAACAGCCTGGCCGGAGCCAGTGCCGAAGGGCGAGTAGTCGATGTCGTCGTAACCGACGGCCGAGTACATCGCGGCCTTGGCTTCCTCGGTCGGCTCCACCCGGATGTTGCGGTAGCGGGAGAGACCCGTACCGGCCGGGATGAGCTTACCGATGATCACGTTCTCCTTGAGGCCGATCAGGGAGTCGGACTTGGCGTTGATCGCCGCGTCCGTCAGGACCCTGGTCGTCTCCTGGAAGGAGGCGGCCGACAGCCAGGACTCCGTTGCCAGCGAGGCCTTGGTGATACCCATCAGCTGCGGACGGCCGGAGGCCGGGTGGCCGCCTTCCGTGACCACACGACGGTTCTCGGTCTCGAACTTCGAGCGCTCGACGAGCTCGCCCGGCAGCAGCTCCGCGTCGCCGGACTCGATGATCGTCACGCGGCGCAGCATCTGCCGGATGATGATCTCGATGTGCTTGTCGTGGATCGACACGCCCTGGCTGTTGTAGACCTTCTGGACTTCGCCGACCAGGTGGACCTGGACCGCGCGCTGACCGAGGATCCGCAGCACGTCGTGCGGGTTGGTGGCACCGAAGGTGAGCTTCTGGCCCACCTCGACGTGGTCACCCTCACGCACGAGGACCTTGGCGCGCTTCGAGATCGGGAAGGGAGTCTCGTCGCTGCCGTCGTCCGGCGTGACGACGATCTTCTTGGTCTTCTCGGTCTCCTCGATACGGATGCGGCCGGCCGCCTCCGAGATCGGGGCGACACCCTTGGGCGTACGAGCCTCGAAGAGCTCGACGACACGGGGCAGACCCTGGGTGATGTCGTCACCGGCCACACCACCGGTGTGGAACGTACGCATCGTCAGCTGCGTGCCGGGCTCACCGATGGACTGGGCGGCGATGATGCCGACCGCCTCACCGATGTCGACCAGCTTGCCGGTGGCGAGCGAACGGCCGTAGCAGAAGGCACAGGTGCCGACCGCGGACTCGCAGGTCAGGACCGAACGGGTCTTGACCTCCTCGACGCCGTTGGCGACCAGGGCGTCGATCAGGACGTCACCGAGGTCGACGTTGGCCGGCGCGATGACCTTGCCGTCGATGACGACGTCCTCGGCCAGCATGCGGGCGTACACCGAGGTCTCGACGTTCTCCGTCTTGCGGAGCACACCGTCCTCGCCCTTGACCGCGATCTTCAGCTTCAGACCGCGCTCGGTGCCACAGTCCTCCTCGCGAATGATGACGTCCTGGGAGACGTCGACCAGACGACGGGTGAGGTAACCGGAGTCGGCGGTACGGAGAGCCGTGTCCGCAAGGCCCTTACGAGCACCGTGAGTCGAGATGAAGTACTCCAGCACCGACAGGCCCTCACGGAAGGAGGCCTTAATCGGACGCGGGATCGTCTCGTTCTTGGCGTTCGACACCAGACCACGCATACCGGCGATCTGACGCATCTGCATCATGTTTCCTCGGGCACCCGAGTCAACCATCATGAAGATGGGGTTCGTCTTGGGGAAGTTCGCGTTCATCGCCTCGGCAACCTCGTTGGTCGCCTTGGTCCAGATCGCGATGAGCTCCTGCGTGCGCTCGTCCTTGGTGATCAGACCGCGCTCGTACTGCTTCTGGACCTTCTCGTCCTGCGCCTCGTAGCCCGCGACGATCGCCTTCTTGGCCTCGGGGACCACGACGTCGGAGATGGCCACGGTGACACCGGAACGGGTCGCCCAGAAGAAGCCCGCCGCCTTCAGGTTGTCGAGCGTCGCCGCCACGATGACCTTGGGGTAGCGCTCGGCCAGGTCGTTGACGATCTCGGAGAGCTGCTTCTTGCCCACCGAGTAGTCGACGAACGGGTAGTCCTCGGGCAGCAGCTCGTTGAAGAGCGCGCGGCCCAGGGTCGTCCGCAGCCGGAAGCTGTCGCCCTGCTGGTACTCCGGGTCGCCCTCTTCGACGGCCGGCGGGGTCCAGCCGCGCGGCGGGATGGTGCCCACCGGGAAGCGGATGTCGACCTTCGCCTGGAGCGAGAGCTCCTTGGCGTCGAACGCCATGGTCGCCTCGGCGGAGGAACCGAACGAACGGCCCTCACCGATGACCTTGCGCTCTTCCTCGTCCGTCGTGAGGAAGAAGAGACCGAGAACCATGTCCTGGGTCGGCATGGTGACGGGACGGCCGTCTGCCGGCTTCAGGATGTTGTTCGAGGACAGCATCAGGATGCGGGCCTCGGCCTGCGCCTCCGCGGAGAGCGGCAGGTGCACGGCCATCTGGTCACCGTCGAAGTCCGCGTTGAACGCGGTGCAGACGAGCGGGTGGATCTGAATGGCCTTGCCCTCGACCAGCTGCGGCTCGAAGGCCTGGATGCCGAGGCGGTGCAGCGTCGGCGCACGGTTCAGGAGAACCGGGTGCTCGGCGATGACCTCTTCCAGGACGTCGTACACGACCGTGCGGCCGCGCTCGACCATGCGCTTGGCCGACTTGATGTTCTGCGCGTGGTTGAGGTCGACCAGGCGCTTCATCACGAACGGCTTGAAGAGCTCCAGCGCCATGGCCTTCGGCAGACCACACTGGTGCAGCTTCAGCTGCGGGCCGACGACGATCACGGAACGCGCGGAGTAGTCCACACGCTTACCGAGAAGGTTCTGACGGAAACGACCCTGCTTGCCCTTGAGCATGTCGCTCAGGGACTTCAGCGGGCGGTTACCGGGACCGGTGACCGGGCGACCGCGACGACCGTTGTCGAAGAGGGCGTCCACGGCCTCCTGGAGCATGCGCTTCTCGTTGTTCACGATGATCTCGGGAGCACCGAGGTCGAGAAGCCGCTTCAGGCGGTTGTTGCGGTTGATGACGCGGCGGTACAGGTCGTTCAGGTCGGAGGTCGCGAAGCGGCCACCGTCCAGCTGCACCATCGGACGCAGGTCCGGCGGGATGACCGGCACGCAGTCGAGCACCATGCCCTTGGGGCTGTTGCTGGTCTGCAGGAACGCGGAGACGACCTTGAGGCGCTTGAGCGCACGGGTCTTCTTCTGGCCCTTGCCGGTACGGATGATCTCGCGAAGCCGCTCGGCTTCCTCATCCAGGTCGAACGACTCAAGGCGCTTCTGCAGTGCAGCGGCACCCATCGAACCGTCGAAGTACGTGCCGAAGCGGTCACGCAGCTCGCGGTAGAGCAGCTCGTCACCCTCCAGGTCCTGGACCTTGAGGTTCTTGAAGCGGTTCCAGACCTCGTCGAGACGGTCGATCTCGCGCTGCGCACGGTCACGCAGCTGCTTCATCTCACGCTCGGCACCTTCGCGCACCTTGCGGCGTACGTCGGCCTTGGCGCCCTCGGCCTCGAGCTCGGCCAGGTCGGTCTCGAGCTTCTTGGCGCGGGCTTCGAGGTCGGAGTCGCGACGGTTCTCGACCTGCTGACGCTCCACGGAGACGTGCGCCTCCAGGGAGGGCAGGTCACGCGTGCGGCGCTCCTCGTCCACGAACGTGATCATGTACGCCGCGAAGTAGATGACCTTCTCGAGGTCCTTCGGGGCGAGATCAAGCAGGTATCCGAGGCGCGACGGGACGCCCTTGAAGTACCAGATGTGCGTGACAGGCGCGGCCAGCTCAATGTGGCCCATCCGCTCACGACGCACCTTGGCGCGAGTGACCTCGACGCCGCAACGCTCGCAGATGATGCCCTTGAAGCGGACACGCTTGTACTTACCGCAGTAGCACTCCCAGTCCCGGGTCGGACCGAAGATCTTCTCGCAGAAGAGTCCGTCCTTCTCGGGCTTGAGCGTGCGGTAGTTGATGGTCTCCGGCTTCTTGACCTCGCCGTGCGACCACTGTCGGATGTCGTCCGCGGTGGCAAGGCCGATCCGCAGCTCGTCGAAGAAGTTGACGTCGAGCACTTTGTCGTCAATCCCTCTTTCGGGGTTGTGCCCCTCGCGTTAGCGAGAAAAAAGGCGCTTCATCATGGTCTGAACGGGTCCGGGGAGAGCCGGCCGGACACGAGGTCCGGCCGGCCAACCCGTCAGACCTCTTCGACGCTGCTCGGCTCGCGCCGGGACAGGTCGATACCGAGCTCCTCCGCCGCGCGGAAGACGTCCTCGTCGGTGTCGCGCATCTCGATGGACATACCGTCCGAGGACAGCACCTCCACGTTGAGGCAGAGCGACTGCATTTCCTTGATGAGCACCTTGAAGGACTCAGGAATGCCGGGCTCGGGGATGTTCTCGCCCTTGACGATGGCCTCGTAGACCTTCACGCGGCCGGTCACGTCGTCGGACTTGATCGTCAGCAGCTCCTGGAGGGCGTAAGCGGCGCCATAAGCCTCAAGCGCCCACACCTCCATCTCACCGAAGCGCTGACCACCGAACTGAGCCTTACCACCCAGCGGCTGCTGGGTGATCATGGAGTACGGACCGGTCGAGCGAGCGTGGAGCTTGTCGTCGACCAGGTGGTGGAGCTTGAGGATGTACATGTACCCGATGGAGATCGGGTCCGGGAACGGCTCGCCGGAGCGCCCGTCGAACAGCCGCGCCTTGCCGGACGGGAGGACCATGCGGTCGCCGTCGCGGTTCGGGACGGTGTGCTCGAGGAGGCCGGTCAGCTCGTCCTCGCGGGCGCCGTCGAAGACCGGAGTCGCGACGTTCGTCCGCGGGGCGACCTGGTCGGCGCCGATGCGCTGCAGGCTCTGCGCCCACTCCTCGCTGAGACCGGAGACGTCCCAGCCCTGGCTGGCGAGCCAGCCGAGGTGGATCTCCAGGACCTGGCCCGGGTTCATTCGGGACGGGACACCCAGCGGGTTGAGGATGATGTCGACGGGCGTGCCGTCCTCAAGGAAGGGCATGTCCTCGATCGGAAGGATCTTGGAGATGACACCCTTGTTGCCGTGACGACCGGCGAGCTTGTCACCGTCCGTGATCTTGCGCTTCTGCGCCACGTAGACACGAACCAGCTGGTTCACGCCCGGCGGCAGCTCGTCGCCCTCTTCACGGTCGAAGACGCGTACGCCGATGACCTTGCCGATCTCACCGTGCGGCACCTTCAGCGAGGTGTCGCGCACCTCGCGCGCCTTCTCACCGAAGATCGCGCGGAGCAGGCGCTCCTCAGGCGTCAGCTCGGTCTCACCCTTGGGCGTGACCTTGCCGACGAGGATGTCGCCGGCGACGACCTCGGCACCGATACGGATGATGCCGCGCTCGTCGAGGTCCGCGAGGACCTCCTCGGAGACGTTCGGGATGTCCCGGGTGATCTCCTCCGGGCCCAGCTTGGTGTCACGGGCGTCGACCTCGTGCTCCTCGATGTGGATCGAGGAGAGGACGTCGTCCTGTACGAGGCGCTGCGACAGGATGATCGCGTCCTCGTAGTTGTGACCTTCCCAGGGCATGAACGCCACGAGCAGGTTCTTGCCGAGGGCCATCTCGCCCTCTTCGGTCGCGGGACCGTCGGCCAGGACCTGGCCCTCGATCACGCGGGCGCCCTCGTCGACGACAACCTTCTGGTTGACCGAGGTGCCCTGGTTCGACCGCGAGAACTTGGCGATGCGGTACGTGGTGTACGTGCCGTCGTCGTTCGTGACGGTGACGTAGTCCGCGGAGACCTCCTGGACCACACCCGCCTTCTCGGCCTTGATCACGTCACCGGCGTCGACCGCACAGCGGTACTCCATGCCGGTGCCGACGAGGGGAGCCTCGGCGGTGATCAGCGGCACGGCCTGACGCATCATGTTCGCGCCCATGAGGGCACGGTTGGCGTCGTCGTGCTCGAGGAACGGGATCATCGCGGTCGCGACCGACACCATCTGGCGCGGCGAGACGTCCATGTAGTCGACGTCGTCGCCGGGGATGTAGTCGATCTCGCCGCCACGACGGCGGACGAGGACGCGCGACTCGGTGAAGCGCATGTCCTCACCCAGCACGGCGTTGGCCTGGGCGATCACGAAGCGGTCTTCTTCATCGGCCGTCAGGTAGTCGACGTCGTCGGTGACGACGCCCTCGACGACCTTGCGGTACGGCGTCTCGACGAAGCCGAACGCGTTGACGCGGCCGTACGAGGCGAGCGAACCGATCAGACCGATGTTCGGGCCTTCGGGAGTCTCAATCGGGCACATGCGGCCGTAGTGAGACGGGTGCACGTCACGGACCTCGAAGCCGGCCCGCTCACGGGAGAGACCACCCGGGCCAAGCGCCGAGAGACGGCGCTTGTGGGTGAGACCCGACAGCGGGTTGTTCTGGTCCATGAACTGCGACAGCTGGCTGGTGCCGAAGAACTCCTTGATGGAGGCGACGACCGGCCGGATGTTGATCAGGGTCTGCGGCGTGATCGCCTCGACGTCCTGGGTCGTCATGCGCTCACGCACGACGCGCTCCATACGAGCCAGACCCGTGCGGACCTGGTTCTGGATGAGCTCGCCGACGTTGCGCAGACGACGGTTGCCGAAGTGGTCGATGTCGTCGGTCTCGACGACGATCGACGTACCGCTGTCACCAACGGTCTCGGCCTCACCGGCGTGCAGCTTCACCAGGTACTTGATCGAGGCGATGATGTCCTCGACCGTGAGGATGCCCGCGTCGAGCGGAGCGTCCGCACCCAGCTTCTTGTTGACCTTGTAGCGGCCGACCTTCGCGAGGTCGTAGCGCTTGGGGTTGAAGTAGAGGTTCTCAAGCAGCGTCTGAGCAGCCTCGCGCGTCGGCGGCTCGCCCGGACGGAGCTTGCGGTAGATGTCGAGCAGCGCGTCGTCCTGGCCCTGGGTGTGGTCCTTCTCCAGGGTGGCGCGCATGGACTCGTACTCGCCGAACTCCTCGAGGATCTGCTCGGTCGTCCAACCGAGAGCCTTGAGCAGAACGGTGACCGACTGCTTGCGCTTGCGGTCGATGCGCACACCGACCATGTCGCGCTTGTCGATTTCCATCTCCAGCCAGGCACCCCGGGACGGGATGATCTTGGCGGAGAAGATGTCCTTGTCGGACGTCTTGTCGATCGAGGAATCGAAGTAGACACCCGGCGAACGGACCAGCTGCGACACGACGACACGCTCGGTGCCGTTGATGACGAAGGTGCCCTTGTTCGTCATGAGCGGGAAATCGCCCATGAAGACCGTCTGGGACTTGATCTCGCCGGTCTCGTTGTTGGTGAACTCGGCAGTGACGAAGAGCGGAGCGGCGAACGTGAAGTCGCGCTCCTTGCACTCGTCGATGGAGTTCTTCGGAGGCTCAAAACGGTGGTCGCGGAACGTCAAGGACATCGACCCGGAGAAGTCCTCGATCGGAGAGATCTCCTCGAAGATCTCCTCCAGACCGGACTTGGTGGGGACGTCCTGTCCGCTGTCCAGAGCCGCCTCGACACGAGCCTTCCACGCTTCATTCCCGAGCAGCCAGTCAAAGCTCTCGGTCTGCAGCGCAAGAAGGTTCGGAACCTCGAGGGGCTCCTTGATCTTTGCAAAGGAGATGCGCAGCGGGGCGGTGCTGGCGCCGTTGTTCGTATTCGCGGTCGAGGCAGTGCGCGAGGCGGCCAAGAGGGGGTCCTTCCGAGGGCTCGGACTCACTACGCGCGTACCGGTCCCAAGCTGGACACAGAGACAGAATTCCCAGGTCAGGGAAGATTCGGTCCACGGTGCTCAAGCATGGGCATGCCCCTGGTGACGGGCAGGAGGCAGCTAACAGGCAGCGCAAAGGGTCAGTGTAGCCACTAGGCCCACTGATGTCCAGTGCGGGTTTTGGGAGACCCTCGTTGTTCTCAACACCTGCGGCAAGCCACGTCCTCAACGCACATCGATACTGCCCTCTTCGCCGTCGATCCATGCCTCGGATGCGGATCGTTGTGACGACGCGTCCTGAGAATTGCGCGCTGCGTGCAGTTCGTCAAGGCCCCCCTGCCCAGACTTGGCTCTCAGTTCGTCACCGTCACGGCCGTTCCGAGGCACGACGAAGATCACCATACTCGTCGGGGCGGGCTGCGCAAGGCAGCCGTAGGGGTGCGCCGGAGAACGCCGAAGGGCGACCACCCAGATGGGTGATCGCCCTTGGCGCAGCGCTGCCTGAGCAGCGCGGAAAGTCCTGCCACCTACGCGCCCACAGGCGCGCGGCAGACGACTCGCGAGGTGTTACTTGACCTCGACCGAGGCGCCGGCGGCCTTGAGGGACTCGGCGGCCTTCTCAGCGGCCTCCTTGGCGACCTTCTCGAGGACCGGCTTCGGGGTGCCGTCGACGAGGTCCTTGGCCTCCTTGAGACCCAGCGAGGTGAGCTCGCGCACGACCTTGATGACCTGGATCTTCTTCTCGCCGGCGCCGGTGAGGATGACGTCGAACTCGTCCTGCTCCTCGGCAACCTCGGCGGCGGCGGCCGGGCCGGCCGGGGCAGCGGCGACGGCCGCGGCGGCGGTGACGTCGAACTTCTCCTCGAAGGCCTTCACGAACTCGGAGAGCTCGATGAGGGTGAGCTCCTCGAACTGGGCAAGCAGGTCTTCCTGGCTGAGCTTCGCCATGATGGGCGATCCTTCCACTAATTCGGCTGGTGCCGGGTGTATATGAAGGCGGGCGTACGTTGGGCCCGCTGCGACCGTCGCCCTAACGGGCGGCGATCAATGCGCGAGCCGAATTACTCGGCACCGCCCTGCTCGGCCTTCTTGGCACGAAGCGCTTCCGCGGTGCGGACGAACTTCGACGGCAGAGCCTGGAAGAGCTGCGCAGTCTGCGTCTGCTTGCCCTTCAGCGCGCCGGCCAGCTTGGCGAGCAGAACCTCGCGGGACTCGAGGTCCGCGAGCTTCTTGAACTCATCGGCGGACAGCGCCTTACCGTCAAGGACACCGCCCTTGATGATGAGGTTCGGGTTGTCCTTGGCGAAGTCACGAAGACCCTTCGCCGACTCCACCGGGTCACCGGTGACGAAGGCAACCGCCGTCGGACCCGAGAACAGGTCGTCCAGCGTGTTGATCCCGGCCTCGTTGGCCGCGATCTTGGTCAGCGTGTTCTTCACCACGGCGTACTCGGAGTTCTCACCGAGGGAACGGCGCAGCTGCTTGAGCTGGGCCACGGTGAGACCCCGGTACTCGGTCAGCACGGCGGCGTTCGAGCTGCGGAACTTGTCCGTGAGCTCGGCTACCGCGGCAGCCTTGTCGGGCGTCGGCATAGAGCGTCAGCCTCCTTCCGGGTGATGAGGACCGCTCAAAAGGGGCTGACAAAACAAAACGCCCCAGCGCAGGCGCATGGGGCGTGAGCTCGACCCGACGGAATCCCGTCCGGGAGCACTTCCACATCCACCTGCGCGGGTCGTCCGCAATTTCAACGGATCCTTCGGCCACCGCACCCTCTAACGAGCGCACGGCAACGACCAGCGGTCTTTGGCTTCTGTGGAAGAATACGCGAACGGGTTCGCGTCAAGCAAATCGGCTCAGATGCCGCTGTTGGAGCTACCGGAACTGTCGGCACCGCCGGAGCCCGGCTTCCCCATGCCCTCGAGCTCCTTGAACATCTCCATCAGGTCGAACGTGTCCCCGGCCGGCGGGGCGGTGACCTTGGCGGAGGCCCCGTAGTCCGAGAACCTCTGCGAGGTCTTCATCGTGCCCTCAGGGCTCTTGATGTCGATGTCCATACGGACGGGGTAGTCGTCCTCGTTGACCCAGACCTCGGTGTCGTACCCCTTGATGCCCGACTTCTCGATGCCCTTGAGGAGCTGTTCGCGCTCGCTCTTGCCGAGCATCTCGTCGAGGCCCTTGTTGGACTCCATCATCTCCTTGACGGAGAGACGGCCCTTGTAGCGCTGCGTCTGGACGCCGTCGACCTTCGCGGCGCCGGCGTGCTTCAGGTTCGGCGAGTCCAGGAGCATGGCGAGCTGCTTCGCCGGGTCCTGGTTCATGCTGTCCAGGCTGCCGGTCATCTGCTTCGCGAGCTTCTCGTCACCGGCCTGCTCGGCGATGGAGTTGAGGTCCATCTTCATCCAGCGCTTGCCGTCCATGTCCTTGGCGGCGGCGGCCCCCATGTCCGCGTAGATGACGCTGTCGCGCCAGATCATCCGGACCTTGTCGGGAGCCTTCGGGTCGCCCTCCGTGAGCGCCGAACCCGACACCGTCATATCCATGACGCTCGGGTCCCAGCCCATGACGCCGGACATCTTCACGTCGCCGCTGGAACCGCCCATCGACTTCGGCGCCGTCATCGTCATCTCGACCTTGGCCGACTTGGCCTTCGAGGTCTTCTCGTACGCCGCCGTGATGACCTCGGTCACCTGCGAACGGGACTGGGTCTCCCCCGAGCCCGTCCCGTTCGCCTTGCCGTCGTTGTCGGAGCCTCCGCAAGCCACCGCACCCGTACACAGCAGCGTGGTGGCAAGCACGGCGCCCGCCATTCTCTTCACAGTCATGACCCCACCCCTAGGAACACATGATCGACACAATTCGGTCTGGCGAGAATACCCGACGTTCGAGGTCAGGCCTGCGGCTGCTGGTTCATGAGGTCCTTGAAGCTCATCGTGTCCGAGGCCGGGGGCTTCTCCGCGGAGACCGGGGCGCCGTAGTCGCTGTAGTAGACCGTCTGGGAGAAGGAGCCGGTCTTCATGTCGGCCTTCTCGGTCTTCTTGACCAGCAGGTCGTCGCCGTTGACCCAGATGTCGATCTTCTCGGTGCTCATGCCGGCCTGCTTGAACTGCTTCTTCAGCTCTGACATCTGCTCGGCGTCCAGGTCCGCGCTCTTGCCGGTGAGGTCCGCGACGTCGACAGTGCCCGAGTAACGGGTCGTCTCCGTCCCGCGGACCTTCTCCTGGCCCACGCGCTTCACGTCGCCGGACGCGAGGAGCATCTTCACCGACTGGTTGGGCGTGGTGTTCTGCATCTGGTCCTTGAAGGCTTCGCCCGCGGCGCCGCCCATCTCGGCCAGCGTGGCGTAGTCGTACTCGATCCAGTGCTTGCCGCCGGACTGGGACGCGAACTTGTCGCCCATGTTGGCGTAGTACGCGTCGGGCAGGTACCGGTAGTCGATCGTGGTCTGGCCGAGCTGTTCCATCTGCTCCGCGGCGGTGCCGCCGGTCAGGGTCGCCGTCACCTCACCGGTCACCCCGTCCTTCCAGCCCACGACGCCCTTCATGTCCATCGACATCTGGGTGCCCATGACCGTCCTGCCCTCGATCTTGGCCGAGTCGGCGTTGTCGGTCTCGTTCTCGATGGTGCGCAGGGCGGCTATCGGACTGAGGGCGACGGAGCCCTTCTTCTTGCCCTTCGCGTCACCGTCACCGCCGTCGGAGGAGCCACAGGCCGCGAGCCCGGTGAGCGCGGCGGCCACCGCGATCGAAAGGCCCGCGCGTCGCATGGTCGTGCTGTTCATGACATCCCACCCCTTGCACTCGTGTGAATCCCGCACGCTAGCGCAGTCCCCCGAAAGCTATGGGACATGCACGTATACGAGGACGGGCCCCGCACCTCGAAAGGTTGCGGGGCCCGTCCACACAGAACGCGTACGCGACGCGGCTGCCGTCAGATTCAGACGGCGGCCGGGTCCTCCTCGACGAGGAGGTTGCGGGTGCGGTTGCTGTCCAGCGGAATGCCGGGGCCCATCGTGGTGGTGAGCGCGGCCTTCTTGATGTAGCGACCCTTGGCGGCCGACGGCTTCAGACGGAGGATCTCCTCCAGTGCCGCGGCGTAGTTCTCCACCAGCTTGGTGTCGTCGAAGGACACCTTGCCGATGATGAAGTGCAGGTTCGAGTGCTTGTCGACGCGGAACTCGATCTTGCCGCCCTTGATGTCGTTGACAGCCTTCACGACGTCGGGGGTCACGGTGCCGGTCTTCGGGTTCGGCATCAGACCACGCGGACCGAGCACGCGGCCGAGGCGGCCGACCTTGCCCATGAGGTCCGGGGTGGCGACGACGGCGTCGAAGTCCAGGCGACCCTTGGCGACCTCGTCGATGAGCTCGTCGGCGCCGACGATGTCGGCCCCAGCGGCTTCCGCGGCCGCAGCACGGTCACCGGTCGCGAAGACCAGGACCCGGGCGGTCTTGCCGGTGCCGTGCGGGAGGTTCACGGTGCCACGGACCATCTGGTCGGCCTTGCGCGGGTCGACACCCAGGCGGAAGGCGACCTCGACGGTGCCGTCGAACTTGGTCGCGGAGGTCTCCTTGGCGAGACGGACGGCCTCGAGCGGGGCGTAGAGCTTGTCCCGGTCGATCTTGGCGTCCGCAGCGCGGAGAGTCTTGCTGCGCTTCACTTCTGCTCCTGTGCGGTTACATCATGCGGCTCCGCCGCGTGACAGGTGTGGAGTCGTGGTGCGGGCCGGCGCGTGGCCCTACCACTGAGAAAGGTCAGACGGGGAAAGCTCTTAGCCCTCGACCGTGATGCCCATGGAACGGGCGGTGCCGGCGATGATCTTCGACGCGGCGTCCAGGTCGTTGGCGTTGAGATCTTCCATCTTGGTGGTGGCGATCTCGCGGACCTGCGCCTCGGTGATCTTGGCGACCTTGGTCTTGTGCGGCTCGCCGGAGCCCTTCTCGACACCCGCGGCCTTGAGGATCATCTTGGCGGCCGGCGGAGTCTTGGTCACGAAGGTGAAGGAGCGGTCTTCGTAGACCGTGATCTCCACCGGGATGACCCAGCCACGCTGCGACTCGGTCGCGGCGTTGTAGGCCTTGCAGAACTCCATGATGTTGACGCCGTGCTGGCCCAGCGCGGGGCCGACCGGCGGGGCCGGGTTGGCTGCGCCGGCCTGGATCTGGAGCTTGATAAGCCCCGTGACCTTCTTCTTCTTGGGAGGCATTGCTCTCTCCGGGTCCTAGTGAGAGTTTCCAGCCACCATCCAGTCATCCGGATGGAGGCATACCGCACCACGATAACGGGTATCGCCACGCGGCCAAAAACCGAGCAGGTCAGACAGGCTTTGAGAGCCCGTCTGACCTGTTCGGAGGCGTGTGTTCCAGAGGAAGCCAGGAAGCCGCGAGGGCTAGTTCTTCTGGATCTGGTCGAAGCTGAGCTCGACCGGGGTCTCGCGGCCGAAGATCTCGACGAGACCCTTGACCTTCTTCGAGTCGGCGTTGATCTCGTTGATCGTCGCCTGCAGCGTCGCGAACGGGCCGTCGGTGACGGTGACCGAGTCGCCGACCTCGAAGTCGAGCACCTGGACCTCGACCTTGCGGGACGGAGCCGGCTTGCCCTCGGCCTCGGCGGCCTCGCGGGCTGCCTTCTCCTCGGCCTCGGGGGCGAGCATCTTGACGATCTCGTCCAGGGTCAGGGGGTACGGGTCGTAGGCGTTGCCCACGAAGCCGGTGACACCGGGGGTGTTGCGGACGACGCCCCAGGACTCGTTCGTCAGGTCCATGCGCACCAGGACGTACCCGGGGAGCTTGTTCTGACGGATGGTCTTGCGCTCACCGTTCTTGATCTGCGCGACTTCTTCCTGCGGCACCTCGGCCTGGAAGATGAAGTCCTCGACGTTCAGCGAGACGGCACGCTGCTCGAGGTTGGTCTTCACGCGGTTCTCGTAGCCGGCGTACGTGTGGATGACGTACCACTCGCCGGGGAGGGTACGGAGCTCGTCGCGCAGCGCCACGATGGGGTCGACCGGCTCGGCCTCCTCCTCATCCTCAGCGGACTCGGCAGCCTCGGCGCCCTCTTCGGTCCCGTCCTCGTCGGACTCGGCGGCGGCTTCGTCGCCCGCCTCGGCGTCGTCGCCCGCCTCGGCGTCGTCGCCCGCCTCGGCGTCATCGGCGGACTCGGCGTCGGTCTCGACGTGCAGCGCCGACTCTTCGGCGGGTGCGCCGGCGGCGGCGTCAGCAGCCTCGGCCTGGTCCGGCTCCTCGGCGTCCGCCGCCTCGACGATGTCGAGCTGGTCCTCCACGGACTCCTCGGAATCCACGCGCGGCTCAACGGCGTCGTTCAGGTTCGGGTCAGACACGGTGGCTGCTTCTTCCTGGATACAGAGGGGTGGAACGCGCGAAACGGGCGCCGGGTACGGCGCCCTTCGCTCTCGGCTCAGCCATCGGCTCAGCCGAAGACGTACTTGACGGCCTGGTTGAACCCATAGTCAATCACGGTCACGAGGCCGATCATGATGACGACGAAGACAATCACCACGGTGGTGTACGTCGTGAGCTGACTGCGAGTCGGCCAGACGACCTTGCGGAGTTCCGCGACGATCTGGCGGTAGAAGAGCGCGAGACGGCCGAAGGGGCCCTTCTTGCCGCGCTTGCCGCCCTTACGCGCCTTCTTCTTGGAATCCGGCGCCTCGTCCTCGGCATCAGGCATGTCGATGGAGCCCACGGCGTCCGTCACTCGTCCTCACCTGATTCCGGGTCGTGGCCGTGCCGCGCCCGGTATGAGCCGCACGGCGGTGCAATGCAGTACGTACATGTGCGCACACATCCTGGCGAGAGGAGTGTGTAGCAGGGCCGGAGGGACTTGAACCCCCAACCGCTGGTTTTGGAGACCAGTGCTCTACCAATTGAGCTACGACCCTTTGATTTCCCCCAACCTACCGCATCCGCCCAAGTGCACAGAGTGCGAGGAGAAGGTGCGGCCGGTGAGGGCCAACGAGCAGTGAGTGTACGTGCTCTGCGGCGCCCCGTCGAACAGAAACGGATCCGGCGGCCCGCGCCAAACACCGAAAGCCGTGTGCCGAGGGCGTTTCAGGTCTGGAACGATGGGGCGATGAGCGCTTCCACTTCTCCCACCGAGCGCCGGGTCTCCGCCCGCATCGGCGCGATCTCCGAGTCCGCGACCCTCGCTGTCGACGCCAAGGCGAAGGCCCTCAAGGCCGCCGGGCGGCCGGTGATCGGTTTCGGCGCGGGTGAGCCCGACTTCCCGACGCCCGACTACATCGTCGAAGCCGCCGTCGAGGCCTGCAAGAACCCGAAGTACCACCGCTACACCCCGGCCGGCGGGCTCCCCGAGCTCAAGGCCGCGATCGCCGCGAAGACGCTGCGCGACTCCGGGTACGAGGTCGACGCCTCGCAGGTCCTGGTGACGAACGGCGGCAAGCAGGCGATCTACCAGGCGTTCGCCGCGATCCTCGACCCGGGGGACGAGGTCATCGTCCCGGCTCCCTACTGGACGACGTACCCGGAGTCGATCCGTCTCGCGGGCGGCGTGCCGGTCGATGTCGTCGCCGACGAGACCACGGGCTACCGCGTCTCGGTGGAGCAGCTGGAGGCCGCTCGCACGGAGCGCACGAAGGTCGTCCTCTTCGTGTCGCCGTCCAACCCGACGGGTGCCGTCTACAGCGAGGCCGACGCCGAGGCGATCGGCCGCTGGGCCGTCGAGCACGGCCTGTGGGTCATGACCGACGAGATCTACGAGCACCTCGTCTACGGAGAAGCGAAGTTCACCTCGCTCCCGGCGATCCTGCCGGAGCTGCGCGACAAGTGCATCGTGGTCAACGGCGTGGCCAAGACGTACGCCATGACCGGCTGGCGCGTGGGATGGATCGTCGGCCCGAAGGATGTGGTGAAGGCCGCGACGAACCTCCAGTCGCACGCCACGTCGAACGTCTCCAACGTCGCGCAGGTGGCGGCCATCGCGGCCGTATCCGGCGATCTGACCGCCGTCGACAAGATGCGCGAGGCCTTCGACCGGCGCCGCAAGACCATGGTGCGGATGCTGAACGACATCGAGGGTGTGTTCTGCCCCGAGCCGGAGGGCGCCTTCTACGCGTACCCGTCGGTGAAGGGCCTCATCGGCAAGGAGATCCGCGGCAAGCGTCCGCAGGACTCCGTGGAGCTCGCCGCGCTGATCCTGGAGGAGGCCGAGGTCGCGGTCGTTCCGGGCGAGGCCTTCGGGACGCCGGGCTACCTGCGCCTTTCGTACGCGCTGGGTGACGAGGACCTCGTCGAGGGCGTCTCGCGGATGCAGAAGCTGCTGGCCGAGGCGCGCGACTGACCCCCTGCCGGTTCGGCGCGGGCCGTCTCCCCTCTTTGGGGAGGCGGCCCGTTTCTTCGTTCGGGGATGAGCACGAAGGGGGAAAGTGGCTACCGGCACGCCCCGTACGTACGGCAAGATCCTTGAATGGAGCGCGTACGTGACGTTAGAGAGCTGCCGAAGGCCCATCTGCATCTGCACTTCACGGGGTCGATGCGGCCCACGACCCTGCTGGAGCTCGCCGACAAGTACGGGGTGCGGCTGCCCCCGGCGCTGACCGGCGGCGAGCCTCCGCAGCTGCGGGCGACCGATGAACGCGGGTGGTTCCGCTTCCAGCGGCTCTACGACATGGCGCGGTCCTGCCTCCGGGAGCCCGAGGACATCCAGCGCCTGGTGCGGGAGGCCGCGGAGGAGGATCTGCGGGACGGGTCGGGGTGGCTGGAGATCCAGGTCGACCCGACGTCGTACGCGCCGCGGCTCGGTGGGCTCATCCCGGCCCTGGAAATCATCCTGGACGCCGTCGAGAGCGCCTCGCGGGACACCGGCCTCGGAATGCGCGTGCTCGTGGCCGCGAACCGCATGAAGCACCCTCTGGACGCCCGCACGCTGGCCCGGCTCGCGGTGCGGTACGCCGATCGCGGCATCGTCGGCTTCGGGCTCTCCAACGACGAGCGCCGGGGCTTCGCACGGGACTTCGACCGGGCCTTCGCGATCGCGCGGGACGGCGGCCTGCTCGCGGCGCCGCACGGCGGTGAGCTCAGCGGGCCCGCTTCGGTGCGGGACTGCCTGGACGACCTGCATGCGGGGCGGATCGGGCACGGGGTGCGGGCGGCGGAGGATCCACGGCTCCTGAAGCGGCTTGCCGAGCGGGGAGTGACCTGCGAGGTGTGCCCGGCGTCGAACGTGGCGCTTGGCGTCTACGAGAAGCCCGAGGACGTGCCGCTGCGCACCCTCTACGACGCCGGGGTGCCGATGGCTCTGGGGGCCGACGATCCGCTGCTCTTCGGGTCACGGCTGGCCGCGCAGTACGAGATCGCGCGCAAGCACCACGCCTTCGAAGACAGCGACCTGGCCGAGCTCGCCCGTCAGTCGGTACGCGGCTCGGCCGCCCCCGTCGACGTACAGGAGAAGCTGCTTTCGGGGATCGAGGAGTGGCTCAGAGGCTGACGCCCACCGTCACCGGTTCGTTGACCAGCGTGACCCCGAAGGCGCCTCGTACTCCGGCGACGACCTCACGGGCCAGGGCCAGCAGGTCCTCCGTGGTCGCGCCGCCGCGGTTGGTCAGGGCGAGCGTGTGCTTGGTGGAGATGCGGGCCGGGCCCTCTCCGTAGCCCTTGGTGAAGCCCGCCTTGTCGATGAGCCAGGCTGCGGAGGTCTTCACGCGGCCGTCCTCCGTCGGGAAGGCGGGGGGCGCCACGTCCGGGCCGAGCCGGTCCACCACGCGCGCGTGGAAGGCGGTGAACTCCTCCTCGGTGAGGATCGGGTTGGTGAAGAAGGACCCGGCCGACCAGCTGTCGTGGTCCTCGGGGTCCAGCACCATGCCCTTGCCCGCGCGCAGCTTCAGGACGGTCTCACGGGCGACCGCCGCGGGCACCCGGTCGCCCGCCTCGACGCCGAGCGTGCGGGCCGTCTCCGGGTACTTGAGGGGGGCGCTCATTCCCTGGGCGTCCTCAAGGGCGAAGCGGACACGCAGCACCACGAAGCGGTCGGGTTCGGCCTTGAAACGGCTGTGTCGGTACGAGAAGTCGCACTCGGTGTTCGTGACGGTGACCGTCTCGTGCGTCGTCCTGTCGTACGCGATCACTTCGGTGATGGTCGACGAGACCTCCTGGCCGTACGCCCCCACGTTCTGGATCGGCGTCGCGCCCGCGGAGCCCGGGATCCCGGCGAGGCACTCGATGCCCGCGAGACCGGCATCCACGACGCGGGCCACCGCGTCGGTCCACACCTCACCGGCCGCCAACTCGAGCTTCGTGCCGTCGAGTTCGAAGCCCTTCGTGGCGATGCGCACCGCGGTGCCGTCGAAGCCCTTGTCCCCGATGACGAGGTTCGAGCCGCCTCCGATGAGCAGCAGCGGGGTCCCGGAGTCGTCGGCTTCGCGGACGGCGGCGATCACCTCGGCGTCGGTCGTCGCGGTGATCAGACGGGCCGCGGGGCCGCCGAGCCGGAAGGTGGTCAGCGGGGCGAGGGGGGCATCGTGGAGTTCCTGCACGAGCTCAAGGGTACGGTCCGTGGCCCCGCCGCTCGGGCAGGGCCACGGACCGCGGAGGGTGGGGCCGGGCGGAGCCGGTTCAGACACCGGCCGGAGTGCGCTCATCGGCAGCGGCCGGTACGGCGCCGGCCTGCTTCCCGGTCGCGGCCCGCCCCGGGAGGAGCGCCGCCGCGACCGCGCCCACACCGACCAGCGCGGCGCCGACCCACAGCGCGGGCCCGAGGCCGTCCACGAAGTGCTGGGCGGGCCCGTAGCCGCCCTGGGCGGAGAAGACCGAGGCGAGGATCGCGATGCCGAGGGCGCCGCCGACCTCGCGCAGGGCGTTGTTGGCACCGGACGCGATGCCCTGCTCGGAGGCGCGGACGCTGGACATCACCAGGTTCGCGGCGGGGGCGAAGTACAGCGCCATGCCGACCCCGCTGATGATCAGGGCGGGCAGCTGGGCGGCGTACGACACATCGGGCTCCAGGACGGCCGCGAACCAGGCGAGGCCGACGGCCTGGAGCGCGAGACCCGCGGTCACCACCGGGCGGCCGCCGAACCGGTCCGAGAGATAGGCCGCGACGGGAGAGACGATCATCGGCATTCCGGTCCAGGGGAGCATGCGCAGCCCCGCCTCGGTGGGCGAGTAGCCGACGACGGTCTGCAGGAACTGGGCGAGCAGGAAGATCGAGCCGAACATCCCGACGAACATCAGCAGGCTCGCGGCGTTGATCGCGGAGAACGCCCGGTTCCGGAAGAGCCGCATCGGCAGCATCGGGTTCTCGCCGCGGATGCCGTGGCGTACGAAGAGGGCGAGAAGAGCGCCGCCGCCGATCAGGCCGATGAGGACGGCCGCACTGGTCCAGCCGTCGATGTTGCCGCGGATCAGCGCGTACACGATGCCGAAGAGCCCGCCGCTGGCCAGCAGCGTCCCGGTGATGTCGAGCGGCGCTCCCGTGCCGTACGACTCGGAGAGCAACAGCCGGGCAAGCGGCAGCACCGCGAGGCCGAGCGGGACGTTCAGCCAGAAGATCCACTGCCAGGACGCGTGTTCGGTGAGGCTGCCGCCGATGAGCGGACCGCTGGCGACCGCGAGGCCGTTGACGGCGCCCCATATCCCGTACACCATCCCGCGCTTGGCCACCGGCACGGCCGCCGTCAGGAGGGTCAGCGTCAGGGGCATCATGATCGCGGCGCCGACGCCCTGGACCGCGCGGGCGGCGATCAGCGCTTCGATGCCGGGCGCGAGGGCCGCGGCGCCGGAGGCCGCGGTGAAGACCGCGAGGCCGGTGATGAAGAGCTTGCGGCGCCCGAAGCGGTCGCCCAGGGCCGCGCCGAACATCAACAGCACGGCGAAGGTGAGGGTGTACGCACTCACCGTCCATTCGAGATCGTGCAGCGCTCCCCCGAAGTCCTCGCGGATGGCGGGCAGGGCCGTGGTGACGACCAAGTTGTCGAGGGCCGCCATGAATCCGGCGACGCTGGTGATGGCGAGGGCCCAGGCCGCTTCCCCGCGCCGTGCTGTCTGCTGTGACATTGCTTTCCCCTGTGGTTAGTTATTGATGACTAACTTCTGTGGGCGCAAAAGTACGCACCCCCGACCAGCACGACTCACGCCTTGGGCTGCGCCGACTCGTAGAAGCCGGTCCACACCCGGTGATCGGGCCGGAACCCCATCGACACCAGGACATTGACCAGCATTCCGTACGCAAGGAACTGCGTCGTGTCGCCAAGGTCCGGCCCCAGTGCGAGGCGGACCGTGTCGTACATCTCCATCCAGGCGGTCCGCAGCGCCTCGCCGAACTCCCGGTCGCCGGACGCCTCCGCGGAGGCCACGGCGACGTACATCTGCATCTGCATGAGCAGCTTGTCCGGGTCGTCGGCGATGAGCGCCTGGTAGGCCTCACCCATGGCGTGCAGGGCCCCCTCCCCCTCGAGCCCCTCCGCCGCCTTCCGGAAGACCTCGGTGACCTCCCGACAGCAACGCCCGGACGCGGCAAGGAAGATCGCCTGCTTGCCCGGGAAGAGGCGGAAGAGATACGGCTGCGAGACACCCACCCGCTTGGCGATCACCTCGGTGGACGTGCCGTTGTAGCCACCGCGGGCGAACTCGATCATCGCCGCGCGGATGACGCTCTCGCGCCGCTCCTCTGCGCTCATCCTGACCATGCGATTAAGTTAGTGGCCAATCACTACCTTAGTCAAGAGACCTCGACGCCCAAGGGACCTCGATCACGAGGGACGAGGAACCTCGATGGCCGAGGGACGTCGATAGGCGAGGGACATCGATAGGCGAGGGACGTCGATAGGCGAGGGACGAGGGACCTCGATAGGCGAGTAAGGGGCACCCGCCCACGGCGGATGCCCCTTACTCACAAAGCTGCACGCGAGGTCAGGCGAGCTGGACCACGGCCCGGGACATGCCGAGGACCTTCTGGCCTGCGCTCGTCGCCACCAGGTCCACGCGGACCCGGTTGTCGTCGAGCTTCTGGGCGACCTTGGCGCTGACCTCGATCAGCGCGCCCTGGTCGTCGTTCGGGACCACGACGGGCTTGGTGAAGCGCACGCCGTACTCGACGACGGCGGCCGGGTCACCCACCCAGTCAGTGACCACGCGGATCGCCTCGGCCATGGTGAACATGCCGTGGGCGATGACGTCGGGGAGGCCGACCTCGACCGCGAACTTCTCGTTCCAGTGGATCGGGTTGAAGTCACCCGAGGCGCCCGCGTACCGCACGAGCGTGGCACGCGTCACAGGGAAGCTCTGGGCCGTCAGCTCGGTGCCGACCTCGACGCTGTCGTACGAAATCTTGGCGGTCATCGCGTCACTCTCCCTCTGCCGCAGGCTCCGCCGCACGCGCGACGAGCTTCGTCCAGGCGGTCACGACGTGCTCGCCGGCCTCGTCGTGGACCTCGCCGCGGATGTCCAGGATGTCGTTGCCCGCCATCGACTTGATGGCCTCGATGGTCGAGGTGACCGTGAGCCGGTCCCCCGCGCGCACCGGACGCGTGTACGCGAACTTCTGGTCCCCGTGCACGACGCGGCTGTAGTCGAGCCCCAGCTGCGGGTCCTCGACGACCTTGCCCGCGGCCTTGAACGAGATGGCGAACACGAAGGTCGGCGGCGCGATCACATCAGGGTGCCCGAACGCCTTGGCGGCCTCCGCGTCGACGTACGCGGGGTTGGCGTCGCCCACCGCCTCGGCGAACTCACGGATCTTCTCCCGGCCGACCTCATAGGGATCGGTGGGCGGGTAGGACCGCCCGACGAAGGACTGGTCGAGCGCCATGGACTCGGTACCTCCTGCAGGTATGGGTAAACGACGCGAGGCCGCCCCCAGAAATCGGGGACGGCCTCGTGTACGAGCCTGTATCTAGCGCGTTTCGCGGTGCGCAGTGTGCGCGTTGCAGCGCGGGCAGTGCTTCTTCATCTCAAGACGGTCCGGGTCGTTACGCCGGTTCTTCTTGGTGATGTAGTTCCGCTCCTTGCACTCCACGCAGGCCAGCGTGATCTTCGGGCGGACGTCTGTGGCAGCCACGTGAGTGCTCCTTGACGGACGGATGGACGGATGAACGCAAAAAAAGAGTAGCCGATCGAAGGTCCGACCCCACAATCGGCTACCAATTGAGTAGCGGTGACCGGACTTGAACCGGTGACACAGCGATTATGAGCCGCTTGCTCTACCGACTGAGCTACACCGCTGCGATGCCGGATCCCCTCGCCCGAGGACGAGGATCACGCGACATCAGAGCCCCAATGCGGAATCGAACCGCAGACCTTCTCCTTACCATGGAGACGCTCTACCGACTGAGCTATTGGGGCGAGCGATGAAGACATTACACGGTCGGTCGCCGATCGCCCAAATCCGTTTCGCCGGGGCTGTCCGGGTGCATCGCGGCAGGCGTCCCGGCCGTCTCACCACGTCACTTCGGCGCCTCACGCCACATCGTCGTGCCGGGGGTTGGGCGGCGCGGGGGTGTCTGTTCGGTGGGGCGGGGCTTGGTTGATCGGTGGGGCGGGGCTTGGTTGATCGGTGGGGCGGGGCGGGCTTGGCTGGTGGGTGGGTCGGGGCTTGGCTGGTGGGTGGGTCGCTGCGTACCCGTCCGGCGGCTCGGGGCGTAGCTGTTGGTTGGGCGCTGCGTACCCGTCCGAAGGCTCAGGGCGTAGCTGTTGGTTGGGCGCTGCGTACCCGTCCGGCGGCTCGGGGCATGGCTGATCGGTGGGTTGGGGCATGCCTGTCCGGCGGCTCGGGGGGTGACTGTCCGGCGGCTCAGCGCGTGCCTGATCGGTGGGTTGGGCCCTGCCTGTCCGGCGGCTCGGGGGGGGTGACTGTCCGGCGGCTCGCGGTGTGACTGACCGGTGGCTCGGGGCCTCCCTGGACGGTGGCTCGGGACGTGACCTACCGGCGGCTCGGGGCGTGGCTGACCGGCGGCTCGAGGCATGCCTGTCCGGCGGCTCGGGGCGTGGCTAACCGGTGCTAGAGGCGTGGCTGTCAGGCGGCCGGCGGCGTGACTGGCCGACGGCTCAAGGCATGGCTGACCGGTGGCACGGGGCGCGGCCTATGGGTGGCTCGCGGCGTGCCTTGACCGGCGGCTCGGACGTGCCTGCCCGGTGGCGCATGGCCTGCCTGTCCGGCGGCCGGCGGTGTGCCTGATCGGCGGCTCGCGGCCTGCCTGTCCGGCGGCTCGCCGCGTACCCGTCCGGCGGTCGCTGCGTACCCTTCCGGTCGGCATCTGCGTACCCATCCGGTCGGCATCTGCGTACCCATCCGGTCGTTATCGGCGTACCCATCCGGTCGTTATCGGCGTACCCGTCCGGTCGTTATCTGCGTGCCCGTCCGGCGGCTCAGCGCGTGCCCGTCCGGCGGCTCGGCGCGTGCCCGTCCGGCGGCTCGGCGCGTGCCCGTCCGGCGGCTCGGCGCGTGCCCGTACGTAGCTCCACACCACGCCGGTACGACTATTCCGCTCCTCCTCGAAGAGGGCCGGTCGCCGTCCTAGGCTCGACCCACCCTGCGTGATCTTGGACGTCTCGATCCCGGGCGCCTCCGTCCCCGGACGACGCCATGCCCCGCAGCCGCCCCCGAACCTCAGGAGCGCGATGCCCGACAGTCAGCCGCAGCCCCACTCCTCCGGGCCCTCCGGCTCTTCCGGCTCCTCAGGGGATGGCGCCGACGCCTCCGCGCTGCTCCTGTGCGGCGCCCGGCTGACCGACGGCCGGACCGTGGACGTGCGGCTCGGCTCCGGGCGCATCGAAGCGGTCGGCACGACGGGAAGCCTGACCACGCACGCCACGCACGCCACGCGCGTGGACCTCGCCGGCTATCTCCTGGTGCCGGCCGCCGCCGAACCGCACGCGCACAGCGACACGGCACTGTCGGCGGACGCGGAGGGCCCCGTCTCGTACGAACTCGCCGATGTCCAGCGCAGGGCCACCGAGGCCGCACTGCTGCAACTCGGGCACGGCGCGACGGCGCTGCGCTCGCACGTGCGGATCGGTGACGTCCCCGGGCTCACCTCGATGGAGGCGGTGCTGCAGGCGCGGCGTTCGCTGCGCGGCCTGGTCGACCTGGCAGCCGTGGCGGTACCGCGGCTACTGACCGGGGTGGCCGGTGCCGACGGGCTCGCGATGCTGCGGGACGCGGTGAAGATGGGCGCCTCCGTGGTGGGCGGCTGCCCCGACCTGGATCCCGATCCGACCGGGTACGTGGAGGCGGTCCTCGAGGTCGCCGCCGAGCACGGCTGTCCCGTCGACCTGCACACGGACGGTAGCGATCCGGCGCGGCTCGGGCGGCTCGCCGCGATGGCGGGCGGACTGCGGCCCGGGGTGACGATCGGGCCGTGCGGCGGGCTCGGGCGGCTGCCGTCGGACGTGGCCGCACGGACGGCGGAACAGCTGGCGGCGGCCGGCGTGACGGTGGTGTGCCTGCCGCAGGGCGGGTGCGGAAGCGTGGAGAGGCGGGGCGCGGTGGCTCCGGTCCGGCTGCTGCGGGCGGCCGGTGTGCGAATCGCCGCGGGCAGCGGGGCCATGCGGGACGTGTCGAACCCGGTGGGGCGCGGGGACCCGCTGGAGGCCGCCTACCTGCTGGCCTCGCGGTGCGGGCTGCGTCCCGAGGACGCGTACGGAACGGTCAGCTCGGCGGCTCGGGCCGCGATGGGGCTCCGCCAGGTCCGGGTGGAGGCGGGCTTCCCTGCCGAGCTGCTCGCGGTGCGCGGAGACCATCTCGCGGGGGCGCTCTCGCTCGCGTACAGCCGCATCGTGGTGCACCGGGGGCGCGTGGTGGCACGGACGAGCGCGGTGCGGGAGTACTGCGATTCGGCAGCCGCCGTGGCGCTCGATCTACCACGCCAAGGGCGCTCGAAGGGGGGCGGCCCCGGGCGGGCGAAGGGTGCGGAACCGTCGTGAGGGCGGGCGTGAGGGCGGACTTGGGGGCGGGCAGAGGTTCCTGACGTGCTCCCGCGTGCGCGGGGCGATCTTGCGGGGGCTGCCGTACGGTCGGAGACATGCGCATTGTCATCGCTGGAGGTCATGGTCAGATCGCGCTGCGGCTCGAGCGGTTGCTCGCCGCGCGAGGTGACGAGGTCGTCGGGCTCGTCCGCAGAAGCGGGCAGGAAGCCGATCTGCGGGACGCGGGTGCCGAGGCGGCGCTGTGCGATCTGGAATCGGCGTCCGTCGACGAGGTCGCCGGGCTTCTGGAAGGCGCCGACGCTGCCGTGTTCGCGGCTGGCGCGGGACCGGGCAGCGGGGCCGACCGCAAGATCACGGTGGACCGCGACGCCGCCGTGCTCTTCGCGGACGCGGCGGAGCGCGCGGGCGTGCGGCGCTACGTCGTCGTGTCGTCGATGGGCGCGGACCCCGCGCACGAGGGCGACGAGATCTTCGACGCCTACCTGCGTGCCAAGGGCGAGGCCGACGCCTCCGTACGCGGCCGCAGGGCCCTGGACTGGACGATCCTGCGCCCCGGCATGCTGACGGACGACGCGGGCACCGGTCTCGTACGCCTGGAGGCGTCGACCGGACGCGGTCCCGTCCCGCGGGACGACGTGGCCGCGGTCCTCGCCGAGCTCGTCGACTCGTCGGCGACGGCGGGCCTGACGCTGGAACTGGTCAGCGGGTCCACGCCGGTGTCCGTGGCGGTGAAGTCCGTTGCGGGCAACTGACGTCTGCTCCATTGCGGCAGCGTCCGTCCGTACGGCGAAGTCGCTCTCCTGAGGGATGCCCCGCGCGCGTGGCGGTGCTTGTCTTGAGCTGCCGCCTACGTGAGGAACGCCATGCCCGCCTCCGATGTGCCCGCCTCGCAGGAAGCCCTCTTGCGGCAGATGTACGCCGTCTTCAGTACCGAAGAGCGTGACGCGTTCATCCCCCGCTCCCTGGCACCTGACGTGAACTGGCCGAACCTCCTGGACAACACCCGTGCCCGCGGCATCGCGGCGGTACGCGCCTACTGGGCACGGCAGTTCGCGGTGATGCACCCCTTGGTGCATCTGGAGCGGCTGCGGCTCGACGACGACGGGCGGCGGGTCGTGGCGACGGTGCGGCCCGGGCTGCGGGACGAGACGGGCGACCACTGGGCGCCGACGACGGTCGAGCACGTGTACACGTTCCGGGAGGACGGTCTGGTGAGCCGGATGGACGTCCGCCAACCGTGACCGCCCCGGCCCGCGTCAGGGCGCCCTGGAGCCCCACGAGAGCGCCTCAGAAGAGTGGGAGCTGGCCGGGGAAGCCCGGGACCGCGTAACCGTCCAGAGCGGGCTGTGCGGCGCCCAGCAGCGCCTGCCTGCGCGAGCCCGCACAGGAGACGAGGTCACCGCTGCCGCGCGCCCCCGGCGGATCATGCCGGGCGAACCGGCCTCCGACGACGGCGATTTCACGGCGGCACTCGGGGCAGTTCCTGCGACGCGATGAGGAGGGCATGGACGACATAGCCTCAGCGTACGAAAAGACCCCCTCCGCCTTGCGTTTCCGCAAGATCGGAGAGGGTCTCCTTCGTGTGGCGGCGCCAGGATTCGAACCTGGGAAGGCTGAGCCGGCAGATTTGCAGCCTCCGTAGGGAGGCGCCTCTGACATGGCCTTCACCGAAGAGCCTTGCGTGCTGTCCCACGCTGGCCCCACGTGTTGGACCGCTCCTGACAGCCACCACTCGATCGGAACGGCGCAACGATCTAGGCATTTTCATTGTCCGGCCTCGGTCGACTGGGACTCAGCAATGAAACTTTCGAGCTGTAGCGAGAAGTGAGTTAGATTCGGTCGCCTAGAAGGAATCGCTACTATGAGGCTTTTAATAGCCACGAGTAGCTCATTCGCATACCCCAGTGTTGGCACACTGGACATGAAAACTGAAAAATCACGCTCCGCTCTTTGCCAGCGCGGGACCAAGCAGCTAGTCAGAAAAAGATTCCCCTGCCTTGATATCGTCGGACTCTCCCGTTCGATCACTTTTATGGCACGTGAAAGGTGTTTCTTCCGATCTCGGTCCAGCAAAGCATGCAGCAATACGGATTTTTCGTAATGAGCCCAGCCGCTATGAGGGTCTATTTCAATGCCACGGTTAATGTCGGCGAGGGCATCGTCGTAGCGTCCGATCAATCGGTAGGTCAAGCCCCGGCCGGTGTGGGTCCAACTGCTTTGGTCATCGATTTGCAGGGAACGGTCGAAATCAGCTAGGGCATCCTCATACCTACCTATCAGTCGATAGAGCGAGCCTCGGACGGTCAGGGCGTGCGCGTGGTCAGGCTCAAGGGTCAAGGCGCGATCGAAATCACGCAAGGCTTCGTCATATCGTCCCAGCGTCTCATAAGTCGAGCCGCGCTTAGTGTGGGTCCAACTATCTTGGTCATCGATTTGCAGGGAACGGTCGAAATCAGCTAGGGCATCCTCGTACCTCTCCATGGAATTGCAGACCGTAGCCCGAATAGCGTAAACCTGTGCGTCGTCTGGGGCTGCGTCGAGCGCGAGGCTTAGTTCGGCTAGGGCCTCGTCATACTGACCCAAGGATCGGTAAATACGGCCGCGACTCTTGTAAATTGTGGCATAATCGGGGTCCAACTCAAGTGCCCGATTGAAGTCGGTCAACGCCTCCTCGTACCGTTCCATATTCTCGTGCACCAGGCCGCGACTACTATAAACATTGGCACTGTCGGGGTCCAGTTCGAGCGCCCGATTGAAGTCGACTAGAGCCTCTTCATGCCGTTCCAAAAACTGGAAAGTCCTGCCACGGCCGCTGTAACAGCTGGGCATGTCGGGGTTCAGCTCTAGCCCTCGATTGAAGTCGGCCAATGCTTCCTCATGTCGCCCCCTGATCTGGTAGGTCAGACCACGGATGCCATAAACAATGGCATCCTCGGGGGTCAGTTCGATCGCGTGATCTAGATCGACAAGAGCCTCCTCATACCGCCCCATCGCCTGGTAGGTCAGGCTGCGGCTGCGGTAAGTGTTGGCGTCATTTGGATCCAGACCGGTTGCCCGACCAAAGTCGGCCAACGCCTCCTCGTACCGTTCGAGAAAATGGAAATTATGGCCGCGACTGCTGTAGTGCGTGGCAATACCGGGTTCCATTTCAATCACGCGATTGAAGTCGGCTAATGCGTCCTCGTGTCGCCCCATGGTCTGGTAAGCCAGTCCACGGCTGCTGTAACCCCAGACAATCTCACCATCTAGCTCAAGCGCACGATTGAATTCGCTCAAAGCCTCCTCATCGCGCCCCAAGGCCTTGAATGCCATGCCACGCGCAGTGTGGGCCGCTGCGTTCTTTGGTGCGAGTTCAATAGAACGATTAAAGTCAGCAAGCGCATCGTCGTTTCGCCCTATTTGCCCTAAGGCGAGCCCGCGCAGAGAATATGTTTCTGCAACGTCAGGATTAATTTCTAGGGCACGATTGAAGTCAGCGATAGCATCGCCAAATTCACTCATCTGAAAATGAGTCATGCCGCGAGAAACGCGATCAGTTGCATCGCTAGGATCTAGTTCAAGAGCGCGATTGAAGTCGTCGAGAGACTCGCCATGCCGACCGACAGACTGGTATGTGAGACCTCGCCCGGAATAGTATCGGCCTACTTCAGGGTCGCGCGCTATCGCCGCAGAGTAATCATTCAGAGCTGATTCATGGTCCCCCAGACGACGCCGATCTCGACCACGTAGTGCGTAAACAAAAGCTCGATCTGGAGTGGTTAATTCGTCGCGCCCAAGCAAAAATGTCATGCACTCCGCTTCCGGTGCGACATCCCCCTCCGAAAGTGTAATAAAATTCTGGCCGAAATCCCTTACGCTTGCAACATCGGCGTCCTCCCCAGCCTGAACTAGAACTTGAGCAAAACGACGTCCCATACTAATACTGCGGTCGCAGGCATCTATCAACATTCGCAGAGCCATAGGGAATTCAGTACGCGAATTAGCACAAAGTCTGTGGTACGCCTCCTGCATCCTATGGCTTCGCCACTGTTCATCATCCCACCAGTCACCCGGAATGGCGACCTCACCCTCTAGTGAAACTCTGCGATCACGAAATGTGGCGGCCAAATTGTTGTGTTGCTTGATCCAAAGGGATGGTGATTGCTGACGCTGAAGGCGCAACATCGCCCTGCGCACAACATCGTGATAGCGAATATGGCCAGCTCTGGCATTCACGAAGGGCATTGACTGTAGCCAGCCAAATAGACCCGTTGCCTCGTCGTTAACCGCCGTACGGAAAATATCTTCATCTAGCTCTTGAGGTAGGGCGCTAGCCAAAGCGGCTGCTCGACGATCTGCATCCGACTCCCATTTCAAAAATCGCTCTACTGCAGTGCCGCTTGGATCTCCTATATCCTCGACCTTGGCGGGGCGACTCTCTGCCAGTGTGGAAACCAGAACAGGCAGTCGCCCAGATAGATGCAGAATTACCTCTACCACATGCTCATCTGTTACTCCTTTGGCGGCCAGCAGTCGACGCGCTTCGGCTTCAGTAAATACTTCGAGCGGCAACTCAGTAATCAGGTCAAGAGAGTCACCCCAACATCTCTCCTCTAGGTGCGCCTGTCCAGCCAAGACCGCCAGGATATTTACCGGCAACTCTCCGTATTTGTCAGTAAGAAGAACATCACGCAACCAGGAATTGATCAGAGGCCCCGTACGTTCATAGGTGTCGAAGAAGAGGGCTACCCACGGTCGGCGCTGTGCTATTTCTGAAAGATCTCGAAGAAATACGGGTGTAAGCTCTTGGAGCGGAGACATAATAAGCTGCACGTCATCACGGTTGCCAAAACGTGCGCTTAGTATCGACTTGAGCTGCGTAGCTCCCGCTGCTACCTGATTCGGATCGACCGCACCAGTGAATGCGCCGACACCTGGTATAAGGCCCAGGCCAACCAAGCTTAGCTGCGAGGCAACTACGCTGGTTGGTGTCGGCGCAGGTCCAGTAGGTTCCTGATTTATACCCGCTACTGATTCGCCCATCGGCAGAGTTGCTGCGCCGGCGTCAGCCTCATGCCGACGCTGACGGTAAGTTCCCAGTTTCTTATCAAAGGCCTTCATCGGCAAGCCTTGCTGTGCGAGCTGGAAACTGATCGTCTCCATCGCCTCTATCGCATCCCCCACCGCTTCATCCACATAAGCAGTGATCGCCTGTGCCTCACGAGCGACGCTCTCCATCTGGTGCACCAGGGTGGACTTTCCTACTCCCCCGGGTCCTCGGATGTGAAATAAGAACTGCGAAGATTCCTCCGGCGACTGCCTTAAGACATCTCTAAACACAGTTAGTTCGCCCTGCCGCCCGACAAACCCAAGGCGCCTCTGACGACGGATCAGCTCCTGACGTGTAAGACGATGCTCTGCCATGCGCCCACCTAGGTTTACCGGCTCTGCTGCATCGCCTGAGCAGCGTCAGGATAATCTTACGCGGATCAGCTCCCGCATGTAGCATTTCGTGGTGACTTGAGACTTGTTCAGGGCAGATGGGCCTTATCGAAGCACTGAAGCGTCTCGGAGACCGCCAACTTCAGCCGACGGTCCAGTGCCGCGCGACCCTGCGCAGCGCACTGAACTGGTCCATTGCCCACAACCAGCGTCGCCGGGATGCGGCATGAGTCCCCCCCTGAAGAGCATCACCCCCGCCCCGACGGGCCCCCGCCTCGCCGAACCAGCCGCGCCCCGGACGGATGTGGGCGAACCGAAGGGCGTCGCCGAAGGCGTCCCATTGCTGTTCGCCCTGACCCGCCATCCGGCGAAGGACGGTTCCCTGTGGCGTGGTTGCACATCGTCGCCCCGCGCGGCATGGCCCCCACCGCCACCTCGAAGTGCGAGTGCGGCCGGAATCGCAGCGCCGTGGGTAAGCCCCGCGTCCTGGCCTTGATCGCCGACCACTAAGCCCACCGCGACACCTGCCCGCTCCGCAACGCCCAGGAGGGGAGGGCCGCCGCATGACCGACGTCATCGACGGGGCCACGCTGCTCGATGAGGTGGAAGCCTTCCACCGCCGCTTCAACGTCTTCCCCACCAAAGCCGCTTACGTCGCGGTCGCCTTGTGGGACGCACACGCCCATCTGCTCGACTGCTTCGATTCCACCCCGCGTCTGGCCTTCCTGTCTCCGGATCCGGGTTCAGGGAAGTCGCGGGCCCTGGAGATCGTCGAAACCCTCGTGCCCGATCCCATGACGGCCGTCAACGCGTCCGCCGCCGCCCTGTTCCGGTCTGTGTCCAACCCCAACGGTCGGCCCACGATCCTGTTCGACGAGATCGATACGGTCCTTGGCCCAAGGCAGGCGACAACGAGGAACTGTGTGGACTCTTCAACGCGGGTCACCGCCGCACGGGGGTCACCTACCGGTGCATCGGGGATGGCGGCAACCAGACCGTGCAGGCCTTCCCCTCGTACGCAGGCGTCGGCCCGCCGAAGTCATCGGCCTGCGGAAGGAGGACTGCCACCTGCCGCGACGGGGGTGGGGCGTCCTGCGGCTCCGTGAGACACGCGCCCGCTCCGGGTCGGCCTGGGCTGACACGTCCACGCCTCACGACCGGCGTGGGCTCAAGCACCGACCCCGTAAGGCCGTACGGGTGGTGCCCATCCCTCCTGATCTGGTGGCGCTCCTCCGGTGGCACGTCACCGCGTACGGCGCGGCGCCGGACGGGAGGCTCTTCCGGACGTCTCGCGGCGGCCTCATCCAGGACGCCGGATACGGCGAGGTGTGGGCGGAAGCGCGACGACGCGCCCTCACTGCCGTGCAATACGCGTCTCCTCTGGCGAAACGGCCGTATGACCTACGTCATGCTGTCGTCTCTACGTCGCTCAGTTCTGGAGTGGAGCCTCAGGTAGTCGCGCAGCGCGCCGGCCACAGTGTCGCGGTGCTGTTCCGGGTCTACGCCAAGTGCTTGGACCACGCCGCGTCCACGGCGAACGCCAGGATTGAGGAAGCGCTGAAGCACTGATGTTCTCCGTGGAGCTGCCCCACAGCCGCCCCATACGCGCTGGTCAGGCTTGGGATTCCCGCGTTACGAGGTGAGGCAAGCCCCGCATTTCGGTTCTCCGTCGAACGGCGCCGTTCGAACAAAAAGAAACCCCCTCCGCGCTGCGTTTCCGCAGTTCGGAGGGGGCTTTCCCCAGTGTGGCGGCGCCAGGATTCGAACCTGGGAAGGCTGAGCCGGCAGATTTACAGTCTGCTCCCTTTGGCCGCTCGGGCACACCGCCTGGGTCGCTGCCTGGGATCGACCGCTTTGGGGCGGCGCTCCGTGGCAACGACGTAAACGATACCTGATGGACAGGGGTGCTTCGCCACCCGATTGATCAGCCCCCGGCGCGGAGGCGGTGGCTAGGCTTTGCGGGTGCGGCCAGGGACCGAAGGCCGTGCACCTGCTCGGTACGCAGACGCACGTAGACGTACACAGACCCCGATACAAGGAGCCACAGGACATGGCCGACTCCAGTTTCGACATCGTCTCGAAGGTCGAGCGGCAGGAGGTCGACAACGCCCTCAACCAGGCCGCCAAGGAGATCTCGCAGCGCTACGACTTCAAGGGCACGGGCGCCTCGATCGCCTGGTCCGGCGAGAAGATCCTGATGGAGGCGAACGGCGAGGAGCGGGTCAAGGCGATCCTCGACATCTTCCAGTCCAAGTTGATCAAGCGCGGCATCTCGCTGAAGTCGCTGGACGCGGGCGAGCCGCAGCTGTCCGGCAAGGAGTACAAGATCTT
This sequence comes from Streptomyces sp. NPDC033180, assembly GCF_055577645.1. NCBI lineage: Bacteria > Bacillati > Actinomycetota > Actinomycetes > Kitasatosporales > Streptomycetaceae > Streptomyces > Streptomyces sp. NPDC033180. Next base: position 59,069 of record NZ_JBVIPU010000008.1, on the reverse strand, counting down.
CGCCTCGATCGAAGAGGGCATCTCCCAGGAGAACGCGAAGAAGGTTGCCAAGATCATCCGCGATGAGGGCCCCAAGGGCGTCAAGGCGCAGGTCCAGGGCGACGAGCTGCGGGTCAGCTCGAAGAGCCGTGACGACCTGCAGGCCGTACAGGCGCTGCTCAAGGGGCAGGACTTCGACTTCGCTGTGCAGTTCGCCAACTACCGCTGACCAACCGGTCTGACCTGCACGGACGTTGCTAAGCAGACTTAGCAGGGCACAACGGGGGCACATCGCCGAGGACCGACTCGACGGCCGCCCTCGTTGTGTCCTCCTCATCGGGCCAAAGGTGCGTGTACGTATCGAGCGTGATCGACGGCTTGGCGTGACCTAGCCGCTTCTGCACCGTCTTGACGCTCTCACGGTGCTTGATCAAGAGCGACGCATAGAAGTGGCGAAGGTCGTGGAGGCTGGCACCGTCCGGCACCTCGACGCGGAACGGTTCACCACCCTCCGGCCTGCCGTTGTGGACCCATGCCGTATGCGCCTTGTCGTGCGCCGCGGCGAGCGCCTTGTTCGCCTTCTGCCGGGCTCTCCGCCACACGTGCGACCACGCCCCGCGCCGAACCACCGCGCGGTAGTCATTAAGGAAGAGCAGCCGTGCCATGCGGTGGCGCGGCTTGCGCGGGTCGGTCCGGTCCTCGATCTTCACGCCGCTCGCGGGGAACTGCTCAAGGTGCGCGGCGAGCGCGTCCACGGCCGCCTTCGTGAGCGGCACCGTGCGGTAGCTCTCGTGCGTCTTGGGCTCGCCGAGGTAGGGCTCACCGTCGTCTGGGTCGATGAGCTGCTGACGCACCTTCACCTCGCGACGCAGGAAGTCGATGCAGTCGACCTCAAGGCCGAACAGCTCCCCCTGTCGCAGCCCGGATGATGCCGCGAGCAAGTACAAGGCCCGGAATCGTGGCGCTGCGGCGTCTATGAGCGCGCGAACCGCGTCCATATGTAAGGGCGTGATCTCGACTTTCCGTTGCCGGGGCAGTCGCACACCATCACACGGGCTGCTCGCAATGATCCGGTCTCGAACGGCTGTCTTCAGCGGCGTGACCAAGTAGGCGTAGGTGACTGCCAGAGTCGACGGCGCGAGCACCTGCGAGCGGTCCTTGATCCATGCCTGTATGTCCGACGGCCGGATACTCGCCACGGGACGATCACCGAACGTCGGATAGACGTGGTTGCGCAGCCCGCGTTCGACACGTGACGCCGAGGTGGGGCGGTGCACGGCAGACGTACGCCACCGCTCGGCGACCGCACGGAAGCTCTCCTTACCCGCGGCAGGGTCGACGTACAGACCACGGTCGAGGTCGGCTTTGACCGTAGCCGCACGCGTATCAGCGGCGGCCCGCTTGTCGAAGTTCTCCTTGCGCTGCTTACCGCTCGCGTCGCGCCAACGGACCTGCCACCGCTTCCCCTTGCCGTGATCACTGCTCGGGACGAGCTTGCGCGTCCTGCTGCTGTGCTCGCGGCACGGCTTGTCGTCCTTGCCCGGACGCGACTTGTGCCATCTGTCGTAGACCTCAGCCACCTGTTTCCCTCCCCTTGTGTCTGTCCTCCAAAGCCCCCGGTTCCGTGGGGTCAAGATCTCCCTGCCTAGGCGCCACCTCCAGCCCCCTCACCACCGGTTCGAGCTCAGCCAGAAGCACGCGCGTGATGTGGCCGCGCGCGGACTGGAGAGCCCTTTTCCCCTCGGGCAATTCACCCCGTTCGCTCAGGCGCGCTTCGCGCTCCGCAGCGAGGCCATGCCCCCAGAACTCGCGCGCGGCATAGGCGACAAAGTGGGGAGTGGTGTCGAGCCGCTTGGCCGCCTTGACTTCAGCCTCATCCGGCTTGTCCTGCACATAGCGAGGGTCGGAATTGAGCGGCCATGGAGAGGGCGCCAACGCCTGCACCATCTCTAGGACTTCTTGAGAGGGTCGATCACTCACGCCTTTGACATGCCAGCCACCGGGGGCGCGGAGCGCGAGAGAACTCGGGTTGTGATCGCCGCCGAGCACACGGCGCACCTCGCGGTCGTAGACGCCAACTTCGGGGGTCAGCCAGATCACGCCCGCGGGGAGCAACTCGCCAAGCGGAACCCCGTAGATGAGCGGCAGCATGATCAGCTCGACGGCAGAGAGGGCGCGTCGGCCGCGTTCGATCTGCCCTACGGTCGGCCGATGCCAGGAGAGCCCGACTTGTCGTGCCCTCTTCGCAACCTCTTCGGCCGTCCGGCCTTTGCCCTCCCGTACAAGCTGAAGCTGCCTCCCGATCGCCTCGCCGAAAGCGGGAGCCTGCGAGAGAGCACCCGCCCAACGCTCTTGGTCTGTGCGCCAGGCGTCGGCCGCGAGCCCGTCGTTCGGTTCTCGTCCGTTGTCACTGCTTCCATCCATGGAGCGGAACATTACATTGCGCTGGACATTGGTGCGGAAGATCGCTAGCTTTCGAGAGCACGATTTCGTAACGCTTCAACTTGAGGAGTTGCCGTGTCTCGTATCGCCCTGGCCCAAAACCCGTCCGCTCCCCGGCGCAAGCTCGCCACGGCGCAGGAACTCGCCGACTACTGCGGCGTGCCGCTAGCCACCGTCTACCAGTGGAGTCACCGGGGAGGCGGCCCCCGTCTCATCAAGGTCGGCCGGCATCTGCGCGCCAGATGGGAAGACGTCGAACGGTGGCTCGACGAGCAGACAGTCACCGCCGCCTAATGGCCGCCCCCGGCCCACTCAGCGCTCGTGTTCTTCCGGCGTCGCCCGAGTCCACCGCGCATGACCCCGTGGCTCTTTGGGCTTCCGCTCAAGTGACCGCGCTCGAAGTGGCGGACGCGCCGGAATACGGCAGCCCAGCATGGTGCGCGCTTCGCGCGACGGACCACCGCCGCGCCGTCGCGATCATCACCGCTGCCGAGCAGTGGCGCCGCCGTGCATCGCGCGAGGCGTGGCTCGACCGCCTGCTCGATGAAGACCCCGAGCGCTGGTATGCCCACGTCACCGCGGACGCCAACACCTACGCCCGCACCATCGCGGGCAGCCTCGCCCGTCGACCCAAGCTAGACGAACTCGCGGCCCGCCGCGCCTCAGCCACCCGCGCACGCCCCGTGACCGCCACGCACGGATGGCCGCCCGTCACCATCCCCGGACGGCCCGGATGGGTCCGCACTCTCGCCCTCGACGGCCGCCAACTCGACCGCCCCTGCCGACAGCCCCAGGAGTCTCCGCGTGACCTCGCACCACCCGGACCCGCCGATACCGCACGGCGGCCCCCCGCCGCCGCTTGACCCGGCGGTGCAGCTGCTCACCACGGCTCCCCCGCACGCCCCGTGCGAGGAGCCTGCGCGTCCGATCGCGCCTGCTGCCTCGCCAGTGACCGCCGCCCCGCCCGCCGCACCGGAGCGCCACCGCGGGCACCTGCGGATGGCCGAGCGCTTCGTGACCGAGCACACCGACCACCTGCGCTACGTGCACGGCATCGGATGGCACCGATGGGACGGGGCGCGGTGGGCCGTCGACGAACAACGCGCGGACGTCGAGGCCGCCGTCGCCACCATCAAGGCTGCCCTTGGCGAACTCGACCGGCTCGACAGCCCCGAGCGCACCGCACTGTTCACGGATATCCGAAAGGCCGAGTCGGCCAACGGTATTGACGGCATGGTGCGGATCGCCTCCGCGCTCCCGCCCATCTCCACCACGTCGCGTGCGCTGGACGCAGACCCGTACCTGTTCAACACCCCAGCGGGAACGGTGAACCTGCGCACCGGGATGGTGCGCGCCAATGACCGGGCGGACCTGCTGACCAAGGTGGCCGGCGGGCCGCTCGCCGCAGAGCACGACACCGAATGGGCCGCGTTCCTCGCCCGCATCCTGCCCGACGAGACCGTACGAGCCTTCGTTCAACGCCTTTTCGGATACGCGATGTTGGGCGAGGTCCGCGAGCACGTTATGCCGATCTTCACCGGAACCGGCGCCAACGGTAAAGGCACCCTGCGCGACGCCATCATGTCCGCCTTCGGCGACTACGCGATCGAGGTAGACCCGGCCATCCTCATGGAGTCCAAGCACGAGCGGCACGGCGCTTTCAAGATGCGGCTACGCGGCGCCCGGCTCGCGTTCTGCTCGGAGACTGAGAAGGGGCGCAAGTTCGCCGAGGCCACCATGAAGCGCCTTGTCGGTGGCGACCCGATCGAGGCCAACCTCATGCACCGCAACCCGATCACCTTCGACCCCTCACACACCCTGGTCATGCTGACCAACTTCCTGCCCCAGGTGTCCGGCGATGACCCCGCCATCTGGCGTCGCATCCACGTCGTTCCGTTCGATGTCGTGATCCCTGAGGCGGACCGCGACCCCGGATTGCCCGACCGGCTCAAGCAAGCCGCCCCGGCAGTACTCGCATGGGCCTATCAGGGATGGCACGACTACCAGGCACAGGGCCTGAACCCTCCCGAGACCGTGCGTGCCCGGACCGCGGCCTATCAGGCTGACAGTGACGTCCTGGCCCGCTTCCTCGACGAGCGCGCGCTCACAAGCCCGCACAGCGCCGTCAAAGCCCGTGATCTGTTTTCCGCATGGTCACGCTGGTGCACGGAGAACGGCGAACAACCTGGCAACGAGGCCGCGTTCGCCGAGTCCATGACCAAGCGTGGCCACACCAAGACCCGTCGCAGCGCCGGACAGTTCTACCTCGGCCTGATGCTCGCCGGGACCGACGACGACGGGCCTTGACAGGCTCGCATGTAGGGCCATGTAGGGGTTTCCGAAACTCGCTTACGCAGGTGTGTACAGGGATCACCGGAGATCCCTTCATACCCCTACACCGCAGCCCCTCACCTGCGAAGAACACCGCGCCCTCAGTTGTCCGCAAGGCGCTCGCCCGCTTCCCAATGTCCATCCGTGACGTTCCGCGTCTCGCGCGCGTGCGCGAGGCTGAATTGGAGTACTGACACCCTTGACCAGCACCCGCCGCCCCGCCGCCGTGCTCGCCCTCGCCCAGGGCCGCACGACCGGGCAGGCCGCCAAGTCCGCCGAAGTGTCCGGCCGCACCGTCCTGCGATGGCTGGACGATCCCTCATTTCGGCAGGAAGTCACCGACGCGCGCACCGAGTTGCTACAGCTCGCCGTCGGCCGCCTCGCCGCCGCCTCGACCAAGGCCGTTGACGCCCTGGTCGACGCCCTCGACAACGAACGCGGACAAGCCCGCGTCCAGGCAGCCCGCACCCTGCTCGACGCCTGCCTCACCCTGCGGGAATCCCTCGACCTCGAACAGCGCCTCGCCGCTCTTGAGGCTGACGAAAAGGACCGCCACCAATGAACCGCCCCAGTCCGATTTCCCGCCGCCTGGCCACCATTGAGAAACGCCGCGACGGACGACGCCTCATGCACACCTACCGGCTCACCAATGGCCGCACCGTCCGCCTGTCCACGCTCGACGTCCTTGGCTGCCTCTCCACCGGGCTCGCAATGCAGGGTCAGCAGGTAACCGAGCCGCCATCGGAGGTCGTGCGAAGCCTGGCCTTGCTCGACCCCGAGACCGACGCCTCGGTCATGGGACGCACTACCCGAGCCGTTGCCGCCGAGTGGTGCGCCGCGTACGACGAGGGCCGCCCCATGAGACTCCACGACGACGAGGGGGCCGAGGAGTGAGCCGCACGGGCGCCGAGCGGCTGACGCGCGCCGACGGGGCCGTGATCGTGCCGCCCGCGGTCGCAGGCGAAGTACTCCGCGCCCTCGTACGCGATCTCGCGGCCCGTGTCCGTGCCGACGGGGGCGAGGTGGCCCCCGAGACTCGCCGCGTGCTCTTCGCCCTGCACACAGCCGCACAGCGAGCAGAGGCGTTCGATTCCGACACCGCGCCGTTCGAATCTGCCGCTACCGGAACCGCGCCTGCCCCGCAGGGCACGGTGTGTGTGGCAGAGGCCGCCACCTTGATGGGCTGCACGCCCCGCCACGTCCGCGCACTGATCACGAACGGGCAACTGCCCGCCGACCGAATCGGAGCGCGCGTGTGGGCCATCGATGCCGACGCACTGCACCGCTACCGCCACGGAAGAGGAGAGCACCGATCATGACCCCCGCCAAGAGCACCGCCACCGTGCCCACCGAACAGCTTGCCGAGACCGCCGTCGAACAGGCGGAGCAGGAGGCCGGCGAGGCCGAGCAGCTGCTCGCCGCGCTTGAAGAGCGCGTGCGCGATGGCGACGAGCACGTCACCGCCGATCAGCTCTCCAACGCACGCGAGTTGGGCCGCTTCGCCAAGCTGAGGGCCGAGGCCGCCCGCCGCAAGGCCGAGCGCACCGCCGCCAAGGCCGCAGACGCCGAACGCCGAGACAAGACCGAGCGCGCCCTCGCGCTGCTCGCTGAGCACAGCCCGCAGACCCTCGCCGCCGCGTACGCCACGGCACGGGACGCACTCGCCGCGTTCATAACGGCATCCGACGCGTTCGATGACAGCGTCACCGAGGCCGCCACGCTGCTCAAGGCCGCAGGCGCACCCCAGTGCGCAGGCACGGCGGAAGACATGGCCGGGCCACCCGCCTCGCCGGATGCCCCCCGCTGGTTCGCCGGAATCGGTGGCGCGGCCGTCGATCTCAGCGCGGGCGATGTCCGGAACACGGATGGCGCCGCCGCTCGGCTCGCCGTTCTCCTCGACGACCTCGACCGGGCAACAGGTGTCCGAAGCGCCATCGGCGCCCCCGAGTTCACCCGCGTCCCGATCAGTGAGCAGGCCCACCGGGGACGCGGGGCACTCCACCCGCAGCTCGACCAGCACACCAGCAGCAGGCAGTGATCGGACCCGTGCAGAAGGCGAGGCGAAAGGACGCGTTCGCAGAGCTAGCGGGCTCGCTCCGAATGCGCCAGCGGCGCCGTCGACTCACTGCGTTTCGGCCGCCGCTGTAGGCGGGATACGTGAGACTGGCGCCGTGTTGACGAACGCCCTCATCCTGGTTATCGAGCTGGTGCCCGTCTGTGTGATCGCTCTGTTCCTATTTCCCGGACCGGTTCAGCGCTGGTCGATCCGGTCTGTGGAGCGCTTCGAGCGGCTGCGCTCCACATTGGGAGTGCGTCGAGCTGCTCCGCTCCTGAGGCAGATGCTGCTGCTACCGCCTCGAATACAAGATCGGGTCGACGGCCACGGATTGGCCCCTGGATATGTCGTGCGCTGGTGGCGCGCGCTGCCCCTGGCCACGCCAATCAAGACACTTCAGTTTGTCTTGCTGCTACTCGTCTTGGTGAACGTCGACGACATGGCCGACTGGGAAGACCTGCGGTTGACCTCAGACCCTGGACCGAATCCCGGTGTGGTGCAGGCACTGCTTAGCAAGATCGTGGCTATGCCGACGTCGATGCGCACCGCGGACATTGGCTTCGTCGGACAGGCAGTGATCCTCCTGGCTATCGCCCTGATCTTGGTCGTCGAAGTGCTACTCATCAAGCGATCAAACTTGACCCGCTCTGGTGACGGCGAGGCACTTGCCGCCTATGACCTTGAGGCACTTGGGTTCCCGGACAAAGCAAGTCCACTTACGGAGTACCGACGCTGCTGGCCGGTCGTTGCACTGCTGACTGTCGCAGCGCAGTGCGCCACAGTTCTCCGCTGTTGGGAGGAGACCCAGCCAGATTGCCGGATTCCGAGAGTCTCCATGCAACCGGTCGAGCAAGTCATCTGGAGGGCCTACCGCACCCGCCGCGCCAGAGCCAGACGGCATAACGAGCGGCAGTTCAAGGCGCACGCCGCACTGGTGGTGGGCGCGCTGCGAAGGGCCGAAGCACGACAGGATTCAGCGCCGGGCCCTGCCCTTGAAGACCTCACCGTAATGCTGCTAACAATCGCCGAACGCTACGCCGAGGGCCGCATCAACGACCTTCTGGACTCAGACCAACTTGAAGGTGTGGCTCCAGCCGCGCCGAGGGAACGATTGCGGCTGGCTGTGGTGGGGCTCGTGGTCGTACTGGTAATGGCTGGCGCGGCCATCCTCGGGCTACCCGAAGCTGCGCTCGTCCCGTTGCTGCCGGTGGTGGTGGTATTCGTCGCCGTCGTCTTCAACCGAGGTCGGATGCCAACTGCGGGACAACTCTCAGATTTGATCATCCCTCGGTGAGAATAAAGAGCCCCACGTTCAAACCCTTTCGTCCTCGCCTCATAGAGCGGGGTCGGTGTCCTTCTAGTGAGGTTGGCACTGGTAGCCGCTCTAGCAGTCACGGCGTCGGCGCCAGCCAAGTCGCCGACGCCATCCATGCGCGGAGGGCTCCGGTTCTGGCTCCGGAGCGTCTGGCCCGACTTCTACTACCAGTTTGGACAAGTCCTTGACCGGAGCGCTCCGCACCTTCGAACCATCAGTAAGCCACACCACGACGTACACGCACCGGGGGTTCTCCCCGCTGTACCGCAGGGCACTGGGCCGGATGTCCTCGTAATGCTTCAGGCCACTGAGAGGTTCGATCACTTTGGGTTCCGGGAACCGTTGGCCGCTCTCTTGCTTCTTCTTCCGATCCCACCAACGCCACCACGGGCCATGGATCGGGACGACATAGATTCGCTCGACACCAATGGCAAGGATGCCACGATTCCTCAGCCGGATACGGATTCGATATACACGCTCTTGCCGGGGCTTAGGTGCTACTGGGCTCATCCCATGCTTTTCAACGACAACGTGGATCTTGGGTGTTACCCGCTTGTAGGTAAGAGCCGCAATGACCATGTTGCAGAGCGCGCCTACAGCAGCGCCGCCGGATACCAAGAGGGCGAAGTTCGCGCGGTCGAGGTCCATGGGACAAGTCTCTTACCTAATTTTCCATCTGACGAGTCATAGGCCGCGGTAAAAACGGGGACACGTCCCATTCACCCTCATGGCTGCTTTGCCGGGGCGCCCAAGCCTGAAGATCAGTGCGTAGGCCGGCCCCGGCCAATCGGTGGGCCGCTGCAACCGTGTGCGACGGCACTTCAATCAGGCGAGCAGCCGTTCGGGAGTCACGAGCCTTGCCCTCTCGTATAGGGCGCGAGCGTGATGGTTCTTGAGGTACGGCCGGATGCGTCGGTACATCGTGTTCATGCGGGTGTCGCACTGCCCGGATTCCACGTGCGGATAGATCTCCACGACCTTGCCCCACGTGTCGCACGCCGCTTCAAGGTGGCCGAGTTCGAGTTGGCGCTCAGCCTGGATGGACAGGAAGCGGACGCGGTTGCGGCGGAACGTGTGGTTACGAAGGTTGTCCGACTCCTGTAGGGACTCAATCGACCCCTTCACGTCGCCGAGTTCGTACCGGATCTGCCCAACGTGGTACAGGAGCGACGACGGGTTGTACGAGGCGAATGTCGTGGCGCGGGACTCGGCTTTCTCCATGGCTGTCTCGGCTTCCCGCAGGTACAGCAGCGCGTTGTTTCGGTCGCCGATCTGCGCGGACGCATGGGCCTGTTGCCCGGCGAGGAATGCCCGCATCCTGGGCCCTGCTTGTGGCGATGCTGCCGCGGCGGAGTCGGCGAGGCGCATGGCTGTCTGGCCATGGCCGAGGTCGACCGCCTGAACGCTCATGCCCCGCAACGTGGTGCAGTAGGTGAGGTGGTCCTTTGCGGCTCCGGCCAGTTCCAACGCCTTGAGGTAGTAGCCCTGTGCGAGGCCGTGCAAGCCCTCATCCACGGCCATGTAGCCCGTGAGGTAGCAGAGATCGGAAGCGGCGGATTTCATCGCGTCCCGCACGTGCTCGGGCCCGTCGGCCAGGAGCGCGGGCGCGACCGTGTTGACGAGAAATGCGGCGGCCATGGGGCGCGCGTAGCGACCGCCGAACTCGTCGTCCAAGTCGGAAACGCGCTCGGTCATGGCGATGACCATGTCGACGTCGCTCATGCCGATGCGTTGAGTTCGGCCCATCGTGACCGCTTCGGCACGTCCGATCACGTCCGGCCATCCGGGGATGGTGAGCGCGACAGAGAAGAGACTGGCCCCGAGAACGCTCCGTCGGGACGGGTCCATGTCCTGCCTCCCAAGCTCGATCAGCCCTTCCACCGTAAGCGGCGGTCGTTGCTCTTGATCGGCTGGAGTTGGGAAACCCGCCTCTGCATGGGTCACGGGGCGGCGCAGGCGGCGCGCGAACGCCTCGACGACGAATCGGCGCACGGCCGCGCTGCGGGGCGTCGTTCCGCCTAACCAGTGGTGGACCGCCGAGCCGTTGTACTTGAGCGGTGTCGCATCCTCCGCCCCAACCCGGTTCACGGCACGGGCGCACTGACTCAGGGTCCAGCCGCTTTCTGCGAACAGGCGTTGCAGGGGCTCATTCGGCATAGCTGCTCAACTCCCCGCGCCCGTAGGCGCTTTAAACGCTCTAAAGCCGCCGCTCTGCGCCAACGGTACCGCCGCGCGTAGTCGTGCGGTTGCTTAGAGCCAGGAGAGATCACCGCCGAGGTACAAGGAATCCGCATGGTCACGGACGACGAAGCGACGCGGCTCGAATCCGGGGTCGGCGACGAGAGACCCCCGGATGTGGAGCGACAGCCGGCCAAGGCAGATCAACCGATGAGCGAGGCTCACCCGGACCTGTGGGCCAAGGTCGAGTCGGCCAACGCGCGAAGCTGCGGAGTGCTGTCATGACGCGCCGAACCCTGGGGCGCTGGACCATCAGGCCGCACCGTGACGTTGATGCACCGCCCACGACGTACGCCTTCCGGTGCCTCACACAGGACGAGGACGGCAAGCCCTGCGGGGCGGAGTCGAAGGAGTCCGAGAACTTCGCTGTTGCGTGCGACTGGACGTTCGACCACATGCGAGAACGCCCCAACCACATCAGGTACGCGGAGGTCCTCCAACGGCCGTGGGTGATGTGGCGAGGTGGCGCAGCGTGATCACTCTCCTCTCAGGCGTCTTGCACCCCGACGTGAACGGCACGCCTGCCCCGGCCAGGACTGACGACGGCAACCACTGGATCACCGGGTCTTGCTGGGGCTGGTGCGGAAGGAGCGAGGCCCGAGTCTTGTGGATGGGCCCCGCGCAGACGACTGGGCACGTCATCGCTGATCTCTATTACTGCGGGCCGTGCGTCGATCGGCTGCACCACCGCATCGTGCTGAACGCGCGCGGAGCGGTGCCGCCGACACGGCCGCTTCCCGCCGATCGACTGCCGCAACGCACCGGACCACGCCACCGAGCCCCTCGGCGCCGGTGGGTGTGACCCCCATAGCCCCGCCCTGGTCGTGTTGTCCCCACGGGCGACCAGGGCGGGCCCAGCTGAATCCCTGATCTCCCCCCACCGGACGGGCTGGCGAGGGCGACCGACCCCCCGACCGGTGGCGGGCTAACACGCCCGATGCCAGACCGACGGAGGACGAGCCATGTGCGGTGACCGGCATGCGGACACCCCAAACAAGACCGACGCGCGCGACCCCGCCCCCGCGGTGGAGCGGTGGGGCGTGCCTCGCCAAGGGGCAGTGCTACCCCCGCGGCAGCACTGCCACCGATAAGCCCCCGTCCGGCTGCCTGCTGTGACGGTCGACAGCCGGACGGGCCACCTCCGCGGCAACCGCCGCGGGGTCTGCTTCAACCCTAGGAGAGCAACGCCATGAACGTTGACGACCTGTTCACCGGAGACCTGATCACGGGGGTTCCCGCGATGGACGCCGCGCTGATGGACAAGATGCCCGGCGGCGGCGACAACAACGGCGATCACTGCTCCACCAAGTGATCCGTCCCTGATGTGCGGCGGGGCGAGGCTGACCGGGCCTCGCCCCGCCGTGCCCGTGAGAGAGGCAATCCCGTGCTTTCGCTACGTCTCCGCCTGGCGGACCTTGAGCCGTCGAACTGGCAATGGGAAAACGGCCGCTGGGCCTGCGGGGAAAGCTGGATCGCGCCCGCGAACGTGTCGGCTCTCGTCGCCGTACTCAACAACGACGATCCGCAGCGAGTGACCCTCACGGTGCGGGAGTTCAAGGGCGACGAGGCAGAATTCGCGGCGGTCGTGATCAAGCCTGGCGAGGTCCGGCTTTCAGCGGGCCTGTTCGGCACTGCTCCGCTGTATCTCGTGGTGGTCGGCGACGTGCTGCACGCGTCGTGGGACATCGCAGACTTGCACGAGCACCTACGGCCCGACCGGCTCGTACCGCGCGCCGTAGCCCGAGCGCTGACCAGGCGGCACCGGTACACCGCCGACACCCTGTTTGAAGGGGTGCACCGACTCACTGAACGCGCATCGGCCGTCTTCACCTCGTCGGGGCTCACCGTGATCTACCCGGAGCCTGCCGAGCATGTCTTGGAGCCTCGGCCCCTGCGCCGTGGAGTGGACCCGTTGGTCGTGTTCGACGCACTGCTGAACGAGGCTGTAGAGGAAGCCCCGGTGGCGACCGGATGCGTAGGCGTCGAACTCTCAGGCGGAGCGGACTCGGGCAACGTCGCCCTGTCCGTAGGTGCCGCCGGGTACAACCATACCTACAGCTTCGGACTGCTCATGGCCGGAGCCATCGGCGCCCAGCAGCGCGAGCGGCGGCGGGCGCTGGTCGACCATCTCGGCTTCCGAGACACGGCTGTTCCCGCCATGCAGCATCCGCCATTTGTGCCCGGTGGGGTGCGCGACCTCGGCACACCCCATGACCCCGCGGGGGCGTTCTACCAAGAGGCGTTCGATGTGGTGCGTCAACAGGTGGCGGCGCGGGGCTGCGAGGTCATCTTTACCGGGACCGGTGGGGACGAGATCAACGCCTGTCACTCCCGGACAACGGCCGAACTCCCCGCACCCGAGCCGGTTCCCTGGCTCACGAGCCGGGCAAGGGAAGCGGTCGCCGACGTGGACGGCAACCTAGCCCCGATCCCGGTTGTGCCCCTGCCGGCCCTAATGGCGAGTGGGCTGCACAACCCTGGATATCTGCGCATTGGAGTCTGGCCCGTGAACCCGCTGGTGCATCCCCGCATCGTGCGGTTCATGGAACAGCTCCCCACAGAGCACAAGCGGGGTAAGGCCCTGTTCCGTGAGCGGCTTCGGCGGGCGGGCCTACCCGAGTCCGTCGCCGCGCCTGCGGAGCCTGAGAACTTCCTGGCGGTCATGGAAGCGGGGTTGCGTACGTACGGACTCCCCCTCCTGGATGGAATGTTGCGGGAATCCCTGCTCGTGGATCTCGGCTACGTTGACCCCAAGGCGCTCGCTGTTGCCCGAGAGCGCGCCGAACGCGCGCCCACAGTGCCCGACCTGCTCTGCGACACACTCGCCCTGGAAATCGGGCTGCGGGCCCTCGCATGAGCAGCACCGACGCGGAGGCCGAGCGCCATGGAAGCTACCAACGTCTTCTACCGGGACCCCGCCCTTTACGACGCCGTGCAGGCGGACAGCGGTACCGCGGAGACGTGCCAAGCGCTGATCGACCAGCACCGGCCGGACGCTGCCACGTTGGTGGACTTCGGATGCGGCACCGGGCGAGACCTGGAGATCCTTGCGAAGCGGTTCGAGTGCGTCGGCGTGGATCTACAGGAACGCATGGTCGCGCACGCACGCCGCACCCGCCCCGGCCTCGATATCCGGACCGGCGACATGCGCGCGTACCGGCTCGGGCGCCCTGTGGACGCCGTGACGTGCCTGGGCAACTCGCTGGCTTATGTGCACGACAACAGCGCGGTACGGGACGTGTTCGCGACGTTCGCGGCGCACGCACGCCCCGGCGCGGTCCTCGTGCTCTGCTCCCCCGTATCGCCGATCACCCAGACAGAGCCCGCAACCGCCACCATCGAAACCTCAGACACGCGAGCCACGGTCACCGTTCGCTACGAGTGGGATCTACGGACGCAGATCAACACCATGCACAGGCTGTGGACATTCGAGTCTGGCCACGAAGCGCGGGACGTGATCAGGCGCCGGGTCCTGTTTCCACGCGAGTTGGAGCACTACGCGACAGAAGCGGGGTTCGAGGTGGTCGACATGGTGGACGAGTCCGGGCCAGGGACGCTCACCGGACCGACCGCGTACACCGTGGCGCGCTTCCGGCCGTGACCGCGGGGCGCTATTCGCTGCTGTCGCCCTCGGCCTCGCCCTGCACCTGAACGTACGTGCCGCGCTGCGGGACAACGAAGAGCAGATCTTCGGTGACCAGGGCAGCAATCGCACGGCGCACGGTCGGGCGGGACAACCCGAACTCGTCGCACAGGCGGGTTTCCGACGAGATAGGCCGCCGGGGCTTCCAGTCTCCCCGAGCAATACGCGCGCGCAGGATGCCGGCGAGCTGCTCGAACGGGGGCTCGGGGGCGTCGCGCTCGATCACGTCATCAGGGCCGTACTCCATGCCTAGGACGCTAGCTGCACTCTGACGACATCGCACTTATGGGTACGTAAATCGACGTCCCTTGACGTCCCTTTACAAGGGCTTACGTAGGTTGACGTCAAGGTCTATCGTCACCAATGAAAGCGCCCCGGAAGACCGCTTAGGACCGGTCCACCGGGGCTCGCCGAGACAGCTAACTGGAGCTGACTGACGTATGCGTGACCTTATCGTTCGCGCCCTTTGCTGGGCGCTCTCCGTCCTCGCCCCGTGGACCCCCCGCACCGCGCCTGGCCGCCACACGGCCGCCTACTTCGCCGCTCTGCCCACGACCACCCCCGCCCCGGTGAACCCGTGGACTAACGAGTGGAGCGGCCCGAGCGCCGAGGAAGTCCGCGCGATCTTCCGCGCCGAAGAGACATTGCGGCTCACACCTGTGCGCCGGGAACGGTTCTTCGCGACCGCGTTCGCCGAGTGCGGCATCGACTACCCGTACCGCTACCCCGGCGACCAGTTCACCGCCCTGGGGGCGCAGGCATGACCCCCGAGCGATTCTTCCCGCCCCTGCCCGCCGTACAGGTGGCGCTCTGCGTCCGCTGCCACCGCAACACCACCGCCCCGATTGCTGTCCGCTGGATCGAGAGCACCAGCGGCCCCGGAACGACGCTCTGGGCGTGCCCTGACCATGCGCCGGAACTCACCCCCGGCCCGATGCCCGACGAGCTGTAACACCGCGCACCTACCCCAAGCGCCCCACACGGCATCAGCCCGTGCGGGGCGCTTCTCGGTTCTCCAGTTGAGAACCGGGCACAGCGGCACAATCCGGGTGGCAACGTCCATCTGCCGTCGACATCCGAGCCTTCCGCGGGATACCCCTGACGCTCCATAGCCTCGACGTGGCTCATTCACGCTCTGTGCATCGGCGCTGCCCCGCTGTACCGTCCCCGCTCATGAGGGGGATTTGGACGTATTGGGGCTACATAGCGGCGGCGGCACTGGTCCTGGCCTGGGGCAGCGGGGCTGCCACTGCTGTGATCGTGGTCCTTTCGCTGGCGGTCGTTGCGTACGCGACATTTCAGCTGCCTGTGTGGTGCGGAGCAGTGAATCGCAACGGCTCTTACTGCCGACGCAACGCCTCGGGAATCTTGATGGGCTGCAATCTCCGCCAGCATCGGTGGCAGAAGATGAAGATGGTTGTTCTGCGCAGCAAGGCGGGAGATGTCTCAAGGGCAGTCTTCCCGTCCGCCAAGGAGAAGTTCGGGGCGTTCATCGCCGTTGGCGGTCTCGCGTCCGCTGTCGCAGCCGTAATCGTGCCAGTGATGACCGGCTGAGGTTGGGCCCCTGCCCTACGTCTTGCCGTCGGGTGACCCTCCCAGGTGAACCGATTCCTAACGGCCCCGAATGTTGAGCCTTCCCGAGGGCACAGCCAGGGCACACGGCCCTAGAAGACCGCGGAAAACCTCGGCAACTACCGAGAGTGGTTTTCGCAGGTCAGAGTGGTTATTGCCAAGTCCATGCAGGTCAGACGATCAAGCGGGAAGTTCGCCAACTACCGGTAATTGCCAGTCAGTACTCAGTAAGTACTGGTGATCGCTCGTCGTAGTATGCCGAAGGGCGGGCACCCGGATCGGGTGCCCGCCCTTGCTGCTGGCCGCAGATCGGGGGACTACGCCTGAGGAGGCGCGGGTGGCGTGTGTGTGGCTCAGCGGCGTGAGTGGCCGAAGAGGATGCGGTAGGCGACGAGCAGGACGAGTGAGCCGCCGATGGCCGCTGCCCAGGTCGCGCCGTCGTAGAAGTCGTTGACTATCGGGCGGTCGAGATAGCGGGCGGAGATCCAGCCGCCGATGAAGGCGCCCGCGATGCCGATGATTGTCGTGCCGATGAAGCCGCCCGGGTCGCGGCCGGGCAGCAGGACCTTGGCCACGGCACCGGCGAGCAGCCCCAGAACGATCCAGCTGATGATGCCCATGCGGTGACCTGCCCCTCGTCGTGCCCTCTTTGCGCTGTTGTCCTGGAGGACGACACGAGGGCGGGGCGTGGTTGCGGTGGCCAGGTCGGTGCGGCGTATGACACACGGGGGCCGCGGCGTGCGGCACGGCCCGGCACGCGCGCTAGCGCGCTGCGAACGGCTGGCCCGTGCGGACGGTTTCGCGGCCGAGCGGCATCAACGACACCGGGATCAGCTTGAAGTTGGCAATGCCCAGCGGGATGCCGATGATCGTGACGCAGAGGGCGAGGCCCGTGACGATGTGGCCGAGCGCGATCCACCAGCCCGCCAGGACCAGCCACAGGACGTTCACGATGCAGGACGGTGCGCCCGCGTCGCGGCGCTCAACTGTCGTGTAGCCGAAGGGCCACAGGGCATAGCGGCCGATGCGGAAGCTCGCGACACCGAAGGGGGCTGTCCCTCTACTCTCCGGATACGCCCACACGGCCACTGCGTTTCCGTTTCGACGCCTGACCTCCCGATACTGGGTAAGGAGGACCGTGGCGGCGAAGCGACTGGAAGGGCACCGATCATGAAGCTGTTCAGCTTTCTACTCAACCTACTGTGGTTGATCTTCTGCGGCATCTGGATGGCGATCGCATACACGCTTGCCGCGCTGGTGTGCTTCGTCTTGATCGTCACCATCCCGTTCGGCATCGCGTCGCTGCGCATTGCGGGCTACGTCCTGTGGCCCTTCGGCCGAACCACTGTGGAGCGGCCAGGCGCCGGGGCGCCCTCAGTGATCGGCAACGTGATCTGGGTGATCTTCGCGGGCTGGTGGCTGGCCCTGGGACACCTGATCACCAGCATCCCCTTGTTCGTATCGATCGTCGGCATTCCGTTCGGCTGGGCGAACCTGAAGCTGATCCCGATCTCGCTCATGCCGCTGGGTCGTGAGGTCGTTCCGACTGATCAGCAGTTCGGCCGCGCCTGAACACGAGCAGTGGTCAAGTCCTGTGCCTCGATGAGTGTGGTCGGACTTCCCAGGTCGGCCGTTGGAGCTGATCATTGTTCACGATGATGTCGGCGTGGTCGGTTGGGCGGGCTGTGGCGAAGTAGAGCTGTTGGGCGGGGATGTAGCGGCCGCGCCACAACCGTTCGATCTCGGCGGTGTCGGCCGTGGGCCCGGCCAGCGCTGTGCCTCGGTCCCGAGCGCGATCTACCGTCTGCTCGAATGGGACGGACACGAAGATGCGCAGCTCCCACCGGTCGATGAGTTCGGGGCGCAGGAGGAAGACGCCGTCGAAGAGCAGTACGGCGTTTGCGGGGGCGGTCGCGGTCGGCGGCGACGATGGCGTGTCGGTGTCTCGGTCGTAGACCGCGTGTTGGAATCTTCGGTCGCCTCCGGGGCCCAGCGGATCGAGCACGACGCGGCGCAGTGCGGCATGGTCGTGGGCGTCGAAGTAGCAGCCTTCGGCCGAGTACTGGCCGCGTCGGTAGCGCTGTGCACGGGGGAAGAGGAAGTCGTCGATGGTCGCGCGGATGACGTGGCGGTCCCGCGCGCGCAGGACGACGGCGAGCTCGTCGGCCAGCGTGGTCTTGCCGGAGGCGGGCGGCCCGTCGATGGCGACCCGCAGCGGATGCGCGGGCGTGACCGACTCGATCGCCTCGGCCAGCCGACCGATGAGCTCTTCGCGGGTGCCTTGGTCCATTGCTGCCTCTCGCACATGTCACTGTTCGACAACCCACGTCAGGCTGCAGTCACCGACCACACCTGATCTGTTCTTCCAGGGTGCCCACAGTCGTCACGGTCCGCTGTCGCATGTACTTAAGAGCCATCCGCTCAGAACGGGAGCTCCGGCGTGGCCGTTCCGCGCGTGATGCTCAAGATCCGTTCGTGGAAGTCTCGCGTAGCTGCCTCGCGGGGGTAACGGGGGTAACGGGAGCGGAGTTCCTTGTCTAGCTCGTTGGCCACCAAGAGCAGAGACGGAAGTGACTTCCGGTCCGCCTGGAGCGCTGTTGATGCTGGACATCTCGGTTCGCCGGAGAAGCTCGGCGACGTCCCACAAGCCTGCGCAGCCTTGCTCCAGCAGCGCGCTCGGGTCCTCGGAGGGGGATGCGTCAGCCCTCTGTTCCAGCTCCCATGGGCGCGCGGCAAGCCCCGCCAAGTGCCCTGGGATGCGCAGTCCGTCCACCACTTCGAGGATCTTGAATTGCTGCGTGATCCCAGGGCGCACGCCTTTGCCCTCAGTCTCGGGCCTGGCCATCTTGCCGACGCGCTCGCGCTTGTAGCCGACCGCCTCCGCGATCTTGGCGTAGCTGATGTTCCCGTGCAGCCTGGCGAGTCTGAAGACCTCGCCGAAATCGTGGTTGCCGATCGCTGAGCGCACGTCGGCACGTTCCAGAACATGCGGCGGCAATGCCGCTGGTGTCGGAGCTACTCCGGCCATCTCACTTCCCCATCGTGATTGACCTGACGTTTCTTCGTGTGCTCGTTTCGCGAGTGTACCCACGAGGGGGGTCCCCAAGAGGGGGGAGCGACAGCCGGTACAAGAGGTGCACCCTCCGGTCGCTGCCGGGATCGTCTCGGCAGACCTGACTGGGGTCGGTGGGCCGTGCCATGGGTGCTCGACCGAGCGAAGCCACAGCGAATACACCCGTGGAAGTTCCGTCGAATGACGTGGTCCATGACCCGTCGAACGGCCACTTCCGGGCATTGACGACGTTCGCAGAGTCGCCGAGCACGGCGCGTGCGGCGCGTGCGGCGCGCGACGTGGTGGGGTCCTGCCTTCAGGACTGGGGCCTTGGCTTCATGGCCGACGATGCCCGGCTCATCGTCTCGGAGCTGGTCGGCAACGTCGTGCACCACGCAGTGCCGGATGACCGCCTGACGCGGCCCGGTGGCGCTCGCCGAGTCGATGTACTCGTGAAGATGTGGCCGAACTGGCTGTTCGTCGGCGTCAGTGATGAGGTCTCGACTCCGCCGGATCTGCCAGCGGGTGAGTTCGTATCGCCGGAGCTGGCGGGTGACTTCGCGGAGGCCTTGTTACCGGACCGAGGGCGCGGGCTGTTGATCGTTCAGCGGCTCGCCGATGCCGTGTGGTGGTCGCCGGAGGATTCGGGCGGCAAGACGGTGTGGTGCCGCTTCGATCTCGACACCCAGGCATTGAACTCCGGCCTGTCGTCTCGCGATCGGTTGCGCGGATGACAGACCGGAGAGGTGATGCGGCCGGTTGCCGACCCAGCTCCGGCTGCGAGGGGCGCGGCCTCTCGGCCCTGATGGAGGGGCCGCGCTTCACAACTGAATACGTCAGACCGGACCACCCCCGCGCCGGGAAGCAACCGAGGTGGCCCGGAAGGGGACAGCGGTCCCCGGTGCCTGGCGGTACCGGGGTCGCTGTGCTGCGTTTCCGTCTCGGACCAAGGAAGTTGACGGTCCGTTACCTGGACCAGGACTGAGGTGGACGAGGTGACCGGCACGGATGAGGACTGGTTGAGAGATGGCTTGGCCGTCGCAGGCGCGGACTCACGGCTGTGGGTGCCGGGCGTCGACTACGTGGCCAGCTGGCGTGGTGCGCGAGAGGCGGCAGACCGGCTGAACCGAGCCCTCCTTGGCGTGGGGTTCGAGCTGTCGGAAGTACGGGCCCACGCTGCCACGAACGAGGAAGGGCGCGGAATCGTGCGGGTATCGGGCTGGCCGTGCACTGCGGATCGGCTCGCCGCCCTCCTGGAGGCGGTCGCGGGCGGCGACGGTGGTGCGGCATGAGCCACGTCTTCCCTGGTGAGCGGCGCGCGTGGGCACCTCGCCGGCCGCAGAGACTTTGGGCGGTAGCTGCCATGGGGTGAGTGAACAGGGGGCGAGTGAACAGGGGGCCCTACGCTGGCCCGGCGAACCGGGCAGGTCCTGGACCTGCCCGCTGCTGTGCCCGATGGGCCCCCTGTTCTTCGAGGCTCGCCCCATGGGAGCTGCCTAAAGTCTCGGAGGCCGTCGGCCCCCAGCCCCGCGGCTGTCTTGTTGAGCCGACCGGTCGACGTCTCTCGACCTCAGGCGCACTGCGGTTCAGGGCGCCGGGCGACCGGCCGGGACCGGCGGCCACGCCGCACGCACGGCCGAGGCGGCCGAGCTGCCCGGCACGCCGCAGGCGTGCCCTTGAGGAAGTGAAGAAAGTTTCGACCGATCTACGGCCCTCAAGTGCGGGCACGCCGCGCGGGCTCCTTGTCGGCGGTGATCCGATAGGCGAGTTCGGCACGGTCCGCACCGGTGCGGAACTCTTCGAGGATCAAGGGGCGGTCGTCGGTGCCATGCGTGACGCGAGCGACGTGCAGGATCGGCGTCGCGTCGGGCAGGCGGAGCATGGTCCGCTCGTCAGGGTGCGGCATGCGGGCGCGAACGGTCTCGGACCACCACAGCTTGTGTCCGGCCTGCGTGTCATGGCAGCGCGCCACTTCGGAACATGGGTGGCCGATGGCACGTGGGCGCGAGTTGAAGCGGCGCTGCGGGGCGTGGAGCGCCTTCCTCTACCCGAGCCCGATCTCCTGCCTTCGACGACTATCGAAGGGCGGATCGACCCACGTGCAGTGCGGAGCGCAGAAGAACTATCCCGAAGGGGATGCCGATGACCGTGATGCACAGGAGCACCCCGGCCAGGAGATGGCCGAGGAACATCCAGAAGCCGCACAGGACGAGTCAAATGACGTTCAGGATTGTCTTCACTGTTGGCGACCTGCCATCTGCTCGAGCCGGGCGATGCGCTCCGCCATCGGCGGATGCGTGGAGAACATCTTGGACATGCCCTGCCCCGGACGGAAAGGGTTCGCAATCATCATGTGACTTGCCGTCTCAAGGCGTGGCTCGGGCGGCAGCGGAAGCTGCTTCGTCCCCGCCTCGAGCTTGCGCAGGGCGCTCGCGAGGGCCAGTGGGTCCCCGGTGAGCTGCGCGCCGGACGCGTCAGCCTCGTACTCCCTGGAGCGGCTGATCGCGAGCTGGATGATGGAGGCCGCGAGAGGGCCGAGGAGCATGATCAGGAGCATGCCGAAGATGCCGGGGCCGTCGTTGTCGTTCGACCTGCCGATCGGGATCAGCCAGGCGAAGTTGACCAGGAACATGATCACCGAGGCGAGTGCGCCCGCTACCGACGAGATCAGGATGTCGCGGTTGTAGACGTGGCTCAGCTCGTGGCCGATGACGCCTCTCAGTTCGCGCTCGTCCAGGAGGCGCAGGATGCCGTCGGTGCAGCACACCGCCGCGTTACGGGGGTTGCGGCCCGTCGCGAAGGCGTTCGGCGCCTCGGTGGGTGAGATGTAGAGCCTGGGCATGGGCTGGCGGGCCTGGGTGGAGAGCTCGCGGACCATGCGGTACAGCTCGGGGGCCTCGAATTCGCTCACCGGGCGCGCGCGCATGGCGCGCAGGGCGAGCTTGTCGCTGTTCCAGTACGCGTACGCATTGGTGCCGAGCGCCACGAAGAGCGCGACGATCAAGCCCATACGTCCGAAGAAACTGCCGATGACGAGGATGAGAGCGGACAGTCCCCCGAGGAGTACGGCGGTCTTCAGCCCGTTGTGCCGGCGGTGCACGGTACGCCCTCCTGTGGTGCGTGGGGGAACCCTCTGTCTGCTGGTGCTTCCACTCTTCAGTGGACCCTCCCGTACTGGTCAACGCCAGGCGGGGAGCACTAGTTCCCTTGTGCGCGCAGGAGCGGCGCAGGAGCGGTGTGGGCCGCTCGAGTGATGCCCGAGCGGCCCACAAAGAAGAGGGCCTGTCAGAAAAGGCCCGTGTCGGAGAACCTCAGGACGAGTTGCGGCGCTCCGGAGAGCGCGATGCCGAGGACCGCGGTGAGGGCGATGGCCACCGTGAGGGGTGCCGGGACGCGGTGCTTGACCGGCTCGCCCTCGGGGGCGCGGAACAGCAGCGCGGTCCACTGGAGGTAGTAGAAGAGCGCGATCACCACGTTCGCGGCCATCAGCACGGCGAGCCAGCCGAGGCCCGCGTCGACCGCCGCGGAGAAGACGGTGACCTTCGCGAAGAGCCCGATGATGCCCGGCGGCAGGCCCGCGAGGCAGAGCAGGAAGAAGCCGAGCACCAGGGCCGCGAGGGGGCTCCTGGCGTACAGGCCCCGGTAGTCGCTGACGCGGTTCAGGCGCTGCGTACGGCCGACGAGCGCGGCGACGGCGAAGGCGCCGAGGTTCACGGCCGCGTACATCAGGGCGTACGCGACGGTGGAGCCGACGGCTTTCTCCGCCTCGGCGGGGTTGTCGGCGTATCCGGCGGCGGCGATCGGCACCAGGAGGTATCCGGCCTGGCCGACCGAGGACCAGGCGAGCAGGCGTACCGCGCTGTACGCGCGCGTGGCCTGCTGGCGCAGCGCCGCCACGTTGCCCGCGGTCATGGTGAGGGCGGCGAGCACGGCGAGTGCCGGGCCCCACACGTCCGCGTACGAGGGGAAGGCGACGACGGTGACGAGGATCAGGCCGGTGAAGCCGACCGCCTTGCCGACGACGGAGAGGTAGGCCGCCACCGGCAAGGGAGCGCCCACATAGGTGTCGGGCACCCAGAAGTGGAAGGGCACCGCGGCCACCTTGAAGGCGAAGCCGACGAGGGTGAGGGCGACGCCGGTCTGGGCGAGCGTGTCCAGCTGTCCGTCGACGTGTTGGAGCTTCTCGGCGATCTCCGTGAGGTGCAGGGTCCCGGTCGCGGCGTACACGAAGCTGACGCCCATCAGCGTCACGGCGGTCGCGGTGACGGAGGAGAGGAAGAACTTCAGGGCCGCTTCGGAGGACCGCTTGTCGCCGTGCCTGAGGCCGACGAGCGCGAAGGCGGGGAGGGAGGCCACTTCGAGGGCCACGATGAGCGTGGCGAGGTCGCGCGAGGCGGGCAGCAGCGCGGCGCCCGCTGCCGAGGAGAGCAGCAGGAACCAGAACTCCCCTTCGGGGAGTTCCCTGGCAGTGCCGTTCGCGTCCTTGAGCGTGCTCATCGAGAGCAGGGCGGCCAGCAGGGCACCGCCGATGACGAGCAGTTGGATGACGAGCGTGAAGCGGTCGGCGGTGTAGCTGCAGGCTTCCGTGCCGCCGGTCAGACAGAAGGTCGACCGGTCGTCGTCTCGGATCGGCAGCAGGGAGAGTGCGGCGACGGCGAGTCCCGCGACGGAGATCCAGCCGAGCAGCGCCTTCCTCTTGTCGCCCACGAAGAGGTCGGCGACGAGCACGAGGAGACCGACGACCGCCGCGATGGTGGGCGGAGCGATCGCGAGCCAGTCGACGGACTGGACGACGTCGGCGGCGCTTTCGACGGCCACGGTCACGACTTGCCTCCTGAGAGGAGCTGCTGCACGGCCGGGTCGGTGAGGCCGAGCAGAGCGGCGGGCCAGAGTCCGGCGAGGACGGTGAGGGCGACGAGCGGGGTCCAGGCGGCGAACTCATAACCCTGGACGTCGGCGAGCGCCGGGATTTCGGTCTTGGCGGCGCCCTGTGACCCCTGGGGCTCCTGGGGCTCCTGGGGCTCCTGGGGCTCCTGGGGCTCCCGAGATCCCTGCGGCAGTGAGCCCATGCAGACGCGGCGTACGACGATGAGCATGTACGCGGCGGTGAGCAGGGTGCCCACGGCGGCGATCGCCATGAAGGTGAGGAAGGCGGGGCGGCTGAGTCCTTCGGCGGGCTTGAACGCGCCGAACAGGGCGAGCATTTCGCCCCAGAACCCGGCGAGGCCCGGAAGTCCCAGCGAGGCGACGGCGCCGAAGGCGAGCAGGCCGCCGAGGCGGGGTGCCCTGCCGTAGAGCGCGGCGCCCGACTCCTGCGCGAGGGTGTCGAGGTCGCTGGTGCCGGTGCGGTCCTTCAGCGCGCCGACGAGGAAGAACAGCAGGCCGGTGATGAGGCCGTGCGCGATGTTGGCGAACAGCGCGCCGTTCACGCCGGTCGGGCTCATCGTCGAGATGCCGAGCAGCACGAAGCCCATGTGGCCCACGGACGAGTACGCGATGAGGCGCTTGAGATCGCCCTTCGCGCCCTGCTTGGCGAGGGCGAGGCAGGCGAGCGATCCGTAGATGATCCCGACGACTGCGAAGGCCGCGAGGTACGGCGCGAAGGTCCGCATTCCGTCGGGCGTGATCGGCAGCAGGATCCGGACGAAGCCGTACGTGCCCATCTTCAGCAGCACACCGGCCAGCAGGACCGAGCCGACGGTCGGCGCGGCGGTGTGCGCGTCCGGCAGCCAGCTGTGCAGCGGCCACATCGGCGTCTTGACCGCGAGCCCGATCCCGATCGCCAGAACGGCGATGACCTGCACGGATGTGCTCAGGCGAGGGCCGTTGTCAGTGGCGAGTGCCACCATGTCAAATGTGCCGGACTTGAGGCCGATGAGGAGGAGACCGAGCAGCATCACGACGGAGCCGAGAAGCGTGTAGAGGATGAACTTCCAGGCAGCTTGCGTGCGTTCGGCTCCGCCCCAGCGGGCGATGAGGAAGTACATCGGGATGAGGACCATCTCGAACGCCAGGAAGAACAGCAGCAGATCGAGGACGGCGAAGGTCGCGAGGGTGCCGGACTCGAGCACGAGGATGAGAGCGACGAATGCCTTGGGGGACGGCCCGGTCGGCATTTTGAAATAGCTGTACATCGCGCAGAGGAAGGTCAGGAGCGCGGTCAGGACCAGGAGGGGGAGCGAGATGCCGTCGATGCCGAGGTGGATGCGCACGTCGAGTGCGGGAATCCAGCTGATATCGGTCGTGGCCTGCATTTTTGACGGCTCGTCATGGTTGAAGCCCAGCGCCAGGACGATCGCAGCGATGAGGATCACGCCGGTCACGACCACGCCGTGGCGGAGCACCGCCTGGTCGGGCGACTTCCCCTTCAGCCCGGGCGGGGCCGGGAGGAGAGCCGCCACGGCGCCGATGAGCGGGCCGACGACGATCAACGCGAGAAGGAACTGCATTACGGACTCACTGATACCGATCACGGCTGCTCACGCTCCGGCGGTGGCGACGAGGACGGCGGCGACAGCCAGGACGACGGTGCCTGCGAGCAGCGCGCTCAGGTAGGTCTGCACGTTGCCGGTCTGCGCGCGGCGGACCGCCGCGCCGAGCCAGCGGGGCGCGGTGCCCGCGCCGCGTACGTACGTGTCGACGACCTCGCGGTCGAGGAACCGGACGAGGCGCGCGGCGGCCTGGACGGGGCGCACGAACAGGGCGGCGTAGGCGGCGTCGAGGTGGAAGCCGACGGCGGCGTGCCGGTGCAGCGGACCGAGCAGGAGGCGGCCGGGGTCGGCCGGGTCGTGGGCCTGGGCCACGTCTCCGTAGGCAGGGGCATGCGTGGCGATGGCCTCGGCCTCGACCAGGCCGCCGTCGCCCCCCGTGTCGGCGGCGACCGCACCCATCGGGTGGCGGACGGCAAGCGCCGTGGTGTGCCGCCACGCTCCGTACGTGACGAGCCCGCCGACGAGGGCGAGCCCCGTGCCGAGGACGGAGGTGGTGAGGGTCGGGGTGAGCGAGTGCCCGTCGAACCAGTCCGGCAGGACGCCGACGGTGAGGCCGAAGGCAAGGGAGGGGACGGCGAGCACCCAGAGCACGGCGGTCATCGTGACGGGCTGCTTTCCGTGGTCCGGGGCTTCGGGGCCCTGGCCGTTGAAGGCGAGCAGCCACAGACGCGTCGCGTAGGCGGCGGTGAGGAGGGCGGTCAGCAGACCGGCGATCAGGACGATCCAGCCTGCCTCGGTGGGGGCGGTCTCGGAGTGCCCTGTGGCCGCGTGCTCGGCGGCGCCCAGGACGGCTTCCTTGGAGAAGAAGCCGCTGAAGGGCGGGATGGCGGCGAGCGCGAGGAGCGCCACGGTCATCGTCCAGAAGGCGTCGGGGACCCGGTCGCGCAGGCCCTTCATGCGGGACATCGCGGCGAGGGAGTTGGTGCCGGCGGCGTGGATGATCACGCCCGCACCGAGGAAGAGAAGCGCTTTGAAGGCGCCGTGCGAGAGGAGGTGGAAGACGGCGGCACCGCGGTCGCCGACGGCGAGGGCGCCGGTCAGATAGCCGAGCTGGCCGATCGTCGAGTAGGCGAGGACGCGCTTGATGTCGTCCTGGGCGAGCGCGGCGAGGGCCGAGCCGGCCATCGTGACGGCGGCCATGACGGCGAGCACGACCAGCGCCGCCGATGACGCGGCGAAGACCGGGAGGAGCCGGGCCACGAAGTAGACACCGGCGGCGACCATCGTCGCGGCGTGGATGAGCGCGGAGACGGGGGTGGGGCCCGCCATCGCGTCGGGCAGCCAGGTGTGCAGCGGGAACTGCGCGGACTTGCCCGCCACACCGGCCAGGAGCAGCAGGGCGATCAGCGTCGGGTGGTCGAGGCCGCCGCCCGCGACCGTCGCGAGGACGGTCGTGATGCGGAACGACCCGGCGTCGACGGCGAGCGCGAACAGGCCGATCAGGAAGGGGACGTCGCCGAGCTTGGTGACCAGGAAGGCCTTGAGGGAGGCGGCGCGGGCTTCGGGCGTCTCCCAGTAGTGGCCGACGAGGAAGTACGAGCAGATGCCCATGATCTCCCAGCCGACCAGGAGCACCATCAGGTCGCCGGAGTAGACGACGAGCAGCATCGCGGAGGTGAAGAGGGAGACGAGAGCGGCGTACGAGGGGTAGCGCGGGTCGTCGCGCAGGTAGCCCGTCGAGTAGATCTGCACGCAGGAGGCGACGACGCCGACCAGGACGGCGACGAGGGCAGCGAAGCCGTCGATGTGCAGGGCGAGTTCGATGGGGACCGAGCCGGTCGGGGTGAGCTCGGTGGCGGAGTCGATGTCGGCGCCGCCTCCGTGGCGGGCGGCGACCAGTGCGGCGAGAACCAGCGCCACCAGGGTGGGCAGCACCGCGAGGGGGCGTACGAGACCGGGGGCGGTGCGGCCGAGGAGCAGACCGGCGACCGCGCCGAGGAACGGCAGGAGGGGGACGAGTACGGCGAGGGTGGTCGTGGTCACGCGGTGGCCTCAGCCTTCTGCGACTTCTGCGACTTCTGCGCCTTCTCCGACGTCAGCGACTTCGGCGACTTCTGTGCCGAGGCGGGCTCCTCGGTGGCCGCACCCTCGGCATCGTCATCGTCGTCATCGGGGTCGTCGGGGCCCTCGGCGGTGTCGCGGAGGTCGTCGACGGCGGAGGAGCCGCGGTTGCGGTAGACCGCCAGGACGATCGCGAGGCCGATGCCGATCTCGGCGGCGGCGATGGCGATGGTGAAGAGGGTCAGGGCCTGGCCGGAGTGGAGGGCGTCGCGTAGCCAGACGTCGAAGGCGACCAGGTTGAGGTTGACGGCGTTGAGCATGAGCTCGACGGACATCAGGACCAGGATCGCGTTGCGGCGGGCGAGTACTCCGTACAGGCCTACGCAGAAGAGGAGGACGGCCAGGACGGCGGGATAGGCGAGGTGCATCAGCGCTGCTCCTTGTCGCTGGGGGCACCGGTAGTGCGGGTGTCGCTGGGGGCACCGGTAGTGCGGGTGTCGCCGGAGGCACCGGTAGTGCGGGTGTCGCCGGAGGCTTCGTTCAGGCGGGTCATGCGGGCGTTCCTGCGGGAGAGGACGATCGCGCCGACCAGGGCGGCGAGGAGCAGGACCGAGAGCGCCTCGAAAGGCAGCACCCAGTGCTGGAAGAGGAACTCTCCGGTCACCGCTGTGGAGCCCTGGGCCTCGTCGGCGGCGCGGTCGAGGTCGATCCAGTAGGTGCGGAAGGCGTCGACGACCACCCAGACCAGCAGTGCCGCGGCGAGGACGGCCACCGCGAGCGCGACCGGCCGGTTGCCCGAATCGGCGTCCGGGGAGCGGCCGATGGGAGCCCGGGTGAGCATCAGCCCGAACAGAAGGAGGACGACGACGGAGCCGACATAGATCAGGACCTGCACCCACGCGATGAACTCGGCGGTGAGCAGGAGGTACTCGACGGCCAGGCCGCCGAGCGTCGCCACCAGCCACAGGGCGGCGTGCACAAGCTGCTTGGTGGTGACGGTGACGATCGCCGAGCCGAGGGTGACGAGGCCGACCAGGAGGAAGGCGATCTCCACGCCGGTCGGGGAGAGGAAGCCCTGGGGGGCGTTGGCTGCGAGGTTCACGCGGATCCCTCCGGCTCGGCAGCTTCGGCTTCCTGCGCCGCGGCCAGCTTCTCCGCTGCCTTGCGGGCGGTGACGATCTCCTTGGGGTCCTCGGCCGCGGGGTCGAGGGCCGGCGGGGCCGGGACCGTCCACATCCAGTCGCGGAGTTTGTCGCGCTCGTGGGTGAGTTCGTGGATGTCCGTCTCGGCGTACTCGAACTCCGGGGACCAGAACAGTGCGTCGAAGGGGCAGACCTCGATGCAGATGCCGCAGTACATGCAGAGGGAGAAGTCGATGGCGAAGCGGTCGAGGACGTTGCGGCTGCGCTCGCGGCCGCCCTCGACGGCCGGCGGGACCGTCTCCTTGTGGGAGTCGATGTAGATGCACCAGTCCGGGCACTCACGGGCGCAGAGCATGCAGACCGTGCAGTTCTCCTCGAACAGCCCGATGACGCCGCGGGTGCGGGGCGGGAGTTCGGGCTGGTGCTCCGGGTACTGCTCGGTGACGGTCTTCTTCGTCATCGTGCGGAGGGTGACGGCGAGGCCCTTGGCCAGGCCGCTGCCAGGGATCGGAGGCATTTAGTTGATCGCCACCTTCACGATTCCGGTGAGCGCGATCTGCGCGAGGGCGAGCGGGACGAGGAAGGTCCAGGAGAGCTTCTGGAGCTGGTCCTCGCGGAGACGGGGGTAACTGACGCGGAGCCAGATCACGACGAAGGCGAGCAGGCCGGTCTTCAGGAGGGTCCAGACCCAGCCGAGGCCGTCGGCGCCCCATGGGCCGTGCCAGCCGCCGAGGAAGAGCACGGTGGTGAGGCCGCAGAGGACGACGATTCCGGCGTACTCGGCGAGGAGGAACAGGGCGAAGCGCAGGCCCGTGTACTCGGTATAGGCACCGAAGATGATCTCCGAGTCGGCGACCGGCATGTCGAAGGGCGGGCGCTGGAGTTCGGCGAGGCCCGCGATGAAGAAGACGAGGGCTCCGACGATCTGCCAGGGCAGCCACCACCACTCGAAGGCGTTGAGGATGCCGGGCAGCGAGACCGTGCCCGCCGCCATCGCGACCGAGGCCGCGGCGAGCAGCATCGGGAGTTCGTACGCCAGGAGCTGGGCGGCGGTACGCAGGCCGCCGAGGAGGGAGAACTTGTTGGCACTGGCCCAGCCCGCCATGAGCGAGCCGAGAACGCCGACGCCCATGACCGCGAGCACGAAGAAGATGCCCGCGTCGACGAGTTGGCCGACGGCGCCTTCGCTCGGGCCGATGGGGATGGCGACCAGGACGAGGAGGTAGGGCAGCAGGGCGATGGCGGGGGCGAGTTGGAAGATGCGGCGGTCGGCCTGGGCCGGTACGACGTCCTCCTTCTGCGCGAACTTGACTCCGTCGGCGACGAGCTGGGCCCAGCCGTGGAAGCCGCCCGCGTGCATGGGGCCGAGTCGGCCCTGCATGTGGGCCATCACCTTGTGCTCGGTCTGGCCGATGACCAGGGGCAGGACGAGGAAGACGGCGAAGACGATGAGGAGACGCAGGGCGACGTCGAGCGCGTCGGTCACTCCGAGCCTCCTGGGCGGTCGTTGTCTTCGGGGTCGGAGGTCTGGCCCGGTTCGGGGGCGCCGGACGGGCCCGGCTCGGGGTCGGAGGTCGGGCCCGGCTCGGGGGCACCGGACGGGCCCGGCTCGGGGGCACCGGACGGGCCCGGCTCGGGGGCACCGGACGGGCCCGGCTCGGGGGCACCGGACGGGCCCGGCTCGGGGTCGGAGGTCGGGTCCGGTCCGAGGGCTCCAGTCGTGCCTGCTTCGGGGGCACCAGTCGGGCCCGCTTCCGAGTCGCCGGTCGGGCCCGGCTCAGGATCGGAGGTCGGGCCCGCTTCGGGGCCACCGGACGGGCCCGCTTCGGAGCCGCCGGGCTGCTCGGGGGCGGCCGGAGCAGGCTGCTCGGGGGCGGCCGGAGCGGGCTGCTCAGGAGCGGCCGGAGCAGGCTGCTCCGTGTCCCCGAACGCCGGGCGGGCCTGATGCCACGGCGCGTCAGAGCCGAGCGCGGGCGACTCGGGCCTCGGCTCGGACGCCGGAGCAGACTCAGGCCCCACCCCAGACGCCGCAGCAGACCCGGGCCCCACCCCAGACCCCGCAGCAGACTCAGGCCTCGGCTCGGACGCCGCAGCAGACTCAGGCCTCGGCTCGGACCCCGCAGCAGACTCAGGCCTCGGCTCGGACCCCGCAGCGGACTCGGGCTTCGTTTCAGGTGCCGGGCGTTGCGACGTCGTCCCCTGGGTCACACTCCGGGCCCGGCGCGGAGCCCGTGCCTCGGCTTGGCCGGGCGGCGGCTGTGTGCCCTCGGTCTGCCCCGCAGCGGCGGGACCGGCCCCCGCCTGGCTGGCCGAGCCCTCCCCCGCCGTGCGCGTCCGGCGGGCCGGGCGGTCGCCTGCCGCGCGGGCGGCGCCGCGGGCCGGGCGGGCCGGGGCAGCGGGGAGTTGGCCCTTCAGGGGGCCCCATTCGTTCGGGTCGGGTACGCCGGGCGGCAGCATCTGGCGGCGCTTGGGCCCGCCGTGCTCCGACTCCCCCGGCTCCTTCGCGCCGGGCCACGCCTTCGCGACCCGGGCCGCCAGGACGAAGTCCTTGCGCAGGGGGTGGCCTTCGAAGGTGTCAGGGAGGAGCAGCGGGACCAGGTGAGGGTGGCCCTCGAAAGCTACGCCGAACATCTCGTGCGTCTCGCGCTCGTGCCACGCCGCGCCCGCGTAGACGTCGACCGCGGTCGGCAGCACCGGGGCGTCGTGCGGAACGGTCGTACGGATGAGGAGGCGACGTACCGGAGAGAGGGCGACGACGTGGGCCGAGACGAAAAAGCCCGTGCCCGGTTCGTCGACGGCGCTCAGCCAGTCGAAGTAAGTACAGGTCAGGGTCGTGCGCGCGGTTTCGAGTGCCGCGATCCAGGAGCTCGGCGGGACGTCGACCGTCAGGAGGTCGTACGGCTCCTCCGCCGTGGCCTCCGCGCCGAAGAGCTCCTCGACGGGGCTCGGCAGCCACCCGGTCATGCCTTCCCCTCCCCCGGGGTGGACGCGCCCGTCCCCGTCGGCGGCTTCACCAGACCGCTCTGCAGCGCCGCCACCGAAGGCCGGCCGCCGTTGCCGTACCGCTCGGCCAGCGACTCCCGCGCGATCTTCTCCTGGAGCTTGAGGATGCCCTGGAGCAGCGCCTCGGGCCGGGGCGGGCAGCCGGGTACGTACACATCGACCGGGATGATCTGGTCGACGCCCTTGGTCACCGCGTACGAATCCCAGTACGGGCCGCCGCAGTTGGAGCAGGCGCCGAAGGAGATGACGTACTTGGGCTCGGGCATCTGCTCGTACAGGCGCTTCACGGCAGGGGCCATCTTGTCCGTCACCGTGCCCGACACCACCATCAGGTCGGCCTGGCGCGGACCCGGTGCGAACGGGATCACGCCGAGCCGGATGAAGTCGTGCCGGGCCATGGAGGCGGCGATGAACTCGATGGCGCAACAGGCGAGGCCGAAGTTGAAGACCCACAACGAGTACCGGCGGCCCCAGTTGAGGACCACCTTCATCGGCTCGGGGGCCAGGCGCGAGAGCACGCCCAGCTTCTGCGGCTCGGGCGTGGGGAGCAGTGTCGGCTCGGGCAGGAACACGGGCTCCGGGGTCACGTCCGTGCGAGGACGCTCCGGGGTCACGTCCATGTGAGGACGCCCTTCTTGTATGCGTACAGCAGGCCCACGGTCAGGAAGCCGAGGAAGATGAACATCTCCACCAGCGTCGTCGCACCGTAGCCGGGTGCGGCGAAAACCGTCGCCCAGGGAAAGAGAAAGATCGAGTCGACGGCGAAGATGACGTAGAGGAACGCGTAGACGTAGTAGCGGACCTGGGTGTGGGCCCAGCCTTCGCCCACCGGGTCGACGCCGCACTCGTACGTCAGGAGCTTCTCGGGTGTCGGCACGACGGGACGCAACAACCGCCCCGCGCCGAAAGCGACGGCGACGAACAGCACGCCGACGACGGCGAGCAGTCCGACGACGGAGTACGACTGGTAGTAGCTCGCCGCGACATTCGTCACGTGCACGTCAGCCCCTCACTCCCTGAACGCCCTGAACACCCTGATACTCCTTGACCGCCCTCTGGCACGGACACCGATCACTGATCACCGATCACTGATCACTGTTCGACGATCTGTACGCACGGGAGTCTAGGGCCTGCTAAAGGTGAGGTAAGCAGAGCGTCACGCATCGGCAAGGACTGATCCCCCACGGCGTTCCACCCACAGGTGGGGTTATCCCCCCGAGCGTCCGGGCGGACCTCCTCATGGCATCGCGGCGGCGAGCCGTGCACCCTAGCGCTTATGACCGCACGCGCCACGTCCTCAGCCACGTCCTCGCCGCCACCCGCACGCTTCGCGGCGTACGACCGGCGGACCTGGAAGGAGATCGCGCACCTCCTCGCCAACCTGCCGATCGGCGTGGCCGGTTTCGTCTATGTGGTCGTGACGCTCGCGGCCGGCTGCGGTCTCGCCGTGACGGTCGTCGGCCTGCCGCTGCTCGCCGGCGCGCTGCTCGGCGCGCGGCTGCTCGGCAGGGCGGAGCGCGCACGGGCGCGGAAGTTGCTCGGGCTGTGGATCGACGAGCCGAGCCCGATGCCCAAGCAGCGGGGGCACGGCTTCTTCAGCTGGCTGTGGTCGAGCCTGAAGGATCCGGTCGGCTGGCGCACGATGCTGTACTCGTTCATGCGGCTGCCCTGGGGCGTGGTGACGTTCACCATCACCCTGACCGGGCTCTTCGTGTTCTGGCCTGTGCTCCCCTACATCGTGCGCGGCCTGACCAACGCCGACCGGGCGATGGCACGCGGGCTGCTCTCGCCCTCCGACGAACTGGAGCGGCGCATCGTGGAGTTGGAGTCGGACCGCGGTGTCGTCGTCGACACGGCCGCGGCCGACCTGCGCCGCATCGAGCGCGACCTGCACGACGGCGCGCAGGCCCGCCTGGTCGCGCTCGCCATGGGGCTCGGTCTGGCCAAGGAGAAGCTCCTGGAGGGCCAGTCCGACGACACTGTGGCGGCGATGGTCGACGAGGCGCACGGTGAGGTGAAGCTCGCCCTCCAGGAGCTGCGCGACCTGGCCCGCGGCATCCACCCGGCGGTCCTGACCGACCGCGGCCTGAACGCCGCGCTGTCCTCGGTGGCTTCGCGGTGCACGGTCCCGGTGAAGGTGACCGCCGATCTGGCGACGCGTCCGGCCGCCGCGATCGAGGGCATCGCGTACTTCACGGTCTCCGAGCTCCTGCAGAACGTGAGCAAGCACAGCGGGGCGCGCACGGCGTCCGTGGAGGTGTGGCGTGCCGACGAGCGGCTGCTCATCCAGGTGCGGGACGACGGCACGGGCGGCGCGGACCTGGACGGGGGCACGGGCATGGCGGGGCTCTCGGACCGGCTCGGCGCGGTCGACGGCCTGTTCGTGATCGAGTCCCCGGAGGGCGGGCCCACGACCATCACGGCGGAACTGCCGTGGCGGGACCGGGACCGAAACCACGACCGGGACCGCGATGCCCGGGGGTAGGGAAAACCCCCGGTCGAAGACACCTACGCACCACATGGTCCGGATCAGCTGCGGCCAGCAGTCTTGAGGTACGACGCCGAACCAGCGCGTGACCCGAGAAGCCGCGCACGACCGAACAGAAACGGACGACACCGATGGCCACGGAGTACGGACAGGAGTACGGGCGCATGAACCGTTCGGAGTTCCGGGGATCCGACCTCGATGAGCGGCGGCCCCGTCTCCCCGCCGGGCTGCGCGCGCCGATCGAGGCCCGCGTCTGGAAGGAGTTCGGCTATGTGCTCCTGAGCCTGCCGATCAGCATCGTCACGTTCACGTTCGCGGTCACGATGCTGTCGCTCGGCGTCGGTCTGCTGGTGACGTTCATCGGCGTCCCGGTGCTGGCCGCCGGGCTCGCCGCCTGCCGCGGCATCGGCTCGCTGGAGCGGGTGCGGGCGCGGGCGCTCCTTGGCGTCGAAGTGGCCAACCCGGAGCCGCTGCGGCCGAAGAACGGCGGCGGGTTCATGGCGTGGATGGGCGCCGTGCTCAAGAGCGGCGTCTCCTGGCGGCACGTCCTCTACTCCATCCTCCACATGCCCTGGGCGGTCTTCTCCTTCACCGTGTCGGTGGTCTTTTGGACCTACGGCTGGGCGATGCTCACGTACCCCCTGTGGCAGTGGCTCTTCCCGCTCTACGGCGGCCAGGACGGCATCCAGCTCTACGGCGACGACGGCCACCGCATCTACCTGGACAACCCCTTCGAGATCGGCGTCACCGCCCTCACCGGCCTGCTGATCACGCTCGCCACGCCCTGGATCATCCGGGCCCTGACCACCGTCGACCGCGTCATGGTGGCCGGTCTGCTCGGCCCGTCCAGCCTGGCCACGCGCGTCGTCGAGCTGGAGTCGGACCGTGGCGTCGTCGTCGACACGGCAGCGGCCGATCTGCGCCGCATCGAGCGCGACCTGCACGACGGCGCGCAGGCCCGCCTGGTGGCACTCGCCATGGATCTGGGCCTGGCCAAGGAGAAGCTGACGGAGGACCCGGACGCCGCGGCCCGCATGGTGGGCGAGGCGCACGGCGAGGTGAAGGTGGCCCTGCAGGAGCTGCGCGACCTGGCCCGCGGCATCCACCCCGCTGTCCTGACCGACCGCGGCCTGGACGCGGCGCTCTCCGCGCTCGCCGCCCGGTGCACGGTCCCGGTGCAGGTCGAGGTGGACCTGCCCGCGCGCCCAGCCGCCGCGATCGAGGGCATCGCGTACTTCACGGTCTCCGAGCTCCTGCAGAACATCAGCAAGCACGCGCGGGCGTCCCGCGGTTCGGTCGACGTGTGGCAGGTCGAGGACCGGCTGATGCTTCAGGTCTCCGACGACGGGGCCGGGGGTGCGGATGTGACCGGTGGCTCCGGTCTTGCCGGACTCGCCGAGCGGCTCGACGCGGTCGAGGGGATCCTGGTCGTGGATTCGCCCGTGGGCGGGCCTACCACCGTGACGGCCGAGTTGCCCTGGCGGGCCTAGCCCGTCCCGCCGCTTCGGGCGGATCTTCCCCACCCGCGCGGCCACCCACGCACCTACGCACCCACGCACCTACGCGTCCACCTACGCACCCACCCGTTCCTCCCGCATCACGGGCGATCGGGTGGGTGCTGCCGTGCCCGCCGGGAGCGAACACGGCAAGCGGTTGTCCATGAACGCCGTAACGCCCCTTCGTTCGCGCGATACTGAGGTGCTGGGGGACAACCAGAACCACATATGCCGGGGGGCCGTGAACGTGGAGGACAAAGTGCGGGTCGTCATCGCCGAGGATTCGGTGCTGCTCAGGGAGGGCCTGACCCGGTTGCTGACCGACCGCGGCCACGACGTCGTGGCGGGAGTGGGCGACGCGGACGCACTGATCAAGACGATCAACGAACTCTCCGCGGAGGGCGAGCTGCCCGATGTGGTCGTCGCCGACGTGCGGATGCCGCCCACGCACACCGACGAGGGGGTACGGGCCGCGGTGCACCTGCGCCACCAGTTCCCGGGGCTCGGAGTGCTCGTCCTCTCCCAGTACGTCGAGGAGCAGTACGCCACCGAACTGCTCGCCGGGTCCAGCCGGGGGGTCGGATATCTGCTCAAGGACCGCGTCGCCGAGGTGCGCGAGTTCGTGGACGCGGTGGTGCGCGTCGCGCAGGGGGGCACCGCGCTCGACCCGGAGGTCGTGGCGCAGCTGCTCGGCCGCAGCCGCAAGCAGGACGTCCTCGCGGGGCTTACTCCGCGCGAGCGCGAGGTACTCGGTCTGATGGCCGAGGGGCGGACGAACTCGGCGGTGGCGCGGCAGTTGGTGGTGAGTGACGGCGCGGTCGAGAAGCACGTCAGCAACATCTTCCTGAAGCTGGGGCTT
Organism: Streptomyces sp. NPDC033180; assembly: GCF_055577645.1. NCBI lineage: Bacteria > Bacillati > Actinomycetota > Actinomycetes > Kitasatosporales > Streptomycetaceae > Streptomyces > Streptomyces sp. NPDC033180. The sequence continues at coordinate 22,961 of NZ_JBVIPU010000008.1, read as the reverse complement.
TCCCAGAGTGACGGGGATCACCGTCGCGTGTTGGCGGTCCTCACCTATCTCAACTCCTAAACCCTGACACTCTTCAGCTATTTCATGCACACGAGCACGAGCACGAGCACGAGAACGACCACAAGCACAAACGCAAGCACAAGAACGAGCACGGAGCACTAGCACGGAGAACAGTCCTAGAACCAAAGGATGAGCGGGGGCGTCTTCCACAGCGGGCCGGAAGACGGGGCACGGCACGGCAAACTGGGGCATATGCGCGTCTCAAAAACACGTCCATCATGCGATCTACCCCAGGAAGGCGACCCTTACCGACGTAGGGTGGGCCTTGGGAAGGCCGGTCGCCCAACCCTTCCCGCTCAGCCGCCCGAGGGAGGTCCAGTTCAGTGACCAGCCAGGTCAGTAGCCCAGCCGAGCAGGCCGATGGGGCACTCGTCGGAGAGCAGCGCAAGCATGCTGGTGAGAAGGATGTACGCCGTCTGGACCGGGTGATCATTCGCTTCGCGGGTGACTCCGGTGACGGTATGCAGCTCACCGGTGACCGGTTCACTTCAGAGACGGCGTCCTTCGGGAACGACCTCTCGACTCTGCCGAACTTCCCCGCCGAGATCCGTGCTCCTGCCGGGACCCTGCCGGGCGTTTCCTCCTTTCAGCTGCACTTCGCCGACCACGACATCCTCACGCCGGGCGACGCGCCGAATGTCCTGGTCGCGATGAATCCGGCCGCGCTGAAGGCGAACATCGCCGATGTGCCGCGCGGCGCGGAGATCATCGTCAACACGGACGAGTTCTCCAAACGGGCGATGCAGAAAGTCGGCTACGACGTCTCGCCGCTGGAAGACGGTTCGCTGGACGGCTACAGCGTCCACCCGGTGCCGCTGACGACGCTGACGGTGGAGGCGCTCAAGGAGTTCGACCTCTCGCGCAAGGACGCGGGCCGCAGCAAGAACATGTTCGCGCTGGGGTTGCTGTCGTGGATGTACCACCGGCCGACCGAGGGCACGGAGAAGTTCCTGCGGGCGAAGTTCGCGAAGAAGCCGGCCATCGCGGAGGCCAACATCGCGGCTTTCCACGCGGGTTGGAACTTCGGCGAGACGACGGAGGACTTCGCGGTCTCCTACGAGGTCGCGCCCGCCTCCCATGCCTTCCCGGCCGGCACTTACCGCAACATCTCGGGGAACCTCGCCCTGTCCTACGGGCTGATCGCCGCGGGCCGGCAGGCGGATCTGCCGCTCTACCTGGGCTCGTACCCGATCACTCCCGCATCCGACATCCTGCACGAGCTGTCCAAGCACAAGAACTTCGGCGTGCGGACCTTCCAGGCGGAGGACGAGATCGCGGGCATCGGTGCCGCGCTCGGCGCGGCGTTCGGCGGTTCGCTGGCGGTGACGACGACCTCGGGGCCCGGCGTGGCGCTGAAGTCGGAGACGATCGGCCTCGCGGTCTCCCTCGAGCTGCCGCTGCTGGTCGTGGACATCCAGCGCGGTGGGCCTTCCACCGGGCTGCCGACCAAGACCGAGCAGGCGGATCTGCTGCAGGCGATGTACGGGCGCAACGGCGAGGCTCCGGTGCCGATCGTGGCACCGAAGACGCCGGCGGACTGTTTCGACGCGGCCATCGAGGCGGCTCGGATCGCGGTCACCTACCGCACGCCGGTGTTCTTGCTGTCCGACGGCTACCTGGCGAACGGCTCGGAGCCCTGGCGCATCCCGGACACCGATGAACTCCCGGACCTGCGTGTGCAGTTCGCCTCGGGGACCAATCACACCGAGGACGACGGCACCGAGGTCTTCTGGCCCTACAAACGCGACCCGCAGACCCTGGCCCGTCCGTGGGCGATCCCCGGCACCCCCGGCCTCGAGCACCGTATCGGCGGCATCGAGAAGCAGGACGGCACCGGCAACATCTCCTACGACCCCGCCAACCACGACTTCATGGTCCGCACCCGCCAGGCCAAGATCGACGGCATCGAGGTCCCCGACATCGAAGTCGACGACGCGACCGGCGACGCCAAGCTGCTCGTCCTCGGCTGGGGTTCGACCTACGGCCCCATCACCGCCGCGGTACGGCGCCTGCGGGCGGTCGGCGAGAGCGTGGCGCAGGCCCATCTGCGCCACCTCAACCCCTTCCCGCGGAATCTGGGCGAGGTCCTGAAGCGTTACGACAAGGTGGTGATTCCCGAGATGAACCTCGGGCAGCTCGCCACGCTCCTCCGCGCCAAGTACCTCGTGGACGCGGTCTCGTACAACCAGGTCAATGGAATGCCGTTCAAGGCCGAGCAGCTCGCCACGGCTCTCAAGGAGGCCATCAATGGCTGACACGAAGACCGAAGGTTCCAGGAGCACGATCGAAGCGCTCTCACTGGTGCCCAAGGCCGAGGCCAAGCAGTCCATGAAGGACTTCAAGTCCGACCAGGAGGTGCGTTGGTGCCCCGGCTGCGGTGACTACGCGGTCCTGGCGGCCGTGCAGGGCTTCATGCCCGAACTCGGCCTGGCCAAGGAGAACATCGTCTTCGTCTCGGGTATCGGCTGCTCCAGCCGCTTCCCGTACTACATGAACACCTACGGGATGCACTCCATCCACGGCCGCGCCCCCTCCATCGCCACCGGACTCGCCTCCTCCCGGCGGGACTTGAGCGTGTGGGTCGTCACCGGCGACGGCGATGCCCTGTCCATCGGCGGCAACCACCTCATCCACGCCCTGCGCCGCAACGTGAACCTGAAGATCCTGCTCTTCAACAACCGCATCTACGGCCTGACCAAGGGCCAGTACAGCCCCACTTCCGAGGTCGGCAAGATCACCAAGTCGACGCCGATGGGCTCCCTCGACGCGCCGTTCAACCCCGTCTCGCTGGCCATCGGCGCGGAGGCGTCGTTCGTGGCGCGGACCGTCGACTCCGACCGCAAGCACCTCACTTCCGTGCTGCGCGAGGCCGCCGAACACCCCGGCACCGCCCTGGTGGAGATCTACCAGAACTGCAACATCTTCAATGACGGCGCCTTCGAGGTGCTCAAGGACAAGCAGCAGGCCGAGGAGGCCGTGATCCGCCTGGAGCACGGCATGCCCATCCGCTTCGGGACCGACGGCTCCAAGGGTGTCGTGCGCGACCCGGCCACCGGCGATCTCAAGGTGGTCCCGGTCACGCCGGAGACCGAGTCCCAGATTCTGGTCCACGACGCGCACTCGACCTCACCGACGCTGGCGTTCGCCCTCTCCCGCCTCGCCGACCCCGACACGCTCCACCACACCCCGATCGGCGTCTTCCGCGACGTCGAGCGCCCGGTCTACGACACCCTGATGTCCGACCAGCTCGACACCGCCATCGAGCAGAACGGCAAGGGCGACCTGGCCGCGCTTCTCGCGGGCGGCGACACCTGGACCGTCGTCGGCTAGCTCAGTTCGCGCAACTCGCCTTCTCCGAGGCCCGGTTCTGATCTCTCAGGACCGGGCCTCGTCGTACACCCGGCGCGCTTCCTGTACGTCCGCCAGACGCCGCTCGGTCCACTCGGCGAGCGACCGGACCTGGGCACCGACCTCGCGCCCGAGGTCGGTGAGCGAGTAGTCGACGCGCGGCGGAATGACCGGCTTGGCGTCGCGGTGCACGAGGCCGTCGCGCTCCAGGGTCTGGAGGGTCTGCGTCAGCATCTTCTCGCTGACCCTGCCAAGCGCCCGGCGCAGCTCACTGAAGCGGTACGAACGCCCGTCCAGGGCGATCAGGACGAGTACACCCCAGCGGCTCGTGACGTGTTCCAGGACGAGGCGCTGCGGACACATTCCCTCGTCCCCGAGGTTCCAGTTACTTACTGCCATGCCAGTACCTTACTTCAAAGTGGGTACTTTCCAATAGTTAGCGCCCACCGTAGGCTCAGTGCCGGGGCGCACCCAAAGGGCATCAAGGCATCAAAGGGACTCAAGGGAGACACCAGATATGAGCATCGTCGTCACCGGCGCCACCGGGCACCTCGGCCGTCTCGTCATCCAAGGGCTGCTGGACGCGCAGGTGCCCGCCGGGCAGATAGCCGCCGTCGTCCGGGACAAGTAGAAGGCCGCCGATCTCGCCGCGCAGGGCGTCGACCTGCGGATCGCGGACTACAGCGCGCCCGAGACCCTCGCCGGTGTCTTCGCCGCGGGCGACAGGGTCCTGCTGATCTCCGGCAGCGAGGTGGGCCGCCGGGTGCCGCAGCACCGCGCGGTCATCGACGCGGCACGTGCCGCGGGTGTCGCGCTGCTCGCGTACACCGGTGTCCTGGGCGGGCCCGACGCCGACTTCGACCTCGCGGCCGAGCACAAGGAGACCGAGCGGCTCATCCTCGACTCCGGACTGCCGCACACGTTCCTGCGCAACGGCTGGTACCACGAGAACTACACGGCCAACCTCGCCCCCGTCCTGGAGCACGGTGCCGTCGTGGCCTCCGCGGGCGATGGCAGGGTCGCCTCCGCCGCACGCGCCGACTACGCGGCGGCCGCCGTCGCCGTACTGACCGGCGAGGGCCATGAGGGCAAGGTGTACGAGCTGAGCGGCGATGTCGCGTGGAGCTTCGCCGAGTACGCCGCCGAGATCGCCCGGCAGACCGGCAAGGACATCTCGTACGCGGACGTCCCCGCCGAGCAGAACCTCGCGATCCTGACCGGCGCCGGCCTTCCCGAGCAGCTCGCCGCGATCCTCGTCGACGTGGACTCGGCGATCGAGCGAGGTCTGCTCGCCGGTACGAGTGGCGATCTGGCCCGGCTCATCGGGCGGCCGACGACGCCGGTCGCTGACGCGGTCTCGGCGGGGGTCGAGAGTTGATCCCGGTTCGGGTCGCCGCACGGGCTCTTGGGGCGTCATGACCGTCCTCCCGATACGGGCATGACAGGTGGGCCCTCCTGCCGCTACCTTCTTGGAGGCAGCGCGAGGCTGCCGCGCACCAAGGAGGAGCCGTGGACGCCGGCGCAGCTGAGCAGTCGAAGGGCGAACAGCGCATAGGACTCCTGAACGGTGTCGCGGCCTACGGAATGTGGGGCCTCGTGCCCCTCTTCTGGCCCCTGCTCAAGCCGTCCGGGGCAGGCGAGATCCTCGCGCACCGCATGGTGTGGTCGCTCGTCCTGGTGGGCATCGCGCTCCTCGTCGTGCGGCGCTGGGCCTGGGCGGGCGAGCTGATCCGCCAACCGCGCAAGCTGGGCCTGGTGACGATCGCCGCGGCGGTCATCACGATCAACTGGGGCGTCTACATCTGGGCCGTGAACTCCGGCCACGTCGTCGAGGCCTCCCTCGGTTACTTCATCAACCCCCTGGTCACCATCGCCATGGGCGTCCTGCTCCTCGGCGAACGGCTGCGTCCCGTGCAGTGGGCGGCCGTCGCCGTCGGCCTCGCGGCGGTCCTCGTCCTCGCCTTCGGGTACGGACAGCCGCCGTGGATCTCGCTCTGCCTCGCCTTCTCCTTCGCCACGTACGGCCTGGTGAAGAAGAAGGTCGGGCTCAGCGGTCTGGAATCGCTCGCCGCCGAGACCGCGATCCAGTTCCTGCCCGCCGTCGGCTTCCTGGTGTGGCTGAGTGTGCGGGGCGACGCCACGTTCGGGACGGAGGGCTTCGGGCACGGGGTGCTGCTCGCGGCGACCGGTGTGGTCACCGCCATCCCCCTGGTCTGCTTCGGCGCCGCGGCGATCCGGGTGCCGCTCGCGACGCTGGGGATGCTGCAGTACCTCGCGCCCGTCTTCCAGTTCCTGCTCGGCATCCTGTACTTCCACGAGGCGATGCCGCCCGAGCGGTGGGCCGGGTTCGGGCTCGTGTGGCTGGCGTTGACGTTGCTGACCTGGGATGCGGTGCGCTCCGCGCGGCGTAATGCGGTGCGGCTTGCGGCGGGGCGTCGGGCTGCTGCTTCGGCGGCACCCCCCGCCGCCGGGCGGGAAACCGAGCCGATGACTCCCGCCGCCGGGCGGGAGTCGGAGACCACGGTCTGACCTGGGCTGCCGGTCTCCTTCGCCGGGGGCCCGTCGTGGCTTGTCGCGCAGTTCCCCGCGCCCCTTCGGGCGCTGGGCTGTCGGTCGCCGTTTCCCCTCGCGGGTCCGTCGTGGCCGGGCGCGCAGTTCCCCGCGCCCCCTTCGGCGCTGGGCTGCCGACCGCCGTTCCTTTCCGCCGGCCCGTCGTGGCTTGTCGCGCAGTTCCCCGCGCCCCTTCGGGCGCTGGGCTGTCGGTCGCCGTTTCCCCTCGCGGGTCCGTCGTGGCCGGGCGCGC